>NZ_BPEW01000005.1 GCF_019654975.1 Shewanella sp. c952
TTGAGAGCATACAAAGACAGGAAGTTGAGGCTGCTGAAGTCGCATTGGCGAACGGCCATTAATACACTGCAAGGCTTAGTTCGGGATCCACAAGCAAGCTATTAAATTCGTGGGGATCCCTCAGGGTCAGTGTAAACTTTAATTGATACCCATACATTTGCTAATTCCACGACTCATTCCTAGACCCTTTGCACTAACGCGTTCCTGTCCAATAATGACTTACCGACTAAAATGCACTTGCTAGTTATTCATCTGAGTTGGGCTGTGCAAGCTTCTAAATCAGGGATGATTTAGCAGAGCCTATAGGGATATATTCACGGCGACTTGCAAAGGCTCAATGCAGCTGAATTACTTAAGCTCGATACTGATCTTAAGGCTCGCTACGTTAAATCTATCGTATCCAGAAATAAGTCACCAAGCGAGATTTTACAGTTACAGTCGAGGAACTACGCTCGACGACTCTGGCTGCATGCTTTGCTCTGCTAACCAGCGCTTTGCACTTGATTGCCCCATAATCTTAATCAGCGTCGGCTCTAGGTAACGGCCTAAATCGGGTTTGCGCCAATACATGTAACCAGGTAAAGGTTGTACAGTGCCTGCGCCAAAGGTGCGTTGTATAAGGCTAGAAAACTCGGCAATGCTGTCATCATTAGGTACTGTTAGCAGCGGCCAAAAATCGGTTAAAAAGGCATTGAAACTATCAAAGGATTGCAGCTGTTTTACACTGTAACGCTGTAATACTTGCGCCAAAATAGGAACGCTCCAGTGGGACATAAACTCGGTATTGGCTATCACATCGATATTGCGCCTATGGTATTGCTGCCAAGCTAAATCTAGGCTATTCGTTTCATTGGCTACTCGCCAAACTAGGTAAAGATCAGATAACCACTCATGTTGGTAGGTGCTGTTAATCTCTAGATTTAAGCTTTGCATTGCCGCTATCGCTTCAAGGTGACCCAACTCATGCCAGTAGGTCAGTTCATCTTGCCGATTAAGCGCTAACGAGTAATGACCCGTGCCCCAGTTTACGCTGCGCTTATGCGGCAGTTTATCAAAATCAGTCACCAAGACTCCGGCAATTTCGCGGTGAAGGATCGGTAACACCATGGCTGCACGTGCGCCCATTGAGAGCTGAAGTAATTGGCTGTTAGGCAACTGGAATCTAGCTGACTGCGGCAGTGTTTCTAAACAAGTCGCTAGTGTGTCACGTTCGCAGATGAGAGCCTTTTGGCTTGCAACATCCTCCCAAAGAAAACCACTTGAAAGCAGTAAACTCACAGCCAATGCTATAGCCATTGTAGTACTGCGCTATTGGGTTGCCATGGTGGTCTTAATCGGCTCAATGGGAGTTCCTCTGCAAACCAATAGCAACATGACTGCTGCACTTTGCTGCACTTAAATGTAGGAAATAACGCCACTATGGGGGGTTCTTTCACAGATTTAACCCTGATTGTACCTAATTTTTAATGATGTTGAGTAAATGTGGGCGAGATTGCGTTAGAATAATGAGTAATTTTTCAATGTATTCGAGTTTTCCGTGGTAGAAAAAGCCCAGTTTTCATCTCATCTTTATCACCCTAAGTACTGGCTCCTTTGGCTAGGTGTAGGCCTTATGCGCCTCACACAAGTATTGCCTTTGCGTATTCAAATGAAAATGGGCGCAGTGCTTGGCAGACTGGCAATGGGCATTGTTGGCAAACGCGTTAATACTGCTAAACGTAATTTGCAGCTGTGTTTTCCCGAAATGAGTGATGCCGAACAACAAACTCTGCTGCGTGAGAATTTCGAACAAACAGGTAAAGCCATTTTCGATACTATTAATGGTTGGTGGTGGTCGGATGAAAAAATTCAGCAGCATATGACCATAAAAGGCCAACAACATGTGCAGCAGACACTCGATAATGGCCAAGGGGTGATCTTGTTTGCTGTTCACTGTTTACCATTAGAGATGGGCGCACGGATCTTTGGCCAGTTCCAACCTGGTGTCGGCGTTTACCGTCCGCACAACAATCCGGTGATGGAATATTTGCAGGTAAAAGGGCGACTACGATCTAATAAGGCCTTAGTACCGAAAAGAGATCTACGCCAGATGGTGCGAAGCTTACGAGCGCCTAATGTTATCTGGTATACCGCCGATCAAGATTTTGGCCGTTCAAGTGCCACATTCATCCCATTTTTTGCCGTTGAAGAAGCCGCTACAATTACCGGAGCCACTACACTGGCCAAACTGGGGAAAGCTAAAGTGCTGCCCTTTTTTGTAGAGCGCAACAGCAGCGACACCGGTTACAATATCGAGATCCAAGCGCCACTGGACAACTTTCCTGGTGAGAATGAAATTGAAGATGCTAAGCGCGGCAATCACATCATTGAACAGATTATTAGCCGCAATAAATCACAATACATGTGGCTGCATAGACGCTTTAAAACCCGTCCTAATCCAGAAGATCCATCATTGTATAAGTAATCATTACAGCCCTTTGTAAAATTGACACCGGGCAACCGCTCACTTTGCTGCTAACCAATAGCAGCAAAGTATTATACCCGTACTACCTGAAGTCACTGTTTGTATAGATTTTATCCAGTCTAGTCCCCCACCTGCAGTGTTAAAGTATTAACTCATTGTCAAAAAGACACGCATTGTCATATAGACACTTGCAAATACTGTCCTTATGACAACGCTTTATTATCAACAAAAACACATACTCTATATAAATCAATAGTATAGACAATTGGCATATTATCTGCTCTAGCAAGGTTCGCCTGAATAACAATAACGTTGCGCTAAGAGGATTTATGAGCAAACAAAGACTAACTGCAATCGCACTACTGCTGGTGCTAATTGCTTCATTTACCGTACTGCTGAGTATTGGTAGTGAGATCTATCGAGAGAAGCCGCCTATCCCGACGGCTTATGTCGATAACCAAGGACAAACACTGTTTAGCAAAGATGATATCGAACAAGGTCAGTTAGTTTGGCGCTCTATGGGGGGGCATCAACTAGGGTCTATTTGGGGTCATGGTTCATACGTTGCACCAGACTGGACTGCAGACTGGTTACACAAAGAAGCTCAAGCTTGGTTAGATATCACAGCGATGCAGCGCTTTAATAAAGACTTTGCTCAACTCGATTCGCAGCAACAAGCAGGACTTGAGCAAGCTTTGCGAGAAGATATTCGTCGCAATACAGTCGTTCAGCAAGCCAATGGCGATACAGAGATCACTCTTTCAACCACTCGTATCGCAGCGATTAAACAGGTAGAACAGCACTATATAGCACTATTCGGTGACGACCCTAAGCTATCATCGCTACGCGAACAGTATGCGATGAAAGAGGGAACCGTTCCTAGCTTAGATCGCCGTGAAAAACTTAATGCCTTTCTATTTTGGGGAGCATGGGCTGCTGTTACTGAGCGTCCAGATACCGACTATACCTATACCAACAACTGGCCATTTGATCCGCAAATTGGTAACACGCCAACCTCTGACAACGTTGTTTGGTCTATTTTAAGTATTGTGACCCTAATTGCCGGTATTGGCGCACTTGTCTGGCACCATGCCAGCGGCAAACATGAAAGCTTACCCAAGCCTGCCGATCAAGATCCTTTGTTTTTTACTAAACCGACGAAGTCGCAGAAGGCTGTAGGTAAATACTTTGTCACCGCAATAGGTCTGTTTTTACTGCAGATATTGCTCGGTGGGATCACCGCCCACTATGCCGTCGAAGGGCAAAACTTTTATGGCATTCCACTATCAGAGATTTTGCCATACTCGGTCACCCGAACCTGGCACACCCAGCTGGCAGTATTTTGGATTGCCACAGCATGGTTAGGCACGGGGCTTTACATTGCACCTGCACTGTCAGGTCACGAACCTAAGTTTCAGCGCATTGGCGTTAACGTACTCTGGGTTGCCCTAGTGGTTGTAGTCCTTGGCTCTATGGCCGGTGAATGGATAGGCGTACAGCAGTACTTTGACCTAGACATGAACTTCCTATTTGGCCATCAAGGTTATGAATATATTGATTTAGGCCGCGTGTGGCAGGTGCTATTACTTGCTGGTCTGCTTATCTGGCTAGCGCTAGTTACCGCAGCCATGCGTCCGGCGTTAAAAGTTAAAGGTGAGATGCGTCCAGTTATTTGGGTGCTATACGCTTCATGTGTTGCGATTGGTCTATTTTACGGTGCAGGCCTATTCATGGGTAAACACACTAACCTCGCAATTGCCGAATACTGGCGTTGGTGGGTCGTTCACTTGTGGGTTGAAGGCTTCTTTGAAACTTTTGCCACCTCTGTGATCGCCTTGATGTTGGTTCGCCTTGGACTCATCCGTGCTCGCAGTGCTAATGCTGCAGTGCTATTTGCTACGGTTATCTTCTTAACAGGTGGTTTGATTGGTACTTTGCATCACCTGTACTTTACCGGCACACCAACCTCAGTGATTGCTTGGGGCGCAATTTTCTCTGCACTTGAAGTGGTTCCGCTAGCATTGATTGGTTTCGAAGCGGTTGAAAGCTACCGTCTACGCGCAGCAAGTCCGTGGATGATCCGTTACAAATGGGCGATTATGTTCTTTGTGGCAACAGCCTTCTGGAACTTAGTGGGTGCGGGCATATTAGGCTTCCTAATTAATCCACCTATTGCGCTGTACTTTATTCAAGGTCTAAACACCACAGCAACTCATGCTCACGCAGCATTCATGGGTGTATATGGCATGTTAGGCATGGGACTGATGTTGTTCTGCTTACGCGGACTAACTGGTCAAATGCAGTGGAATGAAAAGCTATTAAAAGGTGCTTTCTGGACCATGAACATTGGCTTAGCGGCAATGGTGTTTATGTCGCTACTGCCTGTGGGTATCGTGCAGTTCTTTGCTGTTATCGATAATGGCTACTGGTTTGCTCGCTCACCAGAGGTGATCCATAGCCCACTGGTTGAAACCTTAGTGTGGATGCGCATGCCTGGCGACGTATTGTTTAGCTTTGGCGGTCTGTTTATGGGCTACTTCCTATTCGACATTATCAAAAAAGCGCTTGGCAAAAAGAAAGCCGCTGAACTGGACAATGACCAAGCTTCAGCAAGTGCATAAACCGTAAAAGAAGCATAAGGTTAAGGGCGCTGTTATCTAGCGCCCTTTTTTATTCTCTATCTATACCCGTTCTACTTGAAAATGCTCGTTTCAGAGGCGTTGTGCCAGGTCAATTCTAGGCGCGTTAACGTAGAAATGGTTGTTCCCTTTTAAGTTAGTGCAACAACGAAGTGGGCTGGCACAAAGCCTTCTACGATGGGTTTTAATGGGCTTTACTCTGTGTTATTGATTTAACCAAGGGAATGACCATTAGTGGCAATCAATGCCGTGATTAAAGTCCATTAAATTCCCACTGAATTCTGCATCTTCAGGTAGAACGGGTATAACAGTATATTTGACACTGCCCACATTGAGCTTTAATGTCAAAAAGACAAAACACACATCGCACTTAGCAAAACAGCTCGCAGCTTAGCGACGCTATGGATATAACCTATGTCTTTAAGCCAAACCGATCTTACTCGTATCGCCTTAGATATTACTGCGGGTCTGTCTGATCACGACCGCTTCTCGCGCTTACTCGATACCATAAGACAAACCTTGCACTGTGACGCTGCAGCGCTGCTGCAATTTACTGGTCAGCAATTTAATCCGCTTGCTATCGATGGCCTCAGCCCAGATGTGCTTGGACGGCGCTTTATTCTCAGCGAGCATCCAAGGCTTGAAGCTATCGCTCGTGCTGGTGATATTGTTCGTTTTCCCGCTGACAGCGAACTGCCCGACCCTTACGATGGCCTTATTCCCCATCAAGGCGATCACTTAGTGGTGCATGCCTGTATTGGCTTGCCGCTATTAGCTAATGGCGATCTTATTGGTGCGGTCACCATCGATGGTTTCGATCCACAGCAGTTTAACGCCTTCAGCGACAATGAACTGCGCACCCTAAGCGCGATTGCAGCGGCATCACTCAGTAATGCCTTGATGATCGATAAACTGGAGAAACAAGCGGTACAGTCTCAAGAGGTCACGGCTGTTGCACGGATTAACACCGATGCGCCAGTGGAGATGATAGGTCAGTCGACTGCCATGAATGCGCTGAAAAACGAGCTTAATGTGGTGGCCGGCACCGACTTAAATGTGTTGATTTTAGGTGAGACCGGTACCGGTAAAGAGCTGGTTGCTCAATCAATACATCAGCTATCGAACCGTGCTAAGCAGCCGTTGGTTTATCTGAACTGCGCCGCACTGCCTGAATCAGTAGCTGAAAGCGAGCTTTTTGGCCATGTAAAAGGCGCATTTACCGGCGCGATAAGTCACCGTAGTGGTAAGTTTGAAAAAGCCGACAACGGCACACTCTTTCTAGATGAAATTGGCGAGTTACCGTTAGGGCTGCAAGCCAAACTATTACGAGTGTTACAGTATGGCGATCTACAAAAAGTCGGTTCAGATAAGAGCCTTAAGGTCGATGTAAGGATCATTGCCGCAACCAATAAAGATCTCAAACAGGAGGTGCTTGCAGGGCGCTTTAGGGCTGACTTGTATCATCGACTCAGTGTATTTCCGATTATGGTGCCGCCACTAAGAGAGCGAGATGGCGATATTACCCTGCTGAGCGGTTTCTTTGTCGAGCGTTGCCGCCAGAAATTAACCCTGAAAAGCTTAAGACTCGATAGCCACAGCTTAGCGCTACTCAATGGTTACGACTGGCCTGGTAACATTCGAGAACTGGAACATGTTCTGCACCGCGCGGCAGTGCTTTCGAGAGCGCAATCAACATCTGATAGTTGTCTTATCGCGCCGCAGCATTTTGACTTTCAAGCAGAAGCAATCCAGAGTGTTGCGAGCAAACCTAAATCTGGCGCCAAGGCATTGCCAAGCAACCAAACCTTAAAACAGGCTACGGCGACATTTCAGTCGCAATACATACAGCAGGTACTCACAGAAAACCAAGGCAACTGGGCTGCTACAGCCAGAGCATTAGCACTCGACTCAGGTAATTTGCACCGATTGGCTAAACGTATTGGCATAAAATAGCTAATCTAAACAAACGCTAGGCAAGATAGTAGCTAGATAGCAGCTAGATAGCAGCTAGATAGTAGCTAGATAGCAGCTAGATAGCAGCTAGATAGCAGCTAGATAGTAGCTAGATAGCAGCTAGATAGTAGCTATAAGCAAAACAGAAAAAATCATGTCGTTCTATTACGTTGCAAAAGGATTAAGCACATTGAGAACATTGGCAAACAGCTATTTTTTAAGCAAGCTAATTTGTATTGTAAGCATTAGCTGCAGCAGTGCTTATGCTGCAGAGGTTCAACAGCCGAGCAGCGTTAATGGCAGTTGCGATCTTAACGCCCAAGCGGCGCCTTTGTATCAAGCTGAGCAGCGGATCCAATATCGCCAATTAAGCAATGGCTTACAAGTGAGAACTTTGGCTGTCGACGGCTCATCATCGGTGTCTATTGCTAGTCAATTTGATGTCGGTTCTAGAGATGAAGTTAAGGGGCAGACGGGTTATGCCCACCTGTTTGAACATATGCTGTTTAAAGGCAGCAAAAACGCTCCCGGCGACAGCTATACTCAAACCATGAGCGAGCTGAGTGGTCAATTCAACGCCAGTACCTTTTTCGACTTCACCAATTATTACCTCACGATTCCAGCTCCGGCATTGGAACTCAGTTTGTGGTTAGAAGCTGATCGCTTCCGCTACCCCGCCCTCACTGCAACCACGGTAAAAAATCAGCAAGCTGCAGTGCTTGAGGAGATGGCCACCAGCATTGATAACCAACCTTATGTGCGCAAAGCAATGGAGTTCTTGTTATCTCAAGTTGAAGGCACGCCGTACGGCCATGCGGTGATAGGCTCTGTTGCCGATGTAAAAGCGGCGACGCCTGCATCGCTCAATGCGTTTCATCAGCGTTTTTATCGGCCAGATGCCATGCAATTGAGTTTAGTTGGCAATATTCCTAAGCAGACCGATACCTGGATAGACAATAGCTTTGCCAGCTGGGAACAGCCGAGTGATAAACGTCAGCCGTTGGCAGATCTCAACATTAATGCCAAGGCTGTACATGGTGAAATTATCGATGATCGCGGCCCCTGGCCTGCTGTATTGCTGGCTTGGCATACCGCCGGCGCCAGCTCCGAAGATGCACCAGCACTCGCACTGCTAGAGGCTTATCTGTTTCAAAATAAAAGTAGCCTCATTGAGCGCACAAGCCTAAAAGACCCCGACCAACTACTGACTTATTCTATTCCGCTACAAATGCAGCATCATGGAGTCACTAATCTGGTGCTCGTGCCTCGGGCGCGTACCTCACTTGATACATTAACCGACAATGTAGAGCAGCTTATCGCATCGGTAACGACTAAGCCGATTGCTGCGCAGCAGCTTTGCCAGCTAAAACAGATCTGGCTCGATAAACGTTTAGCAAGATTAGATAACCCCTCACTAATGGCTCGAGCCTTATCAGCGACTCAGCTACGTGACAGCGCTGCGCCATTAACTGGCGAGTGGCGAAGAATAAATACGGTTACTGCTGCCGATCTACAACGGGTTAGTGAGCGCTACTTTAGTCACAAACGAGTACGGTTGGATCTACTGCCACCGTGGCATATACGTGCAGCGAAGACAGTTCTTGAGTGGCTGCCAAAGGGCGCTGCAGATAGCCTTGAAGAGAGTGTAATGTGATGAGACATTGGATAAAGCAGCGGATGAGAGTGACAAGTATCGCATTGATAGGCTATTTAGGTCTGTACCTATTAGGTTGCCAACAAACTCACATTAAGTTTACCGATAGCGCATCGACCACATTACCGCAGTTCAACAACATCCAAGCAGCGCCTGTGGTTAATGCAATGCACTTTGAACTTACACATAGCGTTGAACAGCAAAACTATGTTGATGGCAGCAAATTATTTGTATTCTCTGACCCACAATCAGGCCTTGATAAGCTAACTCTTGTGGCATACAGCAAACAGCCTTTTGCTAATATGGATGTTTTACTCGCAGCATTTGAACAGAAGCGTCGCTGGCTAAGTGCAAAACAAAGTTTGAGCTGCGCCGATAGCATTCGTTTTCGCCCCACCTTGCACAGTATCGCCATCAGTATTAGCTGTCATCAACTGCCTGCTGAAGCCGCCACGCTATTAAGCGATTTTTGGCAAACAGATAGCTTTAATGAGATTGATATCAGCAACGTAAAACGTCAGTTAAAACTTGCTAAACATATCAACGCCTTTAGCGGTGCAGAGATAGACACTGTTTGGGCAAAAACCATTTTGGGCGAAACCCACACCTACAACCAAGCGCTCAATGACAGCGAGCTTGCCGACAACTTAACACTTGCAAGCCTCAACGCAGTTAAAGATAGAATACTCTCGCAATCATCTTGGGCAGTATTGAGCAATCAAGCTCTACTTTCCGGCGAAACTGGCGAAAAAAGCTTACCAAATATTCTCTTGTCTGATGCTGTAGCATTATCGGTAGCAGTCAATGCAGCAACAGATAACAGTGATGTTCTCCCAATAAATCAGCCCGATATCGCGCTCGGAAATGAACAGAAAAACCTCTATATTATCGACGCGCCAGGTAGCGTACAGACACAAATAAGAGTCGGTTATCCGCTAGCTAGAAACTCGAGCACGACAGCACCCCATCAAAAACCAGTCACCTTAGATAGCAGCGCTAGCGCACAAGACTGCCAACTATTAGCCAGCTGGCTAGGTCGCAGCTTTAGCGGCCGACTGTATTACGATTTGCGAGAGGTGCGCGGCCTAACTTATGGCATCTATGGTCGCTGCTATGACAATCCGCTTTCACGCACGATTAAGTTTTATGGCAGCACTCAGTTACAGCATAGCGGTGCCTTTATTGATGGGGTACTGAAACATCTTACACTCGCGGCCGACAGCCCTGTCAGCCAAGCTGAACTAAAGGCAATCAAGACCTATAACAGCAGTAAGCTGCTGCTTCGTCAAGATAACCCAATGGCACTAGAGGTTGATACGATTCGCCAGTTGACCTCAGGTTATTCTCCGGCATACCAACAGATGTTTGCCGATAAAATTGCTCAGTTGAATGCTGACGAGTTGCAAGCTATCGCCAATAATGTGTTCAGTCGTACACCCTATATCGTGATCCGCGGCGATCTAGATAAAATACGTCAGGATCTACAGCAGAAATTACCGAGTTGGCAAATTATTGAAGTGTCAGCCAATGACTAAACTTTTTAAATTAGCTTGTTATAATGCGCGCCATTGTGAGTAATAAAACGAATTATCGATGACATCTTTTAGCGCACCATTGCAACAATCTACTGCAAACGTTGAGCAGCAAAAATCTGGCCCATTGGCGCGCTATAAGCAGCATCTAAGTCAATCAGGCTTTGTCGACGATAAAAGCCAATATCAAACACTAGAAGCTTTAGAGAGTTTGTACCAAGCACTCACATCGACACACTCTAATAAGCCGCCCTATAAAGCAATTAACGGCTTATATTTGTGGGGAGATGTTGGCCGTGGCAAGACCTTTTTGATGGACATTTTCTATGAAAGTGTTGCAGGATTGCCGCGGTTAAGGTTGCACTTTCACCGCTTTATGGCACGTATTCACAAAGCGTTAATCGCCGAGTCAGGTCATAGAGATCCGCTACAGCGTATTGCTAAAAATATTGCAGCTGAGTGCCGTGTGCTCTGTTTTGATGAGTTCTTTGTATCGGATATTGGCGATGCAATGCTGCTTGGTAAACTTTTTGAAGCATTGTTTAGTGAAGGGATAACCTTAGTCGCCACCTCAAATATCCCTATCGATGAGTTATATAAGAACGGCCTGCAAAGACAACGTTTTCTCGCCACCATTGAGCAGTTAAACCAGCATACACAACAGTTACACCTTAGCGGTGAAGTTGACCACAGGCTGCATGATACTGCTTACAAACAACGTTATTTTGTTAACGATGCGAGGCACCAACATAGTGACTCTGCAGCGCACTTTGACTCAATGTTGAATTCATCAGTGCCTATTTCAACAGCACTCATCGTTCATGGGCGGGTGATTGAGACTATCAAATATAACGAGCATATAGCCTGGTTTAACTTTGATGCCCTATGCGATGGCCCACGTTCACAATTAGATTATATCGACATCGCCAGCCGCTTTAAGGTGGTGATCTTGTCTGCGGTGCCAGTACTAGGCGGTGAGCCGAGAAGCTGGATCCGTGCCCGTGGCACCGAAGATGGCGCTGTAGCGATAGAAACCGGCGAGAGACAGCTGTCCTATGCGGTTAATGATGATCCTGCCAGACGCTTCATCAGTTTGGTCGATGAGCTATACGATCAAGGTGTCACTTTGTATATCCAAGCCGATGTACCTATGGAGGCACTATATACCGGCGGCGCGTTAAGCTTTGAGTTTAGGCGAACCTTAAGTCGACTCACCCAAATGCAGTCAAAGGCCTATTCAAGTGATTAAGCCATCCTTCGCTGGTTAGACAGCTTAAGCTTGCTACAAGCCCAAAGACTCCGCTGCACTGAAGTTTGCTTTAAACGTAAAGGCAAAAGGAGAGTCACCATTATCTCGTAAGTGCTGCAGCCTATGCAGCGCCTCATCGATACTCGGAATATGCCCCACTGGCACCCACCACAGTACATAAGTGTCATCAGGCAAACTATGAAACCACTCTTTTTTACGACGTAAAAAGTCACGATGATGGGTACGGAACATGAAATTCTTTAGCGCATCAACCGAGGTCCAGGTCGACATGTTAATAATTACACTTGGATCCTCAAAAGCTTGTATAGCAGTGGCATCACCCGCTTCATCTTGTAAGCGCCATACAAAGCCATCACTAGCCTCTGCAGTGTGATTAACTGGATCTAAATTATCAACAAAATCACTAAGCTCTGGCGCCTCTATAGCGAACTTAGCTTTCGCGATATTAAGTTGCGCTAAATGCATGTATATCCTCCTTGATGGTGTTGTTGGGTTGCGGCTAAATAAACAGCTTTTCATTCCCTCTATCTTGGCTAGCTTCAAATATTAAGCTGCCTAGCTCAGTCCGAGTGAGTTCAATATGCTTGATTAACGCCTCTTTTAACGCAGACACCGGCATAGTGTTAACTAAGATATATCCCAGCAAACAGCTCTTTGCCAATTGCTTGCTCCTTCAAGCATCTCACAGCTATTTTTGATGATTAATCTCGTAGTCAAAATGATAACGGTGAACACCAGATTCTATCTTTATCATCATCGAGCCAGAGATCCCGGCAAGTTCTGCAGTACCAGAATCGGGCACCACCAGCACAGATAAACTGTCCGCACCTTTATCCATCACACCGGTATGGTGAAAAGAGACCTGGCCTTGTCGCCCATCAATAGCGCCAACAAAGGTTTCAATGGCGACGTATGCTGCCGATCCGACAGTCGCAGTGCGCTTACTCAACATCTGCCCTTCACTCGTGCCTGCAATATCACCAGAAAACAACTTAGTAAATGACATTCTACCCGCTTCAATGGCATCATCTTCAGCAGGGGTTAGCTCTATAGAAAACTCTCCAGTCGCAATCATTGCTATCTCCTTTATTTTATCTACTCGTTAAACTCAGCTCTGTAACCATCTCGGCGGACCCCTTACTCATGATATTTACGGATCATCGCTACTTTGCCATCTTCAATCTCTAACACTTCCATCATAATTGAAGTATAACTAACTGGCTGATTACTCTGCGGGTGGATCCCTTTAGCACTATGAGTGTAGCGAATCGCAATCGCTGTATCGTTAAAGGTAAAAAGATTGAGTAGTTCTGCGCTATATTCGCTATGTGCGCCTAGATAAAAAGTCATCCCTTTACGCATACTCTGCTTACCATCAGGGTGACGACTGTCATCGGTTTCATAGGGAATATGCTGGTGACCGACATCGTCGCTAAGTAACGCTAAATAATTCTCCAACTCTTTCTCTGTCGCACCGGGGGCTTGAGACGCAACCATCACCTCAAAATAATGCTGGGCAATTTGTTGCATCGTCGCTTTATCGTCTTCAGCTTGAACACCATTAATGCTTAATAAACCTAATGCTGTAATCAATACTGCAATCATCAAACGCTTCAAAATAAACTCCCTTTACTTGGAACTAGCTCCCCTGCAATCAAATCAACAAGAGGTTCGACATTAAAAGAGCTACCATAACACC
Source organism: Shewanella sp. c952 (assembly GCF_019654975.1). Taxonomy (GTDB): domain Bacteria; phylum Pseudomonadota; class Gammaproteobacteria; order Enterobacterales; family Shewanellaceae; genus Shewanella. The sequence continues at coordinate 13,212 of NZ_BPEW01000005.1, forward strand.
AGTTTGATTTACCTTTCAATTATTTAGCAAATTACGATATTAGATATCGAATGAAGAGAATTAAGCTTATAGGAGGGTTAGCGATTAGCGATTTAAGCTAACTCACTTAATGAATATGAAGTTGGGTTGCTTGCTGAGCTGCTCATAAGTGGTAGCCGATTTGGCTTTGGCCTCAGCAACTTTACCAATGCTGTTCCACGCTTGCTGCACCAACTCTCTTGCAAAATAAATACCTGAGTACGAACACGAGAAACCAGCAAAAGGATGATGGGGCGACAGCCCCCAGTAATCGCCAAGTTTCCCCTCTTACTAAGCGGGTGTTTTCAGTTGATAACCAATTAAACTAATACAGCTTATTGAAAGAAGTGTCTTAAGTGAATGACTAAACCATTAAATAAACATCGCGATCATGCCGCCAATTGTCGCAGCCGCTTTAACATATTGACCTGCAGTATAAGAAGAGTCTTCTTTCTCTTCGACTTTATCTGGGTGATCAAGCCCTAACGCGCCAAAAGTAAACGATTTTAAATCAGACCCTTCATCACTTTCTGTGGTTGTGGTTGCACTTGCTTGTTGCTCTTGTGCAAGTTTGGTTTTTGCTGCCTCAGAGAGAGTCACCGAAGACTCAGCGATCTCTGGTTTAGCCGTTGAAGTAGAGGGGATATCTTTAGCTATAGCATCTGTACTGACTGCGGATAATCGACTTTTAACGTTTGCTAACGCATCTAAGTTATTGGTCAAATTACTGTTGACCCCGTTAACGTATGTCATCAAATAGTCCTATAAACAACAGCAAGTTATATTGATGTGCATAGTAGCAGTAATTTAATAAAATCCTAGTTAATGGAAAGTAAAATATGCTACAAAACGTATCAAGTTAAATCGCTGTTATAATTAGAAAAAACCGACGAAGTCATTAAAGGCTAGATAATGATGTTCAGCCCCACCGAATGCGCTAACCTCCAGCTGAGTGAGTCCAGTCAGTAAGGTTAAAAAGCCATCTCCTTTAGGATTAACAATCCTATCTGAGGTCAACAGCATTAAGTTACTCCTAGCGGTAAATTTTTCACCAAACTGGGCAACACTGTCTTTATGCTGTACCAGATAGTGTTTATCAACCCAACGTCCAGCGATGTAGATAGCATCACTGGCAGCTGCAGCAACCATCACTACCCCAACGTAGTTTTGCCCATCACTAAGCGCTTGGTTTATCTGCGAGAATGGCTCTTGAGTTTCATTAAGCACAAGTAGGTCTATATCGCCTTGTAACCTTTGCAATAAACCCTCTAAATCTTGCACGCTATTATCTACAATGACCAAAACCTTTGAGCTTTCAACATTGAGCAGAGTCGCGGCTAAAGGTTGTTCTGTTGCTGTTACCTCGTTCACGAAGAGCAGGCAGCACAGCAGAAGTAACCATGAGATAGGGAACTGTCTTGGAAACTTTATCTCCCTCGCCGCCTGATCTGCTCCTGCTTCGCTAAATAACTCCAGATGAGTCAAGTTGTCGTTAAAGGTTGAGTAAGTTGAAACATGCTTAAGGCTGTCCATATCACACCTCCTAGATTAAATAAGTCTATCGACCGTTAACCTAGGCAATGCATAGAACGAACCAAAATAATAACCAACTGATTTAATGGCTATTAACGCCGTAATGCTAAGTGGGAATACATAAAAACCTTGCGACAGTCTTATTTTGCGGAGCAATTTGCAGATAGCAAACAGACATAAGCTAAAGCTTATTTCTGTTTGCTAATAGATGGATTAAAGACGCTGAGCTAGTGCAGGATCTGCTGATAGATCTCAATAACCTTATTAGCATGGTGCTGCACGGTAGCTAAAGGTAAGGTCGTTTCAACCTGCTGCAGCGTTAACCTGTGGCTTTCATCGCGTAGGTAACAATAGGCTTGCGTTAACGCTTGAGCACTCGCGATTGGGATCAGTTCCAACTCAACTAACTGCTCAAAGATCCGTACATTGTCAGACCAAAATGACAATGCTTGATGTTCACTAGCGTTAGCCAGCACTAGATACTGCGCGATAAACTCAATATCAGCAATACCGCCAGGGCTTTGTTTAAGATCGAACATCCCTTCGTTTACTTTAAGCAAGTGCTGGCGCATTTTAAGCCGCATATCGCGCACCTCTTTAGCCAGCGCGGTATTATCACGGTTAGATTCTAAAACTTCTGAACGCAACTCATTAAAGCGACTCGACAAACTATTATCGCCGAACATAAAGCGGGCACGCACTAGGGCTTGATGCTCCCACGTCCAGGCATCAGTGCGTTGATAATCACCAAAGTTTTCAATTTCACTCACCAGTAAGCCAGATGCACCAGAAGGGCGTAAACGCATATCAACCTCATACAACTCACCCGATATTGTGCGAGTTGAAAATAAGTGCAGTATTCGTTGCGCCAACTTTAGGTAGAAGTGCCCGACATCAATCGCCCTATCACCGTCAGTTTGTCCACCTTGCTTAGCATTATGCAGAAACACCAAATCAAGATCTGAGCCGTAGCCCAACTCTAAGCCACCAGCCTTACCGTAGCCAATAACCGCAAAACCCATTTCATTGGCTTTTAGGTTGTCAGGCACACCATGGCGAGCAGAAATCTGCGCCCAAGCTTGTTGTACAACCTGCTCAATAATGGCTTCAGCCAAAAAGGTAAGGTGATCGCTCACCTGCATAACCGGTAAAACGCCTGTGACATCAGCAGCAGCGATCTTCAATTGCTGCGACAGCTTAAATTGTCGCAGTGCTTCCATCTGCTGCTCCATATCATCTTCGGGTACTCGAAGTAGATACTGCCTAAGTTCACTGCCGTAATCATCCAGAGCCGTAGTATCATATAATTGAGCGGGATCAATAAGCTCATCGAGCAACATTGGAAATTTGGCAAGCTGCTGGGCAATCCAAGGACTGGCGCAGCACAAACTAACAAGCTGCTGTCGTGCACCAGGGTTTTCACAAAGTAGTTCAAGGTAAGTCGTGCGAGTTAGGATTTGATCTAACACTTTAGATACAGGATCAAATGCCTTGGTTGGCTGAGAGTGAGCGGACAGGTCGCATAATAACCGTGGCATCAATTTATCGAGTGTTTCTCTACCACGTGGGCCAATTGTTCTGCGCACGACAGTATCGTGCCACCGGTTCAACATAGGCCACAGTTGAAGATCAACCTCTTGCTCTTCCAAAATCGCAAAAGCGGTCTCTTTCTCTTGGGCATTCCACAGTTGCTGTGACCAAGTTTCACTGTTGTCATCTTGATCATTACCACCGACTGTATCTTGAAAATGACGGTGAATACAGCTCATTGCGACTTCGATCTGTTGTCTCAGGTCCATTTCATTGTCAGCGTCAAATGCCCAACATAGCCGTTGCCAGTCAAGCTCATTGGCAGGTAATGTTTGAGTTTGCTCATCGTTTATCGCCTGTAACAAGTTTTCGACGCGACGCAGTAACAAATAGCTTTGCTTGAGTTCATCTAGCGCTAAATACTCAATTTGTCCTAGGTTATACAGAGTCTCAATCGCGGCAAACAAGCTCTGCTGCCGTAATGATGGTTCGCGACCACCACGTATAAGCTGAAAACTCTGCACCACGAATTCAACCTCTCGAATGCCACCCGCACCCAACTTTATGTTGTCATTTAGCTTTCTACGACGTACTTCTTGAGTAATAAGGCCTTTCATTTTTCGTAATGATTCAATAGCGGAAAAATCGAGGTAACGGCGATAAACAAAAGGTCTTAGCAAGTCGTGTAATTCATCAGAATCTGCGGTCCACGGACCTAACGCCCGCGCTTTGACCATGGCATAACGTTCCCAATCACGCCCCTGCTCTTGATAGTAATCTTCAAGACCACTGAAACTAACAACCAATGGGCCGCTTTCACCGTAAGGGCGCAACCTCATATCCACTCGATAAACAAAACCGTCTACCGTGACTTGGTGCAATAGGTTAACCAAGCGCTGCCCCATGCGGATGAAAAACTGCTGATTGTCGAGGGAACGGCGGCCACCAACCGTTTCACCATGCTCAGGAAAAGTGAATACAAGATCAATGTCAGATGAAAAATTAAGTTCTCTTCCGCCGAGTTTCCCCATCCCTAAAATCAACAGCTTTTGTGCAACCCCTTCAGGGCTAGTAGGCGTGCCAAGTGAACTGCACATATCTTGGTATAGCCAATCACGACCAGCAATAACCAATGCTTCGGCGAGCGCAGATAGATCTAATAGCGACCCTTCAAGCGAGGTATAGCCCATAAAGTCTCGCCATGCGATACACACCATTTGTCGGTTACGATACTGGCGGATGATTTTTTTGACTTGCTCTTCATCGCTTAGCGCACTTAATAACTCATGCAGTTCACTATCAAATAATTTTCTTTCTAGATCATCAAGTTGTTGTGCGAAAAGGCTGCCAATCCAACTTGGGTGTCTACACAGCTGTGTTGCGACGAAATCACTTAGCGCCATTATGGTTTTAAGCTCTTGCTGCTGCTCGTTAGATAAAGAGGCGAGCGCCTGTGGGGAGGTATCGACTAATCTTTGCCAGTAGTTTTCAACGTTAGCAGCCATTTGAGTGGAAACTTCTCTTTTACCCAGTAAAGCCGCGCGCATAATAATCCCTAACAATTTTGACTCTCGACATATTATGTCTTGAGTGCTATAAAAATGTGATTGAGTTTTTTAATTGATGTTGGCTGCATGAGTAAATTAACGCTTATATGCCTTTGAAACATCAATCATTGTATTTTTGTGCTCTAATACAGAATACTATACCCAAAGCATTAGTAATTGCAGTACAGCAAAGCTGTTTCTCTTGAGAATTCAATATTTCAGCACATGAAAGATCCAGTTCATGTACTAAAATAGCATGCTAGGCAGAGAAAATAGCCGCTAGAAACTGACAACCACTGATGCCTTACCTTAACTGAATATTTGGAGAAAGCATGGCAGGAATGCTAATTCGTGTTCTCACCGTTATTTTGGCGTTTTCGCTCGCAGGATGCGGTGATGATAGACCAGAGCAAATTGCAAAGTACCAACAGCTGACTCAACAGCGCTTGGACTCGCTTAGTACCATGCTCAATGACGGCCAAGTGCGTAATGCAAATTTATTGCAGCAATACACCAGCGTCCTATCTCAGCAGAAACCCGACTTGGCGCCGTTGCTAAATGAGTTGGCAACCGATGCGACCAATCGAGGCCCAATGTTTACCTCGCTGGTTAGAAGGTCAACCGAGGCTCAGAATGCGGCTAATTTTGTCGATCTTGATCAGCAATTGGCCGAAGTAGAGAACCTCTATCAAGCGGCAGATCCTAGCCTATATAACGATATGTTGTCCGATCCTCTCAACGTTGTAGCAGATATGTCTGACGGTGCACTGGCGCGGGTTAACTCTATTAGCCGTGAAGCTGCTGCATTAGCCAATGGTTCTGAAGATTTTGGCGCTGGTAGCCAACTAGTCGGCAACCCCTCTTACGGTAACTGGCAAACAGGCTCTAATGGCATGTCATTTTGGGCATGGTATGGCATGTATTCCATGTTCTCCAACCTGACTCGGGGCCCAATTGGATATGACCGCTGGTCTAGCCGTCGTAACTATAGCTATTACAATGATGTTGGCCGGTATCGTTATACATCGCCCAAACAAGCACGAGCACAAACTCAAACCTATGAGCGCACCAAAAAACAGTACAGCTCTCAGGGTAAAAGATTTGATAGCCCCTATGCCAAGTCGCGTACCGGCTCGACCAGTTTATCGAGGCAAAGTACTAGCACACCAAAAGCAAGTTCAACAGGACGCACTGCAAGTAGTAAGAGCAAGTTCCGCTCTAACTATTCTAAAGACAGTAGCTTTCGTAATTCCAGCAGTCGTACTACTCGCGGTGTTCGCCGAGGCAAATAATTAAGGGACTCTAATGACATTTTTTCTAAACAACGGCATTACGCCAGATCTGCTGATTATTTTAGCGATTGATCTTACTATCGCAGTTTTACTGCTGACCTTAATGCGTTATTTGCAAGGCTGGACAGTAAAGGTTAATAGCCGCCATGAACTTGCTGAGAATGATAACTTTGCCTTTGGGATCAGCACTGCTGGTGCTGTAGCTGCGCTAGGTATTGTACTTACAGGCGCGATTACAGGTGAAGCTGCTGAGTCATACTTAGTGGAAGCCATTGGCATGAGCGCTTACGGCTTATTTGGCTTATTCCTCATCAAACTTGGTCGCTTTTTACATGATAAAGTGGCACTGAATGAAATTGATAAGAATGCACTCATCGTAAAGGGCAATGTGTCTGTGGCGATTGTAGATGCCGCCGCCGCTATCGCAACCGCAATTATTATTCGCTCGGTATTGATGTGGGCAGAAGATCTAACCGTTTATACCTTCATCGCTATCTTTAGTGCCTTTGCTATCTCGCAGTTGATGCTAGTGATCCTGACTCGTGTGCGTGCCAATCGTTATGCTAAGCGTAACCAAGGCGCTTCAATGCAAGACGCATTAGCCCAAGGACACACAGCATTAGCTATTAGACACGCTGGATACATGCTGGCAATGGCATTCAGTTTCAATGCCGCAAGCCACTTTATTATTTTCAATCCAGAAGCCTATGTTGCTAACTTAATTGGTTGGTTGATGTTCTCAATCATTATGTTGTTGTCACTGTCTATTTTAATAAAAATCGTTAAAAAGTTAGTACTCGCTAACATTGACCTTTTTGATGAGGTAGAGAAGCAACATAATGTCGGCGTCGCCGCTGTTGAAATGGCGATCAGTGTTTCCATAGCACTTATTCTCGCCGCATTAATGGCCTAGTGAACATCTAAAAATGGGAGCGACCTCGCTCCCATTTTCATCATACAGTTAACCCAATAGACTCAGCATGCCAAACAGCTCTCAAATAGACACCTTAGCACCAAACACTGCAAAACCAGGTAAACTTGGCTGGTTTGATGACGTACTACTGCTTGGAATAATGGCAGTACTTGCAGGCTGTGGCCTGATATACGAATACCTGTTATCCCATTATGCCGGCCGCATTCTTGGTGCACTAGAAGCCGCTATTTACACCATGATAGGGCTGATGATTGTCTCTATGGGAGTCGGTGCTTTCGCTGCGCGTAAAATCCGTTGTGCATTTACCGGCTTTGCCGTACTTGAGCTCACTGTCGCACTATGTGGCTCATTAGCCATTTTAATCACAGCCGCGGTCATTGGCTTCGGCCAACAACTGCCATTAATTGTGGCCCAAACACTCGGCCTTCCCAGCGATCAACTACCTGATGGTGGCTTTATTGGCACCTTACAGAAACTCAGTGAGTACTTACCCTACTTTTGGGGCGTGTTGTTAGGCTTAATGATTGGGATGGAGATCCCGCTCATTGCGCGGGTACGCCAAGCACTATCAGAAGCTCACCTGATGCATAACGCTGGCACTATCTATGGTGCTGATTATATCGGCGCAGGCATTGGGGCGGCTATTTGGGTGATGTTTATGCTCGCCATTGATATCCAATTGGCGGCAGCGCTAACCGCTAGTTTTAATCTACTCGCGGGTTTACTGTTTATCTGGCGCTTTTGGGCACAGATCCGTCACGTAAAAATCCTGCTAGCAGGACACATAGCTGCCACCGGTATACTCATTATGTTGGCACTGCATGGCCCCACTTGGGAGCAAAGCTTTAATAACTTGCTCTATAAAGATAATGTGGTTTACGCCAAGGCGACACGTTTTCAGCAACTGACTTTCACAGAGCGACTCCGCGGCAATGGTTTAGGCCCTGTTCACTCGCTCTATATTAATGGTCGCTTGCAGTTCTCTAGTAGTGACGAACATATCTATCACTCTTTCTTAGTGCATCCGACATTGGCTGCTAGCGCCCGCCATGACAAAGTATTGATCATTGGTGGTGGAGATGGTTTAGGGCTCACTCAAGTGCTTAAATGGCAGCCTAAACAAGTCACTTTAATGGATTTGGATGAAGAGCTAGTTAAGCTATTCAAAAAACCGGATACCGATATGCCAGCGTATTTATCCCAAGCCTTGATGTCGCTTAATAAGGACGCGCTAAATGATCCAAGAGTTAGATTAATTTTTGATGATGCGTTTAATGGTGTCGATAAACTGCTTAAAAACGAGGAGAAGTTCGATGCGATTATTGTCGACCTTCCCGATCCAAGCCATCCGGATCTTAATAAGCTTTATTCCGATGCTTTCTATTTAAAGCTTAAGGAACTTATGAGTCGTGATGCTGCCTTAACGGTACAGTCAACATCGCCGTATCATGCACCGAACGCATTTATCTCTGTCGGCAATACCTTAGAGCTAGCAGGCTTTAAAGTTGACCAGTACCACCATAATGTACCTAGCTTTGGCGAATGGGGTTGGACTATTGCCACTTTAAGTGGCAAAAGCGCCAAATCTAGACTAAATGAGATACAGCAACTGCCTATAGACGATGCTTGGTTTACCCCTGAGCTGATGCACGCTGCTTTTGCTTTCCCGGGTAATTTTTATATCGACAAGCAAGCAATTAAACCCAATACCTTAGGCTCAAGCCAGCTGTATCAGTACCACCAGCAGGCTTGGCTAGAAAATCAGTAAGGTTTATTTTTAAACACTGAAGATAGCGCTTGACATATTATGTCGTGGTGGTATCTTTAATCGCAGACATAATATGTCAATGAGGACAAATATGAATATCCACAACATTGCCAACCATCTAAATGAACTTGGCGACAATAGCCACACTGGCTTTCAATTTGATTGTTATCCAATTGATGGCGACGTGGAAGTCTTACAGGTTAACGTTGTTGGCCGAGAAGAGATCCCCGTATTCGTATCGGTTACGGACAACCAAATCCTTTGCATCAGCTATTTATGGGGCGAGGATGAAGTGAATCAAGAGCGTCGTAGTGAGATGTTTGAGACCATGCTAGAACTCAACATCCCAATGCCACTTTCGTCATTTGCAAAGATCGATGACAAGTATGTGGTTTACGGCGCGCTATCTGTGCAATCAAGCATGGAAGAGATAGAGCAAGAACTGTCTGTTCTATCTGACAACTGTCTTGAAGTTATCGACGAACTCGTCGACTACCTTAAATAAAGGAGCCACATAATGGGCATTCTAAACAAAATTCTTACTGCTTTTCGTGGTGGCGCAACTGAAGTTGGCCAAGGTATTGTAGACGCTAACTCAACACGTATTTTTGAACAAGAGATCCGTGATGCTGAGAAGCACCTTACTAAAGCAAAACGCGACCTAACTGAAGTGATGGCTAAAGAGATGCAAGCCAGCCGTGAAGTTGACCGCTTGAAGCGTGCTGTAGCAGAACATGAAGGCTACGTAGCACAAGCGCTTGAAAAAGGTAACGAAGCATTGGCTCTAGAAGTAGCTGAGAAAATCGCTGAACTAGACCAAGAGCTAAATGACCAACAGTCAGCTAACGAAAGCTTTGGCGCACATGCAACTCGCTTAAAAGAGCTAGTGCGTAAAACTGAACGTCAAGTCACTGATTACCAACGTCAGCTAACAATGGTTAAAACCACTGAAAGCGTACAAAAAGCGACAGCGACAATTACTGACTCATTTGCGGGTAGCAACTCTAAACTGCTTAATGCTAAAGACTCATTAGAGCGCATCAAGGCTCGTCAGCAATCATTTGATGACCGTCTTAAAGCCTCTGAGACATTAGCGGAAGAAAATAGCGATAAAGCCTTGCACGATAAGCTAGCTGAAGCTGGTATTGGTGAGCAGAAGTCTAACGCTAACGCTGTACTTGATCGCATTAAAGCCCGTAAAGGCTAAAGGAGAGTGACGTGGGATTTCTAAGTAGCCTATTTGGCAAGAAAGAGGAACCTAAACGTCAACTCGATCACCCATCAAAGTTAAATAAGGGAGATATGATCTCCCTTGATGATAGCTTTGCGCTGCCTCCGCAACTGCGGGGTCAGCAACTGCGAGTTGAAGCGATCAATACCTATGAGTATGAACGCAAGCAACAAACTGAATGGGTGCTTAAAGGTCATGGTAGCGACACCATCTTCCTCGGACTCGATGAAGACGATGAAACCTACCTAGCCTTGTCGATTAAGGTTAACCGCGGTTTGGTAGATCAGCTTTTCGATTTGGAGCAATTTAGCGCCATTTTTGAAGAGCCAGGTAAAGCAGAGCTAACAACTAAAGAGTTGTCAGCTGAATTATCTCCAGAGTTTGAGCAATGGTTATCACCGCAATATCATCAGGTAAGTTTTGCAGGTTTTGGTTATTTTCACCGTCAAGATTATCGCGGTAAAAAACCACCTCAAGATGCAGATGGTGCAACGGGTGATCCTTTTGAATCATACCAATTATTGGATGATGATGAAGATAAAGCTATCGATATCGAGGTCTATGATGGTGGCGAAACCGATGTCATGCTGACACTTTATCGTCCTCTGTCTGACATTCGAGACTACTGGCCAGGTGAATAAATTAAAGGTTCTAAACTTAAAGGTTTAGAACCTTTTTTATTTCTGAGTCTATGAGTGATAGCATAAACTGATAAAGCAGATCCAATGGAAAGGTAATACCTGACACATGAGCAAGCCCAAAAACACCTTGCCTGAGCAATGGCAACAAAACCAAAAAGCTGCCAAGGCAACGCAAATTGCCTTTGATTTGGACGAAAAATTTCAATACGCCATTCGTAAAGCAGCGCTTGATGCGGGTGTTAGCCCATCCGATCAAATCAGAGATATTCTTGGTTTAACCGTAACCAAGCGTCCAAAACGCCCTCGCCTTACTGTGTCTTTGAGTGCCGAGGACTATGCGTTACTCGCAGAAAAGTACAACCTAACTGCGGAGCAGCAGTTAGAGATTAAAAAGCATGTTCTGGATGATTTAGTACAATTTAGTACAGACGACTAACCTCTCTTAGCCCTTCAGGGATTGAGTAGCGATAACGACGGATCGAAAAATGACCACAGAGAAGCGCTGGCTAATACAACCAGAAACGCCACCAACTCCTTTTCAACTCGCGATGATGCTGTTGTCGTTGCTTTCAGTGGTTGTAGTACTCGTACTTACATTTGGTGGACTTGACGGTGAGACTCGGCGTTTACTGTTTTTTATTGATACCAGTATTTGCCTTATTTTTATGTCACACTTTTTCTATGGCTTGTTCAAAGCTGATAATAAGAAGGTTTACTTTAAGCTCCACTGGATAGATTTTGTTGCCAGTATTCCAGCAATTGAAGCCCTTAGGATGGCGCGACTGTTTCAAATCCTCCGCGTTGTAAGACTTATCCGTATGACCCGCTCTTTGATTGTTCCGATGATCAAACAGCGTCGCCAAGCCACTCTAGCAAGCTTACTGGTTGCACTAATAACCATTTTAACTTTCGCATCTGTGTTAGTACTTATTGTCGAGAGTGGCGTTGAGGGCGCTAATATTGAAACCGCTGAAGATGCTATTTGGTGGGCGCTTGTGACAATATCGACGGTTGGTTACGGCGATTATTATCCTGTCACGACTGCTGGGCACATTATCGGCGGTGTGGTCATCGTCTGTGGTGTAAGCTTTTTTGGTGTCATTTCGGGTTACATGGCATCGGTCTTTGTCTCCCCAGATGAATCAGAAAAACTAGAGTCTCATAGCGAGGAGATCCGCTCCGAGCTTCATAATAGCCTTGCTCGTATGGAAGCTAACCAACAGATGCTATTAAACGAAATAGCAATCTTGAAAGAATCAATCAAGAATAAGGATTAGCCCACCAATTGCGTGGGCTTTATAGCAAGTGAGTGCAGGCTTAAACATTGCAATAAATCACCTCCCCCAACTCAAAGCAAAACCTCTATACAGCATTTAGAGTGTGCCTAAAGCAACTATCAAAACAACGTTCGAAACAACGTTCGAAACAACATTCAAAATAACTTCCCTATTAAAAGAAATAGGATGGCATCCTTAAATCTCTCTCCTCTTACCCGAACAACCTATTCGATATCCATATAGTAACCAACTCCATTCTATTTTAAGTTTCGTAGATACTAGCCTCACTCGACAAACACAACGCCGCAAACAAAGGCAAAGTCGAAACTTAAAGTTTTAATTTCAAAACCTTAAGAAGCTTTAAAAACACTTTTACTAATAGACAAAATAATTTGTCATTTACTTTGGATGATACGAATATGAAAAAATCACTAATTGCATTATCAACACTAGCAGCACTTACTTTCGGTTCAATCGGCGCAGCAAATGCTGATGTTATGAATGGTGTAACGGGTAAGATTGAAGCGGAATACACCACCCAAGACAAGCATGCAAACGTTGAAACCCAACTCGGTTACGACTTCAACTTCGGCGCAGTATCGGTTATCCCGTTCTTTGCAGCTGAAACAGCCTACTCAGGCGAGCGCAATCTAGAAGATGGTAAGCGTGAAGGTTTTGATAATGGCGGCCTAGGTGGCGGTATCAAGGTTCAAACCAACTTTGACAATTTCTACGCATATGTTGAAGGTCGTGCGATGCGCAAAGACCGCATAAAAATGGGACCTGAATTAGCTAAGAATGACCCTGGCCTAGTTAACAGCACAGTCAAAGAGTATCGCGCTGAAATTGGTACCGGCTACCAGTTTGACAATGGCCTAAGCGCAGGTATTGAAGCTTCATTTACTCAAGACCGTTTTGAAGGGCTCAAAGATGAAAAACGTGAAATATTCGCGGTAGCGGGTTACCAAGTGTCTGACAGCTTCAAGGTTTACGCCAAAGTAGGCCAAGCAGATACCGGCGTAGCGCAAGCTGAACTTGCGAAAAAGACAGTTAACGACGAATGGGAAACTAAAAGCGTTATCGGTGTAACTTACAGCTTCTAACCCTGCATTTGACATAATAAAGCCCACTTTAAAGTGGGCTTTTTGCTGTAGAACTCTTTAAGTTGTGCCTATTTAGCGCCAATAAGGTTCATTCTTCATCGCACTGCGACGAGAAAGCTCCATCGCTTGCACCAAACTTGATTCTTTATTTTCTAGCCAATCGCTAATATCAATATAAGCTAATTCACTAATCTGCTTTAATTGGCGGTAAGCGGCTAACGTTCTAATGCCTAAAGCCAAATCTTGCCAAGGCGTTCTAAATTGATCGCGTGACCTGTTTGAGTAAAGCTCACCATAAGCCACCCCGACAAACATACTGTTATCGAGCGCTTTGGCCACAGACAGATAATCTCGACTGCTTAAGTCATCATCTATCGGCATCACTTCCAATATCTTTTGCCACGACTTTTCTTGCAACTTATCGGCAAAATCTCTTAGACCTAAGTCTTTATCTATTACAACACTGCCATTGCTAATTTTCATCAATAGATCAACAAGGTGCACCTGTAGCCTACCGTAACAAATATCATCCAATAAATTGACAAACTGCTCTGGTATATCGAGTTGCTGCAATTTTGCATGAGCAATATCCACCAGCGCGGCTGACATTGGCAACTTAGTGATTAGAGACCCCTCTTTTTCCAATATCGAATATAGGCTCAGAGACTCTTCGATAAAGCTCAGCCTTTGCTCAATACAATCAAAGTCCTGTTCAAAGTCATCTGCCAGTAATGCAAATTGCGATAAGGTACTTCGAAGCAAACGAATGCAGGCTCTTAATCGATAGCACAACATGGGTAATTCCACAGGATTAAGCGCTACATCCAAAATCATTGCTTCAAGCTGTTGCCATCTATCCAAACCAACTTCAAGCAGGTTAATAGCAACCTGTTTAAGATTTTGTTCAGGCTTTAGCGCAATAAAATCTAACACTTCCAAATTAAATGGACTTGCCTGCGCTGCTAATTGATAACCACGCTGCGCTTTACTGGCTTTACCTAACCTCACCGGGATCTCTCTGCTAACAATGCCAGCGAGCACTAGCAAAGCATCTGTGTCACCGGCAAGTAATTCAAATTCTAATTCACAAATTGCTTCAGAGCGGTCATCCACACAGATATGACCAATATCTAAAGCGACCTCAACCAAACTATCATCAACAAAAACATGCCACTTTTGACGGACAAAATCGGTATTAAATAGGCAGCATAAATTTGATTGCACCTGATCAATATCAGCACCCTCTGGCCAAATTTTATCCGGAAACAAATTTAATTTGGGAAAGTCGTGATCAATATCAACATTAAATTCAGGTCGGGAATGAATGCCGCCTACAACCTGACCAGCTGTCTTAATGGTTTGCTCTCGGTGATTATTTATACCGCGAACACGTAAACCCATGTCCCACTGCCGTAAAGTCAGCTCAGGAGTTTCAAAATAACCATTGGTCAATTTTTCACGGCCTTTAGCATCTGAGTTAGGTACACTATCTAACAGATTTATAAGGTTTTCTTTTTGATTCTCGTTAAAGAAAAGTTTGAGCTCTATCTCAGCTTCCATCTATCTATTTTTCGCCTTGTCATCAAAATTTAATCAATCTGTCACTAAATCTACACAGTGTAATATTTTTGTAATAAAAACGCCGTAGGATTCGCTTTGCAGTTAAGATATAACTCGTTAGAATAAAAAACTGTTTAGTTAAATACAAAACACAGTTTTCTTACGCGGCCGCTTGGGTTAACATGCGCCCGCTTTTTCCAATATTGGAATAACCTAAATAGGTAAACGGCAATGCCAGTAAACTCTATTTTGGGCGTGTTTGCAAAATCGCCAATTAAGCCTCTTCAAGAGCATATCGACAAAGTGTATGACTGTGCGTCTACTCTTGTCCCATTTTTCGAAGCTACTGCCTCAGGTGACTGGGACAAAGCAGTTCAACTGCGCAAGCAAATAAGCTTTGCAGAGCAAGAAGCTGATTCACTAAAACGTGAAATCCGCTTAACTCTGCCCGGTGGTTTGTTTATGCCAGTCGAGCGTACTGACTTACTGGAGCTACTAACCCAGCAAGATAAGATCGCTAACAAAGCGAAAGACATCTCCGGCCGTATCATTGGCCGACAACTTGTTGTCCCTCATCCAATCCAAGAACCCTTTATTGCTTATTTGCAGCGCTGTCTTGATGCAGTCGCTTTGTCAAAAGAAGCTATTAACGAACTCGACGACCTACTAGAAACAGGTTTTAGAGGCCGTGAAGTGGATCTTGTAGCAAAAATGATCAGTGAACTAGATTCTATTGAAGATGACACTGATGACTTACAAATTAAGATCCGTAGACAGCTTTTTGCTATCGAATCTGAATTAAACCCTGTAGATGTAATGTTCCTCTACAAGATAATTGAGTGGGTTGGCGACTTGGCAGATCTTGCCGAACGAGTCGGTTCCCGCCTAGAGCTAATGTTAGCTCGCGTCTAATCAAAAGATTATCAAGGTAATAACATGGTTGATGTATTAGTCACCAACGGCCCATGGCTTATTGGCATAGCGGCTCTGTTTGGTTTTTTAATGGCATGGGGTATTGGCGCCAATGATGTAGCCAATGCAATGGGAACCTCTGTAGGTTCCAATGCGATTACAATTAAACAAGCGATCATTATCGCTATGATATTTGAGTTTGCAGGAGCGTATTTAGCAGGTGGCGAAGTCACCAGCACGATTCGTAAAGGCATTATCGACTCAACATTCTTTATTGAGCAACCTGAACTGCTCGTTTACGGCATGATAGCGTCTTTGCTAGCAGCTGGTATCTGGCTTATTGCAGCTTCTGCACTAGGCTGGCCTGTTTCAACCACTCACTCTATTGTTGGTGCCATTGTTGGTTTCGCAGCAGTCGGTGTAGGTACTGAAGCAGTTGAATGGGGCAAAGTTGGCGGTATCGTAGGTTCTTGGGTCGTCACGCCGGCAATATCAGGCTTTATCGCCTTTATGATATTCCAAAGTGTGCAGAAGCTCATCTTCAATACTGACAACCCATTAGAAAATGCTAAGCGTTATGTGCCTTTCTATATGGCACTTGCTGGCTTTGTGATGTCACTTGTGACAATCACTAAAGGTCTTAAGCATGTAGGTTTGCACTTCAGCGGCCTAGAAGCTTACGCACTGGCTTTTGTTATTGCAGGACTCGTCGGTGTGGGTGGCATGATTGCTATTAAGCGCTTAAAGATGGATAGCAAAGCAGATCGTCAAACTCAGTTTGGCAACGTTGAGAAAGTGTTCGCTATCTTGATGGTTGTGACGGCATGTTGTATGGCTTTTGCTCACGGTTCTAATGACGTAGCTAACGCTATTGGCCCGCTAGCAGCAGTTGTTTCTGTTGTTAACAGTGGTGGCGAAATTAGCAGTAAAGCACCGCTGGTTTGGTGGATTCTGCCTCTTGGTGCTGTCGGTATCGTTTTAGGCTTAGCCATATTTGGTAAGCGTGTAATGCAAACCATCGGTAAGAACATTACTCACTTAACACCGAGTCGTGGTTTTGCTGCAGAGCTTGCTGCTGCATCTACCGTCGTTATCGCATCGGGTACAGGTCTGCCAATTTCGACCACACAAACCTTAGTTGGTGCGGTATTAGGTGTCGGTATGGCACGTGGTATTGCTGCAATTAATATTGGTGTAGTGCGCAACATTGTAGTGTCTTGGGTGGTAACTCTACCTGCAGGTGCTGCACTTTCAATCATGTTCTTCTTCATGATTAAAGGTATTTTTAACTAAATACATGCACTAATAGCATAGAAATATTCTGCTATTTCATGAAGGGAGTTTGATAATATTTGTATCAAGCTCCCTTTTTGCGTTTTATGCCCCTTATTGCCTCTTGCATTAGGGCCTTTAAATCCCTAGCATGTTGGCTAAATTTCATTGATGAGAATAGATTGGTGTTAAGAATTCTAACTATTGTGGGAGCGTTACTACTTTCCCCTTCTTTATTTGCTGCGAACCAAACAAGTTACATCTCAGATGATGTTTTTATTTACCTCCATGGTGGACCGGGAACACAGTTCCGTATACTGGGCAGTGTAGAAGCAGGTCAGAAGGTAACGTCATTAGGCGAAGCACAAGGCGATTACAGCAAGATTATCGACCACAA
Organism: Shewanella sp. c952; assembly: GCF_019654975.1. Taxonomy (GTDB): domain Bacteria; phylum Pseudomonadota; class Gammaproteobacteria; order Enterobacterales; family Shewanellaceae; genus Shewanella. Next base: position 30,227 of record NZ_BPEW01000005.1, read on the forward strand.
GGGTCGTGAGGGCTGGGTTCAATCAAAATTGCTTAGCGCCAAGGTCAGTTTGCGTGAGCAACTACCTGCGCTACAAGCTGAGCTTGAGCAGACTAAAACTGACTTATCGACTGCACTGACAACTACAGATGCCAGTGTACAAGAGCTAAATCAGATTAAATCTCAGCTATCTAAAGCACAAAAAGCATTAGCCAGTGCCAGCCAAGAGCGAGATAGCGCTCAAGTGAAACTTGCAAGTATGCAAAAGAATGAGCGTTTTGAAATGTGGAAGCAAGGCGGCTTTATCGCTGCTGGCGGCCTCATTTTAGGGATTATTTTAGTTTACCTACCAAGGCCACAGCGTAAGCCTAAAAACCACTGGTAAAAAAACCATTATTTTCAAGAGCTATAGCCAGTGTTTTTAAACGCTGGCTTTTTATTTTATTCGCTACAACCCGCACCACAAGTGGCCTAGCCCACACATGAACAACCCCAAATCAAACAAACGTCACACAACAACCCACAAAGGTGTCGCTCATCACGTTTTGCAGGTATAATCGGCCGCGCGGAGACCTTAGATTGTATACAAAAATAACAACAGAGCTCTTGTCGCGACAACATCCCAGCAATATGCCTTACGGCCAAGATGGAAGTGATTAATATGTTCAAAGCGAGTGAAGTACTAGCTGGTCATTACGACTCAGCCGATCTCAACGAACTGTTCGAAGCGATCAGCAATAATTACATTGTTGACGAAGAACAATATTTATCAGAATTGATAAAACTGGTTCCGTCCAGCGATGAAGAGATCGACCGTGTGACAAATCGTGCACACGAATTAGTCAATAAAGTTCGTCAATACGATAAAAAAGGCCTGATGGTCGGTATTGACGCATTTTTGCAGCAATATAGCTTAGAAACTCAGGAAGGCATTATTTTGATGTGTCTTGCTGAAGCACTTTTACGTATTCCTGATTCAGCGACCGCTGATGCCTTGATAGAAGATAAATTATCAGGTGCAAAATGGGATGAACATATAAGTAAGAGCGATTCAGTGTTAGTCAACGCCTCTACTTGGGGATTAATGCTTACCGGCAAAATCGTTAAGCTTGACCAAAAAACTGATGGTAAACCAAGTAACCTACTTAACCGTTTAGTCAATAAAATGGGTGAGCCCGTTATCCGCCAAGCAATGCTTGCTGCGATGAAAATTATGGGTAAACAATTTGTACTTGGGCGTAACGTAAAAGAAGCGCTAAAAAATAGCGTCGATAAACGTAAGCTCGGTTACACCCACAGTTACGATATGCTAGGTGAAGCAGCATTAACCAAGAAAGATGCCGCTAAATACTTTGAAGATTACTCAAGTGCCATCGCTACGCTCGGTGCGCAAGAGTATAACGAGAGCGAAGCTCCTCGTCCTACTATCTCGATTAAGCTTTCTGCGTTACACCCGCGTTATGAGGTTGCCAACCAGGATAGAACTTTAACAGAGTTGCATGACACGTTGATCTTGCTTATCAAGCAAGCTCGCTCGCTTAATGTCGGTATATCTATTGATGCTGAAGAGATGGATCGTCTCGAACTATCATTGCAGCTTTTCCAACGTCTCTACAATTCAGATGCAGCTAAAGGCTGGGGACTACTCGGCATTGTCGTGCAGGCTTACTCAAAACGCGCTCTTCCTGTACTTTGTTGGTTGACACGTCTAGCTAAAATTCAAGGTGATGAAATTCCTTTGCGTTTAGTTAAAGGCGCATACTGGGATAGCGAACTTAAGTGGTCGCAAGAAAACGGTGAAGCGGGTTACCCACTTTATACCCGTAAAGCGGGCACCGATGTGTCTTATCTTGCTTGTGCTAGATACTTGCTGTCAGATTCTACTCGTGGTGCGATATACCCGCAATTTGCTAGTCACAACGCCCAAACCGTTGCATCAATAACCGCAATGGCTGGCGACAGAAACTACGAATTCCAGCGCCTGCATGGTATGGGTGAAGAGCTTTACGACACACTACTTGCAGAAAGTGGCGTGAAAACAGTACGTATCTATGCACCAGTTGGCGCCCACAAAGACCTGCTGCCGTATCTAGTTCGACGCTTGCTTGAAAATGGTGCCAATACATCATTTGTGCACAAGCTGGTCGATCCAAATACGCCTATTGAGTCATTGGTAGTACACCCACTATCAACACTCAAGGGATACAAAACCCTGGCTAACAACAAAATCGTCTTACCGGAAGATATCTTCGGTGCTGAGCGTAAAAACTCCAAGGGCCTCAACATGAACATCATTTCAGAATCTACGCCATTTTTTGCGGCTATAGAAAAGTTTAAAGAAACAACTTGGTCTGCTGGACCACTGGTTAACGGCGAAACCCTCAGCGGTGAAGTTAAAGAGATTGTCAGCCCGTTTGATACCACTAAAGTTGTCGGTAAAGTTGCATTCGCCAACAACCAAGCGATTGAACAAGCGCTTGCTGGTGCTGATGCGTCTTTCTCTCGCTGGTGTTCAACCCCTGTTGAAGTGCGTGCAAACGCACTACAGAAGCTTGCCGACCTGCTTGAAGAGAACCGTGAAGAGCTAATAGCGCTTTGTACCCGTGAAGCGGGCAAGAGTATTCAAGATGGTATCGATGAAGTGCGTGAAGCGGTCGATTTTTGTCGCTACTACGCAGTACAAGCGAAGAAGATGATGGGGCAACCAGAACTTCTTCCTGGGCCAACAGGCGAGCTTAATGAGCTATTCCTGCAAGGCCGTGGGATCTTTGTTTGTATTAGCCCATGGAACTTCCCGCTGGCTATTTTCTTAGGTCAAGTCGCTGCAGCACTAGCTGCTGGTAACACAGTGGTAGCTAAGCCCGCTGAGCAAACATCTATTGTTGGCTACCGTGCGGTTCAACTTGCCCATGAAGCGGGCATTCCAAAAGAGGTGTTACAATTCCTACCGGGTACTGGCGCAACTGTTGGCTCAGCAATCACTAGTGATGAGCGTATTGGTGGTGTTTGCTTTACCGGTTCAACTGGCACAGCAAAATTGATTAACCGCACGCTAGCGATGCGCGAAGGCGCGATTATTCCACTGATTGCTGAAACCGGAGGCCAAAATGCAATGGTTGTTGACTCAACCTCACAACCTGAGCAAGTGGTGACTGATGTCGTTTCATCATCTTTTACCAGTGCAGGTCAACGCTGTTCAGCGCTGCGAGTTCTGTTCTTGCAAGAAGATGTTGCTGAACGCGTCCTAGATGTCATGAAAGGGGCGATGGAGGAGCTAACTATTGGCGACCCAAGCTCGGTTAAAACTGACGTCGGCCCAGTTATTGATGCTACCGCAGCAGCAAACCTAAATGCTCATATCGACCACATCAAACAGGTTGGTACGTTACTTAAGCAAATAGAGCTACCAGCTGGCACTGAGAACGGCCACTTCGTTACCCCAACGGCAGTCGAAATTGATTCCATCAAGGTACTTGAGAAAGAACACTTTGGGCCAATTCTGCACGTCATTCGTTACAAAGCATCTGAGCTAAATAAGGTTATTAACGAGATAAACTCTACTGGCTTTGGTTTAACATTGGGAATTCACAGCCGTAACGAAGGCCATGCACTTGAAGTAGCAGATAAAGTTAACGTCGGTAACGTGTATATCAATCGTAACCAAATTGGTGCAGTTGTTGGTGTACAACCATTTGGCGGTCAAGGTTTATCAGGTACAGGTCCTAAAGCAGGTGGCCCACACTACCTAACACGCTTTGTGACTGAAAAAACCAGAACCAATAACATTACTGCTATTGGTGGTAATGCCACACTGTTATCTTTAGGTGACAGCGAAGACTGAAATGATTAGCTGATATCAGCTCATCATTTTCCTAGAAAAAGCCAGATTACAATCTGGCTTTTTTTGTGCCGCAATTGCAGTACCTGGAGGCAATACAATCGCTGGGGAAGTAAACAACAATCACTGCGATTTAAATTAAAATCAATGCTGTGAGCTCCATCCTGTTTTTTAGCTAAACCTTACACTCATTCTCGAGTACAATTCAGCCGAAAAACTTTTAAAAGCAAGTGCTTGCAAAAAAATCAACCGGAAACCATTAAAAAATTCAGGCTTGATAACGCCCCTACAACATTGAAGTAAAGTTAACCTCATGACACTAACAATTAAGCGAAAAATTCAAATTGCGATACTACTGACTTGTGCATTAATTAGCGCCGTACAGTCCTATATCTCTATTTCTCAACTTATTGAAGAAACCACAAACACCATTACTCACAGAATCAATGAGACAAGCTTAGCCACCAGTAACTTTATCGCTACTAATATTCAAATGGGCAGCAACTTACTACTGGCCAATGAATCTCTCATTAGCAAAAGTATTGATGTTGAACGCGAGATGTTACTCACATTACGTGCAGGTGGGTTCATGTCGGTTTATGCAGGCCTTGATAATGGCAACGTGGTTTATGGCAATCAAGACGAGGTGTGGCCAAGCGATTACGACCCAACGACTCGTCCTTGGTTTAAACAAGCTAAACGCAGCCAACAATTAATTTTCACTGATCCCTATCTCGATTTTGATGGCAGTATTGTGGTGACAATGGCCAAAGCTTTCTCTGGAGTAAACAGCGGTGTTATCGCGGCTGATATGACGGTTGATGGGATAACTGAACAAGTTGAACAGTTACAAGTACCTAATAACGGCTTTGCATTTCTAATCGACGGCAGTAATAAAATACTCGCTTTGAGTGATCATCAACGACTGTTCAAACCAGCGACCGAACTTAGCCCTTATTTCAACTCACACAATGTAGGGCAAGCACGTAGTTCTGGTTCGCTGCTCACGCTTAATTGGCATGGAGACCAACAAGATAGATTAGTTCAACTGACCGCAATTCCTGGCACCGACTGGACTTTGGGTATTGTGGAAGATGAACAGTTAGCGTATGCAGGCGTACAAAAGCAGATAACCCGAGTATTAGTGATAATGTCTGGGCTATTCATACTCATTCTTGCGCTAGCAACTGTTGCCCTGAATCGCATGTTTGCGCCGCTGCAAAAACTGACATTGGCACTAGAAGACTTATCCAAAGGACAAGGTGACCTAACCCAACGATTTGAAGTCAAACAAGCCGATGAGATTGGCACGCTATCACTGCACATGAATGCATTCTTGCACTCCTTGCAGCAGATGGTATCAGCGCTCGTCAACAATGCGCACGAACTCACCAAACAAGCGAATGATTCCTCGGCGCTCGTCGGCATGACCAGTGCGCAAATCGATAAGCAACATCAAGATATCGATCAAATAGCCACAGCAATTCATGAGATGTCAGCAACAGCAGGGGAAGTTGCCAATCATGCGGAATCCACTGCGAGTGCCGCCAGTGTCTCTGCCGAGAATTGCCAACAAGGGCAGCAGATCATTCGCGAAAGCAACAGTTCCATCAACCAGCTATCTCAGCAGCTTAGCCAAGCGTCCAATGTCATCACTGAATTAGAGCAAAACACTACAGAAATCAACTTGGTGCTTGCAACAATTCAATCAATTGCTGAACAAACTAACCTGCTCGCACTTAATGCTGCTATTGAAGCCGCTAGAGCAGGCGAACAAGGGCGCGGTTTTGCAGTGGTTGCAGATGAAGTTCGGGTGCTAAGTCACCGTACCCAGGACTCTACCGAAGAGATCCGCAATATGATTATCACACTGCAGAAGAACAGCCAACTAGCAGTAAGTAATATGAAAACCAGCACAAACATTGTAGTTGAAAGCGTTGATAACTCTGAGAAAGCACTCGATAACCTCGAAAAATTAACGTTATCAATTACAGATATCTCCGATATGGCAACTCAAATAGCGGGAGCAGCAGAAGAGCAACGTGCAGTGTCTGAAGATATTAGTCGTAATACAGAAGCGGTAAGAGAGGTATCAGACCTGCTCACCTCACAAACCAATAGCGTAGCGAATAATGCAGATGAGCTGCTTGCTATCGCCGCAGAGCTTAACGATAGAGTAGCTAAGTTCAAAGTCTAGCTTTATTGTGCTTAAAATATAGAGTGGAAAAAGGGCAGGATTATCATCCTGCCCTTTTTAATATGACAACACTGAGAATTAAGTCGCTAAATCAGTTTTTGCTGCAAGCTGGCATAGTAACTATCAGTTTCGAGCAGTTGCTGATGGTTACCAGAACAACGAATACTCCCTTGCTCCATCAGGTGAATCATATCCATACGTGACATGGCCGTTAAACGATGACTAATCATGAGTACTGTTTTACCTTTAGCAAAGCTAAATAGTAGATCTAATACCTCGCGTTCAGTTTGCTTATCTAAACCTTCTGTTGGCTCATCAAGCAGCAGCAATGGTGCATCCCTAAGCAAGGCTCTTGCAACACCAATCCTGCGTTGCTCGCCACCAGAAAGCTGGCGACCACCTTCTCCAATCCAATTGTCGAGCGGCTTCTCACCTTGCAGTAATGCGCTCAAGCCGACTTGCTGCAATACCGCAATCAACTTATCATCATCTTTACGGCTGCTATTTTCTAATGCTATTGCCAAATTGTCTCTTAAAGTGCCGCTAAACAGATAGATGCGCTGACTCACGACTGACATAGCGTCTCGCAACGCTTGTTCTGAATAAGCACCAGCATCACGACCATCGAGCTTCACCAGCCCACTTTGTGGTAGCCATTCTCTGGTGATTAACGACAGTAAGCTCGACTTACCACATCCGGTTTGCCCAAGCAGCGCCACTTTAGTCCCTGCCGGAATCGTTAAGCTAAGTTTACTTAGCACCGGGTGCTTTGCATCGTAACCAAAGTCAATATTAGACAGCTCAATATTGCCTTTGCTGATCTGAAGTTGACTTTCTGCGGCGTAAGTTACATCAGGCGTTTGTTCAACAACTTGGTTTAATCGTGTCGCCGCAGAGCTACAGGCCGACAGATGCTGAAATGCGCCCGCTAAAGGCATCATCATCTCAATCGTCGCCATCGTCATAAACACAATCATCGCAAGTTTGGGCCCAGGAGGTATAGACTCCCCCACCCCGGCGGCAGCCACATACAACATCACCAGAACTGCAAATCCATGACAAAAAATCAGACAGGCTTGGCTAAGCGATGTCACCAAATTCATCCGACTTTGGCTCACTATCATCAAATGCTCAGCAGTGTTCAAGCGCTGACGGTAAACCTCTTGGGCGCCAAATAGAGTTAATTCAGCTTGGCCTTGTAGGTATTCCAATAATTGCACCCGCAGCTGACGCTTTGTTTCAAGCTGCTCGATCCCTGGTTTACGCCCCAGAAAATAAAACACTGTCGGTAATAGCAGCCAAACGGCTAACAGCATGCCGCAGAGGATTACGGCGAACTTTGCATCAAACCACGATACAAAAAAGTACAGCCCTATCAACATCAACAATGAGGCCAGTAGCGGTGTTAATAAGCGCAGATACAGATGATCTAAGGTATCGATATCAGCAACTAGGCGATTCAACAGATCGCCACGGCGGATCCCTTGTAGGTTTTTAGCGCTAAGCGGCATTAACTTATTCCACACCCAGCAGCGCAAGTCGGTTAATAGACTAAATGTCGCCTCGTGCGTCGCTAATCGCTCACCGTAGCGACTTGCGGTGCGCACAATAGAGAGAAATCGCACACCACCCGCTGGGGTAAAGTAGTTAAACATCTGCGCCGTTGCGACTGTTAGTCCTGCTACAGCAGCTGCAGATAAGAACCAGCCAGAAAGTGACAATAGACCTATGCCTGCCATCAAAGTGGTGACACTTAAAAACAGCCCAATAAACATCATGAACCACTGGCTTTTAAAGCGCTTAATGTAAGGAAGTAATGCTCTCATCACTTATCCTCCTTAAGTTTAGTCGGGCTCTTTGCAAACTCGGCTGCATTAGACTGCGCCAACATCCGCTTAAATGCCCCATCGACGTCAACAAGCTGCGCGTAAGTTCCTTGCTGCACTAACAGACCTTTTTCCATCACTAAGACTCGATCCATTGCATGCAACGACTCGAGCCTATGGGTCACCATCAAACAGCCACTATCTTGCATCGCTGCGGTTAAGGCTCCCTGCACAGCTTGCTCACTTAAACTATCGAGGCTAGCTGTAGGTTCATCCAATACAAACAGTTTAGGTTGTTGCGCTAATGCCCTTGCGAGCGCAATGCGTTGTGCTTGACCGACCGATAGCCCAGCAGTTTGCTCCTGAATTGGAAAATCCAGCCCCAATGGCTGAGATTCAATAAAATCGAGGATATGTGCCTTAGCTAATAGCGCCTTGATGTCATCATCAGCTAATATTTGCCCTTGCGCAGTCTTGCCTAAGGCAACATTCTCCCGCACCGTACCGCAAAATAATTGTGGTTCTTGCCCAAGCCAAGCCAACTGTTTACGCCACTGCGACTTAGGTAGCTGATTTAGCTCAATACCATTCACTTTTAACTGGCCTTGATAGGGTAGAAATCCCAAAATAGCGCTAAGCAAGCTGGTTTTTCCAGCACCACTGCTACCCACAATAGCAAGATGTTCACCTGCTGCGAGCGAGAAACTAATCGGACCGAGTAACTTAGTGCCGTCCATGCTATACACCGCTAAATCAATAGCCTCGACTTGAATGGAACCCTCATAGTTAGCAGTATCTGTTTGCTGATCTGCTTTATCTTGTTCAGGGTGTTCAAGCAGCGCCATCAACTCTTCTGCAGCGCCAATAGCTTGCGCTTTAGCGTGATAGTGTGTGCCCATATCGCGCAGTGGCTGATAAAATTCCGGTGCTAGAATGAGGACAAATAGGCCAGTGAATAAACTAATCGAGCTACCGTAATGACCGAAATCCAAATGGCCTAAATAGCTAAAACCAAAATACACCGCCAATACAGCTATCGATAATGCGGCAAAAAATTCAAGCACGGCAGAACTTAAAAAAGCCATTCGTAATACCGACATGGTACGTTCTCTAAACTCTTCAGACGCCTTCTCTATCGCCTTGGCTTCTTTGGCTCCTTGATTAAACAACTTTAGAGTCGATAAACCTTTTAACCTATCCATAAAATGGCCACTCAAACGTGCCAACGCGCCAAAGTTCTTGCGGTTAGCATCTGCAGCCCCCATTCCCACCAAGATCATAAACATTGGAATGAGTGGCGCTGTAGCCAGTAAAATAACCCCCGCCGCCCAGTTGATAGGAAATACAACGATTAGAATGATCAGCGGAATAAAGCCCGCCAGCACAATTTGCGGCAGGTAACGCGCATAAAAATCTTGTAAGTCTTCTACCTGTTCAAGAACAATGCTAGCCCAACTACCCGCGGGCTTTCCTTGAATAAAAGCCGGCCCTAATGCCGCAAGCTTATCCATAACGGCAGCTCGCATATGTACCCGCAATTGTGCACCCGCCTTGAAGCTTGAACGCTCTCTGGCAAAAGCCAGCACCCCTCTAAAAATAGTCAGTAATAGCAGTAGCCAAAAATGATCGGTAAAAGCAGATTTTGGCAGTTCATCAATAATGATCCCCTGCAATATGGTGGCAATTAGCCATGCTTGGCACATCAAGCTAATTCCCGTTAAAACCCCAAATAGAATCGACAAATTAAGGTAATAACCACAGGCTGATTTTTGTAGCTTGAGCCAGTGAGTGAGCTTTTTTTCTACGCTTTTATCCATTGGTTTCCAGATCTGCTGTATGTGATAGGTAAGCTTAATAAATTATCGAATTAAATCGGCTAAGGGTTATCAGCCGCGGAGCTGTACTTAAGAGGACTGACTAAAGTATTAGTTCCGCACGCCAAAACAAATAGCGGTCTTGAGGTATATAAGCTTGTAGTATCGCAGGCATTAAACGCAGAATAAAACGCCAGTCTTGTATTTGTTACTAGACTCACAAAAATTGAGCTAGATCAAAGAATGAGGTGGATTGAAAATCAATTAGCTTATCCAATCAGTATAAGAAGTTGATCTACTCAGAATGTTTTATGGCGAGCTTATTCAAAATGAATAAATGACATAATGGTTGGTATTACGTTTCAGCCATAAAAAAACCGTGCAAGCTAAGCTCTGCACGGTTTACTTTTAAACTGGTCGCGATTAGCGACTAGTCATCTCAATTAACGTTCAGCGTCAGAACCATAATCGAGGTTTTCATCATCAAAATCATTGTTTGAATCCGCTTTTTCATCGCGAGCACTGCGCCATGCATCTGCTGCTGACTCTTTCTCATCCGCAGCTTTGTTACGCTCTTCACGTGCCTTCGCTTTGCGTTCGTTGCGCTTAACAAGATTCTCTAAGAATGATTTAAGCTCAGTCTCGCCCCATGCAGTTGCTTCAGCTTCTGTTGCAAAACCTTTTTGGGTTTTTGAAACAACGATTTTTCTAGCTGATTGGCGGCGAGTGATCTGGCCAGTCCAAGTTTCTTTATCTTGAACAATGCGAAAATCATACTTCTTTGTTTGTGTCATGTTACTTATTTTCCTAACAATAATCGTAATACTTTGAGCCCGACATTTAGATGTTCAAGCTCAATCAATGAGTAACAGCTACAGTCTTTACTTAGCTATTACTTTTAATATCCTGTTAGCGAGTTAACGCTAAAAATAAATCATAGTCGTAAATCAGCTCAGTGACGAGTGATTACAACTAGTCGCTACCACCGCGACTATCTATCATCTCGAGCTTACACAGCTTGCAATACAGCATGTAGCCAAGCATCGATTTTCTACCACTAATACTTGTTACCCAGTCACGCCGTTCCCAAGGAGGACGGTGGCGTACGTGCTGATGATGACCACAAGCTAGTTCTGCAACCCAATGTTGTTCATCATCTTGATGATAATTAGTAATGGCTTGTTGCAAGACGTGCGCCTTAAATAGCAAAAACATCGGCTAAATTTGGGTTGAGGTCGGTAGATAATCTTTCAGGGGCGCGAGATTAACACGTGCAGCTTCGAAACAACATCTTTTAAATGACTAAAAATCACACAAATAAAAGATTTTTTTCAAATAAGTGCTATTTGCTTACTATCTTCAGCCCTTAGACGATAAACAATCATTCAATACCCACCTAGCACTGCCATACTGATCAATGATGAATAGTATGCTGCTATCGTTTATTAAATGGCGCTTTTTAAGCAGATCCTGTAAGCTGCACGCCCGCTAGCACATGCTGGCTCCCCTATAACTGCAGTCAGCGCGCTTTACGCCAGCTTGGCTGGCCGAAATGAGACCAATCTATGAGTTTTGCGTCACTGGGCTTATCAGCCCAAATTTTGAAAGCTGTTGCCAATAAAGGCTATGACACTCCTTCTCCAATTCAAGCGCAAGCGATCCCAGCGGTACTTGAAGGCAAAGACGTCATGGCTGCGGCACAAACTGGTACGGGTAAAACTGCCGGTTTCACACTGCCGCTATTAGAGCTACTTTCAAAAGGCAACAAAGCACCAGCAAAACAAGTCAGAGCATTAGTGCTCACACCAACCCGAGAGCTTGCAGCTCAAGTGGGCGAAAGCGTTGAGGTTTATGGTAAAAACTTACCTTTGAAATCAGCGGTCATATTCGGCGGTGTAGGTATTGGTCCACAAATTTCTAAACTCAGCCGCGGCGTTGATATTCTGGTTGCGACCCCAGGGCGTTTACTCGATCTTTATAATCAACGCGCTGTTAACTTTAGCCAGCTTGAAGTGCTTGTGCTAGATGAAGCTGACCGTATGCTAGATATGGGCTTTATCCACGACATTAAGAAGATCCTTGCCGTGCTACCCGCTAAGCGCCAGAACTTAATGTTCTCTGCGACCTTCTCTGATGATATCCGTAAGTTAGCAAAAGGTTTAGTTAATAACCCGGTAGAGATATCAGTAACGCCGCGCAACGCCACAGCCAACACCGTTAAGCAGTGGATATGCCCGGTCGATAAAGGTCAGAAAGCCGCAGTATTGGTCAAGTTAATCAAGCAGCACGATTGGCAGCAAGTGCTTGTCTTTAGCCGAACTAAGCACGGCGCTAACCGTCTTGCTAAAAGCCTCGACGCAAAAGGAATTACCGCTGCAGCTATCCACGGCAATAAGAGCCAAGGCGCACGCACAAAAGCGTTAGCAGAATTTAAGAGTGGCGATGTTCGCGTATTAGTTGCCACCGATATTGCGGCACGTGGTCTTGATATTGACCAGTTACCGCAAGTGGTTAACTTCGACCTACCAAACGTGCCTGAGGATTACGTGCATCGTATCGGCCGTACAGGTCGAGCTGGCGCAACAGGGCAAGCCGTATCACTGGTAAGCGATGAAGAGATTAAACTGCTTCGCGATATCGAACTGCTTATCAAGCAAAATCTAGAGCGCAGAGTGATTGAAGGTTTTGAGCCAAGTCATAACCTGCCAGAGACAGATTTAACCCGTAAAACTCACGGACAAAACAAAGGTCCGCGTAATAGCAACGCTCGCGGCTCGAACCAAAAGCGTTCTAATTCAGGTGGCAAGCCAGCTAATCGTCAAGGCCAAAACCGCAGCCAACAAGATGGTGCAGGCAAGGTTGAGCATAAAGATGGCCAACGTAGCGGAGAAGCCGCCCGTGGTCATAAGCCAAATGATAAAAATCCAAGGCATGCTAGATCAAGCAAGCCGGGCTCAGCACCATTATCAGGCCAGCGCCGCACTCGTCGCAATGACACCAGCTCTCAAGGCTAAATGATTTAATATCTATCATCATAAAAAAGGCTCCCAATTGGGAGCCTTTTTTGTTTTAACTCGCGCAAACTTACTTAAGTTCTTGCTCGAAAAGCTTGTGTATACGGCGATATTCATCTAACCAGCTTGATGGTTGACGGAAACCATGTGGCTCAACAGGATAGATAGCCGTTTCAAACATAGGCTTTTCAAGTTCAATCAAACGTTGTACTAGACGCACACTGTCTTGAAAAAATACGTTGTCATCTAAAACACCGCTCATGATCAGCAATGGTTTTTGTAAACCTTCAGCGTGCTCTATTGGTGAGCTACGCTCATACGCAATGGGGTCAACATCTGGGGTATTCAAAATATTAGAGGTGTAAGGTGCATTGTAATGTGCCCAATCTGTTACCGGACGCAGTGCCGCACCCGCTTGGAACAGTTCAGGCTCATTAAATAGCGCCATAAATGTTAAGAACCCACCATATGAACCGCCGTAAGTCCCTACTTTGCCCGCATCAACATTGGCATTTGCCGCCATCCAACTGACGCCATCTTTAAGGTCTTCAACCTCAGGTGTCCCCATTTGACGATACACTGCGGTTCGCCAATCACGGCCATAGCCTTTTGAGCCACGGTAATCCATATCCATCACCACGTACCCCTGCTGCGCTAGTAAGTTATGGAACATGAACTCTCTAAAGTAGCCTGAGAAGCCGTAGTGAGCATTTTGCAAGTAACCTGCACCGTGGTTAAAAATAACCGCTGGATACTTGTCAGCGTTGTCTTTGCTATATCCTTGTGGCAAATAAACCCGTGCATACACTTCACCTGCACCATGCGTTGACGGTACAGCAACAACCTCTGGTGCTTGCCAAGCGTAATTTTTAAATGCATCGCTGGTATAGTCAGTTAGCTGCTTCATCTCGCCACCAAGTGGCTGCACAAATAGCTCAGCAGGTCTTGTGCGAGTAGAGGCATTGAGGAGTAACTGTTTGCCATCTGGACTCAAACTATAATCAAGCTGACCTTGCCATTGAGTCAACTGCTCATCTTTACCGCTAGCAATCTCTACTCGATAAACATTATCAATACCTGGATGGCTCTTATTAGCTTTATAGTAGATAAACTGCGCTTTAGGGCCTAGGGTAATATCACTCACCACATATTGGCCTTGAGTCAAAGCACGCGCTTTTTCACCACTGGCTTTTAAGTACAAATGTGAGTAGCCAGTTTCCTCAGAAAGGTAGTAAAGGCTATCGCTATCAGGTAACCAACCGTATTGATTAAAGTTGTAGTTAATCCACGCATCATCATGTAAACGGTGCTCTGTATTTAACTTGCCTTTAGTAAGATCAACTGTCGCTATCCAACGATCTTTATTGTCCACAGCTTCAAGCATTACCGCGAGTTTGTCGCCAGATTCACTCCATTGCATAGCGCTTTGTGACCAGCCCCAATCTTGAATGCGTTGGATCTTACGAGCTGACTTTTCACTGTTATAGCTTTCGCCTTTTGCTTTGGCGTTTTCAGCTTTCACACTTGCAAGCACATCTTCATCAAAACCAATAAGGCCTTCGATGGTGATATCTTTTTTGCTATGAGTTTGTAAGTCGAGCAGTACTAGACGTTCACCAGGTGGTGTATCTTCCGCTACGCGAGCTCGAGCAGGCACAGCATCCACATAACCATCCTTACCTAAGTAATTAGGCATAATGTCATGTTCACCGCGCCAGCTATAATCTTTGTCTCGCAGTGACAACAAAACATAGCGTCCATCTGGTGATAAACTCAGCTCTGTCACCGTTTCTGAATCGCCCAAATACCATGTCTTTGCAGACATAGTCGGATCCGCTTTAGCTAACGCTTCTTTATACTGCTGTTTAGATTTAGCATTACTTTGCTGTAGTGCAACATACTCAATAAGGCGATGCTGCTGTTTAGCGATATAGCTTGTTGGCTCTTGCACACCTTTTGGCTCTGCTGCCATTTTGATGTTTGCTAGCTGCTCAGACAGACCAGAGTTATGGTCTATCTTGAAAATATTGTCACCCTGCCAGTAAGCAATATCACCGTTGTTAAGAAAACGCACACCATCAACTTTAGTATTTTGACGGGTCAATTGAGTAATTTTTGACGAGCTGAGATCTTTAACGAACAAGTTACCTTGGTATATATAAGCTTTACGGGCTTTGTTATTATCGACTACCCCGTACTCTTGATCTGCTGTGTGTAATTGATTTAGGGCGAGTTCACTTGCAACGGTGTCAGTAATACTTTGCTGGTAATAAGTGCGAGTCGGTGAACCGTGAGCTTGGCGAGCAAAATAGATGGACTGACCATCGTCACTCCAATATGCGCCCTTTGCTTGTAAGCCCATCCAATCAGGATTAGCCATGATTTGGTTTAGTGTAAGCGCTTGGTCTACTTGTGGCGGTGCAGATAAAGCTACAACATTTGTTGAGAGATTCTTTTCTACTACTGGTGCATCTGTAGTCGTTGTCGAAGCGCAACCCGCTAAAATAGCGACTGTTAGCGCACTCAATCCGATATGACGAATGACGTCCTTCATTATCCATCCCTTTTATTATTGGTATTTTTGCGGACTTTTATACCACACTTTCTTAAAGGGACTTGTCTAAAATTGAGTAAACTTTGTAACAGATAGTAGCAATTTATCCCCATCAGTATAAAGATTTGCTCGCTCGACGAGAGTTTAGCTGTTTAAAGAGAGGCTTTGAGTGAATAACATTGCATTTCGTCGCTCAAGTTCATTAACGCAATATCACAGCCGCTAAAGTCGCCTTAAGCAATGTTTCTTATTTCTGGCTTATTACTTCAGTGTTGAGTAAACGTATAACGGTACCACCATTAGGTCATTTACCCGCCTTAAATTAATTTGTCAAAAACACTCAGAGTAGAGCAAATTCACATATTGATTGCTATTAGGTGATATCTATAAAATTGGCTAACAAGTTATGGCCTTGCTCAGTCAAAATAGATTCTGGGTGGAACTGCACAGAGTAAATTTTACTAGCGGCACAACTCATCGCCATTATCTCACGGCCATGAATTGGATCGTCATACCAAGCATCCAAGCTAAAACCTGCGGGAACTTCATCAATCAATAACGAGTGATAACGGGTAACCGTTAATGGATTATTAAGGCCGTCGAAAAG
Organism: Shewanella sp. c952; assembly: GCF_019654975.1. Lineage (GTDB taxonomy): Bacteria > Pseudomonadota > Gammaproteobacteria > Enterobacterales > Shewanellaceae > Shewanella. The sequence continues at coordinate 46,056 of NZ_BPEW01000005.1, forward strand.
ACCTATTCCGTTATGGACGATTTTACTGGTTTTGCCGTGCATCACTCTTTTAGCCTTTACGACTTCAGAACCAAAAACTTGTGCTATGGCTTGGTGCCCTAAACAAACCCCTAGAATAGGGAGTTTGCCAGCAAATTCTTGTATGACCTTTAGCGATAGTCCTGCTTCATTTGGTGTACATGGACCGGGGGAGATCACTATATGAGTTGGGTTAATAGACTCAATATCTGCAAGGGTAAGCTCATCATTTCGCTTAACGATAATACTTTGCTGCAATTGCTGAAAATATTGCACCAAGTTATAAGTAAAAGAGTCGTAGTTATCGATCATTAAGATCATAGCGATGCCGTAAACCTGTTCTTCTTTAGCGCCATTTAATGTCAAAGCTCGAGAAGCTCGCCTTTGATGCCACTGAGTAATAGTGTAGTTGGGCGCAGATGCTATCACAGAGTTAACACATCTTCACCGCACTCTAGCTTTTCAGTAAATTTTTCCAATAAAAAAGCCAGTCAAATGACTGGCTTTTCTGTCTGGTTACAACCTATTTAACTAAGGTCAAATGACCTCGGCGTTTAGGTTCCTTAACCTCTTCTTTGATCTCTTCAGGCTCGCTCACTTCAACAACAGGTTCTTCTACTACAGAAAGCCCCGCTTCTTCAGTTTCTTCTAATTGGTACGCCTCTTCAACATCAAAGACTGTACCGGCGCCATTTTCTCTGGCATAGATAGCGACAATTGCAGCCATAGGCAACAAAACCTGCTGAGGTACACCGCCAAAACGTGCACTGAACTCAATAAACTCATTAGTGATCTGTAGTCCGCCTACAGCACTTTCGGTAATATTAAGTACAATCTGACCATCTTTAACATACTGCTGTGGAACTTGAGTGCCAGGCACATAAGCATCAACAACAACATGGGGCGTTAACTGGTTATCCATCAACCAGTCATAATAAGCCCTTAACAAATATGGACGATTCGGGGTTAACTCTTTCATTAGATACCCATGCGCATTTCGCGCTCAGTCTCTGTCAAAGAAGCTTTAAATGATTCGCGGTCAAACAGGCGAGTCATGTAGGCTTTAATATCTTTTGCAGCACGGTTATCGAGCTCGATACCCAATACTGGTAGACGCCATAATAATGGGCCTAAGTAGCAATCGGCTAAACCGAACTCTTCACTCATAAAGTAAGGCACTTCACCGAAGATAGGTGCGATAGCGGTTAAGCTTTCTGTCAACTCTTTACGAGCTGCTTCAGCACGATCGCCTTTTCTAATGCGCTCTACAAGTGCATACCAATCTTCTTCGATGCGGTGCATCCAAAGACGAGTTTGGCCACGTGAAACCGGATAAACAGGCATTAGTGGAGGATGAGGAAAACGCTCATCTAAATATTCCATAATAATGCGAGAGTTATACAGTACTAATTCTCTGTCAACCAATGTAGGTACAGTGTTGTACGGGTTTAGCTCGATCAAGTCTTCAGGGATCTCATCTGGATCAACCTGCAATACGTCAACCGTTACGCCTTTTTCAGCAAGAACGATACGTACCTGATGACTATAAAGGTCATCTGCGCCTGAATACAGGGTCATGATTGAGCGTTTGTTGGCAGCAACAGCCATTGATACCCTCCGGGATTCACAATTCAAAAAGCAAAAATGCAAAAGCAAACGAGGAGCAGAGCTCCCCGTTTACAATATGCGGATAATACATTCTACCCTTTAATAGGGCTTAGTGTACATCTTTCCAGTATTCTTTCTTTAAGAGGTAGGCCACAATAAAGAAAATAAATAGGAAGCCCATCACCCACCAACCTAAGCTTTCACGCTCAAGTTTTACAGGGTCGCCAGCGTAAACCAAGTAGCCAGTGATATCACGGACATATTGGTCATACTCTTCTGCAGTTAGGGTACCGCCAGTTGCAACTAAAGTGCCGTCATCCTGTTTAACTGATAAACCTTGAAGTTCTTGTAGAACATGAGGCATACCAACAGATGGGAAAACTGTATTGTTCACACCAAAAGGACGAGATTCATCTTTATAGAAACCCTTAAGGTATGTATAAATCCAATCTTCACCACGAACACGGGCAACCAAAGTTAAGTCTGGTGGCGTTGCACCAAACCACTTAGCGGCATCAGCTTCAGGAATTGAGTTCTCCATCAGCTCGCCGATTTTAGCATCGCCATGTATATAGTTAGCACGCATATCGTCTAGCGAAATGCCTAAATCAGTCGCTACACGTTCATAACGTTGATACTGAGTGCTATGACAACCGGCACAGTTATTTTGGAAGTGATCCAAACCACGTTGCAGCGACTCTTGGTCATTTAGGTCAATGTTAGCACTTTCAAGGTGGGCACCGCCGCCTGAAGCCATTGCCAAAGTTGGAACCAACGCTACTAATGCAATCAATAGTTTTTTCATTAGTGTGTCAACCTCTCAGGTACTGGCTTAGTCTTCTCATTCTTACTATAAATCCACAGTAGTAAGAAGAAACCGAAATAAGTCACCGTGAAGATACGCGCCGCAATCGTAAGAGCTGGAGTAGCAGGAACTGCACCCAAGTAGCCCAACACGACGAATGAAACTGCAAACTGGCTAATATTCAGTTTGTGGATCATGCTACGGTAGCGAATTGACTTAACACTACAGCGATCTAACCAAGGTAAGATAAACAGTACAGCAATGGCTAAGCCCATGCCGATAACACCCATTAACTTATCTGGAATCGCACGCAAAATTGCATAGAAAGGTGTGAAGTACCAAACTGGCGCAATATGCTCTGGAGTCTTCATTGGGTTAGCCGCTTCAAAGTTTGGCTTCTCAAGGAAGTAACCACCACCTTCAGGCATAAAGAACAATACATAACAGAAGACAATCAAGAAGCCAGCAACGCCCATGATATCTTTAACTGTGTAGTAAGGGTGGAATGGGATACCATCTTTTGGCCAGCCATTCTCATCTTTGTTCTTCTTAATCTCGATACCATCAGGGTTGTTTGAACCCACTTCATGCAGTGCAATAAGATGTAAGAACACCAACACGACAAGTACTAACGGTAGCGCGATAACATGCAATGCGAAGAAACGGTTCAAGGTCGCGCCGGAGACAACAAAGTCACCACGGATCCACAATGTTAGGTCATCACCAATAACAGGGATAGCACCGAACAATGAGATAATTACTTGTGCACCCCAGTAAGACATCTGTCCCCAAGGTAGCAAGTAACCCATAAATGCTTCAGCCATCAACACCAGGAAGATAAGCATACCGAATAGCCATAGTAGTTCTCTAGGCTTCTGGTATGAACCGTAGATAAGTCCACGGAACATGTGCAGATAGATCACCACAAAGAAGGCCGAAGCACCGGTGGAGTGCATATATCGCAGCAACCAACCATACTCAACATCACGCATGATGTATTCAATTGAAGCGAACGCACCTTCTGCAGTTGGTACATAGTTCATTGTTAACCAAATACCTGTAAGCAGTTGGTTAACAAGCACAAGCATGGCTAGTGAGCCAAAAAAGTACCAAAAGTTAAAGTTGGTTGGTGTCGCATATTGACCTACATGACGGTTATACGTCGCGGTCATCGGGATGCGTGCATCAATCCAATCAATGATATTCTTAACCATTACGCAGCTCCTTTATCAACACCGATAATCACGGTGCCATCATCAATATACTGATGTGGAGGGATAACTAAGTTCAATGGCGCAGGTACACCTTGGAATACGCGACCAGCCATATCAAACTTAGAACCGTGACAAGGACAGAAGAACCCTGAAGCAACACCCTCTACTTGCTCGCCAAACGTGTCAGGCAAGTAAGTTGGAGAACAACCTAGGTGAGTACATAAGCCAACGGCTATGAAATACTCTGCCTTAATTGAACGCCCTGGGTTTTGTGCGTATACAGGCTGCTGTGGTTCAACAGAGTCTGGATCGCGAAGCTGAGCGTCAATAGTAGGTAGACCGTCTAAGATCTCCTGTGTACGACGAACAACCCATACAGGTTTACCACGCCATTCAACTCGAATAAGTTGACCTGGCTCGACTTTACTTATGTTTACTTCAACCGGCGCACCTGCTGCTTTCGCTTTGGCACTCGGATTCCATGACTTTATAAACGGAACCGCTACAGCAGCGGCACCAGCACCACCTACTACGGCGGTTGCTGCGGTCAGAAATCTGCGACGTCCGGTATCGACTGGCGCATTGCTCATCCACTTGTCTCCAGAGAGTGTTGGAATTTTTGTTTTATTAAGTTTCTTAAATTCTGACCTAAGTCAGAGAATAAAAATCTAAATTTGAGGCGGGGCTCATTATAGCCAAAAATTAGAACCAGATCATAGTTAAAACACACAACAAAGTTAACTATGTTGCTTTTAGTGCCGATTCTGCACAAAAAGAAAGCATCTCAACTAACATTTTCTACTAATTAACTTAAAATAACATGAAAATGCATTTTGATTATATTGTTCTAAATTAGTTACTTATGTATTTTAAAGTAATGTTATTGTGGATACAGCAGAATAGTTGACTGAATTGGTAGGAATAAAAATCCAGCTTAAAAATTAAATCATTCAAGCATAAAAAAGGCCTAACAGATGTTAGGCCTTTTATTGCTCAAGTGATAGAGGTTATTTACCAGTAGAACTCTTCATATATCTAAAGAACTCACTGTCTGGCTCAAGTACCATGACATCACGATCACCGTCAAAGCTCGATCTATAAGCATCTAAACTACGCATAAAGCTAAAGAACTCAGGGTCTTTAGTATAAGCGTCTGCATAAATCTTAGCGGCTTCTGCATCGCCTTCACCACGAATGGTTAATGCTTTACGCTGCGCTTCAGCTGTTTGAATGGTCACACTAGCATCTGTCTTAGCGCGAATGATTTCAGCTTGCTCTTGCCCTTGAGCGCGATGCTCTTTAGCAACAGCTTGACGCTCAGCACGCATACGCTGGTAAATACTAGTACTAACGTTTGCGGGCAAGTTTATCTGCTTAACACGAACGTCAACAACTTCGATACCTAAGTCTGCAGCACTCTCAGAAGCATTTTCAAGTGCGTCAGATTGCAGTTCATCACGACTACCCGAAACGATCTCTTTAATCGTACGGCGACCAAACTCAGTACGAAGGTCGTTGTTGATCTTGCGTTGTAGCAAGCTTTCAGCATTGGCCTTAATACCACCATTGGTTGACAAGTAGTAACGTTCAAAATCTAAGATACGCCACTTCACATAAGAATCGACCATAAGATCTTTCTTCTCTGAAGTTACAAAGCGATCTGCTGCGCCATCTAAAGTCTGTACACGAGAATCCATGAACTTGATTTTATCAAGGCCAGGAATCTTAATGTGTAAGCCAGGCGTGTAAACGCGTGTAACACCGTCATCTTTTAGGACTTTACCAAAACGAGAAACAATAGCTCTCTCGCCTTCATTAACGACTAAAAGTGATGACAAAATGATTGCAACAAGTACAGCTGCTATTACCGCAGTAAATTTACCCATACTTAATTCCTCCCCGTACGATCACCTCTTGATGGACGACCATCAAGAGGCATGCTGCTATTATTTGTCGTGCTGTTGACCGACATTATAGGCTGTGCGGGTTTACTTTTAGTGCTAACAGACTTATTTGACTGGCTATTTTGCATCAACTTATCGAGTGGTAAATACATTAAGTTGCCGCTATTTTTAGCATCAATAAGCACCTTGCTAGTCCCACTCATTACTTCTTGCATCGTATCAAAATACATACGTTCACGAGTAACATCTGGGGCTGCCTGATATTCAGGAAGCAACTGTTCAAAGCGGGCAACTTTACCTTGCGCTTCAAGCGTGACTCTTTGCTTATAAGCTTTAGCTTGTTGATCCATTCTTTGTACAGTACCACGAACCTTAGGCTCTAACTGACGAGAGTATGCTTCAGCTTCACGGATAAAGCGTTGTTCATCTTCTTGAGCAGCAATCGCGTCATCAAAGGCATCTTTAACCTCTTCTGGTGGGCGAGCAGGCAAGAAGTTAACGTCAACAATCACGATACCTAGTTTATAAGGTTCGATAATACGTTCGATTTCATTCCACGTATCACGACGGATCTTATCTCGACCTGTAGTCAAAATATCGTCCATGGTGTTGTGACCGATCACATAGCGCAATGCACTGTCAGTGGCTTCACGTAAACTAGCATCAGCGTCAACTACGCTGTAAAGATAGTTCTTGGCATTGTTGACACGAAATTGTACGTCTAGCTGAACTAAGACCACATTTTCATCAGCCGTTAGCATGCTACCAGAAGCAGGGATCGAGCGAACCGTTTGCACGTTCACTGGAGTAACTTCATCAATGAAGGTTGCTTTCCATTGAAGGCCTGGATCAACTTCTCCAATATAGCCACCAAAACGCAACTCAACACCTTTCTCGGCTTCTTTAACAGTGTAGAAGCCAGATAGCCCCCAAACCACAACAGCAATAGCCAAAACAATCACTAAGCTCATTGAACTTATGCCATTGCCTGAACCATTGCCTTTTCCGCCAAAGCGTTTAGAAAGGTTACGAAAAACTTCATCTAGATCTGGTGGTCCCTTATCGTTACCACCTTTCTTTCCCCAAGGGTCTTGACCCTTGTTACCGGGCTCGTTCCAAGCCATTTAGTACTCCATAGTGTATGAAATAAACGAGATTACTAAAATTACTATTTATACGGCGACATCATCGACGATAAAAGTTTCTATTTCACCAAGGCTCTGCTTTACCAGTCGACGCCAATCGGCCTCTAACAGGCGAACAGAGATCATACAGTTCCCCAGATCGTCATATTCTTTCTGCTGTATTACATCCAGTTTATAAAACTGGCCGAGATAATGCCCTGCCGAAGCGGGGATTTGCAAGGCTAGTTCTTTGACAGCTTTACCAACTAAATCGTTGATCGCTTCTTGAACTAGTTCCAAGCCTTTTTGCTGCTGGGCAGATACCCAGACTCTGATTGGCTTACCTTCATCATCATAATCAATGCGAGGTTTCACCTCATCCAGCAGATCGATTTTATTACATATAATCAACTGAGGAATTTCGTCGGCATCGATCTCTTTGAGCACGCTTTGTACCTGCTCAAAATTATCAGCCATATTTTCATCTGCGCTATCGACAACATGCAATAACAAATCTGCTTGTCGTGTTTCCTGCAATGTCGCTTTAAATGCAGCAACAAGGTCATGAGGCAAATGCCTAATAAACCCAACTGTATCCGCCAAGACAATATGACCATCTGGCAGTTCCAGTTTTCGCAATGTTGGATCTAACGTAGCAAAGAGCTGATCAGCAGCGTAAACATCTGACGCTGTTAATGCATTAAATAGTGTCGATTTACCAGCATTTGTGTACCCGACTAAAGAAACCGTCGACATATCACTTCGCTGTCTGGCTCTACGACTTTGATCACGCTGTTTATCAACTTTTGCTAAACGCTTATTAATTGTGCGAATTCGCCCTCTCAATAAACGCCTATCAGTTTCAAGCTGGGTTTCACCAGGCCCACGAAGGCCAATACCACCCTTTTGCCTTTCAAGATGCGTCCAACCTCTGATAAGACGTGTAGACATGTGGCGCAGTTGCGCTAGCTCCACTTGTAACTTGCCTTCATAGGTTCTCGCTCTCTGAGCAAAAATATCTAAAATCAATGCTGTTCTGTCGAGCACTCGACATTCACACAAATGCTCAACATTACGCTCTTGAGCTGGGCTCAATGCGTGGTTAAATATCACTACATTGGCTTCTGTTGCCGCAACCATCGCAGCTAATTCTTCAGCTTTACCCGAACCGACAAAAAATTTACGGTCCGGTGCCCGACGACTTCCTGTAATGACACCGATTGATTGAGCACCAGCAGATTCAACTAAAAGTTTAAGCTCTACTAGGTCTTCTCGGTTATCTTCATCAGAGAAGTCGATATGGACAAGTACCGCTCGTTCTCCTGCCTCATAACGATCAAACAAAAAGCAATCTCCTCAAAAAATTACTTCTCATCACTTTCGTCATGCTGCGCGTTATAACCAGCTTGTGCATTTGTCGCCTGGTGGTTACTTACGTTAAATGGGCGTGATGGCACCACTGTAGAAATGGCATGCTTGTAAACCATCTGGCTTACTGTATTTTTAAGCAAAATTACAAACTGATCAAAAGACTCAACTTGTCCTTGTAACTTAATGCCGTTAACAAGATAAATAGATACTGGAACGCGTTCACGACGCAATGCGTTCAAAAACGGGTCTTGTAAAGATTGCCCCTTTGCCATTTTCTAATTTCCTTTTTTATGTAATATCAATAGTAATTCTAATACTAGAAAACTTTATTCTTTGGTTTTAGTATTATACAGCTATCGCCAATTAGCTAGCGACTATATCGCAATACTGTATCAAGATTATTTTCAGCACCGCTTTCAAGCCAAATTAAGTCTGGCCAACCACGCAACCATGTTAATTGACGTTTTGCTAATTGCCTAGTAGCCACAATAGCTTTTTCAACCATAGTTTCATAGTCATATTCACCATCTAAATACTGCCAACATTGTCGATAGCCTACGCAGCGCATAGAGGGCAGTTCTAAATGTAAGTCATCACGTGACTTTAATTTTTCAACTTCTTCAACAAACCCTAGACCTAACATAGCCTTAAAACGAGTTTCTATTGCTTTATGTAACACCTTTCTGTCGTTAGGTGCAATCGCAAATTGAATCGCCTCGTAAGGGAATACCTCTGACTTTACTTTCGTTAACTCAGTTAAAGACTTGCCGCTGATCCGAAAAACCTCTAATGCTCTGGCTAATCGCTGGGGATCATTTGGATGAATACGCGCTGCCGCAACGGGATCAATCTCTTTCAATTGATCATGCAGAGCTTGCCAGCCATCCGCTTGTGCTTCAGCCGCTATTTGCGCTCGAATCTCTTCATTGGCACCAGGAAGAGGTGATAATCCTTCTATCAAAGCTTTAAAATACATCATAGTGCCACCCACCAGTAACGGGGTCTTACCACGGCTGATGATATCTTCTATTTTGAGCAATGCGTCTTTTCTAAAGTCTGCTGCAGAGTAGCTTTCTGCAGGGTCAATAATATCAATCAGATGATGAGGAGCAACAGCAAGCTCTGCGGCATCCGGCTTAGCACTGCCAACGTCCATTTGTTGGTAGATCAATGCTGAGTCCACGGAAATAATTTCGCAGTCATAATTTTTAACCAGCTCAATAGCCAACGCAGTTTTACCTGATGCTGTTGGTCCCATTAAGGTGATTATTTTATGTTTTTTCTTATCTGTCACTCTGAGATTCTTTCATCCATTGCAGCCAAGGAAGTTCTTGGCTTTGCTTATAAAGAGCACTTTTTGCGCTAGTATCTAATGCATTAAATGCTAACCACGCCTCGGCGCTGGCAGTAAAACGACTTGAAGCTTGTGTCGCGAGCCAATGAACTAATGCATCATCGCTCGGCTCCTCAAATCGGATCCATTGTAATAACTCTGGGATCAAAACAGCCAATTGACTGTCTCTCAGATATGGGGGCACTTTTTTAATAATCAACTGCCCGAGTCGGATAGATAGCTCAATTCCTAGTTTTCTTAGCAATAGTTCTCGAGTTTCAATGACTTCATTCCAAATATTATCGACAGGAACCGCCACAGGCATCAGCAAAGGCTGACCCACTAACCCTTGTGCCAATTTAGCTTGGATCTGTTGCCGTGCGGTCTCTTTAATCACATCAGCAATACTGAGTAAGCGAATACTATCCTCTTCGACTATGACCCAATATTTATCAGCCAATACTGCTGGCATTTTCACGCTAGCGTCCGACACTGCCGAAGCATGCGGATTGCTGACCACTTTGCCGCTTGCAGGTACTGCATCGGTTGTACTGCTGCTCAACAAACTAGCATAAGCTTCTAAGCTACTTTGGCTGGGCAGTTCAACATCAGTCCTTTGAGTCGCAGCTCTTAAAGGTGTTCTATAACTAGACTGCCCTTGATTATAGCTTGTTGCTGTTGTCGTCAAAGGGCGTTCATTGACTGCTGCAGCTTTCGTATCTGGCTCACTATAACGGGTAGAGGAAGCATAACTATTTGCACTGTTAGGTTCAAAAATTGCTCCGCTTTCATCTGTAGGTTCAGCTTGCGCCTCAAGCCCCAACTCAGATGACTGCGCCATAGCAGATTGCAGAGCTTGCAAGATATAATCATGTACATAACGGCTCTGATGAAAACGCACTTCATGCTTAGCGGGATGAACGTTGACGTCAACTTGATGAGGGTCTAACTCGAGCATCAACACATAGCCCGGAGAAACACCTGCTGCATATTCAGAGAATGCCTGCCTAACGGCATGATTGACTAATCTATCTTTTACCAATCGACCATTGACATAAAAGTACTGCGTTTCACAATAGCCACTGGCAGCTCCAGGCGCTTGCAAATAACCGCTTAACGTAAGGTCATTATGATTACAGTTTATATGTAAGCAGGTTTCTGAAAATGCTTTACCGCACACTTGAGCCAAACGCTGTAAATATTGGATTTCGGTCATTGCAGGTCGATAATTACGCACACTTTTACCATTATGTTTAAGGGTAAAGTGGATATCTCTTCTGGCTAAAGCAATGCGCTTTAGCCACTCATCGATATGGGTAAACTCAGTTTTATCACTTTTTAAAAAACGACGGCGCGCAGGCGTGTTAAAAAACAGGTCAACGGCCTCGATAGTGGTTCCCACGGGATGAGCAGCTGGCAGTATTTGTACCGCCATCTCGGTGCCTTCGGCTTTCGCCTGCCACGCTTCAGCTTGGGTTTCAGTTCTGGACGTTAACGTTAGGCGCGAAACAGAGCTGATACTGGCTAACGCTTCACCGCGAAATCCAAAGCTCATAATGGCTTCTAAATCATCTAGAGACTTAAGCTTTGAGGTCGCATGACGAGATAACGCTAAGCTCAAATCTTGCTTAGGGATCCCAAAACCATTATCTCGAATACGGATCAGTTTGCTGCCACCTTTGTCTATTTCAATATCGACTCGGGTTGCACCTGCATCTAAACTGTTTTCGACCAACTCCTTGATAACAGAAGCAGGCCGTTCAACAACTTCACCTGCCGCTATTTGGTTAGCCAGTTGAGGTGGTAATTTTTCTATAGCCATTATTTACTCTTTAACTGCAACATATTTATGCCCGCGGTATAACTAACGTCTGCCCTATTCTTAAAGAATCAGATTTCAGTTTATTAGCTTTTTTTAAGCTACTAATTGAGATCTGGTATCGATGAGCAATAACTGACAATGATTCACCGCTGCGGACTTTATGCTTAGTGTTACTTCTACTTGCAAGTAAAGAGTTAACCGGAGGGTTGGCCTCAAAATACTTAACCACGCCCTTATGCACCGCTTTGGCGAGATTATTTTGATGCTCTCTTTGGGAAAGGAGGCGCTCTTCTTTATGGTTGGAGATAAAGCCAGTCTCAACCAATATTGATGGGATATCAGGCGACTTTAGCACCGCAAAGCTAGCGGACTCTGGCTTATGCTTGTGTAGCTTTGTCACTTTACCCAAATTAGATAACACATCACCTGCGATGTTATGGCTGATCGCCATCGAACGGTCCATCGACATATCGAGCAAGGTCATCGCCAAATATTGCTCATTGTCGGTATTTTGAATAATTTCACCAGCACCACCCAGCAACTCCGAATGCTTCTCTTTTTGCTCTAACCAACGACCAATTTCACTGTTAGCTCGTCGCATAGATAAAACCCAAACTGAAGCCCCACGAGGTTGAGGAGAAGTAAAAGCATCAGCGTGAATAGAGATCAACAGATCAGCTTTACTGGTGCGGGCAATCTCTGAACGGCGATTCAAATTAACGAAATAATCACCCGTTCTGGTCATTACCGCCTTCATTCCGGGGGTGGCATTAATTTTTGCCGCGACCTTTTTTGCTATCTGCAGCACCACTTTCTTTTCATACATGCCTGAAGGGCCAATTGATCCAGGGTCATCTCCACCATGACCTGCGTCGATAGCGACAATGACATCACGTAAAGCTGTAGCGGGCTTACTCGGCTTGCTTTTAGCCTTAGTGCTTCCACCGTCCAAATCAACAACCAATCGGTTGCCATAAGGTGCCGTTGGTGGCAATGCAAACAGGTTTGCTTTAAGCGGTTTTGTTAAGTCAATAACAATCCTGAGTGTGCCTTTCTCTGGTGGCGAACTCTTTCTTATTCTTTTAACTAGCTTGCTGTTGTTGGCGATTTTAGCTAAATCGACTTTATTGGAAGACTTTTTTAAATCAACAACTAAGCGATACGGATTGGTTAATGTGAAATGGCTGTAGTTCGGAGATTCGCTCAAATCAAAAACAATACGTGTCGATTCAGGCGCCGCCCACACTCTTACGCCTTCGAGTTTATTCGCGCTCTGCGCAAAAAAGGAAGTACATAAGGTAAGTAATAGTAGAGCTAACTTAAATATATTATTGTTTATTATCATTATTATTTAAACACGCCAATATTTCTTCGCCCTTAGTAGAGAGAGCCTGTAATTCTATTTGTCGTCCAGTATTAACATATTTAATGTAGATATGTATATCAGCCTGCGGTAATAGACCATGTCCACGATCAGGCCACTCTACGATACACAAACTACGTTCAGTGAAATAATCACGTATGCCCATGAACTCCAACTCTTCTGGATCATAGAGGCGATAAAGGTCAAAATGAAATACGTCAATATCAGCAATTTCGTAGGGTTCAACCAAAGTATAAGTAGGGCTCTTTACTGCACCGTCATGACCTAAACTTTGGATTAACCCACGACTAAAAGTCGTCTTACCAGCCCCTAGATCGCCACTCAAATAAAGCGTCAACGGCGGCGTAATCAAGGCTGATAACTTATTGCCTAAGCTAACTGTCGCCTGCTCGTCTTTAAGATCTAAGGTGATTGATTGTATATTCATATTAATTTTAAAGGATGCCCTAAATAACACATTTCCCAGAATGCGCTACTTTAACCTAATCACCTAAATTTCTAAACTAGATTTGATTAACCAGCTGATGAATATAAGGCATGAGGTCACTTGCAAGCATTCCTCTCTCCCCTTCTTTAGCCGCCAGATCTGCAGCATCACCATGAATGACAACCGCTAAACAAGCTGCTTGCATATTGTCATAGCCTTGCGCCATCAAAGCACCAATAATGCCGGATAGAACATCACCACAGCCCCCGCTCGCAAGCCCAGGGTTACCAACGGGTGCAACAATACACTCTTTTCCATCATAAATTAGCGTACCAGCGCCCTTTAATACAATAACGCCACCGTATTTAGTCTGCAGCTGCCGAACCGCATTAAACCTATCTTGCTCGATTTCAGCAATACTGACATTTAATAGTCTAGCGGCTTCACCAGGATGAGGCGTCAGTACCCAGCTTTTACTGGTTAATGGAAACTGACTTAGTAAATTTAACGCATCTGCATCTATCACACAGGGCTTATCAGCTAGGTCGACAGCTTTCAGTAAATTGTAGCCCCAGTCAGCGGTCCCGAGTCCCGGCCCGATAACCAATACATCTGCCCAACCTAATTTTAGGTACACTTCCATATCCACTAGCTCACAACCCCAGAACATCAATTCTGGCCGGGTAGTGCAAATCACTAGCTGATGGTCAGGTCTAGAAATCACGGTGACCAAACCGGCTCCGCTTCTTAAACTAGCTTCTGAAGCCAATCTCACCGCTCCCGACATCCCCTTATCACCACCGATAACCGTAACTTTGCCGCTCTTTCCTTTATGAGAATCTCTTCTTCTTGGCTTAAACACCTTTGGCAGATCTTTGCTCACTAGCTTTTTGAGATAACTTTTAGGTAAGAAAGAGGTTAAGCCAATATCAGCTAAGGTTAACGTTCCGCAAAAGTGACGTGCCTGACTGGTCAGTAAGCCTTGCTTAATAGCGCCAAAAGTCAGTGTCATATCGGCTTCTATAGCCACCTGTCTCGCCATCCCTGTATTAGGTTCAATTCCAGATGGAACATCGAGTGACAATACCCACGCTGCACTGTTATTTACAGCATTAATTATAGAGACGAGTTCATCACTTAGCTCTCCTTTGACTCCTGTGCCTAGCAGGCCATCAACAATCACACTAGCTTGAGTAACCTCCTCGATATTGAAAGGAGAACTGTGACCACCGCTCAGCTCAAACTCAGTAATAGCTTGCAATAGTTCCTCTGAAGGCCTTTGGGCAGGTGAGGCCTGTAAACAGACAGACCAACCTGCTTTAATCAACATTGCCGCAGTGGTATAAGCATCCGCTCCATTATTGCCATGTCCAGCGAGGATCAAAACAGATTGAGTAGCAAGCTCGAGTGATTGAAGTTGTTCAAAAGCCGCCGATGCGGCTCGCTCTACGAGATTAAAAAGGTTTATATCACTATCTTTGACAGCAGTAATTTCAGCCTGCCTCACTTGCTCGACTGAATACACTGGTAATAATGCAGATAAATACTTTTCGCTCATTAAGCTTTTCCTAGAATTGAACTTCAACTAATTTAGAATATTAGTCAATAAGACTGAAACTCATATGAATTGTTCACTTATAAGACCTTTAAATCTCCATAGTTTGATCTAACACAAGTATGGCGATACTTTCATTTTCCTAGATATCAAAAAAGGCACCACTAGGTGCCTTTAGCATTAGCGTAACTGAACCACAGAATTAGATATCGTCCATACGAATACTGCTATGTACTAGACGCTGTTGTTGGATTTTCTCCACTCTAACTAAATCTTCAAGTGCGCCTTTAGTCTCGCTACAAGCTGAAGATAAAGAGGTTTTCTCAATTAAGCCTATGAGCTTATTATCGAGTTCTAGGTGCAACTCTAAAACATCATCTTCAGTCATATTGGCAGGCATAGTCTGTTTTTGACAACGAGCAACGAAATCTTCGAAAACAATATCTTTGTACCAGGTATCAAGTATTTTCTTAGGCGCTTCATCGATATAATTTTCAATTTTTTCAGCGGTCTGACGCTGATGCTGCTGAAAGTATTCCAGCATTAGTTTGACTCGAGATGAATCAGCTTGAGTATGCAAACGACTATACAACTGAGCCATCTCAAGACGGCAAGTCGCTACATAATCTAAAAGCTCACTAAGTTGTTGAATACGCATATACCGCTCTCCTATCGCTCGCACTTTAGATGACAAGCTAAAAATTAGTCTGATGCTATTATGGTCTGAACAAACAATCGAAGATTTGAAGGTTGTCATGTTTTGTCTATTCCAAACACGCCTACTTTAGAGATTATTAAAGAAACTAGCGCTCGATCACGCTATCGCAACAGACATTCCGACTCAGCCTTAACTAAAAATCAATTCAACCTCGATATATAGCTTAGCTGAACAATGACTGCGCCGAAGCAAAACCGCTGACCGCGCAACTTGGAATGCAGAAAGAAAACAAGCAAGTTCAAAGTAGTGCAGCTGTAGATTGAAGTCATGACCAACAAAAAGGGGATCAACTTTATCTGCATGCACAACTGAGCTACAGGAGTATTTTGCTCTAGTGGGTTTTGACATGATGAGGTTTTGAGGTTTTGAGGTTTTGAGGTTTTGCTAGAGGAAGATTGGAGCGACATATCGGGTTCGAACCGATGACCTATACCTTGGCAAGGTATCGCTCTACCAACTGAGCTAATGTCGCGTAATCTTTTTACTTACCGAATTTGGTCATTCCATAAGTTTGTAATTGGAGCGACATATCAGGTTCGAACTGATGACCTATACCTTGGCAAGGTATCGCTCTACCAACTGAGCTAATGTCGCTTAACACTTTTTATAGCTGTTTAGCTTTATACATTGACTAAAGGTATCGTTCCTTCCTTTAGCAACTGAGCTAATACCGCTTAAAACTTTTTTACTTACCGAATTTGATCATTCCATAAGTTTGTATTTGGAGCGACATATCAGGTTCGAACTGATGACCTATACCTTGGCAAGGTATCGCTCTACCAACTGAGCTAATGTCGCTTAACACTTTTTATAGCTGTTTAGCTTTATACATTGACTAAAGGTATCGTTCTTTCCTTTAGCAACTGAGCTAATACCGCTTAAAACTTTTTTACTTACCGAATTTGGTCATTCCATAAGTTTGTATTTGGAGCGACATATCAGGTTCGAACTGATGACCTATACCTTGGCAAGGTATCGCTCTACCAACTGAGCTAATGTCGCTTAAAACTTTTTACTTACCGAATTTGGTCATTCCATAAGTTTGTAATTGGAGCGACATATCAGGTTCGAACTGATGACCTATACCTTGGCAAGGTATCGCTCTACCAACTGAGCTAATGTCGCATTTCAACTTTTTGACTTAATCACTAAGTTTACCGCTTAGCGAAAAGTTGAGGCCGCATTATATGAGAATTTCACTGCTCTGCAACCCCTTCTTGCAAATAAACTGACTGAATGGTCAAATTTTAAATACTTTTGCGCGATAAAACTGCAATTCAGCAATAGATTCTTGAATATCGAGCAACGCTTGATGGGTATTTTGTTTAGTAAAGCCTTTCATTGCTGAAGGCTCCCAGCGACGTACAAGTTCTTTAACTGTACTGACATCAATATTTCGGTAGTGGAAAAAGTCTTCAAGTGCCGGCATATAGCGATTTAAAAAACGACGATCTTGGCCAATACTGTTACCACACATAGGCGAAGCACCAGCGGGTACATATTGCGACAAAAACTCAATTGTCTGTGCAATAGCGTCTTCTTCGCTAAATTGGCTGGCTTTTACTCGCTCTACCAGTCCAGATTCACCATGGTGTTTTTGGTTCCAATCATCCATTAATGCAAGTTGTTCATCAGTTTGATGAATCGCAATAACAGGACCTTGTGCGATAATATTTAACTCTTTATCGGTTACTATAGTCGCAATTTCAATAATCCTATCAACAGCAGGCTCTAGCCCTGTCATCTCAAGATCGACCCAAATAAGGTTGTTTTCATCTATAGCCATAAAGCGACCTGTAATCCCTGTTAGCCTAAATTCAGGCTTTTTTGTTTAAGACGGTGTATCATACTGCTTTTTTAAGCGACAAAAAATCACCTTTATCATTGAAGGCAAATTACGTGAGTAATACGTGAGCAAAAAGAAACCATTAAGCCAAGGTCAGTTACGCAGAATGCGCAACAACCAAAAAAAGAAATTGCAAAGCAGCGAAGCTAGCGACAATACGCCTGAACTACAGGACAACTCGTTAGGGCCAGAGCAGCTAGGTACCATTATTTCTCGTTTTGGGCAGCATGCAGATGTTGAGACCGAAACAGGCCACCTTGCGCGTTGTAATATACGCCGAAACATTAAAAGCTTAGTTACCGGTGACAAAGTCATTGTTCGCTTAGCCTTGACGAGTGAGTCTGGTGCTAGCCGAATTGAAGGCATTGTAGAAGCCGTCCATCCAAGGCACTCGCTTCTATCTAGGCCTGATCTGTATGACGGTGTAAAAATCATTGCCGCTAATATCGATCAGATCCTCATTGTCACTTCCGTTAAGCCTGCCTTTACTACGCAGATTATCGACCGTTATTTGGTTGCTTCTGAAGATACTGGTATTGCGCCAGTTATCGTACTCAACAAAGTTGACTTGATAACACCTGAGGAGCTACCGGAGATTGAAGCTGCACTACAGCGTTATCGTGATATTGGCTATGAGGTCTATAAAGTCAGTAGTAAAACTGGCGAAGGCGTCGAGCAAATCAACCAATTAATGGATGGTAAGGTCAGTGTATTTGTCGGTCAATCTGGTGTGGGTAAATCATCTATGATTAACGCCATGATGCCAGATGCAGAGCTGCTGACTGGCGATATATCGGAAAACTCAGGTCTTGGTCAACACACAACCACCACAGCTAAACTACTGCACATTTCAACTGGCGGTGATTTAATCGACTCTCCAGGTGTTCGTGAGTTTGCACTTTGGCATTTGCCTGCAGAAAGAGTTGGTCAGTGCTTTATTGAGTTCAGAGATTATTTAGGCACCTGTAAGTTTAGAGACTGCAAGCACTTAAATGATCCTGGCTGCTCAATAGCAGAAGCATTAGAGGCTGGAGAAATCAGCCAAGATAGATACCATAATTACCACAAAATCATTGCCAGTCTGGACGAGCAAAGACACGCTCGTCACTTTAGAGCCGGTCCAGACGAATAGAACTAGAATAGAAAGGAATTTGAAATTGGATAAAGTTAAAATTGCGCTGCAGTATATGATGCCAAAGCACCTTGTTTCACGTCTAGTTGGCAGACTAGCCGCAGCAGAAATGGGCTCAGTCACCACGGCAGCAATTAAATGGTTTATCAAGCAATACAAGATTGATATGAATGAAGCGGCACAGCCTGCACCAGAGGCTTACCCGACTTTTAATCAGTTTTTCACTCGAGCTTTAAAACCTGGCATTCGTCCGCTTTGTGAAGATAAAGATTACATCATTCACCCTGTAGATGGCGCAGTCAGTCAGTTAGGGCCTATTGAAGATGGTCGTATCTTTCAAGCTAAAGGCCATGATTACTCATCTTTGGCACTACTGGGTAACCAAGCAGCAGACGCCAAACGTTTTGAAGAGGGTGACTTCGCGACCATCTATTTAGCCCCTAAAGATTACCACCGCATTCATATGCCAATCAAAGGTACTTTGTCGAAGATGACTTATGTGCCAGGTGAACTATTTTCAGTTAATCCGTTAACTGCGCAAAATGTACCAGGCTTATTTGCTCGTAACGAACGTGTAGTGGCGATTTTCGAAACCGAAATTGGCCCGATGGCAATGGTGCTTGTGGGAGCCACAATTGTTGCAAGTATCGAGACAATTTGGGCTGGTACCGTCACCCCACCAACCGGTAAAGATGTGTTTACTTGGGACTATCCAACCGAAGGTCCTGATGCATTAACTCTTGAAAAAGGCGCTGAGATGGGTCGCTTCAAGCTAGGCAGTACAGTGGTAATGTTGTTTGCTAAAGATGCGCTCGATGAGTTTGCTGACGGTGTAGAACCGCGCAGCGTCACTCGTATGGGTCAGGCTTTTGCAAAAATAGAAGACTAAATTCACATTGAATCCCAATGATAAAAAAACAGGACTGGTTGAACTGCATTTAGCAGTGCTGCTTTTCGGTGGCACCGCTCTGTTTTCTAAGCTCATCCCCTTAAGCGCCCTGGATATCACCGTTTTACGCTGTGTTGTTGCGGCCGCGGTTCTCGCACTGATCGTCAAACTCAGTAAACAAAAAATAGCACTTGAAGCTGCAAAAGATTATCTGATAGCCATTGGGCTAGGTGTGATTGTGAGTTTACATTGGGTGACCTATTTTGCCTCTATGCAACTATCCTCAGTTGCCATTGGCATGATTGCGTTTTTTACCTACCCAGTAATGACCGTATTAGTTGAGCCTTTAGTGACTAAATCAAAACTACAACTCGCCGATGTTATAAGCGGCGTTTTAGTTTTGATAGGGGTTAGCCTGCTTATTCCTGAAGCGAGCCTTGGTAATGACGTTACTCTTGGGATAGTCATAGGCGTTGTTTCTGCAGCACTTTTCACTACCAGAAACTTATTACACAAGCGCTATTTTTCTCAATATAGCGGCCAGCAAGCAATGCTTTACCAAACTGCTGTAGCAGTGGTTTTTCTTGCACCTTGGTTGTCGGTCGAAGTCAGTACCATTGAATCTAATGTTTGGTGGTTAATCATACTTCTTGGCACTATATTCACTGCGGCTCCACACGCTCTATTCACTTCTGCTCTGCGCTTACTCAGTGCAAAAACAGTTGGCCTTGTCTCTTGTTTACAGCCCTTCTATGGCGCTGTTTTGGCTTTACTGCTTTTAGGTGAAGATCTCGATATTAAGACTATTATCGGCGGGACTCTCGTCGTTGCTACTGCATTATTTGAAACCCAACAGAGTCACAAGTCACAACGGGTTAAAAAGACTGCATAGTTCGATTTCTTTATTCTGATAACTTGGCTACTATAAGTTAGTCTTTTTCGATTTATGCAAGCTGCTAATCATGCATCGTTTTTTATTGGTTTTCCTGTGTCTATTTTGCTCCATTGCCAATGCAAACCAACCCACTTCTCTTGAAAAAAAGTTGGGGCTAAACCCTACAACTAGTGAAACGAAGACTCCGCAACAGCAGTTGCTTTTACTACAGTCAAAAATTCAAGAGCTAGCACTTACCGAAAGAAATGCTAAAACGCTGCTAAGTAATTTTGAATTACATAAAGCAAATCTATTGCAGCAAATAGCAGAAGCAAAGGGAGCGATCACGCTCTCAACAGAGCAAGATATTAGCCAGCAAGGTTCAATGGCCTACCTGCGACTTTCTGAATCCAAGGAAGTTGAAATCAGTTTGAGCAATAAAATTAATGAGCTGAATAGCACATTAAATAATTTGCCAAAAACCTTAAATAGCGCACGCGCAACGCTAAAAAAACATAAAAAAATTAAAATATCTAATGAGCAGAGTCTAGCGAATGAATTACTACTCGCTCAAAGAGAGCTATACCAGCAGCATGTTGTCACTCTTGAGGCAAGCTTAGCCAGCAGTCAGAAAGAGATTGATCTCAACCAGCTGCAGTTACAACTCGTTCGCGAGCAGTTGTTACAACAAGAGCAGTTTATTGAGCGCATCAACCAACAGCTAGATTTACAACGCCACATGCGTACCGAAGCTGCAATAGCCCAGAGTTTAGTTCCCGATTCTACCGCTACCGATCCTATTGCTCAGGCTCTTAATGAATCTAATCAACAATATGGCGAAACATTAAAAGCGCTTAACCTCAAAATAAGCCAAGCGCTGACCCAGCAAGAGCAAGCTGAGGCGCAGTACCAAGATCAAGCTAAGCAGCTCACTAATATCCAACAGCAGATAAGTTGGCTCAAGCTCAACTCCGCATTCGGTGAACGTTTTCTGCAGATGCTGCAGACATTGCCCAAACCACCAAGCCAAGATAGGGTGCAATCAGAGATTGCCGACGCACGATTAGCCCGCTATCAAATAGAACAATCACAAACCGTCAATGAACAGCAGCTTGGTGGTTCACCAAAACCAACGCAGTTGCATGCTAAACTGCTTGTTTCACAAGAGTTATTACTGCAACAACTGCTGCAAAGCTATGACCAATATTTAAGTGAGTTGGCTGATTTAAGAGTAAGTAACGAGCAACTTAACCAGCAATACATTACTTTAAGAGATACCCTAAATGAGCATTTATTTTGGGTGCCGAATGCAAATCGGATTGGTGGCTTATGGTTAACTGATCTGCATCAAAGCGTGCAATGGATGATACAACAAGCCCCCTGGAATCAGCTGCAAAACTCATTCAGTGAACAGGGTAGCTTATGGTCTTGGTGGCTAATTTTGCTTGTCATTAGCCTAGTGGCACAAGATATTCTCACGCCAAGGTTTAAAGCCGCAATGCGCCGTGAACTGCCATTTGTAGGTAACGTTACTCAAGATAAGTTTATTTATACTTGGCATGTACTACTTAACTCTGCGAGCTATAGCCTGCTCAAACCGCTGCCTATTATCCTCGCTGGTACAATTTTCTATCTATCTAGCATCAATTTTGTTTCCGCCATAGGTATGGGCATTTTAGCGGTGGGCATTTTCTATCAGCTATATCGCTTGGTGTTTTTACTCGCTTTAGATAAGGGGTTGTTAATCAATCACTTCAAAGCGCAGCGAAGCATTGTACGCGCCGGACAAGCGAAGTTTAAGCAACTTACCTTTATGGTAACCCCATTTTTAGGCATCACAGCATTTGCCGAAATCATTGATACCTCGCTAGTTAGAAATAGCTTAGGTCGCGGTGCATTTATCATTTTCTGTTTAATGTTATTTTGGTTCTATAAGGATATTTTAGAAATATCCAACCGAGAGAATAAACACCATCATGGCGATAAAAACAGAAAGCTTATCCAAAAACTACTGTGGGCAATGCTAATAATAACGCCAATAGCTTGCGCTGTATTGGCCTTCTTAGGTTACTACTACACAGCCGTACAAATGTTCCTGCAGTTGCAGCTATCATTGATTTTTGGCCTAGGATTTTTATTGCTCTATCAGTTAATAAAGCGCTGGATGTTAATAGAGAGGCGTCGTATTGCCTTTGAACGCGCTAAAACAAAGCGCGCTGAAGTACTCGCACAACGTGAAAAAGGGGAAGTTAATTCACCAGAACAACTTGATACCTATGAAGAGCCAGAGGTCGATTTAGAGACGATTTCAGGGCAATCTTTAGGTTTGGTTCGTTCGCTCTTACTATTAGCCTTTTTAGCCAGTATTGTAGGCCTCTGGACCCAAACACATACAGCATTGTTCTCTTTGCTCGATGGGGTAACCTTATGGTCTAGTAACACCACCATCAACGGTATTGAGCAGCAATTACCGATTACCTTAAAATCACTGTTACTCTCGCTTATCATTGTCGGGTTTTCGATGATGATTGCCACCAACTTACCAGGCTTGATTGAGTTAACGATTCTTCAACGATTAGATCTCAGCCAAGGCACTGGTTTTGCACTGACCACCGTTTGTCGCTATTTGGTGATTTTCTTTGGTGTATTAAGCGGGTTTTCTACATTAGGGATGGAGTGGTCAAAGCTGCAATGGTTAGTCGCGGCTCTGTCAGTAGGTTTAGGTTTTGGCCTGCAAGAAATTTTTGCTAACTTCATCTCAGGCCTCATCATCTTATTCGAAAAACCGGTTCGAATTGGTGATACGGTTACGATTAGAGATCTCACTGGCACCGTCAGTAAAATCCAGATCCGTGCCACCACCATTATCGACTGGGATCGAAAAGAGATCATTGTGCCCAATAAGGCCTTTATTACTGAGCAGCTAATTAACTGGTCGCTTTCAGATCCGATAACCCGAGTTATCGTGTATGTGTCTGTAGCGCGAGACTCCGATCCCGCACGCGTAGAGGCCGCTCTTTATCAAGCCGTGCAAGAGTGTGATGATGCACTACTTACTCCAGAACCCGAAGTATGGTTCGCAGGATTTGGTCAGCATACCCAAGACTTTGAAGTCAGAGCTTACGCAAAAGATATGGGTACACGTTGGCCGCTGAGACATAAGCTACATAAGCAGATCAGTAAGAAATTACGCGATAACAATTTGGAGCTTGCCTACCCTCAGTTAGAGGTTCATTTGTCTCCTGGACAGGCCAAAGATGTGCAAAACTTAATACGGACTTAATCCCCTATGATTAGAGAAACTCAGCAATGAAGGTATTTGCTCATCGCGGCGCCAGCGGCAGTGCCCCTGAAAATACCTTAAAGGCTTTTGAGAAAGCTATTGAGTTAGGTGCTACAGCTGTTGAACTGGATATTCATTTAGTCGAAGGAGAGCTCTATGTTTTCCACGATCGTAGGCTCGAAGCCACGAGTTCTGGTTGCGGACTTATTGATACTGTCAGCGCAGACTATTTGCATAGTATTACTGTATCCGGTGAAGCAATTCCTACACTTATGGATGTATTAGCGCTGCTCAAACCTCACAATATAGAAGTTAATATCGAGCTTAAAGGGCTATCAGTTCTGCCTGCTTTTATAGCGCTATATGCAAAATTTATCGATGAACAGATATATAATCCAGATCTGCTGTTGATCTCCTCTTTTAACCACCGCCAGCTTTATGCTTTCAAGCAACAATATCCACAAGCAAGAGTCGCCCCTCTGATTGAAGGTGTGCCTTTTGACCTGGCAAAGATTGTTACAGAGTTAAATGCTTACTCGATTCATTTGGGCCTCAGCTTTGTCACCCAAGAGATGATTGAAGACGCTCATAGACGTGGTGCAAAAGTGTACGTCTATACGGTGGATTTTATTGATGATATCGAGATGTTAGCGAAGCGAGGGGTCGACGGCATCTTCAGTAATTATCCCGATAAAGCACTTGCTACAATGACACAAATTAATGCAGCAAGCGACTGAGTATTGAGGGTATGTTATCGGTAGTCGTTACCATTCTTTACATATCGATTCCCCAAACTGCAGTATTATAATCTACACTGAAATTAACGGCTTAAACTTGTTTATTACGTTGGGCCCAGCTACCAATAGCAAAGAAAATGGCTAACACCAGTAGAAACAACCAGTGTGATGGAACACGCGCCATATATTGCGCTAGTAGCGGACTTAATTTCACTATAATTAAGCCATAACCAAATGCGTTGACGACAACAAAAATCAGCGTTCGAATAATGAAAGAACGCCCGGCAAGATAACGTCGTAAAAAGCGGTTAATATCGCTGCCAAATACAACCAGTGCACAAGCAACGATTGCCGTTGAAGCTTCTGTTAGCCAGGGGTAAATAAACGAACCTAAGTAGCTCAGAAATTCAATCAACTTGGACATAAACGTACTCTAATTTAATGACATATAGCTAGGATAAAGGGAGTCAGCATGGGACACAAGTTACTATTGCTCACCAGAGAAAATGAAAAATATCGTCAGCTTCTGACTTCTTGCCATCTACCAAATGTGCATATTTTGGATGATAATCCGCAAAACATATTTAACGCTGACATTTGGCTTGCAGAACCAAGTCTTGCAGCCCCAATACTGCCCCATGCTACAAATTTAAAATGGATGCAGTCGACTTTTGCGGGCGTCGACGCATTAGTTAAACCTAGACAGCGACGAGACTATGAACTTACAAATGTACGAGGGATCTTTGGTCCATTAATGAGCGAATACCTGTTTGGCTATTTACTCGCTTACCAACGTGAACACGGCCGCTATAAAACTCAACAAGCGCAGAAAATATGGCTACCAGGCAGCTATAAGACTTTACAAGGGCAGAACCTACTGCTTTTAGGTACCGGCTCTATTGCAAAGCATATAGCCCAAACCGCCAAACACTTTGGCATGCATGTGATTGGTATTAATCGCGGTGCAAAACCCACTAAAGGTTTTGATGAAGTCGACACCTTGGCCAACTTGACTCGTCATCTACCGAGAGCCGATGCGGTTGCGAGTATCTTACCGAGTACCCCAGAGACACGTGGTGCTCTGAACCAACATACATTATCTCTGCTAAAAAAAGAGGTGGTGTTGTTTAACTTAGGCCGAGGCGACGTACTTGATCTTGATTCACTCTATATCCAGCTGATTCAGAATCAGCAACAGCAAGCAATACTCGATGTATTTAATCAAGAGCCATTACCAGAAGATCATCCTATTTGGTCGTTAGATAATGTTGTCATCACCCCACATATTGCGGCTCCAAGTTTTCCTGAGCAAGTGGTAGAGATCTTCTCTGAAAACTACCATAAGTGGATAAAAGGCGAGGAGCTAGCCCATCGGGTTCATTTTGAACGCGGTTACTAGGCTGACTTTAAACAATCAAGAAATAGCTTTTACCACGCAAAACATGACCAAGTGCCCACACAGGTGCTTGGTTGTGATCATCCGCAATGTTTTTAATAACTACCAAACTATCGAATGATTGATAACTATTCTCATCAGTTATTAGCATTGAGAATCGTTTTCATTTATACTTCGTGCATATTCGATAGTTGGATCATTATTTATGTACGTTTGTCTTTGTCATGCGATTACAGATACTCAGATTAAAGAAGCGGTTAGCCAAGGCGATGCTTCATTAGCTGATGTAAAGAAGCGTTTAGGCGTGGGCGATCAGTGTGGAAAATGCGTTAAAATGGCCAGTCAAATTATCCAAAGACAAGTCGATATCGAACCTAACTGCTATGAAGTTGCTTAGCTAATACCAAGCAATTAATAGATAAAAAAATGCAGCCTATTGGCTGCATTTTTTATTTTAAGAAATTAGATGACAGCTTCACCATCTCCGAGCTCTACACTATCAACACGTTGTAATCCACGTGGTAGTTTAGCGCCTCTGCGGCCCCGCTCTCCTCGATAATGCTCTAGATCACTCGGCTTTAACGTTAGCTTGCGCTTACCTGCCCATAGTGTGACTGGCATATCCTCAGGGATGACGTTGAGGTGAATTAGCAACTCTTCTCGATTCTTAGCTCGCTCGGTCGGTATACCGATAATCTTGTTACCCTTACCTTTAGTTAGCTGCGGTAATGCATCTAAGGAGAACAGTAACATTCTGCCTTCGTTGGTAATGGCTAAGATTGACTGAGCTTTCGATTTATCTACTTTCTGTGGCAGTAAAACCTTAGCATTCGCTGGCAGACTTAACAGTGCTTTACCCGCCTTATTGCGCGATATCATATCTTTATTGGCAGCAATAAAGCCGTAGCCGGCATCGGATGCCAATATGTAACACTGACTTTCATCAGCAAGTAGCACATGCTCCATCGTCGCACCAGGTGCCAAATTGAAACGAGTCGTTATCGGCTCTCCTTGAGAACGTGCAGATGGAAGTGTATGGGTCTCAGTTGCAAATGCCCTACCGGAGGTATCAATAAACACACTAGGCTGATTACTGCGTCCTGGAGCGGAACACAAGAACTCATCACCCGCTTTATAAGATAAGCTCTTACCATCAACCTCGTGTCCCTTAGCACACCTTACCCAGCCCTTTTCTGACAAGACAACAGTCACTGATTCAGCAGGCACTAACTCTTGCTCAGTTAATGCTTTTGACTCACCGCGCACCACAAGTGGTGAACGGCGATCATCACCATAATCTTCGCCATCTTTGATCAACTCTTTCTTAATCAACGTCTTCATTCGACGCTCAGAGCTTAGCAATAACTGTAACTTATCTCGCTCGGCTTCTAACTCACTTTGCTCAGACTTGATTTTAAACTCTTCTAACTTGGCTAAGTGTCGAAGTTTCAGATCCAAAATCGCATCGGCTTGCTTATCAGACAGTTCAAACCGAGTCATTAACTCTGCTTTGGGATCATCATGAAAGCGAATGATCTCAATCACTTCATCGATGTTCAAAAATGCGATCATTAATGCATCAAGAATGTGCAATCGAGCTAATATTTTATCTAATCTAAACTCTAAACGGCGCTTAACCGTGGTCATACGGAAAACAAGCCATTCCGTTAACAGTTCACGTAGCCCCTTAACCTGCGGACGACCATTCAGCCCTAACACATTCAGGTTAACTCTGTAGCTCTTCTCTAGGTCAGTCGTAGCAAATAAGTGCGCCATCATCTGGTCGCAATCGACACGATTTGAGCGAGGCACTATCACCATGCGTACCGGACTTTCGTGATCAGACTCATCACGTAAGTCAGTTACCATAGGTAACTTCTTAGCCTGCATTTGCGCCGCGATCTGCTCTAAAATCTTACCGCTACTGGCTTGATGTGGTAGCGCGGATATCACCACCTCGCCATTTTCAACAGTGTAAACCGCCCGTGCTTTAATAGAGCCACGACCCGTTTGATAAATCTTGGCAATATCAGCTGATGGGGTAATAATTTCAGCTTCTGTTGGATAGTCAGGCCCTGGAACAAATTCCATTAATCGTGGTAAGTCTGCTTTAGGGTTATCGAGCAACTCAATACAGGCGCCCACAAGCTCTTTAGCATTATGTGGCGGAACATCGGTTGCCATTCCCACAGCAATACCCGTAATACCATTGAGCAGGATATGCGGCAGCCTTGCAGGTAAAACCAATGGTTCTTTCATCGTACCATCAAAGTTTACCCCCCAATCGACGGTACCTTGACCTAATTCACTGAGTAGGACTTCAGAAAATTTTGATAACCTAGCTTCGGTATATCGCATTGCCGCAAATGACTTAGGGTCATCCGGCGCGCCCCAGTTACCTTGGCCGTCAACTAACGGATAACGGTAGGAGAATGGCTGTGCCATTAGCACCATAGCTTCATAACAAGCGCTGTCACCGTGAGGATGGTATTTACCGAGTACGTCACCGACCGTACGGGCTGATTTTTTATGCTTAGAATGCGCAGACAGGCCTAACTCACTCATCGCATAAATAATACGCCTTTGAACAGGTTTAAGCCCGTCACCGATATGCGGCAAAGCACGATCCATGATGACGTACATGGAATAATTAAGATATGCCTCTTCCGTGAAGCGGCGCATTGGCATTTGCTCAACGCCGTCTAAGCTTAAATCTATCGCATCACTCATTAATCATTATCCTGTGACTGACTCTTTGGTGCATTCTTGTAAAATAAACGGTAAACGTTGCCTTTCAAATCATCCGAGATATACATGCCACCATCGGGAGCGGTGATCAATGAATAGGGTCTAGCAACTGGAAACTCACCATCTAAAAAGCTGACAACGGTACTGCGTTTGACAATCTTTTTGTTCTCAATTTCAAGCATTACCACTTGATAACCAACCTTGCTTGAGCGGTTCCAAGAACCATTTTCGGCAATGAACATTTGGTTATGATAGCGCTCAGGGAATTGCTCGCCACGATAAAAATGTAGTCCTAGAGGTGCAACATGAGCAGGTAACTCAAACTGAGGCGCTACAACCTTTAGGTTTTCAGGCTTATCATAAGCGGGTTCGATAACATCTGTTGCATGGATATAGGGAAATCCATAGTGACTACCGACCGTTTCAACCTTATTGATCTCATCCGGCGGTAAGTTATCACCCATCCAATCTCGACCGAGCTCAGAGAACCACAGCTCGCTATCTGTGACCGACCAATCAAATGCCCCAACTCGGCGAACACCGCTGACAATTTGTTCACTCTCACCGCTCTTAACATCAATAGCGATGATACTGCCAAACGGATCTTCTGGCTCACACACATTGCACGGAGCGCCAATGGCAATATAGAGCCTGCCATCTGGACCAAAATGCATTGCACGGCGGCTCTTCTTAGTATTACCAGGTAAGCGGTCATAAACCTCTTTCGGTCGACCTGGTCTCCTCAGGCGAGATTCAATCTCGACAAACCTTAATATGCGATCATCTTCTGCGACATAAAGCGCACCATCATGGAAGGCTATCGCTTCAGGATAGTGAAGCCCTTTGGCAATGATATAACGCTTATCAACTCTGCCATCTTGGTCGGCATCGACCAATGCGGTGATAATCCCCTCTTTGTGAGAACCAACAAATAGCGTGCCATTAGTACCAAGTGCTAACTGCTTTGCATCACCTAAATCAGAAGCAAATAGCGTTAAGCCAAAGCCTTTTGATACAGTGATCATTACCGGCTCAGCAGCATACGCTGCGGTGCCAAAAATAACTTGAGCGAACATGACCGATAAACCGATAAATATTTGCTTGGGGTAATTTTCAAACGTCATTATTATTCTTTTTTTAGTGCTCTATTATTGTAAACAGTCGATCTATATTTGTGCGAGATCGCCTTTGGTTTCTAGCCATACTTTTCTATCGCTAGAACGTTTCTTTGCTAACAACATATCCATTAGTGCTAATGTATCATCGGCATCATCAATGGTAAGTTGAACTAATCGGCGTGTGTTAGGGTCCATTGTAGTCTCACGAAGTTGCAAAGGATTCATTTCACCCAATCCTTTAAATCGTGTTACCTGCACTTTGCCTTTGCGTTTTTCAGCTGCAATACGATCAAGAATGCCGTCCCGCTCCGCTTCATCAAGCGCATAGAAAACTTCTTTACCAATATCGATTCTGAACAAAGGTGGCATTGCCACGTAGATATGCCCCTCTTCAACCAGAATACGGTAATGCTTCATAAAGAGCGCACAAAGCAAGGTCGCAATATGCAATCCATCGGAATCAGCATCAGCCAGAATACAGATTTTTCCATATCTTAGCTCTGAAATATCACTACTATCAGGGTCACAACCTATCGCAACCGAAATATCATGCACCTCTTGAGATGCCAATACCTGTGTTGCATCGACCTCCCAAGTATTAAGTATTTTCCCACGCAGAGGCATAATCGCCTGAAACTCTCTGTCACGTGCTTGCTTGGCACTACCGCCCGCAGAATCACCCTCGACTAAGAACAGTTCACCTCGCATGGGATCTTGGCCACTGCAATCGGTTAGCTTACCCGGTAAGGCAGGTCCAGAAGTAATGCGCTTACGCGCGACCTTCTTAGCCGCTTTTAAGCGTTTCTGTGCATTGTTAATGCACATATCCGCCAAAGCTTCAGCTTGCTCGGTATTAGTATTAAGCCACAAACTAAAGGCATCACGCACAATGCCGGATACAAACGCTGCACACTGTCGACTTGATAACTTCTCTTTCGTTTGGCCAGCAAATTGTGGATCTTGCATTTTTATCGAGAGAATAAAAGTACAACGATCCCAAATATCTTCAGGGGTTAGCTTTATGCCGCGTGGCACAAGGTTCCTAAACTCGCAAAACTCACGCATAGACTCCAGTAGACCTTGCCTAAAGCCATTCACGTGGGTTCCGCCAAGCGGAGTTGGAATGAGGTTTACATAACTCTCATTTAGGTAATCGCCACCTTCTGGTAACCAAGTGATCGCCCAATCAGCAGCTTCAAGGTTGCCTTTGAAATTACCAACAAACGGCACTTCAGGCAGCATAGGAGCGCCGTCAATTGACGACTTCAGATAATCTTCTAAGCCACTTTCATAAAACCACTCTTGGGTTTCGTTAGTTTGCTTATTGACAAACTTAATCCGTAAGCCTGGGCATAATACCGCCTTGGCCTTCAGCAAGTAACTGAGTTTGGTTATAGAGAAATTGCCGGAATCAAAATAGCTTGCGTCTGGCCAGAAGTGAACTCGAGTGCCAGTATTGCGTCGACCACATGTGCCAGTTACACGAAGGTCTTCGACCTTTTCACCGTGTTCAAAAGCCATGTCATAGACTTCAGCGTTACGCCTTACAGTAATTTCGACTCGACTAGAAAGTGCGTTTACAACTGAAATACCGACCCCATGAAGACCACCGGAGAACTGGTAATTTTTATTTGAAAATTTACCACCAGCATGCAGTTTAGTTAGGATAAGCTCAACACCTGGGATCCCCTCTTCTGGGTGAATATCGACAGGCATACCACGGCCATCATCGGTCACTTCTAGAGAGTTGTCGGCATGCAAAATCACATCGATTCGACTGGCATGCCCAGCAAGTGCTTCATCCACACTATTGTCTATGACTTCCTGTCCTAAATGGTTTGGACGCGAAGTATCGGTGTACATACCTGGGCGACGTTTTACAGGGTCAAGTCCGTTTAGGACTTCAATAGCATCTGAGGTGTATTGATTTGTCATAGCACACATTTATTTTTGTTATTCAGGCCATGTTGCGGCCCTACGGGTCTATTTGTCAAGAAAACAGGTATTCACAAATGGCAGACAGCTGGCGTTCATAACCTATAAAGCTATGGTCACCGCCAGGTTCAATCAGCAACTGGCAACAATGATACTTCTGCACAGCCTGTTTATAGTCGAGTACTTCATCGCCTGTTTGTAACAAAACATAGAAGCGATCAGGATTAATAATTACTGCAGTATCGAACTCAGCAACATCCTGTTTGTGCTTAGCTAAAACCTGATAGGTTTCGTTCGTATAGGGATTGTACTGAGTGCCAATGAATTCATCAAACAGTTCGAAGGGTTTTACCGCAGGATTAATCAAAACTGCGCGTCCGCCGTACTTTTCAGCCAAATAACTGGCGAAGTAGCCACCTAATGAAGACCCAATATAGCTTATCGACTCTCCCGCAGCTTTAGCCTTTTCGACAATATCGATCAGCATCGCCATAGCAGCAAGCGGTTCACTCGGCAGTTGTGGTTGTCTGAAATCTAAATTTGGGTAGTTTTGCTGAATAAAACTTGCAGTAACAAGTCCTTTATCCGAAAGGGGTGAACTATTAAATCCATGAATATAAAGCAGCATAGTTCCTCACGCTGCGGTTTTAACTTTGCTTAATAACCGCCAGCTTCGTTGTCAGGTGAGAAATTTTCACCTGGGACCCGGTATACGTTAGTAAGGATGCTACCATCAGACTTAAGCTCCAGCAAACGGTAACCAGGTTGTAGTGCATCTAATGCAAAATAGGGAGATTTGGGCTTAAATTGAATACAGGTTGAAGGGGTAGCCATTAACTTCACCGGTCCATTAGGCCCAAGGTGAACGGTATCAATGCTTTGATGAATATGCCCCCAAAGCAATCCTTTAACTTGTCTATAGCGTGAAACTTGTTGAATAAAGTCACTACCGTTGTCCATACAGTGCTGATCTAACCAAGCACATCCAGCCAGCACAGGATTATGATGCATAACGAGCAAAGTATGGCGGTTTGGCTCAGCTTCAATAGCTCTATCAATGAGATTTAACTCTGCCTCAGACATATGTCCACCAGGGCGCCCTCTTACGGTGGAGTCCAACATGATAATTTGCCAATTTCCCGCTAACACTCTTTTTTGGCCATGCACATTATCTCCCTGCATATGCAGATTCATAATGCGCGGATCGTCATGATTACCCGGCAAGTAATGACAAGGGATCTTCAGTGGCGCAATCGCGTCCACAAAACTATGATATGACTCATTGGAATAGTCTTGGCTAATATCTCCAGTGGCCAACATAAAGTGGGCTGGATAATCAACAGCAGCAATAGTATTTAACACTGCGTTTAAGCTTTGAGCTGTATTCACGCCTAGCAATTGAGCTTCAGGATCAGCAAAAAGGTGAGGGTCAGTGACTTGCACCATTCTCACACTTTCAGATTCAGAAATTGAATAAGAGATTGCCTCTTTTAGCAAAGTAATTACCTAAATATCAGATTCACAAATAAATTTGGTCAAGTTATCTATCTTCAACAACTCTTCAAGAAACGCATTCACTTGATACTTTTCATCACGATGATGCATATGCATATTTGGATAATCATACACTGGACGCAATTGGTAAATCTGTTGACTAGTTAACACTTCTGCTAATTTAGCGTCATGGTAAATGCGAACAGAGACTTTTGGTGTTGACACTAGGGCATGTTCTCCAACGCACCTAGAAATCTCTACCAATTGGGTATATTTGGTATTTTCCAATAGGCGAACATTCAATCGACCAAACTCGCCATCAACCTGCCAATATGTTCCTTCACTAGGCTCTTGGGTGAGCCAGCGCTGAATATGCATATAGTTTCTCGAACAAACAGCCAAAAATTGGCTGACATTTGGCTGGTACTTAGATTTTCCAGCATAAGTTACTTTTGACACGATATCATTCCAAAGTTCTTCAAAATCAAGCAATCATGATTATATTTCACAATTACTTTGAATCAAATCTCGGTAGTTTAGCTGCAGCCATTGTAAACCAATAACCGTAGAAGCATTATCAATCCGTCCATTAGTCGTCATTTTGTAGGCTAATTCCCTATCAACGACATGTACCTTTATATCTTCATGTTCCTCAGCTAAGCCGTAATGACCAGTAGCACAGGTAGAGTCGACAGCTGCCCAGTAAAAGTCAAAACGCTCACTGGTTCCGCCAGGACTTGAGAAGTACTGATTAACCTTAGTGACATTTATCGCTGTCAAACCCGTTTCCTCTTTAAGCTCCCTAACGGCAACGTTGTGCGATGTTTGACCAGGGTCAATCATCCCTGCCACTAACTCCAATAGCCACGGGGTAGATGCGCTTTCCAACACAGGAATGCGGATCTGCTCAATCAGCACGACCTTGTCGTTAACGGGATCATAAGGTAGCACTACCACGGCGTGTCCCCTTTCAAACACTTCTCTGGTAACGACGTCGCTCCAACCGCCATCGAATAAACGGTGCTTAAACTTATACTCTTCCATCTTGAAAAAGCCTTTATATAGCGTTTTTTTGCCGAGCAACTCGACATCTTTATGGCTAAAAGTACTGTTCATTTATTCTCCTAAAGCTACTTATTTATCAAAGCGTTTATGCCAAAACGAGGCAAAATAAAATTATTAATACTAAGATAAAGGCAGATCTGATTATTGCGATAAAAAACTGTTACACTTCCTAGTTGACTTAGGAATTGTAGGTTTTTACTATCTAATGCACTAAGTTTAGATGTATTGGGAAGCGTCGGGAAGCGCAAACCGCCTAACTTTCAAGATAAAAGCTAGGCATGACTAAACAAAACAAAGTTAAATTCGCTCCTCAATGGAGAATTTTGTCTAAAAAGGACAGCAAATGAAATTCAAGATCCGTTCTCTATGTGCCGCACTGACACTAGCAGTCTCAGCGCAAGTTGCCCATGCCGACGACCTTCTACAAATATACCAACAAGCCTTAACCAGTGATCCTGTTGCGCTGCAAGCTAAAGCTCAGCGTGATGCGCTTTACGAGCAAATTCAAGAGCAGCGTGCACCACTGTTACCAACAATCAGCGCTAACATTGGTTACGATAAAGCTTGGAACGATCCTAGTGAAGATACCAGTGGTATTGTCGGCGGCGTCTCACTTAAGCAAGTCATCTATGACCACAGTGCTTGGGTTGGCCTTAGCTTGGCAGAAAAAGCGGCATCACAAGCAGACTCAGCATACGCATCGTCACTGCAAAACCTGATTATTCGCGTTACGACGGCTTATTTTGACGTATTAACAGCCAAAGATAATTATGAATTCCAAGGCTCTGAGAAACGTGCAATTGAACGTCAGCTCGAGCAGACAAAACAGCGTTTTGCCGTTGGTCTTACCGCGATTACTGATGTGCATGAAGCTCAAGCTCAGTATGACCTAGCAAACGCAACAGAGATCCTTGCTGAAAACACGCTAGCTAACAGCTATGAAGCATTACGTGAAATCACCGGTATCGATCACAAGAGCATTAACATTCTCGACACCAACCGTTTTTCAGCATCGCCGGTAGCACCCGCTATGTCGACTGACTGGATTAAGATGGCAGAAACCAATAACGTTGACCTAATGACAACGCGTATTGGCAAAGATATCGCCGAAGAGACAATTACGCTTTATAAAGCGGGTCATATGCCTTCATTGAGCTTAGATGCTGGCTACAGAAAAGGTATCGAGCAAGAAGCTGCTGGTGCAAGTACTCCTGACTTTGATAATGGCACATTAGGTGTGACCTTGAGCATCCCTATTTTTGAAGGTTTCAAAGTCACTTCTCAAGTTAACCAAGCTCAATATCAATATGTTGAAGCAAGTGAAAAACTTGAACAAACACACCGTAAAGTGGTTAAAGATGTACGTAATAACTTTAACAACGTAGGTGCTTCAATCAGCTCAATCCGAGCTTATGAGCAATCAGTGATCTCATCAGAGAGCGCATTGAAGGCGACTCAAGCAGGTTTTGAAGTGGGTACGCGTACTATTGTTGATGTATTGAACCGTACACGAGACCTTTACGATTCAAAACGTAAATTGTCTGACGCACGTTATGGCTACATCAACTCAATCATTGCACTTAAGCAAGCTGCTGGTACGTTGAACGAAGATGACGTTAGTGCAATCAATAACGGTCTAAAAGCGCCACTATAGTTGCCAAAGTAAACTTTATATCGACAAAAAAGCCCAGTGTTCACACTGGGCTTTTTTATGCTTTAGCAGAGTTAAATTAACTTGTTAGCTTTTCTGCAAGTCTCGTGGCATTGCGTGCTGTTATGCCATATATCGATAACTGAGGGTTAGCGCCAAGACTTGTAGGAAATATAGAACCGTCCATCACTGACAGATTTTCAAAATAGTGTGACTCGCCATAACTGTTGACCATCGACATCTTAGGATCTTCCCCGAGTGGGCACCCACCCATCACATGAGCTGAAGCAACAACCGTTTTTAATGGCGCAAGATTCATGTTCGCAATGGCCTGTTTAGCTTCTGACCAATTACTTAAATATGGCATGCCTTCACTAATGGGCAGCACTTTATTTGCTCCCGCAGCGAATTGTAGTTCAGCCATGCTGGCATAAGCACGTCTTGCTGCCCGCCAAAATGCATCAGTTAATGGGTAATCCAATGTGCTGCCATATTCTGTTAATTTAACTTCACCACCTGGGCTATTCTCATGATAACCATCTCGAACAAGTGCGATGGTTACTTGAAGCTGATTAAAGTTCGCCATCAATTCTGCGTGGCTCTGGCCGTAACCGATAGTTTTTGACGCGATCAAAATAGGGTGAATAGGTGGTACTTCAAGCTTGTAACCTAACTCTCCATCAGCACCGTCTTTCCAAACAAACTCATCGGAATAAATTGATTGCGGCGCTCCACTATGACCATTGATAGGATCGGTAAACATCGCGCCGCTGAGTAACGTCGGGTGGAGGAAGGTTCGCTTACCAATGATCTCATAGGGATCAGGTAGCTTAGAGCGCAGCATAATTGTGGGGGTATGGATAGCGCCAGCAGCCAAAATGTAGTGCTTCGCCTTAAATACAACCTCTACAGCCAATGGTCGCATATTACTGTCTAGTGCTTGAGCTTTTAATGCATAGATTTTGTCATTATGATGCTCAAGTTGCATCACTTTAGCTTGGCTGACTAGTGTCGCGCCGCCCTCAAGTGCTGCAGGTATTGTAGTGACTAACATTGACTGCTTAGCGTTTACAGGGCAACCCATACCGCAATAACCAGTATTCCAACAGCCTTTAACATTGCGTTTAATAACCGTGTAATCCCAACCTAACTGCTCGCAGCCCTCTTTCAACGCAGCATTATTACGATTAGGATCGAACGGCCACTTACTGATGTTCAGCCGTTGCTCCATTTTTTCAAACCAAGGTGTTAACTCTTCTTTTGATAATCCCTGCACCGATTTATTCGACGCCCAAAAGGCTAAAGCGGGCTCAGGAGTACGAATTGATGTAGTCCAATTAACCGTTGTCGAGCCGCCAACTGCCCGCCCCTGAAAAATACCAATCGCCTTATCCGTTGTCTTCATGCCAGCGGCTTGCTGATAAAGATCGGGATAGGCGCTACGCTCTTCCATCACAAAGTCTTTTGATGACTTTAATGGCCCGCCTTCAACAATGATCACTGATAGGCCAGCCTTTGTTAGGATCTCAGCCGCCGTACCACCTCCAGCACCACTGCCGACAATAACCACATCTGCTTCAAGTGTTTGATTTTCTGTTAACTGCCCCGCATTAATATGCGCCCAGCCCGAATTAAGCCCTGTAACAATAGGATCTTCAATCGCCACGCACTACCCCTTAAATCCGATATGATTAACCAATGGCATTATTTCATCTCCTGCAGGAAGTTAGGCTTGGCGTAATGCAATCGACTCCAATGTTCTGGTGCAGAATAGTAGCTCGCCATCACCAATTCTCGTAAGCCTTGGTAAGCTGTCACCATCATCTCCATAAAGCTAGTGCGCCAGCTTTGCAGCATATCGATTAACTCCGCACTATTACGCATCATTAACGGCGTCATACTGCCTGTCAAAATAAGCAGTCCGAGTCTGCCCTCGAGCAAATCTAATAACTGTTCTAGTTCAAGTTGGCTCTCTTTTGGGAGTATAGATATAGTGTGTTCAATAGCATCTAAGGTGCGATTTTCTGCATCTCTTTTTAATGCAGGTACATCAGGCAAAGCACCGTCGAGAAAAACAGGCAGCAGTACACTGAATAACAATCTATGCTTGTCATCTAGTTTAGCGTTGACACTCAAGTGGTCACTTGAGCAATAATTAACGCCCAAAGCTAAGCAAGCAGTGCCAGCTAATGCGGTAGTGATAAAAGTACGTCGCTCCATCTTGTCCTCTTATTGTTATTTTTGTCTCAATATTGATTTCAATAAAGCTGCTTTCAAGTTGCTATTCAACAAACACTTTCATCATTTGCCTCCCAAGTAAAAGCCTTAGGTTTAAGCGATTTTAATAGCGATTTTCAATCTGTGTTACACTCTTGCCATAACAACAATTAAACACACGTTTTAATTTTCAGCAATAGCCAATTATGATAAGACAAAAATTCTCCCCCCCCTGGTGGGCTAGAAACCCCCACATTCAAACGATTTTACCCGTACTCACAAAAGTGGACAGACCACAGCTAGAGAGGGAAAGATTAGAGCTTTCTGACGGGGATTTCATTGATCTTGATTGGCAGGGTAAACCTAAAGCCAATCAAGCAATTGTTATTATTGTCCACGGTTTGGAGGGAAGTTCTAGTTCCCATTACGCGCGTCGGATTTTGGCTGCTTGTAAGGCACAACAGTTATGCGCCGTGGTACATCACCACCGTAGCTGCTCGGGAGAGCTTAATCGACTTGTCAGAGGCTATCATAGCGGCGACACTCAAGATATTCAGCAAACCTTGATTCAATTAAAGCAGCGTTACCCAGACTCACCGTTACTTGCTGTCGGCTATAGCCTTGGCGGCAATGTATTGGTCAAGTATCAAGGTGAACAGCAAGAAAAAAGCTTACTTGAACGAGCTGTAGCAGTATCTGCACCGTTGCACCTAGCCGCCTGCGCCAAAAGACTAGAAAAAGGTTTTTCAAAGGTATATCAGAGCTATTTGATCAAACAGCTGCAAGAAAAAATGCTGGGTAAAGTATCTACACCAGCATTGCAGCCATTAATGCCTATTGGCAAGGCCGAAATAGAACAGCTCACCACTTTTTATGCATTTGATGACAAAATCACAGCACCATTACATGGCTTTAATGGTGTCGATGATTACTACCATAGAGCCAGCGGTCTTCCCTATTTGAGCCAGATCCAAAAGCCAACGTTAGTGATCCATGCTAAAGACGACCCGTTTATGACTCACGCCGTCATTCCGACACATGACCAATTAGCTGAGCAAGTTGAATACGAGTTGCATGATAATGGCGGCCATGTTGGATTTATCGAAGGTGGTTCACCTTGGCGGCCGCGCTACTATATTGAAAAAAGAATCTTGTCATTTTTAACCTCTCACATTGATAAATCTGGAAATCATTGATGCTAGTTCCCTACGAAGCACTGAACCAATTGCCTGCAGAAACCCTCGAGAACCTCATAAAAGAGTTTCTCATTGGTCAACTTGAAGATGGCAGTTTTGCAAGCACTGGTGAAGATAGTCTGCAAACAGCAATAGCGCATTGTCGTACCGCACTTTCTCGTGGGGAATTAGTGGTCGAGTTTAGTGAAGAGGAAGAATCTATCGCTATAAGACGCAAAGAGGATATTGTCTCGGCGGACCCAGCTCAGGATTGACCTGAGTGTTACGAATACGTATAACTATACCCATTCGAATTCAATATGTGCTATTTCAGTGGGAATTAAAAGTGACTTAAACAAGGCTCTAGGCGCAGTGCAATAGCGAGTCTATTGTCTAGTCCAGTGACACAATTAGCATCGCTTTTAAACCCACCCAATGGGAGTGTCTGGAATAGGCACTTTGAAATAGAATGGGTATATAAATTCACATACAGTTTTTAAATAATCTGGTTTATTGCAGAATCAATACCGTTAGCCATATTTGGCTGTCTTCAGGTGATATTTAACTGTCTCTATTTTAGGTAAAAAAATGTCAGCAAAACATCCGATTATTGCTGTAACAGGTTCATCTGGTGCAGGTACGACAACAACAACTACAGCATTCAACCATATCTTTAGGCAGCTGGGGATCAATGCAGCCATTGTTGAGGGCGATAGCTTTCACCATTTCACCCGCCCCGAAATGGCAGTGATGATCCGTAAAGAGAAAACAGAGAATCGCAATATCAGTTATTTTGGCCCTGAAGCCAACGATTTCCAGCGTCTTGAACAATGTTTTAGTGATTATGGCAGCACAGGACAAGGGGAAACACGCGCTTACCTGCATACTTTTGATGAAGCCGTTCCTTTTAACCAGATGCCAGGTACCTTTACTCAATGGCACCCACTGCCTGAAAATACTGAAATGCTTTACTACGAAGGCTTGCATGGCGGTGTAGTCACTGATGACTGTGATGTCGCCCAACATGTTGATTTACTGATAGGCATGGTGCCCATTGTCAATTTAGAGTGGATTCAAAAGATCATTCGAGATACTTCTGATAGAGGTCATAGCCGTGAAAAGGTGATGGACTCAATCGTTCGCAGCATGGACGACTATATTAACCATATGACGCCACAGTTTTCCCGAACCCACATTAACTTTCAGCGAGTACCGACAGTCGATACCTCAAACCCTTTTAGTGCCAAGAGCATTCCCAGTCTGGATGAAAGCTTTGTGGTGATCCGTTTCCGCGGTATCAAAAATGTCGATTTCCCCTATTACCTGCGCATGATCCAAGGCTCATTTATGTCCCGAATCAACACGCTAGTAGTACCTGGAGGAAAGATGTCACTCGCCATGGAGCTTATCCTTACGCCACTAGTGAAAGACTTAATGGATAAGCGCTTACAGCTTATTTCACCGGAAAATGAGTAATAAGTTACGACAATCCATTATCTTAAGATTTGTTTAAGACAAGTTCTGTAGACTTCATTTCATCGGGATTTCAGGCGAAAGAACGATAAGTTAGCGTACTCTTGGAAGTAAATTCCCCCATCTTGATCTGTTTATTTCCTTGGGTATGCTGGCTAACCTCTAATCTCTAAATTCATTTTTAAAAGCAAATTCCATCTCCATGTTGATCTGTTTATCTCCTTGGGTATGCTGGCTAACCTCTAATCTCTAAATTCATTTTTAAAAGTAAATTCCATCTCCATGTTGATCTGTTTATTTCCTTGGGTATGCTGGCTAACCTCTAATCTCTAAATTCATTTTAAAAAGTAAATTCCATCTCCATGTTGATCTGTATGTTTCCTGGGTATTCTGGCTAACCTCTCTAAGCTAACTTTAAGAGTTAAACTCATCTTAGAAAGTAAACTCCATCTCCATATTTATCTCGTTGGGTATGCAGGCTAAACTCTAAATTCACCTCAGAAAGTAAACTCTACATCCATGCAACTCGTATGATTAAACGGCCGCATTATGGCTCTATATTTTTAGCTAATACTCTTCTTCTGCTTTGCAATACTTACGCGTGCTAACGCCTATTCAAAGAGGCCTCTACTGAATTCCAGCCATAAAAAAGCGCCCAACAAATGAGCGCTACATTTTGTCTTCAAGCATTACTTGCCGATTAGCGGGACCACTTCTCTGTATGGCTCGGAGTTCTGATAAATCTCAAGTCGCTGCATAAACTCCCCAGTCTTACTGTTATCAGATGTAACGGCTAATGCCTCAATGGCTTTTTGTTGAGTTGTAATCGCAGCGTCAAAATTCCCCAGCTCAGCATATGCAGCGGCAAGATTATCTAAGTTGGTAGGATCTTTTGCATTGGCTTCAAGTAGAGATAACGAAAGCGCTAGTGCTTGACCGCCGTCGCGGTACTTAGCTTCTGGGCAGGTTGCTAAAATCCATGCAACATTTCCCAGTGAGACTTCATCACCCACTAATTTAAACTGCTCCACAGCTTTACCACAGTTACGCTCTACCCCTTCACCACCAGAAGCATAAATAAAGCCCAATCTAAAGTCTGCCCACTTATTGCCTTGCTTACTCAGCGCTGTGTACCATTGTTTTGCGGTCGATAGGTCCCTAGATACTATGCTGCCTTCAAACGCCAAGTCAGCAACGGTTTGCTGCGCTTTAGCATGGCCTTGCTGTGCTGCACTCGTTATCCACTCCATACCAGCGCCTTGATCTTGTTCTACATAGCGGCCAGAAAGATACATAAGCCCGAGTAAATACTGTGCATCAAAATCACCTTGAGCAGCCTTTAAATGGATATGCGCGACTTTACTGGCTTCTTCAGCACCTTTAGGTTGAGGGATCGAAAAGGCTTGAACAGCTGTGCTCGCCGTCATAAAAAAGACCACTACAGTATTTAAAATCCAAGGTCTAAACTTCACGTGAGCTCCTTTAAAATCAAACCACAAACTCGCGTTTTAGTGGTTATTGCTGAAATATGCTTACTGGCAGTTAGCCAGAATTTGCCACAAATGTCGAGAATAAAGACCTAGATACAGTAATGAGAATCATTTTTATTGATGAAGTTCAAAGAATACTGCGATTAACGTCATTCACTATCTACCACTCATTGTCTGCCAGAAAGATAGCAAACAGGATGTGATATGGCTTGCAGAGTTAAGCATACTATTGCCTGAAAAGTCGTAATGAGTTGACATATATTACTAATGTATCAAAATAAAAGACTATCTTGATAGCGAGTTACCTTCATGCATAAAGTCTAAAGTAAGACTTCCATCAAGGTTTCATCAGCTTAATTGACGTAAGATGCTTAATTAGCATATTCTTACTCTTAACGTAAATCAGTCGAGGAACATAGGCATGGCTCTGATTGGAAAGCCAAAACCAGATCCTACTTTGGAATGGTTTTTATCACACTGTCACATTCATAAGTACCCAGCCAAAAGCACTTTGATCCACGCTGGTGAAGATTCAGATACGCTTTATTACATCGTAAAGGGTTCGGTTGCTGTCTTGATTAAAGACGAAGAAGGTAAAGAGATGATTCTTTCTTACCTAAACCAGGGCGACTTTATTGGTGAACTAGGTTTATTCGAAGAGCAAGCAGAGCGTACTGCTTGGGTTCGTGCTAAGCAAGCTTGTGAGATTGCAGAAATTTCATACAAGAAATTTAAGCAACTTATTCAGGTTAATCCTGAAATTTTGATGAAGCTTTCTTCGCAAATGGCTTATCGTCTCCACAGCACTAGCCAAAAAGTAGGCGATTTAGCCTTCTTAGATGTTGCTGGTCGCATTGCACAAACATTGCTTCACCTTGCTAAACAGCCAGATGCAATGACGCACCCTGACGGCATGCAGATTAAGATCACTCGTCAAGAGATTGGCCAAATTGTAGGTTGTTCTCGTGAAACTGTTGGTCGCATCTTGAAAATGCTTGAAGAACAAAACCTTATCCAAGCTCACGGTAAGACTATCGTAGTATACGGTACTCGCTAATACAGTATTAAGCTCGGTTTAAGACAGCTTCTATAAAGTGGCCTGAGAGTTATCTCAGGCCATTTTTTTAGGAGTATCGCTTGAAAGCTGTCATTTATTTAAGCGTTTTAGTTTGCTGTCTAAAACTCTCAACCTCGGCATTCGCTAATCAAATTGAAGAAGTGCAGCACTATCAAGCGCAACATCTGGTGAACGGCGGTGAGATTTTGTCACTTGATGTAACACTTGCAGGTGTTCAAGCTATCTGTCACGGCAAACTCATTGACGCCCATTTATATCAACAAAATGGTAAATTACGCTATGAATTACAGATCCGCACTCAAGAAAACCAAATTGTTGAGTTAACCCTGAACGCTAGTAATGGCCAATTGATAACACCAGCGAAGTTACCCAGTAGTTGCGTTGCAAAGCCATTGTAGTATTGGCTTATAAATCAGATCGCTTTACACTGTTCATATTACTTTTGAGTTAATACTCCTGTCGAAATCAACGTGTTCAATACTCTGCAGGCATCACTGAGAGCATACTTTATGAAATTACTCCTTGTTGAAGATAACGCGCTACTTGTGGAAGAACTGCTAAAACAGCTTAAACAAGCTGGCTATGTAACTGACACAACAGACAAAATTAGCGAAGCTGATTATCTAATTAAGGAGACCAACTATGATTGTGTCATCCTTGATATTGGATTACCCGACGGTAATGGCCTTGAGCTACTTGAACGCTGGCGTGAACAAGGCATACATACACCAGTGATCATGCTAACGGCACGTAGTCAGTGGCATGAGAAGGTTGAAGGTTTTAACTCTGGTGCTGATGACTATTTAGGTAAACCGTTTCATACTCAAGAGCTCTTGGTCAGGATTCAAGCCTTAATTCAACGTGCTCACGGCAAAGCAAATACACCTAATAAGCAACTAACTTATGCTGGTGTTGCGTTGGATGAAAGCCAACAATCCGTTACCGTCGCCGATAATACTTTTGAACTGACGGCAATGGAGTTTAGGCTATTAAAGATCTTCTTAATGTCACCTAAAAAGCTGTTATCGAAAGCCCAGTTAACAGATAAGCTATATCAATTTGACGACGAGAAAGAGAGTAACGTTGTTGAAGTCTATGTTACTCACCTGCGTAAAAAGTTAGGTAAAACTGCGATAGAAACTCGCCGCGGCCAAGGGTATATTTTTCACGGCATCGTTCAATGATCTCAATCCGTAGCAAACTAAGCCTGTGGTTAACAGGCTTAGTCGTTATCGCCACGATTGTGGCAATTATCTTTTTCGAGTCGATGTTACGCCAAGCTTTTCATGATTCAATTATTGCCCGATTGCAGGAAGATCTACAGCAAGTCCTGCTTGCAACCCATATTGAAGACAGCACCTTTAGAATAGATCAAAGCCAACTTTCAAATTTCTATAAGCCGGTATACTCCGGCCGCTACTATCAGCTTGATCTTCCTGAGCAAGAATTAAGATCACGCTCACTGTGGGATCAACGTTTAGAAGTCGTTGATTTAGAAAAGGGCGAAACCCGCGCTTGGCAAACAAAAGGCCCGCAAAACCACGATATTCAATTATTGTCCATTGGCCTAGAATCTGAAACATCAGGGCTTAATGCGACGCTTACTGTTGCACAGGACTTAAGTATTGGCCGTAAGGTCTTTTCTGAGATCTATGGCACTAAGCTCATCGTTAATCTTGTCATGCTGATGACTATGATAATGGGGATTTTTTTAGTTCTGCGCCAATCCTTTAAACCGGTAAACCAGATGAAAGATACCTTAGCGAAATTACGCGAAGGTGAAATATCCTCTTTCGATCTCAATACCATTCCACTCGAACTGCAACCTCTTGCCTCCAACTACAATGAGCTTTTGCAATATTCAAGCAAGCAGATCGAACGCAGTCGTAATAATCTCGGTAACTTAAGCCATGGTCTTAAAACTCCACTAGCGGTAATGCAGCAACAGGTAGAAGCTTTAGGGTTAAAAGATCCTCAGTCTGCTGAGGCGTTACAAAAGCAGCTCGATCTAGTTCATAAAATGATAGAGAGAAAACTCGCTGCAGCTCGAATTACCGGAGACATGTTGCCTGCGGC
Organism: Shewanella sp. c952; assembly: GCF_019654975.1. Lineage (GTDB taxonomy): Bacteria > Pseudomonadota > Gammaproteobacteria > Enterobacterales > Shewanellaceae > Shewanella. The sequence continues at coordinate 91,016 of NZ_BPEW01000005.1, forward strand.
CCAAATGCAGTTACCGAAAGATATTGAAGATCTGACACAAACCCTCAAAAAGGTTCATCGTACTAAAAGCATTAATTGCCGTTTTAATATTCCTGCTGATATAAGCCGCTTACCTATGCACCGTGAAGACGGCATGGAACTACTCGGTAACTTGCTAGACAATGCCTTTAAATGGGCTGACAGTGAGATCAGAGTCTGCATTAGCAATCACAATCAGCAGCTACTACTGACGATTGAGGATGATGGCCCAGGGGTTAAGACAGAAGAGCTGGCACAGCTCACTCACCGTGGTAAACGTTTAGACGAAGCAACCATGGGGCATGGGCTAGGCCTATCGATTGTCAAAGATATTGCAGAGCAATACAAAATTGCCTTGCGGTTCGAACACAGTCAGACCCTACCGGGCTTGAAAGTCACACTCGATTTTAGTGATTAGCAAAAAGGTTCAGCCACAAAAAAGCCGGAATGATTCCGGCTTTTTTGTTTGTATCGTTCTAAGCAACTAACGGGCTGTTTAGTTTACGTTAGTACTTTCAAAAATCTTGTCCGCAGACGCAGCCACAAAGCCTGTGTAAAGCTCTCCGTCGGCTTTAGGATAGCGGATGGCAAATTCATAAAAACAGCTAGGGATCTCAACCACAGCGTCTGAGAAGCTAACATTGATCTTGTCCGCCATTGTTGAAGATTGTTCTAGCAATACTTCAGGGCTGCCCTTAACTTCGCCACCAACGGCATTGAGTACAAAGCCTGCCTCTTTAAGTGCATCATTAACTTCAAAAATAGTGTCGAAATTAGGTAGGTGATTAATTGAAACCGTAAAGTGGTTGGCTCGATAACCCAAAGCCGCGACCCAAGCAGCATACTCACTTTCAGCTAATAACGACTCATAGGTCTTGGCGTCTAAATCCCAGTGACGACCCGAGTAAAGGAAGTTATCTGCAGTTGTAGCTGCTGCATCAACCTGCTCAATCAAGCCTTTAATCGTTGTCTGAAGCTCATCGCTGAACTCTTCTACCAACAACTCAGAGATAAATACTTTTGGTTGAGTGCTGTCAGGATGCTCAAAATGCTTAGCGTTAAGCTTCTTAGCTTCAAATTTATAGTCACCGCAAGCAACATAGCCGATAGATTCAAAATGTGCAGCGAGTACATCAAGGTTAACCTTGCTGATATTAAACGTTCGCAGCGCAATATGATCATTGATGATCGTTTCGCCCTTTGAAAGTAACTGATGGACTTTAGCGGCTGATGGGGTCATCTCAATATAATCTTGCCAAAGTGCTTCAAATAACGCGTTTACATTAGTGTGCATCGTTAACTCCTTTACGCCAGCGTGCTTATTGTTTGTTTATGTCACGCGGCTGTACACATTTGAGGGATTTAGCAGCCCCACCTAGGTTGGTAGGTGAAGCCGCTAGTACTTGCTAGATTTGCATTGCATCAACAGTGTTGATACTTGCTCAACCGCTTTAATGGTTCATAAAAGCTGTTGATATAAACAAAAGGGAAGTGCCCCGAGCACTTCCCTTATGATTTAACCGTAAAACTAAATACTCAAACCTGGGCTTAGTTTTGCTGGTAGGCTGACCGCGTCGGCTTCTACTGAAGCAACGGGGTAAGCACAGTAGTCAGCGGCATAAAATGCGCTAGCTCTATGGTTACCCGATGCGCCAACACCGCCAAATGGCGCAGCACCTGAAGCGCCTGTTATCTGTTTATTCCAGTTAACAATACCGGCGCGAATGCGCGCTAAGAAGTAATCATAATCTTCGCGGCTATCAGCCAGTATGCCTGCAGAAAGACCATAGCGAGTCGCATTAGCCAGTCTGATTGCTTCGTCGAAATCGCTATAACGAACCACTTGTAGTAGCGGGCCAAAATACTCTTCATCAGGCAGTTCAATCACGTCAGTGACATCAATAAGACCTGGAGATACAAGACCTGTTCCCGCTTCTAGGTGCGTGAGTTCAACCATTGGTGTAGCGCCTAGGTTGACTAAGTTACGCTGTGCTTCAACCATGCCTTTGGCGGCAGTTTCTGAAATCATAGATCCCATAAACGGCTGTGGCTGTGCATTCCACGCGCCTACTTGAATGTTGTTAACTGCTATTGTTAGTTGCTCAAGCAGTGCATCACCGGCTGCGCCTTTCTCGACATATAAGCGACGAGCACAAGTACAACGCTGGCCTGATGAAATATAAGCAGACTGGATAATGTCATGCACGGCCGCTTTAGTGTCTTCAACACCTTTGATGATCAGCGGGTTATTACCGCCCATTTCTAGCGCTAGAATTTTACCCGGATCGCCAGCATATTGCTGATGCAGGATATGACCAGTGCGAGAGCTACCAGTGAAGAACAGGCCATCGATTTGTGGATGAGACGCCAATGCCTTGCCTGTTTCAACTTCGCCTTGAACAAGGTTAATGACACCCACAGGCAAACCTGCTTTTTCCCAAAGCTTAAGCATAAGCTCAGCCACTTTTGGTGTTAACTCTGATGGTTTAAATACCACAGTATTACCTGCTAACAATGCAGGTACGATATGACCATTTGGTAAGTGACCTGGGAAGTTATAAGGACCAAATACAGCAACCACACCATGTGGCTTATGGCGCAATACGGCACGGCCAGCAGGAGTGTCATTTTCAGAGGTGCCGGTACGCTTGTGAAAAGCCGCTACAGATAAGCCGATTTTGCCAATCATAGCGCCAGCTTCAGTGGCGGTTTCCCACTGTGGTTTACCGGTTTCTTGTGCAATCACTTCAGCCATGTCAGCTTTGTTTGCTTCAAGTTGGTCACGGTATGCTTCAACAATGGCTAAACGTGCTTCAAAGCCAAGCATAAACCAATCAAACTGTGCCTTACGCGCAGCATCGACAGCAGTATTGACCTGCTCTGGCGTCGCCGTTTTGCTGTTCCAAATCACTTCTTGGTTAGCTGGGTTAATTGATGTCACTTCATGACCTAAACCAGCAGTCCATTTACCTTCAATAAATTGTGTCATTTTCTAATCCTACATTGCCAAGACACGGATCTGCTCACCCTCTGCAACCATAAGGCCTGCAGCGGTTTCAGCATCTAAGATCACGTTGTCGTTGTCGTCTGATACAGCTAACTCTGCAGCTGTAGCGCGGTAATTTTCAAGTTGAGTATTTGAAACGATATAGCTGGTTGCAGCCGCTGGTGTATCACCAATGGTCACTGTAAGCAGTCGGCTTTCGCGTACCGAGCGAATATCATTTAGGTTGCACTCTACAGTCGGCCCACCGTCGAAGATATCGACGTAGCCACGGCATCTAAAGCCTTCAGCTTGCAACAAGTTCAGTGCTGGACGTGTATTAGCATGTACTTCGCCAATCACTTTCTGCGCTTCTTCTGGCAGCAAACAAACATAAACTGCATTCTTTGGCATCATCTCTGCCATAAATGCTTTTTGCCCTAAGCCGGAAAGGTAATCAGCTTCAATAAAATCGATACCTAAGAAGTGCTTCTGCAACCAACCATAAAAAGGCGAGTTGCCCTCGTCGTCGCTTTCACCACGCATTTCAGCAATCACAGTTTCGCCAAAACGCTGTGCATGTTGCGCTAAAAATAGGAAGCGGCTGCGTGATAACATGCGGCCATTGTTGTTCTTACGGTAACTTCCTCGTAGGAACAAGGTACACAGCTCTGCCGCGCCAGTGTAATCATGGCATAAAGTCAAAGTCTCAACTTCATTGCGCACATCAATCTGCTCTGAGTGGTAAACTTCGGTGCCAAGGCGGTAATGGTAGAAAGCATCTTCCATACCTACTGCTGCTTCAATACCACAAGTACCGACAACTTCGCCGGTAGTCGTATCTTCAAGCACCATTAGATAGCCTTCATCAAAAGGCTTATCAACCTGTTTTGTAAACGATGCTTCAACTCGCGCAATCTTGCGGCGAAGCAGATCCTCGTTTACTGGTAAAGATGTGAATCCATGGCCTGACTCTTCTGCTATTTGATATAGCGCATCAAAGTCAGTGGATCTAATTGGACGTATAACTAACATCTAGGAGTCTCCTCACTATCACTTGCTATATAACTCTGCAGCACTTTAAAAGCCGCTATTACGAGCTAGCAAACAAGTATCCTAAAGACAAAAAAGAAGCGCTAGAATGATCTAGCGCTTCGTTTGCCAATTAGGCTGCGACTACTTTAGCGACTGCTCGCTCGAAACGCGCTAGGCCTTCCGCGATGTCTGCTTCTGGAATAACCAGAGAAGGAGTGAAACGTACCACGTTTGCACCCGCTACCAAGCTCATTACGCCCTCTTGGATACCGGCTACTAAGAACTCTTTAGCGCGTCCTTGGTACTTTTCATTAACGACCGCGCCAAGCAATAGACCTTGACCACGTACTTCAGTGAATACGTCATACTTGTCATTGATTTTGTTTAGACCGTCACGTAGCAACTGCTCACGCTTTTTAACGCCATCTAACACTTCAGGAGTGTTAACAACGTCAAGTACTGCATTACCAATTGCACATGCTAGTGGGTTACCACCGTATGTCGAACCGTGAGTACCAATCTTAAGATGATCTGCGATCTCTTTAGTTGTCAGCATAGCTGCGATTGGGAATCCACCGCCAAGTGCTTTAGCTGTAGTCAGTACGTCAGGTACCACATCGCCGCGCATGTAAGCATAAAGCTCACCAAGACGACCAACACCAGTTTGAACTTCATCAAATACCAGCAGCGCATTGTGCTTATCACAAAGTGCACGTACCGCTTTTAGGAATTCAGGATCGGCATCGATAATGCCGCCTTCACCTTGAAGTGGCTCCATCATCACAGCACAAGTCTTGTCAGAAAAGACCGCTTCTAGAGCAGCAATATCATTGAATGGTACGTGAGTAATGCTTTGTGGCTTTGGACCGAAACCGTCTGAGTATGCCGCTTGACCACCAACACTTACGGTGAAGAAGGTACGACCATGGAATGCTTTATCAAATGCGATGATTTGATCTTTCTCAGCACCAAACTTATCCATCGCGTAACGACGAACTAGCTTAAGCGCTGCTTCGTTTGCTTCTGCACCAGAGTTGGCAAAGTAAACACGATCAGCAAATGTTGCTTCAACAAGCTTGGTTGCTAGTTCAAGCGCAGGCTCGTTAGTCATAACATTAGATAGATGCCAAAGCTTTTCGCCCTGCTCTTTTAACGCACCAACCAAAGCTGGATGACAATGACCTAAACAATTAACCGCAATACCACCAGCGAAGTCGATAAACTCTTTACCTTCTTGATCCCAAACTCGGCTACCTTCGCCACGAACAGGGATTACAGCTGAAGGCGCATAGTTAGGCACCATAACTTCGTCAAATTGGGCACGTGTAAGATTAGTGTTAACGCTCATTCTTTCTCATCCTTTCTAATTTGCGACCACTTTTATGCAGTCGTTTTCCGCTTGATGCCTTTATCTTATGTAGGTGACATCGCGGTTGTTTGTTTTGCTAGGAGGACATTATTAGCGAAAATGTGATCAAAATACCAGTTTTTCACAACCTTCTAAGAGCTGTTCAGCCTTAATAGTGCATAAAGATTTGCAGAACTGAATTATCAACGCAGATATGGCGTGGGTTTAAGCATATTTAGTCATAAAAAAGTTATCTAGAGCCAATAAACACTAACTATTCAAACTAATTGAATAATTAGCATGGCAAAATAGGCCGTTATAGGCTCTACTAGCGTAAAACTGTTACTTTTTTAACCTTAGTTTGACTAACTAACCATTACAGTCAAATTGATAAAAAATTGTATACATTTTTACAAAGGAAAGTAGCGGAAGTATGGATGTCTATCACCGCTAACCAACAAGGTTGAAACCACTGCATGTTTTGTGCACAGATTGCCAATATCATGCCGCTCGATACTTGTTCTAAAAGAGCGCTAACTTACGATAATCCTGCCCGTTCAGGCGGATCAACTCTTGCTCCGAGAGTTCATAATAATCATACATTGTGCGTCGTTCTGCAGCGCTAATATTGCCAGCCTCATTTAGCAGATAGACACGGGCAAAACAGTTAGCTCTTTCCAACAGCTTTGCATCCTCGTCTAAATCTGCGTATCTCATGCAAGTATCAATCGCTTTGAATGTTGTGGTTAGGCGACTTTGTTCAAAATCAAGCAACTCAAGTAGCTGCCAGTTGAGCGAGTCACTATGACTCAACGCCTGCTGATATACATCGGTGGCGGGAAACTCTGTTGTCATAACGGCGTCATAAAGCTCTTTATCGCGACTAGCACTCGCCTCTCTTAGCCAAGTGCCCCAAGTGGTATCAAACATTTTGGCACAGTTACTAATAACACAAGTGTTTCCTAACTGACTCATCAAGCTACAGCTGTAAAAGAAAGCCCGATCTTTGCCGTGCAACTCAACCAACGTCTGAGCCGCTATCGCACTGATAATACTGTAACGCCATAACTTACGAGTGACCCACAATAATTGAGGTTGGCCGCTAGGCATTAGATGGCGCAGACAAAAATAGGGGATTAGCGCTTGTAGGTTCTCAATACCGATATAGTTAAGCGCCAATTTAATCTCCGTCACTTGTACGTCAGAAGACTTTGGGCGACGGTGCCTGAAGGTTGGACTGTTGATCATATTAAGCAGATCACGTTGTAGCCAAGGTAGACCAATCACTAATGGACGGATCTTTGCTAAATCGATCTGCATTGAATACAACATTTCCAGCAATAGAATTTGCTTTTCATCAAGCCGAGAGTGCTCAAGTACCAACTCTACTGACGAAAGTTGATGCTCAATGGTTCGATTAACACTATTGATAAGTTGTGACGACACCGCCTCATATAAAGCCTGTGCTTGATTCTGTTTATCGAGTCGCGCTCGAATAGCTTCCCTTTCGATTTCGAGTTTATTTGCATCATCTTCAAGCTCAGTATAGATCTCATCAGCAATAGCAACAGGTTTGCCCTTGCCAACAATCAACTGTTGCTGCAGTCGATGCTCTAACTCAATAATTTTACCAGGCTTTACTCCACCCGCTATCGAAATTGCCACAGATAAACCTATTGTTAACGATCTATGTTTTTGGAGGTAATAAATACATAGCAAGTATCATCACCACGATGAGCACCTATAAAAAATCCAGAGAGTCTCTGGATTCTTATCGGCTCAATAACAAACTAATTTAATTGTTAGCGCATTTCCCAGGCGCGATATGAACGCCCTTTCAATTTACCATTAACTATTTTGTGCAGTGCACGCTTGGCAACTTTACGATTAACAGCAACATATGCGCGGTAGTCAGTGATTTTGATTTTCCCCACTTCACTGCCTTCGATACCGTCTTCACCCGTCAGCGCACCTAAAATATCGCCAGGACGCAGCTTCTGCTTTTTGCCACCATCAATTTGCAAAGTAATCATGCTTGGTTGTGTAGGGAAAGTATCGAGTAGATTCTCTGATGGCAGCCCTTCGCTGACGATATCTCGTTCAAGATAATCTTCAAGCAGCGCCACTTTGTAGCCATCTTCATCGCTATAAAACGTATGTGCAGCCCCTTTACTGCCCGCACGACCGGTACGGCCAATACGGTGAATATGAACTTCAGTATCAAAGGCAATATGGTAGTTAATAACCGCATCTAGCGCATCAATATCGAGCCCTCGCGCTGCAACATCCGTTGCCACCATTATCGACACACTCTTATTGGCGAACTGCAGTAAGGTTTGATCTCTGTCTCTTTGCTCAAGATCGCCATGCAACGCCACAACACTAAACCCATCATTCTTTAGCTGCGCCGCCACATCTTTGGTTTCGCGTTTAGTGTTACAAAAAACCACTGCGCTTTCAGGGCGGTGCTGCAATAGCAATAATTTCAATGCACGCATGCGGTCATTATTATTGCCCACTTCATAGAAGTGTTGTTCAATAGTGCTTGTTTCATGCGTCGAAGCGACCTTAACCAACACTGGCTTGAACATTATCGAATCTGCAATAGATTTAATCTGTTCAGGGAATGTCGCGCTGAAAAGTAACGTCTGACGTTCAACCGGAACCTGTTCAACAATGGCTTCAAGTTCAACCTGAAAACCCATGTCTAGCATACGGTCAGCTTCATCTAACACTAATGTGTGCACATCATCTAGATGTAAACGGCCACGATCTAAGTGGTCGATAATACGTCCAGGGGTACCAACAATAATGTGTGCGCCATGCTCAAGCGATCCGATTTGTGGCCCCATTGGCACTCCACCGCAAAGGGTAAGCACTTTAATATTATGGATACCACGGGCTAATGTACGGATCTCTTTAGCCACTTGATCAGCAAGCTCTCGAGTGGGACACATCACCAAAGACTGAATACGAAAACGCTTAACATCTAGCTTGTGCAGTAGACCTAAACCGAAGGCGGCAGTTTTACCCGAACCCGTTTTGGCTTGGCCAATGACATCTTCCCCATTAAGGATTGCCGGTAAGCTCTGTGCCTGAATTGGCGTCATCGACTCAAAACCCATGGTGGTTAAGTTGTCGAGTAACTCAGTTTTGAGCTTTAGGGTTGAAAACGGCACTTGGCCATCGGTATCGAGGACTGATTGAGTCAAAGTTTCTTTCCTAAGTATTCACCGCGAGAATGAAGCTCATTGCTGGCTAATAACAACTAACCAGCTCAATACAAACGGCGGTTTTGCCGATTCTCTGCAGCGATAAAATATAGTGACAAGGGCCTTTTATACACAAGGCCTAAATTGTCGATGATGAATGCTAACTATTATAGCGCGCTATTGTAGCAGTTATTACAATAGATGCAGCATACCCTGGTGTTTTCAGCAATAAAGATTAAAGCCTGCGCTTTACCTTTAACGCTTCGCCGCTTATGTTAAAAATAACTTCTTCAATTAACTCATTATCATGCCCATTAAAACAGCTGTTATGCCTTATCTTGCACAGTGCTTATCCAGCAATGGGTTGCTTAACAGTAAACGCTATCTTATTGAGCTTAAACGCAAGCTGCTACGCCAGCCTCACAATCTAAAAGTGTTTATTAAGATTGATGACCCCTACAGCTATATTTTACTGCAAGTGTTGCCGAAGTTTATCGCTCGCTACAACGCATCTATGCCACTGAGCTTGTCCTTTCACCCAATTGCTTCACATACTCAAAACGCCTTCCCAGAACCACTACTCTGGCAAAAAAATGCCTTCAACGACTGTCAGTATTTGGCCGAGCTATATGATTTGAATTTTCCCAACACAGATTTAAGCTGCGACGCACAAAAAATTACGGCAACTAAAGCACTGATAGCTTGCGGCACCTCAACCACTGATGTTCAGCAATTAGTCACGATTTTTGAGCAGTTTTGGCAGGGAAAACTCGCCAGCAACAACGCTAACTTGAGTCTCGTAGAGGATGAAGCTGTAGCTCGCAATAGTGCATTACTGAAAGCCCTTGGTCATTATCAGGCTGGCACCATTTATTATGGCAACGAATGGTATTGGGGCGTTGATAGGCTCGCCTATTTAGAGCAGCGTTTGATTGCATTAAGTCCTCAGAATCTAACTCCGCGATTGACTAAAACCAGACTCAAACTTGATCTATTGCCGCCACCAAGCAAAACCAATCGTTTCAAGCGGCCCAGCTTAACGCTGTATTTCTCAATTCGCAGCCCATACTCCCATTTAGGGTTAGAGCAAGCTGTGAAGTTTACCAAAAAATATCAAATGCCACTGATTATCAAACCGGTACTGCCGATGGTGATGCGCGGTTTAGCCGTTCCAACAGCCAAAAAAATGTATATCTTTCACGACACCACTCGCGAAGCACGTCGATTAAACATAGATTATGGCAAAGTAGCCGACCCTCTCGGTAAAGGCGTGGAGAGATGTTACGCACTGTTTGAATATGCAGAGCAACAAGGAAAAGCAACCGAGTACCTATTAAATTACTCGCGAGCGGTCAATAGCCTAGGGATACACAGCGATACCGATGCGGGTCTTAAGCGTATTGTTGAGCATAGTGGCTTAGATTGGCTGCATGCCCAAAGCCTGATAGAACAGCCAAACTGGCGTCAATGGGCACAACAGAATCTCGACGAGATGCTAGCGCTCGGTCAATGGGGAGTACCGAGCTTTCATTATCAAGATAACCATCAACAAATTAGTGTCTGGGGGCAAGATAGGCTAGCAAGAATTGAGCAGTTCATTCGCCGTCAAAGCGAATAAAGGAATTGCGCCTAAGCGTTTTTCAGCAGCCCTTGCATGAGCTTACTATTTGCGACTAACAACCGATGTTGGTCTACTCAGGATTAAAGACACCAATGACTGCACCAGTCGCTTTTTTAGCAACTTTTTCATCAGTTTGTTGTTCTCGATAATCACACTCAACACACTCGACCGTTTCAATGCCATTATCTTTAAACAGCACGATAGATTCCTGTGCTTTACACTTTGGGCATTTAGCACCAGCAACAAATCGTTTCTTCACTTTCTTGGTCTTGGTCGTCATCAATTAGATCCCTAAGGGTAAATTCGCGGCTATTTTGCCACAAAAGAACAAATAAGCCGATACATAGCCAGAGTTTTGCCTGTTGGTCATAGCAGTCAGACTAGATTCTAGGCTATTATCCCCTGCATTAATTGCGTTAACTCAGACTCAAGTCGGCATAAATGATCACCATCTCTCAAGCTCAACTCGTTCGAGGGTCTAAAACCCTACTCGACGAAACCTCGTTAACCGTTTATCCGGGCCACAAAGTGGGCTTAGTGGGTGCCAACGGTACCGGTAAGTCATCCTTGCTTGCACTTATCTTAGGTAAGATCTCATTAGATAAAGGTGACTTCTCCATGCCGTCAGGCTGGCAGACCGCAACGGTTGCTCAAGAAACACCTGCACTTGAAGTGGCAGCGATTGAATATGTGATTGATGGAGACACTGAATACCGTGCACTAGAAGCAGAGCTACATAAAGCCCAAGAGGCTGATGATGGCCATAAAATCGCTTTGTTACACGGTAAAATTGACGCCATTGGCGGCTACGCAATCCATAGCCGTGCAGCGAGTCTATTAGCTGGTCTTGGCTTTAGTGAAGCTGAACAATCAAATCCGGTGAAGAGCTTTTCTGGTGGCTGGCGCATGCGCTTAAACTTAGCTCAAGCATTATTATGCCGCTCTGATCTATTGTTACTCGATGAACCCACCAACCACTTGGATTTAGACACCATGTACTGGTTAGAGGGCTGGATTAAGGCGTATCAAGGCACATTGATTCTGATCAGTCATGACCGTGACTTTATCGATGGTATTGTTGACGAAATTGTCCACGTAGAGAACCACAAACTAAATTACTACAAAGGCAACTACACTGCCTTTGAGCACGTCCGTGCAGAGCGCATGGCACAGCAACAAGTTGCCTTTGAGCGTCAACAAAAAGAACGGGCACACATGCAGTCATTCGTTGACCGCTTCCGTTATAAAGCCAGTAAAGCTAAACAAGCTCAGAGCCGCTTAAAAGCACTTGAACGCATGACAGAGCTCTTGCCATCGCAAGCTGACAGCCCATTTCATATGGCCTTTAGAGAACCTGAGGCACTGCCTAACCCGTTAGTCACCATGGAGCAAGTTTCTATCGGCTATGGTGAGGCTGAAATCCTAAAGAAGGTTCACCTGAACTTAGTGCCTGGCGCGCGCATCGGTTTGCTGGGTAGAAATGGTGCGGGTAAATCAACCTTAGTAAAGTTGCTGTCTGGCGAACTATCGCCAATGAAAGGTAAGTACGAAACCAATCCAGGTCTCAATATCGGCTACTTTGCCCAGCATCAATTAGAACTTCTGAGCTTAGATGATACGCCGCTGCAACACCTCGCTCGCCTTGCACCCAACGCTAAAGAGCAAGAGTTACGTAACTTTTTAGGCTGTTATGGCTTTAACGGTGATATGGCCGTTGCACCAGTACGCCCATTCTCTGGTGGTGAAAAAGCCCGCCTAGTGTTGGCACTACTGGTTTGGCAACGCCCAAACCTATTACTGCTCGATGAACCCACTAACCACTTAGATTTAGAGATGCGCCACGCGCTGACGATGGCACTACAGTCATTTGAAGGCGCGATGATTATCGTCTCGCACGATAGGCATTTACTGCGACTCAGTTGTAGCGATTACTACTTAGTCGATCAAGGTGAAGTGAAGAGCTTTGAAGGCGACCTAGACGATTATCATCAATGGTTACTGGATGCAGCAAAGACCGCCAATAAAGACGATGCCGCAATAACAGCTAAACCTGTTCAAGACAAGAAACAGCAAAAGCGTTTGGAAGCCGAGCTTAGGCAAAAGCTATCGCCAATGAAAAAAATCCAAACCAAGCTAGAAAAAGAGCAGCAAAAAGCCAGTGACCGTTTGAGTGAGTTAGAAGAGATGTTAGCGGACACCAGCCTCTATGATGCAGATAATAAACCCAAGCTTACCCAGGTACTAAATGAACGCACTAAGCTCACTCAAGGTCTAGAAGAAAGCGAGATGGAATGGTTGGAAGTTCAAGAACAGATAGAAGAAATTGAACAAAGTGTGCGAGCTTCTGTCTGAGTAGGTAATGGAATAATTTAAAGGGGCATTAGCCCCTTTTTCAATGGACAATGAAGATGACATTTCTCAACAAGCTTGATGGGCTACTTTGGCAAAATTGTGATGATATCTATCTAAAGCATCAACAAATATGCCTAGAGCTACAAGATAAGCACCAAGTAAACGTGAATCTATTGCTGCTGGCGATCTGGCTCGATCAACAAAGCCATTTACTTTCGTTGCAACAGTGGCAAACGCTGCAACAAGATACTTTAAAATGGGAATCACGTGTATTGCTTCCCTATCGAAAGCTGCGCCGTTTAAGTAAATCTTGTTTAGCTGCAGATGAGTATCAACAGATGCTGGATGTGGAACTGATGCTAGAGCGTAAATCACAAAAGCTTATTTTACACAGCCTCAATCAATTGGCGTGGCTTGGAGAAAGTCATAATTTGGCAAGCTACCTTTCGCTATTTAATTTAAGCGATAAAGACTACGCTGTTTTAGCTAGCTAAGCATTTTAGACATTTAGCATTAAATACAAAAATGCCAGTCCTAGAGACTGGCATTCAATTAAGTCATGCACTGTTTAACTAATTTTAAAGGCTAGTTTAGAAAACCAGTTCTACACCGGCAAAGTAACCTTTAAATTGCATGTCTGCAGTCACACCGTCAAAACCATTAACATCAAATTTGAAGTCACGGTAACCGGCACGGATTCGGTAATCGAGTGCTGTGCCATCGAAGTTCCAGCCTAGACCCACTGAATAATCGTAAACGTTTGACTCGTCTACGCCCATCATAATATCTGCAAAACCATAAAGACCAAGACCAGGTATGCCCACTTGTGCATCAACATAGCCCATCACAATGCCGCTATCGATATCTTTTCTTTCAGGATGGCCAGCGTCGGCTACACGGAATTCACCATGCATAAGCTTGTATGCAGCACCAATATCTAACGCAACGATATCGTTATCTAGAATCTCGTAGTAAAGCACAAAATCAGTATTACTTAGGTCAGTCGTTGCGTTTACATCACCGATGAAGTTATGACCATTAAAGTTAAAATCAGCACCAGACATGCTGCCTTTACCTTCTAAGCTATTCTCACGGATCTTAACATTCGGGACCAATGGAATTGGATGCTCAATTGCAACCCAGATACTGCCTTGTGAAGAGTCTTTATAGTTAAACTCTTGTTGCGGCTGGCCTCTTTCAGCAAAAGTACCACTGGTATCAGCTTGCCAGTAATCACCACCCACTTTAAAACCAATAACAGAAGCAGCATGAGCAGAAGTGCCGACTAGAGAGCCTAATAGTGCACACGCTAATAATGTCTTTTTCATAGTTAACCTTGAGTCAATAAGTTAGTTAAATCGATAACCGCGGCATTTGCACGCGAGATATAGTTTGCCATCACTAAAGAGTGATTAGCGACAACCCCAAAGCCCGAACCATTAAGGATCATAGGGCTCCAAACGGATTGCTGAGTTTCTTCGAGTTCACGAATGATTTGTCGCAAACTCACTTGAGCATTCTTTTTCTTTAACACGTCAGCAAAATCAACTTCTACCGCTTTCATGAAATTAAGCAGTGCCCATGTTGCACCACGAGTTTCATAAAACACGTCATCAATTTTCCACCAGCTGGTTTTAATCTCTTGTGCTACATAACCAGGTGTTGATTGTCTTGCCGAACTATCACCAGATAGGTCGGTATTGAGCCTCTCTTGACCAACACTTGCAGAGAGTCGCTGTGACATGCTGCCAAGGCGCTTTTGCACCTCTTTTAGCCATTCATTTAGGTTATCTGCTCGCGCATAAAACTGCGCATCAGGGTTTTCTGTTGCGATCATGCGAGCACGGTACAGCTTCAATAACTTAACAGCATCACGGTACTCACTTTCAGCACTTGGCACTAGCCAACTCGTATGCTCAATATTGAGTTTTGAGTGCGCCGCCAGTAAGTCTTTATCTGCTGTAGATTGAGACTGAGAACGGCTAAACTCTTTACGCATAATTAGCGCTAAATCACGGGCCTGTTCAATGGCACCAAATTCAAATGCTGGCATGTTGTCCATCAGAATTGAAGGCGGTGTGACATCATTCGACAACCAACCTCCCTGCTTGTCTAACAAGGCTTCGACAGTTAAAATTAGCGACGTTGTCGTGGCGTAACCGGTCACTTGGCGACCATTATCTTGTTTATAAACCTCTTGTTCAATAACATCAGGCTCAACGCTCCACCAAATCGCAACAAGGTAGCCAATCAAAAAGATCACCGCGGCGAATCCGACGCCTTTCTTCCATGTCATTTGCATTTGCTGTTACTCCTAATGATGGTGATGATGATGTTCAGACTCTGCAGAGCCGGCTTGTTTTTTTACTGGCAGTGAAATCACTTGCTGCTGGCCATCAGCAAAGCTTAAGGTTAGCTCCACTTTGCTATCTTCAGCTAGAGGTGCATGTAAGCCCAACAGCATTATGTGATTACCTGATTCCGACAAAATCAAACTGCCATGTGAGTCTATGTCAAAGCCATCAACTTGGCGCATTTTTATCATGCCGTTTTCATCGACAAGTGTGTGCAACTGAGCTTCTTTGGCAAATGGAGCTGTAACCGAAACAAGGCGAGTGGCAGGGCCATGGTTTTCTAAAGTGATATAAGCCGCGGTATTGGGCACGCTGGCAGGCATTGCACGAACATAACCATCAGTGAGCATCACCTGTGCAAAAGCCGTGAATGAAAAACAGCTTAACAGAGTAATGTTAAACAGTTGTTTGAATATTTGCTTCAATGTCTTAAACTCCATTTTAAAATCCAATTCGCAACATGAGGACATAACGAATGAGTACGATTCAAGTTAAGGACGATAACGGGGTACGCATTATTACGTTTAACCGTCCTGACAAGCGCAATGCACTTAACCTTCAAATGTATACACAGCTAACAGAATACCTTATCCAAGGTGAATCGGACAATGAAATTCGAGCCTTTATGTTCCGTGGTCAAGCACAATGCTTTACATCTGGTAATGATGTAGCTGACTTTTTGAAAAATAGTAACTTAGGTGTAGATCATCCTGCATTTAGATTCCTTTTTTGCCTACTCGATTTGAAAAAACCAGTGGTTGCTGCAGTCACAGGCGCAGCGGTCGGTATCGGCACAACCTTACTGCTTCATTGCGATTTGGTTTACGCCGACAACACAGCAAAATTTCAGCTGCCCTTTGTCAAACTTGCGTTAGTGCCAGAAGCGGGAGCCAGTCTTTTACTGCCTCAAGTCGTCGGTCACGTAAAAGCCGCAGAGTTACTCATGTTAGGTGAAAGTTTCGATGCGAAATCGGCACATCAATATGGATTAATTAATGATGTGATTGCTAATGAAGATATTTTTGAGTTTTCGTTAAACCAAGCGAAGAAGCTTGCTCAGCAACCACCGATTTCATTGCAAACAACTAAGCAGCTTATGCGCTACAACAAAGAAGCGATCAGGGCGCAAATGGAGAAAGAGCTAGTAGAGTTTGGTGCTAGACTTGCAAGTGATGAAGCAAAATCTCGTTTCGCTGCATTTTTAAAAAAATAGCTTAGCGGCTGCATATAGGTAAATTTGGCAAAGTATGCTTGGATCTGTATCTCGATTAACAAGCATACTTTTAAATAAAATGGCCAAAATTGCCGCCGTTCAAATTCGCGTAATCACAGCCTTTACCGGCTTTAACTTCCATCGGCACAGACTCTTTTCCTTTAGCTGCGAATATCAGCATTGTTTTTCCCATTTAGGCAACAACAAGGCGAGAACAAAGTAGATAACTAATCCCATTGCTGGATTACAAAAAACCGCCACGGCGCACACGATACGAGTCCACAAACACGACCATTCAAACTTATCGGCCATTGACGCTGCCACACCACAAACCAATGACGATGGGTCTTTTAACCTGCTAATTAAATCAGCCATTTCAATCTCCCTATTATTTATCTATGAGCGTTTCTATATTAGAAATTTTACTCATTCAAAACAGTTCTAATGAATCAGTTATTGGTAGCAACAGTGCTAAACCAATCACTTGAACTTAATCTTTCAACTTGTGCCACTGCAGCGAGCAAACAAGACAAGCAAACATCGCTAAACTAATCACAGGCAGCAAGAGCAAGCCAGCAAACTGAGCAATAAACCACATAATTAGTCCTTAATTAGTGCGCTTGTTACCAGTGGGGTTTCAACCTTTTCTGCAGCCAGAGTACTTGCTTCAAGTTCTTCACTGCTATCCAATTCGAACATCATTTCTGACATTTGAGATTGAATAGAAAGACTCAATTCTGTTTGCGCTTTAGCAACAATATCTTGCATTTGAGCGCTGATATTTTGTTCAATATTACTTGCCACTTCCGAGACTAACGATGTCTCAGCTTGAGCAGATAAACTTGCACCTAATAGCGCAACAGTGAGTACAGAGGTCTTTACAGTCTTCATAACAATAGAATTAAACATAATGGATTCCTTTTCGAGTTTCGCCTAATTGCATAGAGACTAATACAAGTGGCGTGCCAACTTTCAAAATAAAACCTAATCTATTGAATATGATGATTTTTATTGATTTACAGCGAAAAGAAATATTAAAAGGAATAACGGGGAGTATCGAAGGTTAGTGAAACTCACCATGCACAGGTGAATTTCACTACATATGATCTTTGAGTAGAATAATATAGTGAAAATTACAGACTAACGACTGCTTTCATCTCTTGCCTAGCCTGGGTTACGACCTCTATGCCAGCACCTGATTTATGTGCATTTTCACTGATATATCGACGCCATACACGTGAACCAACTTCGCCTTGGAATAAACCAATGATATGCCGAGTAACATGATTTAACTTGCCACCCGCTTGCAAATGTTTCTCTATATAAGGAAGTAACTTCTCCAAAACAGCATCTCGGCTCAGTACCGGTTTATCTATACCACATAGCTGCTGATCGACTTCGGCCAATATATAAGGGTTCTGGTACGCTTCACGTCCAACCATGACACCGTCAAGCTGCTCAAGGTGAGTCTTACACTCAGCAAGTGTTTTCACGCCACCATTAATGCTGATGCTAAGATCGGTGTAATCACGCTTTAGCTGATATACCCGCTCATAGTCTAATTCAGGTATTTCCCGATTCTCTTTCGGGCTTAGGCCTTGTAACCAAGCTTTGCGAGCATGAATGATAAAATCATTACAACCAACGGCTTTCACGGTATCAATAAATTCGGTTAAAAATTCATAGCTGTCTTGTTCATCAATACCAATGCGAGTTTTCACTGTCACCGGAATATCAACAACCTGCTTCATGGCATCAACACACTCGGCAACCAATTCAGGCTCTGCCATCAAACAAGCACCGAAACGACCATTTTGAACTCGGTCTGACGGGCAGCCTACATTGAGGTTGATTTCATCATAGCCGCGCTCAGCAGCAAGTTTGGCGCAGGTTGCAAGATCGGTAGCATTTGAACCTCCTAACTGCAACGCAACAGGATGCTCCTCTTGGTTGTATGCAAGGTAGTCTCCGCGACCATGAATAATCGCCCCGGTTGTCACCATTTCGGTGTACAACAACACTTCAGCAGACATCAATCGTGCAAAGTAACGATAATGGCGATCAGTCCAGTCAAGCATGGGAGCGATGGAGAAAGTGCGGTTGAGTTGGGTTTGCATATAATTACCAAATAAAACGAGAACAAGAGCCGATCCGGGCGCGCATTTTACACTGCCACTAACTAAAACGACAGCACTACCTTGTATTGTCACTTAGGCGTAGCGCAACCAAAAATAACTAATAATGATAAATGAGCATTAATAACAATATGTTTAAAGTGTAGCAAGTGAAAAGGAGCTCTTTGAATATAGCCATTAATCGTAAATTGTCAGAAGTGAGGCTAGGTTACAAGCTTCTTTAGCAACCCACTGCAAAGTTAAGTAAAGGTGTCTAAAAACCTTTTCTATAACCAACAAAAAACATCACTCAACAACAAAATAACAGATGTACAGACCAGCATCACAGCTTATAGATCTTAGTATCAATAACTGTTGCAGAGCTTGTATTTGCTGGCTAATTTGTAAAAATCCGTTTGTTTCTGAGACAAAAAGGCATTGGGAAATGACAATAAAAAAACAGAAAAAAATTTCAACCGTCTCAGCATGGAAGCCATCACTAACCAAAGAAAAATGTAACCACTTAAAAGGAGGCGATCTGATCCAACACCGTTCTTCTGCTAAAAGCGTCTATCGCATTTGCTCTGCATTCGATAGTGCCATTGCAGAGGGAAGTAACCCCATTGCTGTTTTTCACGATCTTAGCAGCAAGGGAAAGCCATGTTTTTGGTTAGAAAAGCAAGCTGCTAAACCAGAGCAAAGTTATCTCACGCTTGAAGATAATGCTGTTATCAAATTTCATGGCCAATATTTTACCTTAAACAACACAACAGGCATATTGCAACTGCTACCGATGGCTCAACCTCTCAGTCAATTAAACTCCCTTGACGAGATTAAGCAGGCACTGGCGAGAGCTCGAGAAAGAAGTGCAGAGCAAGCAAAACAACATTACCCTTTAGTTCGCAGTCGAGGTATCAGTATCACGGCTCAAGGTAATAATGGCTTGCCGATTACAAATTTTGAGGTGACTAAATTTACCTGCAAGCATCAGCTAGATAAGGCCATACACATTGCCAAAGCAGACCATCAAATTGAAACGATTAGCCTATCGGGAGGTTATGATGGCCTTAATAGCATTGGCGATCCTCATGCGGCACCTTTAGTCAGTCAGTTCTCACTACCCGTCTGGTCTAAAACACTGGGTTATCTCAACATTATCTGCGACTAACACATAGAGCGGTGGCTTCTAACCTCCGCTTTAGCAAGTGTTTGCAACTGATTGTATAGCTTTATCACCAGTTCAATGTTTCCTTGCAGATGAATACTGTTTTCATTACTAGTGAGCTTTTTTGCAAAGCGATTCGCTAGGGACACAATCTGCTGCTCGCCTTGACTTAAATCAGTCCCCTGCACTTGCTTTACAAATAGTACTCTCAGGCAAGTAAATAGCGAATTAAACATCAATAAATCGCTCATCGGGCTGACTTCTAACAGCTCAGGTGCTTCACTACCAACAACAGCGGCAATAATGTGACTAGTGGTTTCCAATGAGGTGGCGGCACTAAATAGATCGCGTATTTCATTTTCGGCAACCAAGTGCTTTACAACCTCCTCGGCAAAAGCACTCTTCTTAAATTGTAATCTTGTTGCCGCTATAACACTCATTAGTGCCGACTCTTTACATGCACCGCAGACAGGATATTTAGCTCGGTGGTTAAGACATTTAACAGATCTTTTAATAACAATGCCATACCACGATAAAACTCGGTTTTTGCATTATCAATACTTGCTTGTAAAAATGGCTCAGACCAAGTCAGTAGATGATTTGATAACAGCAGGGTCAATACCTGCTTTGACTCAATGTGCTGACTTTCTTTTGTTGGATCAGACATGACTGTTAGCAGCTGTGAAATCACTGATAAAAAGATGCCAATATGATCGGCTGGTTGATTTTTATCTAGTTGTAACTCAATACCATGGTCACCGTAGAAACGAAGCAACTCGTGGGTACTGGTATCATTAAGCAAGCGCTGCTCAGTTAACCAGCAAGAGCCCCAGGGTAGAGCCAAAGGCATACTCGCACCGAAATAAAGATCGCCATAATCAAGCATTAACTCTGTTAATTTATCATCGCTCCAGCTCTCTAAGTAGCTTGAAAGGTGACTGACTCCTAAACGATAATCTTCACTGTCGGCAAACATATGCCAAGTTTTGCTGATCTCATTTTGCGCCAGTAAGTTTATGAAATCGGCACTTGGGTAAGCGAAATAGACGTTATGCAGCAACTTGGCAATGCCAGCGGCTTCCTCAATATCAAAAACAGCAGCAGGCTTTTCACTACGCGTGCTTGTCATTGGGCTTAAAGTGGTTTGTTTTAACTCTGTCATTTTTACCTCACATCAAGTAAACAGGGCGCCCTAGGCGCCCCGTGCTATCGATTATACTTCTCTGCTATTAATAACAGCGCCGCCTTTGCCGGCATGGCGGTTATTCTTAACAATGAGGTTAGGCTTGGTTACAGAAAAATCAGGTAAGGGTTTAAGGTGAGTATCGCCTTTGCCATATTTAGCTTCTAGATTTTCCATGGTGTCAAAATCAAGCGCATGCAACGGGCAAGACTCAACGCAAATAGGCTTTTTACCTAGCTCTAAACGATCAGAACAACCATCACACTTGGTCATCTTTTTACGCTCAGTATCCATTTGCGGAGCATCATATGGACAAGCTTGGGCACACATATTACAACCGATACATTTGTCATCATTGGTTTTCACCAGGCCTGTATCTTGCTCTTTATGCATAGCGCCTACTGGACAAGTACTGACACAAACAGGCTCGCTACAGTGGTTACAACCAATAGAGGTGTAGTGAGTATGAATGTCGTTACTATAGCTACCATCAGCATTTTCACTGAAACTGCCACCAACAAACTCATAAACCCGACGCTGAATAATACCATCAGGAAGATCACCACGTGATTTACACGATACATGACAGGTTTTACAGCCAGTACATTTAGAGCTATCGAAATAGAAACCGTATTGAACTTGTTCCGCTTCAGTTGTTTGAATTAAATTAGTCATGATCTACTCCCCTACTTAGCCTTTACCTGAACACGGTTGGTATGTTGTGGATTACCTTTCGCATAAGGCGATGGCTGGTAACGTGTTACCGTGTTAATACAGCCCCCTTCATCGATTGGATTGCCATTGGCATCTAAACGGCTCTTGTTCGGTGCATACCAAGCGCCTTGTCCAAGCGCTGCAACACTCGGCATAACGCGAAGTGTTATACGCACAGGAACTTCTAAAGTGCCGTACTGGTTCGTCACTTGTGTCATGTCGCCATCTTTCAGTCCACGAGCAGCGGCATCAACCGGGTTCATCCACACAGCATCTTCTACCGCTTCACGGAGCCATGGCACATTATGGTAACTTGAGTGTGTACGACCTTTGGTGTGGTACCCCACGAGTTGTAACGGGAAGTCAGTATCCACATTCTCAGTGCTATCTTCATACCCCCCCCAAGTACGTTGATACTTAGGTAAAGCAGAAACGTAATCACCTTGAACATCTTTATCGAATGTACGTTCAACACCAAACTGAGCCATGGCAACTGAGTACATCTCAATTTTGCCACTTGGAGTGCCAAGCGCCTCACCACCATTGACAAAAGAGTCCATCGATATCACGGGCTCTGGGTTGCTATAGTGGAAAATACCGATATCTTGTGCTTCTTTAAAGGTCGCAGGCAAAGCTGGAATAGCATTAGCATTGTTAGCATTAGTTACCGCTTTGCCATAAGCTTCTTCCATCCATTGCTCTTCAGTTTTACCTTCGGTGTATTCACCCTCTTTACCCATGGCTTTGGCTATCGCTAAGCCCTGTTCAAAGTAGTTACGACACTCAAACATTGGCTTAATACCGCGCATGGCAGTCAAGTACCCTGTGTTACCAGCAGCGTATGATGCCGATGCAAAGTCATCAGTTTCCAACCAACTAGTATCTGGCAGCAGGATATCGGCAAACTTAGCACTTGGTGTCATCCAGCAATCACTGACGACGATAAACTCACATAAGCTTTCATCTTCCAGCGTTTTAGCTGTCAGACTTGTCTCTGAATGCTGGTTAATGAGTGCGTTTGAGTTAAGCGCAAAAATGGACTTAACCGGTGTTCTAAGTGGCGTATCTAAATCTTCAAGCCCTCTTACATCGTGGCTTCTGCCGGTCATGTTTTCATGATTACGGATGGCTTCTTCCCAATTGTAGAAGCTGATGGTTGTATCGATTGGGTTTGAAAGGCCTGAGATGCCGGAAGCACTTAAGCCTGAACGACCTTGTGACGGCATCGCACCATTTGAAGTTCCTAAGCGACCAACTTGATTAAATACCCATGGCAACATGTAGCATGAACGCATTGCTTGCTCACCGTTAGCATGGCGATTCACACCTGCGCCAGTAACGATAAAGGCATTTTTAGCCGACATGATCTTTTGCGCCACTGACTTAATCGCATCTTCTGAGATCCCACATATGGCCGCTGCCCATTTTGGTGTTTTAGCACCTTCTGCAACAAACTTACCCACACCCATAATGTAGTCGTGGAAGTTCTCTTCAACATCAACGTACTGGGCAAGATCTTTCTTGTCTGCGTCAGCTTCAAGTGCAACTTTTAAAGTTTCTAATGACGCTTTGTCATAACCAGAAACATGCTTGTCCATAAATGCTTGGTCAACATGTCCTTGAGAAATAGCCTCATACATTAATGCTTCAGCAAATGCTGAATCAGTGCCAGGGCGGATACCATGCCACTCGTTTTCTTTACCTAAACAAGAGTCGGTATAACGCGGGTCGACCATGATAACTTCACAGCCTGGGTTTGCTTTTAGTGCTTCGGAGAAGTCACGGCCTTCACCAGAACCTGATTGACGCATCTCATTCGGGTTGTAACCTATGCCTAAAAACAGATCTGAATTGACTAAGCCATTAAGTGTTGAACCACTGGTGCCATAATGCCCAGTTGCTTTTGAGGCAAAGTTAAGCTGCTGCCATGAATAGTTACCTTGAATTTTTAAGAAGCCACCATTAAGGTTCAAAACTCGATTAAACCAGTTTGATGATTTAACGGAGTAATATGCACCGGTGCCGTAAAGCTTTAAAATCGAGTCGTTTCCATACTGCCCTGCAATGCGCTGTAATTCACTGGCGATTTCAGCAGCAGCTTCATCCCAAGTAATAGGCACAAACTTACCTTCGCCTCGCTTACCAACACGCTTCATTGGTTGCTTTAAACGATCCGCAGCATAAGTGCGCTGCTTAAGCGAACGACCACGAGCACAAGCACGAACTTGATGCAGCTTGCCCGCTTCATCTTCTATATTGTGGTCAGTTTCAATATTTGCGATAGAACCATCTTCATTGGTAAAAACTTTTACTGGGCAGTTTGATCCGCAGTTCACCAAACAGGCACTGTAGCCGTAAGGGGCAGTTTTATCTGGATCGGGTGGGATAGGTTTACCAGGTTCAATAGGAGTCCAATCAATAGAGTCATCATCACTACCACAGCCAACAAGCACAGCTCCAGCAGTTAGGGCACTGGTTGCCTGCAAAAAAGTACGTCTTTTCATTTTGCGTTACCTCGACATTTAACAACATTGTCACGCCTAAATGGCGCATTTTAAGTGCGTGTTTGCCCACACTTTTAATAAGGTAATTGTCTGCCTAATGTTGAAAATTAAAAAAACTTGCAGAGAGAAGTGTGATATTGACGTGTGGTTTTCAACATAATGTTCAACATTTCGTGAGCAAGTTCGCTAAATGTTTTTCGCTTGTTTAACCTAAGCTAACTAACTTTACTAAGCAGATCACATTCGTGAATACGACTGTGAGATACAACTGGAGACATCTTTAAATAACCATAAATAACATACACTTACTTTTAAAGCGTAATTTCAAAAAGTATTTATTAAGGAATGGAAATCAGTTTCATTCGGTTTTTTATTCGATAGCTTTACCACTATTTAAATATTAACCGCTCTCTGTTTTCTATAAGATAAAGTTTAATTAACTGCGGCTGTATCTGCTATGTAGAAATAGTAATATCGACGTTCGCGCTCTTTCTTTGCCATTGCGATGCTTACTATTCGTAAGTGTCGAATAACCGTCCATATAACAGCCAAGGAAACTGAGTGTGAATAACACCAATCCAATTGATTTTAATATTATTTATGAGACTTGATGATATAAGATTCTAGTGTTTGCTGTAACCACATCGGCGAAATAACTTTACCGTCAGATGCTCTCTTTAGCCACAGATAAACAGTTGGATAACTAAAACCTTTCAATAGTGCTCGATCTTGTGAATAGTCAACCTTTTTAGCCTTTATACCACTAATGCTCGCTAAAAAATCAACTGCAGCCTTCACCCCTACAATCATAACCGCCTCGGAATTAACCAAACTACTCGCTGCGCTACCAAGATCTGGAGCTGTTGCATACACCTGCATAGGCTTGCCCTGTGACGCAGCATAAACCCCTATTGGAGATTTATTTGCAGGAAATGGCATAGTGGCAAGCTTTACTATGGGGTAATTAATCATGTTGTCAATTGAAGGGGCGTCCCAAATAGGATGATAGGATTGCGCAACTAAATACCCTCCTCTATGCTGGATAATGGATTTCGACAAGATTTCTTTACGCGTTGACGGTTTGAAGCAAATTGCGGCTTCGATCTCACCATCAATCAATTGCTGCTCACTGAGTTCTGACCAAGCAGTGGTTGATATTGCAATATTGGGATTTTGTTGATGATTGATGGCATCATTAACAATTTCCTGCGCTAAGCCGATTTCTAGCTGTGGCACCGTCGCAATGACGATAGGCGGTTCAGCGGAAGGTACCTTTTCAATAGCATCTTTCTCAATAGAACGACTACAAGCTAATATTTCTGCTAACGGTGCATGTAAATCATGAGTCAGTTCTGTAGCAACCAGCCGATTGTTTTGTCTAATAAAGAGAGGATCGCCAAAAACGTCCCTTAAAGCACTCAGCGCACGGCTCACTTTGGGCTGCGATAGACAAAGGTCGTTTGCAACAACTTTGGTGCTGCCTTTGAGGTATAACTGACAAAATATCTCAATAGTACTAATACTAATATTACTCAGTTTTTTCATTTATATCTCCAGCAGGCAAAACCATATTTCCTTTTATATAATTCTGAATTTCATGTATTAACCAAGCGGGAATATCTGCGTTCTTTCTCGATTGGGTAATATAGTGATGGTATTGACCACTGCGCTGATTAATCAATTTGCAGGTTGAGTCATCTAACTGCTTCGCAGAAATATCTCCTCGTTGACAAAGAAACTCAATCGCATCTCTATAGCATAAAAGTGCAATGGCATTACTGCTTTCAAGTTGGATCATCAGATCTGCTAACAAACATACCTTTGCAACCACGTTTAAACTACGATGGCAGTCTAGCGCGTAGCATTCCAGGGGATCCGTAATATCCTCCTGTTCATTCCCTGCGAAACTGATGTATGGGTAATAAAAAATATTATCAAGCTGTAGTGGCTCATTTAGCGCCAGAACTGAATGTTGACCGCTAGCAACCATCACATAAGCATTTGACTTAACAATGAGTCTTGAAGATAACTGCTCTGTATTATACGCGCTATATGTCACAGCTATATCTAACCGTTGTTGCTTTAATAGCTCGCCTACGTTGCTATGGCAGGATTTGATGTGGAATATAAAGTCGTCGTTTTCTTCAGCCGCTCTTTTTTGTAAATGGCGTAAAAGATTCAGTGATAATGTTGGAGGACATGCAATTATTAGCTCACGTTTTCGGGGGCCTTCAAGATGAATGTCAAAGCTTTCGCATTTTTTAGCTAACTGTACGATTTTCTTCATTTTAGGGTAAATATCATCAGCAAGGCTGCTTCGCTCGAACCCCTGTTGTTTACGAATAAATAACGGTGCATTCATCGAATGCCTAATTGATTTTAAGCTCCGACTTACTTTTGAGCTTGGTACCCCAAGCGCTTTGCTTACTGCCGTTGCATTTAATAATTCGTACAGCAAAACAAATACTTGAATATCAAACAAGCTATTCGCATTTAACTTCTTCATCCAACCTCAGAAAGATTACTCGCTTCTTATGTACACTAATTTAAACCAATAGTTATCGCATAGGTATGCGTGTTATCTAAATTCTACCGCTTTACTTTAGTTAAGGCTCAATTATGTGACTTATGCATGTAAATTAATGAATTTCAGTTTTTAGATTTGCAATATATGCATTTCACATTTTCGCCCTGCGAATATTGAAGCATAAACCCAGGAAAACACAATAAAGAAAAACAAACAACCAACTAGAATACCAATATCAAGATATTCATCCAACATTAAAGGCAGGCAAAGACGTTTACACCAAAAACATTCATTCATCATCAGTGATCCACTTCATATTCACAACAAAGCCAACTCACTAACATTTCAACAACCAAAAGTGGTTATTTCTAAGGAACGTATGATGATAACAACAAAAAAAGCATCGTTAGCGCTGTTGATTAGCTCAGCATTTCTAATCTCAGGCTGTTCAGATGGTGAAGATGGCAAAAATGGTGAAGATGGACAACCTGGAGGACCAGGCGATCCAGGTACCTCTGGTCTGCATATTGATATGGCTACAGAGGCAATGGCTGAAATCAGCAACGCAACTTATGCAGACGGAATCATTACCGTTAATTTTGAGCTGGAAAACAAACAGGGTGTAGGGCTACATGGTCTTAGCGCTGAAAATGAGTATCATGATTTCCGTTTCTCATTAGCCCAGCTAAAAACCAATGAAGGTTCAGATCTTAAACAGTGGATATCTCTGTTAAATGAAGCAACAAACGATGAAGGAACCACATTCGAGCAAGGCTTTGAGCAGATAAAAAACTGTGCAGAGTGTCTTGTCGATCATAAAGATGGTACCTATACCTACAGATTCAATACTAACTTAACCACAGCGGTTGATCCTGCTGGAGTGGTCTTTGATTCATCCTTGACTCAGCGTATTGCTATCGAGATGCAGTTTGAATATGCCTCGGGCCATGAGCTAGCTGAAAATGCCCATTATGACTGGGTCCCAGCAACCAATGCGACCGAGGGGGTAGAGACCCGCGAGTTGGTAACACTTGAAACTTGTTACACGTGTCACCAACCGGACAGCCTTAAGGCTCACGGTGGTCGCAGACTTGATCTTGAAAACTGTCAGTCATGTCACAACGGCATTGTTTCCGATCCAAATGATGTTTCAGTTGAGTTAGGTCATATGGTACATGCAATTCATATGGGACCTGAGCGCGAAGGAAAGGATGCTGAAGGCAATGTCGTTCCTATGCCTTATACCATCGCAGGTTACGGTGGCGACCATGCATTTGATTATCCTGCATTCCCAACTAAACCGTTTATGGATTGCGCTGTATGTCATGTTCAAGATGAAACATTAGCAGATAAAGATCTATGGCTTACAAACGCAAATGCCAATGCTTGTACCGGTTGTCATACCGACTCACCTGCACAACATAAATCAGATAAGAACCCTGAGTTGGTTTGTACCGATTGTCATAGTGTTGAAGTTCATTCAAAAGCAGCTAAACCATACCAAGCGGCTAATGATTACAGTGTAGAAGTCAGCAATGTTGCAATTGACGCTACTAACTTGATTAGCTTTGACATGAAAATAATGGCTGCTAATGGTGAGCGAGTTACAAAAGCTGAAGTCTATAAACTAGGTTACAGCAAACCCTATATGGTTGTAAGTTGGGATGTTGAAAAGGATTACCCTGATTATAATCAAGCGCCATACAGTGAGCGTCGAATCGATATTAAAGATGACACCAAAGCAACTTGGAATGCTGATAACTCGGTAAGTGTTGCTGTGACTATCAATTTCCCTACAGATATAGCATCACGTTCACTCGAAGTTCTACCGGTATTGAAAGTCTGTTTCGAAGAGGGAACTGATAAGCGTACTAACTGTGATTCGAGCAATGCTTATCCGGCTTATGTTCAGACTCCCGCTTACCGTACGGTGCTAGCAGATTCTGAAGCGGTAGTGGCTGAACGCCGTTCAATTATTGATACAGCATCATGCCATAGTTGCCACAGCTATGAGTTCTATCATGATTCAAATGGTGTGAACTGTATTGCTTGTCATACCAACGATAAGAAACTAGGAGCTGTAGAAATTGATCATCAGCCTGTTGCTTGGGGAGAAATGAAGTCTACAAGCTTTATGTATAAAGCACATAAAGCGAGTGGCCACGACAACGGCCACGGCGGTAGCGGTACTATCTTGAAGACAGATTGTACTACTTGTCACTCAGCGACTGAAGGTTATGGCGGACTTAAGTATGGTTTCGAACTTGGTCGAAATGCAGGTCAGGCACACACTGTACCAAGCTTTATCGCTAGCGAAGGTAATACAGATACAGTAGAGACTTGGTACGCATCTCCTGACGCTGCCGCTTGTATGAGCTGTCACCAGAAGTACCTGTCAGATGCTGCAATGTCTCATATCAGAAGCAACGGTGGCTACTTTGGTGCTAACAAGGATGCTAACCATATTGTTGATGTCAATGATGCCGGCAATGCTAAAGATGCGAAAGAAGCTTGTGCCACTTGTCACAGCCCAGTGAAAGTCATGGAACACCATGGGTTTATTCTATAGAAAATATTGCTACAGCAGAGAACCTAACTTGTCCCTAGGTTTACGCTAAAGTTATACCCCTGCAAAAGTCAAAGGCACCTTCGGGTGCCTTTTTATCTACTTTTGATTATTATCTAAATCTGTTTTGGCTTTAAAAAGGTTGATTAACCATCACCCAAAACTGACTGTCTTCTTTGCTATAAGCCAGCTCAGCGCGAACAACCACATTCTCAACCTCGAAACGTGCCCCAATACCCGCTGACCAATCTAAGTCATCATGCAGTGCTGCCGCGTCAAACTCATCAGCGACCTGCCCCGCTTCAGCAAATACCACCCATTGCCACCATGGAATATCGTACAAGTTAAATACCGGCCACTGCTGTAATGGCTGCCATCTTGGTTGAATTCGGTACTCTGCCGAGTACATTACCGCTGAGCGACCCGTAAAGCGTTTACTGGCGTAACCTCTCAGGCGTTCAAAACCACCTAAGCTCACTCCAGCGAATGAAGGAGGCCGATGATAGTTATTACCACTCTGCGCATTCCAAGTCGGGGTATCGGCCAAATAAAAGTTAAATGCCATCACCTGCTGCGCAAACCAATCGTTGCTACCAATAGCAAAGAACGCACTCTGCTCAAACTCCCATGTCGTCCAACTATTGCGCTCGTTAGAGCCAAAATCTCGGCTCACTTTAAGGCTTGTCTGGCCGCCTTGAGTACTGTTTTTACCGTTATCACGGTTGTCCCAATCTAACTCAAACGCAACACCTTGGGCTTTTTCAGGTAAGTATTCATAGCCCTGTAACTCACGAGTTTGTATAAACGGACTGACTTTAATACTGGTCACGCCAGAATTAAGTGGATCCCAACTGATAGGTTCTTTACTGCGGGCAAGACTGCGTGCTGCGCCTGCGCTGCCGCGTCCCCATGGTAGTACATATTTGGCATGCAAACGGGTATAGGATTCATCACCAAAGGTAACCACTTTGCTGGTCTCTTGATGAGGTGCTGTAGAGTCCAAAAGGTAATAAACCCCCTCTTTAAACTCCGCTTGATAAGTTTCAACCGAAAAGAGCCAACTATCGACGTTAGGGATCTGATAGTTATGTGCACTTAAATAGCCGACCCAGCTATCGTTTGCACTGTATAAACCAATTCCTAGAATGGAGGCTTGCACCTGTCCGGCATGCTTTATCACCCCTGCCGCGCCTAATGCAGTGCTTAGCGACTCAGATGAGAAAGCAAATGGCACCGCGACAAACTCTGAATCAGTAGCTGTTACAGTTGAGCTTTCTTGCTCGGATAGTGATGATTCTGTCGTGGCCGCAGACGAACTTTGCGGCTCAGTGATAATCGTTGTGCTCGCAAAAGCTAAAGGTTGTAGCGTCACGGCCACGACAACAAAAATAGATGATTGTAATTTCAATTTAAAAGGTCTTCACGCCAGTGGTGGGCATCCCGCCTCACCAAAAGCGACTTAACTTTATCTCTTGCTCAATCTAGGCAAACAGCAACACGAGGAGTGAGCTTGGTGACAAGCTCATAAGCGATTGTACCAATATGCTCAGCCACCTCCTCAACAGGCAGTTCTTTACCCCACAAAACAGCGAGATCGCCCACTTTATCGTTAGCGTCAATACCGAGATCCACTGTCAGCATATCCATCGACACTCTACCTACAATCGGTACGATACGACCATTAACCAGTACCGGCGTGCCAAGTGGTGCATTGCGCGGATAGCCATCACCATAACCGATAGCGACTACACCAAGATTAGTGTCTTTTTCTGCAGTCCAATAGCTACCATAACCAGCACTTTCACCTGCTTTGTGCTCACGAATGGCGATCAGCTGAGAAACTAAGTCCATCGCAGGCAATAAGCCGTGTTTAGTGCCTAAATCGCCGAAAACAGGTGAAACGCCATAAAGTGCTATTCCTGGTCGAATCCAGTCAGCTTGGCTTTGCTGCCAAAATAATGCACCAGCAGAATTAGCCAGAGTGCGATCACCGGGAAGATCTTTGGTCAATGTATCAAACACCAGCTGTTGCTCAGCGGTAGTTGGGTTGCTTGGTTCATCGGCGCAGGCAAAGTGAGTCATCAAATGAATAGGTTTGGCGACATTGTCATTGGCCATTAACCTTTGATAAGTGGCATCGAACTGCGCCGGCGAAAAACCAAGACGATGCATGCCGCTATCGACTTTAAGCCAAACAGTGACCGGCTTGCTCAAATTTATGCTTTCCAACATTTCAAGCTGAGACTCATGATGCACCACGGTTTCGATGTCGTGCTCAACCAAAGTAGTTAGATCACCGATACGGAAAAAACCTTCGAGTAGTAGGAGTTTAGCTGCCACGCCACCAGCTCGTAGCGCCAGCGCTTCTTCAAGGCGTGCTAAGCCAAAACCATCAGCATTACCTAAACACTGGGCGACATTCAACAAGCCATGACCATAGCCATTAGCTTTTACTACCGCCATCACTTTACTGTTAGGCGCCAACTCATGCAGCCGGGCTAAATTGTGGCTTAGCGCTTTACGACTGATCTCTGCTCGTGGAAATGGTTTCAAAACTAGCCTTGTTAGATGTTATCAAAAAATAAGAGCCTCATTGAGGCTCTATTGTAGTGATTTATTGTTAGTAAAAATCGTTATGAACAACAATTAATCTTCTTCGAACTGCGGGCCTGCATAATTGTCAAAACGAGAAAACTGCCCTTGGAAGGTTAAGCGTACACGCCCAATAGGGCCGTTACGTTGCTTACCAATAATAATCTCAGCGGTGCCCTTATCTTCAGAGTCATCGTTATACACTTCATCACGATAAATAAACATGATCAAGTCGGCATCCTGCTCGATTGCGCCCGATTCACGCAAATCCGAGTTAATAGGACGTTTATCAGCACGTTGCTCCAATGAACGGTTAAGCTGTGATAGCGCAACAACAGGGATCTCTAATTCCTTAGCTAAGGCTTTAAGTGAGCGAGAGATCTCTGAAATTTCTAGAGTACGGTTGTCTTTTAACGCAGGAACCTGCATCAACTGAAGGTAATCGATCATGATCATCGATAGGCCGCCATACTCACGCGCAACACGCCTTGCACGGCTTCGCACTTCTGTAGGTGTTAGCCCTGAACCATCATCGATATACATCTTGCCCTGCTCGAGCATTATCCCCATTGTTGACGACACTCGTGCCCAATCATCATCATCGAGTTGTCCGGTACGAATTTTTGTTTGATCCACTCGTCCCAGTGATGCCAGCATACGCATCATGATCTGTTCAGAGGGCATCTCCAAACTAAAAATAAGCACAGGTTTATCTTCATGCAAAGCAGCCTGTTCACACAAGTTCATTGCAAAAGTGGTTTTACCCATAGATGGACGCGCTGCAACAATAATTAAATCGCCAGACTGGAAGCCTGCAGTCATATTATCGAGATCGCCAAAACCACTCGACACGCCGGTCACACCATTGGTTGGGTTATTATAAAGCTCTTCGATTTTATCGACGGTTTTTTCGAGAATCGTTTTAATGCCTTCAGGGCCTTCATTAGCGTTAGCGCGTTGCTCTGCGATTTTGAAAACTTTGGTCTCAGCTAAATCCAGTAGTTCACTTGAATTACGCCCTTCAGGATTAAAGCCTGCGTCAGCGATTTCGTTAGCAACCTTAATCATGTCACGAACAACAGCACGCTCACGCACAATGTCAGCATAAGAGTGAATGTTGCCAGCACTCGGTGTGTTCTTGGCTATTTCGCCAATGTAAGCAAAGCCACCGACATCTTCTAATTGGTCTTCAAGCTCTAACTGCTCAGAGACGGTAATTAAGTCGATTGGGTTACCTGCACTGACCAGCACTTCCATCGCAGTGAAAATCATCGCGTGAGCTCGCGAATAGAAATCCTCTTTTACAACCGCTTCTGCCACTCTGTCCCATGCATCAGAATCTAACATCAAACCGCCGAGAACAGATTGCTCTGCTTCAATTGAATGCGGTGGCATCTTCAGCGCATCCATCTGAATATCTCTTGGCTTTTCTTTGGCCTTAAAGGCGCGTTGCTGTGACATTAAATCTCCAAAATTCCAACGATTAAGCAAAATGTGGTATAAAACGGGCTCAAGCAGAGCAGGCAATTAACATCATACGACCTGCAAATAAATAAAACACACAAAAACAATATAAGGAAAGAACATGCGCAATGCATTGATTGCCGCAATCGCTCTCTCTACTGGGGTACTGTCATCCTCAGCAGTTATGGCTGATGAAGGACAGTGGCAGCCGTATCAGATGCCCTCTATCGCTGACAAACTCAGTGAACGCGGTATTGATATCCCAGCAGAACAACTCGCCGATCTCACTCGCTACCCTATGAATGCCGTTGTAGGTTTGGGCTATTGTACCGCCAGTTTTGTTTCGCCCCAAGGCTTAGTTGTCACAAACCATCATTGTGCCTACCGTGCTATTCAATATAACAGTAAAAAAGAACATAATTATCTTGCCGATGGTTTTTTAGCGACCAGTAAAGACCAAGAGCCTACTGCAGGCCCCAATGAACGTCTGTATATTACAGAAGCGGTCACCAACGTATCGACCCAAGTAAAACAAGATATTGGTAACGACCCGTTACTACGCTATGAAAATATCCAAGCCAATCGTAAAGCGCTCATAAAAGAGTGTGAGTCTGATGATAACTATCGCTGTTCAGTACGTAGTTTTCATAATGGTCTTGAGTACTACCTCATTAAGCAACTCATTATTCGCGATGTACGCTTAGTTTATGCGCCGCCAGAAAGTGCTGGCGCATTCGGAGGGGATATTGATAACTACGAATATCCTCGCCATTCAGCTGACTTTACTTTCCTCCGTGCTTACGTTGGTAAAGATGGCAAACCAGCGGTATTTAATAAAGACAACGTGCCTTATCAACCCAAAAGCTATCTAAAGATTAACGCCGATGGCGTTAAAGCCGGTGATGGTGTATTTGTTGCGGGTTACCCCGGCTCTACCAGTCGATACCGCTTAACTAGTGAACTCAAGTTTGCTAGTGATTGGTTATACCCAACGCTTGCCACTCGTTACCAGTTGCGTATCGACACCATTGAAGCGATGAGCGCTGCTAATAATGAAGTGAAGATCAAATACGCAGGCAAGCTTGCCGGTATGGCCAACCGCATGAAAAAGTATAACGGCCTACTCGACGGCTTTAAAGCCACAGATATCGCGGGTATTAAGCAAGTTCGTGAAGATGACTTTAAGGCATGGCTAGCAAAGGACAAAACTTACCAATCTTTCCAGACTCAGTTTGATGAACTGGAAACACTACTGGTTGAACAACGTAAGCAGCGTCAAACCCGTTATTACTTTGAGAATGCGCAAAGTAGCGCACTGCTTGCAACAGCGAATAAACTCTACCGCCTAGCTAAAGAGAAAGCTAAACCTGATGCAGAGCGAGAAGAGGGCTACCAAGAGCGTGATATGAAGATGTTTAAAGCACGTCTTAAGCGTCTTGATTCAAGCTTTGCAGTGAGCGTTGATAAAACACTTTGGTTACAAGATTTAGAAGCATATCTGAACCAAGACATCCGTGTTAGCGAACTTGATACAGCGCTGAATGAAGGCGATGTGGAAGCAAGCCTTTCTGAAAAGCTAGATGGGCTTTACGCACTTACTTCATTAACTGATAAAGACAAGCGACTTGCTTGGATGGATGCAGATGCGAGTGCATTTGAAACCAGTTCAGATCCTTTCATTCGTCTTGCCGTATCTTTATATGACAAGAATATGAGTGGTGAAAAGGCTGCTAAAACATTAGCAGGTAAGTTGTCGATGGCGCGTCCGGACTATATGAAGGCAGTCATTGCTTACTACAAGTCTAACAACTGGCCAGTATACCCAGATGCCAACGGCACATTGCGGATCACCTACGGCATGGTCGATGGCTACCAATCTAAAGATGCACTCTATAAACAGCCATTTACACGCTTAGAAGGCATTCCAGCCAAACACACAGGTGTAGAGCCGTTTAATGCACCCGCCAAGTTATTAAAAGCGATTGCAGAGCAGCGTTACGGCAGTCATAAAGTGGCAACGGTATATCAAGATCCAGCGTCTTGGTTATGCCGTCTATTCTCTTGCTTAGATAAACCAGAGCAATTTAACTCTGTACCCGTTAACTTCTTATCAAGTGTAGATACCACTGGCGGTAATTCTGGCTCTCCGGTGTTTAACGGCAAAGGTGAACTTGTTGGTCTGAACTTCGACTCAACATACGAAGCGATTACCAAAGACTGGTTCTTTAATCCAACAATTACCCGTGCAGTACATGTCGATATCCGTTACATATTGTGGATGATGAATGAAGTCGACCACGCACAGAATCTGATTGAAGAGCTAGATTTAGTCAGAAACTAAAAACTCTGCTTTACACACAAAATGGCAGTTAACTAAGCTCCCCACTTAGTTAACTGCCATTTTTTTGTTCCAGTCAATCACCTGCAAAATAATATTGCTGCTGTAACAGCATATATTTCAAAATATTTCAAAGTGTGTATAGGTATTTCAGGTGAAACATCTAGACAACCTTAATCAAGCAGTCATACCTACTACTTAAATACTTTCAATCAAACCTAACCCCTAATCAGTCTTAAGTATTAGGTTTATCCTCCCTTTAGAGCAATTTGATCTAAAGTATGCAACCGTATAGCATCAGCTTCGCTACAGAAGAACAACAAAATAACAACAAAATAACAACGATATATTTCCACAAGGATTGAACATGAAGACAGTGAATTTCAAACGTTCATTGTTGGCAGCGTCAATTACGACGCTACTAACAATAAGCACCCCCGTACTAGCTAACAGCGCTGCGGGTTCTATATACGGTAAGGCCTCTAGCGGTACTGAGATTACTTATAAAAATACAAAAACAGGTGTTTCTCGTACAATCACCGTTAATGATACTGGTCGATTCAATATGAACAGTATTGCACCTGGTACTTATGTCGTTAGTGATAACTTAGGTAATAAACAAGAAGTCACTGTTGTTATCGGTACTGGTGCATTTGTTTCACTTACTGATACACCTGAAAGGCTAAGCGTTGTTGGTTCTCGAATTACTTCAATAGATACTTCTAGCGTTGAATCTTCAACAGTATTTACAGCTGAAGAAATAGACAAATTACCGATGGCAAGAAACTCTGTTGCAGTTGCTTTATTAGCACCAGGAGCTATTCAAGGTGGTGATGCATTCGGCAGAAATCTTCCCTCTTTTGGCGGGTCGTCAATCGCTGAAAACGGGTATTACATCGACGGAATGGATGTAACAAACCTGCGTACAATGCTCAGTTTTGCATCAGTACCTCAAGATGCTATTGCACAAACTCAGGTTAAAACTGGCGGCTACAGTGCAGAGTATGGTCGTTCACTCGGTGGTGTCATCAATGTAGTAACAAAATCAGGCTCTAACGAATGGGAGTTTGGTGGTTCAGCCTACTATGCTCCTGATTCACTTAGAGCTTCAGGCCAAGATGTAAGACTGTTAGATATCGATGAAAATGGTAGCGTATATGACACTCTAAGTGTATCGAATCAGTATGATTCAAAAGATGAACTAGCCTACAACGTATTTGGTGGCGGCGCTATTATTGAAGACTCGCTCTTTTTCTTTGCTAATATCGAAGGCAAAAATAACAAAAGCGAAAACTATGGGAAAGATAGCAGTTACGAATACACTAACACTACACCCAATTACTTAGCCAAAGTCGATTGGTTTATTACCGATAATCATTCATTACGCCTCACGCATATCAACAATGTTGAAAAGTATGACCGAACAAACTATTTCAATGACCACGATGCAGACGGTAATTCAATTGTTGGTAAGCATGGTGAAGAAACAGGCAAGTTTACATACGAAGAAGGCGGAACGGTTAATATTTTGGCCTATACTGGTCACCTTACTGACAATATAACTTTTAATGCTATGTTTGGTAAGCTAGAAAATACATATCTGAAAGTACCGAATCTACCTGGTGATGACTGCCCAGCCGTATATGATACGACCCCAGGCAATAACTGGGTCCCAATTGGTTGCTGGAATAAACCTGGTCAATTCTATATTACCGATCAAGTCGAAGATAAAGATGAACGTGAGAGCATGAAATTTGATGTTGATTGGGTTCTAGGTGATCACAGTATTCGATTCGGATATGACTCACAGAAATATGACTCAACATCTCCAGGTACAAACCCCTCAGGTGGAGTTTATTACCGTTACGCGAACGCTTATGCCGGTAATGACAATACAATTAATGGTGTCGTTTTACCTGAAGGTACGGAAACTGTTCGTGTTCGCTTGCACAACACAGAAACCGCTACATTTGGTGTCGAAAATACCGCTTGGTATATTGAAGACAACTGGCAGTTAAACGATGATATGTTGGTCTACCTCGGAGTACGCAGTGAGTCATTCGAGAATATGGATGGCAATGGTAACGTATTCGTTGAATCTAGCAATCTGATAGCACCTCGCTTAGGTTTCTCATGGGATGTCAATGGCGATTCATCTGCTAAGTTATTTACAACTCTTGGCCGTAGTTATATTCCAGTAACAGCAAATACTAACATCCGTTCAACAAGAGTAGAAACATATAATCAAAGCTGGTATTTATTGCCTGATGGTCGTAAAACTGACGGAACAGAAGCTCCAGTGACAATAGGAGATATTGTTGGTGCACCAATTATCGACAATCAAATACCTCAGCCTGAACGTATTGCAGATAAAAACTTAACTCCAATGTATCAAGATGAGTTCATTATTGGCTACCAACAGTTTATCAGTGATGATTGGAGTGCTGGCGCTAAGTTTACAGCTAAAACACTGCAAAATGGCATGGATGACTTTTGTGGTCACGACGGATTTACTAAGTGGGCTGCAGATAACGGGTACGACAACTTTGACCCGAACTCTATGGCAGGTTGTATGTTGATTAATCCAGGTGAAGATATCACTATTGCTATGGATCTAGAAAATGACGGCAACCTCACATCTGTAACAACACCCAATTCCTATCACGGTCTGCCTGAGTATCAACGTGATTATTACGGCCTAGAACTTACAGCTGACAAGGCGTTGAGTAATGGTTGGAAGGCGAGCTTCTCATATGTTCTTTCACGAACATACGGTAATGCTGAAGGTTATGTGAACACTTCATTAGCTCAAGAAGATCCTGGAGCTACACAGGATTTCGATCACCAGAACTTTATGCATGGATCAGAAGGTAATTTACCTACAGACAGAACTCACCAGTTTAAGGCCTTCGGCTTATATGAAATAACTGAGGAACTACTAGTTTCTGCAAATATTTCATTAGTTTCGGGGATCCCAATG
This sequence comes from Shewanella sp. c952, assembly GCF_019654975.1. Lineage (GTDB taxonomy): Bacteria > Pseudomonadota > Gammaproteobacteria > Enterobacterales > Shewanellaceae > Shewanella. Next base: position 129,299 of record NZ_BPEW01000005.1, read on the forward strand.
AGCTGTCAAGGTTTTGTTAAAACTGATGATATGCTTACAGGTGACGGTACAACTGGATATGATGCGCCAAACTTCAGTCGATACGGAGCATCTAGCTTCTATTGTATGAACGACGATGGACAACAAGAGCTTACAGAGCGTGGCGATGAAGGACGAACTCCTTGGTTGTTTAATGCCGATGTAGGTGTTAGCTATTCGCCAAATTGGGCTGAAGGTTTAAGCCTCAAAGCAACTGTGTTTAATGTATTCAACAATCAAGAAGCTACAACATTTGATCAGGTGAATGATTACGAACAAGGATCAACTGCGAGAAGCCCTAACTATTTGAAAGCTAGTTCTTACCAGTCTCCTCGATACGTACAAATATCAGCACATTACAAATTCTAATTAGATTTGTATTTAGAAACGGCCACTCTATAGTGGCCGTTTTTTATTATGCTTAATGCAATATGGAAGGATAATCAAGATTAACGATATATTACGAGTAACTCTTTAACTCTACACATCCATTTTTTGCCAATCGTATTAGAAATCGCTCTATGACAACAACGAAGCCGAGTGAGCTTAATACATTCTAACTAAGAGACTTAGCTACTAGCGAAATCGGGTGAACAAACGACTACTAAGAACACTATTCTGTCGCAGCGAACAGTCGAAACTTTGAAATGAAGCTGGCCCCTTAAGGCCCTATATAACGATCATAATGTAGAAATTATATTGTAATTTTTAACATTGATGATAAGCTAAATAACGGAGTCATGATCAGATCACACGTAAACCATAGCTAATTACTACGGAACGTTTATAAATACTATTCAACATATTCATTTTCATCTATCGCTGTTTTAATACTAAAGTTACGTTATCAACAATCAATAAAAAGACATGTAATCATCTCCAAAACACAGCTGCGGTTCACCGATAATAAACTGCTTTCTCCTTCCTGTTGAGCTTAGGTGTTACAACTTAAACTTCACCTGTAAAAGGCTTATCATGCCCATAGCATTGTAGTAATAAAATAATTCACTGATTTAAATTGGAGGACCACGTTAATTTTGACTAAAACCAACGACCGATTCTGGATTCGGTTGGTAGTTCTCCCAGTTGATTCATTATTAAGGACCGCACTATGTAAACAAAAGCCCGATATAACAGCCGTATTTAGCCGAAATCAACCTCTTCTCTAAAGCAAACACACTAGTTCAGGCCAACGCCTAGTAATTAACCGACTGAATAGATTAAACATTTATTACTACACAAAAGCCTGCTTACAACTGAAATCACTTCCCCCCCCCTAAAATCAGACTCATGCACTAGCCTAAATCAGAATAGACAATTAAAAAATTAACAATTAGAGCTAACCAATCATAAAAAATATAATCCTAGAAATATTTGATCTGACAGCCGCAAACCTATAGCATCATCTTCGCTACAAAGTTAAAACAGAAAAACAACAATCAAATAACAAGCAATAAAAAACACTCATACTTCAAGGAATGAACATGAAGACAGTCAATTTCAAGCGCTCGCTATTAGCAGTGTCAATTTCGACACTGTTAGCCATGAGTTCAGCCGTCAAAGCTGAAGATATATTTGGTAAAGTCGATATCAACAATGGCTCTATCGAAGGCTACACAGTTAAAGCGACAAATATCGATACTGGCACGACACGCTCTATTCAACTGGATAATGATGGTAGATACCGTATTCCAAAATTACCATCAGGAAACTATAAAGTAACCATATCTAAAGGTAATACCGTTTTTGCCGAACAACAATATAAAGTTCAGCTAGGTGCCAATACCAATGCTAACTTCAGTATTAACAGTGGTACAGACATTGAAGTTTTAGAGGTAAGTGGCGCTAGGATTTCGACAATAGACATATCTTCTTCTGATTCAGGCCTCACGATTGGTGCAGATGAACTAGACATGTTGCCAGTAGGACGAAGCCTTGCAGAAGTTGCTCGACTTGCACCTGGTGTTGTTAAAGGCGATGCGGCTTTCGGCAGTGATGCTAACTCATTCGGTGGTTCTTCAGCCGCAGAGAATGCTTGTTACATTAATGGGTTAGAAGTAACAAACACTCGTCAGGGCCTTGGCTGTGGTGAAGTTCCTTATGAGTTTTATAAAGAATTCCAAATAAAAACTGGCGGTTACTCGGCTAAGTTCGGCCGTGCAACTGGTGGAACAATTAATACCATCACTAAAAGCGGTACTAACGAATGGGAATTTGATGCGACTCTTCAATGGGAACCTGATGCTCTTCGTGAAGAAGGACGTGTTTCAAAAGGGAACAACGGAGCAGGTGATGTATTCCGTGATCATAGCAAAAACTCTTATGACAAATTGGATGTAACGCTATCTGTTGCAGGTCCTCTTATTGAAGATAAACTTTTCTTCTATGGATTAGTTGCACCTCAGAAAAAAGATCAAAGCTGGACTACCGGAGGTAGCGAATTTGCTGCAGTTAACATTTATCGAGAAAGAGAAACTGAAGCAAAAGATTCTCTATTCTGGGGTTCAAAAATTGATTGGGACATTACTGACGATCATAGATTGAGCTATTTTGGTTACTCAAACCGAGCAGATTCAACACAAAGTGACTATGAATATGATGCTAATACAGGCACCATTGGCAATCTGGTTGATACAGCCCTCGTAAAACGTGGTGGCGAAGCACACAGCTTGAGCTATACCGGCTTTATTACTGATGACTTCAACGTATCAGCTATGGCTGGACAGATTAAAACTGAATATGAAACTCAAAACTCAAATTTAGAGTGTGCAAGTGTATCTGATGAACGTGTGGTTCAAAATCCTGCGGCAGTATCTTGTGGTGCAGGCGGTTCATTTGGTGCAAACAATGATGAAAATACACAATATCGATTAGATCTCGAATACTCAATCGGGGATCACTTGATTTCGGCTGGTGTTGACTATCAAGAGCGACTTTCCGAACGTGTAAGTCGTCCAATTGGCGGCCATAGCTGGACATACAAAACACTCGCTCCGGGTGCTTACTTCGAAGCTGATAATGGTAGGGTTTATAATAACACTGATGCCGACATGGATTATGTTGAAGACCGTGTTTTTGACGGTGGTGGTGCATTTAGCTCCGAACTATTAGCTTACTACTTAGAAGACCAATGGCAAGTTACAGATAACGTACTGTTAAATATCGGTTTCAGAGTTGATCAGTTTGAATCTGTCGGAACAACGGGTAAAGTGTTAACTGACTTTACAACTGATATCGCTCCTCGCTTAGGTGCGACATGGGATATTAATGGCGATGGCGAATCTAAGCTTTATGCTACCGTAGGTCGCTATTACCTGCCAGTTGCCAATAATACCGTCTTCCGCGCAGCATCAGGTGTAAGTGATATCACCACAGCCTATTCGTTCGCAGGCATTGACTCTGCAAATGGAACACCTACGGGAATTAACCCTCTAGCAGGCAACCAAGCGGACTCACAACAAGTAAGTGGTGTTCCAACAATTCCAGAAAAGGGAATTTTCCAAGCACAAGAAGCTGAACCATTTTCCAAAGACGAGTTTATTATTGGTTATGATCAGATCTTAAATGATGAATACACTTTCGGAATAAAGGGTACTTATCGTAATGTTGGAACCGCTCTAGATGACTATTGTGGTCGCTACGCTTACCCATATTGTGTACTCATTAATCCAGGCGATGATATGAGTTGGTATGCGGATGGTTATTACTGGAATGGCACTGATTGGGGTGACTCTAGCTTTGAAAATGACGGTATCCCTGATGAAGGATCATTAGAAACTTATAGTGCTGAGACCATTGGTTTACCTGAAGCGGAAAACAAGTATCTAGCAGTCGATACTCAGTTTAATTATCGCGATGACAAATTAAGCTACTCATTTACTTATACTTGGTCTAAAAGTTACGGTAACTTTGAAGGCGCTGTTAAGTCTGATATTGGCCAAGCTGATGCGGGGATAACACAAGACTTTGACTTCCCAGCTGTTATGGATGGTTCTGATGGTTACCAGCCTAATGATCGCCGCCATGTATTCAAGTTCTTCGGTAGCTATGAAGTTGTAGAAGATCTATCGCTTGGTTGGAATGCACTGCTATCTAGCGGTCGTCCTCTAAGTCTATTTGGACAAAGCTACCCTTCAGATGATCCAAACTTAAATGGTGGTTGGGGTGATAAGTTCTGGATATACGACGCTGAGAACGATACATACCAATTTAATCGTCGTGGAACTAATGGTAGAACACCATGGACATTTAACTTAGATCTATCAGCTGCGTACAACTTCAATATTTCAGAAGTTGATATGAGAGTTTCTCTAAACGTGTTTAATATACTTAACACTCAAGAGCCTACTGCGCTAAATGAGCACTATGAAGCGACTTCTGGAACTGTTAATCCATTCCATAATGCAGCATATACTTATCAAACGCCTAGGTATGTTCGTATTGGACTTGAAGCTAGATTTTAAGCATTACACCTAAGGTTAAATATAGACTTTCTTGTTTATACTTAACTCTTTGATTAGTCGTATTAGAAGATTAATCAAATAAAAACACCACCTAGCCTTGCTAGCGTGGTGTTTTTTTTAGTTAGAAATAGTAAGGAACCAAGTGGTACACACAATAATTTTATAACTCCCTTTGCCGTAAACAACCAATGTTAATTTCGGCTATTTCTTATACATACTGACTATAGCTAACCTGTCGCAGCCAATACTAGCTATATATTCAGACTTTACTATTGCAAGGTCTGCAATCAACGCTACCAATAAATACTCTTGCACAGTTAGTTAGAACGGAGTCGGAATGCTGAATTTCAGACATAAAAAAACACCGCGCTAATAAATTAGTGCGGTGTTTTAAATTAAAGCTTTGCCAATACCCGAAGGTATTAATGCAAAATATTAGTCTTCTGCAACAACAGAAAGCTTAACAATAGCTTTAACTTCAGTGTGAAGTTGAACTTCAACTTCAAAATCACCAGTGTTGCGCAATGCACCTAATGGTAGACGTACTTCGCTTTTAGCAAGCTCAACGCCAGCAGCAGTAACTGCATCAGCTACGTCACGGTTACCAATAGATCCAAATAGCTTGCCTTCGTCACCAGCTTTAGAAGCGATAACAACAGCTTCTAGTGCAGTGATTTTTTCTGCACGAGCAGAAGCAGCAGCTAATTCTTCAGCTAACTTAGTTTCTAGTTCAGCACGACGTGCTTCAAAAACTTCAGTGTTAGCAGCGTTAGCAACAACAGCTTTACCTTGTGGTAAAAGGAAGTTACGAGCGTAACCAGCTTTTACAGAAACTTGGTCACCCAAGTTGCCTAGGTTAGCGATTTTATCAAGTAAAATAACGTTCATTTTATATTCCTCTAAATTATTGCAGTATTACTGATGTAAATCAGTGTACGGCAGTAGAGAAAGATAACGAGCACGCTTGATAGCGCGAGCTAGTTGACGTTGATATTTAGCATTTGTACCAGTGATACGACTAGGAACAATTTTACCACTTTCAGTGATGTAGTTCTTCAAAGTAACGATATCTTTGTAATCGATCTCGGTAACGCCTTCTGCAGTAAAACGGCAGAACTTGCGACGACGGAAATAACGTGCCATGTGACAGTCTCCTAAGTTTTCAATTCGACATTTTCAGCGTGTAAAACCAAACGACTTTGACCATTTCTGCTCTGTTGCAGATTAAGGAAACCTTCGACTTGGATTTCTACGCCGGCTTTCAGATTTTCTGTAACGCTGTTAAAGCGTTCACCACTTAATACAACTTGAATTTGACAATAAACGTTGCGTAGCATTTCTGCTTCATAACGTTGAGACTTGTGCTCCAACATCAGTACCGTATGGGCAATGCCTGCTGGGCTATCAAATCGTCTAGAACGCGTAATGGTTCCTGCTAATACCAAATTGTTTGTGGTCACAAAAAAACTTACTCAGCTGTGTTTTCAGCGCTTTCTTTAACTTCTTCAGTAGCTTCTGCACGAGGTGCACGCTCTTCAGATGAACGACGTGTATCGCGTTCGTCTTTAGCTTTAGCCATTGGAGATGCTTCAGTGATGGCAGCTTTAGTACGCATAACCATGCTACGCAAAACAGCGTCGTTGAAACGGAAAGCTGTTTCAAGTTCTTCAACCGATTCAGCAGTAGTCTCTACGTTCAAAAGAACATAGTGAGCTTTATGCAACTCGATGATTGGGTAAGCCAGTTGACGACGGCCCCAGTCTTCTAAACGGTGAATTTGACCGCCAGCTTGGGTAAGAATACCCGTGTAACGCTCGATCATACCTGGCACTTGCTCACTCTGATCAGGGTGAACTAAAAATACGATTTCATAATGACGCATTTTTTTGCTCCTTACGGTTATCTAGCCTCGTTGTTGGCTCAGTCAAACCTAATAGAGGCAAGGAACTAATTAAAGTGACTGATTTAAGCCGCGGAATAATACATAAATTAGCGACGAGACTCAAGCGATAACTCACCTAGAACGAAATTAACTGTTTTATACCCGTTGTTTTAAGTAAGACATCAATTTGTAGCAGTCGAATTTTTCTATGCCAGCGACATTAGACTGCTTTGATTGCGTCCACTTAAACAAAGATTGAGGGCTTGTGTGTTGAGTTCACAGTGGAAGAATTTCTATTTGCTGTAATTGCATTCGTTTAGACCGCTCTGTATAGACAAGACTATCGATGTTAATGCTATCACCTTAGAACAAATCACTCCTCACTTAGCCCCAAGATATAAAAGGGGCATATAACAAGCAGGAATCTAGTTTGCGCTGCAGCTGATTCTAGGTATGATGTCGCATTGCACAATTTTACTTTCAACCTAGAACAGCATACCAAGAATAATAATGTCTAGAATCCTTACCGCAGCTATAGCACTATCTTGCTCACCAGCAGCCTTGGCACTTGTACCGCCTGATTATCAAGAACCACCGAGTGATTTTACCGCTGAAATTGAAGCTGGTTTCCAGCTTAATACAGGTAACACTGAATCAAGTAGCTTCAATGGCCGTACAAAATTAGTTTACGACACTGATTCAACGAGGCAAGAGGCTACCATTAAAGGTTATTTTGCGGCCGATGATGAAAAGACCACGTCAGAGAAGTACGACCTGCAACTGCAATCTAGCTACAAATTCTATAGTGGTTACGTTTTCGGCCGTGGAGACTTCACCTGGGATAAATTTGGTAGTTACACTCGCGTATCTACCATTTCTGGTGGCTATGGTTTCGATGCTATTTCTAATTCAAGTACCAAGCTTAGTTTAGAAGTCGGCCCAGGTTATCGTTATAACTTACCCATTTCGACAGACAGTATCCCTAACCCTGATGCCAATAAAGATGTCATTTTGCGTACAGCGGCAAAATTTGAGCAGAAACTACAAGAGTACACCAGTCTAAATGCAGACTTGACCTCTGAGGTCGGAGAAGACAACAACACGCTGACTTTAGATATGAGCTATAAAAATACCCTTTTTCAAGACTGGGCATTCAAAATCGGCGTCAATATCAAATACACTCAAGTCGTACCTGAAGGGTCTAAGCAGACTGATACCATCACGACTTTTAATCTGCTGTATACCTTTCAATAACCATATTAGATAATCTGCCCTTGAGTTTGCTTAAGGTAAACTCAAGGGCAATTTAATTACCAGTGCCTCTCTGTTACTTTAATTGCTGCATTAAATAGGCGTAAACCATGGAGCTGAGCTCCGCGGCTTGGTTATTATCAGCAGCACCTGCATGGCCACCTTCTATGTTTTCGTAATACAGAACATCTATCCCCATGTCTTCCATTTTCGCTACCATTTTACGAGCATGACCAGGGTGAACACGATCATCGCGAGTTGAGGTAGTAAAAAACACTTTAGGGTAAGCCGTATCCTGCTTTAGATTATGATAAGGCGAGAATTTTTTTATGTAGTCCCATTGTGCTGGAATATCTGGATCGCCATATTCCCCCATCCAACTCGCCCCAGCAAGTAGCTTGTTATAGCGTTTCATATCGAGTAACGGCACTTGGCACACGACTGCGTTATACAGCTCAGGGTTACGAGTGAATGCTGCGCCCATTAGTAGACCACCGTTACTGCCACCTTGGATCCCCAAATGCTTGCTCGAAGTGATTTTTCTGCTAACCAAGTCTTTTGCTATCGCTTCAAAATCTTCATAAGCCTTATGACGATTCTCTTTCAACGCAGCTTGATGCCACGCAGGTCCATATTCACCACCGCCGCGAATGTTAGATAGCACATATACACCGCCCTGCTCTAGCCAGTTTTTACCTATTGTCGCAGAGTATGATGGACGTAATGAAACTTCAAACCCGCCATAACCATAGAGCAGAGTTGGGTTTGTGCCATCTAGCTTTATGTTCTTTGCCATAACCACGAAATATGGCACTTTGGTACCATCTTTTGATTTAGCAAAGTACTGTTTAGTTTCAAAATCTTCAGCTGCAAATTGTTGCTTCATCGCCTTTAACTTACTTGCCTTCATGCTCTTAGCGTCGAATAGGTAAAGACTAGAGGGTTCTAAAAAGCTGGTGTAGTTAACGAAGACTTCATTACTGTCATCTTCAGCACCGAATACACTTAATGTACCGTTAACATCAAATGGAGCTTGCTGCGTTTGCCACTTGCCGCCCTTCTGTACATAACGTATCAATTTACTTTTGACGTTATCGAGCCAAGTAATCAATATCGCGCCTTTAGTAAATCGAACTTGCGAAATTGACGCTGTCGCAGTTGGTTCAACCAACACACTAAATTCAGGCTTTTGCGCAATCAAATTATCAAGATCGGTATAAACAATAGCGCCCTGCTTAAAGGTTTTCCCGCCAACTTTTAACTCACTCTTAAGCTCTACATAAAGCTGGTCATTGAAATAACCTTTAATATCGGCGTCTTTTGGCAATGGCAACTCAACCAATTTATCATCGCGATATACATAGTGTTGAGCGGTATAGAAAGTGAGGCTTTCAGTCACCAGTTGAAGTGCCTTTTCATCGTCATAAATGACATAACCAGACACCGCAACCGAGGCTTTATTACCGCTAAAAATTGTTTTAGCCGCAGACAGAGGTGTTCCACGTTGCCACTGCTTAACAACTTTTGGGTAACCTGAATCAGTAAGACTATTGCCATCACCAAAATCAGTACCGACAAAAACAGTGTCTTTGTCTATCCAACTGACGCTTGATTTAGCTTCATTCAATGTAAAGGGTTTGCTCTGTTTGTCTAAAAATGCTTTTTGCTTTAAATCAAACTCGCGCACTTCAACGGCATCAGCTCCACCGCGTGACAGCGATACCATACAACGATCATAATTGGGGTAACGGCAATCCATTCCCTTGTATACCCAATTTACTCCTTCGGCTTTACCTAGAGCATCAACATCTAATACCGTCTCCCATTTAGGTTCTGCTTTGACATACTCCGCCATGGTGGTTCGACGGTATATACCTCGAACATGATCCTCATCTTTCCAGAAGTTGTACAGGTAGCCATCCATACGACTAGCGTAAGGGATCCGCTCTTTGTTATTCAAAATCGCAAGGCTATTACTGACTAACCCATCAAACCCTTTATATGCTTTTATCTCCTTTTCCGAGTGAGTATTTTGTTGTTTGACCCACTCCATTGGTTTCTTACCCTCTACATCTTCAAGCCAAAGGAACTTGTCCTCTTCAGCAAAAGAGGGGGCTGCGGCAATTGAACTTAGCACGCATAAAGATAATACTTTGTTTCGCATATAAACATCCTGTTATTAGAGTTAGTTTGGCTAAACTACTGCATGTGCTAACAAAGTTAAACAGTACAGGTTAATAAATTGTAACCACAAATAACGGTTATATATTTACAGGCAGGATACGAGCAACCGTGAGCACTATCTGTCATCATTTTTAGCCTTCAAATACAAAAACGCCGATGAAGTCAAAGCTTCATCGGCGTTTTAGAGTAGTGACCTGTGATGTGCAGGTAATTAGCTCATTATAAGCTTATTTTGCAAGACGTTGACGCACCGCTTCAAACAAGCAAATACCCGTCGCAACAGACACGTTTAAACTAGATACACTGCCCGCCATTGGAATAGAAATTAAGGTATTGCAGCTTTCACGAGTGAGGCGTCGAAGTCCTTTACCTTCAGCGCCCATAGCAATCGCTAGCGGCCCTGTTAGGCTAGCTTGGTAAACATCACTATCAGCCTCACCTGCAGCTCCCGCAATCCAGATCCCTTTATCTTGTAAGCTACGCATGGTGCGCGCAAGATTGGTCACTTGATACAGAGGAACGATTTCAGCTGCACCGCAAGCGACTTTACTTACAACCGGTGTTAAGCCAACTGAATTATCTTTCGGCACGATAACCCCTTGCACACCAGCCGCATCAGCATTACGCAAGCATGCCCCCAGATTATGCGGATCGGTAACACCGTCCAGAATCAATAGAAATGGTGTTTCAGTAGCATCTAACATTGTGTGTAGATCATTATCATTGAGGATCTTGGCCGCTTTCACCTTTGCCACAACGCCTTGATGCTGACCACCTGCTGATTTATCGTCTAACGCTTTGCGAGAGGCATACTGAACAGACACGCCCCACTGTGATGCGATCTCTAAAATCGGTGTTAATCGCTTGTCATCACGGCCTTGTAGCACCCAGATTTCGATAACGCGTTCAGGGCTATTTTGCAGTACAGCTTCAACAGCATGCAAACCGAAAGTAATATCTTGCTTCTTCATCTATTTCTTACTCGTTTTACGCTTCGCTGACTTGGCTTTTTTAGCCGAAGACTTTTTTGCAGAAGCTTTTGTCTTAGTCGTGCCAGCTTTGCTGCCACTGCTTGATTTGTTTTTACTTGCCGAGCGAGAGCCTGACTTGGCATCACTCTTACTGCTACTTGAACGCTTACCTTTGCCTGCATTTCGCTCTTTGTCAGCAAGCTTAGCGCCTTCACGATTAACACGTTCCCTGGCTGTCATAGGTTTACTCGGCTTACGGCGTTTACCGCCAGCTGAGTCCCCTTCCATCATCAGGTCGATTTGACGGTCATCAAGATTCACTGCAGCAACTTTTACCGTTACCGTATCGCCAATCTGATAAACCTGACCAGAGGCCTCACCGACCAAACGTTGACGCATGTTGTCGTATTGGTAGTAATCGCTACCCAAACTTGAAATATGCACTAATCCGTCGATAAATAGGTCGTTTAGGCGAACAAACATGCCAAAGTGCGTCACTGAAGCAACAACGGCTTCAAACGTATCGCCAACATGGTCTTGCATAAACTCACATTTGAGCCAATCATTGACGTCACGCGTCGCTTCATCTGCACGTCGCTCTGTGGTTGAACACTCAACACCTAACTGATCAAGCTCTTCAATTTTGTAACAGTAACCACCGTCAGCCGTCCACTGTTCAGATTGCTCTCCCTCTTGTTTTGACAACAAGTAACGAATAACTCGATGCAAAATCAAATCAGGGTAACGACGAATTGGCGAAGTAAAGTGCGAATACTCTTCTAATGCCAAGCCAAAGTGGCCTTCATTATCAGGTGTATAAGTTGCTTGCTTCATTGAACGCAACAACATGATTTGGATAAGTTCAGCATCGGGCCTATCTGCTACTTGCTCCATCACCGCTTGGTAATCTTTTGGAGTAGGCTCTAGTCCACCTTCCATCGTCAAACCACGCTCTTTGAGGAAATCCTTAAAGTTGGTGAGCTTTTGCTCCGATGGTGATTCATGAACACGGTACAGTACTTCACCTTTGTTCTTTCTGACAAACTTAGCCGAAGCCACGTTTGCTAAAATCATGCACTCTTCAATGATCTTATGCGCTTGGTTACGGTTGCGTGGCACAATTTTTTCAATTTTGCGCTGTTCATTAAACACAAACTGGGTTTCGGTGGTTTCAAACGCAATAGCACCACGATCGCCACGAATACTGTCTAATGTCAGGTACAAAGATTGCAACGTTTGTAGATGCGGGAATATAGGCTTGAGCTTATCACTCACCTCTCCGCCCTCTAGCATGTCAGCAACCTGGGTATAGGTTAGACGAGCATGAGAATGCATCACGGCGGGATAAAACTTATATCCCGATAATTTACCCGCTGCAGAAATCGTCATCTCAGCAACCATACATAGACGGTCAACCTCAGGCATCAACGAACACAGGCCATTTGAGATCTTCTCTGGCAGCATCGGAATGACTTGAGATGGGAAGTAAACAGAGTTACCGCGCGAACGCGCTTCTCTGTCTAATGCCGATTCTGTACGCACATAATGGCTAACATCGGCGATTGCTACCCATAAACGCCAACCACCAGACTTTTTCTTCTCTGCATATACCGCGTCATCAAAGTCGCGAGCGTCTTCACCATCAATAGTCACTAACGGCAAATGGCGTAGGTCAACTCGGCCTTCTTTATCAGCCTCTGTCACTTCATCTGGTATTTTTTTAAGCTTCTTCTCAATCAGCCCTGACCACTTATGTGGAAGGTCGTAATTGCGCAATGCAATCTCGATTTCCATCCCAGGAGCCATCTGTTGACCTAAAACTTCTATGACTTTCGCGGCAGCTTTTACATAACGCCCAGGCCTGCGAGTCAGCTCCAAAACAACGATATCTCCCTGACGAGCGCCTTTTCGGTCCTCTTCAGGGATCAGGATCTCTTGGGTTATGCGACGGTCATCAGCAATAACAAAGCCCATGCCAGCATCAAGATGAAAACGGCCGACTAATGCCGCAGTGCGTTGTTCGACTAGACGGACAATTCTGGCTTCACGGCGACCTTTACGATCGACACCCGCTTTTTGTGCTAGAACTTTGTCACCGTGGAAGTACATCATCATGTCACGGTTATTTATATAGAGGTCATCTCCGCCCTCTTCTAACTTAAGGAAACCAAAGCCATCGCGGTGACCAATAACCGTACCGGTTAGTAAGTCCATTCTTTCTGGTAGGCCATAAGCTTTGCCACGGGTAAACACCAGCTCACCGTCACGCTCCATCGCTCGTAATCTACGACGGATAGCTTCTAATTGCTCTTCGCCCTCAATCTTAAGTGCGTTTGCGATATGTTCACGGGTTAACGGGGACTTTTGAGAGCGTAAGTATTCCAAAATATACTCACGACTTGGGATAGGATTGTCGTACTTTTCTTGCTCTCGCTTAATATGTGGATCTTGTATCATTCATTTTCCAAAATATTGGCATGACTGCTTTCAGCCATGCTTATTGTTGCGTTCTCAGGTGTTCCTGTTTTGCCCTAGCCACTGAGCTGGGCGGCATTTTCGCCTCTAACACCTTTAACAAATTGCTTGCTTCGGCTTGCACCGTTTCATCGCTAAATACTTCGTTGTATAGCCAATGAAATCCAGTTTCGTAATCGCGTGGGCTACCATAGCCTTCACCAAATAACCGAACCAACATGATTCGCGCAGGCAGGTCACCTGTCGCTGCAGCGGGCAATACATATTGCACAGCACGCTCTTTATCTTCCATAACGAATTTACCGTCATGATAATACTCCGCCATTCTAACCATGGCTTCAGCACTGCCTTGTCGTGCTGAGGTTTTTAACATCGAGATCCCACGCGGCGGGTTGGCCTTAACGCAGATCCCGTAATTGAGCATTTCAGCCCAAAGATACTGATAGAGTGGCTGTTTTAACACTTCAGCTCTAGCTTCAATATCTTCTACAATTTGGCAATCATCGCCCTTAACTTGCGTTAAATAGCGTTTACTACGGATTAAATCAACCAGTTGCTCTTGAGTATAGACGTCTACTGCTTTGGGAGCAGCCATACTCGGCAAAGAAATTATCGACAATACAATAATTAATACATAACGCAGCATAAGTTATCTCAATGACAGTGAATAAATTCAAGCACAAATATATTACCAGCTATAGACATATTTGCAGCCTGCTCTGTCTTTTTCATCGGCAGTATAACGTATTTCTTGAGGACTACCTGCGCTTCAACCCTTCCTAGTTGTAGCGACTTTTTTTACCTTCAGTAAGCACCCAATAAAAAGGCCGCTAATCGCGGCCTCTTTTTATTAACTAAACGGATTCACCAGAATCATGGTCTCGTTTCTATCCGGACCCGTTGAGATAATATCAATTGGCGTTTCTAGCAACTCTTCTAAACGCTTAATGTAGTTCATTGCTGCTTGTGGCAGCTGCTCTACAGATGTTGCGCCGAATGTTGTTTCGCTCCAACCAGGCATAGTCTCTAAAACAGGGGTTACCTGCTCATAGCCTTCTGCAGCAAGCGGAGTTGTTGTTGCTACAGTTCCATCTGGATACTGGTAGCCGACACAAATCTTCACTTCTTCAAGACCATCTAGAACATCTAGCTTAGTCAAACAGAAGCCACTTACACTGTTGATTTGAACTGCACGCTTCATTGCGACAATATCTAACCAACCTGGACGACGTTTACGACCCGTAGTCGCACCAAACTCGTGACCCTTAGTACCTAAGTAGTCACCAATTTCGTTTTCCAATTCCGTAGGGAAAGGACCTGCACCAACACGCGTGGTGTATGCCTTCATAATACCCAGTACGTAATCTAGATGACGCGGACCAAATCCAGAACCTGTTGCAACACCACCTGCGGTAGTATTAGAAGAGGTTACAAATGGATAAGTACCATGGTCAATATCTAGTAACGTGCCTTGAGCACCTTCAAATAGAATTGGTTCACCTGCTTTACGTGCCTGATCAAGAAGCTCAGAAACGTCAGTGCACATGCTCTTCAAGTAATCAGCAATCCCAAGAGCATCTTTCAATGTCTCTTCATAATCAACTGCTTCGCACTTGTAGTATTCAGTCAACATAAAGTTGTGATAAGCCATCACTTCCTTCAGTTTTTCGGCAAACAATTCTGCATTAAACAGATCGCCTACACGTAAACCGCGGCGTGAAACTTTATCTTCGTATGCTGGACCAATTCCACGACCCGTTGTGCCAATAGCTTTATTGCCACGCGCTTTTTCGCGAGCCATATCTAATGCACAATGGAATGGAAGAATTAGAGGACATGCTTCAGAAATTAATAAACGTTCCTCTACAGGTACGCCACGCTCTTTAAGCATGTTAATTTCAGTCATCAGTGCGTCAGGTGCAAGCACCACGCCGTTACCAATAATGCATTTCACATTATCGCGTAAGATCCCTGATGGAATAAGATGAAGAACGGTCTTGTCGCCATCGATAACTAAAGTGTGACCAGCATTGTGGCCACCTTGGTAACGAACGACATATTTAGCCTGTTCGGTAAGAAGATCGACTATCTTACCCTTTCCTTCGTCACCCCATTGGGTGCCGAGAACTACAACGTTTTTGCCCATTATTTGCTGCACGGTAGTGGTTAAAACGGGATTTTAGCAGATCTATAGGGGCTGTAGGCAAGTAATTTATGAAAAAATAATCAATATGACTATGCCAACTGTGACCAAAGAACCACCTAATCGTTGCAGAAGCTGCTGATTTTGATTGGAAATTTCTTTTAAATAGGCGCGCCAACGGTTTGGAAACAAAAGTGGACCAATTCCTTCAATTATCAACACTAAACCTAACGCAAGCATGATTAACTCAAAAGACATAACAAAGTATTTCCTATACCGAACAGTTTATAATATGAACACACTTTCATTCACTCAAATACGGCATTTACGCCCAACACATTTCTTATACCACTTTTAGTGACTCTAGTAGTAAGAGTAATTAACAGAAAGTATAGGAAACACGTTTCAAAACAGATAAAACCTATCAACACCGACTGCACAAACTAGTTGTAGCTAGCCATAACGTCCACTGAGAGGATTAGAGTCACTTAGCCATACTCCAAGTTACTAACTTATATCTTAGCTCTAACAGCCTTATGGGTGACCCAAACATGCAAACAGCGGCAGCATACAATCTCAATAAACAAATAAGACCTTTTATGCCAATTGCATTAAAAGTTTGACCATTCAGCGGCAATTCAAAACGCTGTAGGCAAGTAATGGGATTTGAGCTAATTGTTATTCTCGGCTCTGGCATCCAGCTTCGCCCTCGATAGTTGCTTCTGCATTATTCTACCTTCGACCATGCTTGGTCTCGAACCTGCTAAACCTGACCGCCAAGGAGGGCCGGAATGTCTTATTTTGTATGGAACAAAATAGATCATTTAGTCGTATATCCAAATCCTATAACGAAGCCTACAGCGTTTTGCCAATTTTTTACCTCAGCCGCACTACGTGAGCCCCTCAGTCTTTCCACTTCTGCTTTGCATTGGCTTAAAAGGGAATAACCATTTCTTTACCAATGCGCGTTGAATTGAAAAGGCTGATGGGCTCTGAGCGGGTCAAATACTTAATGCAATTGGTATTATTCATTAATGATGCCTAGATACTGAAGGCAGCCCGAAGCTACGCCTAATAGGATTTAGAGTATTGCCAGCCGCAATTACCAAGAATGTCTGAGTTGAGAGTAACGATTAACTTCAATCGTCTGTCTTGCCTACAAAGCCTTGCTCACTGAATAAACAACGATCGGATGCTATTGGATTAAGCTGAGACGACAGAATGACAGGCAATAAAAAACCCAGCATATAGCTGGGTTTTTTGAACTCTGAAAGCGAAAATTAACGCTTTGAGAATTGTGGCTTACGACGTGCTTTACGTAGACCAACTTTCTTACGCTCAACTTTACGAGCATCACGGGTAACGAAACCAGCAGCACGTAGAGAAGGACGTAGAGACTCGTCAAGTTCCATCAACGCACGAGTAATACCGTGACGAATTGCACCAGCTTGGCCAGTGTTACCACCGCCCTTAACTGTTACATTGATGTCTAACTTTTCAGTCATTTCAACTAGCTCAAGTGGCTGACGAACAACCATGCGAGAAGTTTCACGACCAAAATATTCGTCTAGAGGTAGTTTGTTAACAGTAATGTTACCAGTACCTACTTTAGCGAATACGCGAGCTGTAGATGTTTTGCGACGGCCAGTGCCGTAGTATTGAGTTGCAGCCATTGCTATAATCCCGTTTAGATATCAAGAACTTGAGGTTGTTGTGCAGCGTGGTTATGCTCTGTACCAGCGTAAACTTTAAGCTTACGGAACATGGCACGGCCCAAAGGACCTTTAGGTAGCATACCCTTAACTGCTTTCTCAATAATCATTTCAGGCTTATGATCTTGCAGCTTCTCAAAAGTAATCTGCTTAATGCCACCGATGAAACCAGAGTGTGAATAGTAAACTTTGCCTTTAGCTTTGTTACCAGTCACTGTAACTTTCTCAGCGTTAATAACGATGATGTAGTCACCAGTATCTACATGAGGCGTATACTCTGGCTTATGCTTACCGCGTAGGCGAGTAGCAATTTCAGTAGCGATACGACCCAAAGTTTTACCTTCGGCGTCAACGACGAACCAGTCACGAGTGACTGTTTCTGGTGTAGCAGTAAAAGTAGTCTTCATTTACAAAAACCCAATGTTAAAATTCTGTCTCACATGCTAATGCCACTATTGGCAAAAACACAAAAAATGCCTTTCCCCGCCCCTTCGAGCAAAGAATTAGGCTTTACAACTTCCACCTAGAGTGGTGGATAACGAGGGCAGGTGGCGGATTATAGACAAAGATGAGTTAAAAATCACCTAATTTTTAGATAAATTGCTATCTCTTTTTAAAAAATTCATCTATCGAACTCTACCCGCTAGCATCAAACTGTTTACTGACACCAACTAAAGAGCTGTTCAAGGCAGTAGCGGCACTTTAATTAACGCGCCAACTATCTACCTATTTGATGTCACTCTGACTTATGGCAGATGTTCCAACGCCAAATAATCATGGGATTGCATTTCCGTTAATCTTGAGCGGCAGCGCCTAAATTCAAAATTTAGTAAACCCTCGGTATAAATATCTTCCAGCGATACCGCTGAGGAAATAATGAGCTTAACGTTACGCTCATAAAACTCGTCAACCATCGCCAAAAATCGCCTTGCGATATCGTCGCCAGTCAAATGCTCGCCCATCTGCTCAACATTACTCAGCAGCACTGTATGGTAAAGTCTTGCAACCTCCATATAGTCTCGCTGGCTGCGTGGGCCGTCACATAAGGCTCTAAAATCAATCAGCAATACACCTTGAGCTTGCTGGCGAATATCAATAGTGCGTCCATCTATAATGAGTCCCAAAGTTGATACTTCTGACTCTGGCGCGAGTTTAGCAAAATACTCTTGTAGGTTTTGCTCAGCCTTTTCATCAAGAGGCGAATGGTAGATCTCAGCTTGCTCAAGTGTTCTAAGTCGGTAATCTACACCAGAATCAACGTTCAAAATTTCACAATGCTTATTAATCGCGGCGATAGCAGGAAGGAAACGCGCACGTTGTAAGCCGTTACGGTATAACTCATCGGGAATGATATTAGAGGTTGCGACCAAAGCCACACCTTCAGCAAACAGAGATTCAAACAGCGTGCCTAACAGCATCGCATCTGTAATATCAGATACAAAAAACTCATCAAAGCAGATCACCTGATACTGAGTCGCCATTTTTTTAGCTATCGTCACCAATGGATCTCGTTGTCCTTGTAACTGGGCTAAATCGATATGAAGTTGGTGCATGAAGCGGTGGAAGTGTGCTCGCAGCTTCTTATCACCTGGCAGTGCATCAAAGAAGGTATCCATGAGGTAGGTCTTACCGCGTCCAACCCCGCCCCACAAATATAGCCCTTGAACACTTGGTGTAGATTTTTTGCCGAAAAGAGAAAACAGCTTATTGCTGCTGCGGCCTTGAGAATTGAGTGCAATAAGATCGTCATACACGCGTTGCAGCTGCTTAACGGCTTGCTCTTGTGCTGCATCGTGGGAAAAGTCATCTCGAGTTAGATCTTGCTGATAATGCTGCCAAGGCGTTAAATGCGACACGTAAATCATTCTCTATAAGTAGGGGACAAACACAAATCAGCCATTTTAGGCTGTTTGACGATTAATTTTAATTAAACTCTGCAGTAAATAGTACCACGCTGGAATGCTGCAATGTATATTTGGCTGCATCTCTCTTATTAAAAGTCGTTATTGGAGTCACTATGGAATGGGCATTAACTTTTGCAGCCTTTGTTATTGGTAGCGTTTTTGGCTATGTGGGGCATAGCGTTTTATCTAGGAATAGCAAAGACAAGAGTCAAAATAAGCAATTAGAGCAAACACAATTAGAGTTAAGCCAGTACAAGCAAGAGGTGTCAGATCACTGCGATGAACACGACAAACAGTTGGCAGAATTGACGAGTCTTATCACTAAAGTAAACCAAAAATGGAATACATCAGCCAGCACATTGACCTCGACAGCCGCCGATACAGCAACGTCTGAGCCAAAGCTTATCGATAACCACAGCGCATCAATAGATAGTGCCTATACTAAGAAAGCCCCATCAATCTGAATAAATAAGAATATTGTATCGCTGAATTAACCTTTGTTAATGATTGATGAACTTTTTGATACTCGCTTGAGTCCGACTCAATAACAATGATGTGATTTTATGAAATGCATGGCAGCTGCCTTCATATCGGAAACATATTTACAGAACCATGCAGACATTAGTTTTGACGAAATTGGAGCAACGTATAAATGAAGACTAAATTATCCTTACTTTCAGCAGCCCTTTTAGGCGCAACATTAACGCTCGCCCCTATTGTATCTCAAGCGGCGATTCCATTAGCCGTTGGTGGTGAAACAGTTCCAAGCTTAGCACCTATGCTACAAAAAACGACGCCTGCTGTGGTTGCGGTTGCGGTTTCAGGCACACATGTTTCTAAACAAAAGGTTCCCGATGCATTTCGCTACTTCTTTGGCCCTAATGCACCAAGGGAGCAAGTGCAGGAACGTCCGTTTAAAGGGCTAGGGTCAGGGGTAATTATCGATGCTAAAGAGGGTTATATCGTTACCAATAACCATGTCATTGAGGGGGCAGACGAAATTCTTATTGGCTTACATGACGGCCGTGAAGTCGAAGCTAAGCTGATCGGTACCGATGCTGAATCTGATATCGCTTTGTTGCAAGTTAAAGCTAAAAACCTCACCGCCCTCAAACGTGCGGATTCAGATAAATTACAGGTTGGCGATTTTGCCGTGGCTATCGGTAATCCCTTTGGACTTGGACAAACGGTGACTTCAGGCATTGTCAGCGCTATGGGTCGTAGTGGTCTTGGCATTGAGATGTTAGAGAACTTCATTCAAACCGACGCAGCCATAAACAGTGGTAACTCAGGTGGCGCTTTGGTGAACCTCAACGGCGAGCTTATCGGGATCAATACTGCGATTGTCGCACCCGGAGGTGGTAACGTCGGTATTGGCTTTGCTATACCAGCCAATATGGTTAGCAACTTAGTGGAACAGATCATTGAACATGGCGAAGTTCGCCGCGGAGTGCTCGGGGTATTGGGTCAAGACCTAACCAGCGAACTTGCTAAGGGCTTTGGCATCGAAACGCAACATGGCGGCTTTATCAATGAAGTGATGCCTGACAGCGCAGCAGATAAAGCAGGGATTAAGGTCGGCGACATTATTGTTAGCGTCAATGGTCGTAAGATTAAGAGCTTCCAAGAGCTTCGTGCAAAAGTAGCCACAATGGGAGCGGGCAGTAAAGTTGAGTTTGGCCTTATTCGTGACGGCGATGAAGAAACGGTTACAGCGGTACTTGGCGAATCAACTCAAACGGCAGAAGCTGCAGCTGGCGCTGTACACCCGATGCTTCAAGGGGCTAAGCTTGAAAATTCAAACGGTTCCGGTGTTAGCATTACTGACGTAGCTCAAGGTTCACCTGCCGCCGCAAGTGGCCTAATAAAGGGTGATGTGATTGTCGGTGTTAATCGCAGTAAAGTGAAAAATCTTAAGTCATTGAAGTCAGTGCTTGAAGATCAAAAGGGTTCTGTCGCGCTAAAAATTCAGCGAGATAATACCAGTATATATTTGATCCTTCGCTAACGGATTCCCTTAGAGAAATAGCCGAGTGAATCACTCGGCTATTTCTGTTTACCTAAGGCTTTCGTACTGCGTGTTAGCTTCAAACATGTTAATCTAACTCACCTTTTCAGTATTACTCCCAGACATGATGATTAAAGACACTCTTATATATGTCAGTAAAGCCATAGCGTTTGGCCTTATCATGGCTGCAGTTATCATTATTGTGATGCCTTTAATTACCGGGCAAAGCCTCACTAATGGTTTATTCAATCGCGCGGTAACCAGTAGCAACGAACTCTCTTTTGCGACGGCTGTGCGCAGAGCTGCTCCCGCTGTCGTTAATATTTACAGTCTCAGCATAGATCAAAAAAAACCGCTTAAACCTAGTTCACTGCAAGGGCTCGGATCAGGCGTGATAATGAGTAAAGAGGGCTACATACTCACTAACTACCATGTCATAAAACAAGCCGATGAAATTGTTGTTGCCTTGCAAGATGGCAGGAAGTTCACCTCAGAAGTTGTCGGCAGCGATCCAGAAACCGATTTAGCAGTATTGAAAATCGAAGGTGACAACTTACCTTTAGTACCGCTAGAGCTCGACGTACCCGCTAGAGTCGGTGACGTTGTACTCGCGATTGGTAACCCTTACAACTTAGGCCAAACGATTACCCAAGGTATTATTAGTGCAACGGGTCGAAATGGACTGAGTTCTGGCTATCTCGATTTTCTACAGACTGATGCCGCGATTAACGCAGGTAACTCAGGCGGTGCGCTTATTGATACTACCGGGCAACTTGTTGGGATCAATACAGCAGCTTTTCAGATAGGTAATGAAAGTGGCACCCATGGTATTAGTTTCGCAATTCCCATTAAACTTGCCCACAGCATCATGAGCAAACTTATCCAAGATGGTCGCGTTATTCGTGGTGCTTTGGGAATTGGCGGGGAAGCAGTTGGCCCTGTTATGGCGCAGATCCTCAACATTCCTGATCTTACAGGGGTACTGATCACCAGTATCGACCCAGTAGGACCAGCAGCAAGAGCAAAGCTCAAAAAGCGTGATGTTATTACTCACTATGAAGGTGAAGCAATACCCGGTGTAGCGATGTTGATGGACAGAATTGCAGAAACCCCACCAGGCAAAGAGGTCAAGCTGACCATTATTCGTGAAGGAAAATCTTACGAAGTACCTGTGACTATCGATGAAAAGCCGGTTCACTATAATTAGCAGCGAAATGCACTGCGTATAATCCAAGAGAAGCCTGCAGCTAGCAGGCTTTTTTTATGCCAGCACCAAACGCTTTACAACATGCTCTTAAGCCTATGCTCATATCTATGTGGGCAATGAGCAACACAATAACCAACTAATACCAATCAAGATAAAGGTTTGATCGTTCAACGAGAGTTTAGCGGTTTTGAGGTAAGGTCATTAATTACTCCTCGGTAACTGCTTCTGGGTTACTGTCGATAATCGCTCCTGCATTATTCTAGCTTCGAGCACTTGCTCTCGTACCTCCGATACCAGACCTCCAAAGAGGGAGTTAATGTCTGATTTTGTATGGAACATATAGTCGTACATTAATGACATTCACAGCATCTGAGCTCGAGGGATGGAGGGTATGTCTTAAGCATGTCAGGACCATGCTTGACCTACAGCGAATCATGAGTGAAGAGCATAACTATTCTGCTTTGTTTGCAGAAGGCGAGTCTATCCGCAATAAACCAAACCAGAAGGCTGATTCAAATATTACCCCTAGTACCATTAAACCTGTTGCCTCAGAGGTAAACCCTACCCCATAACAGCCTAATGCTAAGATAATCAATACTGTAAGTAGACTCACTCGTTGCCATAACTTCATCTATACAACTCCTTTTGATAAACAACTTTCGCGCAATATAGCGCAGCTGCTTTGCCTTAAATAGGCTCTCGATGAACTTTCGGTTTTACCTGTAATTAATACCATATAGGTAAGGCTTAAACTCGTTAACTAACAATAACAAAACTAACCACTAGCACACGGCCTCATACATTAAGCTTTGTTTAACTAATAGGCCATATACAAGAATTTAAGGCAATAAAAAGCCGCCCTCGTGATGAAAGGGCGGCTTGCTTGCAGGGCCTAAATGATGAGTTTAGGTTTTACTTATGCATTTTACCGTCATAGTTTTTTAATACACTTTCGGCTTTCTTTTGGTCCATGGTGTGACATTCACCACATGCAAACCCTTCTTGTAGGTAGGGGTTCATAAAGGTGTCTTTCGCTTCACTATCTTGCAACTGACCTTTGTCATTGAATAGGTCAATTCTGAAAGTATGAATTCGAATATCACCCACTTTATTGCCTTTATCATTTGTCATTGTGGTTGCATTCTTGACCACATCAGGCATATGACAGGCTTTACACTCGTAGCCAGCATGCAATGAAATCGCACCATCCTTAAATTCACGCTTTTTCATGATGCTATTTGCATCGTCTGAGATATGACAAGTACTACATGCTTTGATTGCACCATCATGTACAGCTTCGTCTTGATGAAGCGCAGACTTATGCGGCTCATGACATGAGCTACAAGTCATACCAGCTAGGTATTTCTTACCCATGATTTCACCAGAATCCGGGTCAATCGCCATAAATTCATCATGACCTTGGTGGTGACGCGGCATGCCACTTCTTACTGCAATACGCGCTCCATATTCTGGCCCTTCAGGGAAGGCTTCATTAAACTTGGTAACATAGCCGTTACGCACGTTACGGTCACCGTCACGAGTATGGCATTCAGCACAATGCATCGCCTCACCATAACCCATAGTTTCACTCTGCAAGTCGGCAGTTAAGCGCGGCGTCGCCTTTCTAACGATATCATCTTTACTCCTACTTAACGCATGAGCAGCACCTGCACCATGGCAAGATTCACACTGTACGCCAGCTGCGATAAAGGTACCGTGAACGCCTGGTAAGTCATCTTGCTTTTGTGGATGGAATTCTTCAGATGTAGGCTTCCAACCTGTTGTATGGCAGTTACCACAGTTATACGGTTTATCTACTGTGCCACCATTATAATTAGCCATGATTTGGTCATCGAGCCCAAGTTCTTCAGCATGGATATTAAACTGCGCTTCAGCGCCAGTGACAATATAGCCATCTTTATCTAACCAACGGAATTTCCAGCCAAAGCCACCTGAAGTATAACTGACATCGGCATAACTGTTAGGCTTACCAAGTGAGTTGTCTGTACCTTCTGTAGAAGCCTGTAAATAACCTAACGCTTTATCGACACTGCTATAAGGGAAGGTTGGCGCTTCATCATTGGCAATCTTACTGATCTTGAAGTTATGGCCGTGTTCTTGATGGCCAGCAGCATCTCTAGAGTGACACATCAAACATGTTGCGCTGCCCACAAATATTTTTTCATTGGCTGTAATGTTAATCGTGCCGTTGACTTCATCTGTACCGTCAGACACAACATAAGAGAGAACTGCATCACCGACATGATCTTCAGGGTCGTACTGAATGCGATTATCAGCAAGCATTGTTGCTTTACCGTTATCAGCCGAAACGCTAACTATGCTCAACACATCAGCTTCATCAACATCGGTAACATGCAACATAGGGTTGATGTTTAACACTTGGTTAGCATCTGTTGTGCGTGAGCTAATTTCAACAACCGGTGGAGTATTGCCAGAATCATCAGCAGTAACTGTTACAATAACTTTAGCTGTTGCCTCGGCTGTACCATCAGAAATGGTATAATTAAAGGTAACGACTCCAGCTTCGTTACCCGCAGTAAAGTCAACTTTTCCATTGTTAATTTTAGCACTACTGGAATCCACTGACACAATAGAAAGTGCGTCACCATCAGCGTCTGTATCATTAGCTAAGACATCGATTGTAATAGTCTTTGTTGCCATCACGTTAGCGGCATCATCAACTGCCACTGGCGGGGTATTATCTACTGGGGGAGTGGTATCATCGTTATCGCTACCACAAGCAACCAACATGGTGATCATACTGGCGAGTAATAGTTTTTTACATGGAATTTGTGCGTTCATAAGTTCATCCTCAACATTGCTCATATTCATATCGCCAACGTTGCAGGGAATGGCGATTGATATGTCTCTATGGACATGCAACAAGTATTGAAGAGTTACCACTAAAGAGATAGATGACTAGAGTTCACTAAAACTGACAACTTGTGAACTATAGTTATCAACAATCTCTTAACTCATTATTTATTAAATATTTTTAATGTTCCGATAAGTTGTAATGCTGTAAAACAAATTGACCTGTATTTGTCAAAATGTAGATCTTCTTCTCATTTTGCATAACCAAACCGGCTTTCTTTAATTGGCGCAAATGAAAATTGAACTTGGTATGGTCCTCTATTTCAACTAAACGACATAGATCCATAAACTTAAGCTCCCTATGTATCGCCAAAACTTTTAGCGACTTCCTTCTATAGGGATTAGCCAATGCGCTGTAGACCAGATCAGGATCCAGATCAGCACGATTTTTTAACAGCTGCTTTTCAGCTAAACTGCGCCGAATCGTTACAATTAGCTCCTGACTCTTAAAAGGTTTTGTTATTACACTGTCTGCGCCTTTTTTCATCGCATCGACAGCGGTATCAACTGTGGCGTAGGCAGTAATAATAATGACCGCAATAAAGGGTTGGTTCTGTCGCAGATTTGATATTGCTTCAACACCGGTCATCCCCGACATCAATAGATCCATCAGCGCGATGTCGAAGTGATGCTTCTCACTTAGCTCTATCGCACTTTCTGCACTATAGACCGCAGTAACTTCGAAGCCCTCTAATTCGAGAATTTCAACCATATTGCGGCTTAATTCAATATCATCTTCAGCCAGTAATATAGAGATCATTAATAGTACTCCCGATAAAAAGTCAGTTCGACGCATGTACCAAGATCTTTGCTACTCACGATATGCATTTTCCCATTATGTAACGACGTTATTTGCTCACATATTGCCAAGCCCAAACCCGTTCCCTTCCCAACAGGTTTCGTTGAGTAAAATAGCTCTGTAGCCTTACTAAGCTCTTCCTCACTCATGCCACAACCACTATCTTTAACTTGCACTGTTACTTTGGTTTTTTCCTGTACTGCAGTGACAATGATAGATTGATAATCGGGTGATGCATCTATGGCGTTACAGATCAGGTTGATAAATAACTCTTCCAACTTAACTTGCTCAGCATACAAAAAAATGTCATCGCTGCAGTTAATCTCAATTTGATGATGCTTAATTCGGTGAGACAACAGCTGCACAGCAGAGCCAAGTACATCACTAATGGCAACAAAGTTTTTCTTACCTGATGCAGGCCTAGCGTAACTTAATAGTTCCTTACTAATTGCCGATGCTCGTTCAATACCTAGCCGAGCCCGATAAAGATAATTACTATCAGTTTCATTGTGATCTTTATTTTTGCGCTCCCACAAATCCAGCGCCAACGTAGAAGAGGCCAGAGGATTATTTATCTCGTGTGCAACCCCCATCGCTAACTGCCCTATCGCTTTATACTTGTCAGCTTCAATAGCTCGAGTCAGCTTAGCTTCAGTGGCTTGCTCTTTTTCCAAATCAAATACTTTCAGCGCTTTAAACAACGCCACTAGAATAAGCCCTCCAGCCAAAGTTCGCAGCACTGGCACACTGTGATGGTAGTCAGTTGGAACCAAACCAGACAACACACCATAGATAAGTAATCCGACTCCACTGATCACAAAATACAGACCATAATGATGATTTTCCTGGCGTAAGCTGTTGCCATATACAGCCATACCAATCCCCGCTAAGGAGGCACTACCAAAACCAATAAGTACTCGGGTGTATTGGCTCGCTTCAAGAAAGCCGGTCTTATTTACCGCTAAATCATGTAAATCAGGAATCAGTAACCAAAGGTAACTGACTATTATCGCGACTAGTACTGCGTGCCCTATCAGAGCAACCCGTTTGTTGGTAATACTGAGTATTTGCCAAGCAAACACCATCAGTGCGATATAGGAAAAAAGTAACTTAGCAAGGCATAACCACTGAGTCAGTAACTGGTACTGCGGGGCAATATGGTCTGAGAAAATAATCACATAAAGCTCTGACCATTCATGAAAAGCATGGGTAAAACCAAATGCGGCCAAAGCCCATAATGTCGATGCTACTTTTAGTTGGCTAAACCTAAAATTTCGGAACACGACCGCACAGCCAATCGAGAAGAACACGAGGCCGTAGAACAGGTAGATATTGAAAGTTATAAAAACTGGCATGGTAATAACATAGCACTATGGTTTTAAACTGAAGATGATCTCCTTCTAAGTTTATCTATTCAGCAGTTGCGCTAGCTCATAAAACAAAAAACCATTTAAGCAATAACGCTTAAATGGTTCTTAATTAGCAAATAGTCTGTAACTGAACGATTATTTTACTCGCTTAACATCGCCACCAAGACCTTTAAACTTATCTTCGATGTGCTCGTAACCACGATCTAAATGGTAAATTCGGTCAACCGTTGTAGTGCCATCAGCAACAAGGCCTGCAATCACTAAACTCGCTGAAGCGCGTAGATCAGTTGCCATCACTTGAGCACCATTGAGCTTTTCAATACCGTGAATAATACAGGTATTACCCTCTAGCTCCATGGTTGCCCCCATTCGACTCAACTCAGGAACATGCATGAAGCGGTTCTCGAAAATAGTTTCGGTAATCGTCGCAGTACCTTCAGCTAAAGCATTTAGCACACAAAACTGCGCTTGCATGTCTGTTGGAAAGCCAGGATAAGCAACTGTCTTTATATTGACAGCTTTTGGACGTTGGCCTTGCATATTAAGCTCGATCCAATCATCACCCGTAGTGATTTTTGCACCCGCATCTTCAAGCTTAGCCAAAACCGCTTCTAATGATTTAGGATCCGCTTTAGTACAACGAATTTTTCCGCGAGTCACTGCTGCCGCCACAAGAAAGCTGCCGGTTTCGATTCTGTCTGGCATCACTCGGTAGTCACAACCTTGTAATGATTCAACACCTTGAATACGAACAGTATCAGTTCCAGCGCCGCTAATTTTAGCGCCCATTGCTATCAAGCAATTAGCTAAATCAACAACTTCAGGTTCACGAGCAGCATTCTCAATGACAGTTTCACCCTCAGCTAACGCTGCTGCCATGAGTAAATTCTCAGTCGCACCAACGCTTACCATATCCATAAAGATATGCGCGCCTTTAAGGCGGCCATCAACGCGAGCTTTAATGTAGCCCTCTTTGACTTCTATCTTAGCGCCCATTTGCTCGAGCCCCTGCAAATGCAGATTCACAGGTCGAGCACCAATGGCACAGCCACCTGGCAGTGACACATCAGCCTTACCATAACGGGCAAGTAGAGGTCCCAAAATAAGTATCGATGCACGCATGGTTTTAACTAACTCATAGGGGGCACAAAACTCATTGAGGTTAGTAGTTGAAATGCAAACTTTATCATCGCCAGAGCGAGTGACTTCAGCTCCTAAACAACGTAAAAGTTCACAGCTAGTATTAACATCTCTAAGGCTAGGTACGTTAGAGAGGTTGAAATCAGTCTCAGCTAATACACCAGCCATAAGGATTGGCAGAGCAGCGTTCTTAGCGCCTGAAATAACAACGTCGCCTGCAAGCGCACCGCTTGCTTCAATTTTTAATTTATCCACGTTAACTCTCTAAATCCGCAATTACATATTAAAAACTTTTTCACGCTTCCATTGTGTCGGCGTGAAAGCGTTAATCGTAATTGCGTGTAACTCACCACTAGTAATGTGAGCCATTAATGGACCATAAATAGTTTGTTGCTGCTTTACGCGCCCCATACCGTCGAAACACTCACCAACGGCGACGATTTTGTAATGAGTACCTTCTTGAGTCACTTTAACTTCGTCTAGTGATAATGCTTCTAACAGGATAGCTTCTATATCTTTACATTCCATGGAACTGTTCACCTTACTGTGCTTCTTCAATAAAGAAGTCGTTTAAATCATATAATACGATAAATTTTTTAAGCTGCTCTGAAGCAGAAACCAGTTTTAAGCTGGCACCTCTTGCAGCAAAAATACTGACTAATTCGAGTAAAAATGCCACTCCGGCACTGTCGCAATATTCAATGTTTGATAACTGTAAAAATGCAGTATCTACATCTAATAAGCAATGTCTGTCATTCCATAGACTGATTACGGCTTGCTGATCTAGGCAGCCATTAATCGCACAAATTATGCCTTGTTGTTGAAAGCTAGCCACTAATTCGCCTGCTCACTCGTACTTAAGTCAATATGAGTCGCGGTGCGCTCAATCAGCATCTCAATTACAGGTTCAATGCCTTTTTGACGCACCAAATTGGTGATCTCTGATTTCTTAGAAGACAATAAACTAACGCCCTCTGCCACCAAATCAAATGCCTTCCAAGTGCCATCTTTTAAACGTCGAGCCTTAAACTGTAAGCTAATATCAGGACGCCCTTTATCTATAATCCTAACATTAACATTAACCATCTTCTCACCCGTAAAGTCTTTAGCAGGGCTAAACTCCACAGTTTGATCAGTATATTCAGTAAATGCCTGTGCATAGGTTGAGATTAAGTAACCACGAAAAGCTTCTACAAAGCGTGCACGTTCGTCTTTGGTAGTGTCACGCAGATATTGGCCCAGTACTTTATAAGACGCATATTTATAGTCAATATACGGCATTAACTCCTCGGTCACGATAACTTTAAGGTGATCAGGATTATCCGCAATCAACTGCTTATCTTGATTGAAACGGGCAAAGGTTTTTTGAGAAACGGCTTCCACCAGTGCGTAAGGGTTGGTTTTATCTATTTCATTGTCGTTGCCTGCCGCGTGGGCGACAAAGCTCAATACAAGTGTTGATACCAACACTAATCCACTAAAAATTTTATTAAACATATCCATTACTCCAACTACTAATCCTTAGTGCCTGCACTATAAAGAAATTGACCAATCAACTCCTCAAGTACCAAGGCGGAATGGGTATCATCAATGCTATCGCCATCAACTAACATATCAATATCATCGTCCATAAACCCCGGAGATAACCCTAAAAACTGTTCGCCCAATAAGCCTGAGGTCAAAATAGATAAACTACTGGTTTCAGGGAAATACTTGTATTGCTTGTCCATTGACAAGCTGACAACCGGAACCAACCTTTCTGGATCTAACTCAATAGCACTGACACGACCAACAACAACACCACCAACCTTGACCGGTGAGCGCACTTTCAAACCACCAATGTTGTCGAATTTTGCATGCAAGGTGTAACTATTGTCACCAGTTTTCACTTCTACATTGGCGACATTAAAAACCAAAATCAAAAATGCTGCCAATCCTGACAATAAAAATAGACCGACTAAAATCTCAATCTTCCGTGTCAACATAACTCATTTACCACTCTATTCTATAAATCTAAACAATAATTAACTGCAATAACAACGCCAAAAATGAGTACTAGCTACCAAACATCATCGCCGTTAGTAAAAAATCTAATGCCAATACCGCAAGGCTCGACTGCACTACTGTTTGAGTCGTTGCACGGCTGATCCCTTCAGGATTAGGAATGACATGATAGCCACGATAAAGTGCAATCCAGGTGACCACAACGGCAAACAATAGGCTTTTAATCATGCAGTTAACAATATCTTGTCGCCACTCAACGGATGACTGCAAAATTGACCAGAAAGCACCGCTATCAATGCCTTTCCATTCAACACCAACAATGTGACCACCGTAAATGCCAATGGCGGTAAACATCAGTGCTAGTAATGGTAGGCTAATTACACCCGCCCAAAAACGCGGCGCGATAATCTGTCGTAACGGGTCAATAGCCATCATCTCTAAGCTTGATAGTTGCTCAGTACTCTTCATCAACGCGAGTTCAGCAGTTAGCGCTGAACCTGCCCGCCCAGCAAACAGTAATGCAGTAACTACAGGCCCTAACTCTCGTAATAAACTCAAGGCGACCATCGGCCCCAAGCTCTCTTCAGTACCAAAGCCTACTAGAATATTATAGCCCTGCAGCGCCAGAACCATGCCAATAAATAGTCCAGAGACTAAAATGATGGCCATTGATTGCACGCCAATGACATACAGTTGCTTTGTTAGTAATGGCAAGCCTTTCTTCAATCTTGGACGATGCGCTATAGCTCCCCAAAGCATTAATCCTGCTCTGCCAAGCCCAGTCACTAACTCAATAGCGCCGCGACCCAATTTAGCAATTTGTTCAGTCAAGCCCACTTAACAACTCCTTATTATAATCAGGCGCAGGGTAATGAAACGGTACAGGTCCGTCAGGTTCACCACCTATAAACTGTTTCAATTGCGGATTATCAGCTAAGCGAAGCTCATCCGGCGTACCATGGGCAATAATTCTTTTATCTGCTAATACATAAACATAATCAGCAATACCTAACACCTCATCCACATCATGAGACACCACCACAGAAGTAAGATTAAGTGCATCGGACAGTTCACGAATAAGCTTAACCAACACTCCCATGGAGATAGGGTCTTGTCCTGCAAAGGGTTCATCATAAAGGATGATTTCAGGCTCTAAGGCAATTGCACGAGCCAATGCCGCTCTACGCTGCATACCACCCGATAACTCCGTTGGCATTAACTGAGCCGCGCCACGCAGCCCAACAGCTTCTAGCTTCATCAATACAATACGACGAATGATGGCTTCAGACAGACCTGAGTGCTCTCTTAGTGCAAAAGCGACGTTATCGAATACATTAATATCGGTGAAGAGTGCGCCGCTTTGAAAAAGCATGCTCATACGCTTTCGCAATGCAAACAGCTCATTACGATTGCATTGATGCACATCGGTACCATCGAATAGCACTTTGCCTTTATCTGGCGTAAGTTGACCACCAATCAGTTTGAGTAAGGTTGTCTTACCGATGCCGCTTGGCCCCATAATCGCAGTCACCTTGCCGGTCGGGATCGACAGACTTATGTCCTCATAAATAACATGAGAACCTCGGCTAAAGGCCATATTCTGGATTTCGACCAATGAGTTATGCTTTTGAGTCATGCATGAGCCCTGCATTCGAAGTTAGAAACATCCATTTTTCCATACCGCAAAGGAAGAAATTGTACGTAATTGGCCATTGAGGTACAACCAAATCAACACTATCTCGACTCAATACTTTCATTTTTCTTCAATTACAGCGAAAATACGCGGCTATATCCCAAAATACTAAGAATCGATGTTATTTAATATATTTTTGCTAGTGGCTGGCTTAGGTGCTTTAGTCTGGAGTGCAGATAAGTTTGTCTATGGTGCAGCGGCTTTCGCACGCAACTTAGGTCTTCCACCCATGTTGATCGGCTTAACCATCGTCGCGATGGGTAGCTCTGCCCCTGAAATGTTTGTTGCAGCGACTGCCTCAATGGAAGGGATGACAGATACTGCGATTGGCAATGTACTCGGCTCAAATATTGCGAACGTCACTCTTATTTTAGGTATTACTGCACTACTTGGTGCCATTTCTGTCAGCTCGCAAACCCTTAGGCGTGAAATACCTTTGATGCTAGCCGCGACAGCGATAGTGGGTTACTTTTTACATGACGGTTTTCTAACTCGCATCGAAGGTGTGTCTTTGATGGTGCTGTTTTTTGCATTGATGGGATACCTAATTTGGCATGCGCTGACCAATAAAAATCGCGATGCGCTGGCAATAGATGCTGAAAATGAGATCCCAGCAGACGTCCCGACTAAGAAAGCGATTTTTTGGCTTGTCATTGGGATGGTACTATTACCATTGTCTGCTGACTGGATGGTTCAAGGTGCTGTGGGGATTGCTAAGGCATACCACCTTTCAGATCTCGTTATCGGGCTCACCATTATTGCAGTGGGCACCAGCTTACCTGAGCTTGCAGCCTGTATAGCAGGCGTTTTGAAAAAAGAAGATGACTTAGCCATCGGTAACATTGTTGGTTCTAATTTATTTAATATTTTAGCGGTACTTGCACTACCCGGCATCATTGCTCCTGGCGAAGTCGATGCGGCGGCAAGTACACGAGATTTCTACATGGTACTTGCAACAAGCAGTGCACTTGCAATACTGATCTTATTGACCGGACGCGCACGGCAATTGAAACCGTGGCACGGCGTCGTACTACTGATTACATTTGTTGCATACCAAGCGTTACTTTTCCTATCTTGAATATGAATGCAGCAACTACAGCAGTAAATAAAAGAGAGACCAAGAAATGGTAAATGAACAGCAGTTACGCCAATGGGGCACCAAAGTGATTGATATCGAGAAACAAGCCCTCGATAACCTTCACCAGTATGTTGATTCGAGCGAATTTGCCCAAGCCTGCCAACTTATATTGCAATGTACAGGTAAAGTCATCGTGATGGGCATGGGTAAATCAGGCCATATTGGTAACAAAATATCAGCGACATTAGCCAGTACCGGGACCCCTGCATTCTTTGTCCATCCAGGTGAAGCGAGCCATGGTGATTTAGGCGTTTTAAGCGAAAATGATATCGTACTTGCTATCTCAAACTCCGGTGAATCAAGTGAAATACTAACCTTAATGCCCGTCATTAAGCGTATGGGATTGCCGATGATATCAGTCACCGGTAAACCAGATTCAAACATGGCAAAACTCGCTCAGTTGCACCTTTGTATCGAAGTGCCTGAAGAGGCATGTCCTCTAGGTCTAGCGCCGACCTCAAGCACAACAGCTACTTTGGTCATGGGCGATGCATTAGCCGTTGCTTTATTACAAGCACGTGGCTTTACCAAAGATGATTTTGCGCTTTCTCACCCAGGTGGAAGCTTAGGGCGTAAGCTATTATTAAAAGTCAGTGATGTGATGCACAGCGGTAATGAACTGCCTTTAGTAAAGCATGATATTTGTATTACTGATGCCCTTTATGAGATCTCTAAAAAAGGCTTGGGCATGACGGCGATTGTAGATGAAGCAAGCACCTTAGTCGGGATCTTTACCGATGGCGATCTGCGCCGAGTGATTGATGCAGAGGTCAACTTACGTACCACTTCTATTGCTGATGTCATGAGTAAAGGTTGCGTCACGATTACCGACAATGTACTCGCAGCTGAAGCGCTGAAAGTAATGGAAGAAAAAAATATTAACGGCCTTATCGTCATCAATTCAAAGCAACAACCCGTCGGCGCATTGAACATGCTCGATATGGTTAAAGCAGGAGTGATTTAACATGTCTAAACAAGGATTTTACGGACCAATCAGTGATAATGTTTGGCAAGCAGCCAGCAAAATAAAACTACTGATCTGTGATGTTGATGGCGTATTTTCAGACGGTTTGGTTTACATGAGCAATTCCGGAGAAGAGCTTAAGACATTTCATACCCGCGATGGCTACGGTGTGCGCTCGGTCCTTTCCAGCGGTATCAACGTGGCTATTATTACCGGCCGTAAATCACAAATAGTAGAAGACAGAATGACCGCCCTTGGCGTCACTCATATTTATCAAGGCGTCGATAATAAGCTCGACCCTTACAATGAACTGCTAGCACTCTACAACGTACGTCCTGATGAAGTCGCCTATATCGGTGATGATATGGTCGATCTTCCTGTCATGAAGGAAGTGGGTCTATCTGTATGTGTTGCAGATGGCCACCCTTATGTTAAGCAACATGCTTTGATGACGACTCATATTAAAGGCGGTCACGGTGCGCTGCGCGAACTGACGGATTTATTGCTGCTTAGCCAAGAAAAATTTGAGTCAGCTCATGGGATGAGCATATGAATCGCGTCACACTAGCGATAATTGCATTATTTGGTACGGCACTGATCCTCTATTGGCAGGTGCAGTCTAAAAAAGGCGATCAAACGTTAGACGTCGATGCAAGCGAGCGACCCAATTACATCATCGATGACCTACGCAGCACTGAGTACAATGAAGCAGGTCTTGTAAATAGCAAGGTCACAGCCAAGCATATGGAACACTACGCAGATGCCAGCATGACTTACTTCACTGAGCCAGTGTATTTAATCTATCCTGATGATGGCCAAGCACAATGGCGCTTGAGAGCGACAAAAGGCAGCCATAACAATTTAACCGGTAAGGTCTCATTGCAAAACAATGTTATTATCGATTCAATTAGCCCTGAAGAGCCTATCCAAACATTATCTACATCCTATTTAGAGCTAGATTTAGATACTATGATTATGACCTCTGATGAAATTATCCACGTCACTGGTAATGAATTTGTTATTCAAGGCACAGGTCTTTATGCTGATCTCAATGCTCAAAGTGTAAAGTTGATCAGCGAAGTCGAAGGGATCTACGATGCTAAATAAGCTGTTCAAAAATACTAATATACTCACTCGTACAGTCACGCTAATGGCCGAGTAGAAGGACGTTATGAAATACAATCAATCCATACTTGCAGGTCTATTGTGTCTGCTCAGCATTAGCAGCTATGCCGCTGTAGATGACCTTAAGCAAGAGGTCAAAATTGCCGCAGCGAGCCAAGAAGCTGATATAAAAAACAATCAGGTTATCTTTTTTGGCCCAGTAGAGGTGACTCAAGGCTCAATCAAAATGAACGCTGATGAGTTACGGGTTTTCTCTAAAGAAGCGAACTCTGGTAAAACACTGGTTGCCACAGGCAATCCAGCAACCTATACCCAAGTAATGGAAGATGGTCGCCCCGCAACAGCAAGTGCTAAAGAGATCCGTTACGAGCTAGCAACTAGAACCTTAACCCTGTTAGGTGATGCTACACTCGAACAAGAGGGTAGCCAGGTCACAGGTAACCGCATTAAATACAATATCGGTCTACAGCAACTTATTGCTGAAAGCACTGGCCAAGGCAATGACCGAGTGATCACCATCATTCAACCAGAAGCCTACCAAGAAGAGACTCCTGAAACCCCAGCTGAACCGATAGAAAAGCAGGAGCAGCAATGATCCAAAAAACGCTAATGGCACGCAACTTAGCTAAGAGTTATAAAAACCGTGCAGTTGTTCAAGATGTGAGTTTAACGGTAAAAACGGGGCAGATCGTTGGGCTACTTGGTCCAAATGGAGCAGGTAAAACCACCACCTTTTATATGGTTGTGGGTTTAGTGCAGAGTGACAAAGGACAGATCTTTATTGATGAAGACGACTTAACCTTAGATCCTATGCATCTTCGCGCACGAAAAGGTATTGGTTATCTACCACAAGAAGCGAGTATTTTTAGAAAACTTTCAGTACGAGACAACATCATGGCTGTGCTGCAGACTCGCAGCAATATTGATAATGAGCAACGTGAAGCGCAATTAGAAAGTTTACTTGAAGAGTTTCATATCACTCACATACGTGACAGCCAAGGTATGGCGCTTTCTGGTGGCGAACGCCGCCGAGTTGAAATTGCACGAGCACTAGCGGCCAATCCAAAATTTATTCTACTCGATGAACCTTTTGCAGGCGTAGACCCAATTTCGGTCATCGACATTAAAAAAATCATTGAGCAGCTAAAAAGCCGCGGCTTAGGCGTGCTTATCACTGATCACAATGTTCGTGAAACATTAGACGTTTGTGAGCATGCATATATCGTAAGTCACGGAAATCTCATTGCTGAGGGCACGCCTGCCGAAATCTTAGACAACCAGCAGGTTAGAGCTGTGTACTTAGGTGAACAATTCAGGCTATAGTTAATCAACAACATGAGCGTTTAAAGCATGGCACTTGTTCAGTATACCAATACAATCATAGTGTTGACCTTTATGTACTCTTCGCCGAATCAGCGAGCTTCAACGTTTAATTACAGTGTAGGGAATAGCGGTAGATGAAAGCGTCACTTCAGCTCAAAATGGGTCAGCAGCTAACCATGACTCCACAGTTACAGCAGGCAATCCGCCTCTTGCAACTGTCCTCTTTAGAGCTGCAGCAAGAGATCCAACAAGCATTAGAGTCTAACCCCTTGCTTGAATTAGATGAAGAGCAGTCTGACGGCGAACCCGTTAGCAACGAAGACCGCACCACCAGCGAATCAGACAGCTATTCTGAGTCCGATAGTGACAACGATTATAGTGCGAGTGCCGATGTTGATCCCCAGCAAGATAGCGCCGCAGTTGAAACTTCTGATGCATTAACCCAAGACTCAATGCCAGATGAACTGCCGATGGATACCACCTGGGACGAGGTCTATACCGTCTCATCAAATGCAAGTTCTGGCGGTATGCGCGATGACGATATGCCATTCCAAGGTGAAACCAGCGAAGGTTTATATGAGCACCTTGAGTGGCAAAAGAACTTAACACCATTTTCTGATAACGATCTTGCTATCGCCACCGCTATTATTGATGCTATTGACGAACGTGGTTACCTCACTCAAAACTGCGAAGATATTCTTGAAGCCATGGGCGACCCTGAGATTGAGATTGATGAAGTTGAAGCCGTGCTCAAGCGCGTGCAGCATTTTGATCCCATTGGTGTTGCCGCTCGCGACTTAAGCGAATGTCTATTGATCCAACTGGCGCAATATGCCGCGACAACGCCGCATATTGACAATGCCCGCCTACTCATCAAAGACTACTTGGATTTGATTGCAGGGCGCGATTTTAGACAGTTAATGCGTAAAACTAAGCTTAAAGAAGATGAGCTACGTGAAGCTATTAGCTTGATCCAAACTCTCAACCCAAGACCAGGGCTGGCAGTCACCCGCAGCAAAGATGAATACGTTATTCCTGATGTATCAGTGGCCAAAAAGAAAGGTCGCTGGGTGGTTGAACTAAATCCAGATTACATGCCTAAAATTAATGTTAATCAGCATTACGCATCAATGGCTCGCAGCACTAAAAGCCAAGCCGATGGCCAGTTTATCCGTGGTCATTTGCAGGAAGCTAAGTGGTTTATCAAAAGTTTAGAAAGTCGTAATGAAACATTATTAAAGGTTAGTAACTGCATTGTAAAATTCCAGCAAGGCTTCTTTGAATATGGCGATGAAGCCATGAAGCCAATGGTATTAAATGATATCGCAGAAGCTGTTGAGATGCATGAGTCCACCATCTCAAGGGTTACCACTCAAAAGTATATGCATACCCCAAGAGGTATTTTCGAATTAAAGTATTTCTTCTCTAGTCATGTCGGAACCGACGACGGTGGAGAGTGCTCATCTACAGCTATTAGAGCGTTTATTAAGAAGTTAGTCGCTGCTGAAAACCAAAAGAAACCATTAAGCGATAGCAAAATGGCGCAACTTTTGGCAGAACAAGGGATTAAAGTTGCTCGTCGTACCATCGCGAAATACCGTGAAGCAATGCTTATCCCGCCCTCAAACCAACGTAAGAGTTTATAACTCAAAATTAGGCACTTGGAGGAATTTTCTATGCAAATTAACCTTACTGGACATCACATCGAAATCACCGCGTCACTGCGTGGCTATGTCGAAGAAAAGTTTACAAAGCTTGAACGTCATTTCGATCAGATCAATAATGTCCACGTCATTTTGAACGTAGAAAAAATGCAGCAGATTGCCGAAGCCAGAATTCACCTTAAAAAAGGGGAAATTTTTGCGACTTCGGAACATGCGGACATGTACGCCGCAATCGACTCCCTGATCGATAAATTAGATCGTCAGGTTATTAAACACAAAGAGAAGCTGACCAAACACTAACGATGGAACTATGTACCATCCTGCAGCCGGAATGCACCACCTGTGCCACTCCGGGCAGTAAGAAAAAAGTACTGGAACTCATCAGCGACATTGCCGCTGTCCAGTACCCTACTCTATCTTCACAAGAGATATTCGAGAGCCTTTTGGCTCGCGAGAAAATGGGTAGCACAGGTATAGGCAACGGTATCGCAATCCCGCATGGGCGGTTGACCAATATTGACCATCCACTGGGCATATTAATCAAATGCGAAACACCGATCTCTTTTGACTCGATAGATAAGCAGCCAGTCGACATATTGTTTGCACTTTTGGTTCCTGCAGAGCAATGTGAGCAACACCTAGCCACTTTGTCTTCAATGGCTGAAAAGCTTAACGATAAAGCTATTGTTAAGCAGTTGAGAAAAAGCACGAGTGAATCAGAGTTATATGATTTGATCACTCAATAGCCAATTACTCAGGTCTTTAAGTAACCTTATGTTAAACAAGTAGGTTATTTAAAGACCTTAGTATTTATGACAGCAATATTATTTATTCTCTCCTTCTTGCCTAAGCTCTTGCTTTCACCAATAAAAAAGTTAATCTATACCCTTATACATCTTGTAAACATATATAAAACACTCATTCTAACTTCTATCAGGTAGTCAAAAGATGAAACTCGTTCTTGTCTCTGGTCGTTCAGGCTCTGGTAAATCCGTTCTTCTAAGGATGTTAGAAGATCTCGGCTATTATTGTGTCGATAATCTTCCGTTACCGATGATGGGAACACTGTTAGAGCAGCTAACGGGAAATTCGGAGCTCGTGGCAATTAGTGTCGATATTCGCAATATGCCAGAGAAAGATACAGAGCTGGAAAAACACCTAACTAATCTACCTGAAGGTGTCGAACTACTCAGCTTCTTTCTCAACTCAAGCGATGAAGTATTGCTTAAACGCTATAACGAAACCCGACGACTTCATCCGCTGTCTCATTCGAATATCTCATTGAAAGAAGCCATTCAGCTTGAAGGCCGTCAGCTAGAACCATTAGCCAAAATAGTCGACCACTATATCGATACTTCAAACCTCAACATCTACGATCTTAACGATCAAGTTCGTGAGATTTTATTGGGTAATGTTGATAAAGAGCTAATGATCAAGTTTGAGTCTTTTGGTTTTAAACATGGTATGCCTACCGAAGCCGACTTTATGTTCGATGTTAGATTTCTGCCTAACCCGCATTGGGAGCCCGAACTAAGGCCAATGACGGGGCTTGATAAGCCGGTACAGGATTTTCTCAATCAACGCCCATTGGTGAATAAATTTATCTGGCAGATAGAGAATTTACTCCGTACATGGCTGCCAGATTTAGAGCGTAATAATCGCAGCTATTTGACCATTGCTATTGGTTGTACCGGAGGCCAACATCGCTCTGTGTATGTAACCGAAAGGCTTGCTGAACACTTTAAAGATGGACGGCATAAAGTGACAACTAGCCACCGCGAGTTAAAAAATGCCAACGATTGAACGACAAGTTACCATATGCAATAAGCTTGGGCTTCATGCCCGAGCCGCAACTAAACTGGTGGTATTAGCCTCTGAATTTGATGCTGAAATCACAATAATCCAAGGCGAAAAACAAGCATCCGCTGTAAGTGTACTAGGCTTACTAATGTTGGAGACTGGAATGGGCAAATCCATAAAACTAGTTGCCACAGGAGCAGATGCTGAGCCAGCATTAGAGGCCATATGCCATTTAATTAATGCCAAATTTGACGAAGACAGCTAGCCCTCTTTTCCTGTAAAATTTATCCTTTATACCTCTGATACCAATCCAATTAATTCAGTGAGCTATTTCTTGAGCCGATTGGTATTACTTACGTTATTATATGTGCCTTTTACACGCGCCTGAGAGGGATCCATGCCGATTGAAGTCTTAGATAATGAAACAACAGACCAACGCCTCAATCAGCTGAATAAAGCATTAGGTAGCGGGATGTTCGTCCATGTCCGTAATATGCTGCAAGACATGGCAGCCACTGATATTGCCTTTATCCTCGAATCTTCGCCACCACGAACTCGTCAAGTCCTCTGGCAATTGATTGACCAAGAGCATACCGGCGAAATTCTCGATGAGCTGGGCGAAGAGCTGAAAGATAGCCTGATTAGTCAAATGAGTCCTGAGCGAGTCGCTAAAGCGGCCAAAAGCATGGACACCGATGACTTAGCCTATATTTTAAGAAGCTTACCTGACAGCGTCTTCAATGAGGTGCTGCAGTCTATGAGCACTCAAGATAGGGTCAGGGTTGAGCAAGCACTCTCCTATCCTGATGATACCGCCGGTAGTATTATGAATACCGATACGGTGACCTTAAGGCCTGACGTCAATATCGATGTGATACTTCGCTATTTAAGAATTCGCGGCGAATTACCAGACGCAACCGATATGCTGTATGTGGTCGATAAGCATGATCGCGTACTTGGTGGTGTTCGTATTGCCGACCTACTGACTTGTAACCCTGATTCATCCATTAGGGATATCATGGCAGCCGATGTTGAGCCGATTCCCGTAGGCATGTCAGACAGTGAGGTCGCGCAGCTGTTCGAACGTCATGACTGGATGTCAGCTCCGGTAATTGATGATAACAACAAACTACTTGGCCGTATTACCATTGATGACGTGGTTGATGTTATCCGTGAAGATGCTGAACACTCAATGATGGGTATGGCGGGTATGGACGATGATACCGATACCTTTGGCCCAGTGCTAAAAAGTACTTTTCGTCGTTCATTGTGGTTAACAGTTAATTTATTTGCCGCATTACTCGCCGCTTCTGTCAGCAACATGTTTGAGGGAACATTGGAGCAGTTCGCCACCATCGCGATTTTGATGACCATTGTCCCCAGCATGGGCGGCGTAGCTGGTAACCAAACCTTAGCGCTGGTTATTCGTGGTATTGCCTTAGGTCAAATTGGTCAAAGTAACTCTAGATGGCTTATCGGTAAAGAACTCGCCATTGGCTTCCTCAACGGCATACTATGGTCAGTTCTGGTCTTTGCGGCCGTTTGGGCATGGAAAGGTGATATCACGCTAGGAGCAACCATTGGTGGCGCTATGTTGATAAATATGACTGTCGCAGGGCTTGCCGGTGCCAGTATTCCACTTATCCTCAAAAAAATGAACATCGATCCTGCACTCGCTGGCGGTATGGTGTTAACCACAGTGACCGACGTGATTGGCCTATTTGCCTTCTTAGGCCTAGCCACCGTGTTCTTATTAAATTAACTCGCTTAACTGAACCACAAAAAATGCCGCCTTGATAGGCGGCATTTTTGTTAGGTTATACCAATCGGCATAAGTAGTGGGTCTACTCAGAGTGTTTTTTGGCGAACTAATTCAAGGCGGATAATTGCCAGAATGGCTATTCCCTTTTGCCTTTATCCTACACCGAAGTAGGAAGCCAAAAACACGCCTTACAGGCGAGTTTTAGCGGCTCTGATGCGGCGTTAATGAGCTTGAACCTAGAACAACTATGTACTTCACTCACTGCAAACCACATGGCCTAGCATGTTCCTGACATGCTTAAGGCATTCCCTCCATCCTTGGAGGTCAGATGTGGTGAATGTCATTCATGCACGACTATATGGATATAGGAGGTAGAGTAACGCAGGAGCAGTTATCGAGGAGCATTTAATGACCTTGCCTCAAAACCGCTAAACGCTCGCTCAGTGACCAAATCTTTATAGCGATTGGTATTATCCTACAGCTTTAACGGCGCACTAAAACCATAGTCAGCTAAGATAGACTGGCCTTTTTCTGACAACACAAACATCGCAAGCTTCCAAGCATCCGGTTTAGCAGCCTTTAATACGACTAAACCGTAATTTGCTCCCACTGCCAGCTCATCAGGTAATTGCACCACCTTAAGATTGGGCACTTCTTTTTGCGCCAACACTGCATTAGTGCAGTAGGTTAAGAAGATATCAGCGCGATTGTTCTCCATTACCCAGCCATAAGTGTTACGTCCCACAGGGGCTTTTTTGCTGTTCTCGCCGCCAGTGAGCTGCAATGCTTTAGTTTCTAGCCGTACTTGTGCACCAGCACTAAAGGCATCCGCTTTAGCGAATACCTTCCATGCATAATCACCTGAAGGATCAGCTTTGGGCGTAGATGTACCTAGCCTTATATCGCTACTAAGCATCTTCTGTAATAAACCTTCGCTATTGAGATCAACATCAGCCTGTGCAATGGCACACATCTGATTTTGAGCAAACATCACCACACTTTCAGCCAGTTCATTTCGCTGTAACGTTTGAGGATGCTTAATATTGGCAGAGGCAAAAACATCCACAACCTCACCAGCCTCTATCCGCTTTCTAAGCAGACCTGAAGGCGCAAAACGACTATTAACCGCTTGCCCTGATTCTAGCTGGTACGCAGCCACAATATCTGACATCGCATTTTTCAGACTACCCGCGGCGCGCATCTCAATAGGTGCTGCGTTGGCTGTGAGAGGTAAGACTAATAACGAAGCGACAATCCATTTTTTCATGTTAGTTTCCATAAGTGACTTTAACGCGACAATAAATAAAGCAATAACTGAGGGCGATCAAAAAGCATTTATCAATTGAAAACAATCTATAACGTCCTTGCGAGGCTATCCATGTTCAAGCGCTTGAATGGGATCACTCAAAAACCAAATTCATTAGACAAATAGTCGCAAATAACAATGACAGTTATCAGTATAAAATTAGCTTAGTGGACTAAGAATAATCTCAACGCGGCGATTTTCAGCTCTTCCCGCTTTAGTCTCATTGCTAGTAATTGGTCTATCTTCGCCAACACCGTGTGAGACCACTCGCGCTGACGGTACTTTACGGCTCATCAAGTAGCTTGCTACTTCACTGGCTCTCACCTGCGATAATCTCATGTTGTACGAGGCTGCGCCCGAGCTATCGGTATGACCCATCACATTGAGTTTGGTCTCATCATATTCTAATGCAACTAACGCAACGCTGTTTAGCACTTGCTCTGCTCGCTGACTAAGATCGGTTTGGTCTACACCGAAAGTGACATCATTTGGCATATTCAAAATAATGGTATCACCGCTACGAGTCACACTCACGCCCGAAGATTGTAGTTGCTTACGCAGCTCTGCTTCTTGCACATCCATGTAGTAACCAATACCACCGCCAAGCGCAGCGCCAGATGCTGCGCCAATTAACGCACCTTTGCCTCTGTCACTTTTACTTGATGAAGCTACACCTATCGCAGCACCCGCTAATGCGCCAATCAAGGCGCCATTAGTGGCTTTAGCATTTTGGGATTCATTG
This sequence comes from Shewanella sp. c952, assembly GCF_019654975.1. GTDB lineage: Bacteria > Pseudomonadota > Gammaproteobacteria > Enterobacterales > Shewanellaceae > Shewanella. Next base: position 173,242 of record NZ_BPEW01000005.1, read on the forward strand.
CTATATGGATTGGTTGTCTGACAACCTGACACAAACACTGCTGCAACAATACAACTAGCGATAGCACTACTGTGCTTAATACTCATAAACATTACTCCTAACTGTCTTCATGCGAATAAAGACGACAACATATCGAGTGAATTTGTTAGCAGTATATAAGTCACCAGTGAATAGACAATGCCCAATGCGACAAGCGCTTTAAAAACGTACAACTCTTTGACGAGGCTCCCTTGCACCACAATCAAGCAAGCTTGCACCATCTTGTAACGTCAATCACAACTCCACTTAAGCTCTCAAGTTGAAGTAAAAAACTAACGCACTGTTTTAATTTGAAATAACTTTATTTTTTGAATTTGGCACAAAACAAGCATACCTATAAAGTAGTAAAAGCAGGTCCCATAGAAAGAGCGAAAATGCAGAGTAAAATAACTTAGAAAATTATCAGATAACTGCCAAAAGTTTGCCATGTTAAGCAAATATCTAAGCTTCAGTCCGTGGAATGTAGAGCGTTCAACAGTCCACATGTTAGTAATATAAAGAGGTAATTAATGACAACAATAAAACATGAACTCAACCTCAGCGTTATCGACGAAGTTAAAAATAATGGCAGATTACTGTCTGACGTTGCTAGGCAGTACGGCTTATCAACAAAAACAGTGTATCAACTGGTACGCCAAAGCGAGCAGCCTGAAAGCCGCAGTAAGATAATAAAATTAGAGATTGAGCAACTGCGTAGCCGCATTAGTAAACTCTCGGGAGAGCTCTGTCGGATCGGTCGCTAACCGCCCTTATCGCAGAGGTAAAAGCATATCATTTCGCCCCAAAGGCATGAAAAAATATCGTCATAACAATAATAACTTAGACGCTAATTTCGCTTTTACCTCTGCACCTTTTTCCTTTAATAATCACTCCAATATCACAGAATACCTGCAACACATTCAGTTACGCTGCTAAACTTAATAATACCAATCAGTATAAGAAGTTGATCTACTCAGAGTGTTTTTGGCGAGCTGATCCAAGGCAGGCTAATCCAAGGTGAGTTATAGCGGCTTTGATGCTGCGCGTAGAATAACGATGCCCTTCATTCATTGCTAACCACATGGCCTAGCATGTTCCTGACATGCTTAAGGCATTCCCTCCATCCTTGGAGGTCAGATGTGGTGAATGGCATTAATGCACGACTATATGGATATGGGAGGTAAAGTAACGCAGGAGCTGTTACCGAGGAGCATTTAATGACCTTACCTCAAAGCCGGTAAACTCTCGCTGAGCGAGCAAATCTTTATACTGATTGGTATAACATATTCAACCAGAGGTAATATCAATGGGGACTGACTTTGCAAATCCAGTAATCAAGACAACGTTAATTTCAATGGCTTTGGCTTTCGTACTTTCAGGCTGTGTTAGCCAGCATGATTTGATGGTTGAGAAAGGCTTTCCACTTCCCTATGCCGACGGTTTTGATGACGGTTGTCATAGCGGTAACAAAGCTGGCGGTAGCTTATTCGACGAATTCAAAAAAGATGTCAATCGCTTCAACAGCGACAAACAGTATGCTCAAGGTTGGTCTGATGGTTTTAGACAATGTGAAACAGAGCAAGAGGCAGCGCAGCGTCAAACTAGAATGATAATCGAACAGCAACAGTTACAAGAGCAGAAAAAAGCCAACGATATAAACCAGCAGCATGCACTTGAACAAGAAGTGATGAAAGGCATCGATACCGATGCCCTCAAGAGCTTAGAAAAGCAATAGTAGTACTGATGAGACGCTAGTTTTTACAACGAAACTAGCGCCTCGTTGAGTCATTATAAAATCGTCAGTCGATAGCCCAATGACTGAGATTCGTCCTTATGCAACACCATGGTGTAATTGCCAGCGTTCTCAAACTGTATTGGCTCAGATTGATAGAGCAAAGTCAGTGTTTCATTGTCATCTTCAAAAACAACATTTATCTCATATTCTCCAGACGCAATACTGAGTGTCCCCAATTCCGTGAACTCTACATAGCTAAGTTTATATTCGGCAGACTCGATAGTTTCTGTTGGTTTAACGAAATAGACATCAAGCGCCTCATAATCAAAAACCAAATTCGCTAAATCAATTTGATGAGTGAAAGCTTGCGGACGATGGTCGTGAGTCAATGTCATGCCTTTGGTCACTCCAGCCGCGTCTTGATACACCAGTATTGACTTGCTTTCATCTTGGTTAAAGGTCACTAACAAATTGTTCGCCAGTATTTCATTGGCACTCTTGTTTGTAACTGTCACCCCATAATCACTGTAACCAATAGCAGTGAAATCACTTAACTCATATTGTCCAAGATCGTATAGGTATTGGGTCTCTTGATTACTCGACATCGTGATATCAATTTCTTCAGCATTAATCAGTGCATTGAAAACACGATACTCGGCATTGGCATCAATATTGGCATATTGGGTTGGGCTACCGGTCGAATCAACAGCATCAATGGTGAGCTTGGGCGTTCCTGGACCAAAACTATTGCGGATCACAAACTTATAAACAGTGTTAGAAGATAAGTCCAACGTTGCCGTTGTATAGATAGGCACACTTGCCCCTGTCTCCGCGAGATAAAGCACATACTCGCCAGTATCAAACATCACTTCACTGGAATAGCTTTTATAGCTAAGCGAATCCAACATAGTAGCAGCACTAAAGCCCTCAACGTCTTTACCAAAGTAAACATCATAAGTGGCTTCACCTACTGCAGCATGAACCACCAAGACTTGCATTTTGCTGTAGTCATCACTGTCATCATCATTCAACTCGTCCATCTCTGTGCGGTCATACTGAATGTCTAATAACTCTGGTTCACTATAATCCCCCGTCAAAACAAAGAAGTGATCATCGCCATTAGCAAGCGACAAACTTGAAGTGTAAAGCGATATCTCATCACCAAATTCATCACTACCAACCACTTCCATTTCAACCGCTCCAGTACTGTAAACATAGCGCGGTTGAGAATCTGCGTAATCAATTGCGGTATATTGATAATCATCTAAAACCAAGGCTGTTGCGGTGCTATTGGCTGATGCACTGTAGTACTGTACGTATGCTTCGCTGCTTGAATTGCTTTCATCATCTGAGCTACAACCAGTAACTGTAACCAATGCTAAAAAGAGACAACTCATACTCCGTGGTGTGAAGTTCATTTATTTTCCTTAACTAATTAATGACAAACTCACTACCTATGACCAAGAATTTACGTCAAGAACTGTCAGCAATTGCAATGTAAGGAAAGGCTACATATAGCTTTGTAAATTAAAGTGATTGTTTGTATTTACAGAAATGAAAGGCATCAATATAGCGGTTAAAAATGTGACTAAAGAGTAACAGAGGTTGCTTGTGACAACCCCTAATATATATATTACCAATCAGTATAAGTATTTGATCTACTCAGAGTGTTTTTGGCGAACTAATTCAAGGCAGGCTAATCCAAAGTGAGTAATGACACAATGGTTATTCCCTTATGAGTTTATTCAACGCAGAAGTAGGAAGCCAAAAACACTCCTTACAGGCGAGTTTTAGAGGCTTTGATGCTGTGTTAATGAACTTGAATGTAGAATAACTATGTTCTTCATTCATTGCCTTACCTCAAAGTCGCTAAACTCTCACTGAGCGATCAAATCTTTATACTGATTGGTATTAGCTGGCGAAAAAGACCCTAAACTGATTAGCGAGAGCTTTATCATCTTGTTTGCCGTACTTAATCAAGATGTCCTCTTTACCATCACCATTTAAGTCATCACTTTGCAGCATGCCACCATCAACAGGCAGTTTTAAATCATGCTTTTCAGCATTACGGCTAAACAAGCTATCGCCAGTCGCGCCGAAATAGATCTTTAGCGTGTCTTCATCATCTGACAAGATTAAATCTTTAAGGCCATCGCCATTAAGATCCGCCAGCTTGACCACTGGGCTGCCACTTTGTCCTGAGCTCAAACTAAAATTAAGCTCAACCTCTTTACTCACATTAGACTCTTCAGCAAAACGCCCTTGATCATCCATTTTAAACAGGTGCACATCTTGATCGATACTGCCTGACAGCAAAGCACCAATGATCTGTGACACTCCGATATCAAACCCAGCGACCATCACCTCGACTTTATCGTCACTATCAATATCAATAAACTGCAATCCCGTTAAGGTTCCCTCAGCTTTAACAACGCTATTGGCAACTTTTGGGAACACTAGTTTGCCCTTCTGGTTCTCACCAAGATAAACCTCATAATCATTCTCTCTATCGAATACGCCTGAACTTTTGGTGTAGCGCACGACAAGGTCGGTAATACCATCGTTGTTAATATCCTTAAGTTCCTCCACTTTACGGTACACCAACTCACTCTGGTCAAGCTGCTCACCATATGCGTCGCGCTTGTTCCACCAGTCAATACCGCTTATAGGTTGCCTAACAGACACATACTCAGCAATGGGGTTAAATAGCTTGTCTTCTGTTTGGCTATAGAGCTCTAACTCGCCTTCACCAATTTTGACAATATCGACTAACCCGTCCAAATTGATGTCAGTAACATAGAGCTTAGACTGCGTGTAGGTAGCACCATCTTCAAATAATCGAGATTGAGGTTTTATTGGCAGCTGTTGCTGTTTAAATTCGCCGTTATCGGCAATAAATAACTGCAGCTGATTAAAATCGTGGATCAAAATATCGTCTTCACCATCTCCATTAAGATCCGCAATAAACTCGCCTTCACTGAGGTAATCGGGGCGGGACTTAAAAGATAACGAGTTAATCTTCGCTATAGCCGAAAGCTCTGCCACTGTATTATCTTTTAGCGGCTTAAAAACATGCAGCTGTTCTTGAGACAAAAAATACAACTGTTGGGTCTTACCCTCTTGATATTCTGTGATGTCGAAGGAGTGCATTGCTTGAGGCAACTCAAGCTTAATCGCTAACTTGTACTGCCCCTTATCTAAACCATAAACGGCCATCCAGCGCTGGCTTAAATCATCAACACCAAACGCCACTAACTCTTTGCCAGAACTGGGCAACAGATCTGCCGCCACTATCGGGTGAGTCAGATTAAAAGGCGCATTTAATGTTGACTCTGTTAAGGTCAATTTAGGCGTAGATTTAGCCTCTGCAGGTTGAGCTACGACCGCAGTAACGAGCACTAAACTCACTCCAAAGCCTTTTAAAACCGATTCCATGTTGTTCCACTCCATTAGCAATCACAAAAGTACACTCCTTGAAGCTAGCGGTTTTGAGCACAGAGTAAAAGCAAATTTAACAGTTTGTAACACATAGCAGCCTTTTTAGCGGATTATTCATCTTTAACGACTTTAAATGTCCATAAATTAGCACCAAACCAATTAAGCATTAACCCCACTAACACACCAACACTAAACGCTAAACTAAGATCCAACCAAGTTTTGCCTAAAAGCAGCGTGACCAAATAAAAGGCACTCAGATTAGCAATTGCAGCAACACTTGATACGGTAATGAACATCAACAACTGTTTAGTTTTCGCTGCTTGTTTTCGTTCATGAAAAGTCCAACAACGATTGCACCACCACGACAGCAACACAGCAATCACAAATGCACACACTCTTGCCGGCAGAAGTTGCAAGTTAAGCACTTCAAAGAGCAAATAAAATAGCGTGGCATCAGCAGCAAAAACGCCTGCACCGACCAACAAAAAACGCAGCTCTTGTTGCTGTATGCGCCACACTTGCTTCAGGAAATTTAATGGCTGCGACGACAAAGCAGTAGCCCTCTATCTTTGTTACTTGCGATCTCGTCACAATTGACTAATTGCTTGTCCACTTTTGAGATATCTACCACTAAATAGAAGCGCTGCTCGCTTGAATCCACCTCCTGCAAGCGATTAATCTTTTCAGCCTGACCAGCACTATAAAATCGAGCCGAGAAAGGTTGCTTATTAAGGTAATAGGTCGGCAATATTTCAGTGCGCTGCTGTAGTAACCAGCGCTCACTCTTGTCTTTTGCTGAACCGAAGTGGATGATCGCAACCGCTACCATTAATAAAGCCGCGATGGCTATTGCTACCTTATGCAAATGTGGGACTTGAGAGCCACGCCAAGCAAAGGTAATAAGTAACGCTAATGCTGGGATCCCGGGCAATACATAGGCGGGCAAAATATTACCAGCAAGAGTGAACAGCACCATGGGCGCGAGCATCCAACAGATGAGGTAACTTGCAAGCGCACTGTTGTTGCTATTGAGCTGCTTATCGCTATGTTTAGGCGCTTCAACATAGATTTTATACAGGGCTTGCGGTAAAAATGCAGACCAAGGCAGCGCAGCACCAAGGAAATAAAGCCAAATAGTGCCGCGAGTTTGATCGTGAGCACTACCGTAAAGATCACCCTGCCAGCCACTATCGACAAACCTTGACCAATGCTCACCGACAATAAAATAGTTCAAAAATCCAGGCGTCGTTTTTTCAGCCAGAACATACCAAGGCAGCGCAATGGCCAACATTAGTAGCAAGCCAGAGATGAGTGGAATACGTTGCCATAGTAGTTTCCAAGGTCTGAAGACTCCATATTGCCACAACAGCCATAACCCAGTACCAATGGCAAAAATGACTAGCGCTACCGGCCCTTTTGCCAGCAAGCCAATCGCCAGACCAACAAAACCAAAATAGCCCCAACGCAGCTCGCCTTGCCAACACAAATAAAAGCCGACCATCGCCATCGTCAGGCCTAACGTTAACGCCATGTCAGTCATGACCGCACCTGCACTGATAATAAATACAACAGTAGACGCTAAGATAATCAACGATGGTAAAACAGGCAGTCGCTGCTTCTTAGCGAAAGTAGCTATCACGGCTAAGGTCAACATTGCCGCTATCCAATGCGGAAAACGCACTGCAAACTCAGAGACCCCAAAAACGACGATTGACGCTGCACTCATCCATGTATGCAGAGGCGGTTTACCCCAAAACGGCACACCGTAGTCAAACAAAGGGGTTACCCAATTTCCTGTCTCAACCATTAATCGCGCCATTTCACCATAACGAGCTTCAGTGGTATCCATCAGCGGATATAGAGGTAACAGCAGTAATCGGGTTAATACCACCAGCAGTAATACAGCCAGACTTTTCTGCCCAGTGCTCAACGCTTGCATTACTTCGCCTCCAAATAGCTAACATTACTCTTGGTAACGTTCGCTGTGGTGGAAGCTCGATCAGGTTTGACTTGTGACAGTGATTGGCTGTAAGCCACCTCTTCAATCAAGTAAAGTGGTCGCTGCTTAACCTCAACAAACACCCGTCCTAAATACTCACCAATCAAGCCCAGCGCTAACAACTGAATACCTGCGAGACCAAGCTGCACCACCATCATCGAAGGATAACCCGCAACAGTCTCACCGTAGATCAATGTCTTACTGACCACCCAACCACCATAAGCAAAGGCACTAAAGGCAGTAATAACACCGCACCATGTGGCAATCCGCAGCGGTTTAAAACTAAAAGAGGTGATGCCATCCATCGCCAAGCCAAATAGCTTGCCGTAATTCCATTTTGTTTCTCCAACAAAGCGAGGGTCGCGGTCAAACTCTAGAGTAGTTTGCGAAAATCCTGGCCAGCTAAATAGTCCTTTCATAAATCGGTTCCGCTCAGGTAAGGCTCTAATGCTGTCCACTACCTGGCGGCTCATTAAACGAAAATCACCCACATTCTCCGGCACAGGGGAATCCGACACCCAATTCATCAGGCGGTAGAAACAGCTGGCTGAAAATCGTTTAAACCAAGTTTCACCCAATCGTTTTCGACGTTTCATATTGACGATATCGTAGCCTGATCGCCACTGCTCAAGCATTAATGGGATCTGTTCCGGCGGGTCTTGAAGATCAGCGTCCAACATGATCACAGCCAGCCCTCGGGCATGCTCAATACCTGCAGACATCGCCGCCTCTTTACCAAAATTTCGGCTCAGCTTAATACATTGGTACTCATTGCTTGCTAAAGGCAACTGACTTACCTGCGACCAAGAGTCATCACTACTGCCGTCATCAACAAATACAATTTCACTGCTCTCATCAAGCTCCGCTAATACAGCTGTAAGCCGGGATAAAAGCGGCGCAATCATTTGCGACTCATTAAATAGCGGTACTATCACTGACAAACACACTTCGGTGCGATTGCCGTCATTCACGCGAGCGTATGTCATGCGAGATCCTCATCAACTTTTGCAGTAGCATGCCAGCTGTAAAGTGAAGAAAATGTCATTGACATTTTTTCGACAAAAAAAGTGCTAAAGTAACCAGCATGAACAGAACCCTTGATGAATTGCCATGACACTAAAACTACTCATTATCGAAGACAATATAGATGTTGCTGGCATTCTCGGAGATTACTTCGAGGCTCAAGGTGCAGAGCTTGATTTCGCAGATAATGGCGAACTGGGTTTATCACTGGCACAAGCATTTGATTTTGATGCCATCATATTAGATCTAATGCTGCCTAAGCTCGACGGTCTAAGCCTATGTAAGGCACTACGCTCACTTGGCTGTAGTACCCCAATTTTGATGTTAACTGCACTCGATAATAAAGCGGATCTTCTCACCGGTTTTGATTGCGGCGCCGATGACTATTTAGGAAAGCCCTTCGATTTAGATGTGGTTGATGCTCGGGTAAAAGCGCTGATAAAGCGTCATCGTGGTCAGGTGGCACAAGGGGTGCTTAAATTTGGTGATGTTGAAATTAATATTGCCCAGCATCAAGCCTATCGTCAGCAAATGCAGTTAGCACTGACTCCAACGACCTACCAAATATTACTGTTACTGATAAAACATGCGCCAAATGTGGTCAAACGTGAACAGATCATTGAAGAGTTATGGGGCCAATCACCACCGAACAATGATATTTTGCGTAGCCATATGTATCAACTACGCAATCAACTCGACAAACCCTTTAAATGCCCGATGCTCGCCACTGTGCCTAAAGTGGGTTTTAGACTGCAACTTGGAGAGCAGCCTTGCTAAACAAGCTACTGAATAGAGTTTCTACCGCTTCAAGTCTTCCCCATAAGTTACTGTGGTATTTCAGTATTGTGGCGATTGTAATTGGCTTAACCCTTTATCTATCTATGTTCGGTTTAATGCAGTGGATTGAGGATGCAGTCAATCAGCAAGAGCTTAAAACCAGTGCTCCCTATGCCATCAGTTTGTTTCAGCAAGGTGCAAAGCAGCCACTCAATATAGGGCTGCACACCCAAGCCTTCTATTCCACTGACCTGATCCCACAGAAATACGGTGATTTAACTAAATTTCCTGTCGGTTTTAATGGCGAAGTTGTCAATAACCAGTCAACTGATATCCTGCATGAGTGGCTATCGTCTTCTCGCCCGAATTTAGGGGGGATGGTTCCTAAAGAGATCTTTTTATATCGTGGGGAGTTCGTTCTAGATGGCCAGTTAACGCCGCTATTTATGATCACCCCAACAGAAAGCGTTGAGCTCAGTGAACGCGAGTGGCATCTCATCAAGCTCTTTATACTGTGTTTTATCGGCGTAATGTTTATCTTGTTCGGCTTCGTCATTCATAAACTCAGTTGCCGCTTAGTCGATCCTGTCGCGCAGTTAAGTAAACAATTAAAATCCCCCGAATCGAACAAAAGATTTACCGTACCCGAGCAGTCTGCGACCGAATTTACTGAACTTGCTGATAGCTTAAACGATTACCGCCAGCAAAATGAGATGATGATTAAGCAGGAACAAGCCTTTGCCCGCTATGCGAGCCATGAGTTAAGAACCCCTTTAACAGTCATCAGCGGTGCGGCCAAACTGCAGGAGCAAAATAATGCAGCAGAGTTTCAAGCCCGCCAACGCAGTCGTATTCAACGTGCAGCACTCGACATGCAACATACCATTGATGCATTGCTCAATTTGGTCAAGCAGGAGAATGCCACCAGCAGCACACCGCTTAGATTGTTACAGCAAGCTGAAATCGAAAGCATTACTCAGCCGCTACAAGCATTAGCAAAAGGTAAAGGCATCAAGCTATCGGTTGATTTTAAGCAAGCGCCAACCATTAAGCCGACCTCAGCCGTATTACGGATGTTGCTAAGTAATCTCATCGGCAATGCTATAAACGCCAGTGACTCTGGAGAAATAACTATCTCAGTCAATAGCGATGAAATTATTATTACCGACAACGGGCGCGGACTATCTGCATCAGAACATGATAGCGCCAATGGACATGGACATGGACATGGGCTAGGCTTATTGATTGTTGATAGTCTTTGCCAGCGCTACCAATGGCAGTTCAGCTTATCCGATATCAAACCGATAGGCTGCTGTGCCCGATTAACCTTTCCTCAAGCAGACAGGTAGCTTTATAGCTACCTATTCTATAAACAAAAAAGTGCCAATCGATAATTGATTGGCACTTTTATATTGTCCTAACCTTGACGGGTAAAGCGGTATGACTGGATCTGCACCTCTTTACCATCAACCACCGCGTAGCTGTCGACCAAGAAAACATCTTGTCCTGCAAATCTAAGTTCTAAGCGCATTTGGCTACGCTCATTTCCAGAAAAAGTTTGTCCGTTTGCACCGACTGGGTAGTAATTGTAACGTTGCAGCTGCGGCTGGAACTCTCCAGAAAAGCTAAGCTTACTGTTGCCATTAAAATCCGTTTGCAATTGATAGCCCTGCGCTGGTGTATATGACAGTTCAACCTGCCCATTTAGGTCTTGCTCTACTCCTGACACCTTTAAGTTCTCTACCGATAACGTCGCTGCCGTGGTTTTACTCAATCCACCTTGAGCAACACCAGTCGCTTCTACGCGCTCACCTTTGCTATCCAATGCCCAGATATTGACCTGCCATTGTCCGCTAAAAGTGTCTAAGCGATCCCAGTTCTGCGCAGTAGTTGCAGGCGCTGCAGCTCCGGCCACTTGTGTACCTGATAAGCCATTAATATTAATATTCTTGTTGGCATTCTCGTTGCGGTGATCTTCTCTATCATTGGCATAATCCGCACTCGCACCGGCAACACCACCCGCCGCGGCGCCAACTGCCGCCCCTTTTAATGCAAGGCTCGCATCCCCAGCAACAGCGCCCATTGCTAGCCCTAAAATGGCGCCACCTGCTACGCCAGTTTTAAGGCCACGATTACTGTCACGCCCATCCTCGCCAACGCCTTCGCTGCTTGCACAAGCTGTTAGCATGCTCAGGCATAACGTGGTTAGAATTACTTTTGAATACTTGTTTACTGTGCTCATAGTGCTAGACGCTCCGTTGATAAAGATTTTGTTAGTCGCAGTCGTTGAAGACACTAACTGTGCAGATTGCGTATTTGAGAAAATAGTGTTGTTAGACATAAATTTAACCTCATAAGAATATGTGTCCCCCTATTCCAAAAATGCTGCTAACTTAAGGGGAAGTGGTAACGCATTGGTGACTATTAAACCAGTAATCAAAAAGCGGCATTAGGGCATGGCGATGAAAAAAAAATATCCGAATGCCTAGGGGCTGTTTATCTTTCACGGTTGTTTTTGCCGCAGTTTATTGGCTATTTTGACAAGGCGGAGGCTATGCCGTTTAGTTATTCTCCACAAATAGTCTACAACACAGTAAAAATAGCCAAGAAACGCGGCCCTTTGGGTTCGCTTCAATTCTTTTACTCTTTTATGACTAGAGTGCGTTACGAGCTTTTCGCTTAGCCAGCTAAGCATCATCGCTCAAGCCTTGTACTAAAATAATTATTCCTTACGGTAAAGAATCGAACAAAAACTAAGCTCGAAAGATCAACAGCCCCTAGTTAAGATCAGATTGTTCGGTATTGGTTTTTATCAAGAAAGACACAGGAGTCAGCATGAAATCAGACAAATTTGCAGGCATTGCAGATTACATTACCCAGCGACGTGCTCAGAAAGCCTTGTCTCAAGAAGCATTAGCGTATGATTTGATTGATTATCATGAACTGTTTGCCGATCTAGACTCTTTAACAATCAGTCGCTGGGAGCGAGCAAAGGTCAGTCCTAATTTGCGTAGACAGGTTGCGCTTATGGAGTACTTTGGCGACAAACCCCATACACTATTATGTGATCCCGCCTTTGAGCTCAAACAGTTACCCTCGCTCGACGCATTCAACAAAATGTTAGATCAACAGTTCAAGTACAACCATGTGATGGGAGCTCACCCCTATATTTCACCCGAAAATGTTAGCTTCGACAAACTGTGTAAGCGCGCCGATGAGGCACCACAAATGTATGGCTGGATAGCCAACTATCACACTAATCTCAGTCATGGTCGAGAGCAATGGAGTCAAGACTTCATTAAATCATTAGCAGATGTAGACTCAACCGAGGTCTCTTTTTATCTGGTTAATGGATTGCTCGCTGGCCACATATTTATGGTCAAAGTCAGCCAAGAAACTTTTGATCAATTACTTTTCGGTAAACTCCAAGACAATGAGCTAACAGCTGCACACCTCATTACCGGTGAACAACCTGGTTGCCTATACATGCTAAGTACTTATCTTGGCGGAGCCCATGTTTCAGAAGACTTCGTCGCACAACTACTATTTACCTTGGTTGAAGATCCACAGAACACCTCTTTTGGTTATAAAGCGCGCTCAGACATTGGCATTAAGCTAATGGATTTTCTCGGTGGGGTCGTTGTCCATACAGGTGAAGCATTAACTGAACGCTTAGACGGTGCAAAATACCAAGGTAAGCGTCGCAGCTATGTCTCCTTTAATTTAGAGCGTCAGGTACTGATTGCCAGTGCGCTGTTTATTAACCTCATTCGTAACAGCAAATAGTCAACAACAGCTAAAGCAGCCTTTTTTATCACCGATTTCTGAAATCTGAGTTGATTTTGGCCAGAAACCAACTTAACTATTTATTAGGGTTGCACGGAATCGCGCCTATTATCTGCAAAAAGGAATATCGATATGATTGCTCTCGATACACAAGAGATCGACATTAACCATGAGATCTGTGAAAGCTGGCAAGAGATGGTCAATTTGGTCTCTGAAATATCTCGTATCCCCGCCACATTAGTAATGCGAGCCCACCCCAGAGAGATAGAAGTATTTATTGCCAGTAACACTCCCAACAACCCATTTAAAGCGAAAGAGAGAGAACAGCTAGGTATCGGCTTATATTGCGAAGCGGTAATCACCGGTAGAAAAGAGCTAGTTGTTAACGATGCGACTCAAGATCCAAATTGGAATAAAAACCCAGATATTAAACTCGGTTTAATCGCCTATTTAGGCCTACCTATTTGTTGGCCCAACGGTGACATATTCGGCACCATCTGTATGTTAGATTCGCAACCCACTCAATTTGATAACCCGACGAAACAACTGCTCAGCCGCTTTAAAGTAAATATTGAAACCGATCTTAAACATGCTTATCAACAAGCACTGTTAGCTGAGGAAAATGCTCAACTAAGTAAGAAGTTGCCAAGTAGCAACCACAGTTCAGAAACAGCGAGTTCCCTAGATCGCCGCCGTTCCGTTTAAACTTAAAAATGTTAACGCGGCAAATTACCATTGATTTCATTAATAATTTTACGACTAAAAATCACACTAAGGTGCAGCACAATCCAAAATGACTTATTCTCTGCCACCGCCCAAACGGAACTGATGCTGGGCACAATAGTGAGGTCTATCGGGGTGCGATAGGAATACAACACAACACCTTCAAGGCTGCTAACAGTGGCATTAAGTTTACCTAGCAATTCACTTTTAGGTCGCAGCTGCCGAACCCCTTTAGATGGATATGGCAGGTAAGCCCAAATACTACCTGCGTGAGGCGTTGATAAGCTAAAGAACTGACTCACTCTGCCCGCCCCGCCCAATAATTGTAAATAGTAGCGACCGACGATGCCGCCCATGCTAAAACCAATTAACACCAACTCATCAGTCTCACCATAATGACTATCGATCTGCTGTTTTAAATTTTCTGCGGCATGCTCAATTCCCAAACGCCCATCAAAAGGTCCAATGGTGGGAGAAAAACATTCATGACCCGCTTTTGTCAGCTGATGCTGCATCCAGCGCATCACGTGTCCGGTATTAAAAATGCCGTGCACTAATACTATTTTCACAGAAACTCCTTTTAGCCTTATCCTTTCTCATACTCTAGCAATAAAAACATACATTGTGTTTTGGCAACAGTCATTACAGTACAAAACCATTAATCCCCCAGCAGCAATGATATTTATCATATTAAATTTGCTATTATTAGCCCGTCCTATCTGTCCTTATTTCAAATGAGCCCATTATTTATGTCGATAAGCCCATCGCCTCAATCACTTCCACAAGCTTTGGCCTCTGCCATTAGTAAGCGTACTCAATTTCTTGCTCACGCCGAAGAAAATGACACTAATTGCTATCGTATTTTTCACGGCACCGTCGAAGGTATTAATGGCCTCAACATCGATCGTTACGGCGAAGCTTGGTTAATCCAAAGCTTTCATCAATCATTGACCGAGGAGGAGCTAGTTCAAGTATCAGAGCTACTCACTCAACAAACACCGCTACCGGTTATTTATAACGACCGCTCCAACAAAAACTCTCGCGTACTCAATCCCTTAAGCGATGAGAATGAAACCTTTGCAACTAGCGAACAAAAAATGCAGGAAAATGGCATTTTGTTTAGCAGTAAATTACGCCATGAAGGACAAGACCCACTGCTATTTTTAGATATGCGAGTTGGCCGTGAATACGTCAAAGCGCACAGTCAAGATTGCAGCGTGCTGAACCTGTTCTCCTATACCTGTGGTATTGGTACTGCAGCAGCGGTAGGCGGTGCATCTCGAGTGGTAAATATCGACTTTTCCTCATTTGCACTGGCTGCAGGTAAGAAAAATGCCCAGCTCAATCATGTTGAAGATGTATGCGAATTTGTGCAAAGCGATGCATTCCCAGCACTTAGACAATTAGCTGGGCTAAAAGTGGGTGGACGCAGAAACCAAAAGCTTCCTGCCTATCCGAAACTCGCAGCAACACAATTTGATTTAGTCTTTTTAGATCCACCAAGATACGCTAAGAGCCCATTTGGGATTGTCGATCTGATTAATGATTACCAAAGCCTGTTTAAGCCGGCACTGCTCACCACCAAAGCAAAAGGCACCATTGTGTGTTGTAACAATGTCGCCAAAGTGGATCGCCAAGCTTGGTTTGACAGCTTAGTGCGCTGCGTCGAAAAACAAGGTCGCCAAGTCACCCACCATACATGGCTGGATTGTCATGAGGACTTCCCCTCATTTGACGGCAACCACCCACTAAAAATAGTGGCTCTGACCTTAAGCTAGCCACTACTATCAGTGGCTATAACAGCAATAAATGGCAAGAAAACCTACCATTTATTGCTGCTTTACTACATTTAGCGCTCAAACTGGATAAATCATAACAATAAAATATGTCCCCCTCGTAATTTAGCCCACAAAAAACAACTTCAATAAGCCCTGAAAATAAGCTCTTAAGAACAAGCTTTTAAAAACAAGTTGCCCGACTAAAAAACAATAACCACAAACCAGTAAAACCCCATTAAAACCCCATTAAAACCCCATTAAAACCCCATTAAAACAGTCGATTAACCAGAAAAATTAAACTTTACCAACGACAAGCCAACAATGTTCAAAAAATAATC
>NZ_BPEW01000006.1 GCF_019654975.1 Shewanella sp. c952
GAACAAAACAGAGATAAGAGGTATTTGTCAAAAGAGAATTCCTAAAACTCATAGCTGTCAAAGATGAAGTTTTTGACGCATGGTTTATTAAAAGAAAGGGGCGTTCTACATATATAAAATCAGTAAAAAAAGAATATTTATCAAGTGGCCTTAATATGGAAGCATTTAGCCGATTCTTTTTAATCGATTGCAGTTCTCATGAAAATCTAGCAGATCTTAAAGAAGCTATTCTTCTTCTAGCAAATAAGTGGGCTAAAATTTCAAAAAGGCAAAAACCATGTTTTTGCCCATCAATTTACCTTAATGGTTTAGAACCAGAAAAACAGATTGAACTTAAAAGTCAAATTTACTCTTCGGGGATTGTTTTTAAAGATGCGTACCCGTTTAAAGGTTCAAAGTTATCTTCAAAGCATTTTAATTCAAATCCCTCTCTTGAAAACAAAGTGAAATTCAAGTTCGTTGACTCGATTGAAGGTTTAGAAGCATTGATTAAAGAATAAGACTCTACAGTTGAGATATACCAGTTCTATAAGGACGGGGTGTTTTTTCTAACGATCAGAATAAACACATAAAGATTAAAGTTGAAGATATTAGCTACGTAAAGGATTTAACTAAATGACCGAATCAATAAATGCCGAAGTAATTTCGGTTTACCCAGATAAAGTAAAAGTATCCATTGATGATCTAGATTCATTTCGCTTGGCAGAAGAGCACCTCAAAGTTGGCTCATACCTCAGAATTGCAGATTGTGATGATGTTATATTAATAGCTGTCATTGATAGTTTTTCTATTGAAGTAAAAGATACTGGAGATAGAAAATATATTATCGAAGCAAGTCCTCTAGGAGTAATAAAAAATGAAATTTTCTCTCGTGGTGGAGATTCTATTGCAATTCCTCCTAAAAAAGTTGAACCTGCAAAAATAAGTGAAATTGAAAAAATATATGCTTATGGTTTAGCGGATAAAGAAAAATTTGATTTTTCTCAACTGTCACATAACGGTGGTGTTCGCGTTCGCGTTCCCGTTGATGGGGATAAATTTTTTAACAAACATATTGGAATTGTCGGTTCTACTGGTTCAGGAAAGTCACATACTATTGCCACGATTCTTCAAAAAGCAGTTTCACAAAAAAGCAATCAATATGAGGGGTTAAACAACTCCCATGTAATAATATTTGATATACATGATGAATACCCATCAGCATTCCCATCATCTAATAAATTGAGTGTCGATGATATAGTTTTACCTTATTGGCTTTTAAATAGTGAAGAGTTAGAAGATCTATTTCTTGATTCTGGTGATAACAATAATTACAACCAATCTTCAGTATTGAGGAGTGTTATCACTCAAAATAAAAAGAAACACAATCCAGATGTTGAGAAAATATTTTACGATAGTCCACTTAAGTTTGATATCGAAGAAGTTTTAAATTGCCTTATTAACCTTAAAAGTGAAACAAAGAACTCAAAGGCTGTAGATCGCTATATGATTGCGGGTGAGGAAGGAGATGCTGAGAATAGTTCAACAACAGCAGAGTCTGGTATTTTCTTGTCCAACGAAGATAAGCTTGATATGTACTTTTCAAAATTATACGAATTTAGGCCAACTAAAAACTCTAATGTAACGAAAGGTGATTATGCTGATGGTACCCTAGATAAATTTGTATCGAGATTCACCTCAAAGTATAAGCAAGAACGTCTAAAGTTTCTCTTTGGAACAGCGTCTAAAAATATTTCATTCGAAGACACAATAAGGCAATTTCTTGGCTATAAAAAAGAACAGGAATCCAACGTAACAATAATCGACTTAAGCGGAATTCCATTTGAGGTACTAAGCATTACAGTGTCTCTGATTTCTAGAATACTATTTGACTTTGGTTATAACTATAAAAGGTATGCTAGTAGCAAAGAAAAGAAACAACATGATATACCAATCTTGCTTGTTCTTGAAGAGGCACATAAGTATGTACCTAAAAGTGATTTAGCAAGATTCAAAGCTTCAAAAAACTCAATAGAAAGAATTGCAAAAGAGGGGCGTAAGTATGGAGTAACCCTTCTATTAGCAAGTCAAAGGCCATCCGAAATATCAGAAACCATTTTTTCTCAATGTAGTAACTTCGTTGCAATGCGTTTAACTAACCCTGATGACCAGAATTATGTTCGAAGAATTTTACCCGATACTTTTGGGAATTTAACCTCTAACTTATCTTCACTTCAAACAGGTGAAGCGTTACTTATGGGGGATGCTGCAATTTTACCTTCCCTTGTTAAGATTGATAAGACAGAGTTGCCGCCTTCGTCTTCTGATATTCCTTACTTGAAACTTTGGAAAAGTGAATGGGTCAACCTAGATTTTGAAAAGTTCACAGATCAGTGGAAGTCTTAACGGGCTTCTAACGTATAAGGATAGGCCGCTCGCAGCCGCGTCCTTATCCCAAGTGTTGAACAAGCCCAAGAAATACATAGACAGCCATAGTTAATGACATCAATCGCGACCTCCTACTATGCTTGATTTGAGCATTTAACAAGGAGGTTGCATGCCTAGACCAAGACGAACTCCCATTAGTATTGAGCTCTTTATTTGGTAAGAAGTCCCTATTATCACTGCTGTAGCCGCGTCGTTCGGCGTGCATGCTGTCGAAACAAAAAGTGTGTGGTGATGACAAATACACAGGTAAAAACTACGACCGCCGCAGAGGCTGGATTGAGGAGCAACTACTTAAGTTAACCGAAGCATTTGCCATCGACGTTGGGGCATACGCATTCTCTATCAAAGAGAGGGAGTAATCACTTACATTTAATGCTGTATATCGATGTAGAGCAGGTTGGTTATTAATGGCTGGCTAAAAGTAGCCAATTTCGCTGAGGTTTACGTCAACTGTTAACAAAGAGCAGATATATAAAAGCCCCGAGGAGAGTCGAGGCTTAAAATCGGTTCTATATTTTGATACGAGCGGGAGTGAAAAAAGCGCCCGCCCAAGGCGCTAGAGTGCTAGCAAAATGTTAGAGCCCATTGCGGTAGGTATATTTCCCGTCGACCATTGTTGCCATCACTTTCACATCTGCAATTTCGTCTAGTTTCACATCAAAGAGACTTTTTTCTAGTACAACTAAGTCGGCATACTTGCCCACAACGAGTGAACCAATTTTGTCTTCCATGCGGATCTGCCAAGCGGGGTTAACTGTAATCGTTTTTAAACCTTCTTCCAAAGAGAGAATATAACCGTCTTTATTTGGCCAAGGCTTAGACTCTGGATCGTTAGGATTCATGCCTGTCATTGCAGCTTCTAATAAAAATAGCGCTCCAGCCTCTTCAGCGGGTGTAGAAGGCACATCGGCTGATATGCTAACGGTGGTGCCGGATTCAATCATTTTATTAATCATTTGGAAATAATTATGAGCTCTATCTTCTCCCAGCTTATCTAGTGCCAATTGATAGCCGTTACCCCAATCTGTTCTCCAAATAGGGGTTAAATTAACGGGAATTTTATTATCGCCAGCACGTTTTTGATCGTCAGGGTGAACGACTGCAAAATGCTGCAAGCTGTTACGCTCGTCAGGGTTGTTTTTTCGTGAGGCCAAAATTGTATCAATAGTTGCTCTAACCGTATCACTGCCGTCAACATGAATGGATACATCTACCCCTTTCGCGTTGGCTTTTTTGATCATCTCATCAACACGCTCAGCGCTTATTCCGCGAATACCTTTATATTCTGGCTTATCTTTATAGCCTTCAAGTAATAGTGAGGTAGCGGTGCCCCAGTTTGCTTCGGGATGAATTTTTATAGAAGCGATTCGTAACATATCGCTGTTGTACTTTTCCTTAAACTCTAAGGTTTTTGCTATCACTCCATCAGGAACAATATCACCGTTTTTATACATCATATGCATATTGGTGCGCAGTTTTAATTGTTTTTGTTGCTCCAATTTGTGCAGCATATCCATAGCAAATTCATATTCTTCATTGTTTCTTTGCTCGTGAGAAATATTAGGAGTTACCAAGCCGACATTATTCACAGCGGTCCAGCCTTGGCTTGCCGCCATGTCATAGAGTACTTTTTGGCTATCAGTAACTAACACTTTCGGGTTCCACGCCCCAGACTCGATGTAGGCTTCAAACCAAGCTAGCTCGATAGCATTACCAGTAGGATAGCCTTCGGCATCACGTTCCCAGTAACTAAAACCCGGTTGATTATCCTTGGTGTTTTTATCAATACCACCAGCAGTCATTAAAGCGCTGTTAAGCCATGCATCATGGATAGTGAAGTCAAACAAAATTGCCTTGTGATTTGGCGCTACGGTATCGAGATCCGCGGCTGTAGGGCGGCCACCATAGGTAGTGTAGTTCCAACCGTACCCGTAGAGGAATTCATCATCAGGATGGGCCTCAGCATGCTCTTTAATCAATTGAAGATATTCTGCTTTGGTTTTTGCTGGAAAGAGATTCACCCCAGCTTTGGTCCAGTTTGCAGCGACCAAGTGATCGTGACCACTTATAAAGCCAGGCAATACCATTTTGCCTGCTAAATCCACAACCTCTGTATTTGGCCCCACATACAACTTGGCATCTTCAGTTGTTCCCACCATGACGATCTTATTATCCGATACAGCTAGAGCTTCTGCCTTAGGTTGCGCATCATCCATAGTGTGTATTTTTGCATTGATGTAGACATAATTTGCTTGGGGATGGGGTGTAGAGTCTGAAGGTGTTGAATCTACAGATTTTGAATCTGAACATGCAGTTAATAATATTAATAACCCGTATATAAGTGGTGCTCTGAATATCAATTTCATGGCAAAGCTCTTTTTCGGTTGATGTATAACATTTGTAGCAGATATTTGCGTTAAATGTAAGTGGGTGTGAGTGCGAGTGTAAATTGATTGGGGCGGAGTCTGACGGAACCCTACGAACTTAATAGGATGCTTGTGGTTCCCTAACTAAATCTTGTAGCGCCTTATATGGCCGACAGCCAATGTGATGTCAGTAATTTCAAACTCCTAACTTTGTAAGCTCTTAAATCGTGGGGATCCGTCAGGGTCAGAGTAAACTTTATACTTATCCCCTTATCAAGCACTCTCGGGCTAGAGTTGATGGCTTCACTTCGCGCCTCCCTTCAGTAGGCCAACTCAATGCTAAGCAAGATACTCTTCCAATAAGAAAGGCCTGTAGATACAGGCATTTTTGAGGGGCAGTCTTTAACTACTGGTTAGGGCTACTAACCGTTATCAGATCTAACCGTTATGACTATACGGGTAGGTAAGTCAGCACGCGTTTGTCTATGGCTAGCACTAATACACAGACACCCACCGTTAATCACAGAGTTTAGTCAATTCCCTTGTCCAATAGTGTACCTCCGAGCACGCTTCCATGCTGATAGCAGAGGGTGGAATATTAGCAATTTCCTTTGACAACTTGTTTCTTTTAACTGTTTGCTTTAATTTAGCTTTACCGTACTCATCTCTACCATGAATACTAAAAATTAGTTTGGCTAAATCGATGCTAGTTGGTAAAGGTGGGTCTATATCATTCGTTATATTTCAAGGACTGAATTTTTTATGAAGCCGTTTAAAAATCTAGAGTCTCACAACTTAAGTTTGTTACTTCTCACCGCTCGATTTACAGCGGTGGTGGGGATGTTATTTTTGGTTGTAGCCATCATTACTACGTTGATATCATTGTCTGCAGGGATTACAGGTATTGTGAGTGCAATCGTGTTTATCCCTTCGGCAATTGGAATACTCCTTTTATCCGGGGTTATGGCTGCGTTAGTTTCCTTTGAAGATAATTATCGTAAAAGGACAGAGGCTATGATAAGCGATAGCGAGATATAACAAACTGTTAAATTGCTGAATAGGTGGGTCAAAGTAAACTGTATACTTATCCCTTTATCAACCCCTTTCGGGCTATAGTCAATGACTTTACAGAGCGGCTTAGCTCTATAGACTTATTCAATGGCAAGCTAATCTCCCAATAAAAAAGGCCTGTAGATACAGGCCTTTTGCTGTTTGCAAAAGCAAAGTTACTTAATGAGTAAACTAACCGTTACGATAATACGGGTAGGTAAGTCAGCACGCGTTTGTCTCTGGCTACCATAGGGTCGACGATTAACTCTTTAAAAGTAGCGCCATCGGCATTCATAACATGATCCATCAACGGCTTATTCGTCATTAATGTATCAAGCTGTTCTAGTTGCCCAATCAGCGCTATCGCTAGCGTGTTTTCGTCAGTGGCTACATAGTTCTTGCCCTGTAGCGAGATGGTTTTTACTGAACTGACTGCGTCACTTGCCAAATGAATACCGGCAAATTCACGCCATACTCGGGCTTTCTCTTCGCCGCGGTAGTCACTGTCATATGAGGCGAGTACCACTTGCTTGAGCATCATCTGCAGTAGGTTGCTCTTACCTTTCATTTCGCCAGTGCTTTGCGGGAAGCCAAAGTAACGCCCAAGTGATGTGGCATAGCTCGGTAGGGCTTCTATCTGCTGGTCGGCATAATCCACATCGCTACTATAGTATTGTGGGTCAACATCGGCACAGGCATTTTTAAGCGCTGGGTTAGTTAGGTAACCATTAAGATCACTCACAGTATTGCCCATGGTCATGTGGCAAAGCATGCCTTGTAATTGATCATGAACTTTTGCGGTATCGGCCAATGCATAGTAAGTACGACCTGTGGTACTTCTAGGTGACTTTCTTGTTAGCAATTGGCGCACAGCTAACAGCTTATCAGGCCACATTCCCAGTACATCTCTTTCGTTAACATAAGGATGATTTGGATTTGATTGTGGCGCTTTAAGACCGTTAAGTAGACGTCCTTTATTGACGGTGACATCGGCATAAACCAGATCTTGGTAGGCAGGCACTACATCTGCTTTTACTAATAGTTGCTTAAGCTTCTCAGGATCTTGCTCAAAGCTGGTGATGATTTTACCAACATCTAAGCTTTCATCGAGTTTATTACCGTTGAGACGGTAAATTCTCGCCAGTAGATCTTCCAGTGAATGAACCTTAGTAAATGCCGTGCTGTCATCGCTGTTCATTTTGTAGGTGACATGCAGGAAGATATCATTCATGCCTGCCACTTTTAAAAATGTGTCAGCAGCTTTATTGACTGCACGTTGGGATGCACAGAACCAGTACGTTTGATGAGTTGGACAAAACTCGGCCAGATCGTTTTGACTAAAGGCAAATAGCTCCTCCGCCGTCGCGGTATCTTCAACAAACTGACGAATATCGTTAAAGCCACTAAGACGATTGATGGTGTAAGGCAGCACGTTATCTTCAAACAGCGTTTGACGGTTGTGGCGCACGTTCATGGTGTCGTAACTGTCGAAGTATCTATCAACATAGTATTGCGCGATATCATCGTTGTTCGTACCGGCATCAAAACGGTTACAGTTACTGTTTAACGATACGTGACCGTCTGTACAAAAAGCAAAATACCTTAAGTCGTTTTCGGCGGCGACATTATGCAGTGCACCATATTGCGTAGTGCCAGTTAAGTTACCCTCGCTAAGCTCTTTACGACGATTTGCATCTTGCTCTTTTAGTGACACCATGGCGCCATCTATGGTTTCAACGTTACGGGCATAACCAAAGCGCAGTGCGGCTAGATCGTACTTCTCAAAGGTAGTGGCAAAACGGTCGGCGTTATAGTCCATCTGGCTTGAGAAATCCGCTTTTACAGTAAGGTTAGGATAACCCGCTGCAGCAAATGCGGACTCAAACTTGCTGATCTCTTGTTCATTAAAGAAGTTAGCTTGATCGCGACTACCTGCAAAGTTATGGCGTAAACCAAACGTATGCCCAAGTTCATGGGTTAGGGTGCCTGCAAAGGCCTGCGCTGCAAGTTTGGTGACTAGATCTGATTGGAAAGCGGTCGACATCTTTTCGATGTCTTTTAACTTTCCGCCGACAACACCATCAATCCAGAGCTCACTATCAGTCCAATCTATTTCGTGACCTTTCAGGCCTCTTGGCAGTTCCCGTAGCGCGCCGCCACCTAAACCAAATGCTTCGTTAACACTCATTAGGTTGTGTTCAGCCCAGAAGTCATCGGTTTTGTTGTGTTGGTTAACCAACTCTTCTAGCGGTGCATTGTCGGCTGTGTCAGTTGAAAGTGTTGGGATTTGCGCTTGCGGTAACTCAGTTTGTAGCGGCTGGCTGCTCATTGAGTTATCGCTGGTCGCTGTTTGCTGGGCAACCAACTTGTTGGCCGCCACTTCATTGGCTCGAGCAATCGCCTCAGCAGCTGGAGTGTAGTCGACACCAGTGAGTGCTTTTACTGAGCTTGGATCAAGCATACCGCGGTTATAATCGAGCTGAACGCGACGATAGTAACGAGTTGAGCCTTGCTCTAGATTGGCGCTATATTGGTCGACTCGGCCACTCACAATTTCACCGGTTAATGGGTTAGCCGCTGATGGACCATACCCTGCCAAGCCATTGTCGAGTGGCTCATCAAATAAGGTAATATTGCTATAACGCAGATCGCCGTGACGGTGGTTGCCTGCTTTTTCTAGCTTGATTGGCGGCAAGCCTGTTTCGAACATCTTATTTTGAATGTTCATCGCGGTGATGCTTTCGTTGGCTGCATCTAAGAATGGCTTGTTTTTATCTTCAAAGAAGTTATTACTGAGGTAATAGGTAATCGCCGCTTTTTTCGGATTGTAGTGGTTCAAGTATTGACGTACATAGCCGTCTTTACCCGCGGCATGATTGCCGTCACGATAGTTATGCTGAGTTCTAAAAAAGCCATAGCTGCCATTTTCATCTTCACTATATGGCACCACGTCAAAGTCATCACTGGCGAGCTGATCAACAGCTACAATCGAGATGTATTCAGTGGTTGTGAAAGACAGGTTGTCGAAATTACCTTTAAAGAACTTACCAAAACAAGCGGGGTTAGCTTGATAGGTATGCTCGATTTCAAAGTTGATTACGCCATTGGCTAAGTCCATTTCATAGCCGTGCCAATCGCCATCTTTAACTAAGTGCGCCGATTCTGTTTCGGTGGTGCACTGTTTAAAGGTAACCAGATCGGTATAGTTCTCTTCGGCAATTTGGGCCGCTTCAAAGTGAGGAATAAAGAACTTCTTTTGATCCCAAGTGACATTACGGTCAGTGATCTCTTCCTCTTTGTTAGTACAGTCATCCCAATTGTCTTTTTGGCATTGGAAATCAACGTATTCGCCAGGAATGGTGAGCACTGGGGCTTTGTTGTACTCATTGTCATAACGAGAGCCATGGCCAAGGCCGATGTTATCTCGGTCTATTTGCCTTAGCTGAATGCCGTTTTCAGTCATGCGTAAGGTGACGAGTTTTTCATCTCCTTGCGAGAAGCCATGTATTGGGGCTGAATACCTTGGTGCATCGCCTAAGCTGCGGGTATAAAGAAATAGTCGCTCTGGCTGTTTGACTGCAAGTTCAGACAAGGATGTGGCCGTTGTTTGTTGGCCATTGGTCACGCTGGTGTCAGTGGTTGCTTCTTTGAGATTTTGCACCGAGACCATTTTCTCATCTTTTTTTACTTCCTGATATGGCTCATCAGAGCCACAACCATTGAGGGCTATAGCCCCTACAACGGCGAGCGTTATCGTCGATATTTTCATGTAAACCTCTCTTCCAATTAATGTTATAAATATTTTGTTATCGACAAGTAAAAGACTGAACTTCGTTTGTCATAGATCTCAAATCCATGAGATGAACCTCTTTCTGGGTCATAGAATCCGCCGCTGTTATTGTGGCCGGCAGCGACTATCCAACTGGGTGAAAATTCCCAGCCAATCTCTTGGCTAGCAGTAAATAAATTGTCATAACGACTACTATTGAACTTCTTCGCCATACCGTATGAGCCGCTGACGTCTAAATACCAGTTATTGGTAAACTGCCAAGTCGCATCAGCCAATATGTCGATTTGATGCTCTACAAAGTGCTCGCCCTGTCGGCCGATTTCATACTTGTAGGCGTTGTACCTAAACCTTGGTGATATATAGAAATTCCATACATTATTGGGCCGATAGAATAGGTAACCAGCGACTCGAGGTGCTGCTTGCAGTTTGTTCTCTTGACTGGTGTGGCTCGTTGGCAGAAATACTCCCGCGCTGCCGATTAAACTCCAGTCTGAGTTAAAGCTTTTAGCTGGCGTGCGGTACTCAAGAAATGTGTCGTAGTAGTACGATTGGTCGTGATGGGTTTCGACCTCTCCTCCAACAGATAAGCGGATACTGCCCCAACTGTCTCGATAACCTATACGGCCATTACCGCTTATTGATTGATAAGAGCTAGGCTCCGATTGCCCGTACACGTTGGTTGTTGCGGTAGCACTGACATAACCTGACCAGTTGGAAGTGGTTGAGCTATTTGCCGCTGATACATTTTCATTATCAGCGAGAGCTGATGACGATAATGTGCAACTCAAGCCCATTACGGCAGTGCAAAGTAGTGCTTTTTGATAACTGAGTCGGCGTTTGCTTGAAAGCAAGGCGCAGTTATTCTTAGACGGCATAATTCCACCCCTTAAGAGATCACTTGTTGATTAGCTGGCAATGATTAAAAAGCCAAACGGTTGATATTTAATTTTTAGGTTTTGCTGCTTTATGCGTTTATCGGAGCAGCATTTTGATGACTCAAAGTGAGTCAGTTAGGAAGGGCAGCCTTTAATTGGCTTTATCCAGCTATGGACAATTGACACCAGATTGATGATTTTTTTAGGCGTCTTATGTCTAAGGTTTCTTATTACTAAGTAGTTGCTGAAGAGTAGCAATAGACAAAAGAATGCCGAATTAGCTGTGAGTAAATTAATATCAAGCTCTTCGGTTTCCGCCACAAGTGTGCTTGATACACCCTCGATAGTAGCGCTAATCTTTTGGCACAACATAGCTGCAATAGCGACTTGAGACAGTGAAAACTTGTTCTTATACAGCGAAAACCCATGCTGGTGGGGTTGCTGTAAAGACTGCTTAATTGACGAGACATCGTCAACTTCGGTTTTAGCTGCCATAAATTGACCGACCAAAAAGATGGCGATCAAAATAGGGAGGTAAACTAAAGTTTTACTTAATCTCTTCAAACGGGTTCTCAATAAATTAATGCTGAATAGGTCATTCTAAACGCAAATCAGTTGATACAAAGTGATACAAGTGTTTTCAAAGCGAAATTTCACTGTAGGAAATTAGTAAAAAAAATTCAATGGATAATTGATATGCAGATGAATATTGTGATTCTAATCTCATAAAATAAACGCTATAGACACCAGTCACTTAGTGGTTGCAACCAAGCTGTTACATTCCATCTTTGACTTAAACGTTTTATTTACAGTATTAAGGTGGGCTGTTGGTAACCTTGTAACGCCTAGGCATGCACAATGGTTAATAGGCTTGCAATGGGTTGGCGAAGCAAAGAGTGGGAGGGGAGAAAATAATGCACTGTAAATAACCAGTGCACTACTTAATTTGCTAATTCAAGGCTTCAAGGGTGACCTTGTCGAGGCGGCTCTTAGGCTTTTACGTAGCGGTTTTGCAAGTAATCAAATACTGCGCGAATACCAAAGGCTTCACCACCAACAGGGCGACCTGGTAGCTTACGGTTATTCCAGGCCATGACATCAAAATGGCTCCAGCTGATCTCTTTATCGACAAACGCTTCTAGGTAGAGTGCAGCGGTAATTGCGCCGCCAAATGGTGTTTTACCACAGTTGGCTAAGTCAGCAATATCACTGCCGGTTAAGTCTAGGTATGGCTTATGTAGCGGCATACGCCATACAGGGTCGTCAACATTTAAGCCTGATGCGGTAATACCTGCTGCAACTTGGTCGTCATTACTAAAGAAGCCGGGTAACTCTGTGCCTAGTGCGACCCGCATAGCGCCAGTTAGCGTGGCAAAGTCTATCATGAGTTCTGGTTTGTCGTTGTTGGCTTCTGCAAGCGCGTCACACAATACCAAACGACCTTCAGCGTCAGTGTTATCGATCTCAACGGTTATGCCTTTGCGAGTAGTGATCACATCACCGGGTCTAAAGGCATTTGCTGATACTGCATTTTCAACGGCTGGCACCAATACGCGCAGGCGGATTGGTAAGTTGTTAGCCATAATCAGTTGGGCTAAACCAATAACATGAGCGGCGCCGCCCATGTCTTTTTTCATCAAACGCATACCAGCGCCTGGTTTTAAGTCGAGTCCACCTGAATCGAAACAGACTCCTTTACCTACCAATGTAACTTTTGGTGCTGATTCGTCGCCCCAAGTGAGGTCGATAAGTCTTGGTGTATTTTCACTCGCACGACCAACCATGTGAATAGTTGGGTAGTTTTGCTCAAGCAGTTCATCACCGACTATTTGGGTTAGCTTAGCGCCAAACTCATCAGCCATTGTCGTCATAGTTTGAGCTAAGTGTTGCGGCATCATATCGGCGGCTGGGGTGTTGACTAGGTCACGCACTAAAGAGACTGAGCGGATGAATTTGTTGGCTTCATCTGCTTGTGCTTGTGTTGGCACGATAAGTTGCGGGTGCTGCTTGTCACTTTTCTTGTAACGGTCAAACTGGTATGTACCTAAACCCCAGCTAAAAGCGGCGGTTTTGATCTGCTTATCATCAGCATTTAATTGATACTGACCCGCAGGCAGTTGGTTAACTAAATCTCCACAAAGCCAGTAGGAATCGTCGCTGTTACTCACAAAAATAACTTCAGCGAGTTCGCCTTGGGTATTTGGGATAAGGCTCATGCCTTTGCCTGAGAACTGTGTAGTCTTCAGCCAGTTAGTCACACTGCTAGCTTGCTTATCGCGCCATTGTGCAAATGTTTCGCTGTTGAAAATAGAAAGGGGAATACCTGAAACACCTGAAACGATGATATTGCTCATGTAGGGACTCTTTATAGTAATAACGATTAGTTAAAAAGATAGCTATAAGAATATCAGGCTGGAGTCTATCTAGAAAGCAAAGAGATGATTTTACGAGGATATGTAACGTTATTGCTGTGCAAGGCTTTCCGCGATTAGGTTGGCGTTATTGCCCAGCATTACTGGCTTTAATGCGGTTTTTTCTGGCGCTATTTCTTGAAAGCTGGCGTGCATTGGCTTTACGCTCAGACATGTTATTAAACGAGCTTGGTAACACATCTACCCCAACCATTTTGCCAAGCTTCAACACCAATGGAATGGTTAATGGTGCAAAGGGTAAAACGGCAAACACGCCAAGACCTAAGCCTTTTAGTAGGTCTGCAAATTGTTTGTTAGCATCGGCTAATTCATCTTTACTTGCTTGTTTGCGGGTATAGCGTTTGTAGGTGACCAACATCTCTTTGGTTTCTTGCTTCTCTTGAGATAAGGCTTCTTTCACAACCAACATATCCAGTTTTAAACGCAGCCAAAAACGACGTCTTCCAATACGGAGAACGCGAATAGGGGCTTTGTGTATAAGCAGGTATATGTTCATGGGCGCGATTGTCGCATAGCCTTAGTCTTAAGCCTATTAATTAAAGGTAAAATTATGTGATATTAGGTCAGTTTAGTTGGTTTTTAAACTGACCGTAGATTTTGGCGGTTAACCAGCGCGCAGACTAAGGATAGCGGAGAGCTCGATGGGTTCAGGGTAACGACAGAATTGGCTGTCTTTTTTATCTATAGCGTAGATAGACATTCGGTCGGCGAGTTCATTGCCTTCAATTCCCACATGTGCCGGCACATGTTTGATTGATAGCTTATCTTTAATGCTGTCATACAACTCATGAGACTGCTGAATGATATCGAGGTTTTTAATATCACCTGGCTTTTGTCGCTTCCAGCCTTTAGCTTTCCAGCCATAAGCCCAATTGGTAATACAGTTAATTGAGTACTGCGAGTCACTTAAAATTTGTACTGTTTGCCCCAGTTTAATGCCTTTATCGGCTAATAATATCGCCTGGTGTAATGCATTTAATTCTGCTGAGTTATTGGTGCCATTAGCATTATATAAGCCATACCAAAGTTCACTTAGTTCGCCGCTGCGATAAACGGCAACACCAGAACCTGCTTTTCCTGGATTAGGCTCGCAGCCGCCATCGGTAAAGATAGACAGTTCAAATTGGCTTAAATCCATTGTTTTACTAGCTTTTTCAACCTTTGTGGCTGTACTTTTTGTGCTAGTCTGTGATTTTTTTTGCGCTGCACCGCCGTAACTCGGTACACGCTTAAACGCAGCCTCTGCTTCTGCTTTGGTCTTGAACGACTTATATTTAGCTTGCGGGAATTTATCTACCTGTTTTTTTGTGTAGTCCCAGCTGGTGAAAATACCTGTTTCACGTCCTGCCCAAACCACATAATACTTAGTTGCCATCTGTTGTTATTCCTCGAATTTAATACGCTATGGGCAGAGTTATTGTGGTTTTTTGCACTGAGCGAGTAGCTCTACAAAAAACTCACTTCCTTTACGTTCAGCAAAGGCGATATTGCGCTCAGGGATCGTTTCAGGGTCGTCGTAATTGGCTAAGGCTAGCTCCATACTTGCTTCACGAATAATGTGCAATGTCGGCAAAGGAGAGCGATTAGTAAAGTTGGCGGCACTATCTTGTGGCTCGCCATCAAAGCAATAATCAGGATGAAAACTCGCGAGTTGGTATTGTCCTTCATAACCTTGTTCAAACAACAAGTCAGTCGCAATATCTACCAGATCTAAATAGGGATAAAAGCCCTCAAAACCACGAGGCAATATAAACAGGGTAGTCTCGACTTCTTTATGTTCATCAAGGAATACACACTCTTGGATTAATGCTTCTAATACCAACTGCAATTTAGCTTCGTCAATGACGGCATAACGAATGCTAGCACGCTCGACTTCACGACGAGCAAAAGGGCAAATGTTGTACTTCATTATCACTTGCTTAACCCAATTCTCTGTTTGGGTTGCAAACTCTTGCAGTTCTGGGTCGATATGATTGGTCATTGCATACTGCCTGTGTTGGTTATGGCGCGATCATAGGGATGATTGAGAGTACAAGCAAGAGCGCCATGGTGACGTTAAATATTTTCTGTTGTTTTTGATTCTTTAATAGTCGTTTTAGCACAACACCAAACCCGAGCCAAATAAAGGCACTTGGCAGCGCAACACAGAAAAACACGGTCGCTATAGTGATGACTTGCGGCGTGAGAGCTTGATCCATAGTGGTAAACGTGGCGATTGCACCTATGCCCATAATCCAAGCTTTAGGATTCACCCACTGAAAAGCAGCCGCTTGAATGAAGTTAAAAGGTGCAGGAGTATTTTTACCTTTTAATTTATTACTGCTGTTGGCAATCAACCAAGCTAGATAGAGCAGGTAGGTGATCCCGACATACTTAACGATGACATGCAACACAGGGAAGAGTTGGAACACTGTGCTTAAACCTAACCCTATGGCTAATACCATGGCTGGAAATCCAAAGCAGATCCCGAATAGATGCGGCAAGCTACGCTTGATGCCAAAGTTTACACCTGATGACATCAACATAATATTATTTGGACCAGGGGTGATCCCTGATGAAAACGCGAACAGTGCGATGGTGAAAATGAGTTCCATAATATTAAACCTGAAAGGGCCCCGTAAACGAGTAACAGAGAACAAACTAAAGGAAAATGCATTCTAGCGTGATAGTCAGCCAGGAGGAAAATATTATCTAGCGAGGTTGTAATCAGGATGTTGTTACAAAAAGGTTATAAGTTATCTTTTTTTGTTATACCCCGTGTAATCAAAGCTTAATACTTGCATATTTAGTCGTTAAAAGCAGATTTTTAGGCTTAATCTTTAGGCGTTTTTTTTATTTGACTCATTTTTATATTGTTAATATCTGCAACATGAATTGGAAGTTAAGCGCTCTTTATCTCAGATTGAAAGGGGGAGTGTTCGATAACAAAGGAGCGTCTAATATCGCTTTTGTGTATTTTGTCTGCTGCTTCTAATTTGTTATTGAATGAAGACTTTATCGTTTTAAGATTAGCTTTTTTACGCTTATTCGATTGGCTTAATACTTACGGTTTAGTCTTTGCTGCTGGCTGTTTTTTATACCAACCCACGTACCTTCTAGGCTCACCTACAGGCAATGTCATTGTTAATGGGATCGTCACTTCTTTGACTCTTGAATGTTCATTCATCAAATAGCGCTCTATATGCATGCTCACCCATATTTATCACTTGATTGTGGATATCGTATAAATTATAAATTAATCAATCTTTTTTAACAAAAGATTAACAACATAAGAATAATACAATCTCAATCGTGCAAGACCTTACCGAATACGGGTTAATAGATCACTTTGAAGCTTTAGGTGGTTTTACGACAAAGTCGCGATAATAATTGGAGTCAAATATGTCAATAGAATCATCTAAAGTACAAGCTAACAAAGGTACTTTTAAAGTACATGCTTTAGCATTAGCTTGCA
Organism: Shewanella sp. c952; assembly: GCF_019654975.1. Classification (GTDB taxonomy): domain Bacteria; phylum Pseudomonadota; class Gammaproteobacteria; order Enterobacterales; family Shewanellaceae; genus Shewanella. The sequence continues at coordinate 16,395 of NZ_BPEW01000006.1, forward strand.
CTGCTATACTCTTTCCTAGTGCTGCATTAGCATCTGGGGAAGTCGCGCCAACAGCGAAAGAAACCACCAAAGCGGCACACGGTAATGACTTAAAAAGTCGTTTTGAAAAGGGCGCGAATGTGCCTGGTAAGCAACAAAATGCTGAAAAGACCCAGCGTCAGAACATAGATAAAAATAAACAAAAGAAAGTTGAAGGCCCAATGGGGGCTGTAGGCCCTGCAGCTGAAGCAGAAGAGAACATGTGTAGTCGTGAGCTTGCCGATTTAAGTGGCCAAGCATTATTTGATTTTGTTCGACAAGCCGACATCTCTTGTATCTCAGTGCTTTATTCTAGAAATGATGCGGTATCGGTTGCGGCTTACCAAACTGCAAATGTAGTTTCTGTTGCGAACCAGGTAAAAAATATTGCCGCTACCTATGACAGCAGCAATGGCAATGAAATGCGTAACCTGTTCTATTTTTTACGCGGCGCCTTTTATATTGAGTTTTATAATGATGATTTAACCTACGGTGATACACAGGCGGCTGATGCAGTTTATGGGGCGTTAGTTGAGTATTCGAAAAACCCCAAATTGTTTGATTTAAGCTCGACTGCCGGTGACACCTTGATGGAGTTTTTCACTTCATGGGCGAGTGCCGATCGTGTTTTAGAAAGCGTGCCAGTGATCACCGATTACTTACAAAGGTTTAATGCAGACTTTTTGGCAAGCAATCGCCACCGTGCAGCAATGACCAGTGCCCTAACTACGCTTTATTACGGTAGCTGGGAAGAAGACTACAACAGTAAAGCCATGGAACATGGTGAGCTGATTGATGCGTTGCTGAATATCGCGACAGCCGATTACATTATAAACTCTAATTACCAATATGAATCAACGGACGCCTTTCATGAATTTGGTCGTTTCTATGAGTATCAAGCCTATTGGGATCTACCTCAAAGCTTAAAAACACGTCTTAATGACGGTGTGCAACTTTACATGAGTAAATTTGAGCGCATGTCTGCACAGTGGGCTGACGCCGCGGGTTACCTTGATTATTACAATTCAGGTGACTGTGAGCAGTTTGGTATTTGTGGTTGGGAAGAGGAGCTTGAGCAAACGGCTCTACCTATAAACTACAACTGTAGTGACACTATCTATATTCGTGCGCAACAGTTAACCAATGATGAGCTTCAAGCATCATGTGATTTGATGGGCGGTGAAGAAACACTATTCCATAATGTACTCGCTACTGGCTACCAGCCTGTTGCTGATGACTTAAATGAGAGTCTTGAGGTCAATATTTTCGATAGTTATGATGATTATGCGCAGTATGCCAGCGTCATCTTTGGAATTAACACTAACAATGGTGGGATGTACTTAGAAGGTACGCCGTCGCAAGAGGGCAACCAGGCACGATTTATTGCTCATGAAGCAACTTGGACTGATGAGATCTTGGTGTGGAACCTCAAGCATGAGTATGTTCATTATCTAGATGGTCGTTTTAACCTCTATGGCGCATTTAACTACTTTGATATTGATACGGGTAAGTCAGTTTGGTGGACTGAAGGTTTAGCCGAGTATATTTCTAAGCAAAATCGTAACGATGGGGCTGTTGATATGGGGCGCTCACAGGCTTACAGCCTAAGTGAGATTTTGGCGAATACTTATAACAGTGGTTCGGACCGTGTTTACGCCTGGGGTTACTTAGCGGTTCGTTTCCTATTCGAAAACCACAGAAGTGATGTCGATGCCTTATTGGTGCTAGCGCGTGGCGGTGATGTCGATGGCTGGTTAACTTATATCGATAATACGATTGGCCAAAATTATAATAGTGAATGGAATTCTTGGTTGGGATCAGTGACCAGTAATGATGATTCAATTGACACCGGTATTACTCCGCCAGTTGACTCTGATGGCGATGGCATACCTGATAGTCAAGATGCGTTCCCGAACGATCCAACTGAAACGTCAGACACCGATGGTGACGGCGTAGGTGATAACGCTGATGTCTTCCCAACAGATCCTACTGAGTGGACTGATTCTGACGGTGATGGAATTGGTGACAACGCTGATACTGATGGGCCAGTTGACCCAGTTGAGCATTGCGGCGCAGCCACTATTAGAGATGGCAAGCTAACTCAAGAAAATGTTGAGTGTGTTGAAGGCAGCGATATTAATTACTTCTACACCTATGTTGAAGAAGATAATACGCCGCTTTATATCACAACATCGGGTGGTGAAGGTGATGTTGATTTGTTCTTTAACCAAGATATTTGGGCTAAGCCATTAGACTTTGATGCGAGATCAGAAAATGATGGTAACGAAGAGTCGCTAAGCGTGATAGCTAACCGTGGTTGGGTATATATCAGCTTACTAGCGAACCAAGATTTTAATGGTGTAAGCCTTAAAGTTAGCCTTACAGAAGGCGGCGATACAGGAACCACTCCGGTAGCTGTTGCTGATGCTTGTGCAACACAATCTCCATACGGTTATGGCGGTGTCGAGTTTGGTGAAGCGATTTGTATCGAAGATGGTCACTCTAGCTACTACTTCTATGTTCCAGCTGGAACAGAAGAAGTGAGTGTTGCAAGTGGCCACGGTAGCGGCGATGTTAATCTTTATGGCAATAGCCAAACATGGGCAAACCCAAGCTCGTATGAAGTTAAGTCTGAAAACCAAGGTAATGGCGAAAGCTTGACGATTAGTGCTCCAGCAGAAGGTTGGTATTACATCAGTGCTGAAGGAGCGCCATCTAGCACTGGGGCAAGCTTGGTTGTTAGTGTGAAAAACTAACCACTAAAGAGAACTCACCCTGTATTAAAGCCGGCGCGATATAAGCCGGCTTTTTGCTTTTTATTTTTATTTTAAGCCGCGCTATTTGAAACTAAATAGAAACAATTTCATTTTTCTATTGCTTCCTTTTGCCCTGCATTTATACCAATCAATTAGCCATGTACCTGTATTAATCCAGAATCGCTAAACAGAGATAATAGGTGCAATTGTTATTAGGTCAGGTTAGGTTAATGTTTCAGATGTTAACCTGTGACGTAAATTAAGAGATGGATTTTAAAACACATGATTAAACACTATATTACCGCAGTATTGCTTGGGCTCATGGCGCTGACTGGTTGTAGCTCTCAACCTACAGAAGAGTTGCAGGTCATTCGAACCACAATGGTTACCTCTGGCGATCTGTCTCTTATCAATAGCTCCACCAAAGTGTTCGATTGGCATCCAACCATGTTTGCGGTTCATGCAAATGATGAAGTGAATAAGCAAGTGGTGGTTGCACATATGAAAAGTGCCATCTCAAAAGCTATGCTAGCCAAAGGCTATCGACAGGCAACAGCGCATGAAACACCAAATATACTGGTTGGGTTTGGCTTAGCATTGGAATCGGAGATGAGTGATAAAGAGATATTAAAGCGCGCGGGTTTAGTGCCGGGTTTATCGACTCAAGGTGTGGATGATAAATACGAAAAAGGCTCGGTGCTGGTGGCTCTGTTCTCTCCTCATAATCCGCAACCTATCTGGCGCGTATTAGCACAAGGCTTTACAGAGTTAGATAAAAATCCGGCCAATAGAGAGCAGCGCTTTGAGCAATTACTATCGACGATGTTGAAACCAATTCCTACCGTTTAGTGGCTTAAAACATTATAAATAAAACGCCCTGTTTACCGTTTGGTCTTAGAACAGGGCGTTTTTGTATGCTCACAGCACAGTATTGGTATTAATAAGCCACGCTGACTTCGTAAGAGCCAAACTTTCGAACATTAATTACGCCGGTATCAAAGATTAAGTACTGTCCCTTAATGCCTTTCAACACACCAGATACTTCAGGTTTTTTATCGAAATTATGCGACGCGATTTTGGTTGGAAATTCGCTTACTGGGAAATGGATCTGCTGGATGGGCTCATCAAGTTGAGTCACTGCAAATTCACCGTGTTCCGCTGTTATTTCAGCTAGACGCTCAGTTATCTGTGGGATCAGTGTTTGCGCTTGGGCTTTAAGGTCTAAATCATCTGCATTGCCCTTAAGCATGGTGCGCCAGTTGGTTTTGTCGGCAATCATCTCAGCTAATGCGGTTTCAACGAGACCTGAAATTAAACGCGTTTCGACCTTAAAGATCGGTAAGCCTTGGGTTGCGCCTTGATCTATCCAACGAGTAGGTAATTGCGTATGACGGGTAATCCCCACTTTTACGCCTGAAGTATTAGATAGATAAACATAATGCGGCACGAAACAGTTTGCTTCGCCCCAAGAGGGTTCACGACATGTCCCAGCGGCAAAATGACAGGTTTCGGGTTTCATAATACACATATCGCAACTGGCAAGCTTTTGCATACACACGTAGCAATGGCCTTGCGAATAACTCTTCTTGGTCTTTTTTCCGCAATTACAACAGAGTATTTTGCCGGTGTGTGTCAGGGTTAATTCAGAGCCGATAAGTGGGTTTAAATCGAGCAACTCTTCACCGACGGGTAATTGATATTGCACCTGTTGATTTTCATCAAGGTGGCTACGCATTTTTCTGAGTGTTCCAAGCATGACATTACTTTCTTATTAGGTTTTCGAACAGTCTAACAGATTGTTTGTTGCTATTTGGAATGGTTTTATCGATTGTTGAAGGGAATAAAGAGCAGTATACCGATAGCGTTTTTTGTTGAACTTTTACAAATGAAGCTAAAGTGAACGCTGCGATCAGTTTTGTATGCTATCAATGGGTCTTTTGTTCTTAGATGATTATCAATAACCAATAAGGGTCAGTTTATCCGTTTTCAGATATAAGCATGAAAAGGTTGTTTATTGTGTTGCACATGAATAGATAAGTTACTTTATGCTTTAAATCGGTAAGGCTACATAATATCTTGGTATTTTTAGATATTCATGTCATGTTTGGTATTAAGTTTACATGTCTTAAAGAGGGGAGGACAGATGAAAAAATTGATAATGATCCTGTTAGTTGCATACTCGGTTTCCGGATGTGTTGCAGTCGCAACGGTTGGCAGCGTTATGTACTATAAAAGTCAAAATCATGAAGTGGCTACCGTTGATATAAAGGCGCCATCAAAGAATGTCTATGCCGCAGTGCTTAAGGCTGTAAAAAACAATCCTAATGTAGTGCTTGTCGATAAAGATGATGACTATATGCTGGTTGAGCTGCGTCAAAATGACAACGATGGCAGTATTAAAGTCACTGCAATAAACTCAGAACTTTCTCAGTTGGCAATTACCTCAGGAATTACCTCAGATAATGAAGTGACTCCATTAAAGGCTGTGCTGAAGATCTGTAAAGACTTAGGTGTCGAGTGTAAGGCAAACCAATAAATAGGCAGTAATATAGACTTTGTTTAACCAATATTTTTGCTTATCAAAATTTTAAAATTACTTAAGTCGTGGGTTAGCGGGACGCACAGTTGTATTGCACTACTGTGCTGGTTTTACTTAAAAAAAAGCCTACGTTTGAGTAGGCTTTTGTTTATAAGAGCTGCTAAATGGATGAACTTACTGGCTCAATTAAGCGCTAAGTTTGTCCAATACCACATCATCGCCAATCGCATGCAATGCTTCGGTTAATTTATCTTCATGGCTTGTGTCTTTAAGGCCGACATTAAACTCTGCTCTAAATAGCGCAATACCGGTATGGCTTGCACTTTCATAACGAGTGCTCATATGTTCTATGTTGATCCCTAGCGCACTGATTTTATTTGATATCTCATGCACAAGCCCCGGTCTGTCATAGGCGACTAAAGAGTAACTGAGGTGGGTCACTTTATCGGCAATCTTTTTTGTTTTGGCGAAGGTTAATGCCACGCCTTCCAAACTTTCTAAGGTCTCAATGAGGTCATCCCAATGAGCAGAAGGTACCTCAAGTAATAAGATAGCAGCAAAGATGCCATCGATATGGCGCAGTTCAGAATCTAACCAATTACCGCCATGATGACTTACTGCATGGGCTATTTGTTCGACTAAGCCCTCTCTATCTGTTGCTTGTAGCGTAACTAGATACCTTAACATACTGATATAGCTCCATTAATTAATAAGTTAACCGCTGTAACACTAGTGTCATTTTTGCGTCATATAATGCACCACATTAGAATACGTCACTGTAGTGCTTATTTAGTAACACTACAGTTAGCATAGTCGTTGATACAAGCCCAGTTTAATTTGCTGGCTTTTTAATAATCGAGGTTCTTAATGGAAACTCAGGTATCTCAGCCTGGATCTGCTGCAAAAAACCTATTGATAAACAATGGTACTTCGCGCAGAGCAATCATGGACAAAGCAGCCCAAGTTGGTGTCACCGTAGGTGGTACTATGGTATTTGTGGCCTTGCTACTGATCTTCTTTTACCTACTTTATGTGGTTAAGCCAATATTTGACAGCGCTGAGGTAGCCCCTGTTGCTAGCGCTCGCTATCATGATAGCAAGCCAGCATTAATGGTTGGCAGCGATGAACAAAATGAAGTGATGTACCGTGTATCGCAACTGGGTAAAGTGGACTTCTTTGATACACAAACATCGCAGCTAATTAGAACTGAACAGATAAATACGCCTGCTGGCTCTCATGTGGTGAGTAGTTCTGCGGCAATGCCGAGTGAGCAGCGTTTTGCACTTGGTTTAAGTAATGGTCAAGTCATTGTCGCAGCTGTTGAGTTCGGGGTGACTTACCCAGATAACAAGCGCCTTATTACTCCTAAACTGCGTTTTCCTAATGGCAATGTGCCATTAACCGTAGATGCTGATGGACATGCACTTAACCATTTAGCATTCGATTACAGCAGTGATAAAATGAGCTTTGTTTATCAAGATGAAAACAAAGTATGGCGCATCTCTCGTCAAGAAGGCGAAGAGAACATGATGACCGAAGAGGTCGAGTGGGTATCATATGCAGGTACCATCCCTGATGCTCCTGTGAATGTGCAGCAGCAATTGATGACGCCAGATCAACGCCAATTAATATTGAGCTCCGGTGACAAGCTGTTTGTTTATGATATTCGTGATGCAGAAGCCGTCAGCCTTAGACAAGTATTAGAGCTGGGACGTGCTAAAACCAAAGTCACTAACGTTAGTCTATTGGCAGGTGCAAGCTCATTGTTGGTCAGTTACGACAGCGGTCTCGTGCAGCAGTATTTCCAAGTTAATGGTGATCAGGGACGTCAATATCAAGAAATTCGTGATTTCGACAATCATGCAGGCATTAAGAGCGTTGCTTCAGAGTTTTATCGTAAAAGCTTTGTCACTATCACCGATGATGGCAACCTAAGCCTACTATACACCACCAGTCAACGTGAGCTGTTCTCTGAAAAATTTGACCTTAAAAACCCTGGCACTATTGGCTTTAGCCCACGTTCAAATGCATTGGTCGTTGAAGCAGATGGCAAGCTAAACCTGTTTAGTGTTTCCAATACTCACCCTGAAGTGTCGTGGAGTGCGATGTGGAGTAAGGTGTGGTACGAAGGTTATCCAGAGCCTAAATATGTATGGCAATCAACATCTGGTTCAGACGACTTTGAGGCTAAATTAAGCTTAATGCCGTTAGCATTTGGTACCATGAAAGCCGCGTTATATGCGATGTTATTTGCTACACCATTGGCTATCGCTGGCGCGGTTTACACTGCTTATTTCATGTCACCTAAAGTACGTGCCATTGTTAAACCAACCATTGAAATTATGGAAGCACTGCCAACCGTGATTCTTGGCTTCTTAGCGGGCCTTTGGTTAGCTCCGCTGATTGAAGATAATTTGCCCGGTATATTGACCTTGCTGGTATTGCTGCCGGTGTCGGTACTGTCGAGTGCATTTGCTTGGCATAAGTTGCCAGTAAAGTGGAAACAACGTCTACCTGATACTTACCAAGAGATCATGCTCATTCCAGTGATTCTGTTCATTGGTTGGTTCTCCTTCGCCATAAGCCCTGGTCTCGAGTCAGCGCTCTTTGGCGGCGATACCCGTATGTTCATTACCAACGAGCTTGGTATCACCTTCGACCAACGTAATGCCTTAGTCGTTGGTATTGCCATGGGCTTTGCAGTGATTCCGACCATTTTCTCAATCGCAGAAGATGCAGTGTTCTCTGTGCCACGTCACCTCTCAAACGGAAGTTTGGCGTTAGGTGCAACCACATGGCAAACACTAACAAGAGTGGTATTACTAACTGCTAGCCCTGGTATTTTCTCTGCGGTAATGATGGGACTTGGCCGTGCCGTTGGCGAAACCATGATTGTGCTGATGGCCACCGGTAACACGGCGATTATGGAGTGGAGTGTTTTTGAGGGGATGAGAACGCTAGCTGCCAACATCGCGGTTGAGATGCCGGAATCTGCTATTGGCAGTTCGCACTACCGTGTACTGTTCCTTGCTGCATTTGTACTGTTTATCTTTACCTTCTTCTTCAACACGATTGCAGAAGTGGTGAGACAACGTCTACGTGAACGCTATAGCTCACTGTAACCGCTTATTTATATGGATGTTGAGATGATACTGAATATGTTTTTAATCAATAAGAAGTCGCTTGTCGCCGTAAGAGGTTTAGCTAATGGGTAAGTGGTTTAAGTCTGGTTCTCCGTGGATTTGGATGACCAGCGGCGCTGTCAGCGTATGTCTAATCGCAGTTCTTGGCTTGCTGTTGCTTATCGCATGGCGCGGATTAAGTTACTTCTGGCCTGCTGATATTTATCAGTGGGAGATAGAAGATCAAAATAATGTGCGCTCTACCATTATCGGTGAAGTCTACGATAGAGAAGAGGTGCCCGTTGAGCGCTTGCTGTCTGCAGGGCACACTTTTGATGCTGATGTGGGCGATACGGTGACTCGTTACCTGATTAAAACCGGTAACCGTGAATTCGTTAGCTTAGATTTTCGCTGGGTTATGGAGACTGATATCATTTCGCGCTCCAAGCCTAATGATATCGCGGTGATTGAACGTAGCAAAAATGGCGACTTCTATGGTTATCCGGTAGGGATTATTGAAGATGGTCAACGTTTAACGCCTGAGAATATTGAAACTGCTTTTGCTGAACATATCGAACGCGCTGTCGCGCTTAACGATAAAGCGTTGGATATTCAAAAAGGCGATATTGGCACCATAAACTATGAGCTTGAAAATCTGCGTTTAAAGTCACGTAAATATGAGCTAAATAATGCGCTTACTGAAAGTCGTAAAGCAGAGATTGAAGCGCAAAGAGCAAAGCTTGATGCCCAGTATCAAATAGTCGAAAAAGAGTTCTTTGCTCTTAAAACTGAAGCGGGTCGTGACTCAGTCATCATTCGAGATATGCGTGGTGAAGAGGTGACGCTTAAACTGGATACTATTTTAGATGTCACCTACGCAAACCGCCTTGGGACTTTGGGTAAAATTGGTCATTGGTTTATCGGTATCGGTAAGTTTGTTAGTGATGACCCACGTGAAGCCAACACTGAAGGTGGCGTATTCCCAGCGATTTTTGGCACCGTATTTATGGTGATGTTGATGGCAGTGATTGTGACCCCCTTTGGTGTAGTTGCGGCAATCTACCTGCATGAATATGCTAAGAAAGGGCCAGTTACTAAGATGATCCGTATCGCGGTGATTAACTTAGCGGGTGTCCCCTCTATTGTTTACGGTGTATTTGGTTTAGGTTTCTTTGTTTATATGTTTGGTGGCTCGATTGACCAACTGTTTTACCCTGAAGCGTTACCCGCGCCAACTTTTGGCTCGCCAGGTGTTATCTGGTCGGCATTAACGCTAGCGATTTTGACGCTGCCAGTGGTGATTGTATCGACCGAGGAGGGCTTGAGCCGTATTCCTAGCTCGGTACGTCAAGGTAGCTTGGCGCTGGGTGCGACGAAAGCTGAAACCCTATGGCGAATTATTATTCCAATGGCAAGTCCTGCCATTATGACAGGTCTTATTTTAGCGGTAGCGCGAGCGGCGGGTGAGGTTGCTCCTTTGATGCTGGTTGGCGTGGTAAAGCTGGCGCCAACATTGCCTATCGACATGAATTTCCCATTTGTGCATTTAGAGCGAAAGTTCATGCATTTAGGTTTCCACATCTATGATGTTGGTTTCCAAAGCCCTAACGTAGAAGCTGCGCGTCCTTTGGTATACGCTACTTCCTTCCTTTTGGTCTCGGTGATTGTGGCGTTAAATTTAACTGCCATTGCTGTCCGAAACCACTTACGCGAAAAATATCGTTCGCTTGAGCATTAATTGACGATTATCCTTAGTGATAGGAAACAACATGATTTCAATAGATCAATCGGTAATGAAGACTGACATGCTAGACCTAGAAAACTTAAGCAAAGAAGATACGGCATTAGAGATCCGTGACTTAAACCTTAAATATGGTGATAAACAGGCGCTGTTTGATGTGTCTATGCATATCCCTAAGAAAAAGGTCACCGCCTTTATTGGCCCAAGTGGTTGTGGTAAATCAACGCTACTGCGCTGTATTAACCGCATGAACGACTTGGTTGATAACTGCCATACCAGCGGTGAAATTTTACTGCATGGTCAGAATATCTACGACAAAAAAGTCGATGTAGCAGCGCTGCGCCGTAATGTCGGCATGGTATTCCAACGACCAAACCCGTTCCCTAAATCAATTTACGAAAATGTGGTTTATGGTCTGCGCCTGCAAGGTGTAAATAATCGTCGTGACTTAGATGATGCTGCTGAGCGCTCGCTGCGTGGCGCAGCGATTTGGGATGAAGTGAAAGACAGGCTTCATGACAATGCATTTGGTCTGTCAGGTGGTCAGCAGCAGCGTTTGGTGATTGCGCGAGCGATTGCGATTGAACCTGAAGTGTTACTGCTCGATGAACCGACATCAGCACTTGATCCTATCTCTACATTAACCATTGAAGAGTTGATCACTGAACTTAAATCTAAGTACACCGTGGTTATCGTGACCCATAACATGCAGCAGGCAGCGAGGGTGTCAGATCAAACCGCCTTCATGTACATGGGCGAGCTGGTTGAGTATGCCGACACCAACACCATCTTTACTACGCCACGTAAGAAAAAGACCGAAGATTACATTACTGGTCGTTACGGATAAATTGAACTGATTGAGGTTTATTGCAATGGAAAACATGAACTTAAATAAACATATCTCTGGTCAGTTTAATGCTGAATTAGATGATATTCGCAACCGTGTATTAACCATGGGCGGCTTGGTTGAGCGTCAACTTGAGCAATCGCTTGATGCGTTAGCTGCACTTGATTCTGAATTGGCGCAAAAAGTCATAGAGGGTGACCATAAAGTCAATGGTATGGAAGTGGCCATTGATGAAGAGTGCACCCGCATTATTGCTAAGCGTCAACCTGCTGCTAGCGATCTACGTTTAGTACTGGCTATCTCTAAAACCATTACCGACTTAGAACGTATTGGTGATGCCTGCGTGAAGATTGCCAAAGCAGCTATGGATAAGCGCTCTAAGAATCAACAACCGCTATTGGTGAGTATCGAGAATATGGGGCGTCATGCGACTCGCACCTTGCACTCAACACTTGATGCACTTGCCCGCATGGACGCTGATGTGGCGCTTGAGCTGCATAAAGAAGATATTAAATTGGATAAAGAGTATGAAGGCATTATTCGTCAATTGATGACCTATATGATGGCCGATCCACGCTCTATCCCAGAAGTGTTAGACGTACTTTGGGCTGCCCGCGCTGTTGAACGTGTCGGTGACCGCTGTCAGAACATTTGCGAATACATCATCTATTACGTTAAAGGTAAAGATGTACGCCATATCTCTTATGAAGAGATGGAAAAAGACCTCAATTTTTAATGTTGGCGTTTTGCAGGCCAGATTGCATCTGACACGACCGACCCAAATATGAGACCAGTGCCACAGATTGATTGTTGCTGCTGGTTTTTTATTCGAAAAAACAGCATTTTGCTGTTTTTTTCGTATTTGAGATCTGGACGAAAATCTCAACTCAGGAAATAATATATTATCGTTGATGAATTTTGTGACCGTTAATCATCAAAGACAAATTCTATTAAATAGCTGGATCAGGCCGCCTAGGCAGATTGGGGGTTGAGCTATTCAATGCAATTTGGAATATGTAAGTTGCCCAATACCTAAGCTCACACAGTTGCAGGCTATTGGTTTCATAAGCATTACTTTGGTGAGTACAACTCACGGGCCTAACCACAAAATGATAATCCCGCCAGTGTATTCTTATATTAATCTATAAGCTTCTTATCTCTGGTAGGCCACGTATGTGCCGAGATAGATAGAGGCGCGTACTTCATTAACTGCGGTAACTGTATGTCGATTAAATCGAGTATTAATCCACCTGTTTTTTTCTCTTCTGTTTTTCTTATTACTGTTATGGTGCTGTTTGGTGCAATTTGGCCAACACAAGCCCAAGAAGTGTTCTCTATTACTAAATCCTGGTTTGAGTTGAAAGCTGGCTGGCTTTACATCTTAGGTGTAGCGATTTTTCTAATTTTTGTTATTTTCGTTATGGTGTCGCGTTTTGGTGACATTAAACTCGGCCCAGACCATTCTGAACCCGATTACAGCTATAAAAGCTGGATTGCAATGCTGTTTTCTGCGGGAATGGGTATTGGTTTGATGTTCTTTGGTGTTGCTGAACCGGTGATGCATTATCTTGCGCCACCAGATGCCACACCAGAGACCATTCAAGCGGCTAAAGATGCGATGAAAATTACTTTCTTCCATTGGGGCATACACGCTTGGGCTATTTACGCGGTAGTTGCTTTAAGCTTGGCGTATTTCTCTTATCGTCACAAGTTGCCACTGTTGCCACGCAGTGCGCTTTATCCGTTAATTGGTGAGCGTATATATGGCCCAATCGGTCATGCGGTAGATACCTTCGCGGTATTGGGCACCATGTTCGGTGTCGCAACGTCTCTTGGTTTTGGTGTGCTGCAAGTTAACTCAGGCCTTAATTACTTGTTAGGTGTACCAGTCAACTCATACGTGCAAGTTGGTTTGATTATAGGTATCTCGATTATCGCGACCTTGTCGGTATTCTCTGGGTTAGACAAAGGGGTTAAACGCCTAAGTGAGCTGAACCTTGGCCTCGCTATACTGTTGTTGATTGTTATTATGATATTCGGCCCAACAGTTGAATTGTTGCAGTCGTTTGTGCAGAACACAGGTGGTTACCTAAGCGATATTGTGGGTAAGACATTCAACCTCTACGCCTATGAGCAAAAGAACGATTGGATCGGCGGTTGGACCCTGCTTTATTGGGGCTGGTGGATCTCATGGTCACCATTTGTTGGTACCTTTATTGCGCGTGTTTCACGTGGTCGAACTATCCGTGAATTCTTAATCGGTGTGTTATTTGTGCCGTCGGCTTTCACCTTCTTGTGGATGACTGTATTTGGTAATACGGCGATTGACGCCATTATGAATCAAGGTGCAACTTATCTTGCTGATGCGGTGTCTTCAGATGTATCAGTGGCGCTGTTTGTGTTTTTTGAACATATGCCATTCTCTACATTATTGTCGACTATCGCTCTGTGCTTAGTGGTGACATTCTTTGTGACATCATCGGATTCTGGCTCATTGGTTATTGATAACTTAACCTCCGGTGGCGATCATAATGCGCCTGTATGGCAACGTATTTTCTGGGCTCTGCTGCAAGGTGTTGTTGCATCAGTGCTATTGCTAGCGGGTGGTTTACAAGCACTGCAAACGGCTGCCGTCGCTAGCGCCTTACCGTTCTTAATTGTCATGTTACTAATGTGCTTTGGACTGTTTAAAGCCCTGCAAGATGATTGGTTGAAAATCAACAGTGTGCAGTCACATAACACCAGTGTGCAGTTCACTAAAACCAATGTCAGCTGGGAAGATCATATTGACGTTTTAGTATCGCATCCAAGTGAAGATGAAGCGCTCGGCTTTTTAGATAAAGTCGCCAAACCAGCACTGAATAAAGCCTGTGAAGCCTTTAACAGCAAAGGCGTCTCGGCAGAGCTGTTGAATTTTGAAAACCGAATTCGATTCGTCATTGCTAATGAAGAACACAATGACTTTGTTTATGGCTTACGGATCCGGGCATTTAGTATTACCAACCCGATTGAAAGTGAGGTTGCTGACGTTGCTGAGGGTGGGTCGGAGTACTACCGCGTTGAAGTGTTCTTAGAGCACGGCGGACAACACTACGATGTCATGGGCTTTACTCAGGAGCAGGTGTTAGCTGACGTTGTGACTCAATACGAAAAGTACTTACACTATCTGCATCTTTCTAGCTCTGAATATTTGGGCGAAGAGATAAAGTAACATTGTTTATATTCAGATAATTCCTCGATACAACTGTGTCGAGGAATATTTGTACCATCAAAGATAAGCAGTAGATTTGAAGCCAGTGCCATTTACAGCTAAATCAGCTGATAAGAGCATCTTCAGAAGCTTGGGTATAGATGACTTTCAGTGTTAGAATCCAGCTCATAAGTGTTAATTCAAGATGAGATAAGTGAATGCCTGCACCAGGACAAAGTAAGTTAGATAAAGTACTGGCCGAAGCTCGAGATTATAAGGCTAAACGTGAAACCGGTTACCGAGAGCAAGCGCTTAAGCTTTATCCTTGGGTTTGTGGTCGTTGTACTCGCGAGTTTAACAATGCGAACTTACGAGAATTAACGGTGCATCATCGTGATCATAATCATGATAACAACCCATCGGACGGCTCGAACTGGGAATTGTTATGTCTGTATTGTCATGACAACGAACATTCGAAGTTTGAAGAGTTGATTCAGTACGGTGCAACCACTGAAACCAAGGTGGATGCAGCAACCTACAATCCATTCGCTGATTTGAAAAGCATGCTTAAGAAATAACCGACCTTATTGTAGAGTCATACAATATAGAAAAAGCCGCATAACGCGGCTTTTTTGTTTTATGTTGAGCTGTTGTCAGTGTTGGCTATTCTAGCTTCAGCCTCTAACCATTTGGCTCGGCTCAAAATGGCGCTATTCTCACCATCGGCCATGTCAGCTTTACGTTGTTCAAGCTTAGACCAGACTTGCGCTTTTCTTTCTTCACTGGCGTTACCCCAACCGACAATTTCGTCAATGTGGCGATAGCATCCCATACAGTAATCATCTTCATTTAGCCCACAACGAGCTACGCAGGGTGATTGCATTATATTGTACACCTGTTCGAATTTGCGTCGAAGTGTAAGTTAGCTAGAATTGAGTTACAAGTGAGTGGTTATCTCTGTGATTTATAATCTAGTAACAACTGACTATTTACGACTTGATGGCATAAAATTTATGGGTACATAACTTTACACGTAGTGCTCAAGCTTAACCAGTGATAGAATTCGCGGAAATCAAACTTTAGATATAATATTCAGTATGTTGCAACTTTTTGGAGGCTTTATGAGAGCGATGTATCGCTTTTGCTTTGTCAGTGTTATTGGCGTGTTAGTGGCTGGTTGTTCGCTATTAGAGGTAAAGCTTGAGAGCGGTATTGAACCATTGCCAAAAGATCAGTTAAACATGCGCGTGTTTAGTCGCGATTTTAGTACTGTATTCTACAGCCAAGTGGAAAGTGCGGCTGATATGATAGAGCGAAATAGCGATAGTATCCCAATCAAATCGAACGCTTTGATGTGGAAAATTAACGCAGAGCAAAACTTGCAACATACTATCTTTCAAGCATCACCGACCGCTGCGATGGTTGATACATGGGTATTCACCGAACAGATGGCGCAGTTTTTTGAAGCGGGTGCAGGCAAAAATGTATTTGGTGAGCAGCAACAAGCTGCGATTGATGTCAGCAATAGCTTGAGAAATCAGTTTGAACGAACAATTAAAAATTTCGGTGCCAGCAATTTTAAGAAAAATCAAGCCTTCGTAAAACAGTATGTGGCCAAGTACCCGATTAAAGATATGTCGTTTACTCGCCAATCTGCATTTACCAACTGGCTTGAATATAATGAGATCAATGAGTTTGATGCGGTAACCACGTTTGGCACCGTGCCTGAGGTGATGAGCGATATCTCTGACAGAATGGCAATGATTGCCGAGCAGATGCCAAAAATACTAGGGTGGAAAGCGGAGCTATATGCCTTGCACTCTAATATCAACGCTGAAGAGGTACAAGCAACCTTGATGAGTATCAGTAATACTTCGGCGAAGTTCCAGCAGTTGATGGCTCAAAGCCCTGAAATGATGCAAGCACTGGCCGTTGATCTGCGCCGAGAGCTTACACCGCTACTTGAGCAGTTAAGTGAGACTACTGACGATAAACTTAGTCAGCTTTCAGTTGAGCGACAAGCATTGGAATTGATGGTTAGAAATGAGCGGGTTGCTCTTGAAGCTATGGTTGCCAGAGAAAGAGCCGCGGCAGCTGTTGACTTAGAAGCAATCTCGGAGCAGACCGTTAAAGTGGTGTTTGAAGAGCTCAGCAAAACCTTAAAAAGTTTAATACTCTATTTTGTGCTGTTTTTGCTGGTGGTATTTTTTGCACCACTTGGGCTCGGGGTGTGGTTGGGTAAGCGCATGCAAATTCGAAACAGTGAGAAGCAGGCTGTAAAACCTAGCGCATAGCTGTGGTAAAGTAGCGTTACTAATAAAAGGAGACGCAGTCTGTGTCTCCTTTTATTGTCTTTGCTACTGACCTATATATTAACAAGTATAGAAGTGGTGAATATCGAAGTACTCTTTATTAGAAGTATCAGTATTGAGGTATCAGTATTGAAGTCGTCAGTATTACACTTATCAGCGTTGAATTAACCATTATTGAATATGCCGCAAAATAATAGTCACACAGTCGCATTTGCCGCTCAATTTAAGCAACTTGAACGCTTACTCTGTGCCAGTCGTCCACTGTGGCAGAATCGTAGTTTTGAGTGTGCACAGTTACCTTGGTCGGAGGCTTTTCCGGCTCTTGCTGAAACGGTGTGGCAGTTGGCAGATATTGAACTCGATGAAATTGATGCTTGTCAGTCACGTCTTAATGTGTTGCTTTTACCATCACTGCGTAAGGATTTATTGGCAGCGGGTAAAGATTGGAATTTAAGTTTACTGTTGCCGAACTCGCTTACAGCAGCAGATACTGAAGTTAATACATCAACTGATACCGCTACCGAACCCTTGCTTGATTTTGGTGATATGGCGCATTTCAGCGCACATATTAAGGGCCGGAAATGGCATCAAATAACTGCATTTTCGGCGAAGATCCCTGCAAGTAACCTACCAGTGCTTGAATGGTGCGCAGGTAAAGGACATCTAGGCCGCTTAATTGCTAAGTTAAATCAGCGCAGTGTTACCAGTTTAGAGTGGCAGCAGAACTTATGTGATGCTGGCCAACAGTTTGCCGATAAATGGCAGCTGCCACAGCGATTTATCTGTGCTGATGCATTTGATGCGCAGCAACAGCAGCTTAAAAAAGAACAACTTGCAGTGGCGTTACATGCGTGTGGCGATCTACATGTCACTTTGCTTAAACATGCTAGACAAGCTGGAACTAAGCAGTTGGTGATATCACCATGTTGCTACCACCTTATAAAGGCTAAGTTTTATCAGCCATTGTCTAACGTCGCTAAAGAGACTGAGCTCTTATTGAGCCGTGCCGACCTGCAGTTGCCACTGCAGCAAAGCACGATAGCGAGTGAGAAACACAAGCAATACCGCTTAAAAGAAATTGCTTGGCGATTAGCTTTTGATTCATTACAACGAGAAATGCGTCAAGTTGATGAGTATCTGCCTGTCCCGTCGATAAAACAGAGTCAGCTAAGCGGCTCTTTTGAGGCTTTTTGTCGATGGGCAGCAGCTAGCAAACAAGTGGTTTTAAATGAGTCAATAGATTGGACACATTACCAAGCATTGGGATATGAGCGACAGCGACTGACTCGCCGTATAGATATAGTGGCGCATCTGTTTCGAGCGGTACTCGAAAAGTGGTTATTACTTGACCGCGTTTGCTATCTTGAAGAGAGCGGCTACCGAGTTGAGTTGAGTGAATTTTGTGCAAACAGTGTTAGCCCTCGAAATGCGCTAATTAGCGCATTTAAATAGAAAAACTGTAGATTTGTAATTTAATAAGTGCGTAACAAATTGTTTATTAAGTTGTAATTAAGTCTGCTGTGATTGAATTAGGTGTAAAAGTAGTGCCATTTTTATAGAAAAGCCGATGATATAGCGTATTAAAAGGTCTCAGATATGAGGTTTTTTATTGAATCATCGGCTTTTTCTTGCTCAAATGGCTGGTTAATAATAAATAATTATCTATGTTGGTTGATATTTGACCAATGCAGTGAGCGATTAAATTAAGTTTCATGAAATATTCCCGCGTTTTTATCAATAGCATGGCCTACGAATTAGCGCCTGAAGTTGTTTCGACTTCAGAGCTTGAATCTCGTTTAGCGCCGTTATACAAAAAGTTTCGTATCCCGATGGGGCAACTTGCTGCATTGACTGGGATCCATGAAAGACGCTGGTGGCCAAAAGGGCACCGACTTTCTGATGGAGCTTTAGCGGCGGCGCATAAGGCAATCAATGAAACTGATGTTCAGATCAGCGATTTAGGCGCAGTGGTTTACACTGGTGTTTGTCGTGATCAACATGAGCCCGCAACAGCATGTCGTATCGCTGCTGAATTAGGGGTTTCCAAAGACACAGCCATTTACGATATAAGTAACGCCTGTTTAGGCGTACTGTCGGGCATTCTTGATATTGCCAACCGTATCGAGCTGGGGCAGATAAAAGCAGGCCTAGTGGTCTCTTGTGAGTCAGCTCGTCATATTGTTGATATTACTATCGACAAAATGCTGGCTGAGCCAACCATGCAGAACTTTGCTCAGTCATTGGCCACGCTGACTGGTGGTTCAGGTGCTGTCGCTGTGTTACTGACAGATGGTAGCTTGGGTTTAAAAGGTGCTCGTCAGCATCAGTTGTTAGGTGCAAGTCATTTGTCTGCACCGCAGCATTACGATTTATGTCAGTGGGGACTGGAAGAAGCTGGTCCTCAATTGTATCGCGAATTTATGCGTACCAATGGCGTAGCATTGCTTAAAGAAGGTGTTGAACTTGCACGTCATACTTGGACACACTTCTTAGATCAGCGTGACTGGTTGGTAGAGCAAGTCGATAAGGTGATTTGTCACCAAGTGGGCTCATCGAATCGCCGCAATGTACTTGAAGCGCTCAATATTCCTGAAGAGAAAGAGTTTCCTACCTATAAGCTATTGGGCAATATGGGCACGGTTTCATTGCCTGTTACCGCTGCTATGGCGCACGATCAAGGTTTCTTGAAAAGTGGCGACCAAGTGAGCTTTTTAGGTATAGGCAGTGGCTTAAACTGCATGATGTTAGGGCTGAAGTGGTAAGTAAACACACTAGCAACTAAACACTGCTAGCTAGCCCTACATAGTTAAGCTCAGTAAAGAATTATAGGAAGCGTCATGTTAGACACTCTGCACCCATTTAAACGCAATTATTTAGATAGAAACGGCAATAAACTTCAATATGTGAACGAAGGCTCTGGTGATCCAGTCGTCATGGTTCACGGTAACCCGAGTTGGTCGTTCTACTACCGAAATCTTATTAGCGCATTAAGCGATAAGCATCAGTGTATTGTCCCTGACCACATTGGTTGTGGTTTGTCTGATAAGCCAGACGATAGCGGCTATGATTATACCCTTAAGAGTCGTATTGACGATCTTGAAGCGCTGCTTGAGCATCTTGATGTAAAAGATAATATCACGCTGGTGGTTCACGATTGGGGTGGAATGATTGGTATGGGTTATGCGGCCCGTTATCCTGAGCGCATCAAGCGTTTGGTGATTTTAAACACTGGTGCATTCCATCTGCCTAAAGCAAAACCTTTTCCATGGGCGCTATCAATTTGCCGTAATACTTTACTCGGTACTTGTTTAGTGCGTGGTTTTAACGCTTTCTCATCTGCTGCATCCTATGTTGGCGTTAAGCGTAAGCCTATGCATAAAGATATTCGACAAGCCTATGTCGCGCCATTCAACTCTTGGGCTAATCGTATCTCTACTTTACGTTTTGTACAGGATATCCCGTTAAAGCCGGGTGACCGTAATTACGAAATGGTGTCTGACATTGCTGCAAGTTTAGATCAGTTTGCTAAGGTGCCAACAGTTATCTGTTGGGGACTGCAAGACTTTGTGTTTGATAAGCACTTCCTCGATGAGTGGAAACTGAGAATGCCTCATGCAACCGTGCATGAATTTGCAGACTGTGGTCATTACATTTTAGAAGATGCGGCTGATGAAGTTATCAGCCATATAAAAACCTTTATCGATGAAAACAGCATTGAAGTTGCCCAAGACTCGGTGGCATAAAAAACGATGAACAAATCGCTTGAGAGTCAGCAGTCAAGGGCTAACCTTTGTCGTCACTTGGTTAATGCTGCTAACAATATTCCTGACTCTCTCGCAGTTGCAGTGCAACACTCAAGTGGCCAATCAGTCGCGGGCTTAAGCTATGAAGAGATGGACTTTCAAACGCTTAATGCCAAAAGTGACCACATTGCGGCGGCGCTGATTCAGTATGGGCTAAAGCCCGGTATGAAAGCGGTGTTGATGGTGACACCGAGTATCGATTTTTTCTGTTTGACCTTTGCGTTGTTTAAAGCTGGCATCATTCCTATTTTGGTCGACCCTGGTATGGGGGTTAATAACCTCAAACAGTGTTTTATTGAAGCCAAACCAGATGTATTTATCGGCATACCCAAAGCCCATATTGCCAGACGCCTGTTTGGTTGGGGAAAGGGTAGCGTTAAACACTTGATCACCGTAGGTGGTGGCAAAGTCGTTAATGCCTTCACTGGTGCGATTAGCCTTGAGAAAATTGTCAGTAAAGTAAATCCAAATCAAAACTTTGAGCTTAAATGGTTAGCAGAAGATGCGATGGCGGCAATTTTGTTTACCAGCGGTAGTACTGGCACCCCAAAAGGCGTGGTCTACTCTCATAAGATGTTTGAAGCGCAAATTAGCGCACTTAAATATGATTACGCCATCAAACCTGGAGAGCGTGATTTAGCCACGTTCCCGTTATTTTCGTTATTCGGTCCAGCTCTTGGCATGGCTTCTATTGTGCCTGATATGGATGCCAGTAAGCCGATAACCGCCAACCCTGATTTTATCTTTGCTGCCATTGATAAGTATCAATGCAGCAATATGTTTGTGAACCCCGCGCTGATAGAGCGTTTAGGGCAAGCCGGAAGTCTGACTCATCATCAATTAGCCAGCATTAAACGGGTTATCTCTGCGGGAGCTCCTGCCACAATTTCATCCATAAAACGTTTTAGCAGCATGCTTAATCACGATGTTGAAGTGCTTAACTCTTATGGTGCGACAGAATCGCTACCGTTAAGTAAAATTGGCAGCAAGGCGCTATTTGAGACTACGGGTGTCACTGACAATGGTGGTGGGATCTGTGTGGGTAGCCCGATTGCTGGCGTTGATATTACTATTATTGATATTGATGAAAGTCCGATTAACCAGTGGCATGATGAGCTAACATTTGCGGCCAATCACATCGGTGAAATAGTGGTAAAAGGCCCCATGGTGAGCCGCGCATATTATCAACGAGATAGTGCCACTCAGGCCGCCAAAATCAGTGATGGCGATAATGTTCGTCACCGAATGGGCGATCTAGGGTATCTTGACGACAATGGATTGTTATGGATGTGTGGCCGCAAGGCGCACCGAGTTGATGCTAAAACTGCTGATGATAACTTACAACGTTACTACTCTATTCCAACTGAGCGTATTTTTAATACTCACCCTGATATTAAACGTAGTGCGCTAGTGGGGGTCACTGTTGCAGGTAAAATGACACCTTTAGTTTGTATTGAACTGAATCAGTCTTTGGCGTGCGCCAATTCAGCGGTACTTTATGCTGAGCTTAGACAACTGGCAGAGCAACATAGCCACACCCAAGGGATAGAACGTTTTCTTATCCATGCCGATTTCCCGGTTGATATTCGCCATAACGCCAAAATATTTAGAGAGAAATTGGCGGTTTGGGCCCAGAAACAGATCAAGGAATAGTTGATTGTGTCTGACAATAACGCAAATACTGCCGTTTTAAGTGATTTTGCTCAAGCCGAACAAGTTGCACTCACCAATTTAAAAAAGCACGCATCCCATGCCTTTGTCACTGGTGCGGGTGGCTTTTTAGGTAAAGCCATTTGTGAGCGTTTACTGGCTATCGGCATAAAAGTGACAGGCTTTGCTCGCGGTGATTACCCGCAGCTCTGTGCAATGGGAGTGACGATGGTCAAGGGCGATCTTGCTGATGAGTCTGCTATATTGGCTGCCATGCAAGGTTGTGACATTGTATTTCATGTTGCGTCTAAAGCCGGAATATGGGGCAGTAAGCAAAGCTATTACTCACCCAATGTTGATGGGGCTCAGTACATCATCAGTGCCTGTAAGAAATCGAATATCAGTCAGCTTATCTATACCAGTACCCCAAGTGTGACCTTTGCAGGCGTTGATGAAAATGGCTGTGATGAGTCTGCGCCTTATGCTGATAAGTACCTCAATTTTTACGGTGAATCAAAAGCGGTTGCCGAAAAGATGATGATAAATGCCAATGGCGATGACACTGCTGCAGGCGATAAGCTGCAAACAGTCGCGTTAAGGCCGCATCTTATCTGGGGACCGGGCGATCCACATTTGGTACCGCGGGTGCTTGAGCGTGCCAAAGCGGGGCGCTTAAAGCTTGTGGGTAAGCAAGATAAATTGGTTGATACCATCTATGTGGGTAATGCCGCTTATGCCCATATTTTAGCCGCTGAGCGCTTGTGCCAGGCAAGCTTTGAGGGCGTACAAGCTCAGTGTGCGGGTAAAGCCTATTACTTGAGTAATGATCAGCCCATTACTATGGCTGCCATGTTAAATAAAATTCTCGATTGCAAAGGCCTGCCAGCTGTTAATAAGCGAGTACCTACTTTGCTGGCTTATGGCGTGGGCGCGTTGCTTGAATCGATATATAGCTTATTGGGTAAGACAGAAGAGCCTATCATGACTCGCTTTGTCGCCCGACAACTTTCAACGAGTCACTATTTTGATATTGGAGCTGCTAAGGCAGATCTAGGCTACAACGCGATTGTAAGTATTGACGAGGGTATGCAGCGGCTTAAAAAGTCGTTAGCTTAGAGTTTCATTCAAGTCGCAACTCAAGGAGTAGAGTTATGCAAACAGCCAGCTGCAATTGTGGCCAATTATCCCTATCTGTAAGCGGTGATCCCATTCGGGTTTCCGTGTGTCATTGTAATGCCTGTCAAAAACGTACTGGCAGCGCTTTTGGTGTGCAAGCTCGTTATCCATTAAAGCAAGTCTCTTCTACTGGTGTCAGTCATCATTATCAACGTGTTGGCGATGATGGCGCGACGATCACTTTTGAGTTTTGCCCTCATTGTGGCGGAAATCTGTGGTTCACTATGGATATTATGCCGGATGTGATTGCTATTCCTTTAGGCAATTTTGCCGATGATGCGGTGCATAAATCCCAGCTTGCAGCGCCAAGTGTGGTGGTTTATCAAGACCGCTGTCATGATTGGGTAAAGCTGCAAGGAATTGATGAAGTTTATGACTAATAGAGCTTTATGTGCTGCTGCATTTTAAGGAAATAAAATGAAATACCGCTATTTACGAATGATGTTGGTTATAGCAACATTACTTGGTGTTCAAACTTCAACGCTTGCGGCGGACAACCCTTTTGTTGGCAGTTGGCAACTTGTGTCTGGCAAGTACCTTGACGGTAAAGGTAAGTGGGTGCATTACAGTGAGCTAAAGTTGACTGCCATTAAAGTTATCTCAGCCAACCATTTTAGCTTCACCACCATGAAGAATATCGGCACTTTCGATAAACCAAAACAGGAGTTTTGGGCTGCAGGAACCGGTAGCTACACCTTCACTGAAATCGATTATGTTGAATACCCACAGCTAAACTCCTTTGGCGTGGCACCAGATAAGCCTTTTGCTTTCACTTATGAGATAAAAGGCGATGAGTGGCAAACTAAGCGGATTGAAAACGGTGAATTAAAAGAGCAAGAGTTATGGAAGAAACTAGATTGACTGCTGAATATTGAATTAGCCAACAAAGATAAGGGAATAAATGATGAGTGCTAAACCTAAAAGAGATATTGAGAAAGGCTACACAAACACAGAGTTCGCAGCCAAATTAAGGCGTCTAGCCGACGCATTAGAGACTGGTGAGAAGTTTGAAATACAGATAGCGGGTGAGCGAGTTTATGTGCCTGTTCGCGCCGAGTACACTGTCGAACATGAGCGCAGTGACGATGAAGAAGAGATAGAGTTTCAAATTAAGTGGTCACCAAAGTAGCCACTAACCGCAGTTCTCATTTTTGCTAAGAAAGTTGTGGAAATGGTGCCAGTCGATATTGTAGATAGTCTCGTTGCAGCAAAGGATTGATTTATGTTTAGCCGTTTTATCAACAAACTCGGCACTACTCTATATGTTCAAATATGGGAAAATCGCATTAGAGTTGTCGATGTAGATAGCAATAAGGTGTTTGATGAGCAACCGTTACTCCAATTTAACACTTTAAAAAATGGAAAAATGGACGTTGTCGCATTTGGTAACCAAGCCTACGTTGATGCTGTAAATCCATTTTCTCACCCCAGAGCACTTTTAGCTGATTTTTTTATTGCTGAGCTTTTGCTGAAACAGATAATGCAAAAACTGAGCGGCAAAAAATTCACCATCTCGGCGCCGGTAGTCATTGTTCATCCCATGGAAAAAACAGAGGGTGGCTTAACTATGATTGAAATTAGAGCGCTGCGTGAAATGGCGTTAGGCGCAGGGGCTAGAGATGTTGCTGTCTACCAAGGTGAAAATACATTAGCAGTCTCAACAATTGTATTTAAAGATATTGCTCAACAAGAAGTTAAGGCTGCAGCTGCTAGCAGCCCAATGTGATTATCAAATAATTGTACATTTAACTAAGCCTAATCTCGGAGGTGCTATTGAAGCTTGTTATCCCATCAGCCGCTTATGAACAGAGTTATCGAGAATACATTAAAGAGTTGGGCGATGAAGAGCGTTATCCGTTTCCTCTCGATTTCGAATATAATGATTTTGAGCCATTGCTCACACGACTAAATGACTTTGCTGAAGGCCGTAACTTGCCCGATGGTTATGTACAAAGTTCTACGCTGTGGTTAGTGGATGATGAACAGATTGTCGGAGTCAGTAATATTCGGCACCGGCTCAATGATGCAATCAAATACTGTGGCGGTCATATTGGTTTAGGCATAAGGCCTTCATACCGAGGTAAGGGCATTGGTGCAAAACTAATGAAAATGTCTATTCACTATCTAGCCCAGATGAATGTGTCGTCTATTCATATTCATTGTCATAAACACAACTTCGCTTCAGCGAATATGATAAAAGCGTGCGGCGGAAAGCTTGATTCTGAAATCACCGAAGCTGGGTTGGTCGTTCAACGGTTTGTTGTTAAGACTATCTAAACCGCAATTTTAGTATTACTGATAGGCATACTTGTCGGTTTAGCTAAGTATGACTTAGCGTATATACACCGATTTAACATGTCTTAAAGTAAAATATTTTAGTATTTCAAACTAAATCAAACTAAATCAAACTAAATCAATTAACTCACAACTGCTAAGCTATAGTCTGTAAAGTGACATGTGACGCGTTTGTTAGGAAGCAATAAGCTGCAAGTTATCGTCAAATAAAGTAAAATAAACCTACATTTTTCGAATGAAATTCGTTCTAAACGAGGATCAATGAATATTAAAAAAGATAAATATAGTATTGATAATACCGATTACACAGTCGGACAAGATAACATTCAAAAGTGGGGATTCGATGTTCACAACCCTGTTTTCGGGATCAGCGCTTCCTTAATTGGACTGTTCTTAATTGCGATATTAGTGGTTGATCCAGAAACCTCTAAAGCAGCATTAGATGGCATCAAATGGAAAATTATTGGCGCCTTTGATGGTTTGTTTATGTGGTCAGCCAATATTTTCGTGGTGTTCTGTTTAGCCATGATTGTTTCTCCATTTGGTAAAATCCGCTTAGGTGGCGACGAAGCTAAAACGGATTATTCGATGATGTCCTGGGTAGCGATGTTATTTGCTGCTGGTATGGGTATTGGCCTCATGTTTTGGGGGGTTGCAGAGCCTGCAGCTTATTTTACCGGTTGGTATGAAACACCACTGAATGTCACTCCAAATACGCCAGAAGCCGCTAAATTAGCACTCGGTGCCACCATGTACCATTGGGGACTGCACCCATGGGCCATATACGGTGTTGTGTCATTGTCGTTAGCATTTTTTGCTTACAACAAAGGCTTGCCACTCTCTATGCGCTCGGT
This sequence comes from Shewanella sp. c952, assembly GCF_019654975.1. Taxonomy (GTDB): domain Bacteria; phylum Pseudomonadota; class Gammaproteobacteria; order Enterobacterales; family Shewanellaceae; genus Shewanella. The sequence goes on from NZ_BPEW01000006.1 coordinate 42,699, forward strand.
GTTTTACCCGATTTTGGGTGACCGTACATGGGGTTGGCCTGGACATGTTGTCGATATTCTAGCGGTGCTTGCGACCCTGTTTGGTTTAGCAACATCTTTAGGGCTTGGGGCTCAACAAGCTGCAAGTGGATTCCATCATGTGTTTGGCATAGATAACGGCCTAATGTTGCAAATCGCAATTATCTTTATTGTGACCTTGCTGGCTGTTGTATCGGTTATTCGTGGTATTGATGGTGGTGTAAAAATCATCAGTAATGTCAATATGCTATTAGCTGCGGCCTTAGTGCTGTTTGTCGCCTTGGTGACATTTGCTGTCTCTATGGGCACCATTCCGACAACAGTAATGGGCTACATTGAAAATATTATTCCATTGAGTAACCCAAGCGGCCGAGAAGATGAAGCTTGGATGCATGGCTGGACAGTATTCTACTGGGCTTGGTGGATCTCATGGTCTCCTTTTGTTGGTATGTTTATCGCACGTATTTCACGTGGACGTACAATACGTGAATTTATGACGGCAGTGCTGATTGTTCCTACCGTGGTGACCACACTTTGGATGTCTGTGTTTGGTGGTGTTGCGATTGATCAGATCACGAATAAAGTTGGCACCTTAGGCGAGAAAGGCTTAACTGAAGTACCACTGGCGATGTTCCAAATGTTTGATGCTTTGCCTATGGGTAATATCTTGTCTTTACTTGCTGTGGTATTGGTATTGGTCTTTTTTGTGACCTCATCGGACTCAGGCTCACTAGTGATTGATAGTATTACTTCCGGTGGTAAAGTCGATGCACCAGTGCCTCAGCGCGTATTTTGGGCCTTTATTGAAGGAGCAATTGCTGCAGGTCTTGTTTGGGTTGGTGGTACAGAAGCCATTGAAGCTTTACAAGCTGGAGCCATTTCAACGGCCTTACCATTTACTATTATTTTGTTGGTGATGTGTGTCAGTTTGATCTTGGGACTACGTACAGAGAAACGCTTTCATTAACCTGAACGCAGATTCATGAAAAAGGCCGTGTGATTAATCACACGGCCTTTTTGTTTTTTATAGGCTTAATATCGAGTTGTTATACCCGTTGTGTTAAGTATTTGACCCGCTGAATAGTCAAACTTTTAATGCAATTGGTATTATAGCCAAAGCTTTTTGATAGGAGTCTCAGGGCTGAAATGATGATAGATCTGCGCCTGCAGTAACTCAGCGGTGGCAATTGCATCGGTTAGCGCATCGTGTGGTGGATAGGTCGGCAGGTTATAACGGGTACGGCTATTGGCCAGACGAATGGATTCGGGACGACCTTTTTTAAACCAATCTAAAAAGCTTTTTGGTTTAGCCTGTTGAACATCTGCTTCAATTTGCATAGTATCGATAACGGGGAAAACAATGCCTTCATTGATTAGACTTCGCAATGCTGCATCAAAAAAGTCTCGCTCAATTCTGCGGTAATGCACCACGACTATTTTACCCGCTAGCTCGTCTAAGAGTTGCTCCAATATACGCAGCAGATCCGGCGCGCCTTTCAGGTCGGAATGGGTGATCCCGTGGATGATGATAGAGTCTTCCTTGAGCTTATCTTCTGGAGTTATGAACCAGTGTTTAGCTTGGCGACAGGCAATACGGCGCAAAGTAAATGGCACTAAACCTATACTGATGATGCTATTTTCATTGGCATCGAGACCGGTTGTTTCAAAGTCTAAGGCGACAAACTCAATATCTTTCAGTTCGGTTTCACCATGATAGGTGCTGACATTGTAAAAATGGGTCAGGCGACTATCTTTACTTTCTTGTGCTTTAATTTGCAGGAATGCTTTCCAGTTCAATACCTCTTGGTTGGTGAAATTTTGCATCATTTACCCCTGCATACTGTTGGCACTGTAGCGGAACTTTAAAAAGTTTTGCGCGCTGCTTAATACCAAAAAAGCATCCTTTAGATTTCGTCTTTCAAAGTCGGACATGTTTTCAGGTTCAATATTGTTATCAGGCTCTTGTTCTGACTCAATATCGAGTGCTTGATGGCGGATACGCACTAACGAAATAAACTCCATTGCATGCTGTAGATCTTTGCCCTTCAGTGGCGGCAAAATGCCTGCTTCAATGATGTCTTCCAGCCGATCAAAAGAATTTTGTGACTGAGAGCCAATAGCAAGTGCATGCACACGAATGAGATCCGCTAATGGCGCTGTACCGCGCCTTTTTAAGTTAATGGAGTTGTTGTGTCTACCATCTTTTTCCATCACAAAATCTTTGAAAAATCCCAGTGGTGGCGTGCGGTTAATCGCATTTCTAGCAAGGCAGGCTAAAAAGCGGTTATTCTTCTTCGCTTTTCTCAAGATAAAGGCGTTTAACTGTTCAGCCCATTTAGGCCTGCCGTAGACGCCGTAAAGGTCGAAAAAGATTGAGCTATTAAGCAAAGCTTGTGGATTTGGGTTTTCAATCCAATCGGCGAAACACTCCTCCCATTGCGATTGTGTTTTCCGATATTCAGGGTTGGTGGCCATGATATCACCGGTACAATAGGTATAGCCGCATGCGGCTAATCCATCACATACAAAGGTAGCAAGCTCTCTAAAGTATTCACCATGCAGCGATTCTGAGTAGTCGTTATCGAGAATAATGGCATTATCTTGATCGGTTACAATCAGCTGCTCGTCGCGAGCCATCGAGCCTAAAGCCAAGAAGCAGTAAGGGACTGGAGGTGCGCCTAATTTTTCTTCGGCTAACTCTAACAACCGCTGCTTAAAGCTTCTGCCAATCTCTGACATCGCGCGTCCAACCATGTGTGAGTTGGCATCTTCGTTTACCATGCGCACGAAGCAATCTTTGATCTGACTGGAGAGCACGATGAGGTCATCAATACTGTTTTGCTGAAATATACTACTGACAATCAATAAACTGTTTTGAGATTCATAACGAATAATATCGGTGACTTCTATCAAGCCAATAGGTTGCTTGTTTTTTAATATCGGCAAGTGATGGACGTTATACCTAAGCATTAATAGCATTGCTTCGAAAATATAGGCGTTGTGATCTAAAGAGATAAGTTCAGTCGACATCACTTCAACTACCGGCGTATCAACGTCTAAGCCTTCAGCAATCACTTTAGCGCAGAGATCTCGCTGCGTAATAATGCCTACAAAGCTGTTACCGCCCTCATCAGCAAGATTAGGATCATGGATAATCGCAGCCGATACATTCTCTTCTGACATGATGCTCGCCACACCTTGAACCGTGGTGTTAATCGGCAGCATGACTGGCGCCCCACTGAGTAAGGTTTTTACTTTCGAGGTGGTCAGTGAGTTGGCATCATCACTATTATCTTCAACAGCTTGCTGTAATCGAATACTGCCTTCTACTTCGACAAAGTCTGCAAAGGCGTCGTATTGTTCACAAAGCTCACCAAAGACACTTTCAGGTATGCAGTACAGCAAAGTGTCTTTTACTGACTTTGCGGGAAAGCGCACTTTGTTACGGGTCAACAGTCCCATCTGCCCAAATAAGCCGCCTTGATCATGTCGGTTATAGAGCTCGCCAGTACGACGATATATTTCAACAACACCACTGCGGATCATAAACAAGTCATGGATCTCATCACCAAACTCGATGATCATGTTATCTGCGCGGTAATAGGATATCTCGACACTTTTCGATACTTCGATTAATGCCTCTTCTGGCAGCTGATCAAACGGTGGGTATTGGCGAATGAAATTTCTAATTTCAAGTAGCTCGGCTTCCATTAGGTACTCGATGTTGATGATAAATAGAATGTATAAACAGTAGTATACCCGTTCTATATGAAGATGCAGGGTTCAGTGGGAGTTTAATGGACTTTAATCAAGGCATTTATGGTGCAGGTAACGTTAGCTTTGCTCCCTTTTAGATGCTTAGCTTTAAAGGGAGCGCTACAAGACTTGGTGTGCTTATGTTGATTTGATATTTTTAATTACTGTTACAGGCAAGTTGAGTTCGCTGTTGGCACATTTGTAGTGTTTGTTCGGATGATTGATCATCTATACAGAAGTCGAGTCGTAATGTTCTTTTTTCTGTCTTAGCTTCACCCGCTGTTGAAACTGGAATCCATTTCCACTTCTTTAGCATTTTTCTAGAATATTTTCCGAGGCTTCTGTGCGGTACTGATTGAATAGCCTCTATATTCTTAGCTTTACCAGATTCTGAAATATCAAAAGATAACACCGTGCAGCCTTGAAGTCCTTCACGTGCCAGCTCCATCGGATAATGAGGGGGGCTGTTTTTTCGCGTTTCCAAAGAGCATTATCGGCTGGGCTGATGTTTGTTACTAGCACCTCCCCGTAAACATTCTTACTCCTAGCGAAACTGGTTGTTGATATTGTCATCATCGCTAACGCGACAAGCAGCAAATATCTTATATCCATTCCTTTGTTTTATCTTTTAAGTATTTGAGCAGCGATAATTGAATCCCTTGCTATCCTTTGGTGCTGCTGAATGAACTGAGTAAATCAGTCGAGTTCCCAGCTATTTTGTAAGTATAAAGACTGATCAATATATCTTTATTGAATAAGATGGCAATAGTAATAAAGGCTATTCAACAGTCGTTGATAGTTCAGTATGTGGTTCTTTTGGGCAAAAAGCTTGATGGTAGGCAACCATGAAATCTTCTCTAATCTGTTGCTCTAAATGAATGGCGCGCTCAGTCGGGCAGAAAATCATGATATGCACAATCTGCTCGCCTGCAGGACCACTGTTAATGTGGATATGGGGTTCGCTGCCAGGCAAGTCCACGCCAGCATGTTTTTCAATTATATTGTTGTAACGCTTTGCGACTTCATTAAAGTCTTCGCAATGCTGCTCTATTTGGCTGGTAAGCGCTGGAAATAACGGGTAAAGGTTAACAAACTCAACCACTGTGATGTTAAAACTGTGATAAACATAGCGCTTCATAAAGTTTAGGTTTTTTACGGCGTAGGTAAAAAACATGCTGTTAGGCAAGGTCGCAGTCTTTCCTGTGAAATGGTACTGACCATGGTGCAAGTCAATCTCTTGAATCACCGTCGCCATTAAGTTGTGCTCTATGACTTCACCGCAAATCTTACCAACTTCAATCCAATCGCCGATTACAAATGAGCGAGAACTTGCACGCTGAATCGAACCGGTAAAACAAAGGATAATCTCTTTAGAAGCGACCACAAATGCGATAGCAATCGCGGTAACTGACAGGGCAAACTTGCTGATTTCGGTTTGCCACAGCATGAATAAGATCATGACGATGATAAAAAAGGTGCTGTTTTTGGTGCGTGACATCCATTTACGTTGTACATCAGACAGGAATGCGACGTCGCCTCTAATCCGTGAAATGATAAAACGCTTCACTAGCGAGATAAGCATGATGATTAACACGGTTAATAAGAGCTTATGCTCGAGAAAGAAGTCGACGACTAACGTTATCTTGTCCACAAAAATGGCTACCTTTATTGTTTGTGCGAATGAGATATAACTATCTGATTACTCTATGAGGAATGTGAGGATAAAACAAGGTGCTTAATAAAGACTTAAGAATTGCTTTAGGTCTATGTTCAAGGATAGAGAGCTTGCAAAAAAGCCAGAGTTGAACAACGTATTATTCCTGGCTTTTTTGCAATTGTCCGTTAATTTATAACCCGTTGTGGTACTGCAATACTGTTGATTGCGTCACCATGCTATCAAGCGTAGCAATAGCACTGTGATTACCAGCAAGCAGTTGTTCAAACTGGCTAATTAACTGCGCTTTATCTGGAGAAGGTTTGTCGCCAGCACCTATGTTGGTGAGATCAACCATAAAGCCGTCAAACAGGTGGGCTAAATCGTTAATAATCTCAGTATTTAAGAACTGATCTTGATTGTAGATACTTGGGTAACCAGCCTTTTGTTTATCAATGGCAAATTCATCGCCTTTAAGGTTAGTGATGCTGGTGGATTTATCACAAGAGAGCATACAACCATTGTCGATACGCGGTTTTTCACAGCCGACACTTTGCTGGAAAAAACACTGTCTGCTGGCCATCAACAAGATAGGGTGATAGATGCTATACATCATCTTGAAGTTTGCAGGGCGGGCAATGTGCTTTATCTGGCTCTGATTTATCTCGTTGGAGATAAATGCGCCGTGGCAATCAAACTGCTCCTGCATCGCCAGTAGCGCGTAGGAGTTGGTGGTATTTAAAAACGGCCCGGCAATCCATTTTATCCCTAACTCATAGGCGCGATTAGCAATACCGGTGTTATTGGTCACAATTAGCGGCGGTTGTACTTGCTCCAAAATGTTCAACGCAGCGTCATAGTCTTTACCAATTAATACCGATGGAAACCAAGGGATCAGTCTTGGGTTTTGCTTAAAGAAGCTGACATATTTAGTGCAGCCACGCTTATAGGCGTCAGGCAGCTTGAAGTAAATGTCTGCCTCTGTGATGTCGGCAAGGGCAATATCGGCTTCATCACAGATAAGCAATGATAACTTAGGGGCTTCAGCTGCAGGCTTTGGATGTTTCTCTAATTTTGGTAGTTCTATTACTGGTAATACAGCCTCGCCGTGATTAAGCGTTAACAACACCTGCTTTTTCAAGGAGGTTAATTCTTTGAATGGAACACTTAAGCCTGGTGCTAGCGCGTCAGTTTGTAGTGTCAGTTCAAACTCTGCATTGTTTAAGCTCTTGAAGCGTTTTTCAATCGCACTAATATCGATGCTGGCATCATCACTGCTACTGAGTAAGCTACGAGATTGAACAGTAAAGACTTTGTCGACTAACTGAGTTTGGCCGACAACAAAATCCTCGGTGCTTACTGTGATTGATAGCGGCTCGTCTATTTGACCAGAGAATGCCAACGTTAGTGGCAATTTAGCGATACTTAAGTGTTTAATCTTGTCATCGACTGTTGCTTGGATTTGGCTTTTTTCCTGTTGCAGTGTTTGCTCTGCATCATGAATTTGCACCACGGAAATAGACTGAGTGCCGTTTTGAGTCAGTTTGTCTTTGAGATGATTCTTTGAATTATCACGTGGGTTATCGATAAACATCGATTGATTTAAGTCACCCTTTAGAAAAGAGTTCGTTAAATCACGGTTGAATACTTTATAAAGGCGCTCGCCATCTTCAAGTAGTTCACCGGTTTTTAGGTAACCATCTATCTGTTTACGGAAGCTATCAATAACGGTGTGAACGTAACTTGCACCTTTGATACGACCTTCCACTTTAAAAGAGTGTACGCCAGCTTCTATTAATGCGGGTAGATCGAAAAAGGCCGAGTTATCTTTAATATTTAGCGGGAAGTTGTGCCCAGACTCAGTCGTTTCGTACTCTTCACGGCAGGCTTGGCTGCAGCGACCACGGTTGCCTGAATTACCGACACTGGCAGAGGTTGAATAGCATAGACCCGAGAAAGCGATGCAAAGCGAACCATGAACAAACACCTCGGTGGTGATGTCATGTTCACGACCGGTTGCCGTTAGCGAAGTAATCTCACGTAAATTAAGCTCTCTTGAAAGGTTAACTCGCGATGCGCCAAGCTTTTTAAGAAACGGGATCTGACCAGCGTTATGAGTGGTTAACTGAGTTGAGGCATGCACATCTAACGTAGGGAAGTGCTTTTTAATTAGCTGGAACATACCAATGTCTTGCACAATCACACCATCTAAGGTGGTGTTAACCAGTTTGCTCAGAAGCTTGGCAAGGGTTTTAAATTCATTTTCTAATATGACAATGTTCAATGTGAGAAATATCTCGCACTGATATTGGTGAGCGAGGCGAATGATGCCAACCAGTTCCTCAAAGGAAATATTAGCTGCACGGTTGCGCGCATTAAAGGTGTCTAAGCCGCAATAAACTGCGTCGGCTCCAGCAATAATTGCCGCTTTAATCGCATCAATATCTCCGCCTGGTGCTAATAATTCTATCTTTGGATCCATGGTTACCACTTGTTGTTAGAAATTTAATGGGGGGATGTTACCCGTATATTTTGCTAATGAATATCGTTAAAGTAAATTATTCGCATTTGCTAATTGAGAAGCCAGAGCAACAATGAGTGAAATCATGACATTACCTGTACTCTATTCCTTAAGAAACTGCCCCTATGCAATGCGGGCTAGAATGGCGATTTACGCCTCAGGTCAGCAAGTACACCTACGAGACTTAGTGCTTAGCGATAAGCCTGCAGAAATGCTACAGGCTTCACCTAAGGGAACGGTGCCTGTACTGATTACCGCTGACGAAAAGGTGATAGATGAGAGCTTGGCGGTGATGTTGTGGGCATTTACGCAGTCCGATCCGCAACATTATCTCGACGCTTCAAAGCCTGCAGCATTGGATGACATGCTGAAATTAATTAACTTATTTGATAGTGAGTTTAAAGGGCATTTAGAAAAGTATCGCAGCTCAAAGCGCTACCATGAACCATCGCTTACGGAAGATAGGCAGCAATGTGAACGCTACCTTGTTGAGCTTGAGTCGCGATTAACTCTGCATCAATATCTAATGTCAGACAAGCCAAGCTTAGCCGACTTGGCTCTGGTGCCTTTTATTCGTCAGTTTGGTCGAGTAGAGCGGCAATGGTATTTGCAAGCCCCTTACCCAAAGCTAAGGCAGTGGTTAAATAGCTACTTACAGAGCCGAATGTTTAGTAAGGTGATGACACAATACCCGATGTGGTTAGATACAAAGCAAGACATTGTTTTTAGTCGCACAACTTAACGCATATTACTTATCAATGTGCGCCATTGATAACGGTTAAACAATCGAAAACAGGAGTCATTATGTTTGGTCCAAATCCCGATGAGAAATCGCCGATGAAAGGCTTCCCGCAAGTGGGATATTTAAAAAACTACATAAAGGGCGATAACATTATTGTCGGTGATTACACTTATTATGATGATCCCAATGGCCCTGAAAATTTCGAGAGTAACGTGCTTTATCACTTCCCCTTTATTGGCGATAAACTGATTATCGGCAAGTTTTGTGCAATTGCTAAAGACGTTAAATTCATTATGAATGGTGCCAACCATAAGGTGTCTGGCTTTTCTAGCTATCCGTTTCAAATCTTCTCCAACGGTTGGGAAAAGGTGATGCCAAAAGAGGGCGATTTACCTTTTAAAGGTGATACACACATTGGCCATGATGTGTGGATAGGCTACGACGCGACGATTATGCCTGGGGTCACAGTGGGTCATGGCGCCATTATCGCCAGTAAGTCGGTAGTGACTAAAGATGTGCCTGCTTATGGCGTGGTAGGCGGTAATCCCGCTGAACTCATTAAGCTTAGATTTGAGCAAGACATTATTAAGCAACTGGTCGATATTGCTTGGTGGGATTGGACTGCAGAGAAGATCACGGCCAACTTAGAGGCGATAGTTGGTGCTGATATTACCGCGCTACAGCAAGCAAAATAACCAACAGATATTTAAACTCGTTTATCAAGGATAAGAAAAGAGTATGTACTCAGGACAATGTTTGTGCGGTGAAGTTAACGTTAAAATTAGTGGCGAGATTAGCGAGATCATTCACTGCCACTGTTCACTTTGTCGTAAAAATAGCGGCACTGCTTATGCAACCAATGGTTTTGTTGCGGCGAGTGACTTTGCCATTACCAAGGGCGCGAGTTCATTAAGTCGCTTCTCATTTAAACCTGGCCGTCAGCGTCATTTTTGCCAGCATTGTGGTTCGCCGGTATATAGCACCAATGCTGAGGACGCTAGCCGAGTAAGGGTTCGGCTGGGGATTATTGAATCAGATATTTCTGAGCGGCCGATATCGCACAACTTTGTGACATCTAAAGCCAATTGGGATGAGTTGGATGCAGCTCTGCCCCGATATGATGGCTTTGAGCCAGGCCGGAGTTAATTAACACATCAGTGTCATCAATGAACAGTAATAAACCGTAATAAAAAAGATTAAATGGAATGTGTATCTAGGGAGTAACACCTTGCAAATTAGATTAGCTGAACAAAAGGACATGCAAGCATTTTTTAGCTACCTCTCGCGTCAACTTGCTGAAAACGGTGTCGACGGTGCACCGGTTTTTCAGCCTATGTCTCGAACTGAGTCTCACTTGAGCGACGCCATGAAATCTCGTTTCAATCACGGGATCGCGACTGAATTAGGTGAGCAAGGTTGGCGTAAAATGTTATTGGCATTGATTGACGGTAATATCGTCGGTCATATCGATATACGCGCTCATGCTGAAGCGCATACCGTTCACCGAGCTTTATTGGGTATGGGGGTTGATGCCACTGCTCGTGGTAAAGGACTCGGTAATGCGCTTATTGGGTCCATTTTTAACTGGACGGCAACCCATACAGATATTGAGTATATCGACTTATGGGTATTATCCAATAACCAAGTAGCGTGCCGGCTCTATGAGCGCACTGGCTTTAGTAAGTGCGCTGAAATAGCAGATATGTTTCGTATAGATGGCAAACCTCAGGCTTACAGCATGATGTCAAAAGCGGTAATGGCTGCAAATGTGCTTGCTTTGACTGACACTGAGGAGCGCTGATGATTCATACCAATACCAATACCAATACCAATACCAATACCAATACCAATACCAATACCAATATTAGTACCAGTCAACATAAAGTGGTGATAGTGACTGGCGCGAGCAGAGGCATTGGCGCTGCAACCGCTAAGTTATTGGGCGCACAAGGATATAGTGTGTGCGTGAATTACCATAAGCAATTACAAGCTGCAGAGCAGGTTGTCACCGATATAAAGTCAGCGGGTGGACACGCTATTGCCATTCAAGCTGATGTATCAAAAGAGGTGGATGTTGTCAGGCTCTTTGCTGAAACGGCGCAGCAGCTGGGCGTAGTGAGGCATTTAGTGAATAACGTTGGCGTGTTGTTTACTCAGTCAAAGCTGGTCGACATGAGTCTAGCGCGGTTTAATCGCGTGATGAATACCAATGTCAGTAGCTGTTTCTTATGTTGCCGTGAGGCCATTAAGCAAATGCAAGCGGGCAGCGCTATCGTTAATGTCTCCTCGGCAGCATCTAGAAGCGGCGCACCCAATGAGTACGTCGATTATGCCGCATCAAAAGGAGCAATGGATTCATTGACTAAAGGTTTGTCGCTTGAAGTGGCAGCCGACGGGATTCGGGTTAATGCGGTTAGACCAGGCTTTATTCATACCGATATGCATGCCGATGGCGGCGAGCCCAATCGCGTTGAAAGGTTAAGTCCACAAATACCGCTGCAGCGGGGTGGGACACCTGAAGAGGTTGCTGAAGCTATCGCATGGTTATTATCAGATGCGGCTTCTTATGTGACAGGGTCATTTATAGATTTAGCCGGTGGAAAGTAGCAAAAACTCCAGTTTACCGACGCAACGAAAAAGCCCAGACTTGAGTCTGGGCTTTATACTTTCTAAATGGAAAACATAATATTTAGAAAGTGTAACTTACACCAAACTTTACCGTTCTTGGTTTACCTACGTTGACTTCTCCATTTTCACCGCCACCTAAGTAGTCAGTGTCAAATAGGTTTTCGACATTCACTCTTAGTTGTAGATCTTGCCCCGCCACAGGAATAGCGTAACTAATTCCGGTGTCAACACGAGTATAAGCATCTTTTTCGAAGGTATTCGCGGCGTCACCAAAGCGCTCGCCCTCGTAGAATGCACCTAAGTTAACCGCCAGTCTGTCGGTTAGTGAATATTTAGCCCAAATAGAAGCTGTCCACTCAGGTACATCTTCAGGTCGATTTCCTTGGAATTCATCGTGGGAGCTATATTCTGCATCGAGATACATTAACGAGGTGATTAAAGACAGATCGTCGTTAATTTGTCCCATGCCGCCAAATTCAAAACCACGATGGCGTTGCACGCCGCCTTGAGTGGTAATAGGGCTATCAGAAGTGCCAGCATTAGTCAGAATGTTCTCACGTTCGATGTTAAACACTGCGGCGTTTAAGCGGATTCTCCCTGATAGCAGTTCCCATTTAGTGCCCAATTCAACCATTTTACCTTTAATTGGGTCGAGCTCTAAACCATAGCTGCCATCTTCATCGTCAAGTACGCTGCCTTGTGGTTCAAAACTCTCACTGTAGTTGGCATAAATAGCAGCATTGTCGACCGGGTGGTAAATAACTCCAAATTTAGGTAACACTGAATTGCTGTCGGCATCGGTTTTGTCTTGCTGATCGTAGCGCACACCCAGTAACACTTGCCATTCATCGGTGAGTGAAATTAGATCTTGAGCAAACACACCATAGTATTGGTAGTCTTTGCTGGAGGCTTTTGCATCGGCATAGTCTAAGTCTGGCTGAGGCACAATAACACCGGTGTTGATATTACCGTTGTCCATTTTTCCTTTCACTTTGAGTGAACTGTATTGGTGGTCAACATAGTTACCGCCAAATAGCAGGTCATGTTGCATACCGGCAAGCTCGATAGAGCCAACAAAGTCGAAGTAAAATGCCTGCTGCTGCCAATCTTCAAGCTTATTGTACGGCTTGTTTTTATAACTACCTGTATCCGGATCGTAGCTGCCAGTTTGAGGCTTACTTTCCCAGCGTTCGCGTTCATTGTGCTGTTTATTGTAACCGGCAGCAAACTCCCAATCGTCACTCAGTTGATAGCGCAGATCAGCGCCATAGTTTTCACTTTGGGCATCAATTTTAGTCCAAGGCATATCCCATATCATCTCGTTGCCACCAACAACGTCGCCATTGTCATCGACTAAGGCGCCACTGTCTTGGCCTGCAAGTTCATCAGATTTGTCATAATGTAAGGACAGCGTGAGATCATCGCTAATATCAAAATCAGTCATTAAGCTGCCAACAAAAAAGTCACTATCTTGTGCACTACCATCTTGATATTCACGCCAGTTTTTATTTTGCTCTTTCTCAAGCACGGCGCGATAACGAATCGTTTGGGCTTCATTCAAACTGCCCCCGGCATCCAGTGAGCCTCTAACCGAGCCATGCTCATCGCCTTTAACACCAACAGTTAAAAATGAGTCGTAAGTCGGCTTTTTAGTGACCAAGTTAACGAGACCTCCCGGCGTTGACTGGCCGTAGAGTAAACTTGACGGTCCTTTTAACACCTCAACATTTTCAACTAATGCCATCGGTAAGCGGTACTTAGAAAAGTGCTGGTGGCCATCTTTAAGTAAATTGGTACTTTCATCCAAACTAAAGCCACGCAAGCTAAAGCGTTCTCTGTCGGTGGTCACTCGACCAATTGAAATACTCGCATCGTTCTTGAGCGCATCACCGAGTGTGCGCACTAACTGGTCATCCATCACCTCTTTAGGAATGACGACTACAGACTGCGGCGTATCCAGTAGAGATACATCAGAGCGCATCGCGCCATGAGCTTGATCTGTTTTGTAATGCTGTTGGTGCCCGGTCACGGTGATAACTTCGATATTGGCATCATCAACAGTGGTTGCGAATGCTGCACTTGAGTAAAGAATGCCTGTTACTAGCGCGGAAATTAGCTTTACTTGAGTATTCATGTAGTCATGCCTTTAATAGCTCTTTGCGACGACAGCTCTTACATAAGCTAATCTCGATATTCCGTATCAAATGTTAAGCGCAGGCTAAAGTTAATTTAAATATGTTGTGGAGGTTTTCTTTCTTGGTGTGAATGCTAATGAGAATTGATATCAATATCAACTGTAAGTGGTTGTTATATGAGCGCTTGAACGGGTGAATGATAAATAGTGTGAGTACTATCACCTGACAAACTTAATGGGTTTTGTATTTTGTTGAGCGTGAAATCCCATTCCAGCAAGGGTTGTAGCGATTTATGAGTTGTTTTTAGTAAAAATACGGCTATATAAAAAATTAATGAATATTAACTGAAACTTAAACCCTTAAGTTTATAATGGTTTTTTTACAATTAGCTATTTGATAGCAATCTGGATCAATTTGTTAGCAATAAGGCCACAAAAAGAGTGGTGTTTAGGCGCGAGTCATCTAGCGGTTGAGTTACCTTTATGATCGTTTAAACAGGCCAGGGAGTTGACAAGTACTATGGACGATAATATGAGTCATAAAACTAGTAATAAAAAAGCAGAAAATGGAGTCGTAGAGTATCGAGTTTGGGACAAACCGGTAAGAATTTTCCATTGGGTCAATGTCATTCTTATTACAGCGCTCATGTTTGTTGGATTAATTATGCTGTTTAAGTCTGAGCTTGGGATCAGCGGCTTAACTGCAAAGATAAAACTGAAAGAGTTACACACAGTCATTGGCTATTTGTTTGCCATTAACCTTCTCGTACGGTTGGTGTGGGGTTTTGTTGGCAGCCGTTTTGCCAAGTTCGCCAGTATGTGTCCAAAAATCAACGAGGTTGCCGCTTATAATCAACGCTTAAAAGTCGGTGAAAATCCTCAGTACCTTGGGCATAATCCTATCGGCAAGTTTGCCGTGGTTGCTATAATGGCTTTGTTGGTTGTTATCATGATAACTGGGTTAATGCGCGCTGGCACGGATATCTATTACCCGCCATTTGGTGGCGCTGTCACTCGTTATATCGCTGCGGATACTGTTGATCCGACTACCATAAAAGCATACGACGATACTGGGGTGAATTTAGATAAAAAGGCCAACATCAAGCCTTATAAAAGTCTTGCTGGCGACATTCACCTGTACAGCGTTTATCTGTTAATGCTGCTGATACTCATGCATATCATCGGTGTGGTACGTGCTGAGTTGCGTCATCAACCAGGGATTATTTCAGCGATGTTTTCAGGCAAGAAACGTATAGCAGGCAAGTGTGAAGACGGAAATGAATAACGATTAACTGTTGTCCATCAATGATAATTCACTAAGTTTTTTATTATAGAAAGGCCACTGCTTAATAGCCGTGGCCTTAGTTTTATCAACTTGTTTTAAAGTGAGGTCGATAAGCTTGTGGTAGCTCAAACACCTTATCTTGATGGGTGACTGGGCAGATAAAGTTTAAGTAACATGAGGTGAGCTGTAAATTGGGCGTCGATTCATTGCCATTACCGTGCAGTCTGTCACCAATAACAGGATGACCAACACTTGCCATATGCACCCGTATTTGATGTTTACGACCTGACTCGATTTTCACTTGCACTTTAGACTGATTTAATTCGCTATTGTATTCAAGCCTGTGGGCGTGAGATAACGCTGACTTGCCATCTACATCACTATTGATAGTGATTTTTGAATCTGGAAATTCACCCTCGACGATCACTTGATAGTATTTATCTAAAGCGCGAGTTTCAAACAATTTGGCAATAGCCGCAGTGATCTTTTTGCTATGACCCAGCACAATCAATCCGGTGGCAGCGAGATCAAGCCTGTGGATAATATAAGCACTACGAGCCGGCGTTAGACGTGTCTCAGCAAAACGATTAATCGTGGTGTGGTCGCTCCATTTTGACCCTTGGCAGCGCATACCAAATGGCTTATACCAGACGCTATATTGTCCTTCATCAAATAGTAACTCAGCTGCTTCAATTTGCTCATCTAATACTGCTTGATTGTAATAAAGATGCAACTCATCACCTTGATTAAGCGCTTTTTTTGCTCGTCTTAAGCGGTTGGTTTGTTTACCGTGAGTGAGCCAAACTGCGCCTTTTTGCATCGCCTGTTTGATTAACTGTTTGCTCAGACCTGTTTGCTTAGCTAACAGGCTGACAGCATCAATTTGAGGATCGATGACTTTGATATGGCATTCAGTTTTTTGCAGGCTCATGGCTTGATTACGTAGTCTTTAAAGATTGGCCAGCTATTTTACACTAACTACTGCAAGCGCTGCGACCTCTATCTATCAATGTGTTTAATACGAGCGTGTCGAGGCAAGGGGTTTGTAAAGAACGTTGACAGCTGAACATACAGGATTAAGGCGTTTGGCTAGATGTAAAAATTTTAATGCAAATTATCTTGTTCTCGCTATGAGCTAGGCTTAATGTGGATCTTAATCGTTTTCAATTGCAGTAACCGACATTGATATTAATCAGTGCGGCTACTTAGCGGGTAAAAACTGGAGTGAATCATGGATACGCAGTTAAAGTTTAGAGTGCAAAACTGGCTCAACAATGATCCCGACCCATTAATGCGCGCAGAGCTAAAGGCTTTGCTTGACGCTAATGACAATGAAGCCATAGCCGCGCGCTTTGCTGGGCGTTTGGCATTTGGTACCGCAGGCCTTCGTGGTGTAGTTGGCGCAGGGCCAACTCGAATGAATCGTTTAGTGGTGCAGCAAACTTCTGCAGGTCTCGGCGCATATCTACAGGCACAAGTGAGTGATATTGCCACTCGCGGCGTAGTCATTGGTTATGATGGCCGCCACGACTCACAACAGTTTGCTGAAGATGCAGCCAGTGTATTGTGTGGACTGGGTATTAAAGTGTACCTGACCAAACAGATAGCAGCCACGCCGCTGGTGGCATTTGGTGTGCTGCACCTTGGTGCTGGAGCGGGCATAGTGGTGACCGCGAGCCATAATCCACCGCAATATAACGGTTATAAAGTGTATTGGGGTAATGGCGCGCAAATTATTCCCCCTCATGATAGCGGGATTGCTGCATGTATTGAAAAAGCGGCCACCGAGCAGATAAAGCTGCCCACGTTAGATGAAGCCTTAATGGCTGGGCATTTACAGATCTTAGGGGATGACTTTTACCAAGCTTATCGTGATGGCGTGCATCAGTCACCAGTGTTACAAAATAATACTGAGCCCGCACAAGTCAGCCTCGCTTACACAGCTATGCATGGCGTGGGTAATGAGATGGCGTTAAACGTGCTGCAAGATGCTGGCTTTGACAACGTATACTCGGTAGCGGCGCAGTCACAGCCCGATGGTGACTTTCCCACGGTGAACTTTCCAAACCCTGAAGAGAAAGGGGCGATGGATTTAGTTATTGCAGAGGCGAAAAAACACAACGCGATGTTGGCCTGTGCTAACGATCCGGATGCCGACCGATTCGCGGTTGCTGTGCGCACCGCTGATGACAATGATCAAATCAACTATCAAATGCTCACAGGCGATCAAGTTGGCGTCTTATTTGGTCATTACTTGCTATCACATGCCAGTGACAACCAGCGTTTAACTTGCACAACGATTGTGTCATCAAGCCTATTATCAAAAGTGGCCGCCAGTATGGATGCGACTTGCACCACCACGCTCACCGGCTTTAAATGGTTAACCAATGTGGGTATGAGCGAGCAAACAGATGCTAATCAGTTCTTGTTTGCCTATGAAGAAGCACTCGGGTACACCCTTGGCACTATGGTGTGGGATAAAGATGGTTTATCGGCGTTGGTTGGATTCGCGCAGCTCACGGCAGAACTTGCCTGTCAAGGGCAAACGATTTGGGACAGATTGGAGCTAATCTATCGGCAGCATGGTTTCCATCTTAATAACCAAGTGAGTATTGCATTAAAACCGACAACACCGAATATTGGTGCTTATCTGCGCGATAACCCGCCGCAAGCAATCGCGGGGCATAAAGTGGTATCAACCGATGACATCAGTATAGGCAAACGCCTTTTTGCCGATGGCAGTGAAGAAGCCATTAATTTGCCTACCAGCGATGTGCTTATCTACCGCCTCGATAACCATGCCAGAGTGATTGTAAGGCCATCAGGCACTGAACCAAAGATTAAGTGCTACTACGAAGTGGTCGAGACTATGAATGCAAACGACACGCTAGCCAGTGCACAACAAAGAGCACAGGCCAATATGGACGCATTTATTAACGCTCATCAAGCAGATTTGCCTAAATAGCTTAATTGCCATTTTAAAATTGAGAAGCCACCGCAAGGTGGCTTTTTATTGAAGGGATGGCTTATATCAGCCGGCTCTATGGCTGCTTTAAACTTAAATGCTTAACTCATTTTTTGATAGAAATGAGTTAGGCATCCAATCCATTAAAAGGTTGAAATTGACACGATGAGCTCTTGTTAGGCTTCTCTGACACTACGCCGTTGATTCAGCACATAAAGTACACATGCAAACAAAGCGATGTCTCTAGGAATAACTATTGCTAAAAAAGTCATTTCGGTAGGTAAAGGAAAAGGGTGGGATACAATGAAGTACGGGATTAATAATGCCCAATAAAAATAACTATAATTATTTAAAGTGAAAGACGTCACTATGCGGGTAAATAGCCAAAAAAGAACAATGAAAGGTATAGTCATAACAACATGCTCGATAATGACACTTTTTAAAATTAGATACTCTCCTGCCAATGGTAGGAGGTCCATAATATTAAACATAACCCCTGCACCAATCCCAGTTATATATACAATTAAGTATAGGTATAATATGCTTAGAAAAATGACTAAGGTCCAATCTTTCACTCTATCCATAAGTAACACTCCATTGACATTCTAATCGCTTTTTATCCAACGTCTTGGGCAAATCCTTGCCTATTATTTACGCTCAACATATCAATGCAAATCATTTGTGTAAACTATTTGTGTAAAATGACTGAGTTGTATGCTTTTTGTATTGTTAAGATGTGTTCATCCAGAACATGGGAAAGAGCATTTACTAGGTCAATGTTACTTCTCTCATTTGCACGCAACTTATAAAATTAGCTGTTGTAGAACAGCTAATTGAACGCTAGTGTAGATGATTAAATAATCAACAACATCAATATTGGAATTCATTTAAAGCACCAAGTGCTAGGGGATAGGCAATGGATAATAATCAAATATCGGTAAATACTTTTGATAAATTAGCGCAAAGGTATGAAGACAAATACATGGATCTTGCGATGTATGCTGATACTTTTGATTCTTTCATCAACCATCTGCCAACTGATGATGCCCGTGTGTTAGAGCTGGCTTGTGGGCCAGGGAATATCACCAAAATGCTGTTATCTGAGAAGCCAAATTTGTCGATATTGGCGACGGATCTCGCGCCCAATATGTTGCTGCTTGCTAAGAAAAACAACCCTAAAATTGAAGTGTTGCAGTTAGACAGTCGCCACTTAAGCAAGGTTACAGAAAGGTTCGATGCAATAATGTGTGGCTTTTGTTTGCCTTACCTTGATAGAGATGAGGCGATTGCACTTATCGATGCCGCGGCTGAAAGGCTGAATCCTCAGGGGGTTTTGTATTTAAGTACAATGGAAGGGGAATGCCCAAAAGTACGCGAGGACACTTCAAGTGATGGTGATAAGGTTTATACCTATTTTCACCATGCAGAGCAGTTAGTGCCGGCCTTGAGTCGACGTGGTTTTAAGCTATTGGCACTAAAGCGTAAACAGCAGTTAAGCCCGATTGGTGAGGTGACGGATCTATTTATCACCGCTAGGCTAGATGCTGACTAAAATGCACGTGAAGTGTGTTATTTAGTTTAAGCGCTACTGCGCTGCTAGCGTCAAAAGTTGCGGTAAAAATCGCTGCTCTTGAGAAGCAATAACGGTTTGCTCAGCAAGCACTTGCTGCAAGATCTCTGGCGTCGTTAGTGGATTGGCTAGTACCACTCTAAATACCACCGCTTTGATGTCCATCATTTGTGCGTTTTCAGGGTTAATCCGCGTGCGAGAAACAAAAGATGTGCCTTGTTCTCGCTGACGTTTCTGCACAAACTTCGTTAATCCATCCAGTAGTGCGTTAAACTCTGTTAGTTTTTCTACGTCATTATTTGCTCGTGCATTGGCCATTGCGATTTGCACGGTCTGCGGCACATAGCGGTAGGTTAACAGGCAAAGCTCTGGTTTTGACACCAGTTCAAACTCTTGATGTTGATTGATCAAATCAGCAAAATAACGGGCTTTTTCCAAACTGTTATTGATCAGTATTTCATAGCCGTCACGACCAATCACTTTTAAGCATGCATGGACTAGCATTGCCATGCCGGGGCGAGAGCCCTCTAAGGTTTGGCTGCCTAAATCTTTCGAGCCTTTTCTGAGAATATACTCGGCGTGGTGTTTAATCGCATTAGCGAAAGTGGGATCTTTAAAGATCACCATGCCTGCGCCCATAGGTACATACATCTGTTTGTGAGCATCAATGGTGACTGAATCTGCGCGTTCTATGCCTGCAAGTAGGTGACGATATTTTTCAGATAACAGGCTGGCGCCGCCCCATGCTGCATCAACATGAAAATGGCAATTAAGCTCGCCCGCTAAGTCAGCGAGCTCATTTAGTGGGTCGATATTGCCGGTTTCGGTGGTGCCTGCAACGCCTACAATTGCCATCACTTTGATGTTGTCTGCGGCCAATTGATTGGCTAAGTCCCGCATTTCTGATACGTCGACTTTGTTGTCTTCTGCTGTGGGTACTTGGATGATATTTTCGCGGCCAATGCCCAGTAGGTCGGCTGTTTTGCCTAAAGAGTAGTGACCGCGCTCAGACACTAGAATGGCTAAGTCGTCATAACCATAATGACGCAAGCCTTTCAGTACTCCTTGTGCTGCAACGCCGCGATAACTGCCATCAGCTTTTAACAGTTGGTTACGGGCAGTCCAAAGAGCAGTAATGTTAGCAACGGTGCCACCAGAGCAAAATGCGCCTAAAGAGACATTAGCGCTGTGCATCCAGCTTTGATAGAAGTCGTCATTTTCAGCATAAATGAGGTGATGCATCATGCCTAACACTTGGCGCTCTAACGGTGTAAAGGCTTTTGACGTTTCTATTTTGACCAGATTTTGGTTTAAACCGACCATCATTTTAGACAGTGGCAGTACAAAGTAGGGCAGCGCTGATGTCATGTGGCCAATAAAGCTTGGCGCTGAGGTATGCACAGAGTGGGCGACAAGCGTTTGCATCATGTCGTCGGCATAATCAGAGACAAATTGCGGCGCGGCTGGAATTTGGTGTTGCTGGAAGTCTAGTTCAATCTCGGTGAGAGGTTTCTCAACCGCCACTACACTTTCCTGCAAAAAGCCCATTAAGTTCTGTGAAATATTTTGCTCAATAACACTAAGGGTTGAATCTGGGGCTTCTGGAACGGTAAAAATTCTCAGTAGTGCCTCTTCAGAAGCGGTGGCTCGTCTTGGTGTCATCGGCTAACTATCTCTACTTATCACACTACTTTTGTGCGTTGGATCAGTCTTTAAGTTGGAGGCTCACTTTACTGTAAGCTTTATAACGCATCAAGTAGAAAAATGAACTGCGACTCTTGTAGCTTGTTCAAATGGCGTTGTAATAAAGAAAAAGGCGCTTATGCGCCTTTAGTTTTTGAATTGATTACAAGCTTAAGGCGGTAATACTAGTTTCTAGCCGATAGGCTGTATAGTGCAGCCACGTTTCTACTGCAGGTGTATAGATTGCTTTTAGCATTCGCCAGCACTTCGGCTAACGGTAGAGCTCGTGGCGTTATTGAAAATAGTGCGCTAAAACCATGTTCTAGCAATATATTGGCGTCGTCACTGACACAACCCGCTATCGCAACTACTGGCACGTTGAGACTATTGGCAACGCCAGCAACTCCCATTGGCGTTTTACCATGCAAAGTTTGGCTGTCTAGTCGACCTTCACCTGTGATAACTAAACTCGCTCCTTTAATATGGCTTGCAAGATCAACGGTGTGCATCACGATGTCTATTCCAGGTTTTAGTTGGGCATCAAGAAATGCCATCACACCTAAGCCCATACCGCCAGCAGCACCAACGCCGCTTAAGTTACGGTTATCTTTAATCCCCGCTTTTGCAATAACATCAGCGTAGTGATTTAGCGCAGTGTCGAGTTGCTCAACCATCTCGCTAGTTGCCCCTTTTTGTGGACCAAAGATCGCCGAAGCGCCATGGTCGCCACAAAGTGGGTTGTTGACGTCGCAAGCGACTTCAAAGCGACATTGTGTAAGTAAAGGGTGCAGGTCTGTTAGGTTAATCTGCTGCAAAGTTGCCAGCGCCGCACCGCCGGGTGCGATAGGCTTATCATCGACATCTAAAAGGTGCGCCCCTAGTGCCTGCGCCATTCCTGCGCCGCCGTCGTTGGTTGCGCTGCCGCCCAGTCCAATGATGATATGTTTGATACCACGATTAAGCGCATCAACAATCAACTCTCCGGTTCCGTAGCTGGTGGTAAACTGTGGATTACGCTGCTCACCAGTGACTAAATGCAAGCCTGAAGCGGCCGCCATTTCGATGACTGCAGTTTTCTCACTGCCGTGATAACTGTCGCCTAAAATGCCATAAAAGGCATTCACTTTGTCGCCAGCAGGTCCCGTTACCGTTGTCCAAATCAAACTGCCGTTTGTGGCATCAATCATTGACTGTACCGTGCCTTCACCGCCATCGGCTACAGGCATTTTTACATATTCAGCATTAGGTAATACTGTGCGAAATCCTCGCTCAATTTCGTTAGCCACTTCCATTGCGGTTAGGCTCTCTTTAAATGAATCGGGGGCAATCACAATTTTCATGCAGTGTTCCTATTTTTAACTCATCGCTGAAACTGGTGAGATAAAGCTTAGCGTTGTAAAGGTAATCTTAATGAGTGGTATGTGCAGGGTAAAGGCGAGCGGGAGTGCTCGCCGTTAACTATCTGCTTATAGCAAGACTAAGCTCAATATGTACACCACAGTCATGGCGGTAAGGCCTTGGACCAGTGTTGCCATTGTTTGTGCTTTATAGGCTTGTTTAACGCTCATGCGGCTAAACTGAGTCACCACCCAGAAGAAACTGTCGTTCGCGTGTGAGACTGTCATAGCACCTGCACCAATAGCCATAACCGTCAGTACGCGGCCCATGTCGCTTGCAAGCCCGATATCGCCTAGCATTGGCGCAACAAGTGCTGAAGTCGCCACTAGCGCTACCGTCGAGGAACCTTGCGCAGATTTGAGCGCTGCAGCGACGATAAACGGCATAAAGATGCCTATTCCGAGTGCCGATAGCGAAGTCCCTAGGAACGCGCCAATTTCTGTTGCTTTAAGGACTGCGCCAAATGCACCACCAGCACCAGTAATCAGTAGAATCGGTGCCGCAACAACTAGCCCTTGGCTAATGCGCTCACTAAACTCTTTAACTTTGTCGCTGCTTTTAAGTAGAGACAATGATAGGAAAAGACCAATCATCAGAGCATTAACCGGCTGACCAAGAAATGCCAATACATCAAATAGTACGCCGTTACCTAACGGCGCCGATGGGAAGTTAGCAATTGAGCCAAAACAGATAAGTAAAATCGGCACAAAAATTGGTGCAAATGCGCGGGTAGGGCTAGGCAGTTTGCCATAGGTTTGCTTTAGTTTTTCATAATCTTCAGTTTGATTAAGCAGCTCTTCAGCGCCTTCGCCGTCTGGTTGAACGTTAGCAAAGCGGTTTGCCCACAGCGTACCTGCTAGCGCTGCAATAGCGGCTACAAATACACCAACAAAAATGACTAACCCAAGGTTCGATTCAAGACCTAAGTTGCCCGCCGCCGCAATAGGCCCAGGCGTTGGTGGTACAAAGGTGTGAGTGGCATAAAGGCCGGTTGCTAACGCCACACTCATCGAGACACTCGAAACTTTCATGCGGTTGGCCATCGATTGCTTCAGTGAGTTCAAAATCACAAAGCCTGAGTCACAAAACACCGGAATCGAAACGATATAACCGATAATAGACATGGTTAAGGTTGGAAAACGCTTGCCCAGTACCTTGATGACCACATCGGCCATAGTGATAGCGGCGCCGCTTTTCTCAAGAATAGTGCCTATGATAGTACCAAGTACAATTACCAGACCGATGTAACCTAATATGCCACCAAAACCGGAGGTGATGGTTTTTGCAATATCGGCACTTGGAAGGCCATAGGCAAATGCCGCCATAAAGGAGGCGAGAATTAGCGTTAAGAAGGGGTGGAGCTTGAATTTTGAGGTAGCAATTACAATAAATGCAATCACTGCCAATAAGATCAGTATGAGGCTCATAGCGTTTCCCTGTAGGGGTATTTTTAGTTAGGTGTAGGGTTTTAAGCCAAATATAACAATCGCTCTTATTAATTAGAGGTCATAGAATTTCAGGCTAGATTATTATGGGGATCAGTCGCAGATATTGCTTTGGTGTAAAGCACTAAATATTGCGCTAATGTCAGTAATTAATTGTGCTTAAGCACAAAATTGTGTTTGAGGATGGCTGTTGGACAAGTCTATTTAACAATCATCAGTTTTGACAAATACTTCATACTGGCTATTTGTTACTTTGTTCTGATAGAGAATATGGCAGTTAAAACTCACACTTTTATCGGCTAAATCTTCGGAAAAAAAGATATAGATTTGGTTATTAGCCGATGATTTATCAATAAATAGCGGCGCTGCGCTGTTGTCATTTTTGATTGTTGTTAGAGAAACCGAGTCAATGTCTAGCCAAGCTTGTACTTGCTCATTAAGCTCATCGAAACTATCGCCACCATTTACGGCGGGATAACCGTTATGAAGTGGTATATCTACTCCTGCATGAGTGATGCTGCCAGTTTCGACCTCCTCCCCTTCAATTGCTGCTTTACTATAAACCAGAGAAAGTGCACTTTTCATGGCTCCTTCAATAGCTTGTAAATCAGCTATTTTGGCATCTGTTCGAAAGTTTAAAAATTTAGGTGCTGCGATAACCGAGATAATGCCAAGTACGATAATAACCGTCACTAATTCAATCAGTGTGAAACCTTTTTCTAGCCGATAATGAGCCATATGTTACCCCGTGTACTTTCAAGCACTACATCGTATTGTATTGAAGTGGCTGACTTTAACGAAAGTTTCTTTTTATTACTGTGTTAACAATACCTGACCTAAGTATAGTTGCAGTAATCCATCCAGTTGTTGCATGTTGACTCCGGTAACCGTCTCAATTTTATCAAGACGATAGCGCAGTGTATTACGATGAATAAATAGCGCATTGGCACATTGCTGCTGATCACCAAAATGCTGCAAATAACAGCTTAAGGTTTTGGTGAGTTGACCGTTTTTATCGGCATCAATTAAAGATTGATAGGGGCTGATTAACTCCTTTCCACGCCAGTTGCCCTTTAGTGATGACAAAAGTACCAATAGCGAAAAATCTTCATAAAGGTATTTACTCAACTCAGGTTGCATTTGGCTACCTATAGACAGGGTTTCTAACGCTGTTTGATAAGAGCGGTTAATCTCTTGTGGTTTTGGAAAAAAATGCCCAAGCGATATTTTAAGCCTGCTTCTTAACTCAATCGGTAAACGTGCTATCAGTTGATCTATACGCTGGCTTTCAAGTTCAGCATCCCACGCCTTACCGTCAAGAAATGCAGGCTTTAAGATCACCAGTTCGGTCATTGAGGTCATGGCGACTAAGTTGCCGCGGGATGGGTTTTCTAACAAGTGAAGAATTTGTTTTAACATTGAGTTCGCTGAGGTTTCTTCATCATCAGTCTGTACTTGAATAATGGCTGCAACCCGCGGAGTGTCGAGATTGATATTTAACTGAGATGCCCAGTTTTGTTGGTGAGCACTAAAAGGGCCGTCAGATTTGATGAGATCAATAATGAGCTCCTCTTTTTGGCGATACTGCCACTGTGCTTGCTCAATTGAGTTTGCTTGTTCAACAATGATCTCGGCGGTCATTTTTAATAACTCACCATAATGACCAAGTTCGGTAGGCTCACCGGTGATACCAATAACGCCTATGATGTCACCTTTATAGTGCAGTGGCAGGTTTATGCCAGCTTTAACACCTTGTAACGTTCCTTCACTCTCATGGCTTATTTCAACGGTTCTCTGCTGGCTAATTGCCAGCAGCGCACCCTCATGTACTTCACCAATACGCTGGGGTTCTCCTGAACCAAGGATTACGCCATGCTTATTCATCACATTGATATTATGACCAATAATCTTCATGGTTCGGTTGACTATTTGCTTGGCAAGTGCGCCATCTAAAAAGTACATGATTTTCCTTGTTGTCGCTGGAGGCTGACCTGCTTACTAGTTATCTATCTATGAGCTCGGAAACACGTTGCTGCAATTTAGGAATGATCAGCCTTTCAAACTCTGGGTGTCGTTTTAGCCAGATATTGTTTCTTGGGCTAGGGTGGGGCATAACCAATATTTCTGGCCATAACTCTTGCCACTGTTCAACAGCTTTAGTGACGGTTAGCTTTTGTTTTAGATGCCATTCAATGGCATATTGGCCGACTAGTAAAGTGAGCTCTACATGCTTAAGTTCATTGAGAATTGGCTTGCGCCAAGTGGCTGCACACTCTGGACGCGGCGGCTTATCGCCACTTTTTTTGTCAGCTGTTGAGTAACTTCCTGGAAAACAGAAACCCATAGGCAGAATGGCAAACAGTTCAGGGCTATAGAACTGTTCGCGAGTGACCCCTAGCCAACCCCTGAGGCGCTCTCCGCTGGCATCGTCAAAAGGGTGTCCTTTGTGATGTGTTTTTTGCCCAGGAGCTTGTCCAGCAATCAATATTTTTGCATTGCAGGCAAGTTGTACTATTGGCTTGGCCGCAAACGGCAAATGTTCACTGCACAGCTGACATTGCTGTACTTGATTAAGCAAATTATCGAGACGGTTGTCTTTTGGCATTATTCACTTTCAGCTTAGTTTGGCTGCATTTAGCTGTGTAGCGCAATTTGATAAGCCCAGTATCCTAAGTA
This sequence comes from Shewanella sp. c952, assembly GCF_019654975.1. Classification (GTDB taxonomy): domain Bacteria; phylum Pseudomonadota; class Gammaproteobacteria; order Enterobacterales; family Shewanellaceae; genus Shewanella. The sequence continues at coordinate 69,174 of NZ_BPEW01000006.1, forward strand.
GCTGTATCCTGCAATGAGTGTAGCGTAGCTCAGTAATTTTACGCTAATACTGCCACGGCTCAGCACGGCAACATGGGCGATGGCGATAGCAAATAAGGTTAGCGGCGCAGCGTAATAGCCGGCAAACATCATCAATAACGCCACTGTAGCCAATATTAATGGGGTCTTCTCTGTGGGAGCTTTGGCATGATGGCTCAGCTGTATCGGTAGTAAGCTCAGCGCAATGCTCACAATGATAACCCCAACATTAAGCGAAATAGCACCAGCACCTTTGATATAAACCATGGCTACAACAAAGGTAATGACTGCAGGGATAAGCGAGATAATTGTGTGCAATTTAGCAAAACGGCTACTTTGATATTTACCGGTAAAGTAAAACAAGCCAGTTAGTAATAAATTGAAAAAGCAAAAGCCGCCTAACGAAATCGCCAACATTAAAATATTGGTGGTATCCGATTGAAAAGCCAGTGCTGGCATCGGAGCGAATATAGTGCCTAAAAGTAGAGGTAATGTTGACCTTAAGCGATATTGTGTGTGATTCATAAGCAAAGATTAGTCATTGAGAATGTTAGCTACAATCGCTTAAAGTGGGCCTGACTGCAACATGTAAACAGACAATATTATTAGATTTAGAACTTGGTCGGCTATCAAAGCTAAGAGCTGTTTAATTCTTGCCCAAGTCGAAAAGTAGCCAGTTCGCAAATAAAAAAGCGGTAACTGGTTGTTACCGCTTTTGATTGATTAAAGCTGTAATTACCTATTCAAGAGATAGCAGCAAATAATCTATATGGTGGGAGTCGAGCTCATTTGCAAAATGCGCTGCAATAACAGGACTCCGATAGGATTCAACCCAAAGTTGATAATGTTTACCGTTATAGCTGAAATTTGTTTTAGATTGAATATCCATCTCAATCTCGCCATTGGGTAAGCTAAGCAATAACTTCGTATCAGAAAAAGCTTTAACAAAGATCTTAACGGGATGGTTATTTTGCCAAATTAGAATCCAGTTTCGAAATTCGTCGACTTTCGATGCTTTCCACTTATCAGTTATGAATAATTGATAAGTTACTGATGGCCCTGACGGGTGAAAATCAGCAATCTGCTTAATATTACAGGTATTGCACATCTCAAATGCTGTAGTTGATTGCCAGTCCACGGTTTCAGAGCCAAGCCAAAGGCTTCCGTGCTTTATTTGCCAGTTGGCTTGCTCACTGCTGCTTGGGCTACACCCAAGCAGCAGTGATAAAAAACAAACTATACAAGCTATTAAGGATGATACTTTCATCACTACAAACTATTTAGCATTTGTACTTCGCGGAAGAACTGCTCACTCGGGGCCTCTTCTTTGATCGTCACTTGCTTGTCATTGTTCATCACGTTTTGTGGTGAGTCATCAGATTTAGTTGAATTATCTGCACCACTGACATTACCGCTCCAATACTTGGTAAACTGGAGGTCTAACATTGCCCACTCATCGACATCTCTAATGGTATCGGTGCTACTTCCTGACCAGTCGAGATCGAAGTTATTGAGAACGTCATTAGCGTTACCATTACAGTTGAAGTCGACCGCTACAGAGTTTGCATATTGGAAACCTAAGCTTTCATCTATTGAGGTTTTATCAATGTTAGCGCTGGTTCCTGAAGAGTAATTAAGCTTAAAATCTTCAGGTGAAGCTGTTGGTCCGTTGACAAGTTCATTATCTTCTAGGTTACATTCTAGATCTCCCCAGAAGTAAGCCTTGTAGTACCTATCACCTTCACGTTCGCCTATTGTAGGTAAGCCGTTTAGTTGATAAAGGTAGTTCATGCTACTTATGTGGTTTGGTTTCCAGTTCCTGTTTTCATCACCACCATGCCTAAGGCCTAAATTATGCCCTAGTTCATGCAGAATGGTTGATGATTGATAGTTAATTGTCTGATTTCGACCAGTTTCAGTCTCCATCTCTAAGCCCCAGCTCCCTATACTAACAATTAGATCATTACCAAACATTTCAGCGTAACCTGAAGATCCGCCTGAGCCGTCTGCTTTTTGGCTATTGGCCATCAGTAGATAATGGAAAATCGGTTTACGTCTTATATCAGAATGTTTAACTTTAAGGTCTACAATACTAGGTGTTGTGTCACTAGATTCAAATGAAGCCTGTAGATAAAAATCGACTTCATTACCGCCACCTAAGTCAAAATACTCCGTTGAGGTTCCTTCCTCTTGATGGTAAAGATCGCCCACATCGAAATGTATAGCGTGTGCCACTTCTTGTTGTGCGAAAACATCGACTACTTTTTGCAAAGCCTCTTGATGAGGAGTGATTCCTGGGTCATCACTTTGCATATAATCAACTTCGACGAATATATCTTTCACGCCTACTCTAGCGCCCCAGTCGTATAGAGGGAGGCCTGCAAATGTACTACCTTCTGTTTCTGCGCAGTCTGGTATACCATCGGCATCTAAATCTTCAGTACAGGTAACATCATTTTGTCCGCCAGGTGTCATGAACTGCGCTACTCGCCAATCATTACTAGAGTTTGTATCACTCGCACCCATTGTTCGAATTATGCTCATTCCTAACGTATTGTGGATCCCTGGTCCAGAGCTGCGAGTATCCCATTGCGCAGCGGTAACTGGCTCTTGAGCATCCTCACCAAAACGATAAAAGTCTACCGTTTCTGTTTCATCTTTATTGAGTAATTCCACAAAGCCTGATTCATCCCAATATGGTCTTATGTTGTCGCTATCATTACCTATTAACACCAGTTGCGATGATTCTTCAACACTCGATTGCCAGTAACCATTGCCAAAACGTCCCTGAACAACGATATAGTTACCGGGTTCTATGACTTTCTCTGGTAATGAGAAAGTTTGCAGACCAAGTTCTGTATATGTATCAAGATCAATCGTCTCAGTGTGTACAGCATAATTGCTTAAATTTATTTCCCGGTTTGTTCCGTTAAATATTTCGAGCCAGCGATTGTCATCCCAATATTTAGAAGACGATATTTCGGTTATTTGAAGATCGTTATTAGCTGTTCTAAAGGTTGTTAGAGTCGCTTCTTCAGCTGCCACACTATGAAAGTTGCTTGCATCAGCGGTAACTTTAACTTGATAAGTTCTGCCAAATTCTAGTGTATTGGGGGTTAAAGTGAATAGCTTTTGGTTTGCACTGACAACTGAATAAGGACTGCAGGTTTGGAAGTTATCAAGAGATATTTGTATTGGTCCCATACAGGTATTGGCATCTACGTCTGCAATTGCAGACATAACATCATCAAACTCCACTATTACCTGAGTATTAACTTCAACCCTTTCACTATCTACTGCTGGTGTCACAGATACCGCATTTGGCGAGCTGTTATCAACAATGTTTAAGCTCACGATTGCAACTGCAGTATCTACACCATCAGAGATCTCGATATTGATTGTGTCTGGACTAATGTTGTCGCTTGCAGATGTGTACTGATATTGATGTTCATCAGCATCAAGTAGCTCAATGCTGCCGATGCTTTGCTGTTCTGGGAAGCTCGCGGTTAAGGTATCACCATCTAAGTCACTAACAGGCAGAGAAAATTGCAATATATCGTTAAATTCAATGTCTAGCTCGATATCTTCAGTTATTGGAGCCCGATTGACATGCTTTATTAATGTACTAAAGCTAGTACTCGCTGTATCACCGTCGTTATCCATAACAGTGACCGTGAAACCAATCGTGGTGTCTTCTGTCACTTCTGGAACGTCAAACTCGATACTTGACCCGCTGTCAGTAAAGCTTAATTCAGGTCCAGAGTCTTGTGACCACTTGTATGATTTTATTGAACCATCGGCATCTTTTGCTGTGACAGAAAGAGAGGTTGAAGTTCTTTCATCAATACTTACTGGTGCATTTGAACTGACCGTAGGGGCTTTATTTTCGTCATCACAACCTGTTAGGCCCGTTAAGGCAAGCGTGATAAGCGAGAGTTTGAATAACGAGGTTTTCAAAGGAACATCCTTGTGTTTAATTTAATAAGGATGATAAATGTATACAATATGTTAAATGCGTGAAAGTGAGTATTTTTAATGTTGTTTACGGTGGAGTTTTTAATCAGAAGTATTGTTGGTAGTTTGCTAGTAAAGCGAAGCATATTGCTGTGTAGAGCGTTTTTGAAAGGGATATAAACAGGTTGTCGTACAATACTGTACACATAAAAAAAACCCGCACTAGGCGGGTTTTTTAGAGAAGCGAACAATTACAAACGGTAGCTCATGCTTAGCATGATTAGGTGCGCGTTGTAGTCATGGCTGTTGCTGCCAAAACTTAACACGTTCCAGATCCCGTCTGGTGCAATATCATTGCCAGCGTCGTTATCTTTGTATTTTTCCATCTTGTAGTCTATGCGTACGTCCATTTTGTCTGTTGCGCGGTAAAGTGCGTAAACATTGACGTTATGAACTTTGGCATAGTAGTCGCCGTAGTCGCCAGTGATCCCCTGGGTAACTTGGGTATTACTATTAGAATCTGAGTAAGTGTAATCAACGCCTAAGCGCAGTTTCTTTTCCATCAGGTTGTTATAGCTATACCCTGCGCCTATGACGTCAACTTGATCTTCTACTACACCAAACCAGTTTGGCGTAGAGAGGTTGCTGCTGCCAGCTTGCTCTGAATCGATGTTTTGACGGTTGTAGAACGCTGTCAAAGTCATGTCTTCAGTGAGTAGGTAGCTAACACTTGCATCGTAGCTGATATCTTTCGATTCAGTTAAACCAATTTCAGTTTCGCTGTAGTCATCAAGTGCATAGCGAGCACCAAAGTCGATGGTTAACGTTTCAATTGGGCTGTGAGTAACACGAGCTTCAACTTGAGTACGCTTTCTGTCGGCTAGGTTGTACTTGCGTAGTAAGTCATTTGACTCACCAGAAGTCCATTCTGATGCTTGGTACTCAGAACCGTCACGTTCGCCGTAGCTACCTTTAACCCACATGTCCCACTTGTCGAATGCGCTGATACGGTACTTAGCCCATACAGTGCTTTCTTCAGTGGTTTCGCGGTCTTGATAGCTGCGCTCATCTTTACGGTAGTCAAATCCACCTTCAAGTTTATGGCCACGTGCAAGGCGGTAGTCTGCACCTAGTTTAGCTTTGTTTGTGGTGATGTCGTAAGGCGTGTTGTAAGCCGCTTGACCCGTTGTTGAGTCGATGCTGATCTGCGTCCACTCTTGAACGTTGGTTTGGTTGTCACGATCGTTGTAATCGTAGCTGGCATTTAAGCGGAGCTGGCGATTGATACGAGACACAACCTTAAGGGTTGCACCCGTGGTTTCAACTTTACCGTCAAGCGATTCAGAAGGCATTTGATAACCGTAACCAGAAGTATTGAAATCTTGGTCTTGGGTCATTTGACCATAATGAACGCGACCGTTCATGATGGTTTTGCCAGCCACATACTGACCCATTAACGATACCGTGTGGGCTTCGTTGTCTGGATCAAGTGACATATAACCTGTGGTTTGCGCACCAAAGGTTGGGCTAAACGCGTTGTCGTAAGACAATTCGCTATAAGCATTTTTAAACATTGAACCGTTGTAGTTTAGGGCGGTAAACCAGTTGTCACCGCTAAAACGAACGCCGGCATCTAAAGTATCAGTCGTGTAGTCAACAGGTTCTGCAATCATCATTGATTGATTGTAGAAGCTACCAGAAGCTTGCTTAAGGCCTGTTTTATCTTCACGCATATAGTTGATATGCGTGCTCCATAAAGACTCACCTTGATACTCAATACCTAAACCCGCTCTTTTACGCTTAAGCGAAAGCTCAAGTGGATTAAGGCTGGCGTTTAAGTTGGTCATATCTTGGGTGCTGCCAGCATGAACCCAATCACCAGGAAGGGTAAGGTCATCACTCCCAACCCCTTGGTATGGACTCATGGCGCTATCTGTTTTGTAGGTAGCGATTTGGCGATAGTTAAGGTTTAGGTTGTATTGACCTGCTTTACCGACATTGATGTCAGCGCGGCCATTTTCCATACCTAAATTATCAGCCTCAATAGAAGCTTGGTAGCCGCTTTTACCTGCGTATTTTAGGTCAGCGTCAACTTTACCTGCGAACTCGTCTTCTGCAGCAAAAGCATTTGCCGAATGAATATCGTTGCTGTCGTTGTAACCAACGCCGACACCAATAGAGCCGCTGTAACCTGTTTCAACAGCACAACGCTTACAATCCCATTTTTCGAACTTTACTTTATCGGTATTCGCATTTTGAATACCGTAGCCATCAGCTGCCATAGCAGCGCCGGGTAGAACTGCACCGGCACTCGCAAGAAGGGCGATGGTGACCAAATTTAGTTTGAATTTCATCTTCTCGTCTCCTTAGCGCTGGAACAGCTTGCCAGATGGATGGTTTGAACCATGGATCTGGTTATGGCAATTTAGACAGCTACGACCACCTGTAAAGGCGTTACCGCCGACAGTCGATCCTTGATCTGTGTTACCAAACTGAGGCTGACCGCTATGAGGCGAGGCATGACACTGCTGACACAATTGCGGAGCACGAGTTTTTAGCATGCCTTCATTCACGCTGCCATGAGGGTTGTGACAAGTAACACAATTCTCAGTGACGGGTGCATGCTCCCACAATTTTGGGCCACGTTTCTCTGCGTGGCATGAGTAACAGGTATCGTTAACGCTAGGCTTAACAAGATCTGAGTCGCTCATTGTTCCATGTGGGTTATGACAATCGCTACATACCATTTGAGCCCATTTCATTGGGTGGCTAGAGCGCTTGTTCATGTCAGCTTTTTGTTTGGTATGACAGCTAGTACAGACTTCCATTTCAGTGTTTTTAGATAACACTGGATCTTTGGCTGTATGAACTGAGTGACAAGAAGCACAAGCGATATCTGCATTGTCATGGTGTCCGCCATTCCAATCCATACGCTTGTCATCTTTGTGACAGCTCATACATACACTATTTTGCTTTTCAGCAGCCAGTGTAGAGTCTGGACCAAAGGCAATCATTGGCTCATTGCCGCCGCGGTTATGTTTACCCATTGGGCCATGACATGCTTCACATTGAAGGCCTGCCATTGGGCTCTTGCTTGAGTCAACAGAACCGTGAACACCGTTGAAGATGTCCATTACTTTTTCTGATTTACGGTGACACATAAGGCAAGAATCAGCACCTTTAGGAGAATATTGTCCTTCGGCGAATTTCTTATCTAGTGTGGCTTCAACTTCATCAGGGCTCATCTTGGCATCCCACTTTGACGCTACTGCTGTTTGAGCAAAGCCAAGTGAAAGTACTGCCGAGGCGACTAGCGCTGGAAGTAAGGTTTTTAATTTCTTGGTGATCTTCATAATCGATTTCCTAAATTTGCACAATTTTTGTGAAAGCGGGGGAGAGGACTCCCCCTATTTTCAACACTCTTAATGACCTAAGTCATTGAGAAGAGCTGCACAAATTACATCTTAACCGCAGTGTGATCCGCTGGAGTTGGTGCGTGGCAGTAGAAACATGTTTCTAGTTGAGCGGCGTCATTGACTGCAGCTTTGTCTAGATCATCGACTAGTGCTCCTTGACCTAAAACATGAGTAACAAATGACTCAGAATAGGCTGGGTTAGCTGGTTGATCTTTGTCAGGGTTACCAGGTTGGTTATGGCAAGATCCACATGTAGCAGCAATCGGAGTTGTATATTTGCCAGCCGAGGTTGCTAGTGCACCTTTAACTTTGAACGCATCAAGGTCAAATGCGTTATGGCATTGTTGGCAATCTTTGATGACCTGCTCTGTACCATGTCTAAAGTGAAGTTTTAGCTCTAATGCGCCTAGGTTCTCACCGCCAGCATATGTGCCGTCTGGGGTATGACAAGCCACACAACCATCTACACCAATAATTGGTTGATCGTTTGCATCAGTTGTATGAGAAACTTGCTCAGACATAACGAAACCAGGATGGTGTGAATTTTTGTGTACTTGGAACTCAGCACTGTGACATGACGCACAGGTGTTGAAGTTCACCGAGTCTACATGACGCATACTCGCAGCTTCATCAGATAAGGTATCAAAAGTCAGGTCTGCTTTCATGCCAGTGTAGTAATTAGCATTTAAGGTTTTATTACCTTTGTAATCCGTATCCATGTTCTCATCAATTGCTACTGTGTCACAATTAACAAACGCACCATCTTCAGAACAAAGCGATAAACCAGTAAAGGTAAATGCAGTATCTGCATCAGCACCGGCTGCAACAGCATCTGGGAACGCTAGTGCTTTAGTGATGTAGCTAATATTACCTGCTTCGGTAATTGTTGCTGTCGTTTCAGTATTAAGCTCACCGTTTAACACTAGGTGTGAACTATCGTGGCCGTTGTAACCGCCTTGCACATTGTTTGGACCAACAGTGGTGGTCGCTTCAAGGCGCTGGATTTGCGGTAATAAAGTGGCTGCATTAACTGCTGCGTCATTAGCATCAACGAAGGCAACGGTAACGGTTGCAGTCTTATCAGCATTAACGGCTAATGTGGTATTCATGCCATAAGTGTCGATAAGCGCTTTAGTATCACCGAGGCTGCTTGTGTGTAGCTCTTCTGTCCAGCTTGAGTTATGACATGCAATACAGTTGGAGTTATCAGCTTGCTGAGAGTGACCTTTGCCAGCTTCAAAATCGATACCAGTGTGACAGCTAGTACAAGTTTCCATTGTTGGAATACGTGACCAGTTGCCCCATTCTGCTAGCTCACCGCTATCAGCTTCTGGCTCAACGTGACAAGATTTACAGTTGTTCTGAATAAGTGCTTCGGCTGCTTCACCAGTATACTCTTTACCGTACTTGTCTTCGAATGTCTTCGCTGTGTTATGAATATTGTGGATTAAGTGGTTCCACTGAGATTCAGTCGACATTGAACTGCTGTGACAAGTTGCACAGGTTTCTTGTGTGTAGTAGCTGCTATGGCGAGTGGTGAGTGGCTCACCTTCAGCATGACAGTTAGTACAAGTTTCATGAGACACGATGTCTTTAGTGTACTTGGCTTCATAGCCTTGACCGTCAAAGTCTGCAACGATTTCACGGCGTGGAACCGTTGTTGCGCCGTCGGCAAGTGTTGAACCTTTGCCACCTGCGTATACGTTAAAACGCTGAGTCATGTCCGCATTGTATTCATCAAGTTCAAGCGAAAATGAGTATGAACCGTCTTTGTTATCTGTGTAGCTGTCAACGCCAGAAGCGCGAGCAGTACGGGTCCACTGTGCACTATTACCAGCACCAGTAGCACCTTGTGGTGTTAATTGAGCGGCAACAACACCTAGGTCTTGTAGACCAATAACAGGAAGGTCTTCTTCGTTAGTGGCAAACACTTTAATAGTGGGTTGACCATCAATGTAAGTCACGTCAGTCACTTTAAGATTCAGCGTATTGATGTAATCAGCTGCTGGGCCACCAGGGTTACCTGGATTGCCATCAGTACCATCATCGCCACCACAGCCGGTTAAGGCCATTGATACAGCGCCTGCTGCTAGCAGCAGTGCAATTTTAGATTTTTTTACGTTCATCATTTTTTCCCTGCATAGGTTTGGCACTGTCTTAAACGTGTGGCCCGATTTAGTAGACCGACTGTAATTTTTTGATTGCCGCTTAAGTCAATGCTGGAAATAAGATTCCCCAAAGAAAGGCTAACGTAATGTAGGGCTAAAATCAGCAGCCTAGGTGCTAATGTGTGATGCGGATCTTTCTATTTCTAAAGAGGTATTGGTAAGGGTAGGCAAACAACGTTTTGGAAGCTTAAAATAACGTTAAATGTACAAAATATGTAAGAAAATTTGTATTCATGACTTGGGAATAACTCTCATTAAAAAAGGGAGGCCAAGCCTCCCTTTTTAGTTACATGATGACTGTATTAGTGACCGTGTAATTCCATTATTTGCTCAGGAGAGTGACAAGTCGCACAAGCTTCTTTTGCTCTATTAAGAACATCAGTGGTACTTGTACCATCCAAGATACCACCGTTTGTTTCGATATGAGAATTACCTGCTTCACTCAAGTGAGACTGGTGACAGCTTAAACATGCACCCGCATCAGAAGAAACGAAGATACCCACTTTATCTTTAGTATCAAGATTTGGATAGTTCCATACACGTTCAGGAGATCTGCCTAACGTAATACCATTTTCGATTTTGTTTTTGCTATCTTCAGCAGTGTGGCAAGTCAAGCAGTCAGTCTTCATAACCGTTCCAGACTGCAAGCCGCTGCCCCAATAGGCATTCATGTCATGTCCTGATGCATGGTGAGCTTTATAAGCAAAGCTTGTTGGCACAAAAACACCTGATCCCCATACAGTTTCTGATAGTCCTTTATCCGCTGTATGACATGTCTGGCAGTTAACACCGTTGTCAAAGTGAACGATTTCTTGATTATGACACCCCATACACTTGCTGCTATCGATAATATCGCGACGAGCGATAGCCGGCTCACTTGTATCAGTATCATTCCATGTAAAGCTTAGTGGCGCATCTTGGATATAAGCTGATGTTACATCTGAATTACCTTTGCTATCAACAGAATCACAAGCGCGAGGTTCAACAACTGGGCGACCATGACCTCCTGCTTTGAAACAAGTTGCAACACCTGCGAACAACTCAACACTCTTACTATTCAAGTCAGCTGGAAGTTCAAGTGCACTGTTTGTACTGTTAATAGTGAAAGTTTTAGTTGCTTCATCATAGGTAGACACTTGAGAATTTGTCAGTGCAAACCCTCGGGCACTGTATTTAGTGCCACTTGTGTATGCAGGGTAATCCTTATCAGTATCCCAAGAGAAATAGATGCTGGACTTAGTATATTTGCTTGGATTAGCAATAAATTCTTTAGCTACTGCCTCACTCTTTTCATCTAAGATTTGTACATCGAAAGTGAGTACACCGTCAGTTACCTCTATTTTACTAAACTTAGCAGAATAATCCTGACTAACTTTGTAGCTCTTGGTTGCATCACCGTGAGCTTCAGCACCGCTTCGTGCAGATCCATCTTCGACGTGGCAAGACATGCAATTTTCATTGCTTGGGTTATGATATGCTTTTGGCATAGTAGTATGACACGCTATACACGCAGTATTACTTTGGTTAGCAAGGAATAGATCTGAATTCGCTGGTGCATCATCGCCTGTAACGTGACAAGCAGTACAATCTGCAGCCGGCTTTTGTGGATACATTACTTTTCCATAGTTATGTACGCCACCACCATAGCCAATAACTTTATATGGTGCAGGAATATTACCATCCTCATCTGCGCCTGGAGCATCTGGAGCATAAGTTGTGCGGGCATCACCCTTATGAATTGCATGGATCATATAAGTAAAGTCGACGCTGTTGCCACTTTCTGGGTCACCAGATGTTGATGTATGGCAAGATGCACAATTTTCTAGATCGATACGACGGCCGCCATGGAACTCTAAACTTTCAGGCTGATGACAGGTATAGCATGTTTCGATGGCTACAACGTCACGCGTTTGGATTCCGTCAGTCATACCAGTAGATGGCTGCCAATCAAAGTGTCCATTGGCGGCAAAACTTGGAAGTTCTAATTCAAGCGTTGCGCGTTGCGTATTGTCTGCGTTGTAAGCTACTGCTATAGGTGCAGTTACTTCCGCAATGTTTTGTTGGAAAGTATACGTATAACTACCATCACCGTTGTCTACAAAACAAGTATCACAGCTAGATGCTTTTTCTACATTAGCTTGGAATTGATTAGAAGGATTGATATCGGACTCACCTTCAGGTACCCAGTCCGGATTTGGTGTTTTCTCTGCATTTATGTAAGCTTGCCACTGAAACCCACGATTAAACTCTACAGCATCGTCACCTTCACCAAACATACGAGTTTCTTGAGCTAGCTGGGCAATACCAAAGCGTAAATCGTGATCCTTTGTTAAACCAAGAACAGCGACACCGTTGTCATTCTGAAGCTTAAAATTAACTGTTACTGTTCCAGCATCTACAGTGGCATCTGTGAAAATAGCATTAACGCTTTTTGCTGCGTCAATATTAACCCCGACAACGCCATTCTCACCATTTTCGCCATCTTTACCATCATCGCCACTACAGCCAGAAACTGCTAATGAAAGCACCCCTGCTGTAAGTAGCGCTTTTGAAGTTGCGCTTAAGTTGAAAAATTTCATCATTTTTGTCCCTGCAATAGTTTTTTAATCATCACTAAAAAGGGATTCAATTTGAGAACAAATCTCATTTACCCTTATTTAGTGTGTGGAATTTTATTTCCACCTCTAGGCTAACGAACAGCGTAATTTTTAGCAGGTGTTTTAGATGCTTTATGTGATTAAGGTCAGACTATTTCTTTAGGGGTAGAGAGAAAAGTGTGTTTTTAGGACTATTTTAATTCTCACTTAAGTGTTTCCTCGCTCATCACTGCTATATGTGGCAGGTTTGTTACGACTCTTGAGTGGCACTGTTTTTTCATAAGTGGTTGTGTTGCCAATTTATAGTGGGAATATGCTTATTGTCTGTTTGGAATTTGATTTCAGCGATATCTAGATATAAAAAAGGCGAGAAGTTATTCTTCTCGCCTTTTGTTTTGCCTTTTAAAGCATGCTTGCTTTAAGCGTTAATATTTACATTACTTGTAATTAGTTGGGTGAACTTTATCAACCCCAAAAGACTTACCTTCGGCATGACAAGTTGCACAACTTTCTGTGCCGTCGTAAGTGCCTAGAGGTGCACCAAATACGCCGCCGTTAGACTCAACGTGAGCACCGAAGCTTTCTTTGGTGTGGCACGAACCACATGCTGCAGCAATAGGAGAATATTCTAGAATTGCCTTTTCTGCACCTTCGTTCAAGGTTGCAGGTAGTGAGCCTGTGTTTGCAAGAGTTAGCTGACCTTTTTCATGACACGAGGCACAGTCGCCGTAGTGTTTAGTGAAGGTAATGTCTTCATTACGATTACTGTTTACCTTAGTGCGTTTGTTAGCATGCAGGGTATGGATCATCACTTTATAATCAAGTGAGTTTTCAAGTCCAACGCGACCACCTTTGAAAGAACCATCTGCTACAGCATGTAGTGCTTGACCTTTATGGCAGCTTACACAGCTACCATCAGTAAGTGCTAGAGGTTGCTCTTTGTTATCAGGCATATGACATGAACCACACGATGGTCTAGTGTGGAAGGACAGGTCAATGCTGTCATCATGACAAGCTTGACAAGCCTTTTCTGATGCGCTGTTCATTCTTACTGTTGCAGTTTCACCAATAGTTGCAAAGGCTGCTGCTTCGGCGGTCAAAGTCGCAATAACATGTTCTTCATCAGAGCAAGCAACAGTTGTTTCAGTGACGCGTGAAGCACAGATATTTAGGTGACTCATCATAGCCCCTGATAGCAGTTCAACACCAAGTTCATTGATCGTGTACTGATATCCTTCTGAGGTCTGCTCTACTGTAATATCACCTGCAGTAATTGCATCTGCATCAGCAAGGTTAATCATTTTGTGGGTAGCAGTTAAGTTGCCTCGTGTCATTTTCCAGACATCTGCAAAGTCATTGTGGTGATTTTCAACTATTTGCACGTTAAGCGCACTTACCGAAGGATCTTCGTGAGGAGCTGTTGCTGAATCATTTTCAAAGTTGACGATAAAGCTTAAGCTATCATTCTGTTCGTTATAAGTACCATTACTAACTGAAAACTCGTAAGCCTCTTTAGCAGATTTAATGGTGAGTTCTTTGTTTAAATGGAACTTTGCTGCGCCCATTGGGTTACTGTCATCGGCGTGACAAGCTGCACAATCGCCTTGCGCATATTGTGGGAATTGCTCAGAGTGAAATAAACCGCGGGCGGTTCCATCCCATTCAGGTGTTGCAAATTTCTCATGACAGCTTAAGCAAGCTTCTTGTCTATGGAAGTGGAACTGATTAGCTTGCGCTGGCGCAGTTTCACCTTCGATGTGACATGATTGGCATGCTTTAGCGTCTGCAGGGAAAGTGACTTCACTGTAGTCGTATGCTTTTCCGCCATAACCAATCATGAAGTACTGGCCTTTATGGATTTGGTGAAGCATAGAGCCCATGTCGATAGTTGCCCCTGTTTCTGGATCGCCAGAGTAGGTGGTATGACAAACTACACAGTTTTCAATTTCAATACGTTTGCCACCATGCATTGAAAGCTTTGGTGCCCACGCATGTTCGTAGTCATCATTGTGACAACGTATACAAGATTCTTGTAGATCGACAAGATTACGGGTTTCATCGGCTTCAGCTGCTCGATCAAGTGCTGGGATGAAATCGTAATGTGTGTTGATTAAAGTAGCGTTACTGACTACGTTTGTCGGTTTTAACTCTAGCGTAATACGGTGAGTGAGTTCACCTTTGAATTCGGTATCTAAGCCTTCAATTTGTTCGTACTCGTTGAGTGCTTTAGAGAAAGTATAACGATACTGTCCGTGGCCTAATGCTTCAACACATGCTGTTTTACAGCTAGTTTCGATATTAGCTTGAATCTGTGGTCCTTGGTGTTTATCCCATCCTTCAGGCAAGTCTTGACCTTCAGCGATGTCACCAGGCAATTTCATGCTGTTGATATAGCTAACCCATTGTGATGACTTCTCACCTTTCATCGGTGTAGCCTCTGGTTCAGGGCTGTCAAAACCAGGTAATGGACGGTCACGCTTCTGTAGGCTGTCTAGTTTGGCAATACCAAAGCCTAAGGCATTAATATTCTCAAATGTATCTAAGCCTGAAACTACTACACCATTGGCTGTTTCGAGTTCGAAATCTACAGCTACAATGCCGTCTGTAATTGTGGCATGTAAAATATTGGCGTTTAGACTTGTTGCTTGTTGGATATCAACGCCGATATCGCCATTGTTGCCATCTTCACCGTCTTTGCCATCACTGCCACAACCTACAAGCGCAAAAGAAAGTGCGCCAATGCCGATTGCTGATTTTACAGCGGTTGCGAGTTTATATCGATTTATCATCATTTTATTCCCTGCATAGGTTTTATCTGCTGTGAGGTTTTTACCTCTTAAGCGTGAGGAGCTTCCTCAACACGATCTTACCCAAAAGAGGTGGTTGGCAATAATATGGACTAGGCAAATGTGATGTAACCCTGCTGTGATTTTTTAAAATGCTACGAAATTGTTAGATATCAATTTAAACAGTTGGTTAGGGTGTATGGTTGTAGGGGTTTAAGTTTGAGTTAAGGCTGAGGATGGTTATCTTAAAGTAGTCTTAATGAAGTGATTATTTTTAAGGGTAAAGTTGATTTAAATCAAGCTGAGTTACTGTGGTTATTACGTATTTATACTGTTTAGTAACATCTAATTGAGCAAGGGTGGCGTAAAGGTTTTTTGGTTGTTAATGAATTGTTCTGGGAGTGGTGCGCGAATGATTTGTTTGCGTTTTATCAGCTAAATATATAATAAAAGCGGCGTGTTAACGCCGCTTTTTTTTAGAAAAATAGCTTAACTATTACCATTCTACAGGGTGAACCGAATCTACTCCGTTGGTTTTCCCTTCAGCATGACAGGTTGCACAAGATTCACTTCCTGGAACATAAGTGCCACGAGTGTCATTTGCCGTACCGCCATTGCTGCGGATATGTGAGATTAATGAGTCTTTTGTACCATGACAACTCACACATGTTGATGCGATAGGAGAGAACTCAACCATACCTAAGACTGCATCGGTAGAGGGTGTAGCGACCATCGCACCAAGTCCATCCATTTTAAGCTGGCCTTTATCATGACAGACAGCACAGTTACCATAGTGCTCTGGGAAGGTGATTGGATCTTGCGTAGAACGCTTATTGGCATGATGCGCATGTATACGTACTTTAAAGTCAATATGGTCTTGAATCGACTTAGAGTCAGCCCCTGAACGAGTCGGGTTATGACACATCTGACACTCACCTTCAAAGTTACTGTAATTGCCCCCGTGTTTGAAACCTATACCAAATTTTCCGATGAACTTTTCGTCGTGACAATTTGCACAAGTATCGTTACTCACCACGACTCGTCTAGCCATCACGCTGTC
Source organism: Shewanella sp. c952 (assembly GCF_019654975.1). Lineage (GTDB taxonomy): Bacteria > Pseudomonadota > Gammaproteobacteria > Enterobacterales > Shewanellaceae > Shewanella. Next base: position 85,173 of record NZ_BPEW01000006.1, read on the forward strand.
ATCACCATTAAGGTTAAATGCTACCAACTCACCGGTGATCACCGCAGGATTATTCGACTCGTCAGTACCTGTGCCACAAACCACTCCCATCAGCGTATCTCTATCAACACACATTTTGGTTGAAATTACGCCTGTTGCGGCTTCGCTAGCATCAGCCATTAATGTCGTCGTGGTAGTGTATCGATAAACGCCATCACTCACAGCTGATGGTGTTAGAGCAACTAGATCAACTTTTTGTGTTCCTGAACCAAAGTCAATGTCATTACCAAAGCCAAAATAGATTGCGCTTAATGTAATACGCTTATCGACATCTGGACTCATCACTGGAGTCGTTAAAGAAGAATCTGCAAATTGCACATCAAATGTAATCATGCCCGTCGCGACTGACACTGAACCTGGTACTAACGTTGCGGAATAGCTGTCTTTAGCATTATCTTTAGCGACGGCATCGGTGAAGTGATGCGCAGCGCCTTGTTCACCTTTTTCTGCATGACAGGTGCTACAGTCGGTTGTTTCAATATACCTGTCGTGCATATCGGTTTTTATCTGCGCTGGATCGGTTGAATCTGAGTGACATGACCCACATGCTAATGCGCGATGGTGCTTAAAGTTAAATGCATCAACAGGACTAGTGTCGCCTTCTTGGTGGCATGCGCGACAGTCGTACATGTCAGCAGGGAAGGTCACTTCGGAGTAATCGTGGATACTGCCACCATAACCTACCATCAAGTAATCACTCTTATGGATTTTATGTACCATATAGCCCATGTCAATTGGTGCGCCTGTTTCAGGATCACCAGCGTAACTGGTGTGACACATTTGGCAATTAGCGATATCGAAACGTCTTCCGCCGTGGAATAACAGTTTTGAGGCCCAAGGGTGGTCATAATCGTCGCTATGACAACGTAAACATGATTGTTCTAAAAACTCTACTGTACGAGTCGCATCTGCAGCGACCATTTCACCCGATGAGGGTAAAAAGTCGTAATGTGCATTGATGAGTTTATTGGCCGTACCATCAGCTCTCAGCTCCATGGTAACTCGGTGAGTTAAACTATCATCAAAGGTTAAGTCGAGTCCCTCAAGTTCAGGCACGTCATTTAAATTCAGTTGGAAGGTATAGCGGTACATGCCACTGCTTAGGTTTTCTATACACTCCTGAGCACAGCTAGATTCAAGCCCTGGCTGGAACTGTGTACCCGCTTTGTCTTCGTATCCTGGTGGGACGTTAGCAGCGACGGGTTCTACAGCACTATTAATGTAGTTTACCCATTGTGGTGTTTTATAACCTTTGCCTTCAGTCGGGATTAATTTTGCGACCCCCATACCTATCCAGTCGACAGCTTGGTAGGTGTCGAGATCGGTTATTGCTACGCCGTTGGCATTTTCGAGAGTGAACTCTACTGCAATCACACCTTCAGTCACAGAGGCCGATGAGATGGAAGCTTTTAGTTCGTTGGCTTGAGCAATTGAAAAACCAACTTCACCATCTTTACCATCTTCACCGTCATTGCCGTCGCTACAACCAAATAACAAAGCGGCACTCGCGAGAGCAATCAAACTGAGTTTTGAGCTTCTAGTTTTGATTTCCATAATTTTGCGTTCCATTTCTCATCACTAAACATTGAAAGCCCAACAACCGAAGTTATTGGGCTAATGATTATTATTTTATTGGGTGAACAGCTAACACATCGACTGAAGCACCTTGGCCATGACAAGTGGCACAACTTTCAGTTCCAGATGTTGCATCAGCTTCTGTGCCGTTAAACACACCTCCTTGCTGGGTCATATGACTCTTAGATGTGTCGCTGGTATGACAGGCGCTACAGATGGCTGATGTAGGGCTAGTAAAACTGCCGTCGTCAAAGGCTAATGGCTGCACTGCACTATTAAGTGGCAGCGCTGCCGTAAGCACGCCTGCAGCATCTTCGGTGTGGCATTGGGCGCAGTTACCTATGTTGGCTGGGTAGTTAATATCTGGGTAGCTTTCACGTGACCCTGCATGCAGAGTGTGAGCTAAATGTTTGTAGTCGCTTGTTGTTGCTTGCGGATTCTTAGCGGTTTCATCAGCTATCTTAAAGTTGTTGTGACAGAGCTGACATTGACCCTCTGCATCGTTTCTCTCTCCATTATGTATTTTTAAGGCAGAGAGCAGATGACAGCTTGAGCACGTCTCGTTAGTCACAACAACTCGGCGACCAACATCTGTAATTGCAGTGGCACTAAAGAATTGATGGCTAGATTTAAGGTTGGTTGTGTTGTCTGTCTCTGCACAATTTGCCAGCATATCGTCATCACTACATAATTTACCTTGAATAGCTAAGGTACCTTTGTCATCCGCAAGTTCAGCTGGAACAGTTAAGCCCATTATCTGATAATTAAAGATGCCATCACTACCAGAGATAGGCGTTATATCTTGTAACTTAATAGACTTAGCGCTTCGAGTTGTATAATCAACACTTACGCCCCAGTTGGCATAAACCCTAAGGTCATTGACAAAGTTAAGCTTGTCGGCGCTATCGCTATAGATCTCGTTAGTGGCTGGATTAGATAACCTCACCGCTAAATCAACCGTGGTGCTATTTAAAGAAGCGCTGACAATTTCAACATTAAATTGGCCAAGAACGGCATCAGTATCTGCTTGGCTATGGGCACTCATGGTCCAACCTGAGTTATGACAAGCGACACAATTGCTGTTGTCTTGCTGAGTTGGGTGACCCTGCCCAGCAGGGAAGTCAATATTAGTGTGACAGCTACCACATGCTTCCATTGTAGGAACACGCGCCCAGTTCATGTTTTCAGTTAATGCTTCATCAGCGACATGACATGTTTGACAATCTGCTAGTGAGCCTGGAAATCCAGTTAAATGCTTGCCGTGAACCATAGGAGCAAAAACATTATCTGGGTTACTGACCTTATCGGTGTTATGACAAGTTACGCAGGTTTCAACCTCGTTGTATTTACTACCATGGAAAGCGAGATCACTGTGACAGCTGTTACAAGTTTCCATCTCGATGAGGTTTCGCGTGTAGGCAGGGGTGTCACCTTTATCTTGCCAATCATAATGTTGGTTGGTTATTGGCAGTGCTGTACCATCGGGTAGAGAATCGCCGCCAATTTTTATGACCACACGTTGGGTGCCGCCTGGCATAAAGCTGACGTCATTCATGCCGTCAAATGCACCACTGAAGGTGTAGCTATATTGACCGTTTTTATGGTCGACAAATTCGCCGTCACAAACGTCTGAACAAGACTCCGAGGTAAAGTACTGCCATTGACTCGCATTACCTGCATTGGTGTAGCCCATAGGTAGCAGTTGTGCCGCAAGGTAAGTTGCAGAAGGGATACCGACTACTGGCTCATCTTCCTCATTCGTGATGCGGTAATTAACCGTGGCAATACCAGCATCGAAAGCTACGTCTTTGACTGTGATATTTAGCTCGGTAATCACTGACGCGGGCGGTCCTCCCGGTTCTCCTGGGTTGCCGGGTGAACCGTCGTCGCCGCCACAAGCGGCTAATATGGCGATTAGACCTAGAGGAATACTTTTATGAAGTCGTGATTGGGTGATCAGTTTCATTTTTATTTCCTTGAATTCCTTTTATTGACAGAGCTACATTTGGTAGCTAAATGTCAGGCCAAAATAGTGAGCGTTATAGTCGTGGCTTAAATCGCCAAAAGTCAGCACGTTGGGGATTGAGTCGACGGATAAACCTTGGTTCAACCAATCAGAGTCTTTATAGTTCTCGAAAATCCAATCAAAGCGTAACGCCATTTTCTCAGCGAGCTGATACTTAGCGAAGGCATTAATATTGTGTTTTTCGGAGAAGTAATCACCGTAAGGAGAAGTGATCCCTTGAATAACATTGGTATCGCTTTGCCCGTCGGCGTATGAGTAATCTAGGCCAAGATTGAGTTTGCTATCTAACAAGTTTTGGTAAGTTAACCCTGCACCGACTAATGTGGATTGCTCATCGGTGTTGGCATACCAATTAGCTAAGCCAAAGTTTGAGCTACCAGCTTGGTCACTGTCACGCCAATCTTGGTTGAGGTAGGCGTTAAGATTGAAATTCTCGCTTATCATGTAATTGGCTGATATATCGTAGCCTTGGGTATCAACCCGAGTTAAACCAATTTCTGTATCGTTATAATCGTCATAGCTAGCATGCAAGTTGGCACTAGCAGAAAATGCTGTTGAGCCACTGTAGGCCACGTTAAGTTTATATTCTTGACGCTGTCTATCTGCAAGGTATGACTTTCTTAAATATGGATTACTCGGACTTGATGTCGTCGTTACAGCTTTATAGGTACTTCCTGTTCTATCACTCGCTTCGGCTTTTAACCAAGCAGACCAAGCGGGAGAGATTCGGTAGTTTAGCTTTGCATAGAGGCTATTTTGCTGCAGAGAGTCTCGGTCTAAATCGCTATAGTCGTTATGGTCATAACGATAGCCGCCATCTACGTATATACTGCGGTTGAAACGGTATTTCGCGCCAACATCGACTAACTGCTTAGTACGATCATACTCTGGGTTAACAGCGGTGCCTGCATAATAACTATCGGTGATGACTTGTGGATAGGCATTCAGTGCTGTTTTATTGTCTCGATCTGAGTAGTCATAACGCGCTCTTACGCTTAAGCCTCGTAAAGGTCGGCCAGAGTATTTAAGTTTCATGTCGGTGGTATCAACCTGACCGTCAAGGCTACTGGTTGGCAGTGCGGGGGAGGGACCATTTATCGTTGCGGGTAGGAAAGCTTGATCTTGAGTAAAGCTGGCAACACTTAAGTTCATGAACACTTGATGACCGTTGCCATTCAGTTGTGCATTTGCGCCAACTCGATAGGCTTTATTATCAGGTGCCGCAGCACTTTGTCCTGCATAGGCTGCACCAAATGTGGGTGTAAAGGCTGACTCCCAACTAACGGCTTGATGATCATTCTTGTACTGGCTAAAAGAAGAGTCTATGCCGACTAACCAACCTTTACCGTTAAAGTAGATTTTTGCACCAAATTCATCGGTTGTATCTTCAATAGGCTGGGCTAGCATGGCACTATTGGTGAGTAAATTACCGGAAAAAGTACGTTTACCTTCACGCTTTTCATGCTGGTAATTAATATCAGCCTTGTAGAAGCTACCTTTATAGTCAGCTTCTAATAAAAACCTATCACGTTGAGTTTTTAACGCTGTATCGGAAATGTCGTCATTTAGGTTCGACATTTGCCCCGTGGTTGCACCTGCTTGCCAATCATCGGGCAGAAAAAGCTGATCGCCACTATTCATATAGGGTGTTAGCGCCGCATTGGTGTCGTAGTTCGCTAGTCCTCGATAACCTAAAGCGATGGAATATTGGCCTTTACGGCCAGTCTCTATTGCCGCGCTGCCAGTGTCATACCCCAGTTTGTCTGCTGTTATTTTGGTTTGATAACCATTTTCTGATTGATAATTAAGGTCAGCCTCTATATGCCCAACTGCACCGTCTGTATCTGTTCCGGTCGTATTACCAAAATGAATGTCACCAGCATCATTATAGGCGGCGCCTATGCCCACACTGCCATTAAAGCCTGAGGTTGTTACGCAGCGTTTGCACTCCCACTTTTCGACTTTTGCTTTGTCGCGGTTGGCATTCTGGACGCCGTAACCTGTTGCATGCACCGATGTTATAGATGCGCTGACAGCCAACGCTATTAGAGAAAGCTGCAACGGCTTATTGATATGGAACTGTATACTTTTCATCATTGCCACTCCTTGTTAGCGCTGTAGCAGCTTGCCAGATGGATGGTTAGAGCCATGTACTTGTGAATGGCAGTTCATACAGCTTTGGCCCGCATTAAATGCGTTGGGGTTTCCACCGAATACGGCATTTGAGGTGTGTCCAACAGATGCGTGACATTGTTGACATAACATAGGCGGTTTACTTATCAGCATCGCTTCGTTGACGCTGCCATGTGGATTATGACAAGACGCACAATCTTCTGTAACCGGCGCATGTTCCCATAATTTTGGTCCACGTTTTTCGGCATGGCATGAGTAACAATTTTCATTGACGCTCATCTGCTTTAAGCTGGCATCTGCAAGCGAACCATGTGGGTTGTGGCAGTCACTACATACCATCTGTTGCCATTTAAGTGGGTGAGAAGAACGTTTATTCATGTCAGCTTTTTGCTGAGTGTGGCAATTGGTGCATACAGCAACTTCAGTTGCTCTATCTGCGATAGGGTCGTGTCCAGTATGGACTTGATGACAGTTGGCACAGCTGACATCAGCATTGTCGTGATGATTGCCGCTCCAAGCCATGCGTTCATCATCGTTATGGCAACTCATACAAACGCTGTTTTGTTTTTCAGCGGGAACGGGTGAATTTGAACCAAATGTAATCATTGGCTCTTTACCACCACGGTTATGTGATCCTAGTGGACCGTGACATGCTTCGCATTGAAGATCTGCCATTGGCGAACCTTTTACATCGGCATTACCGTGAACACCGTCGAATAGTTCCATCACTTTAGGGCTCTTTCTGTGACACATTAGGCAGGTATCAGCACCCTTCGATGAATACTTTCCTTCAGCAAACTTTTTATCTAATAGAGCTTCAACCTCTTTAGGTGGTTGATCGTCCCATGGGGCTGACATGACATTAAAGCAAAATGCCATCGTCGTAAGCATTAGCAAGTTCACTAGCTTTGTAGAGAACCATCCTGTGGTCTTGTTCATCATGTCATTCCCATTCCATTCGCTTTTAAAGCGTTCTTTTTTTAGAGTGCTACATTAGTAATTGTGTAAATTACTAACATAAAATAATAGAACATAAACATGACAAACCCATAACATTTAAGTGGGTTCATGCAGTTTTTAACGCTGATCTTTAAGGTGTATTCATTAAAGTGTGAGCTAGGTCACACGCCTTGGGTTCCTCCATTTATTTGAATTTAGTGTAAATAATAACCATTACTATTTAAGGGGTATAAGCCATTACTCATTTATCTGGTATGAGGTCATTTATTAGTTGAGAGATTTGTCACATAATAGAGAACACAATTGAAAATTATTATCGTTTACAGTCTGAAATGTTGATCTAGGTAAAGTTATTGAGATCAACAGTCCTTTAGAATCAGTATCAATTCAAAGAAAGTTGAGGCCTGTAATTAGGTGGGATGCACAATGAAGTTAAGTGAACTAAATCCGGGCGATTTCGCCAGAATTTCTCAAGTAGGGCAAATTGACCTACCAGCAGTTGTTAAACGCAAACTCCTATCGATGGGGATCACTCCCAACACTCGATTTTCTTTGATCCGCAGAGCGCCAATGGGCTCGGGCGTAGAATTAGATATCCGAGGCAGTAAATTATGCATGCGTCGCGATTTAGCAGATATTATAGAGGTTGAAAAAGCGAATGGATAAGCAATTTAATTGCGTCACCGTCGGTAACCCGAACGCGGGTAAGTCGACACTTTTTAATGCTCTTACTGGCTCTAACCAACAAGTAGGTAACTGGTCTGGAGTTACTGTTGAAAAGAAAACAGGGCAATTCGCGCTGCAAGGTACCGATGTTTTTCTTACTGACCTTCCCGGTATTTATGATTTATTACCTGCTGGTAACAGTTGCGACTGTTCTTTAGATGAACAAATAGCGCAGCAATATCTTGCAGATCAGCCAATCGACGGAATTATTAACCTTGTTGATGCGACCAATATTGAACGTCACTTGTACTTAACCGTACAACTGCGTGAACTTGGTATTCCGTTAGTTGTAGTGCTGAACAAAATAGATGCTGCGATTAGTCGTGGTATTCATATTGATGTCGCACAGATGAGCAAAGAGCTAGGTTGTCCAGTTGTGGCCGTGTGCTCTCGCGATGAACAAGACATTGAGAAGGTGAAACAACAATTTGTTGCTTTACTCGATGGTAAAGTTTCTGAAGCGCCTCTAGTACTTGATTACGATAATGAAATTGAGTCTGGTGTTAGTAACCTGCTTGCTGCCGATGACAAGTTGAGTCGAGGGCGTGCACTTGCGATGCTCGCTAATGGATTAGGCTGTGGTAAGTGTAAAAACAGTCAAATGGTTAGTGAAGTAGAGCAATACTCTCAAGCACTGTCTGCTCAAGGTAAAGATATTGAAATTATGGTGGCCACCACACGCTTCAACTTCGTTGAGCAGGTGTTTACTGGTTCAGTCAAAAGTGACAATGCCGAAACATTAACCGATAAACTAGATAAAGTGGTACTTCACCCAGTTGCAGGGATCCCTGTGTTCTTGTTTGTGATGTATTTAATGTTTATGTTCAGTATCAATGTTGGTAGCTCTTTTATCGACTTCTTTGATATCGCAGCAGGGGCTATTTTTGTTGACCATTTCGGCGCATTAATGTCCAGCCTAGGTTCACCTGAATGGTTAGTGACTATTGTAGCCGGTGGTGTTGGCCAAGGTATTCAAACGGTTGCCACGTTTATTCCGGTTATTGCGGCGCTATTTTTAGCCTTATCAGTACTTGAAGGTTCTGGTTACATGGCGCGAGCAGCGTTTGTTGTTGATGGGTTGATGCGCCGCATTGGTCTTCCTGGACGTGCTTTTGTGCCTATGATTGTTGGCTTTGGTTGTTCAGTGCCAGCGATTATGGCAACTCGTACGCTAGGTAGTGAGCGTGAACGTATTGTCACTGGAATGATGGCGCCGTTTATGTCATGTGGTGCACGCCTTCCTGTATATGCATTATTTGCAGCTGCTTTCTTCCCTGAATCGGGTCAGAATTTAGTGTTCTTGCTATATATGATTGGTATTTTTGCTGCGATTGGCACCGGCTTATTGCTACGTTCCACTTTACTGCCAGGCTCAAGCAGTGCGGTAGTAATGGAGCTACCTAGCTATGAAAAGCCTAAGTTCAAAACAGTAATGGCGCGAACAGGTAAGCGAACAAAGAGCTTTATTATGGGCGCGGGTAAGACGATTGTTATCGTTGTCACCTTGCTCAACTTCGTTAATGCTATTGGTATTGATGGAACATTTGGTCACGAAGATAGCTCTGAGTCAGTACTCAGTGTTGCAAGCCAAAAAGTTACTCCGTTATTTGCACCTATGGGTGTAGAGCAAGATAACTGGCCTGCAACCGTAGGTATTATCACCGGTATCTTTGCAAAAGAGGCAGTGGTTGGGACTTTGAATAGTCTTTACTCTGACAACAGTGCAGGCGATGAAGACTTAGCGCCGCTATCTGAGACCTTTGCTGAAGCTTTTGCAACTATCCCTGAGAATCTATTTGGTATTTCACCTGAAGATCCATTGTCTATATCTGTTGGTGATGTCTCTTCAGTTGAAGCTGCGTCAGAAGAACTAGAAGTTGATACTTCAACCTTTAGTGCGCTGCAGGCTGGTTTTTCTGGGGTAATAGCAGCATTTGCCTACTTATTGTTTATATTGCTTTACACTCCGTGTGTTGCTGCAATGGGTGCACTTGTGAACGAGTTTGGCGGACGCTGGGCTGCATTCGCAGGACTGTGGACCTTTGGTCTAGCATATGGCACTGCGACGGTATTCTACCAAGGCGCTACGTTTGCTCAGCACCCTTTGCAATCAAGTTTATGGATTGGCTTCTTTACTATCGCGTTAGTTGTATTTTATGTATGGCTGAAGAGGAAAGGGCGAAAAACGCAAACCATTATTCCTGGTATTAAAGTGATTACGGAATAGCAGTATTAGCGTATAATCTGAGTGTATAGATAAAAGCAGCGATGATTCGCTGCTTTTTTGCCTTTAAATGGCTATGCTGTAACCATTAACCCGTGTTTTTAAGCGTGAACCGTTGACCCTACTAGGGATCTGTAGGATTATGCTTTTTCGCCATTAATCATCGTTCGCAAAGAGGAATTCCATGAGTCATGTGGACACTGAAGTACGTCCTAGTAACTTCATACGTAGTATCATAGATGAAGATCTTGCCAGCGGTAAGCACAGTGCTGTGCATACCCGTTTTCCGCCAGAACCAAACGGTTTTCTTCATATCGGCCACGCCAAGTCAATCTGCCTAAACTTTGGCATCGCACAAGACTACCAAGGTCAATGTAACTTACGTTTTGACGATACCAATCCTGAAAAAGAGGACATTGATTATGTCCACTCTATTCAGAATGATGTGCAGTGGCTCGGTTTCCAGTGGAGTGGCGATATTCGTTACTCTTCAAACTACTTTGATCAGTTGCATCAATATGCCGTTGAATTGATCACTAAGGGCTTAGCTTATGTTTGTTTTTTAAATGCAGAGCAAACTCGAGAGTACCGCGGCACGTTAAAAGAGCCGGGTAAAAATAGTCCTTACCGCGATACAACACCAGAAGAGAACTTAGCGCTATTTGAAAAAATGCGTAATGGTGAGTTCAAAGAGGGTGAATGTGCGTTAAGAGCAAAGATTGATATGGCGTCGCCATTCATGTGTATGCGCGATCCGATTATTTATCGGGTACGCTTTGCACATCATCATCAAACGGGTGATAAGTGGTGCATATACCCTATGTACGACTTTACTCACTGTATCTCTGATGCGATTGAGGACATTAGCCACTCGCTTTGTACTCTAGAGTTTCAAGATAACCGCAGGTTGTATGATTGGGTGTTGGATCATTTAGATGATTTTCAGTCTCCAAGTCGCACACGTCAGTATGAGTTCTCAAGATTAAACCTTGAGTACACGCTAATGTCTAAGCGTAAGCTGAACGACCTTGTGGTACGAAACATCGTCTCTGGTTGGGATGATGCTCGTATGCCAACGATTGCAGGCTTTAGACGTCGAGGTTATACCGCTGCTTCAATTCGTGAATTTTGTAAGCGTATAGGCGTGACTAAGCAAGAGAACATGATTGAAGTTGCCATGCTAGATGCTTGTATCCGTGAAGAGCTAAATGAACATGCTCCACGCGCGATGGCTGTTATTAACCCAGTTAAGGTCGTGATTGAAAACTATCCTGAAAACCAAGTTGAAATAGTTCAAGCACCTATACACCCAAGTAATGAAGAGATGGGTAAGCGCCCACTGTCATTCGGGCGCGAACTTTACATCGACGCAGATGATTTCCGCGAAGAAGCAAATAAGAAGTTCAAACGCTTAGTGCAAGGCAAAGAAGTTCGCTTACGTAATGCTTATGTAATTAAAGCTGAACGCTGTGATAAAGATGCTGATGGCAACGTGACAACAATTTACTGTACCTATGATGATGAAACATTGGGCAAAAACCCAAGTGACGGTCGTAAGGTTAAAGGCGTGATCCATTGGGTTGAAGCAACGACTGCTAAACCTGCTGAATTCCGTTTGTATGAGCGTTTATTTAATGATGCTAACCCAGCTGCTGCAGAATCTGTAGATGAGGTGCTCAATCCGCAATCGTTAACGGTTAAGCATGGATTTGTTGAAGCTGGACTTGTTAATGCTGAAGCGGAAAAAGCTTATCAGTTTGAGCGTGAAGGTTACTTCTGTGCAGACAATAAAGATTCTACTAAAGACGCTTTAGTGTTTAACCTAACAGTACCACTACGTGATACCTTCGCGTAATCGTTTTATACTGCTAGGTATTCGTTTGAGTTAATAAACTCAATGATCAAAAAAGCCGACGAATGTCGGCTTTTTTGTCAGCGGAAAATATCGACTCTATTGGTACATAGGACCGAACCCAACGCTCCATAAAATCACACTCGATGCCATCAACCCGACGAGTAGTACTAGACCTGCAGTCACAACTGAACTTGCATAGATGAAGCCTTTCTCTTCTGGAATATTCATGATGATGGGGACGCCGGTATAGAGCAGATAAACCGAATAAGCTAAACCAGCTAAGCCTACTACCATGATGAACCACAATGTTGGATATAGTGTTGCTAAGCCCACCATAAATAATGGGGTTGCAGTATATGCTGCTAACTCTAATGCTTGGGTGTAACTCGGAGTTGCATCGAAGGTTTTGGCCATCCAAAAAGCAAGGTAAGCCAGTGCGAAAACACCGGCGATGAGGCCGAAATACATACCCGTAGACATGATTAGTGCGCTTTCAGCCGTTAAGAATTGGCGTTCGCCAACACCGAGATCCCAACCAATTTGTGACGTGGCAAAAAATGTGCATATAGCAGGAATAAGCGCAACGATTAAGATATGGCTCAGGCTACTTCTAAGCGCTTCGTGGTTTTTTTCAATTGTTTGCCACTCTTCTTTTGGATGAGTGTATAGCCCCATTAAGTGATTCAATATCATTATAGTTATCCTTGTTTAGCATTTAACTTTTAGATTAAATTGGCTCGCCAAACTGCAGACGAACTTTTTACAGCTCTAAGGCTATTTATTGAACAAAACTAACCAAGAGTCAAGCCAATCATCTTAAGCATAGATGTTAAGCTAGGATTGTGCTGGAAATTACTGATAAAATAGTTGGCCTAACGAACAGCGCAAAGAGCCTTAGCATGCAGCAGTTACTTGCCCCTATTTACTCATTTTTGAAATGTGAAACCCCCGATAGTTGGATTGAAGAAGCAAAAAAGCCTGAACAGCTAAAAGGTTTGCTGATTGACCACTGTAACTGTGAGTTAAAAGCGGCGCAGACTGCGATGTTTTTGGTGCGTAAATATGCCATTGATAAACCAAGTGGGAAGATTTTATTGGCTTGGGCAAAGCCCTATGAAGATTTCGTCTATATTAAAGAGCGAGATGTGGCTGCGTTTTTGTCGAAAGACAGCAAGAAAAATGAGTTAGCAGGCGAGCTTGTTGCTCGTAAGGACTTTGCTCATAGTGATGATCTTATTCAGAAGATGGTGCGCCTGATCAAAGAGGAGTTCCACCATTTTGAGCAAGTGTTAGAGATTATGCATAGTCGTGGCATAGAGTATAGAAATGCCCGAGCAGGTCGTTATGCAAAGGGCATGATGAAACAGGTAAGAACCCATGAGCCGGCCACGCTAATCGATAAACTCATTGTTGGCGCATTTATTGAAGCTCGCTCTTGTGAACGCTTTGCCAAGCTTGCTCCTCACTTAGATGACGAGTTGAAGAAGTTCTATATCTCTCTATTGCGCTCTGAAGCTCGCCATTACCAAGACTATTTAAAACTTGCACAGGCTATTTCAACCACTGACATTGCTGACCGAGTTGCCCACTTTGCCGCAGTAGAAGCTGAGCTTATCTCATCAGCAGATGAGGATTTTAAGTTTCACAGTGGTGCGCCATCGATCATTAAAGCTGTTTAAAAGCGGCGAAAAAGCAGAGAGGCAAGTAGAGGATTACTTGCCGAAAGGCAGTTCTATTAGCTCAACACTGTCTTGGTCAATACATAGCATGCTGCCTTGTTCATACCAATCACCGACAACGATCCGACGTTTTCCATTAGTGAGCTGATGGATAGCGGGGCGGTGCGTATGACCATGGATCATCTGCTGCGTATTCGTGCTATCAAGCAGCTCAAGCACCGCATCGGGTTCAACATCCATAATGCTATAGCTTTTATGTTGATTACTACTTTGGCTGTTACTTCTTAATTTTGCTGCAATCCCAAGTCTTTTGGATTTTGGTAGGTGTGCATATAACCACTTTGCCCATGCAAAATTGCGAAACTTTCTAAAGCGCTGGTAGGGTTTATCTAGGGTACAGAGGCTGTCACCGTGCAGAATAACGGTTTCAATGCCATACAAATTGATTGTATAAACCTCGGGTAACAAGGTCATGCCGCTGCGCTGTGCAAATGCACCGCCGATAAGAAAGTCTCTGTTGCCGTGAATAAAGAAAATGGGTAGCTTTTTTGAGGCTAATTTAATGGCGTCGGCTAACTGATTTGCAAATGGCTCTGCAATATCATCTCCCACCCAAACTTCAAACAGATCGCCTAGGATATAGAGTGCTGAGGTATCGGTAAGCTGAGTCTCTAAGAAAGTAAGAAAAGCTTGGGTAATATCGGGACGATCAGCACTTAAGTGCAGATCGCCCACAAAAAGTGTGCGCATCGAGTCAGTTTTACTCTTCGATAGTCACTTTTTCGATGATAACAGCGTCAAGAGGGACATCTTGATGCATGCCACGGTTGCCTGTGCTTACCGCTTTAATTTTATTAACAACGTCCATGCCTTCAGCAACTTCACCGAATACACAGTAACCCCAACCTTGTGCTGATTCAGACTTGAAGTCTAGGAAAGTGTTATCGTTGATGTTGATAAAAAACTGAGCCGTTGCTGAATGCGGATCTGAAGTACGTGCCATAGCAATAGTACCTACTTTATTCGAAAGGCCATTGTTTGCTTCGTTCTCAATGGTCTCGCCACTACGCTTCTGCTCCATATCTTCAGTAAAACCACCACCTTGAACCATAAAGCCGTCAATAACACGGTGAAAAACGGTTCCATCGTAAAAACCTTCTTTGACGTATTTTTCAAAGTTAGCTGCAGTTTTTGGTGCTTTTTCAGCGTCAAGAGAAAGCTTGATTTCGCCGTGATTGGTATGAAGTGTGATCATAATTTTTACTCTCGCAAATTAACACATGGTAAATAATGGCTGGATTCTAACGTAATTGCGCTGCAGCATAAAGTGTTGCGTGATTTGTCGCTGTAAAAAGCACCGTTGGCAAGCCGTTTATTACACTGCTAAAAGGTACTGATTAACCCTAATTATGCGGTGAAGTCCTACTTGAGAACGCTTTATAGACAATATTAACCAGTTCTGCATGATTTTGCGTACTTGGTATAGGAAAACTGCTTGGAACCGCGAGTTTTGCAATGGTAGACTGAACGACCTATTTCTGAATATAGCCGTTGAAGAGAATAATCAATGTTGAAGCTTTACAATACGCTTACCCGCCAAAAAGAACAGTTTGTACCGATACAGCCCGGAAAAATAGGCATGTATGTGTGTGGGGTGACCATTTATGATTTATGTCATATCGGTCATGGTCGTACTTTTGTTTCATTTGACATGATTGTAAGGTACTTGAGATATAGCGGTTATGACGTTAATTTTCAGCGTAATATCACCGATGTTGATGACAAAATTATCAAGCGTGCTAACGAGAACAATGAAAGTTGTGACTCATTAACAGAGCGTCTAATTGGTGAGATGCACCGAGATTTTGATTCTCTTAATATGGCGCGTCCAGATTTTGAACCTCGTGCTACGCTGCATATGCCAGAAATCATCGATATGGTTGAGAAGCTTATTGCCCGTGATCACGCGTATGTGGCATCCAACGGTGATGTTTTATTTAGCGTATCTTCTTTCCCTGAATATGGTCGCTTATCAGGGCAAAACCTAGAGCAGTTACAAGCTGGCGCTCGAGTCGAAGTTGAAGATGCTAAGCGCGATCCGATGGACTTTGTTCTTTGGAAAATGTCTAAGCCAGGAGAGCCTACTTGGGATTCTCCATGGGGAGCAGGCCGTCCAGGTTGGCATATTGAATGTTCAGCAATGAATAGCAAGCACCTGGGTAACCATTTTGATATTCACGGTGGAGGCTCTGATCTGCAGTTCCCGCATCATGAGAATGAAATTGCTCAGTCTTGCTGTGCACACGATACCCAGTATGTGAACTATTGGATGCATACCGGTATGGTGATGGTCGATAAAGAGAAGATGTCAAAATCGTTGAACAACTTCTTCACCATCCGTGACGTATTAAATCATTATGATGCAGCGACAGTGCGTTATTTCTTGTTGTCGGGTCACTATCGTAGTCAGCTTAATTACTCTGAAGATAATCTAAAACAGGCAAAATCTGGATTAGAGCGTATTTACACCGCGCTTAAAGATCTAGACCTTACGGTAGATGCCGCAACAGCAGAAGAGTTTGTCGCGCAATTTAAACGTGCGATGGATGATGACTTTAATACACCTGAAGCCTATTCAGTACTGTTTGAAATGGTACGTGAAATAAACCGTCTTAAATTGACTGATATGGCGCAAGCTTCTGCTTTGGGTGTTGCGTTAAAGCAACTGGCTGATGTGCTAGGGATCCTTGGCCAAGATGTGGATACTTTCTTTAAAGGCGAAGGTAGTGATGATGAAGTGGCTGAGATTGAAGCGCTGATTGTTGAACGTAACCGAGCACGTACAGAGAAAGATTGGCCTGCAGCAGATGTGGCGCGAGATGGACTTAATGCGTTAGGGGTTATTCTTGAAGATGGGCCAGAAGGCACAACTTGGCGTAAGAAGTAAATCTATTGCGATTAAGCATTGAAAACAAAAAAGCCTGCTGATGCAGGCTTTTTTATGTCTGGAACATTTATGCCACACCCCATGGATGGAAAGGTGTGGTCATTTTTGAGATATCAGGTCTGGAACATTTATACACCTAGCAAGGCATCAGTCGTGGTCGTGATATTGCTCACAGGCGTAAAGTGTATTCTCTAACAAGCTAGCAATCGTCATTGGACCAACACCACCTGGTACTGGCGTGATGAAGCTTGCATTTTCTGCCGCTTTCTCAAATTGAATATCACCAACGAGCTTACCGTTTTCTAGACGGTTAATGCCCACATCTATAACAATCGCGCCAGGCTTAATCCACTCACCAGGAATAAATCCAGGCTTGCCGACAGCAACTACAACTAAATCTGCTTGTCTTACCTTTTGCTCAAGATTACGAGTGAAGCGATGACAGGTTGTTGTCGTGCAACCAGCGAGAAGTAGCTCTAATGACATAGGACGACCGACGATATTTGATGCACCAACCACCACCGCATCTAAACCATAGGTATCGACACCTGTCGACTGAATAAGAGTCATAATGCCCATTGGTGTGCATGAACGCAGTACTGGAATACGTTGAGCGAGTCGACCGACGTTATATGGGTGGAAGCCGTCGACATCTTTATCAGGGCGGATGCGCTCGATAACCTTTGACTCTTCAATATGCTCTGGCAGTGGAAGCTGAACCAAAATACCATCAATACTCTGATCTTCATTGCATTCATCAATGAGAGATAGCAGGGCGTCTTCTGAGGTTGAACTGTCTAAGTCGTAAGAGCGTGAAATAAAGCCTAACTCTTCACATGCTCTGCGTTTGCTGCCTACGTACACTTGTGAAGCAGGATCCGCTCCAACGAGAATTACAGCTAAACCTGGTACTCTTTGACCAGCCTCTTTACGGGCGGTGACTTTGTCTTTGAGCTTAGTTCGAATGGCTTGAGCGATAGCTTTACCATCGATGTTTTGAGCGGTCATGGGGCAAGGTGTCCTTTATACGGCACGATAATGGAAAACGGCGACATTTTAACAGGACATGTCCGAGGTGTCATTGATTTAGGTTGCTAACAATCAGTTCTTAAATACGGATAATGACTTAGTTGTAAGTTGTAGAAAGTATGCATTTTTAGGCAGCTAATAAAATTGCACCGCTGATTAAAATGGGGTCCAAGCGATAGTTGGTAAAACTAATGGTTATTGTTGGTTTTAATTGATTAATTGAGACCACAGTGAGCTGATATTTAGACGAGTCGACCTATTTCGCAAGGATGACTTGATTGGTCTAATCTCGTTAGATGACGATGGTTTTATCGTTACGCCACAAATTAAAAGCATAATTGAAATAAATTTAAGGATTAGAAGTCGCCTCTGCTTGATAAACCGCTATATTAACTTGTGGAGCGAATTGATGTTATGTTGAACACATTGTTTAGGAAGACATCAACGAATGGTTCTATAGCGTGTAAAATAGGCAGGCAAATGATTTTTTTAAAAAAGTCGTTGACGACTTTTAGGCTAGGGGCTACTATGCGCTCCGTTCTCAACGAGTCAGCTCGTTGGAAACAGAAACTGAAAATATTTCCCAAATATGTATTTTCACTAAGTTTCAATTTCGGTGATTAGCGCAGCCCGGTAGCGCATCTGGTTTGGGACCAGAGGGTCAGAGGTTCGAATCCTCTATCACCGACCACATTTTTAAGCTAACGTGGAACGTTAGTTGCCCAGTTCAGGAAATGAAATTATTTCATTGCCGAGCGCCCGTAGCTCAGTTGGATAGAGCACCCGCCTTCTAAGCGGGTGGCCGCAGGTTCGAATCCTGCCGGGCGTACCATTTTTGTGGTGATTGTAGCTCAGTTGGTAGAGCCCCGGATTGTGATTCCGGTTGTCGTGGGTTCGAGCCCCATCAGTCACCCCACTCATTCTGTAAAGAAGTTCAAAAAGCGACCCTAGGTCGCTTTTTTTACGTCTGTAAATCATGCTTTGAGGCTCGACTCCAGCGCATTCGATAGCTATAATGTCGCGTCTTGAACATTATCAACTAAGAGTGACCAGTGCCGAACGTCAGCGTTTATGGGCATTTTGGTTAAATTTACGAGTCAAGAAACGAATACCTTAATAGTTGAAATTTCGACTATTACAAAGGACGATAGACATATTTCGAGGTAAAAAAATGCAAGTTTCTGTAGAAACCACACAAGGCCTAGAGCGTCGCCTAACTATTTCGGTACCTGCTGAGCAGATCGAAAATACAGTTAAAGAAGCATTAAAAAGTGAAGCTAAGCGTGCTCGTATCCCAGGTTTCCGTCCAGGAAAAGTACCTGTAAGCGTTATTAATAAGCGTTATGGTAAAGCTATTCGTCAAGATATCACTGGTGAAGTGATGCAGCGCAACTTTGTTGAAGCTATCATTGCTGAAAAGTTGAACCCAGCGGGTGCACCAACTTTAACTCCTGGTGCTGCTGAAGGCGAGAGCTTTGAGTTTGTAGCTACTTTTGAAATCTACCCAGAAGTAGAGCTTAAAGGTCTAGAGTCAATTGCTGTTGAGCAACCTAAAGCTGAAGTAACTGAAGCTGATGTTGACGCAATGATTGAAACGCTACGTAACCAACACGCTTCTTTTGAAGTTGTTGAGCGCGCTGCCGCTGAAGGCGACAAAGCTAAAATCAACTTCGTTGGTTCAGTTGACGGTGAAGAGTTTGAAGGCGGAAAAGCTGATGACTTCGAACTACAACTAGGCAGCGGCCGTATGATCCCAGGTTTCGAATCTGGTGTTGAAGGCCATAAAGCCGGTGAAGAGTTCGAAATCGAAGTGACTTTCCCTGAAGATTACCACGCAGAGAACTTGAAGGGTAAAGCAGCTAAGTTTGTTATTACTTTGACTGAAGTTCAAGGCGCTGACCTTCCTGAAGTTAATGACGAGTTCGCAACACTGTTTGGTGTTAACGAAGGCGGAATCGACGCGTTACGTGCTGAAATCAGCAAGAACATGGGTCGTGAACTTGAGCAAGCGCTTAAGGCGAATGTTAAAGAGCAAGTTCTTAACGGCTTAGTTGAGCAAAATGCTTTGGAACTACCAAAAGCATTGATCGAAGGCGAAGTAGAAGTATTGCGTAAGCAAGCTATGCAACGTTTTGGTGATCAAGCTGCAAGCATGCCTGAACTGCCAGCTGACTTGTTCACTGAACAAGCTGAGCGTCGCGTTAAAGTTGGTTTGCTACTTGGTGAAGTTATCAAGACTAGCGAACTTAAAGCTGAAGACGAACGTGTTCAAGGTTTAATCGCTTCAATGGCGTCTGCATACGAAGATCCAAGTGAAGTTGTTGCTTACTACAATGGTAACGAAGAGCTTATGCAAAACATGCGTAACGTTGCACTTGAAGAGCAAGCAGTAGAAGAGTTACTTAAAACTGCAACTTTGACTGAAAAAGAAGTCAATTTTGAAGAATTTATGAACAAGGCTACCGGTCGCGCATAACGATCGCTTGACTTAAATGGCTATTAGCCATTTATAATGGCTCGTATGAGGTTCCTCATGCGAGCCATTTTTATTTAGGGAAGTTAATCATGCACAAAGCACCAGAATCAGTACTTAATGCACTTGTGCCTATGGTTGTTGAACAAACAGCTAAAGGTGAACGCTCATACGATATCTATTCTCGTCTTTTAAAAGAGCGAGTGATCTTTTTAGTTGGTCAAGTTGAAGAGCATATGGCGAACCTTATCGTGGCTCAGTTACTGTTTTTGGAGTCTGAAAGCCCAGATAAGGATATCTACCTATACATCAACTCGCCAGGTGGTTCAGTTACAGCGGGTATGGCTATTTACGACACTATGCAGTTTATCAAGCCAAACGTAAGTACAGTTTGTATCGGCCAAGCGGCAAGCATGGGCGCATTCTTACTAGCAGGTGGAGCTGAAGGAAAACGTCATTGTTTACCTAATTCACGTGTTATGATCCATCAACCATTAGGTGGGTTCCAAGGTCAAGCATCAGATATTGCCATTCATGCGCAAGAGATCTTAGGCATAAAGAACAAATTAAACACTATGTTGGCAGAACATACTGGTCAGCCACTTGAAGTTATTGAGCGTGATACTGACCGCGATAACTTTATGAGTGCTGACGAAGCAGCTGAATACGGGCTAGTTGATTCAGTTTTAGCAAAACGAGGCTGATTTTTACTTTCTGCTGAGCTATGCTGAGTAAAGTAGTGAAATAAAGAATTCTGCAGCCGATAGGCTGCAAACAGAGGTAAGGTAATGAGCGAGAACAAAGGTGACGGCGGCAAACTGCTGTACTGCTCTTTTTGTGGAAAGAGCCAGCATGAAGTAAGAAAACTTATTGCTGGACCTTCTGTATATGTTTGCGATGAATGTGTAGAACTCTGTAACGACATTATTAGAGAAGAGATCAAAGAGATCTCTCCTAAGCAAGATCAAGACAAGTTGCCAACACCGCATGAATTACGAGCGCACTTGGACGATTATGTTATTGGCCAAGACAAAGCTAAAAAGGTGTTATCTGTAGCGGTATATAACCATTACAAACGTCTTAAAAATGCCAGTCCTAAAGATGGGGTTGAGCTGGGTAAGAGTAATATCTTGCTGATTGGTCCAACAGGTAGTGGTAAAACATTACTTGCAGAGACGCTTGCTCGTTTCTTGAATGTACCGTTTACAATGGCCGATGCAACTACGCTAACTGAAGCGGGTTATGTGGGTGAAGATGTCGAGAACATCATTCAAAAATTATTGCAAAAGTGCGACTACGATGTAGAGAAAGCCCAGCGCGGAATCGTCTATATCGATGAAATTGATAAAATCAGTCGTAAGTCTGACAATCCATCAATTACTCGTGATGTTTCTGGTGAAGGCGTTCAACAAGCTTTGCTTAAACTTATCGAAGGTACTGTTGCTGCGGTTCCACCTCAAGGCGGCCGTAAGCATCCACAGCAGGAGTTTTTACAGGTAGATACCTCTAAAATCCTGTTCGTCTGTGGTGGTGCCTTTGCAGGCCTAGAGAAAGTGATTGAACAACGTTCTCATGTGGGTACTGGTATTGGTTTTGGCGCTGAAGTTAAAGGCGAAGCTGACAAAGCGACAATTTCAGACACGTTATTGCAAGTAGAGCCTGAAGATCTGGTGAAGTTTGGTCTAATTCCAGAGTTTATTGGTCGTCTTCCTGTTCTAGCTACGTTAGCTGAACTTGATGATGCTGCACTTATTCAAATTCTTTCTGAGCCTAAAAATGCGATAACAAAGCAGTTTGCTGCTTTGTTTGAAATGGAAGATGTTGAGCTAGAGTTTAGAGAAGATGCACTTAAAGCGATTGCTCTTAAAGCACAGACCCGTAAAACCGGTGCTCGTGGTTTACGCTCTATCGTTGAAGGCATTTTACTCGATATCATGTATGACTTACCGTCAACAGATGATGTGGTTAAAGTGGTTGTCGATGAGTCGGTCGTGAAAGGCGAATCAACACCTATACTTATCTACGCGACAAATGAAGCTCAAACGGCAACGGCTGAATAAGTCATTGCTTAAATAGCATCAGCGTATCGAAAAGGAGCCTTTATGGCTCCTTTTTTGTGCAGTTTATTATTTAATTGTTATTCGCCATTGAAACCTATCGAATCATCCCAATATACTCTTAAGTATTCATATAAAACGGAATCGAGCTATGACTCAAGAGCGTGATACGCGAATCGAACTACCCGTACTGCCACTGAGAGATGTGGTGGTTTATCCTCATATGGTAATTCCGTTATTCGTAGGACGAGAAAAGTCCATTCGTTGCTTAGAAAAAGCAATGGATCAAGGCAAGCAAATTATTTTGGTCGCTCAGCGTGATGCTGAACTCGATGACCCAAGCAGCGACGATATTTTCGACGTTGGTACAGTAGCTTCAATCCTGCAACTTTTAAAACTCCCTGACGGCACCGTAAAAGTGCTGGTCGAAGGGGGTCAACGTGCGCGCATTGATAACTACTCTGAACAGGATGATATCTTCCAAGCTACGGCTCATTATCTAGAGTCAGAGCCTCTTACAGAAAAAGAGGAAGAGGTGCTTGTTCGCTCAGCAGTGGGTCAGTTTGAAGGTTATATCAAGTTAAACAAGAAGATCCCACCTGAAGTGCTGACATCTTTGTCTGGCATTGATGAGGCTGCACGCCTAGCCGATACTATGGCAGCGCATATGCCACTCAAGCTAGAAGATAAACAATCTGTGCTTGAGATGGTTGATGTGGGAGAGCGCATCGAGTATTTGATGGCGATGATGGAATCTGAAATCGACTTATTACAAGTTGAGAAGCGTATTCGTGGTCGCGTTAAAAAACAGATGGAAAAAAGTCAGCGCGAGTACTATTTGAATGAGCAAATGAAAGCTATTCAAAAAGAACTGGGTGATATTGACGAGTCTCACGACGAGTTTGAAAGCTTGGCGAAAAAGATAGAAGAAGCCAAGATGCCTGAGGAAGCTCAGGAAAAAGCGAAAGCTGAACTCAACAAGTTAAAGATGATGTCACCAATGTCAGCTGAGGCGACAGTGGTAAGAAGTTATGTCGAGTGGATGGTATCCGTCCCGTGGCATAAGCGCTCAAAAATTAAACGTGATTTAGCCAAGGCGCAAGATGTACTTGATACGGACCATTTTGGTCTTGAGAAAGTTAAAGAACGCATTTTAGAATACCTAGCAGTTCAAAGCCGAGTTAAGCAGCTAAAAGGACCAATTCTTTGTTTAGTTGGACCTCCAGGTGTTGGTAAAACATCTTTAGGGCAATCTATCGCCAAAGCAACAGGGCGTAAGTACGTGCGAGTTGCTCTTGGTGGTGTTAGAGATGAAGCTGAAATTCGTGGTCATCGCCGTACTTATATCGGTTCAATGCCAGGTAAAGTGATTCAAAAAATGTCAAAAGTGGGTGTGAAAAATCCACTGTTCTTGCTTGATGAAATCGACAAGATGAGTAGCGACATGCGTGGCGATCCAGCATCGGCATTACTTGAAGTCCTTGATCCAGAGCAAAATGCGACATTTAGTGACCATTACATGGAGGTCGATTATGACCTGTCTGATGTAATGTTTGTTGCTACATCGAATTCAATGAACATACCTGGGCCTCTTTTAGACCGTATGGAAGTGATTCGTTTGTCGGGTTATACCGAAGATGAAAAACTGAATATTGCCAAGCAGCACTTGTTGCCAAAGCAGATTGAACGTAACGGACTAAAAACGAAAGAAGTGACAGTTGACGATAGCGCCATCATTGGCATTATTCGCTACTACACACGTGAAGCGGGTGTGCGTGCGCTTGAACGTGAACTTTCAAAAATCTGTCGTAAAGTTGTTAAACAGATCTTGCTTGATAAGAGTATTAAGCATGTTGAGGTGAATCAAGACAACCTCAAGTCATTCTTGGGTGTGCAGCGTTGTGACTATGGTAAAGCAGAGTCAAACAACCAGATTGGCCAAGTAACAGGTCTGGCATGGACTGAGGTTGGTGGCGATTTGCTAACGATTGAAGCAACGTCTGTACCGGGTAAAGGTAAGCTGTCCTATACCGGTTCTCTTGGTGATGTAATGCAAGAGTCGATTCAAGCGGCAATGACGGTTGTTCGCGCTCGTGCTGAGCAGATGGGTATTAACCCAGATTTTTATGAAAAGCGCGACATTCATGTGCATGTTCCTGAAGGAGCGACGCCAAAAGATGGGCCTTCTGCAGGTGCTGCTATGTGCACGGCGCTAGTGTCTAGTTTAACGGGTAACCCTGTTCGAGCCGATGTAGCCATGACCGGTGAAATCACACTTCGTGGTGAAGTGCTACCTATCGGCGGTTTAAAGGAAAAATTGCTTGCTGCCCATCGTGGTGGAACCAAAGTCGTTCTAATTCCAAAGGAAAATGAACGAGATTTGGAAGAGATCCCAGCAAATGTAATCGCTGACTTGAAAATTTATCCAGTGAAATGGGTTGAAGAAGTCCTGAAACACGCGTTAGAACGCCCGGTTGAAGGCTTCGAAGTAGTGGAAAACGTGGGCTAACGCAATAAATTGCAGTATTGCACAAAAAAAGTGTAAAAAGGGGCTTACCAAAGCCCCTAGCTGTGGTAGCCTAAGTCAGTGGAGAGTCAGTCGCTCCAGCCCTTGGAGTGACTGGTTTTGAGCAGTATCCTAAAATATTTATTTGGTTTTCCTATAAGGCTTGAACTTTGGTTCCAAGCTTGTTATAAAAAGCCTCCGCAGACCGCTCTAGACATGGATTTGGGTGCGGTACAAAAATTACATTCAAGGGGATGACATGAACAAATCTGAACTAATCGAGAAAATCGCTTCTGGTGCTGACATTTCTAAAGCCGCTGCTGGCCGTGCATTAGATTCTTTCATCGGCGCTGTTACTGACGGCCTAAAAGAAGGCGATAAGATTGCTCTTGTTGGTTTCGGTACTTTCGAAGTGCGTCAACGTGCAGAGCGCACTGGTCGTAACCCTCAAACGGGTAAAGAGATCAAGATCGCTGCAGCAAACATTCCAGCATTCAAAGCTGGTAAAGCGCTCAAAGACGCTGTTAACTAAGAAATTCGTTAACTGCAGCTTTTGTAAGGTTATTGTATAAAGCACTATTTGATAGTGCTTTTACGAATAAAAAGACAATGGCTAAGTATTTACTTAGTGATAGTCAAAAGAGTAAAGAGACGTAGGTCTCTTTACTATTAAATTACAAAAAGGCGCATCCAACGAGTGATGCGCCTTTTTATTTTATTAATCGCAACCAGCGAGAAGTCTGATGTTAGAAAAGATTCGTGAAGGGTCGCAAGGCGTAATTGCAAAGAGCATTTTAGTCTTAGTGATACTTTCATTTGCATTTACGGGCGTGAGTAGTTATTTAGGTTCTTCAACTGAGGTTGCAGCTGCTACCGTAAATGGTGAAGAGATCAGCAACTCAGCGTTAGAACAAGCATATGAGAATGAACGTGGTCGTCTTGAGCAACAGCTCGGTGACATGTTCTCGACTTTATCGGCCGACGACAACTATATGCAAAGCGTTAAGCAAAGTGTATTAGAGCGTCTTGTGGCTGAAAAGTTACTTGATCAAAATGCTGCTGAGCTTGGACTTCGTGTATCTGATGAACAGATCCGCACTGCGATTATGCAGGAACCTGCATTCCAAACTGACGGTAGATTTGATAACGATCGTTATCAAGCTATTTTGCGTCAATTGGGTTACCAAGCCAATTCATTCAGAGACATGATGCGTGTTGATATGACCCGTCGTCAGTTAGTCGCAACTTTAGTCGGCTCAGAATTTGTGTTACCAGGTGAAGCTGAATATTTGGCTAATATCCAAGGGCAAACTCGCGACATTAATTATTTGGTTATCGACTCTACCCCGTTCCTTGCTGCGGCGAGTGTGACTGACGAGCAGATCCAGACTTATTACAACTCTAATCTTGGTCAATTTGTAAGACCTGAGATAGTAAGTCTCAACTATATTGAACTTGATGCTAAGCAGTTAGCAGCAGATGTCACAGTGACTGAAGCTGATGCTCAAGCGTACTACGACGAAAACAAAGTTCAATATTTACAGCCTGAAAAGCGTTTAGCTGCACATATTCTTATTGGTCTAGACGATGATAATGCCGAAGAGAAAGCTGAAGCTATTTACCAAAAGCTACAAAATGGTGAAGATTTCGCAGCACTTGCTAAAGCTGAGTCGCAAGACACATTTAGCGGCGAGCTGGGCGGACAGCTAGATTGGTTCGAAGCTGGCGTCATGGAGCCTGAGTTTGATGCTGCGCTATTTGCATTAGATAAAGGTAGCTACTCAAATGTGGTTAAGACTAACTTTGGTTACCACATTATCAAGGCGCTAGATATTCAAGCTGGTGCAGAAGCTCCTTTTGCTGACGTGAAAGAGAAAATCATTGCTCAACTGCAAGAGCAACAATCTGTAGATAAGTTCTACGAGTTACAGCAAGTGCTTGCAGATACAAGCTATGAAGTTCCAGATACTTTGTCTGAAGCGGCGAGAGAGCTGGGTGTTGAAGTTAAAACAACGCCAGAATTCACTCGTAATAGCGCGCCAGCTCTGTTTTCAAAGCCAGCTATCCTAAAAGAAGCGTTCTCTTCAAATGTGTTACTTGATGGCATGAACAGTGACGTGCTAGAAGTTGAAGCTAATCATGTTGTTGTTATCCGCGTTAACTCGCATAAAGCAGCTGGCACTATGGAGCTTGCTGAAGTTCGAGACGGTATTGCTGGACGCTTAAAGCAAGAGCAAGCAAATGAAAATGCACGTCAACAAGCACAAGATGCAATGGCTGCATTTAAAGCTGACGGCGTAACTGCAGGCTACTTGGTTAAAGACAAGTTAGCACGTTTTGAGCAAGACATTGATGGCGCTGTTGTTAGCAAGGCATTTGCAATGACGCAGCCTACAGATACAGCTACCGTTGATACTGTAGCACTTGCTACTGGTTACGCAGTTGTTGTACTCAATAAGGTAAACGCAGCTGAAGGCGTCGATGCAAACCTTATTGATGCATTAAAGCAGCGTTTGAACTCGCAATACACTGAAAACGATTACCGTGCAGTGATTGCAGGCTTAAAAGCTAAGGGTGAAGTACTTTACCCCGTTGTTGAATAAGCAATAAGCGACTTCATCAATAATTAAAGCCGGCAATAGCCGGCTTTTTTGTGCCTGAAATTTGACCCGTGTAAGGCTTTTATTGATTTGACAGCAATTAGCGAGGAGATGTGTGTCTGTGGTGTTCTACCAACTCCATTAAAGAGTTGCTCATTTTGCGGCAGTTAAAATCACTTTAGACAAGTAATCGCTAATAGTTATTCTCGGCTCTGGCATCCTGCTCCGCTCTCGATAATTGCTACTGCATTATTCTATCTTCGACCATGCTGGGTCTCGTACCTCCTAAATCTGACTGCCAAGGAGGGCCGCAATGTCTTATTTTGTATGGAACAAAATAAACCATTTAGTCGTATATGGAATGCCACATGCGCTGTATTAAGTGATTTCCTCATGCCTTTAATATCAGCCGCACGTTGTGAGCGTCTCAGGACTTGTCTCAAAAGGGAGTAACCCTTTCTTCCACAACGCGCCTTTAATTGAAAACTCTGAGAAAGCTCTGAACTGAGTATATCCTTAATGGAATTGGTATTAATCAGTACTAATTCTTAGATTTAACTGAGCGGATATAAAGCAACTTTTAATGAACAGGTTATACAGCGGCTAGTTTTTGGGAGGGCGATCAATGACGGCTTGTTCCTGTGCCTTTATAGGTAGTTGTCAGCTTAGTTGTATGAAGGTGAACCCCAACATTTACTTTGATCTGACAGCAGTATGTAGGGAAGGATCAAAATAGTGTTGTTGATTTTAAGCAAAAAAAAACGCCGCATTTAGCGACGTTTCGACAGTTCTATAGGATTTATCTAAATTTAGATAGAAACCACATCAAACTCAACATTAGGGTCAACATCTTGCTCGTAATCGATGCCTTCAATACCGAAGCCGAACAGCTTCAAGAACTCTTCTTTATATTCACGGTAATCTGTTAGTTCA
Source organism: Shewanella sp. c952 (assembly GCF_019654975.1). Taxonomy (GTDB): domain Bacteria; phylum Pseudomonadota; class Gammaproteobacteria; order Enterobacterales; family Shewanellaceae; genus Shewanella. Next base: position 112,935 of record NZ_BPEW01000006.1, read on the forward strand.
GCAAGGTTTTCTGAAGTCACTTGAGGCCACATATCACGGCAATGCTGCTGGATCTCTTCGCGAAGCTCCCAATCATCTAAACGTAGACGATTGCTGTCATCTACTTCTGCAGCACTACCATCGGCTTTATAGAGACGCTCACTGAACATACGGTTAATTTGTTCAATACAACCTTCGTGAAGGCCTTCAGCTCGCATCTTCTTAAATACCATAGCAATATACAGTGGCATGACTGGAATTGCTGAACTTGCTTGGGTAACAACACTTTTCAGTACTGCTACATTTGCGCTGCCGCCAGTTGCTGACAGTTTATCATCTAATGCGTGTGCTGCACGGTCTAGGTCCATTTTTGCTTTACCTAGTGCGCCGTGCCAATAGATTGGCCATGTAAGTTCGGTACCAATATAGCTATAAGCAACGGTTTTACAACCATCAGCCAATACGCCCGCTTCTGCGAGTGCTTGCATCCATAATTCCCAATCTTCGCCGCCCATGACTGTAACGGTATCATTAATCTCTTGTTCTGTAGCAGGCTCAACGCTTGCTTCAATAATGATATCTTTATTGGTGTCTACAGCTGTCGCTTTATAAGGCTCACCGATTGGCTTTAAAGATGAGCGAATAAGCTCACCGCTATCAGGAAGTTTTCGTACAGGAGAAGCTAGCGAGTAAACAACCATATCGACTTGGTCTAAGTCTTCTTTAATTAGTTCAATGGCCTTTTGTTTAGCTTCATGGCTAAAGGCATCACAGTTAATACTCTTTGAGTATAGGCCTTCAGCTTTAGCGAACTTGTCGAATGCAGCAGAGTTATACCAACCAGCTGTTCCTGGTTTTTTCTCTGAACTTGGTTTTTCAAAAAATACACCTAAGGTGGCCGCGTCACTACCGAATGCTGCAGTGATCCGCGAAGAAAGACCGTAACCACTTGAAGAACCAATAACTAATACCTTTTTTGGGCCATTAGCAATTTTGCCTTTAGCTTTGGTAATGTTGATCTGTTCAAGTACATTGGCTTCACAACCAACAGGGTGAGTTGTTGTACAAATAAAGCCACGGATTCTAGGTTTGATAATCATATTTTCTATTTCTCTGAAAAAATTGTATCTAGGATAAATAAACCCACACCAAATGACACTTAATTTTCGCTAATTTGTGTGATTTTATCAGTGGTTGGAGCAGTTATACTAATCTGATCAAATATCTGATTGTTCTGTGGAGGCTAAGCCTTGTAAGCATCAGCGGACGGCATCTACGTGCATGTAGTCGTATCTAGCGTTTTATCATGCACAGTATGGATCTCTCAGAAGGCCACGAATGCGTAATATCGATTTTAAAAGAAACAAGCATATTTAATTAGTCGGTATTACTTCTTACGGGTAAATAGGCTTTGTTCCTGTATTAGGCGCTGGGTGTATTCGTGTTGTGGCGCATTAAACAGTTGTTCGGTGGTGGCTTTTTCAATGAGCTCGCCTTTTTTTAATACCATAATTTTGTCACTGACATGGCGAATAATATTCATATTGTGTGATACAAATATGTAAGAAAGTCCCATCTCTTTTTGCAATTCGAGTAGCAGATTTAATATCTGTGCACGAACAGATAAATCTAACGCGGTGAGTGCTTCATCAGCAATGATGATCTTCGGATCGAGCATTAATGCACGAGCTACCGCCACTCGTTGCTTTTGTCCTTCGGAGATCATGTGCGGATAAAAGTCGACATGTTCTGAAAGTAAACCTACTTTCCTAAGCTTATCGACCACTAATGCACGTCTTTCACTTTCAGGGAGGTCGGTATTAAACTTGAGTGGCTCATCGAGCAAGTCGCCAATGGTTAGTCTTGGATTTAATGAAGTATTTGGATCTTGGAAAATCATCCTGATCATTCGACAACGTTGTTTTAAGTCATGCTTATCAAGTGAATCGCCTTCAAAGAAAATGTCACCACCACTTCTTATTTCTGCGCCAACCAATATACGCGCAAGGGTACTTTTACCCGAGCCTGCTTCACCGACTATAGCCAGTGTTTCACCGGTTTTCAGTTCAAACGATATCGGTGACAATGCCTGGTTATACTGACGCTTGAAACGCTTATAACCGGTATAGTAACTTTTACTCAGGTTGGTTACTTTAAGAAGAGGTGTCGTCATTACAAGACTCATTATGGTATGGGAAATGGCAAGCGAAATAGCGATCTTTTTTATGACATAGGCTAGGTTGACTCACACACTTTTTCTGCGCTTGAGGGCAACGAGGGCCTAACCGACAACCTATGGGCAAGTGTTGTAAAGCGGGCGCCGAGCCCGGCAATGTTTGCATCATTGATTTATGGGCTAACTCACCAGAATAATCGGGCGCATTTTCAATTAGGGCTTCGGTATAGGGGTGAAAAGGCTGCGCCAATAATTCTGCTGTAGGGCCTGACTCCATCACCTGGCCACAGTATAGAACGGTGAGTTGGTCACACCAACCAGACAAGGTTTCAAGTTCATGGCTTATTAGTAAAATGGATACATTTTGCAGTTGGTTTAGCTTACTCAATAACCGGAAAATTTGTGCTTGGGTACTGAGCTCCATTGAATCTGTTGGTTCATCGGCAATCAATAATCTTGGTTGATTAGCAACGGCCATAGCGATCATTACTTTTTGACACTCACCTTCAGAGAGCTCCCAAGCATAGCTATCCATGACCTTATCAGTGTTTTTAATACCGACTTTATGCAACCACTTCTCCGCTATTTTTCTGCGAACTTTACTGCGCTTCCAAAACGGTAAACTCTTATCGATGGGCATCGCTTCAATAATTTGGCTGCCGACAGAAATGGCGGGGTCAAGACTACTGGTTGGATCCTGAAAGATCATTGCAATCTCACTGCCCATTAAGTTGCGTCGTTGTTTGCTGGACATCTCCATTAAGTTCTGTCCATCCCACATCATGCGATCAGCTGTAATGGTCCAATTATGACCCGGTACACCTAATATAGCTCTAGCCAATAAGCTCCGTCCGGAACCCGACTCTCCAACCAAACCATGTAGCTCACCAGGGTTAATGGTTAAAGAGACTCGTTCAAGAGCTCTGACTCGCCCATGAGGGGTGTCGAGTTCAATGGTGAGGTTTCTAATGTCGAGAAGAGGCATAATATTAGTTTCTTAACGGCGATAACGCCGACCTTAATCCATCACCGACTAGGTTAATGGCAAGTACGCTACATAGGATAGCAACACCCGGAATTGTAACTGTCCATGGCGCTGTTAGTAGGTTATCGAGCCCTTGGGACACCATCGCTCCCCATTCAGGGCTCGGTGCCTGAGCGCCGAGATTGAGAAAACCAAGCGCTGCAATATCTAAAATGGCGGCAGAAATAGCTAAGGTAGTTTGAATAATAAGAGTTTCCCAAACATTTGGCATAATCACATACCAAAATATTTGGATGGAGTTTGCACCATCAAGTTTAGCAGCTGTAACATAGTCTTTTTGCAGTTCTTCATGCACAGCTTGGTGAATTGCCCGAACAAATTGTGGCGTTAATGCGATCCCTACAGCCCAAAAGACATTACTTAGGCCAGGGCCCATAACGGCGACCACTAAAATAGCCATTAACAGAGATGGGATAGATAACAACGCATCTAGCAAGTGGCTTAATATTGAAGACTTCAGCCCTTTCATCATGCCTGATATCGAGCCAATCACGAACCCTACAACGAGAGAAGCCATAACGATTGCTAGCGCCATGCCAAATGTTAAGTGTGCGCCATGAAGCAGTCGGCTAAAAATATCTCGGCCTAAATCATCCGTTCCGAGAAAATGCTCAACGGTACCACTGGCATCCCATGATGGGGGCAGCAGCAGTGCTAATGGGTCTTGTTGTTCAGGTGAAAATGGTGCTATCCATGGGCCGAAAATGGCCAAAAACAATAAGCAAGTTACCGCCCATAATCCCATGAGTGCAAATGGGTTATCAGCAAAGGCTTGCCAGAGCTTACGCATCGGAGATGGGATGTCATCTTCCTGATAAATGCTAATTCGCGGCATAAATTTCTTTCCTGCTGATAGGGTTGATGGCGTTGTGAAGTACCTCAATCAGGATACTGAAAAAGATGATAATCAATGCCACCCCTAAAACACCGCCTTGGATCACCGTGTAGTCCCGTTGATAAATCCCTGAAACCAGCCAACTGCCAACGCCAGGCCATGAGAAAATGACCTCTACAATCATTGCGTAACTGGCAAAGGTGCCTAGCATCAGTCCCATATTTTTAAGTACAGGGATTAATGCGTTTGGAAGTGCATGACGCAATACAATGGTTCCCGTATGCAGGCCACGAGCTTCGGCAGCGCGAATGTAAGGTTCATTCATAATATGCAGCATTGCGGCTCGGGTGATCCTTACCACCACAGTAAAGGGTAATACCGCAAGTGTAATTGCTGGCAGTACGATATGTTGCAGCGCATCTAGGAAGGCAGATATGCGGTAGATAGAATCTGATAAGAGTGTATCTATTAGCATGAAGCCAGTTATCGGCTCTATCTCATATAATAGATTTATACGCCCGGAAATAGGTAACCAGCCGAGTTCCACTCCAAACCAAAGTGACAAGGTAAGCCCTAGCCAAAACACAGGGATTGAATACCCTGTTAGGGTAATCGCCATAATACTGTGTTGAGTAATTTTATTTTTACTTAATGATGCTAAGACCCCAAGTGGAACACCGAGAAGTATCGCCAATAATCCAGCAACAATGGCCAGTTCGAATGATGCGGGTAACACTTGAGTTAACTCGTCAATCACGGGCTTCTGTGAGGTAACAGATAGACCAAGATTACCGCTCAGTCGCTGCTCAGTGTAGGCAAGAAACTGCTTGAAGCCATTGCTGTCGAGTTTAAACTCATCGCGGCTTAACGCCTGCTGCTGTAAAGTGGGTGACTCTATGCCTGTTAGTGCGTACTGCTGATCCACTGGAAAGTAACTCGTGGTGATAAACAACACGGCAATGAGTACCAAAGATGTCGCTAGAAATAGGTTAAGCCTTCTTAGTAGATAACGGCCCATTAGTGTTTGTCCTCAGGGACTATTTTCATGGTGTTTTCAAATGAAATCCCACCAAATGGCGTGAGTTGGGTTTGTTTGATATTTCTCTGTTTAATTGTTAATTGAGTCGCGTGAGCAAAAGGTAGCATAGGTAACTGCTCACGAAAGAGCTTTTCAGCTTGCTGATAAAGTGCTTTTCGCTCGGCTGTAATTGTTGTGGCCTTGGCTTTAGCTAAAATATCATCCATCTTTGCGTTACACCATTGGGCTCTATTGCTGGAAGAGCGTTGTGCATCGCAACTTAACATTGGAGAGAAAAAGTTATCTGGATCGCTGTTATCAGCATTCCAACCTATGAGTACTGAATCATAGTCTCTACGGCTGAGTTTTTGATTAAAAACACTCCAGTCATAAGTAACAATGTTGACAGTTACACCTATGTTTGCCAGATCGGCTTGAATCAGTTCCGCTGTTTTTAATGCATTTGGATTGTAGATCCTGGCAACAGGCATCGCCCAAACATCAATATTTAACTTATCTATACCTGCTTGCTTGAGCAAAGCTTTAGCTTTTTGTGGGTTATAATCATAGCGACTTTTATTGTAGCTGTATGCCCATGACTGTGGAGGCAGCATTCCTGTAGCTTCAATGGCTGTCTCTTGATATACGGCTCTTAAAATATTCTGTGTATCTACGGCATACGCGAGTGCTTGCCTGACTCTTACATCATTAAAAGGTTCTTTTTGGGTATTGAAAGCCCAAAATGCAACGTTAAACCCGAGCTGGGTATCTAGCTCTAAATGCGGGTGTTGTTTAATTACTGGCAGCTCACCTGCTTTAGGAAGCGCTGACACATTACAATCACCGGTGATGAGTTTGGTTAGTCGAGCGGTGCTTCTCGGTGTTATATCAAAAACTAAGTGTTCAAATTCTGGGAGTTTTCGCCAAAACTGTTCATTTCGGTGGTAACGAATATATTCATTTTTTACGTACTTGGTTAACTTAAAAGGTCCGGTACCTATCGGGTACCTGTCGAGATTTTCAGCTTTATCATTTGCGAGTAAATTATCAGCATATTCTTTAGATAAAATAATCGAAAACCCTGTTGCAAGGTTTGATAAGAAAGAGGCGTCACTATGGCGCAAATGAAATATGACTTCATTATCGGCGACTTTCTCTATGTAACTGATTGTTTGACTAAGTCCGATGCTCTGGAAAAATGGGTAACCATTAGCGGCAACCTCGTGATAGGGGTTTTCACTATCAATAATGCGATTAAATGAAAATAAAATATCGTCAGCATTGAAATGACGAGTTGGAGTAAAGTAATCAGTTTGGTGAAATTGAACGCCGCTTCGCAGTTTGAATCGATAACTCAAGCCATCATCACTGCTGTACCAAGAAGTGGCAAGTGCTGGAACAATTGAGCTCGTCACGGGGTCGTAATCAACTAGCGTGCCATATAATTGTTGCGAGGTGGCATCGATAGTCGTTCCCGATGTCACGGTTTGCGGGTTAAAGCTTTCTGGATTGCCTTCGGAGCAATAGACAAGGCCTGTGGGGATCTTTTGCGGGCCACAGGCAACAAGTAACATGTTTATCGCAGATAAACAGATTACTTGACCTATTCGCTTGAGCTGCTGTTTCATTAAGCAATCATTATTTTATACTGAACGTTAACAGGCATTTTAACAGTGCCAACAGCGTAACAGCAATTATTTATCCAGTAAGTTGTATTTCTTTAAAATTCCGCGAAGTTGGTGATAACTCAACCCCAGTAGTTCGGCGGTTTTTTTCTGATTAAATTGACCCGCTTCCAACGCTTGTTTGAGCAAGTTCACTTCATTTTCTTCACAATGAGTTTTAAAGTCGATAGGGAAGCGTACTGGCTCATTGATGTTGGCACTGCTACTAGGCTCTGCTGCTACACTAGCAACTGGAGCATCAGCAATTTGTTGTCTCTCTTTGGTTTTTACCCGCGTAGTCGGTCGATAAGGTGAGGCAAACGGATCTAAAATAATGTCATTAATTGCTATGCCTGTTTCTGCATTGCGATAAACACTGCGTTCAACAACGTTTTTCAATTCGCGGATATTACCTGGCCAGCGATACTCCATTAACTGTTGCATCGCACGTGGGCTGAAACCCTCAAACAGTTCCAACTTTAGTTGTCTTGCCATGCCTACTGCAAAGTATTCAGCGAGTGCCATGATATCTTCAGTGCGGTGACGCAGTGGCGGCAAAGTAATTACGTCAAAGGCTAACCTATCTAATAGATCGGGTCTAAACTCGCCAGCTTCAGCTAATGAGGGCAGATCTTCATTGGCTGCACAAATAAGTCTAACATCGGTTTTAACGGTTTTATTACCGCCAACCCGCTCAAATTCGCCGTATTCTATCACTCTTAACAGTTTTTCTTGAATGAGCCCTGAGGTATTGGCCAGTTCATCTAAAAATAGGGTGCCACCATTTGCACGCTCAAATCTGCCTTCATGCTTCTTGCTTGCGCCTGTAAAGGCGCCTGCATCATGGCCAAACAGTTCGCTTTCGAGTAAATTCTCACTCAACGATGAACAGTTAAGCTTGATAAAGCTTTCGTCCCAACGCTTTGATAGGTAGTGTAAACGCTCTGCAATGAGCTCTTTGCCCGTGCCTCTCTCACCAATGATTAGCACTGGCTTAGACAAAGGAGCAACTTGAGAAATATGTTCCAGGACCTCTAACAATGCATTAGATTGTCCAATAAGATTATCTTGCTGAAATTGATTACTCACAGTAAGTTTTAGTCTTTCACGCTAATTATTGGTGAAAATAATAATATGATGCTCTGTTTATAAATGGAAGGAAAAGTTAATATTTTGGTTAACTTGTTGTATTATAATGAAAATGAAAAGTTGGCACGAATGCTGAATAGTAATTATCGAAACCAACGTTAATTTAAGGAAAATATTATGGGAATTTTTTCACGCTTTGCAGACATCATAAATTCAAACATCAGCGCATTACTTGATAAAGCTGAAGACCCTGAAAAAATGGTTCGTCTGATCATCCAAGAGATGGAAGATACTCTAGTTGAAGTACGTTCAACATCAGCGAAAGTACTTGCTGAAAAGAAAGAGATCATCCGTCGAATCGCTAAAGTACAACAACAAGTACAAGATTGGGAAAGTAAAGCTGAACTGGCATTGTCGAAAGATCGCGAAGACCTTGCTAAAGCAGCCTTAATTGAAAAACAAAAAGCCAACGAGCTTGCCGAAACATTAGCTGCTGAATTGGTTGTTGTTGAAGAGCATATCCTTCGCTTGAAAGATGAAGTTGGCTTATTACAAGAGAAGCTTGTTGATGCCAAAGCACGTCAAAAGACTATTATCATGCGCAAACAAACTGCATCTTCACGTCTAGAAGTTAAAAAGCAGTTAGATTCAAGTAAGATTGACAACGCGATGAGTAAGTTTGAACAGTATGAACGTCGTGTCGAAGGGTTAGAGTCACAGGTTGATGCTTATGACCTAGGTAACAAGAAAACCCTTAACGATGAGTTTGCAGCATTGGAAGCAGAAGATTCTGTAAACGAAGAGCTTGAAGCGCTTAAAGCTAAAATGAAGGGAAGCAAGGCTAAAGCGAAAACTAAATAATAACGGAGCAGAGGTGAGTTATGGACATGGATATTTTGATAGCCCCAATTATTATTTTTATGATTATCGTGGCTCCGATTTGGTTAATACTGCACTATCGCAGTAAAAGACAAGTGAGTCAGGGGCTTACCGATGAAGAGTTTGCTCAATTAAATGAGCTAATTGCTAAAGCCGACAAGATGTCACAACGAATTGAAACGCTTGAGGCAATTTTAGACACCGAGGCACCACAGTGGAGGGGACGTGATGAATAAATCACAGGGTTTTTCCACTGAAGTAAGTCATTGCAAGCTAGCAATTAAATAAGGGAGGAGTTAGACATGAGTGAAGGCACAAGCAGAACTTTATATCGAATTCCTCAATCAGGTAAAATAGCGGGAGTATGTGCAGGGATTGCTGAGTACTTCAATTTTGAAACATGGTTAGTCAGAGTGCTCGCAGCGTCTATTTTTTTACTCGGTGGCTCTGGAATTGTATTGATTATCTATGTACTGCTTTGGATGATTTTAGATATCAAGCCAGGCACAGATAAAAGCAAGTCGAGCCATAAAGAGATTGAAGTAAAAAAGAAAGTTTGGCAATCGGGTGAACCCGCTAAAATGGCGTTAAGGGATGTAAACAGCCAATTTAGAGCGCTAGAGCTTAGATTACAGGGCTTAGAGCGACACGTGACATCTGATAATTACGATCTAAAAAACGAAATCAATAACCTATAGTTCGAAGCAGGGCAGCATATACAAGTATATACCCGTATACTGCCCTAGAACTCCCCTCAACAGGTTCGAATTCTGCCTATGGCAAGTATCAAACGCTCTCTCAAAAAACTCGGTAAAAATACCCAAGCGGTAGCCCTACGAACTACCGATAAACATTTACGCTTAGCGGTAACGGGTCTTGCTGGCGCAGGTAAGACCGCTTTTATCACTGGACTGGTTAATCAACTATTACACAGTGGCATCACTGAGGGGAACAGTCAGTTACCTTTATGGCGGGTTGCTAGAGACAGTCGCCTTTACGGTGTTAAACGAGATTTACAACCAGATCTGACCATTCCAAGTTTTAACTATGAAAGCGCCATCAGCGCGATTAGCAATGAGCCATCAGCATGGCCTCAATCAACCCGAAATATCAGTGAGCTTAGGCTAGCCATTAGGTACCGCCCGGCAAAAGGTTTGCTGTCAAAGCTAACCGATAGTGCCACTCTTTATTTAGATATTGTTGATTACCCAGGTGAGTGGTTGCTTGACTTGCCAATGTTAAAACAGAGTTTTCAACAGTGGTCAGAGTCGCAGTTTGAGCGGGTAGCAATATTTGAATGTTCAAGCTATTTTAGCGACTTTATGGCAGTCCTCAATAGCATTGAATTAGCGGCCGTTGCTGATGAAGCAAAGCTACAACAAATTACTGATAGTTATCAAAAGCTATTGCTCGATTGCGTTGAGCAGCATGGATTTTACTATGCTCAACCAGGGCGACTGCTGCTGCCTGGAGAGCTCGAAGGTACGCCTGTACTGGCTCTTTTTCCATTGATAAATGTGAGCGCTGAGCAGTTCTCTATACTAGAAAAAACTGAATCAAATAGCTTTTATCATACGTTGAAACAGCGATACGCTGAATACGTCTCTCGCGTAGTGAAGCCTTTTTATCATGACTACTTCGCAAAATTTGATCGGCAGTTAGTATTGGTCGACTGCTTTACGCCGTTAAATCGGGGCAAGCAGCAGTTTGACGATATGACAAATGCACTTCAAGCGGTGATGGAAAGCTTTCAATTTGGCCAATCAAGTTTATTAAAGCGTTTGTTTTCTCCCAAAATTGATAAATTGCTGTTTGCCGCAAGCAAAATTGATCATGTTACCCGCGATCAACAAGGTAATGTTTTGTCTTTGCTTAGTCAGTTGGTGCAACAAAGTCAGCAACATGCCAAGTTTGAGGGCTGTGAAGTTGAGACTATGGCTATCAGTGCCATTAAGTCGACGACCCACGGTATGGTAAAACAAAATGGCCGTGACGTTGAAGTTGTAAAAGGGATCGATCTTGATAATCGTGAAGTGGTTACGCTGTTTCCTGGAGAGGTGCCTAAATCGCTGCCAGCTGCAGATTTTTGGCAGCAACAAGGCTTTGATTTTGTCAGTTTTGCGCCGCGTAAGGTCGCTACAAAGCAAGGGAATAAGGCTGACTTTGAGCATATTAGGCTCGATCATGTATTGCAGTATCTAGTTGGTGATAAATTAAAGTGAATACAGATAACATTTCAATTAAAAAGCAACAGCGATTCGAATCCGTTGATGAAGACACGGTATTGGACATTGCGCCGGCATCTAGCTTTTCGACGAATGAAGAATTTGTCGAAATTGAGTCATTATCTGAGCAAGAGTTGGAAACTAAGTTAGATGAGCACTTTGATAATGTCGAGCAGCTTAATGATGGCCTTTCTTCCACGAAACAAACAAAGCGTGGTTGGTTAGGCAGAGCCTGTCTACTTGGTGTGTTAGCCATTGCAATCGTTGAGACAGCCCTCGGTTTATATGATGCATTTGTCCAAAGTTCTTGGTTGTTTACTTTGTACGCCGTTGTGGCAACACTGGTGGTATCTTGGGCACTAAAAGTCAGCGTTACTGAATGGCGTAAACTGAAAAGGCTTAAAAAGGTGGAGGAAACTCAGGCTACAGGTATGCGACTGCTTAATAGTATGCAGATGGGAGAAGCCGATCTATTTATCGATAAGTTATTAGCTCAACTCCCCAGAAACAGCCACAGTGAACGTTATTTACAGCAAGTGAGTGTAGAGCATAACGACGCTGAGAAACTGGTGTTATTTGAGGCTTGTGTACTGGTCGATAGAGATCTACAAGCTAAAAAAATAGTCAGACGTTTTGCGCAAGAATCAGCGCTATTGTTAGCTGCTAGCCCATTAGCTGTGCTTGATATGGCAATTATCCTTTGGCGTAATCAAAGCATGATTAACCAACTCGCTAAATGTTATGGCATTGAACTAGGATATTGGAGCCGCATTAAGCTCATTCGTGGCATTATTGGCAATATTATCTACGCGGGTACCAGTGAAATCGTCACCGATTTAGGTACTCAACTATTGTCAGTTGAAATGTCGGGTAAGCTGTCTGCACGTTTAGGGCAAGGACTTGGCGGAGGACTGTTGACAGCACGTCTAGGCTATCAAGCGATGGCGCTCTGTCGGCCACTTGAATTTAATGAACAGACAAAACCTAAGTTAAAAGGGATCCATAAAGAGCTGTTACTGGATTTAAAAGAGTTAACCTCAGTGGTACTGAGCAAAACAGTCAAGAAGGAACAGCAAGAGGTTGAAAAGAGATAGCAAGTTTTGACCGACTGCAGTGCCCTATAGATAAACACATGTCGCCCTCACGTAACATTTATTTTACAAGCCGCAAGATATTAATCTTCACTCAATAGTTTTTAATTACCTTGGACTAGTCCAAGGTAATTATCTAAAACGTGTGTAATTTGAGCTCAAAGTCATCGGCCATTAATGGCCTAATGAAATGAGCTACATCGTAGCCAGCTATGCTGTTCTAATTGTTACCTATGATTTAGTTGGCTCCAGGCAGATGCAAACAAAAACTATTAAATCGCATCAGCTCAACAAGCATTGAGTGGGAGATTGAAATGCAGGACAAGTGGCAGCAAGCAACGCAGGTTATTCATGCTGGGCATATATCTAATGAACATGGTGCGCTGGTTACACCGCTATGCCAAAGTGCAACTTTTGTGTTTGACAGTGCAGAGCAGGGCGGGGCTAGATTTGCCGGGGAGGAACCTGGCTTTATTTATACTCGTTTAGGTAATCCGACTACCGCTGAGCTAGAACGCAAAATCGCAGCACTCGAGGGCAGTGATTGTGCCGCGGCGACCGCATCGGGGATGGCGGCGGTTTCGGCCGCATTATTGGCAAATTTAAGGAGTGGCGATCACCTCGTTGCTTCTAATGCTGTCTACGGCTGTACGTTTGCGTTGATGAACTCACAGCTCGCCAAATTTGGTATAGAGGTGAGTTTAGTCGATTTTAGTGATCTCGATGAAATTGAAGTGGCTATCAAACCCAATACTAAAGTCATATTTTGTGAAACCCCAGTTAATCCCCATCTAAAGGTGTTCAATCTTGATGCCATTGCCCGTATAGCAAAAGCACATAAGCTGGTTAGTGTGGTTGATAACACGTTTATGACCCCGTTGCTGCAACAACCAATAAAACACGGTATTGATATTGTGATCCATAGTGCTACTAAGTACCTCAATGGACATGGCGATGTGATTGCGGGAGTGGTGTGTGCAAGCCGTGAGCAGATGGACGTGATTAAGTATGAGGTGCTTAAAGACATTGGTGGGGTTATTTCTCCTCACGATGCTTGGCTCATCCTACGTGGCCTTAAAACTCTCGATGTCAGATTACAGCGTCACTGTGATAGCGCTGAACGTGTGGCAGAGTTTTTAGAGCGGCATGTAAACGTATCAAAGGTTTATTACCCTGGACTAAAAAGTCACAATGGAAATGCGCTTATTGGGCATCAAATGAAACGAGCTGGTGGCGTAATAGCCTTTGAACTCGATGCGGATCTGCAAGCTTCTATTAAGTTTGTAAATCAGTTAGAGCTGTTCTCTATTGCCGTGAGCCTAGGAGATGCTGAGTCACTAATTCAGCATCCGGCGTCAATGACACACTCACCTTATACGCTCGATGAAAGAGAAAAGGCGGGAATAACGGACAATCTACTGCGGATTTCAATCGGATTGGAAGCCGTTGAAGATATTATTTCTGCGCTCGATAAAGGATTAACTGCGTTATAAATTGGAGTCATTCAAGCAGTAAAGCCGCTGTAAGTGTTCACTTACAGCGGCTTTACTGACTCAATCAAATTGCGTTATTAGTTAAACGCTAGAGTTGATCTCGGAAGCGCTAAATATTCCAGAAGGTGTGCGCAATAATGTAAAGCGCAAACATACTGATAAAGTTAATAATAACACCGGCTCGCATCATCTCGGACTGCTTAATGTAGCCTGAGCCATAAACGATGGCGTTGGGTGGTGTGGCGACTGGCAGCATAAATGCGCAAGAAGCTGCAATACCAATGAGGACTGACAGCATCACAGGTGATAGTCCCAGCGCTTCTGCAATAGCAGCAAATACGGGTACTAAAAGTGCTGCACTGGCGGTATTACTGGCAAACTCAGTCAGCATGACAACAAATGCTATTACAGCAAAAATAAATAATGCCATGTGAGCATTGCCAAATATATCGGTAACCCAATGGGCCAAAAATACACTCGTCCCAGTAGCTTTAAGTACAGCACTTAACGTGAGGCCACCGCCAAATAGAATTAATACGCCCCAATCGGTCGTTGACTCAATTTTTTTCCATTGCACTAATCCAAGTCCCGCGAGGGTCACAACAGCGCTAAGCGCCACAACGGTATCAAACTTAGAGATGCCGCCCAATGCCTGTGAAAGCGGCTTACTAAATATCCAGCAACAAACTGTTGTGATGAATATAAGTAGTGTTAATTTACCTTGGAAAGTCAGTGATTGCTTTTCGGCTTTTACTTCGCAGATCATCGACAGATCGGGCTTTAAATATAAGTAAAGGCCCACTAACATCAGCGGCAGCATGATAGCGACAGTGATTAAACCGAACTCTAGCCAATCGCTAAAAGATAAACCGACTTGAGCGGCAGCAATCGCATTCGGTGGGCTACCCACTAATGTACCAATACCACCAATATTTGCAGAATAAGCAATACCGAGAAGTAAGAATAGATAAGTACTTTTATGTTTAGTTATGTCTATCTGATGCAAAATCCCAAGTGCAAGGGGCAGCATCATTGCGGTGGTAGCCGTGTTGCTTATCCACATCGACAGTAATGCTGTGATCCCAAATAGCATGACACAGGCTACAGATAACCGGCCTTTAGATGCCATGAGTACTTTCTGCGCAATCAGTCGGTCTATCCCTTGATGATTCAAGGCCGCAGCCAATACGAATCCGCCAAAGAAAAGATAGATGATGGGGTTGGCAAAATGGCTCATCGCAGCTTGTGTTTCAAACACACCAAAGAGCACCGCGAGTATCGGGATCATAATAGCGGTAATACTGATGTGTATTGCTTCTGTTAGCCACAATATGGCTGCAAAGGTCAGCAAAGCGAGTCCAGTATTAACTCCCTGTTCAAAAGGGAGAAAATTATACATCAGGAAAAGCAATACTATATCTGCGGCTAGTATTATTAGCTTTTTCTGTTGAGCAGTAATGCTACTGCTGATTGGATTAGGTGCTTCTGTAGAGTCTAATGACATTTGTCAGTCCATTATTATTGTCGATTGAAACACTCTAGAGCAGTCGTGATTAACTTCAAAATGAGTTGAGTTGTTATTATCTAACAAAACTGAAGCGCCACTAAAGTGATGCGGGGCGCATAAAGTGGGTAAGTTTGAGCTGTGTGTGTAAAGTGCGTTTGCGACTTACAAATTTATCCGTCAAACGGAATCGATTTGAATACTTATTTAGAATAATTGAAAGTTTATTTGTAAGGTCGTTTTGTGATCTTGATCGCTGCGTAAAACTTTAGCGTGAGATGTTGGTCGGTTTGTGGCGCATTTCGTGGGTGTGATCTACATTTTGCAACGTAACCAAGGAGACGGAGTGAGGTTACCAACTAATGGAACATACAAGGATATACTCAATGAATAAGAAATTAATACCAGCTTTATTACTTACCAGCCTAATGTCATTTTCATCAGCACAAGCAGCAGTTGACAACGTTGCTGCCGAAACTAATAAAGCATCTACTCAAAAGAGTGCACAGATTATTAGCATCAATTCTGCCAACGTTGCTCAATTATCGACGCTAAAAGGTGTTGGTGATTCCAAAGCGAAAGCAATAGTGGACTACCGAGCGACACATGGTAAGTTTGGCTCAATCAGTGACCTATCAAATGTAAAAGGTATCGGTGAAAAGCTGATAGAACAAAATAAGGCAGTGTTGAGTCTGTAGCGATATCGTTTTATGCAGGCAGTTCTGGATAAATAAGCCTTCTATTGAAGGCTTTTGTCTATAGAATCAGCGATTGAACCAAAAGTAGCGGCTGAAACTCGATAATGACTTGCTTGGATTCGATTCATGGTAGATAATGCTGCCGTTCTTGAGAGCAACTGCTTTCAACGAAATCAGTGGTGACCCTAGGGTCCCCCCGCAATGATAACTTGTGAACTCGGCCAGGCCTGGAAGGGAGCAACCGCAGCAAGTGACTCATGTGCCGGGGTGTGGCTCTAGGGAAACCTCCAAATCCTTTCTAGTTGTAACTCTCTTAGCTGTTATCTTTATAAATCTTAGACTTTTTGCGCTCAGCCAAATATTAATAGTGACTCATGTGGTTCTTACCAATGTGGTGTGGCTCTAGGGAAACCAGCAAATATTCTGTAAGCTTGCCATTATTGTGTTAAGCCTCTTTTTTTTGATTTGCCTTCAAAAATGCTCTAGATTCTTCTAATGCTTGTTGGATCTCCGACTTCATTTTGGTTAGCTCGGCATAATCTTCAAAGAAGTAGGTATCAACCAAATGTCGAATATATCGAGTCGGTAATTTATTCAGTGTAATACAGCATAGATCTGCAAGATAATCTGCAGGTAACTCATCTAACAGTCCTTCGTCTGAAAGCATCTCAAGTAACAGAACTTCGTAGTAATTTCTTATCTCTAATTGCATATACTTCTCCCAGAGTAATCCCTGATGCTCCAATCTATAAACCTATTTTTAGAGGCCAACCCCAAAAACTGAATTAGCGGCTAAAAATAGTTGGCTATGTCGAATATTCAATAGCTCCTGTTCATTACTGTATCCCCCTCCAATCACACAAGCAATGGGTATTTTGGCTGAATATGCTTGCTGTATTACCGACTTGTCGCGGGCATAAATCCCTTCAGTGCTGATATTAAGGTAGCCAAGGTTGTCATCAGTATGAATATCGACACCGGCATCATAAATAATAAGGTCGGGCTGATGTAGGCGAATAAGGTAGTTAAGAGTTTGACTTACAGTTTCTAAGTAGTGTTTATCGGCAGTACCGCGAGCAAGTTCTATATCGTAATCAGATTGCTGCTTACGGGCAGGGAAATTCTGCTGGCAATGAATAGAGCAAGTGATGATGTTATCAAAAGCAGCAGCGGTTGTAGCTGTGCCATCACCCTGGTGCACATCACAGTCAAAAATGAGTACCTTGTCTATGTCTGGTTGCTTTAAAGCTTGTTGAGCTGCATAAGTTAAATCATTGAAAATGCAAAAGCCGCTGCCAAAATGATGATGGGCGTGGTGGTAGCCTCCACTTAAATGGATGGCGCAGCCATATTCTATGGCTTTTATGCAGGTTAAGTCAGTACCCGCGACAGAGCGCAATGTTCTTTCTAATAGGGACTTGCTCCAAGGAAATCCAATGCGTCGCATTGATTTGGCATCAAGTGTGCCATTGATGAATTGACTTACGTAGTTGCTGCAGTGTGTTTCAGTTAATGCTTGTTGTGTCACTGCTTGTGCAGCGCAAAATTGAGATGGTTGTGCGATCCCTTGCTGTAATAAATACTGGTATAGATAAAGGTATTTAGTTGCAGGGAAGCGGTGTTTGGAGGGTAACGCCAGCTTAGAATAGCTGGCGTGATAGATCAGCGGTAGCATGCTCTAATTGCTTAAAGTTGTTTGATAGCCCAGCTCATGAACTCTTTACGGGTTTTTTCATCAGCGTGAAGCCACCAGTATTGTAACATTTGCTCAGCTTTTGCTGCGTCATCAGCGGTAGTGACCGTTTTATTCGCTGCAGCAGCTGTAACTGCCGTTGCTGCAACAGCTGGTGAAGCTTTACTTACTGGCGCGGTTGGCGCTGAAGATGCCACACCGACTGCTGCGCCTGTTGCTACGGCTGCTTCCACATCGACATCGGTTGCGGAGTTACCACTAAATAGGCGAGAAACAAATGATTCTTCAGCGATATTGGTCTGCTTTACTTGGTAGTTTACGCTGCCATTATCTTTACGAGTAATAACCACTTGAGGTGATTTAGCAAACTTATTCGGGTGCTTAACAAAGTCACCATCAGCTGGTTTCAGGTGATATTCATAATCACCGTCAACATTAAGCGTAATAATAAAAGGGGAGGATTTTATGTTGGTCTCACTATCGCTAAAGTCATCTTCGACAAGATCGTTATAGCGAATGGCAATTTTGTGGGTGCCGTTGTCCAGTTCAAGCTCAGATTTGTGGTTAAACAAACTGGTTTCAACTTCTTTTCCATCAAGCGCAATATACTCAAATGCCATAGGAATATTTAAATTTGCAGCAAATGCCGCAGAGGAACCACATAAAGCGAGAATTGCGGTGATGGGTAGTAGCGGTTTCATTGTTGCTCCTTAACGATTTTGGCTCTTAAAAGGTCGCTCGAATAATTGGATACGATCTTCAATATAGCTAGTAGCTTGCCGACACTTTCCGAGGCGAGAGTGTTGAGCAAGGATCTCATTCTGTAGCTTGATTTTGTCAGCACTATGACAGTTTTCAAGAGAAGATTGCAAATTTTCAATTTTTTGTTCAATAATTTTAGCCCAGTTCAAATGTTTGTTAAGTTCTTCATACAGTTGATGGCTATTTTGCATGACATTTGATGCGATCCAGCTAAAACCACTTTGTTGATGAGCCTTAGTTCCCCGCTTAATAGCATGTGCTCGACGTGTACGTTTTTGCTGCTCTAATGATTTGATATTGATATTCGTGGTAGAGAGCGCTCTGCGCACTGCACTAAATCGGTCTTGGATTTTCTCACAGCTAGAGATAATCGTATGATGCGAGCGATTTGCATTAAGCAGCTGTTGTAGCTGGGCTATGTTTTTAGATAACTGATCGATACAAGGTTTAAGTTGAGCGCCTTCTTGTATAAAGAGCTCATTGTTAAAACGCTCTACATCTTGCATCATTTTGCGTTGCCCTGGCGGCAGGGCAGCATCATGCTGTAATACGTCTTGTTCTAATTGTTTTAATTGCTGCTTGAGCTTATTGATGAGTTCATTGGTGTTCATGCCCAAGCACTCCAAGCTAACTGAGCAGCAATAAGTAAAATCATGGTGACGAAAATAGGCCGAATAAAGGGGAGTCCAAATTTAATGGCTGAATGCGCACCTATATACGAGCCAATCATCATACAAACCCCCATCGCTAGCCCAATGGCTAAATGTACCTGACCCATAATTAAAAATATAATCAACGACGTTAAATTACTGGTAAAAGTCATCGCTCGAGCAAGCCCTAAGCTATAAAGCAATGGCAACTTATGCATACCGGTGCTGGTTACCGTCCAAAATGCACCTATACCAGGTCCAGCAAAGCCATCGTAGAACCCAAGCGGCAGACCTTGTAGCCACTGTTTAAACTTACTTTTGGGCTTCACTGGAATTTCACAGTTTTTGCAACCCATGGCATTGGGCTGAAAAAGAGTATAGATAGCAATAGCAATAATTATCAGTGGTAACCACTTTTCTAGCCATTGATTATCGATTATCGAAACGATAAAAGTACCGATAACCGCGCCGATAAAAGTGGCTATAAATGTGTGATACCAAAGGCTAGGAGAGAATAGCCTTTGCTTATAATAAGTGTACGCAGCCATTGATGAGCCAAAGCAAGCTGCTAGCTTATTGGTAGCCAGTGCCATGTGAGGTGGTACCCCCATGGTGAGCAAAGCAGGTATTGATAGCAGTCCTCCGCCGCCAGCAACCGCGTCGATAAATCCTGCTATTAACCCTATCAATGCCAGTAAAGCCCAGCTACTCGGGTCTAGTATTAAGTCCAATCGTTGTCCTATTCAATAACACGTCGAAAAGGTGGTAGGGCATCTAATAGAGATTTTCCATAACGCTTGGTCACTAAGCGCCTATCTAAAATAGAAATTCGGCCATAATCCTGTTCTTTTCGGAGTAATCTACCACAACTTTGTACCAGTTTGCGCGAAGCATCTGGGATTGTGAGTTGCAAAAAGGGATTTCCACCTTTTATTTTAATATATTCTGAGTGAGCTTGCTCTACAGGGGAAGTCGGCACGGCAAAGGGGAGTTTAGTTATGATGAGATTTGTTAAGTAATCCCCCGGTAGATCGAGTCCTTCTGAAAAACTGCCAGTACCAAAGATAATACTTGGTTTGGCGTCATCACAAAGGGCTTTGTGCTGCTTTAAGATCTCTTGTCGTGGCAAGGTACCTTGAATGAGTAGGCTTGTTTTGATTTTATTTTCAACCAGATCCGCCACTTTTTCCATCTGCCAGTAAGATGCAAATAGAACTAAGCTTGCCATCTCATCTTCAACAAGCGCGATAATCTGTTTTGCCAGCTCATCGGTATAGTTGTCATGGGTTGGTTCTGTATCCATTTGTGGTAGAAACAGCGTGGCATTTTGTTCAAAATCAAACGGTGAGTCGAGCGCAAGGTATCGGCTACCGTCATTAATGGATAGACCGACTTGATGAGTAAAATGGTTAAAATTGTTTAGAGCTCTCAGTGTAGCGCTACACAGCACAACCCCTGCAGCTTTATCCCAAAGTAAGTTCTCAAGCATAAAGCCAACTTCAATCGGTGAAGCACTGAATAAATAATCCGATTGTTTACCAGTTAGTTGTTCTATCCAGCGAGCCATTGGTGCGCCTTTAGGACTATCTTGTTTGGCCATCATCTTCCACAGCTTTTGTAAATTCTCGATACGCTGCAGCATAAAGCCAGTTTCTGACAGTAATGCTTCTGATTGATGTTTAGGGATATCGCCATCTTTTATCGCCTCATTGAGCAGGGCGAGCATTTTGTTAAACTGTTTAAGGGCTACATTAGAGGCAGTGGCTAAGTTTTCTGCGAGAATAAGTAGAGCGGGTGGCAGTTTGCCGTGTTCGAAACGAAAGCGGTTTTCAGGATTATCGAACTGTTTAGCTTGGCCATCACAAAAATGGGCGACCTGATTAAGTAAACCACTGATATCGCCAATATGGTCAAGCATTGCTTGCGCCGGGGCAATAATATAATTGCTCTTAATCTGGTTTTGCAGCTTCGAAGTCGTTTTGGTTAGCTTTTCTAGCCAGTCTGTGGCACCTCGAATTGTGGCTTGTGCACTACTAAAATCACGAGCAACGATAGGCAGATGATGTGCTTCATCAATGACATAATAGAGATCTTCAGGATCGGGCAAAATAACACCGCCACCGAGTTCTAAATCTGCAAATAATAAGCTGTGGTTAGCAATCAGTACATCCCAAGTGTCTATGTCTTCGCGTGCTTTATGAAACGGGCAGTTTCTATGGCTGGCAAGTTGTTTGTGACAGCTGTGTTTATCACAGGCTATTTGTTGCCATAGATGATCAGGCAGTGGTTTAGTGAGCGTATCGCGCTCACCATTCCAACGGGACTCCTTATAATCTTTAAGCAGTCCTTCGAGCATATCGACCTGGCTTTGATCGGGCTTTGATTGCCACATTGCCATTTGGTTGCTGTTGTCTGGACCAACAAGCATCTCTAGCTTTGATAAACACACATAACGCTGACGTCCTTTGACTAATCCAAAGGTGAAATCTAGTCCTGAGTGCTGCAGGAAAAAGGGCAGGTCTTTGTGCAGTAACTGCTCTTGCAACGCTACAGTCGCCGTTGCTATACAGACCTTTTTCTTACTGGCTAATGCCAGTGGGATAGTCCCTAGAATATATGCCAGTGACTTACCAATACCAGTACCTGCTTCTACCACTATTATTCGGCGCTGCTTATCGTATTCACCCGCAAGCGTTTTCGAGATCTCCGCGACGATATAGTTCTGTTCTCGCCGAGAGCGAAAGTTGGGCAAAGACGAAGCGATGCCTTTATATATAGTACGGATCTGGGTTTTAACGTCTGCAGATAACATGAATGCACTGGTCCAGTAAATAATGCTGTACATAATAACAGTGATTACATAGCCTAAGAAGAGTTAAGTGATTATTCGTGAATTTAATTGAGTCTATAGCCATGAATCCTACTGTTAGTGCGTCACAGATATTGAAAGGTCGTGTGCTAACTCGTCACGTCACTCAGCAAAAAACGGGGTTAAGTTTAGAATATGTAGTTGCAACTGCATCGGGTCCAGTCATCGTTGAAATACCGGAGCAAGAGCATGTTTGTTTTATTCGTACAACAGATGAAGGGCTAGTCAACCAACACCGAGAGCTTACCAATATCCGCAGCAAGCGCTTGCCGCTAAGAAACTTCCAACTCGAACAAGTTAGCGCGCTTTACAGTAGTGATATAAGGCAACAACGTAATTTAATTCGAGTCGCGAAAGATCAAGCTATTGAGCTGTATGAAAGTGATATTAAGGCTGAACATCGATTTCTCATTGAGCGCTTTATCGCCTTAGATGTAGAATTTATTGGGCATTATGTGGAAGCTGAACACGATATTGACCGGCGCTTTATCGCTAAAAAAGCTCGGCCAGCTGAGTTAGTCCAGCCTCTAAAAGCCATCTCGCTTGATTTTGAATGTAGTTTTTCTGGTGAACTCTATTCCGTTGGCTTATATGGCCAGACGGAAAATGGTGTGGTTTTTGAAAAAGTGATTATGGTAGGAGAGCCTCAAGAGGTTGAGGTTAATTACATCCAATGGGTTTCCAATGAAGTGGCATTGATCAATGAGCTTATCGCTTGGTTTAACGAATACGATCCAGACATCATTATCGGTTGGTCAGTAGTGACATTTGACTTAGCACTGCTATATCGCCGTGCTAAGCATCATGGCATAGCACTGGCCATTGGACGCAATAAGCAAAACTTATCCTGGAAAGTCGAAGATAAATATCGACCAGAGACGCTCTCACTGTATGGCCGAGTAGTGCTTGATGGTATTGATTGGTTAAAAGCCGCTTTTTACCAGTTTGATCGCTATTCATTGGAGTTTGTTTCTCGAGCCTTGCTGGATGAAGGGAAGGCTATCGACAATGTTGGTAATAGAATGGATGAGATTAATGAACTCTTTGCAAATGATAAGCCTGCCTTAGCGCATTACAACCTAACAGACAGCCGATTGGTATGGGACATATTCGAGAAAACGCAGTTGTTTGATTTTGCGATTGAAAGAGCCAAGCTGACTGGCCTAGAGCTTGGGCGAGTTGGAGCTTCTGTTGCTGCATTCATGAACCTCTACTTACCGCATTTGCATCGCGGTGGATATGTTGCGCCAAGCTCGCCTGCAAGTGATGGTATTGAAAGCCCAGGCGGTTATGTGATGGACTCTGTGCCAGGACTGTATAAGCATATCTTAGTGTTAGATTTTAAGAGCCTTTATCCGTCAATTATTCGGACATTCCTTATCGATCCTAAAGGACTAGTTGAATCTGCAGAGCAAGCTGAAACAGAAACAGTACCAGGTTATTTAGGGGCAAGTTTTAGTCGTAAAACCCCCATATTACCGCAGTTGATTGAGCACCTTTCTGAGCAAAGAGAGCTGGCCAAAACCAACCAGAATGCGCCATTATCTCAAGCGATTAAAATAATCATGAATTCGTTATATGGGGTACTTGGTTCCCGTGGCTGTGTATTTCATGACGCCAAGCTTGCAAGCTCCATCACTATGCGTAGCCATGAAATAATGAAACAAACGCGAAGCTGGATAGAAAAAGCGGGTTTTGAGGTGATCTATGGCGATACCGATTCAACTTTTGTGTGGCTGGGAAATGACTTTGACGACAATAAAGTGCAAGCGACGGGTAAGCACTTAGCATCACAAGTTAATCAGCTGTGGCGGCAAAAACTAACCGAAGACTTTAAACTAGAGAGTTTTCTTGAGTTGGAGTTTGAAACCCATTTTGAACAGTTTTTTATGCCAACACTCCGCGGCTCTGCTGAAGGTTCTAAAAAACGCTACGTCGGCACAAAACTAACCAATAAAGGTGAGAAGGAGTTAATTTTTAAAGGGATGGAGCAAGTGAGGAGTGATTGGTCCCCCTTAGCTCGGCGTGTGCAATATGAGCTGTATGAGCGATTGTTCAATCATCAAGATGTAGAGGGCTACATTAAATCCACGATTGAAGAGTTAAATCGAGGGGCATATAGCGAGGAGCTGATCTTCGTAAAAAACCTAAGACGCAATCTTGAAGACTATACCGCCAAGTCATCCCCACATCTAAAAGCGGCTAGATTACTGTTTGACGCTACCAACGATGAGAGTGTGACTAAAAGAGGCGCTCGAATCGAATATGTAATGACAGTATCTGGTGCAGAACCTGTGTCACATCAAACATCACCGATTGATTTTGATTATTACATTAATCGTCAATTAGGGCCGGTTGCCGAACCAATACTTTCAATAATGAATAAAAGTTTCAGTCAAGTGACATCAAATCAGATGACGTTAATTTAGATTGATAGCTATTAATGGCCTGCTGATTAAATGTTAACAAATGGTT
Source organism: Shewanella sp. c952 (assembly GCF_019654975.1). Classification (GTDB taxonomy): domain Bacteria; phylum Pseudomonadota; class Gammaproteobacteria; order Enterobacterales; family Shewanellaceae; genus Shewanella. The sequence continues at coordinate 137,080 of NZ_BPEW01000006.1, forward strand.
TAATCCTTTGTGGGTTGTGGTTTCACTAGTTAATTTAGTGCAAAACATGGCTGTTTTTGTGATGTTCGTCTTTGAGTGATTGCTAATCTTTTGCTAACCTCGTTTGCAATTAGGATAGAAAGAAAACAACGGAATGGACTAAATATTGATGAAGCAGACTGAACATAATTAAAGGTTAGGCATTACATGAAAAAGACTTTAGTAGCATCGGCTTTGGCCGCAGTGATCTTTGCACCAACAGCATCAGCAATCGAAATTTATAAAGACAGTAAAAACGCAGTTGAAATCGGCGGCTTCATTGATGCTCGAATCATTAACACTCAGGGTGATACTCAAGTCGTAAACGGCGCTTCACGCATTAACTTCGGTTTTACACGTGAAATGAGCGACGGTTGGAAGGCCTACACTAAACTAGAGTGGGGCGTTAACCCATTCGGTAACAGCTCTATCGCATACAGCAGTGAAAGTAACTTTGAATCTCAAAGCAGTGACTTTCTTAATAACCGTTTAGGTTATGTTGGTTTGAGCCACGATACTTATGGTTCTATCACCATTGGTAAGCAGTGGGGAGCTTGGTACGATGTTGTTTACAACACTAACTACGGTTTTGTTTGGGATGGTAATGCCTCGGGTACTTACACATACAACAAAGCAGACGGTGCAGTAAATGGTACAGGTCGTGGCGACAAGACAGTTCAATACCGTAATGCATTCGGTGATTTTAGCTTCGCGCTACAAGCACAGTTAAAGCAAGACAGCTTTAATGTAGATGAAGAGCAAGATGGTTCTTCTCCTATTTTGCCAACGGCTAACTTTATGGCTGTTAAAGCGATTGGCACAAATACTACTGATGCTGTTACAACAGTTGAATACAACTACACCTACGGTGGTGCGGCAACTTATAACGTTACTGACAAGCTAACACTTACCGCTGGTTTTAACTTAGGCGAGTTTGAAGCTACAACATCAGCAGGCCAACGTTTCACTGAAACAGATTCTATTTATGGTGCAGGTATCACTTGGGGTAACTGGGACGGTGAAGGCTTCTACGGCGCTGCAAACGTTAACAAGCAAGAGTTTCATGATACAGACAACCTAGGTCGCATGCTTCCAGAAGCTTGGGGTGTAGAATCACTGTTCTCATACAAGTTTGATAACGGTATCCGTACCTTCGTTTCTTACAACATTTTAGATGCGGGTGACGAGTATGAAGCTGCATATAATGGTGATGTGTTTAAACGTCAGTTCGCAGTAGCAGGTGTTCACTATGTTTGGGATTCAAACACTGTACTTTACTTAGAAGGTCGTAAAGATTTTAGTGACTTTACTAGTGCAGATAAAGCGCAGCAAGCAGCTATGGAAATCTCAGAAGACGACGGTATCGCAATTGGTATTCGTTACACGCTGTAACGCTTGAAAAACGTTTAAATGTTAAGAGCCAGTAGCTTATGTTGCTGGCTTTTTTGTTTGTGTATCTGATAGGGAAACTCTCTCATTTAGGGAGGAGACATCCCCCAAGAACTAAAACACTATCAATAAAACCTCATCAACACCGCTCTTAGATGAGTACTGAGCGAATTTAGTGCTCAATCAAATCCTATCTAATCTAGATAAGGAATACTGACATCGTCTAAGTAAAAAGCAGCTAGCTTAATTTGCTGTAAACCTCCAATGGAAAAATATCTCTCTTTGAATATCATTCTTAATAGCGATATCTAATGCTTGAAGGTTATCTATTCGGGGCAAGCTAGATGAGTTTACAAGCAGTCAAAAGGCAAAGTGAGGTTAAACAGATATAGATTGATTTACATGGCGCAGTAAAGCCTTGCTACGCTCAGAAATAAAAGTTTAGAGTTAATCATTTATAATGCAGTTATATGGTTGAAAATTATTCGGTAAGAACAGTGTGATAAGGCGAACCTAAAGGAAGTAACTAAGTACTTCAATAGGGCTAAATGCTCGTATATAAGGTAGGTTTACGTTATCAGCATGAGGTTGACACTATCACTTGGGCGGTTACCAATCATCATTCCAACAAAGTGATATTTAGCGATTATACAGTCCTGAACTAGAAGATTGAGAACGCTTAGTTGAGGCTTTATTTTTTGCTTTGCGTGGTAAGACCACATTGTAGTTAGGCAATAAATCTTATTGTTCAGGTCGTTTTCAAGGCCTATTGCCTTTTACTAAACACCTTTAGCCCCTATTCAAACGAGACAATAAATTACCCCGAAGTAGTGAATGTTATTTTTAAGCTAGTTTAATACAAGTTAGTGTTTTATCTATCACTCCCTATATAAATTCATGTTGCGATATTGTTAACTTGCATGTTTTTTGACCTCTATATCTATTTCTTTATATAACAACCTATTATGAAGACATTTCATTATATTGTTACCGTAAAACTAGAATGCCGATTACATAAGATTTCAAAAAAAGTCCCTTTTGACTATTTTACATCCTTTAAGGTTCTTTTTAGACAGTTTTAGCCAATTCCAAATGTTGACACAGGTCAACATTTTGTGAAATGATGCCAGCGGGTCTACACCCTCGAAGGTGTAGAAAAGGGAAGATAATAATTAACAATCACAATAGAAAGACGAGCTTAGGCACTGGGAACTAAAGCAAAATAAGCGTACGCACCCTGTTGTCGATAAGTTAAAGCTTTTTTAATCACTTCAAATTGGTTGGGAACTATGTCCAAGGTAAGCAATAAAACAAAAATCGCTACAGCGCTAATAGGCGCACTAGCCCTAGCAGGCAGTAACTTAGTGATTGCCGATCCTCTTTCTGATGTTCAGAAAGCAGACAGTAAAATTCACGCTGAAGCGGCAACGTCTCAGAAGAAAGTTGATAAGTATTTTGACCAAGCTCAGGACATGTTGTTCGAGTATGGTTCAGTTGCTGATGAGCGTGAATCACTAAAATCTTATAACGATTACGTAGCAGGCTTGGTTGCAGACCAAGAAGCTACCATGAAATCTATTCAAGATGACATCAACGGTGTTGATGCATTACGTCAAGGCGTTGTGCCATTGATGTTTAAGATGGTTGACGCATTAGAGCAGTTTGTCGCTCTTGATCTACCATTTAACACTGAAACACGTGTAGAGCGTGTTCAAAACCTTAAAAACCTTCTTAATAGTGCTGAAGTCACACTTGCTGAAAAGTATCGTCTAATTCTAGACGCATACTCAATTGAGCGTGAGTACGGCAGTTTCGTAGCTGTTAAAACAGGTCAGTTAGAACTTGACGGTAAAGAAGTGCTTGTTGATTTCTTTAACCTAGGCCGTGTTGCTCTATACGCACAAAGCTTAGACGGTAAGGCTGCTTGGATGTATAACGATGAAACAAAAGGTTGGGACGCATTAGATGATAGCTATCTACGTGAACTGACTAAAGGTATTCGAATTGCACGTAAACAGGGTGCTCCGGATCTATTCTCGTTACCAATTCCTGCTGCGGAGGCTGCACAATAATGAAGAAGTTAATTACTACAGCAATCGTTGCTGCGAGCCTGACATTAACTGCAGGTTTTGCTAGCGCTGCTGATGCACCAAAAACAATCGATCAACTACTTAATCAAGTTAAAGTTGACCGTGCGAATGCATCTAAGACTAACGCAAAGCGTGAGCAAGAGTTCAAAAACGAGCGTGGCGATAAAGCTGCACTATTAAAGCGTGAGAAAAATGCTTTAGCTGCAGAGCGTCAACGCGGTAAAGACTTAAACCAAGCTTTCTTGGACAATGAGCGTAAAATTGGCCAGTTAGAAGAAGACTTGAAAACAGCTCAAGGTGACTTGGGTGAAATGTTTGGTGTTGTTAAAGGTGATGCTGGTGATTTCGCTGGTAAGTTAGGCGGCTCAAACATCTCTGCACAGTATCCTGGTCGTGACGTATTTATTGCTGACCTTGGTGCTCGTAAGCAACTACCAAAAATTGACGAGCTTGAGCGTTTCTGGGAAGAGCAGTTGTTTGAAATGGCTGAATCTGGAAAAGTTGTTAAGTTTGACGGTTCAGTAACGGGTATTGACGGTAGCGTGACTAACACAACAATTACTCGTGTTGGTCCTTTCAACCTACTTGCTGATGGTAAGTATGTTGTTTACAACGCTGACCTAGGCCTAGTTCAGCAGCTATCACAGCAACCAGACGGTTACCAAGTAAGCCCAGTCGCTAAGTTTGAAGCAACGACTTCAGGCACTGCTAAGCTTTATATTGACCCTGTTAAAGGTGTTCTACTGAATATCTTTACGCAGAAAGCAACAATTGAAGAGCGTATTGAAGCGGGTGGAACAATTGGTTACATCATTATCGGTCTACTTGTTCTTGGTGCTCTAATCTCTATCGAGCGTTTAGTTACTCTTGGTGTTGTTGGCGCTAAAGTGAATGCACAACGTAAGAATGTTGAAAACCCTGGTAACAACGCATTAGGTCGTGTACTTAAAGCTTACCAAGACAACAAAGATGTTGATGTTGAAACGCTAGAGCTGAAACTTGACGAAGCAATTCTAAAAGAAACGCCTGCGCTTGAAACTCGTATCTCTATCATTAAGGTTCTAGCGGCTATCGCACCTATGATGGGTCTACTTGGTACTGTAACCGGTATGATTGCAACCTTCCAAAGCATTCAGCTGTTTGGTACGGGTGATCCTAAGCTAATGGCTGGTGGTATCTCTATGGCACTTATGACTACTGTACAAGGTCTAGTTGCTGCTCTACCACTTATGCTGATGCATGCCGTTGTTATTGCGCGTAGCAAGTCAATCGTACAAGTTCTAGAAGAGCAAAGTGCGGGTATTGTTGCTTCACACGCTGAGAAGAGGAAAGCCTAATGTTATTCCTGATGGATATCTGGGATTCCGTCAGGGGCTTCATGGCCTCCGGGGGCGACGTCCTCTGGCTGGTTGCGGCTGTATTGTTTGTCATGTGGGTATTGATGCTTGAACGCTACTGGTATCTAAATTGGATATCTCCAAAAGAGCACAAAGCAATCATTAGCGCATGGGAAGCACGAGAGGATTCAACCTCTTGGTACGCTCACCGCATCCGTGAAGCTTGGGTATCCCAAGCGAAGCAAGATTTAACCGCACGTATGCTGTTAATCAAAACGCTAGTAGCAATCTGTCCTATGATAGGTCTACTAGGTACCGTAACCGGTATGATTTCAGTATTCGATGTGATGGCAGTTCATGGGACGAGTAATGCTCGTATGATGGCAGCTGGTATTTCAATGGCAACCATGCCGACAATGGCGGGAATGGTTGCAGCATTATCGGGAGTATTCTTTAGTACTCGCCTTGATGCAAAAATGAAAATCAGTTTAGCAAAGCTAAAAGACAGCATGCCTCACCACTAGAGAGAGATTGAACATGGCACGTAGAAAGCATTCAAGCGTAGACGAAGAAGCAGAGATTGATATGACACCGATGCTCGACATCGTGTTTATCATGCTTATCTTCTTTATTGTAACAACCTCGTTTGTAAAGCCATCAGGCCTTGATTATAACAAGCCTGAAGCGTCACAAGCGACTAAGAAGCCTTCTGCTAACATCTTTATTGGTGTGAGCAAGACTGGTGTCATCATGATGGAAAACCGTCAAGTTGATATCGAGCGTGTAACTGCGAACGTAGAGCGTATGCTTGCAGAAGCACCTGAGGCTGCAGTATTAATTCAAGCAGACCAAGAAGCTAAGCATGGTTTAGTGGTTAAGGTTCTTGATAACGTTAAAGCTGCGGGTATCGATAAGATATCTGTATCGGCGGGGAACGAATAATATGCTGAGAGGAATAGTATCATTCATTATTGGTGGTGCTGTGACTTTTGCTTTGTTTGTCTTCATGGCGTTTTTGGTAGGTGGCGGTCCAACCCGCCACGATGCCTCGACAGAATCTCCTGTCATTGAAATCACCATGAACAAAGATGATGCATCAGCGCAGAAAAAGCCAAGGGTTAAGCCTAAACCGCCTACACCCCCAGAGCAGCCGCCAAAACCGGATACGACGCCACCAGATAGTTCATCTGACATAGATACAAATATGTCATTTAACATGGGTGGAGTCGATGCCGGCGGAGCTAACACTGGATTTAAACTGGGTAACATGATGACTCGAGACGGCGATGCTACGCCTATCGTACGAATCGAACCTCAGTATCCAATAGCAGCAGCCCGTGATGGTAAAGAAGGCTGGGTACAGCTAAGCTTTACTATTAACGAACTTGGTGGTGTTGAAGACGTAAAAGTCATTAAAGCTCAACCAAAGCGTGTCTTTGATAAAGAAGCTCGTAGAGCACTTAAAAAGTGGAAATACAAGCCTAGAATTATTGATGGTAAAGCGCAAAGGGTACCTGGTCAGACTGTTCAACTTGATTTCACTTTAGATAAAGGAGGAAGATAGTTATGCGTAAAGTAAATACTATCGCAGCCGCCTTATTGCTTACTCTAGGCGGAAGCCTTGCTATCGTCCCTGCTGTATCTGCAGCAGAGAAATGTCCGATAGATAAGCGTAAATCTAAAGCTGTAGGTCAAAGTGTAGCTAAAAAAGTTCAGAAATCTTTTGATGCCTATACCGAAGGCAATCTTGACGAAGCACTTGCTATATTGCTGGAAGCAAACGCTAAAAGTGATTTTGATAAAGCATATGTCGCGAGAATGTTAGGTAACTTTTACGCTGAAAAAGGTCAGATGAAAACCGCTGTTAAGTATTTAAAAACAGCAGTTGATGCCGATATTTTAGGCGGCGTTGACCATGCGGGAACTCAAAGACTTTATGCTGATCTCTTAATTCAAGAGAAGAAGTTTAAAGAGTCTATCCCAGCTTATTACAGCTGGATGGAGTTTACCTGTAAGGAAGATGCACAGGTCTATCGTCGTATAGGTATTGCTTACTCCGAACAAAAGCAGTGGGATAATGTTCTTAAAGTTGCCGATAAGGGTTTAGCTATTTCTGACAAGCCAGATAAAGGTTTGTATCAGATGAAGTTGACTGCTTATTTCAACAAAAAGGACTACAAAGCAGCGGTTAAAGTACTTGAAACAATGGTGCCATTGTTCCAAGAAGATAAGCGCCTTTGGGTTCAGCTCGCTCAGTTCTATCTTATGACTGAAGACTTCACCAAGTCGCTAGCGACTTATGACTTAGCTTACAAGAATGGATTTTTGGAAACTGCGGGTAACATTCAACGTTTAACGCAGTTGTTAGCACAGAATGGTTCGCCATACCGCGCTGCTCAAATCTATGCTAAGCATATGAAGTCAGGTTTAGTTAAAGAAGATGAGAAAACGCTAACTATCTTGGCTGGTTTTTACCATAATTCAAAGGAGCTGAAAGAGGCTGCTGCGACTTACGGTAAAGCTGCTGCTATAGACAATGATGGTAAGCTTTACCTTCGCCAAGGACGTATTTTGTCTCTGGACGGAAAAAGTAAACCGGCAATTACAGCACTTAAGAAAGCACTTGATGCTGGCGTTAAGAGCCCAGGTGAAGTTCAGTTTGAACTTGCACTTGCTTACCTTAATCTGAAGCAATATAAGAGCGCATACAAGTATGCCAAGCTTGCGGCAAACGACAAGAAAACAGGTCGTGCAGCTAAAAGTTATATCTCTTACATTAAAGAAAAAGCACGTGTTCATAACGTAGCGCTTTAACTTTAACGAGTGAAAAAAAGCCTCTTTATAGAGGCTTTTTTTATTTCTGTAGTAAATGAAACTGAAGATAACATCGTTTATCCCACTCAGTATAGGAAGTTGATCTACTCAGAGTGTTTTTTGCGGACTAATTCAAGGCAGATTAATCCAAAGTGAACAATGACATAATGGTTATTCCCTTATGAGTTTATGCAACGCAGAAGTAGGAAGCCAAAAGCACTCCTACAGGCCAGCTTTAGCGGTAATGATGCTGCTTTAATGAACTTGAACGTAGATAGAACTATGTCCTTCATTCATAGCCTTGCCTCTGAGCCGCTAAACTCTCGCTGAGCGATCAAACCTTTATACTGATTGGTATTTATGTACTTATAAATATTGGGCTCAAAGTTTAATGAGTTGACCTGCTCTAGAGTGATTATCACGCATGCTGAGACTTTGCTGTTCGACTGTTTCAAATAGTGTTTCTGGGTATTTATTGGCTGAAGGCAGACAGATGCAGCCATTGAGTTCATAGGATATTTCCGTATGCGCTTGGCTTTGGTAGGTTTTATTGAAATCCGCTATTTTATGTTCTACACGCTCGATAACAACCTTGGCACCATTAATATCTGTTTCGAAAATAGCTAGCGCAAATGATTGATTATTTATCCTAGCGAGCAGATCTGTGGTGCGCATTAACGCCTGTTGAACCTGCTTCATGAATAATTCTAACAATTGAGGTTGGGAAATAGTTTCATGAATGTGCGGGCATAGATACAATAAGGCCAGACTTTGGTGGTCGCGTATATGGCGATGCCATTCACGATTGAATACTTCCATGAAATAGGTTTGGTTATATACGCCAGTTTCAGGATCTCTAAAACCAGAATTACTAAAAGAGTAAATCATGAGTCACTCCTATACGACTGATGGTTAAGTATAGAAAAGATCGCTCACTTACATTGAATAAAAGGAAGATTTGGAATGAAAAAGGCGATAGTCGCATTGTCCATAAGCATGGCACTTGCTATGACAGGTTGTGGTGATAAATCAAACAGCCAATTAAATGAAGTAGATACAGTTAAGACTCCAGTCGCTAGCCAAGAGCAGACGGTTGAGCAAGCGTACCTATTATTAGTCGATAATTTTTTCCAAGATCAACTTGAACTAGAGCCTATTTATGCCACTTTTGTTGGCGTTAATGATTTCAACGACCAATTCGGTGATGGTTTGTCTGATGCATACCTCACGAAGCGTCATAACTTAAATAAGCGCTACTTAGCAGAAGTTAAAAAGTTAGATCGCAGTCAGTTACCTGCAGATCTTAGACTCAGTTATGACATGTTTACTTATGATCGTAATGTCGCCTTAGCTGATGAGACATTCCCGAATCACTTTATGCCGATGAACCAGTTTTATAGCACTGTGATTAGCATGGTTCAGTTAGGCAGCGGCGAAAGCGCTCAACCATTTAAAACGGAGGAAGATTATCGGAATTGGGAAAAACGTCTACTTGGTTTTATCGAGTGGATGAAGCAAGCACAAGTACGTATGAATGAAGGGATTGAGAGCAAAGTTGTGTTACCGCGAGTGCTAGTCGATCGCATTATCCCACAGCTGACTGCTCAGTTAGTTGCTAAGCCAGAAGATAGTTTGTTTTATACACCTATCAGCATGATGCCAGATTCCTTCTCTGCTGAAGATAAAGCAGCGCTAACGGCCGAATATACAGCGCTTGTTGCTGGCAAGCTGATCCCAGAAATGACGGCATTGAGAGATTATTTCCAGAATACGTATCTCAAATCTGCACGCGCAAGTGATGGATGGTGGGGCTTACCAAATGGTAAAGTTTGGTATCAACATTTAGCCAATACTCATACTACAACCACAATGCCTGTCGATGAGATCCATAAAATAGGCCTTGAAGAGGTTGCCAGAATACTATCAGAGATGGATAAAGTTCGTCAGCAGGTTGGTTTTAAAGGTGATTTGACCGCTTTCTTCGCATCCCTTTCTTCTGAGCCACAGTATTTCTTTGACGATCGTCAGGGCCTAGTCGATGGCTATATGGCGTTAAAAGACAAGATCAATGTTGAGTTACCTAAATACTTTAACGTTATGCCAAAAGCAGATTATGTTGTTAAACCGGTAGAAAGTTTCAGAGAGAAATCAGCTGCTGGGGCATCTTATGAATCACCAGCTGTTGATGGTTCGCGTCCTGGCGTTTTCTACATCAATACCTATAACCTAAAAGCGCAGCCAAAGTGGGGCATGACGACTTTGTCATTACACGAGGCTGCACCTGGACATCATTTCCAAATTGCGATTAAGCAAGAGCTAACCGGTGTTCCCGAATTTCAGCGTTTTGGTAACTACACCGCCTTTGAAGAGGGCTGGGCCTTGTATGCTGAATACTTAGGCATTGAAATGGGACTTTTTGAAGATCCATACCAGTACTTTGGTAAGTTATCTGATGAGATGCTTCGTGCTATGCGACTTGTTGTTGATACCGGATTACACGCCAAAGGCTGGACTCGTGAACAAGCGATCCAGTACATGATGGATAACTCTCCTATGGCTGAGTCAGACATCATTGCTGAAGTTGAGCGTTACATGGCTATTCCCGGTCAAGCATTATCTTATAAGGTCGGCCAGTTAAAGATCCTCGCCCTTCGTGCACAAGCAGAAGAAGCTTTAGGTGATAGATTTGATCTGAAAGCATTTCATGATCAAATACTCACCTCAGGTTCATTGCCAATGGAAGTGATGGAACTGAAAGTGAACGAATGGATTGCGTCACAGAAGTAATTTACTTTCGCGGCTTGAGCTGCAGGTAATATAAATACTTTTTAAACCCAGCTTTTATCAATATACTAGCTGGGTTTTTATTTTCTAAAATTCGTCAACAATACATAAGTATCGACTGACAGGTTTATATAACATTAGGAGTTAACCCATGGTACAAGCAACTGCAAGACACTTACTCGTAGAAACAGAAGAAAAATGTGAAGAGCTAAAGCAACAGATTATAGCTGGCGCTGATTTTGGTGATGTAGCGAAAGCTAATTCTTCTTGCCCATCTTCAGCTCAAGGTGGCGATCTAGGTTCATTTGGCCCTGGTATGATGGTTAAAGAATTCGACGAAGTTGTGTTTAGCGCGCCTTTGAACGAAGTTCAAGGCCCTGTTAAGACTCAGTTTGGTTACCATTTATTAGAAGTAACAAGCAGAGGCTAATCGCATTTGTTTTAAGTAGGACAATATATGCTCGAACTATATACCGATAGACTTAGATTAAGGAGTGTTGTCAGCAGTGATTGGGACAACTTTCTCTATACTCACTCAAGTGAAGAGTTGAATAAGTTTGTACGCAAACCTCAATCTGAAGCGGTTATACGACAAAAGTTCGAGCGTATTATTAAACCGAATAATTTGGAAGAAGACGATACATTATTACTGCTGATAGAAGATGTTCATCAACACTTATTTGTAGGCTTTATTAGCTTACATAATATCAGCGAGGCGCTAGGGCAACTAGAGGTCGGTTATATGTTGCATACTGAGGCCCATGGCCAAGGTTATGCAAGTGAAGCACTCAACGCATTGGTTGATTGGGTATGCCTAGCGCATGCGCCACATAAACTGATAGCTCATTGTGCAAACGATAATATTGCTTCAACTAAGGTACTTGATAAGTGTGGCTTTATCCAAGAAGGCCTACTAAGGCAAAACTGGAAAGTCGGTGATACATGGCTAGATGAACGCCTATATGGGTTGCTCGTCGCAGAAAGAGTGTAATCACAGCAAAAGCTTTCAGGTCGATTGCCAATAGAGTGTTATAATACCGTCAATTTAGTTATTTTAAGGCGAATTACAGTGAGTTCAGATACTCCAACGCTGACATTAAAGTCAGGCGAAGAATACATAGAATTATACAAAGTACTTAAGGTACAGGGAATGATAGGCGGTGGCGGAGAAGCCAAGCATGTTATTTCTGAAGGTATGGTGACTGTTGACGGTGAAGTTGAAACCCGTAAACGTAAAAAAGTGATTGCCGGTGAAGTGGTTAGCTTTAACGGTGAATCTGTGCAGATTATTGCCGAAGCTTAACAATTAAACGAGGTTTATATGCAGTTTCCAGATGATGACAACGGCAAAATGCTTGCAGCGATGGCCGATGCTGGTATCGATCTATCCGTAGCACTCGATGTTGATTTTTTCTTGGTGTTTGAAGATCAACGCGATGCCGAATCTGCGATTGAAGAGTTAGGTAAGTCAGACTTAGAAGGCGAGATAGAGCTTCTATTAAATGATGACTCTGGTAAGTGGGAATTGATCGTATGTCTGAATATGATCCCTGAGTACGATACAATAGTAGAGCAAGAGCTTAGCCTGCATGAGTTTGCACAAGAGTTTGGTGGTGTCACCGATGGCTGGGGCGTTATGCAGCATCAAGAGGGCGACGATGAGTTCGCTGAAGATGACCACGAATGCAGCGATGACTGCAAACACTAAATTGCGCATAAATTAAGCGTAAGATGTTAGTTTTAAAAAAGGCCACTTAAATAAGTGGCTTTTTTGTGTCCAGACGTTGAGAATGTTGAAGATAATATAATTGCCACTGAAGGAGATAAGAATGGCAAGAATGATTAGTTTTGGAACACCGGTTAATGATGCCGAACGTTGGGCATTCTCCCTGTTGGCTGATGAGCTTCCAGAAGACTATATTTTATTGACCAATGTTGAGATCCCGACTAAATCGGGCCAAGCAATGGAAGTTGATGCGCTCGTTATTGGTGAGTGGGGCGTTTATGTCGTCGATGTTAAAGGTTACATAGGCCGATTAGATGCAGGATTACATGCATGGTCTCTTGATGGACGAGAAGTTGATAATAGCTTAGCTAAAGCAAACTATGTAGCGCGAGTTTTAGCGGGTAACGTCAAGCACAAAATCCCGGTCGGCGTTTATGCTCCTTGGTGCCAAGGTATGGTGTTTATTACTGGGCGAAAAGGCGAAGAGATTGAACTTGAGAAGCATCAAGGCTCATTAAGTATCTACACGCCAAAGCAGATAGTCGCAGCCCTTACCAAAGAGTGGGGCCTTACTGCGCCGAGAAAACACCAAGTCACCGATACTCAGAAAGAATTGGTACTTGAAACAATCGGCCAAGTGGCAATTGTTGAGCAACGAAACAACAAAATTCAAGATTTTACCAAACTAAAATGTTTGTTTATTCAAAGTGGTCTAGAAGTATGGCAAGCCGAATATAATCCAGGTGAGTGGACTGCACCTTGGTTGTTGAAAGTATTGATCCCGACTCAGTTTGCAGATCGCAGCCAATCTGAAACCCATGAGGCTCAGTTAAGAAGCGAATTTCAACGTTTACAGGCGCTATCAGGCTGCAGTGGCGTACCGTATTGTGCGCCGTTAATACAAGATGGTGAGCAATTAGTGCTGCCTATTCGAATGCCTCGTGGTGTGCCGCTCAATGTACTTGAATCTGAACAGATGACCACATATCAGTTACTGGAGATCCTGCGCCGAAGTGTGTCTGGATTGCAGCAGATCCATCGCCGCGGTTTCACGGTCAGCGGCTGGACGAGTAATTGTGTATTTGTGACAGACATGGGTGATGTTGAGTTTATCGATATTAAGGACACATTGAGTGTTAGCAGCGATATTAAAGCTTACGCGCAAGGTTTCTTGGCGCTGGCGGAGCAAACAAAACAGCCTCGAGTTTACCAGTGGTACAGAGCAGCTGTTGCGGGTGAAACAACCGATTTAGATGCATTGCGATGCGATCTGTCAGCTTTGATTGATCAAGGAGTGTGTGACACGGTTCCAGAAAAGATTGATGTTACCAAAGGGGCAATCATTGATCACCACTTTGAGTTACAGCAGTTTATTGCAGCCACTAGCACGAGTCAGTTTTGGCGTGCTAAACACCTGCAAGGCCAGTATCAGTGTGGTGTGTCAATATACAGCAGTGTAGAAGCGACTTGGCCAATGTTGAGTAACATCTACCGAAGCTTGGCCAAAGTGTACCACCCTCATATAGAGAAAGTGCTTAGTTTTGGACAGTTACCGCAAAGTGAAGAGTTGTTCATAGCCAGAGCTTGGGAGTATGGGGTCTCAATTGATGAGCTTACCGATATTGAACTGGGTCAACCGATAATGTGGTTTACACAGTTAATTACTGGTTTGCAGTATATGCATCAAATGGATATCTACCACGGCGCCATTTGTCCTAAAAATATAATCTGTAACCCCAATAAGGCAATTTTGGTAAATTTCGGAATAGGTTTAGATATCGCTGCAAGTCATTACGCAAGTCAATATGCTGATCCTACACTTTGGGATGTTGAGGGGCCGGCAGAGAAAGATCTTTATGGTTTGGTGGCGAGCTTTATCGATGCATTAACTCCAGGCAACCTAAAGGGCGATTTAGGACAAGCTGGGATCATACAAGCACTTGATGCATTTGACCGAGAATGGTTCGGAGAGGCACTCTATGATGTGTGCCAAAAGGTATTACGCTTCGAGATAAATATACAACCTGGGATGAATTACTTAGAGTTGTTTGATCTCACTGAAGAGGAGTTTTAGAGCTAGAGAGTGTCCTCATCCTACTTCGGTGATTATGCTGAAGTAGGTCGGGGATAACAGTCCCTAATTAAAGCCCGCTTTATCAATTACGATAAGGTTGAAAGATTTCCAGTAACCAATCAATAAATGATTGTACCTTTAAAGATAGGTTGCTCGATTTTGGCGTTAATAAGTAATAACTGTATGGACTGGTAAATTTTGCATCAAAGGGGATCACCAGTTTGCCACTCGCGAGTTCATCTTCAATAAAGAAACGCGGAATGAGAGCCACTCCCATACCACTCGCAGCAGCTTGGCTCAGCATATAAAAATGCTCTACGCCAAACTTGTTCTCGGTGGTGAGATTTATGCCGACATCTTCAGCCCAGACATTCCAAAGATCGGGCCGAGTCGTGTGTTTGAGCAGTGTCATTTGATTGATGGCTTCCAAAGAGGATAGTTGCAGGCTCATTTCTGGCGAACAAACAAGGCAAAGATCTTCATCCATCAACTTCATTACATTGGCGCCTTTCGGTGCACTTGTGGCGCTGCGCACTGCGATGTCGTACTTCGCACTGCTGAAATCAACCTCAAAATCACCAATCGAGAGATCAACATAAAGATGTGGAAAGCGCGTTTTAAACTGCTCCATTCTAGGAATAAGCCAGCTGATGGTTAAACTTGGCAACACATTAATCGCCAGTGTTTGTGCCTGTAATGGCTGAATCATCAAATCAGCGCTAGCGCTATTTATTGTTTGCAGCGCTGATTGAACGCTGACGAAGTACATTTCACCCTCATCAGTGAGTCTTAGGCTGCGGTGTTGCCGTATAAAAAGCGGCATGCCTACATACTCTTCTAATATTTTTACTTGTTTGCTAATAGCACCATGGGTGACATATAGTTCTTTGCTAGCAAGCGTAAAACTCATGAGCCTCGCAGCAGATTCGAATGCTCTTAGTGAGTTAAGTGGCGGAAGATGTGCGTACATTCGTCATACCTTATTAATGCTTGTGTGAGTTTTGCTCACGCTAAATATACGATAACTCCTTTGTGTTTCTACTGCAAACCTCGTTTAATAGCTGCACTTAATGATTTGGGCTCTAATCTGAATGACAATCGAACTTACTCTAGAGTTAATTGCTCTACTATTTTTTGTGGCAATGCTAGCCGGTTTTATCGACGCAATTGCTGGAGGAGGCGGTCTGTTAACTATTCCGGCCCTTATGTGGGCGGGATTACCACCAACAGCAGCGCTAGCTACCAATAAGTTACAGGCCTGCGGCGGAAGTTTTTTTGCCAGTATGTATTTCGTTCGTAAAGGCCTCGTTAGCCTGGCAGATATGAAGCTCAGTATTGCCTGCGCGTTTGTTGGTGCCGCTCTTGGCACTATTGCTGTGCAGATGATAGATACTGCGTTTCTTGAGGTGATGTTGCCGTTTCTTATTCTAGGGATTGGTGCTTACTTTCTATTCTCAAAGAAAATCAGCGAAGAGGACAAGCATCAAGTACTTACGCCTGCAGTTTTTGCCTTTACAGCGGCGTTAGGCGTTGGTTTTTATGACGGTTTTTTTGGCCCCGGCACTGGTAGTTTTTTTGCTTTAGCATTTGTGTCACTTGCAGGTTTTGGTTTAGCAAAAGCGACAGCCCATGCCAAGGTACTTAACTTTTCCACCAATATTGCATCACTAACTTTCTTTGCCATCGGCGGTAAAGTTTTCTGGATGCTTGGCGCAGTCATGCTTGTTGGTCAAGCAATAGGAGCAACATTAGGGTCGCGTTTAGTGGTCACTAAAGGTACCAAAATAATCAAGCCATTGGTGGTTGTTATGTCTATTGCCATGAGCGTAAAGCTACTGTCTGATCAATATGGAATTTTTTCTTAAATTGTTATATTGCATTGCTGCCCCGTATTAGAAAGCTTTCTACATTAGGGCATTACATTACCGAAGTGGTACGAGTTTTTGACTAAAGGTGTTTGGCATTCATTGTCGTATTAAATTGCGCTGCAGATAAGTAAAACAGAGCTTATATGATCTATAAGCTCTGTTTAGTAATCTATGCTTGTTTATACGCCTTAATCACTTCTTCAGCGATTATCGCAATTCCAGCGCGCATTTTGTCTTCATCCTGAACGTAGTTCATCCGCAAACACTGATGTGCGTGTGACCAGTCCTCTTTTTGACCAAAGAAGAAATACTCACCAGGAACAATCAATACGCCACGCTCTTTAAGGCGGCGATAAAGTTCCATAGTCGTTATCGGCAGTTCATCGAACCAGAGCCAGAGAAACATTGCCCCTTCGGGTTTATGTATTTTGAATCGTTTATCAGTAATTGACTGCTGCAGTAATGACAGCGCAAATTCAGATTTTTGCTGATAAAAAGGTTTAATAACCGATTCACTTAAGCGCAGTAGATCGCCAGATTCAATCATGTGCTTGGCAATCGCAGGTCCGAAACCTCCAGGTGCTAGACTGATGATGCCATTAAGGTTGGTCAATGCTTGTGTTATCTTTTCACTCGCTATCACGATGCCGCAGCGAACGCCTGGCAACCCCAATTTTGATAGGCTCATACATAAGATGGTATTGCTGTTCCAAAAAGGAGTAACCTCCTCAAAAATGATATTTGGAAACGGCGTACCGTAGGCATTGTCGATGATAAGTGGTATGTCATTATCACGGGCTAATTGATCGAGCTTGGCGACTTCGGCGTCAGTCAGTACATTCCCCGTTGGGTTAGTGGGGCGAGATACACATATTGCTGCCACGGAGTCATCAACCTTTAGTTGCTCAAAGTCGACATGGTATTTAAATAGGCGGTTATCGAGTTGCTCAATTTCAGGACGGTAAGAGACAAAGATATCATCATCTAAACCCGCATCATTATAGCCAATATATTCAGGTGCTAAAGGCAGTAGAATTTTTTTGTGGCTGCCATCAGTTTGCTTGCCTGCGAGCAGATTAAATAAGTAGAAAAATGCACTTTGACTGCCATTAGTGAGACTGATATTTTTTTCGCTGATCTCCCAGCCGTAGGTCTCTTTAAGTAAGTTTGCCAACGCCTTTAAGAAAGTATTTTTCCCTTGAGGACCATCATAATTACCTAAGGCTGCTACAAGTTCGCCATTTGCTAGCATTTCTGCTGATGCTTGATGAAAGTAATCTTGCATTGCAGGAATGCTGGCAGGGTTGCCGCCTCCCAGCATAATCGCACCGGGTGTGCGCAGTCCGTCGTTAAGATCTTGCATCAACTGGTTAATGCCGGAGTTACGATTAAATTTCTCACCAAACTTTGAATACTGCATGAAAACGATACCTGAAAATGACGAAAGGGTTTATCTGAGCCTGTAGTAACAATATTCACCGACAAACGCACTGATTTTTTTATTTAATAGTGACTAATTTGCAATGGGTCATGTTTTGTAGGATAAATCGTAAATTATTTGTCCACATTACAGTATTAGCCATTAAAGCGGTCAATGTTAGTCGTTAAGCTTGATTGTCTTACCTGAGCTGACTTTGTTTACCACTTTAATTTGCAGATTCTAATCGTGGAGTACACTGTGAATGGCATAATCTGCCCCAGAGCAAGTTCATCATTGCACTTTTTTCTGCAGTCGGCATCTCCATTTCTAAGGCAATTCTTCTTTGTTGCTAACTCTATAACCACATATTTTTACTCTTGTTGGTACAACCTGTCACTATGGCGGACCATTCTCCAAGCAGGATGGTTGAACTTATTAATGCCAAAGCGCAATAAAAGTGCAGAGTAAGCGACAAGTCGATAATTCTGAGTAGCACTCAATCCTGAAATGTAATTTGAACAGCGAGCCCTGGCTTATTATCCAACAACTCAATGGTGCCACTATGCAGTTGTATTATGGCTTTTACTAAGGTTAAACCGAGGCCAAAACCAGCTACTCCACGGCTTTTTTCAATGCGATATAACCGCTGAAAGACTTTCTCTTTTTCGCTATCGCTGATCCCAGGGCCATTATCGCTAATGATAAATCCGTTAGGCGTCAATCTCGCTTCAATTTGTGCATTAACACCTGCATATTTACTGGCGTTTTCTAATAGATTGTATATGGCACGAAACAGTAAAGTGGCATCACCTTGGATTGATAAAGGAGACGGTAGCTGCAGAGTCACAAGTTGTTGCTTCTCTTCAGCAAGAGGCTCGATTAAGTCGACTGCGTCGATGATGACTTGTTGTAAATCAACTGTAGCGAAATTTTGGCTATTGTCCTCGCGTTGCTGCTGCAATCGAGTAAGTTCTAACATTGAACTAAAGGTGAACAATACCCCATCAAGTTTACTTTGCATCGATTCCAATGATTCAGTCGGCAGGTTTTTAAGCTGCTTATCCAATATTTCTGATTCAATTTGTTGCCTTAAATGGCTAAGGGGGGTACGTAAATCATGGGCTATAGCATCAGTTATACCCGCTATAGTTTCAAAAGAATGCTGCAATTGGTTAAGCATAGTATTGATATGTAATGCCATGTGATCGTATTCATCATTCTGCTTTGATACCGCAACCCGCGCGCTAAGATGACCTGCTTCAACTTGCAACGCCACTTGGTTAAAACCATTGATACGTTTTAACACTCGTATGGAGAATACCAAGCCTGTTATTAGGCCTAACAAGATTGCCAAACACAAAGCTATCGCAGACGCGCTAATGAATTGTGCTTTAAGCTCATATAATGATTCATCATCGACCGCGACAATGAGCTTTCCAGAGCCTAAAGGCTGTGCACAACCAGAAACCAGTCTAATTTCATCGTATTGATCTAACCAAATAGGGAAGCGGCCCAGGCTTGGGCATTGAGGTAATGCAGGGGCTTCACTCAATCTACCAATAGATTGTTGTTTAGTTTGATAGCTTAAGATGTATTGCCTTGAACTTTGAGCTTGTAGTTCAAATTGTTCAATAAATTGTGCAGTCGTCAATTGCTCAGCAAGTAATGATTGTTGAGCAATAATATTTGTCATTTGTAATTGTTGTTGGCGGTTCATTTGACCAATGCTTAATTGGTACAGTACAACAAGCAATATGGCGACTACTGATAGTAATAAGCCTGTATATAAACGGGTTAAACGCCATACTGAGTGAGCTGATTTAACCCTGTTCCACCATACGGTAACCAACACCACGTACTGTTTCAAGAAGGGAGGGAAGACCATCAAATTCTACCTTTTTTCGTAACCTTGCCATATGCACATCAATCACATTAGTTTGTGGATCAAACTGATAATCCCAAACGGCTTCAAACAGTAATGAGCGAGACACAACTTGTCCGCTATGCTCCATTAAATAACGTAGTAGCTTAAACTCTTTCGGCTGAAGAATGACTTCATTTGTTCCTCTGAATACTTTTCGAGACAGAAGCTCCATCTTTAGATCCGCGACCTGCAAAACGTTGGTTTGTTTGTCACTATTCGACCCTTTACGGTGAATCAATATCTCAATACGCACTAGCAATTCAGAAAGAGCAAAAGGTTTGATCAAGTAGTCATCACTGCCCTCGCGCAGTCCTTTTACTCTTTCAGAAACGCTGTCTAAAGCACTTAGAATTAAAACGGGAGTTTGCTTGCCCGCATTTCTTAACGTGGTTAATACCGTTAAACCGTCTAGTTTAGGTAGCATCCGATCGAGTAAAATTAATTGGTAGTCGCCTTCAAGGGCTAAAAATAAACCATCTTGGCCATTTTCAGCCAAATCAACTTCATAACCCTGCTCTTTAAGGGCTTTTTGTAAGTATTGCCGAGTTGTTAGGTTATCTTCAATAACAAGAATTCGCAAAAATACTCCTAAGGGGAGTCTATCTCCCCCATAAAATAGACTGAATTAGCGCTTCATGACAGGTATAACTTTACCTGTTGTGACATCTACAATGACGCGTGTTAGGCCTTGTTCACCCATTAATTTAAATTTATAGAAAGTAATGCCTTTTTTATTTTCTAACTCAAATTCAATGATATCAGCAGTGTATTTTAGTTTTAATTGGGCAATGGTTGCGCTTAAGTTAAAGTTTGATGCTTGTAATTCTTGTAGCGCTAAAAGATCCTCATCATCTAATCGACTTAAACCATTTTTAGTCTTGTGTTTTAGCACTGCACCATCAGTGAGGCTTATTTCAATTTTATGTTTTTCTTCCGCTTTAAGGTTAACGGCTTCAATTTCGTAGGTCGCTTGATTATTATGATCATCAATTTCAAATTCGACTATGTGTTTAGCATAATCTGCAGTGACCTTATCGACAGCCTGCTCTAAGCTAAAATTCGCTCGTTGTAATGCCAATGTTGCTAAAGCATCGTCTTCTTTATCGGCAAAGGCTGCGAGTGGTGTGAAAGCCAATGCAATACAGATTAATTTAGTACATTTCATTTTGTTATCCTAATGAGTTGTTTGCTGAGAACTGAATTGTACGTTGTGCTCCTTGCACCAACGTGGATGATTCATTACAAAAAGTTAATGCTAGAAACAGGAGTAAATGCCCCCAATTTCCCTATAGGCGTCATTGGGTTTTCTTAAGTGCTAAAGTAAGATCTAATAGAAGCATACTGGTCTAAAGCCCTTTCAACAATATAAGCAACCAAGGTGGGCAATCACACTTGTATAGCAAAGAGGCTTTTCTTACTATAGAAGCCTCTCTCATCTCCTTCATTTATAAACGAGAATGCATGAAATTCATCCACACTTCTGACTGGCATATTGGCAGACAATTACATAATCAGTCGCTACTCGACGATCAACGACATGTCTTGCTGCAAATTATCGAAATGGCAAAAGAGAAAGATGTCGATGCGCTGATCATTGCTGGTGATATATATGACCGCTCAGTGCCACCAGCAAATGCGGTGGCATTGCTTAATGAAGTGTTAAACACCTTGGTTAATGAGCTTAAAATATCAGTCATTATGATAGCTGGTAATCATGATGGCCATGAGCGTTTAGGTTTTGCTTCAAGGCAGATGCAAGAAAGTGGACTGCATATTGTGGGGCCTTTAAGCGCTTCTTTAAATCCTATAAAGCTGAAAGGAAAGCAGGGCTGTGCCATGTTTTATCCGCTTCCTTATGCTGATCCTGCCATGGTGCGGCATGTGTTTGAGTGTGAAGTCAGCACCCATGAAGAGGCGATGAAAAAACTGCTTGAACAAGTGACAGAACATGATGCTAAAGAGTTACCAAAAGTGGTGATCAGCCACTGCTTTTTAGATGGTGGCACTGAGTCTGATTCAGAAAGGCCAATAAGCATCGGCGGCGCAGATAAAATATCACCAAGTCTATTTTCTGATTATCAATATACAGCCTTAGGGCATTTGCATGGTCCTCAATATAAAGGCAGTGAGCAGATCCGATATTCTGGCTCGCCGTTGAAATATTCTTTTAGTGAACAAAATCAGAAAAAGTCAGTCACGCTGGTTGAATTTGACTCAACTGGCACAGCAGATATTAGCCTGCTGCCTTTAAGCGCCATGCGGGATGTTCGCATCGTTGGAGGACTGTTATCGGATATCCTACTCGCAGGTCAAACTGACCCGAACAGAGATGATTACCTAATGGTGCGCCTGCTAGATAAAAGCGCCATTCTCGACGCGATGGGTAAACTACGCGCGGTGTACCCCAATGTACTGCACCTTGAACGAACTGGACTAATGGCACAAAACCAGCAACTTGATATTGGCAAAGAGCATATCAAAAAAGGTGAACTGGATATGTTCAGTGACTTCTTCTCTCAAGTATATGGTGAGTCGTTAACTGAGGAGCAACACAGTGCCATTGTCGACACTATTGATTCCCTGCATAAGGGAGAGCAAGCGTGAGACCTATTAATTTAACAATGTCTGCATTTGGGCCGTTTAGTGGCCAGCAAGTGACAGATTTTGAAGCACTCGGCAGCCATCCACTGTTTTTGATTAATGGTCCGACGGGTGCGGGTAAGACAACACTGCTCGATGCAATCTGTTTTGCGCTATACGGTAAAACAACCGGTGATGAGCGTGAGGGCAGCCAGATGCGCTGCGATAATGCCAATGATGATTTGCTGACAGAGGTCACTTTTACGTTTGCATTGGCTGACAATCAATATCGTATTCGCCGGGTACCAGAGCAACAGCGAGCGAAGAAAAGTGGCGATGGCTATACGGTACAAAAGCCTGAAGCGCAGCTTTATAAGCTGGATGCAGATGGCAAAGAGCATCTACTGGTACCGAGTAAAGTGTCTGAAGCCACAGCAGAAATTGAGCAACTGACCGGACTCGATGCCGATCAATTTCGGCAAGTAATGGTGTTACCTCAAGGTAAATTTAGAGAGCTGCTAATGGCTGACTCTAAAGATCGAGAGAAAATATTTAGCCAGTTATTCCAGACGCAAATTTATCGCAAAATAGAAGACAAGCTTAAGTTTAAGGCTGCAGCAATAAAAGGCGCTGTGCGGGATCACCGTAATAAACGAGACGGTATGTTGCACAATATCGCAGTGGAGTCAGATGAAGCGCTGTCAAACGAGCTTAATAACCTTGAGCCACAACTTGCAGTGGCAGCCGAACAAAAGGAAACCGCCAAGCTGGCTTTGATTGAGGTTAATAAGCAGTTTGAAATGGCTAAACTACTGCTAAGTGATTTTGAACATTTAAATAAACTTAAGCAAGTTGCTGCTGAATTAGCCACGCGTAAAGAGACAGTGGATCTGCAGCAATCGAGTCTAGACGCTGGTCAAAAGGCACTGCTGCTTAAACCCGTGCTTGATATGTCTTTAGCACGCGATACCGAAGCATCGCAAGCTCAGCATGTGGTAGTGCAGGCGCAATTAACTAAACAGCAAGCAGAGCGCGTATTAGCGCTCAGCTTAACTCAATTTAATAGTTTGTCGGAACTAGAGCTACAGCTACAACAAACTCAAAATGAGCAACAGCAGCTAGCTCAACTAGTACCTCAGCTTCAGGGGCTCGATAGTGCGCAAAATGCCTTGGCTCTCGCAACCACTCAGCGCGAGCAGGCAAAACAAAAAGGAGTTAACGCTAAAGCGGCGCTTGATGCGTTATTAGCCGAAAGACAAACGGCGCAGCAACAACTACCGCAATTGGAATTAGTCGCTGCAGATTTGGTGAATGCTCAACAAGCACTTAGTGGGCACACTGAACTAATGGAACGCTTTGTTCATTGGCAAAAAGCCAAGTCTGAAGTAGAGATCACGCAGACTGCTTTGCTAGCCGCAAAAGCGCAAGGTCAGCAGTGTAGGCAGCTATTTACACAATCGCAGACTCAGCATCAAACATTAAAGTTAGTTTGGCACCGCGGGCAGGCAGCGATATTAGCCCAACAGTTAAGTTCTGGTCAGCCGTGCCCTGTTTGCGGCAGTGCTGAGCATCCTAACCTTGCTCAAAGTGAGCAGCAATTGCCGACTGAAGAGCAGCTGCAACAAGCTCAATATGCGGAGGAACAAGCTGCGGAGGCTCTCACTCAAGCTAGAGCTAAATACTCAGGCCTCAGTACTAAACTGCAAGAGCAAATAAAAGTTGCTGATGAGCTGAAGCAAAGAATTGAACAGACCGTCGCTGATAGTGCTGTGATATCTGCTGAGCATCTTAGCGAACAACAACAAGCGTTTAAAAAGCAGGTTGAGAGCGGAAGCCATGCAACACAGCATCTAGCAACATTAAGAGAGCAGCTGCAAACTTGGCAAGTTAAGGAGCAGGCGCTGCGAGTTGCACTTGATGCTGAGCGCGAGATTTACCAAGGGGTACAGACACAAGTTGCCACATTGCAGGGGCAATTAGAGCAGCTTTTAGCGGCTATTCCAGAGCAATATCGCACTGTCGATTCGCTGAATAGCGCAATAGCTAAATCTAATGAACGGTTTAGCCAGCAACATAAAACCATAAACGCTATTCGTCAATCTCACACTCATTCGCTGGAGCAAGATGCATCAGCCAAAGCAGCGCTGGCAAGTGCTGAGGTCAATCTGCAACAAGCGACTGAACTTGCTGATAAAGCGCTGCAAGCGCTGAATGAACAGCTTATATCATCGGGCTTTAGTGAGCTAGAGGCATTAATGCAAGCACTGCTGCCGGAAGCGCAGCTACAGCAACTCGCTGCCGAGATAAATCAATATCAACAAGATTGTGTAGCCAACCAAGCTAATTTGGCGCAGTTACATGAAAAACTGCAGCAACAATCTAAACCTGAATTGGACAATATTGCTGCTCAAATGAGCCAATTGCAAACAGAACAACAGCAAGCCGAGCAGGGGTGGCAAGCGTTGCAAGGGCGCGTTACTCAGCTAACACAAGCTCAAAAACAGCTCAACGATGCTGACTCTCAAGCTAAACAGTTAGAAGATGAGTATGCCATTGTTGGCACTCTGGCTGATGTAGCTAACGGGCAAACTGGCAATAAAGTGAGTTTACAGCGTTTTGTATTGAGCGTATTACTCGACGATGTATTACTTGAAGCGAGTGAGCGCCTGCAGTTGATGAGTAAGGGACGTTACCGTTTAATCCGCAAAGAAGAGCGTGCCAAAGGTAATAAAGCATCAGGGCTGGAGCTTGAAGTGGAAGATGCTTACACCTCAAAGGTAAGGCCTGTGGCGACACTCAGCGGCGGTGAAAGCTTTATGGCTGCACTGTCTATGGCATTGGGGTTATCTGATGTGGTGCAGGCTTATGCTGGTGGTATTAAGCTTGATACCCTATTTATTGATGAAGGTTTTGGCAGTTTAGATCAAGACTCGCTCGACTTGGCCGTTCGCACCTTAATGGATCTGCAATCAGCTGGGCGCATGATAGGTGTTATCTCTCATGTTTCTGAAATGAAAGAGCAGATTGGCACCCGTATCGATATCAACAAGAGTGCCGTTGGTAGCGAAATTTCTATTGTTCTGCCTTAAAGTGATAGTGCTTGCCGTTAGAAACCCGCTTTAAGATTTTAACAAGGCCTAAATATTCGATTTAGGCCTTTTTTGTATCGATTAAGAATCTATATTGACACTTTATTTCATGTCAATTCATCTGTTTGCAGGATTATGACTGATGAATTTCAGGTTAAACATGCAATAAAATTGCTGTTTTGTGCGCTGAAAGAGTTTTTTACAGGGAGATTATTTGGTATAAATTGGCGCTAGCCTTCATTAATAGGGGGCATTCGGCGTGAATGAAACAAATAATAATTCAAGGTTGGACTTAGGTTGCAGTCAGGTAAAATTTCTTTTTTTAAAATGTCGCTTTTTCGTTTTGCAGCTCTGCCTCCTCTGCATCGGAAAATATTAATCGGTTCAGTACTGTTGTTTGGCGCTGCATTTATGCTGCCACAGAACCAACAGTTATTATCACAAAGGATCCCTGTTGAGCTTGATATTGACGCTTTGATCTCGCAGTCAACACCGATACCAGCAATCAATACACTGCTAGATAAACCTAGATTCGAGAAAGTGATTGTTAAAGGGGATACGTTAAGTGGCCTATTTGAACAAGGCGGCGTTGATCAACAAACCATGTATCGTGTGCTAGAGGCAGATCTAAACGTACTTGCACTTGATACATTGCAACCTGGCAATGAGATCAAGTTTTGGCTTGATGAAGCAGACAAGCTTGAGAAGTTAACACTCTATTTTAGCGCGGCTAGACAAGTTACCTATAGCCGTTTTGAGGACGGAACTTTCAATGTTGATGAGGTCAACATTGAGGGCATTTGGCGTAATCGTAGCGTTGCTGGTGAAATAAACGGTTCATTTTATCTTTCAGCACAAAAGATGGGGCTTAACGCCGCGCAGATCCAACGGGTCGAGTCACTATTGAAAGAGAAGCTGAATTTCGCGCGTGATCTGCGTGCAGGCGATAAGTTCTCAGTATTAATCAATGATCAATATATTGACGGGGTGGCTACTGGTGGCAGTGATATCTTGGGTGTGAGTATTGACCGTGGTCATAGCAGCATCAATGCTTATCAGTTTACCGATGGTAATTTTTATGATGAGCAGGGAAGAAGCTTGGCGCGTGCCTTTCAGCGAATTCCACTGCAGCGAAATTATCGTATAAGCTCGCGATTTAATCCACATCGTCATCACCCTGTTACAGGCCGCACATCACCCCATAACGGCACTGATTTTGCCACGCCTATAGGCACTAAGGTTATAGCGCCTGGTGATGGTATTGTCTCTTTGGTTACCGATCATCGATTTGCAGGTAAGTATGTGGTGATCGAGCATGGTAATAAATATCGTACTCGCTATTTACACCTGTCGAAATCTTTGGTGCATAAAGGCCAGCGAGTATCTCGTGGCCAAGTCATCGCGCTTTCGGGCAATACCGGCAGGATCACTGGGCCGCACTTACACTATGAATTTCATATTAATGGCCGAGCGGTTGATCCTATGAAAGCCAAAATCCCAATGGCAAATCAATTATCTAAAAAGCAGATGGGTGCTTTTGAGCAACTCGTGCGGGTGAGAAAGATGATGATGGGACAAGTTTAAGCTGGGTATTTCAAAGGCTAATTAAGTCCATTTTCGACAAAATAAACCTATAAAGCTTGCAGCCGTTGTTGCTGTTTCATCGCACAAAGACAAGCTTTGCCTCTAAGGGCTGGGCAACTCTTACAGGGAGTGGGCTTGTAAGGACGATGGGGGCTTGTACTATTGAGGCTTAATTTGTTGATGAGTTTCAGTGATGAAAACGCACCATTGTCGTTAGCACTGTGCAGTCTTTTATAAGCTATAGGATGTGGGGTGATACTATTGATACTTGCAAGTTTAGCTCGATACTTGAGAATTTTGAGCTGATATTTCTCTATTTTTCGTTGACGCTTATTCTGTGATATTGCACGTTCGATGCAGTTTGTTGCAGTCAAAGACAAGTAAAACCCAAGTTTACGCTGTGATTTAGCTAACTTGTTTTGATATTTGTGTTGATGACTTTGCAGCTTTGGTTTCATGACAACTCGCAATCGAGAGGGTGTTGATCTTACACGGCTGTTTTTGCCGCGGTTTATTGGCTTTTATTACTGCGTTACTCGCTTTTCACTTAGCGAGCAAAGCATCATTGCTCAAGCCTTGCCTTAAAAGCATTATTCTTTACGGTAAATAATCGAACAAACACTAAGCTCGAAAGATTAACCGCCCTAGCCAATTGCTTACATTGTAAATGAAAATCGTTATCAGTTAAAGTGGGTTGTGAAATTTAACGATAGGGGTTTTGATCGGCATCGACGAGGGTTAGCAATAGCCTAAGTTCAAACTCAAGTTGATGATAATCGCCTTCCATATGACAACATAACTGATAGAAAGCTTTGTTGTGTTCTTTCTCTTTTAGGTGTGCAAGCTCATGCACTACCACCATTCTTAGCAGACCTTCAGGTACTTTTTTCAAACGTGAAGAGATACGAATTTCATTCTTAGCTTTGATCTTAGCACCTTGCTTACGGGCAACGTAGGAGTGCAGACCCAGCGCTTGATGCTTTAGGGATATCTTGTCATCAAAGATAACTTTAGCCAGTGGCTGAGATTTACGCAGATATTGGTTCTTTATAGCGATGGTGTAGTCATACAGTGCTTTATCTGTGCGTACCGAATGGATTTCTGGATGTCTTTTCAGTAGTACATCAGCTAGTTTTCCTTGAGATAATAAGGTTTGAACTTGCTGTTGAATCTCGCTTTGGTAACCGTTTAGATAGGGAAGAGGTTGCATAATGAGTTTAGTAAATTAAGGGGATATTACGAAAGGGACGATGGCATCTAGCCTGGCCTTTAGCAATTAATTTGCTTAAAGGTTTACGTCCCTAGCTGTATTTCTCTGTTACTACTCTTCTTCTACCTTGAAGATGGTTAAGTTATGAGAAGCATAAGCCGCTTCGAAAGCATTCTTTTGGAATCGCTTAAGCCCAAGACCTTCAAAGTCAACTTGTGGCGGATTACGCTTGAGCTGTGCTTTAATGATAACAGGGGAGATGAGTGTTACAGGCAGTGTTAATACCTGAATAGCAGCCTCAAGTTTAAAACTGGTTATGCTACCAGCACCTTTACCTTTTTGTTCGCGTTCAATGATGACAACTTCATCAACACGGTAATCTTCTAGAAGTTTACCAAAGGCAAAGTGAAACTCTCGAATCGTCTCGGTTTGCGCTGAGTTTGAAATAGCGAATGATTTCTGACGGCAATCAGGCACATTATAGGTTTCGCCTTCATAACTTAATAAACTGATGATGGCTTCGCCACCTTTTAACTCTACGCCACAAACTCTCATGATAAACCTTAACAATAACAATATTGCGCATATTGTAGCGTTATTTTGCTCAGTGGTCAGCGTTTAGCATTAGCATATTGCAAATATATTTTGGTTTGTTGTATGACATTTCAGCTAACTTCATTTAAATGAGTGGCAATGAAATACGTTAAGGCGTCACTCGGTCTAGTAGATGATACCAACTCCATAAAGAGTTGCTCATTCAGCGGGAGTTAAAATCACTTTAGACAAGTAAGTGGCTTATCGCTAATCGTTATTCTATATCGAATGCCAGATGCGCTGTATTAAGTGATGTCTCCATGCCTTTAATATCAGCCGCACGTTGTGAGCGTCTCAGGACTTTCACTGCTGCGTTGCATTGTCTCAAAAGGGAGTAACCCTTTCTTCCACAATGCGCCTTGAATTGAAAGCGCTGAGAAAGCACTGAACTGAGTATATCCATAATGGAATTGGTATTATGTATTGTGTACTGGAAAAGAGGGGAAGTTATGAAGCGGATCTACAATCTAACGGCTATTTTATTGAGTATTGTTTTAGTTGGCTGTACTAGCTTAGGCGGTGAGCCTACGTTTCAAGATGAAGGCATTGCGGTTAATGGTTACGATGTGGTTGCCTATTTTACTGAGCAGCAACCTGTTAAGGGGAACCTTGAATTTAGCAGCCATTATAAAGATACCCAATGGCTTTTTAGCAGTGAAGAACACAAGTTGTTGTTTGAGCAAAATCAGCAACAATACCTACCACAATACGGTGGTTACTGTGCCTACGGCATGTCGAAAGGCTTTGTGGTGGACACTGACCCAAGTGCATTTACCATCTTGAACAATAAGCTTTACTTAAACTATAGCCTTGGCGTGCGGGAGACATGGTTACAAGATACCGCTTTATATATAGAGCGTGCAGACAAAAACTGGTTGGAAAAAATAGCTAAGTAAACCCTCAACTTTGATCTTGTTTAAATAAAAAGCCGCTGTGATAGTGCTCTATCACAGCGGCTTAAAGCGTTATGTAATTAGCTTAATCTTCTGGTGTATCCTGTAGCTTAGCTTTTGGCTTTCTAAGCATCGGAGCATCACCGACGTCGACGCCAGTAGCAAAGCGTCTATCGCGATTTGCTGTAGCCTTAGCCGCAGACTTTTTCTTCGCGGTTGCCGCTTTTTTCTTTGCTGCGGCAGGCTTTGCTTTCTTCTTGCTCTGTGCTTTCGGTTTCAAGCCAGTAAATTTACCTTTTAACCCTTCTAGTTCACTAAAAGCAAACAGCTTATTCAGGAAGGTTTGTACTTGGGTAAAATTAACCCAATCTTTAGGACCGACTAATGAAACCGCGTCGCCTTTAGCGCCAGCACGTCCAGTACGTCCAATACGGTGAACATACTCTTCGGCAAACTTTGGCATATCAAAGTTGATCACTAAAGAAACATTGAGTAAATCTAGACCACGAGATGCCACATCAGTAGTCACCAATATCTGTTGTAAACCACGGCTGAACTCATCCATGATTTGGTTACGGGCATTTTGTTTTAGCTCGCCACTGAGTGAT
Source organism: Shewanella sp. c952 (assembly GCF_019654975.1). Classification (GTDB taxonomy): domain Bacteria; phylum Pseudomonadota; class Gammaproteobacteria; order Enterobacterales; family Shewanellaceae; genus Shewanella. The sequence continues at coordinate 167,082 of NZ_BPEW01000006.1, forward strand.
GCTGTTTTAAAGCCATCATCAGCAAGTTTCTTCGCTAAGCGATCAGTATCTTGTCGAGTCGCGGTAAAGATGATGATCTGCTTTTGCTGTTCATCTTTTAAAATGCGCGTTAATAGCGCTTCTTTATGATCAAGGTGATCACAAAGGAATATACGCTGAGTAATATCTTTGTGCTCTAAGTTACCAGCGCCAATAGCAACATGTTCTGGGGTTTTAAGCAGCTCTGCAGCAATGTCATCGACATCGCCGTGATCAAGTGTTGCCGAAAACATCAATGTTTGGCGACGTTTATGATCGGCCGCATCGTTAATTTGTTTAAGCTGCTCAGCAAAGCCTAAATCCAACATACGGTCGGCTTCATCGAAGATAAGTAGCTCGAGACCATTGAGGTGCAGATGATGCTGTTTCAGGTGATCGGCCAAGCGACCCGGTGTGGCCACAACAAAGTGCGGGTCACGAGCCAGTGCTTTTGCTTGGTCGTTAAAGTTCTCACCACCAAGAATTTTAGTGGCTTTAAACTGTGTATTAGCAACTAATAAACGCAGTTGACTATAAACCTGGGTTGCAAGCTCACGAGTGGGTAGCAAAATAACCGCACGAGGGTCGCGCTTACTCAATGCTTTACACGAAATCATCCTTTGCATTGCAGGTAGCAAAAACGCCAAGGTCTTGCCTGAACCTGTTTTAGATGATGCCATTAGATCTTTGCCAGCAAGGGCAATGGGTATGGCTTGTTCCTGGATCTCAGTAGGGGTGTCTATGCCCATGTGTTTTAATGTTTGTAACAGACGTTGATCCAGTGAAAAATCGGTGAATTGCAAAGGTGAACTCCTTAAATAATCTGACCGCGTATTATAGCCTAGATAGATAGAGCAGGGCTATGACTAGCTATTAAGTTTATCTTAAAGAAGTTGAATTAAACGCTTAGGATAGGCTGAGTGTAGCTGAAGGACTCATTAGAGTGGTAAAATCGGCATCGTTCAAAATGCTAGTCGCTCGTAGCTGAGCTTATTATTGGCTTTAGGAGTCACAAATTGTGATAGAAAAAAATCACTCCGTTCGAATAGGACTGGCCCTTGGAAGTGGCGCTGCAAAGGGCTGGGCACATATTGGTGTGTTGAATGGGCTGGCTAAGCTGGGGGTTTACCCTGATAAAATTGCTGGCTGCTCCATTGGTGCAGTGGTAGGCGCCGCATATGCTAATGAAAATTTACCTGAACTAGAAAATTGGGTGCGTAGCTTTAGTAGCTGGGATGTATTGGGGCTCATGGATTTGAGTTGGCGTAAAGGTGGCTTAATCGGTGGCGAAAAAGTGTTCGACGTGCTGCAAAAACGCATGGGCGATATGCAGATTGAGCAGCTTAAAAAACCATTTGCAGCAGTAGCGACCGATCTTTATTCAGGGCAAGAGATCTGGTTTACGGAGGGTGATTTGCGCCATGCAGTGAGAGCATCATGCTCTATGCCTGGTATTTTACCGCCTGTTAAAGTGGGCGAACGTTGGCTGGTGGATGGCGCAGTAGTGAACCCTGTACCGGTGTCAGTTAGTCGTGCAATGGGCGTCGATATTGTGATAGCGGTTGATCTTCATGGTTTGCGCCGTGGCCGTTTACAAGTATTACCAGTCAATATGAAGAGTAACAAGCCTACTACAGAGGAAGAAGCGGAAGCTGAAAAGCATCAAGAGAAAGGTTTTACTGATTTGTTAGCTCGAGGAAGAGACTACATTAGCGGCCTGACTGATAAGCTTTCATTGAGTCAAAAGCTCGAAAATAGCCAAAGCCCAAACCCAGGAATGTTAGCGGTAATGTCGCAATCTATGGACATATTAGAGCAACGGCATAAAAGAGCTCGATTAATGGGCGATCCGCCTGATATTTGTATTGTGCCGGATCTGGGTGATATCGGTACCATGGAGTTTCATCGCGCTGAAGAGGCAATTGCGGCAGGAGAGGCGGCTGTAGAGCAAGTCGCGCACCTTATTGAAGCGGCTTTAGCACCACATCGGATAAGCGAGTAAACCTTAAAAATCGGACAATAAAAAAGGGCTTAAAGCCCTTTTTTATTGCATTATCAAATATTGATTAAGCCAACTTCACAATCATCTTGCCGCGGTTTTTACCTTCGAACAAGCCGATAAAGGCTTCAGGTGCATTCGAGAGGCCTTCGTAAACTGTTTGTTCAGCGGTGACTTTGCCCTCAGCTAACCATTGGCCCATCTGCTTGGCAAATTCGGGGTAATGTGCCCAATGTTCAAACACAATAAAGCCTTCAATTTTAAGTTTTTTCATAATGATTTGCGCTAAGTTTGCAGGTCCCGGTGTCGGCGCCGTATCGTTATATTGGGCAATCATGCCGCAAACAGCGATGCGGCCATGATCTTTCATATTGTTAAGCGCAGCGGTTAAGTGTTCACCGCCAACGTTCTCAAAATAGACATCAATACCTTCTGGCGCAGCTTGTGCTAGCGCAGCCGTTAGATCGCCACAGGTTTTGTAGTTGATCACAGCATCTACACCGAGGGACTTGATGTGCTCTGCCTTCTCATCAGAACCAACCGACGCAACCACTCGGGCGCCCATGAGTTTGCCAATTTGTACCGCAACGCTACCAACGGCGCCTGATGCTGCAGAGACAAACAAGGTTTCGCCCGATTTTAGTTCAGCGATACGGTTAAGGCCTGTCCAAGCAGTCATACCAGGCATACCAAGCACACCTAAGAAGTGTGATTCGCTGATAGGTGTTTGAGGCAGGCGAGTGATCTCTGTACCGTCGGTAACATAATGACTGCGCCAGCCGTGCATGCTGTTAACCTTGCTGCCAACAGGGAACTCGCTATTGTTCGATTCCACCACTTCGCCAATTGCGCCACCTTCAAGTACAGCGCCTATTTCAAAAGGTGCAATGTAGCTTTTTCTATCAATCATGCGGCCACGCATGTATGGGTCGACTGACATCCATAAGTTTTTAACTAAAAACTCACCGTCTTTAATAGCAGCTAACGCCACTTCAGCTTCAGCGAAATTGTTAGCGTTAGGCAGGCCTTCAGGGCGAGATTTAAGTTGGATTTGCTTAGCGTTCATAGTGATCCTTTATTTTTGTTTGTGCGCAAAGTAATTGCCCGCATCATAACTAAAGATTGAGAGCTATGCAAATAGTTTGCGCGCAAAATAACTCTGCGCAAATTAAATGCAGATTGGCTAGTTTTGTTAATTCTAGTCAGGTAAAATTGCCACACTTAATTGAGGTAATAACCTGTGGCGGATAACCAAGTGTCAAATAATGATAGCCCAACATGTTTATCAGATAATGTATGTTTTGCGCTGTATACCGCTGGCAATGCACTTATGCGCGCTTACCGCCCTTTGTTGGATCAGTATGAACTGACCTATCCACAATATTTGGTTATGCAAGCGCTATGGCTAAAAGATAGGGCGAGTATGACGCAGTTATCTCAAGCTACACGTTTGGATATGGGCACGTTGACACCAATCGTAAAGCGATTGGAGACAAAATTGTTTCTGCAGCGACTGCCAGATGAAACCGATGAGCGTAAAAAGGTGATAGCACTAACGAATACCGGCTTGGCGCTGCAAGCCGACGCGCTGTCACAAAAGCAAACACTATTAGAGAAGGTGAGTATGACTGAGCAGGAGATTGAGTCTCTGCGAGTACTATGCTTGAACTTGACTACGCAGTTGAATCAAAAGTAAGCAGTCAATTTAATCGTTCAAAAAGCGGCACAGTTCCTGCTTTAATCGTTGCATGATTACCACTGTGCCGAATTTTTGACGATGAATCCATTAAGTAGTATCAATAACCCTGTTAATAGCGGTGCAGTTCTTGCCGATGCCTATGGTGCTTCTGGCAGCCAATCAAGTGTTGGCAGTGCTAATGGCGTTCAAGGCGTTAATGCTAACGCTTCAACATCAGCTTCAAATGCTCCGAGTAAGGACGATAACGGTCTTGTATTATCAGGCCGTGCAGAGCGGGCGCAAAAGATTGAAGCGATGGCGAAAGATTTTTTTCAAGATGGTAGCTTTAGCAGCGAAAAGCTCCCCAGCCTTATACAACGCTTATATCAAGATGGCATTCTGTCGGATGGACAGTTGAATCGCTTGACCAATAGTGGTTTTGATATCCCTCCGACTGAAGAGCAATCTTTAGCTGATTTTATTGACGAGCAGCGTGCGACACTTACCAACAGTAGTGAAGACCGTGAGTTGGCTGGCACCTTAGATGAAGCAAAATGGGTTATGCGCACTATGGATGCGATTCAATCGCCAGTGGTAGCCCAAAAAGCAAATCGAGTGGCAAGTGACATTACGGCGCTGCTGGAGTCTGATAGAACACTTACCGATCAACAGAAAAACCAATATCAAGGAATAAAGTCGTTAATGCAGCTAGCCTCAATGACGGGTGAACATCAACAGGCAACCGGCCAGTTAAACAGTTATCTGGCACTGGCAAAACAGCATTAAACTGATAGGCCTTTTAACGTCTCTGTTAAAGACATTTATTGTTAAAAAGATTAAATAGTATTTAACACTAATCTGACTGTTATTGTGTCGGCTTTACGGCGCAATAATAGCGTTTTGTAGCGGCTTAGATTCATTTCCTGTTGTCATGCCAGCGAGTTAAACCTAGGCGCGAAAGTCTTCTGTATTTTTATCCACAATTTATCCCAATTTTATCCTGCTACTAGCGATCTTAATCGCCATCGTCAAGGGCATAGTTTTAGATAAGCGGGATCGTCCCCAGTTATTTTTTCTTATTATCTTCGTTGTGTAAAATAATGATCTGGATCAAAGTACTGCTTGTCTTTTTATAGCTTAATGCGCCACATGTTGTGATTTTGATTTAAAGTAATACTATATGTAGTGTTACTTGTGGATGATGCTAAATAGGAGCTATACAATGCCAGTGGTTATTAAACGGGATGGTTACCGTACGCCTTTTGACGAAACAAGGATTAAAGATGCAGTGATAGCAGCTGCTAACTCGGCAGGTATTGATGATAGCGCCTATGCAGAAAAAGTGGCAAAAAATGCTGCTGATTCTGTCGCTATGTTAGATGAAATAAACATCCACGATTTACAAGATACTGTCGAAAACTTATTGATGGAAGGGCCTTATAAATCGCTGGCTCGGGTATACATTGAATACCGCCATGATAGAGATATAAAGCGTGAAGTTAGCAGTCGATTAAATAAAGAGATCCGCGGTCTCGTTGAACAGAGCAATGCTGCGCTTTTAAATGAAAATGCTAATAAAGATTCAAAAGTCATCCCAACTCAACGCGATCTACTCGCGGGTATTGTGGCTAAACATTACGCCAAATGTCATATATTGCCAAAAGATGTGGTTGCCGCTCATGAGTCAGGTGAAATTCACTATCATGACTTAGATTACGCGCCATTCTTCCCGATGTTCAACTGTATGCTGATCGATCTCAGTGGCATGTTGACCAATGGTTTTAAGATGGGCAACGCTGAGATTGAAACACCTAAATCAATTTCAACAGCGACTGCGGTTACTGCGCAGATTATTGCTCAGGTTGCTAGCCATATTTATGGCGGAACTACGATTAACCGTATCGATGAAGTGTTAGCGCCTTTCGTTGCCAAAAGTTACGACAAGCATTATCAAGTGGCACTAACTTGGGGAATTACAGATGCTAAGGCATTTGCGACCTCATTGACTGAAAAAGAGTGCCATGATGCATTTCAGTCACTTGAGTATGAAGTAAACACATTGCATACCGCCAACGGTCAAACGCCATTTGTTACCTTTGGTTTTGGACTGGGGACTTCGTGGGAGTCTCGACTTATTCAACAGTCGATGATGAAAGTGCGTATTGCTGGCTTAGGTAAGAACCGTAAAACCGCGGTATTCCCAAAATTGGTTTTTGCCATTCGTGATGGTATTAATCATAAAGATGGCGATTGTAACTACGACATCAAGCAGCTTGCATTGAAGTGTGCCACTACGCGTATGTACCCAGATATCCTTAACTACGAACAAGTTGAGAAGGTAACGGGGTCATTTAAGACGCCAATGGGTTGCCGTAGCTTCCTTGGTACGTTTGAAGAAGATGGCGAGCTAGTACATGAAGGGCGTAACAACCTTGGCGTTGTGAGCTTAAACTTGCCGCGAGTTGCACTTGAGGCAAAAGGCGATGAAGCTGAATTTTACCGCATCTTAGATCAGCGTTTAGCTATTGCTCGCAAGGCACTCGATACTCGAATAGAACGTTTAGATGGCGTAAAAGCACGAGTCGCACCGATTCTTTATATGGAAGGTGCTTGTGGCGTTCGTTTGCGTGCTGATGATGATATCTCTGAGATATTTAAAAATGGCCGCGCTTCAATTTCGCTTGGTTACATTGGCCTTCATGAAACCATTAACGCACTTTATGGTACAGAAACGCATTTATATGACAATGCATTGTTGCGCGCTAAAGCGGTTGAAGTGATTCAATACTTAAAAGCGGCAACCGATAAATGGAAAGAAGAATCTGGTTACGCTTTCAGTCTATACAGCACACCTAGTGAAAACTTGTGTAGCCGTTTCTGTAATCTTGATGCCAAAGTATTCGGCGTTGTAGAGGGAGTAACAGCTAAAGGTTATTACACCAACAGTTTCCATTTAGATGTTGAAAAGCAGGTTAATCCGTACGACAAGATTGACTTTGAACAGCCTTATCCTGAAATCGCAAATGGCGGATTTATCTGTTACGGCGAGTTTCCAAATATGCAGAACAACGTTGAAGCATTGGAAAATGTCTGGGACTACAGCTATTCAAGAGTGCCTTATTACGGCACCAATACACCGATTGATGAGTGTTATGACTGTGGGTTTACTGGTGAGTTTAGCTGTACCAGTAAAGGTTTTACTTGCCCTAAATGCGGTAACCATGAGCCAAGCAGAGTGTCTGTAACGCGCCGAGTCTGTGGCTATTTAGGTAGTCCTGATGCAAGACCATTTAATTATGGTAAGCAAGAAGAGGTTAAGCGCCGCATCAAGCACCTTTAGTATCGGGGCGCGGTAAACCCAATAATACCAACTCCATTAAAGTGTTGCTCATTCAGCGGGAGTTTAAATCACTTTAGACAAGTAAGTGGCTTATCGCTAATAGTTATTCTATATCGAATGCCACATGCGCTGTATTAAGTGATTTTAAACCCGCACGTTGTGAGCTTCTCAGGGCTTTCACTGCTACGTTGCATTGTCTCAAAAGGGAATAACCATTTCTTCAATAATGCGCCTTGAATTGAAAGCCCTGAGAAAGCTCTGAACTGAGTATATCCTTAATGGAATTGGTATAAGGTGCTTTCATAGGCACCTTTTTGTTATCAATAAAGAGATTTTTATGCATTATCATCAATACTATCAAACCGATGTGATTAATGGTCCAGGCACTAGAGCGACACTGTTTGTTTCTGGCTGTGAGCACCAATGTCGAGGTTGCTATAATCAGTCAACCTGGAACCCATGCTCAGGTCACTTGTTTGATGAGCTGATGATGCAAACCATTATTGATGATCTCAATGATAGTCGGATAAAAAGGCGCGGCCTTTCATTGTCGGGCGGTGACCCTCTATTTCCTGGTAACCTCAGCGCTATACTTGCGCTGGTCACGCGAGTAAAAGAACAATGTCCCGGTAAAGATATTTGGCTGTGGACAGGCTACCTGCTTAATGAGTTAACCGCCGAGCAGCAAGCCATTGTTGAGTTGGTCAATGTGGTAGTTGATGGCAAATTTGAGCAGTCTCTTGCCGATCCGAGCTTGGTTTTTAAAGGTAGTCGTAACCAAGTGATCCATTATCTAAGATAAGCTAAGCATAAACACTAGGTAATATTGGCCTATATGCTGTTATAATAAGTCAATAAAGATAAACAGCGTCAAAATATTTTGAGGCTGTTTTTGTTTCTAGATAAGTTATTTAGATTTGAATTTAAGGTTTGTAAATGAATTTAAAGCAGGAGCTGCAAACGCTCAACGATAAGCTCGACAAATTTCGTCGTAAGTTAGCAGCAGCTGAAAAGCGTGATGATCCTGGGGTCATAATCCAATTTAAACGTGAAATTGCTACGTTAACTAAGCGCATAGCGAATGTTAAAAATCAGCAGAATCGTGAGTTAGGTAAAGAAGGTGCGTCGGTTAAAGACCTTAAATTTAGCCGTGTATTGACCAAAGCCGAACAAGCTGACATGGGTAAGTTGAAGAAGTCTGTTCGTGGTTTAGTTGTAGTGCATCCAATGACCGCACTTGGTCGTGAAATGGGCATAAAGCAAGTAACAGGCTTTGCACCGAAAGAATTTTAGGCTAATTACCTATTAAGTTATTCATTTAGTGAGCCGCTTCAAGGTTATGTAAAGACGCGCAGCTTATGCTGCGCTGAAATGCTTTGTAATTTGTCTAACGTATTCCTGTTCACTGTAATGTCTAACATTAGATTTGATTCTTCAGCAAGTTTGGTTTGAAATTAATATTGTTACTAGGATTTCAGCAGTCTCAAGGAATGAGAGTAGTCGTTAAGGTTTTATCATGTCGATTAAATATATCGCGTCTTCTAAATTGCCAACACCTTGGGGTGTTTTTGAAATGCATGGCTTTGAAGATAGCGAGACAGGTAAAGAGCATGTTGCGCTGACATTAGGCGTATTTGATGCCGAAAGCCCTATTTTAGGCCGTATTCACTCTGAATGCTTAACGGGTGATGCGCTTTTCAGTTTGCGTTGTGATTGTGGTTTCCAATTACAGACAGCAATGCAAAATATAGCGGAAGCAGGGCAAGGATTTATCCTATATTTACGTCAAGAAGGGCGGGGTATTGGATTACTCAATAAAATCCGTGCTTACGAGCTGCAAGATGGCGGCGCAAATACAGTAGAGGCGAATGAGCGCCTTGGTTTTGCTGCAGATATGCGTAAATATGACATGATCATCCCGATGATGGAGCAGATCGGTGTTAGTAAAGTCAGGTTAATGACCAATAACCCTAGAAAAGTAAAAGCGATGCAAAGCTTTGGACTAGAGGTCGTTGAGCGTGTGCCACTGCAGGTCGGTAAAAATCGTTATAACGAAGGTTACCTAAAGACCAAATCTACTGAATTGGGTCATATGATGTCTGAGCATCATTTTACCGAGGAAGATAAAGACTAAGCTACATTAACCGTGGCTTTTTTAAGGTTATACCGCTATATTCAGGGCTATTCAATTAGAGACCAGTTAAGTTAATTTTTAATGATGGCCCTTGTGCGTTTCCTTTCAGTTTTACTGTTGCTTTATACTCTCCCTGTTAATGCTGAAACGGATTACAGCCATTATGCTTTTGCTAACTATTTAGGCAGCGGTATTTACCGAACCTCTGGGCAAAACGCAACGGTTGTCAATATTCCAATTAGTTTCGATCTTGAGCGCACTGAAACAGAGTCTTTAGTGCTGCGCACACCATTATCACTCGGTTTTTTTAACTTTACGTGGAGCGACCTCCCTGAAGGCGATTTTCCTAGTAGTGTTGGGACTGCGACGTTTACTCCCGGGATCGAATACCGTATACACACTTCTGATACCCATGAGTTTCAAACCTATGCGGACTTAGGGGTTGGGACTAATACCACTAATGGCAACGATGTCATTATCTATTCGGCAGGTATGTCGAGCTTACTTGATTTCGAGCTTAAAGATAGCAAACCAGTTTGGGTCAATCGTATCTTTTTTGCTGGATATAACAGCCTCGATGATGGACCCAATGAAACCTATTCAGCGATTCAATCAGGGCTTGATATTGGCACTAACTTTCATTTTCAAGTGGCTGATGTAGGTGTTGAACCACGGTTTTTTGTCGCCGGTTACTGGTATTTTGATAAGCTAAGATTTGTAACGCCTTTTGAGGAAGATGTATTAGTGACCAACAGTTTTGAAGCTGGGGTCACTTTAGCTTTCTCAAAACCTGTGGGTTGGGATCTGTTTAATATGAGTCGATTTGGTGTGAGTTATCGAGCGGGTGATGGCGTACAGGTTTGGCGGCTTATTTTTGATTTCCCGATATAACGACAATAATTAATTATACCAATAGATATTAAATAAAAAGGCTTAACAATACAAGTTGTTAAGCCTTTTTATTACAATCAGTAGTAAACGTTAATTGCCCCAGATGTTGGAGTTTACTTGAGCGTCATCATCTGAATCTTTACTCGGTCTCTCAGCAGCTTTGTTACTCGCAGCCCGTAATGTTTTATCACTGGCTTGATAGCCATCTTCTCTAGGCTTTCTCGCTGGCAAAGGCAGCTTATTCATTTTAAGGTAGAGGTATTCGACTTTCTCTCTTGCCCAAAGGGTTTTACGTAGAAACCTTAGACTCGACTTAATACTTGGATCATGTTTGAAGCAGCGTACATTGATACGCTCACCAAGTTCTTCCCAGCCATAATGCTCGACGAGGTCAATCAGTAAGGCTTCTAGCTTAATACCGTGTAATGGGTTGTTTACTTGGGTCATGATGTATGTTCATTGCAGATGCTATTAAGGTAATTATATCAGTTTTATCAGCGAAAATGTTATCAATGCCGAGCAAAAAAAAGAGAGCCTTTAACTAAGGCTCTCAAAATACACATTCAACAATAGTTAGGGCTTACTGGAAGTTTAGCTCCCAAGAGTTAATTGTCCCTGTATCACGTCTTGCACTGTCTACGGCTTTTAGCTGCCAATTACCCGCAGAGTCGCTACCAGACATATCAACGGTAAAGGTTTTTACTATGTCGTTAGCACTGCCACCGGTATTGTCATGCAACACAGCCACCTGGCCACTTGGGCTATGAAGCTCAACTTGCAAATCACCGATATAGGTATGGCTAATGTTGACCTTCACGGTAACGGTTCCAGAATCACCAGTACGGGCAGCTGCAATAGTGCTCGTGACACCCGCACTGCTATTATCTGGAATACTGTAGCTAGTGTTATTGGTGTAAGTTGCTGCTCCGCCAGTGCCACCACCGGTTTCTTCTGTAAAGCTAGCCACAAGGTTTACACCACTGAAATCACTATAACCTTGAACCATCACATAGTAAGTACCTGCTTGCGCAGTTGTGATTGGGCAAGATTCAATATTGCCACCTTTCCACGGACGACAATCATAGCTATCAGTTGTAGGCGCTGCGCCATACTGAACGTGCAGATCTGCATCACCATTACCGCCGCTCATGTTAAAGCTTAAATCTGTTGCACCAGCAGGTACGTCGATAGAGTAGTGCAGCTCATCATTTTTAGCGCCTGCTAAGTTAGATTTAGCCACACCATTCACTAACACATTATCGCCGCCACCAGTATCTGGGTCGGTTGGACCAGTACAAGACTCATCCAGATAAGCTTTTGCAGCAACTGCATCGACTAGACCATAGCCTGTATTGTTATCGCGACCAGCAGTTTCTAAGTCTTCCGCTGTAGCATTAAGTGCTGCACGAACTTGCGCTGCGCTACACTCTGTATGATGGCTCCATACTAATGTTGCCACACCTGATACATGAGGGGTCGCCATAGAAGTACCATTGTAATACTCGTAATCTTCATTGTCGGTATTGGCAACAGTAACTGATGCACCAATTTGATTGCGAAGGGCAAGACCTGTACCACGGTCAACAGAGACCGAAACGATAGGCGCTTCGTTACTGCTATCAACTAAAAATGGATTTTGCAGACCAGGAAGAGTGGTATTACTGTAGACAATAACGCCACTTGCACCAGCAGAGTTACACGCTTTAACTGCATCAATTTCAGGATAGCTTGCTCCTTGGTTGCCAACACGTTCTACAAGACAGACTTTGTTTGTCATATTGCCACAATTGAAGGTGCTACCGTTTACAGTACATTCTGCAAGCGCTGCAGTTACGCTGCCAATCAGTGGAGTCGGTACATGGCTTGAACCGGACTGAACAAAGCGATTATGCGGCACTACGCCATTGTCAAAATAAGACTGCCCCCCAATAGTGATATCAGCTAAACGACCTTCACCGCGAGTCACAGTTGAAAGAATCGCTTCACCTGGACCCGAAATCTCAACTTGGTTGGTATATTGTGAAAATGCTGCGTGGTCTTTATTGCTATCTACCGCAGCAACTGACATGACGGCATCATAAGATGCTGGGTAGCTATGAGTGCTATTACCATCGTTACCAGCGGCAGCGATAAGCAATACGCCATTGTTTTCATGTGCAGCAAGGGCATTTTTTTCGGTATTGCTAGAGCTTGAACCACCTAAACTCATTGTTACTACGTTGGCGCCATTGTTTACACAAGTGTCAACCGCAGACACTAGTGATGATGAATATCCCCAACCAGACGCGTTAAATACTTTAATGACATGAATATTGGCATTTTGGTTTGGCATTACACCAACCACACCTTCATTGTTTGCGATTGCGGCTATGGTTCCAGCTACGTGAGTACCATGAGCATTACCTGCACCAGGATCGAACCAGTTACCTGTTCCTGAGTTATTCGTGCCGGTTACATTGTTGGCATTAAGATCGTTATGACCTCGGTCGTAGCCAGAGTCAATGATACAGATGGTGCGGTTGCCCGCTTGACTGTCACTTAACGTCGTTGCACCTACATAGGTTTGACCCCAAGGCGTGGTTTCGCTTAACAGGCGACGAGGTACATCTTCTTCAACATAATCGACATCTGCACGGAATCTTAGTGCATCGATATTTTTATTATCTAACTTAACGGTATAACTATTACTGCGACCAATACGCTTCATCTCTTTTGCTGAGACGCTATTTAGCGCGCGGAAGTGAGAGAATACTTCGTTCGCTCGTGGTTGATACTCTGCGTCGTCAATTGCGTTTGTCGCTATTGAAAAGCCAGCAGCTGCATCTGCAGTTTTAAATTTAACGATATAACGCTTAGGTAGCGGGTTTTCGCTATTTAATTGCGCAGCAGTGCTGTGTAATCCAGGAGTGAAAGAGGGAGCCGCGCTTACACTTGCTGAGATCGAAAGTGCTAGAACGGACAGGCTTAATGCTGTTGTTACTTTACTTGTAGTCATAACTGTCTTCCATGTTAATCAGGATATTTAGTTGTTTCTTATAGTTTTTGCAGTTACCAATCGTAAGACTAGCTGCGATTAAGAATGTATCTACAGTTGTTACAGTTGTAAAATAAATGTGAAATTGTGAAAGGGCTTTCATAGTAATATGGATAGAATTCTTTACTTGAATGTTTATTCCTTAATTTCCTGCAACTATGACTTTAAAGTCAGTTAATTCGGTT
>NZ_BPEW01000007.1 GCF_019654975.1 Shewanella sp. c952
GTCATTCACCAGCTGGCTTGGGTCATCAACTGGGGTGACTTCAATTGTTAATGTGGCTGTTAAGCCTGTGTTGGTGGTGTAAGTAATGACTGGGACATTGCCGTTCCAGTTTTCATCTGGGGTAAAGGTATAGCTGCCATCTTCATTGATGACGATAGTGCCGTTATCAAGCTGAACGGTGGTGCCCGCAGTGACGGTTTGACCGTTCACTTCAAAACTCACCACGGTTAGATCGCTGTCGATATCGCTATCGTTATCGAGCACATTACCGGTCGCCACTTCATCTTCTGCGATGCTATTACTGTCATTTTCCAGCTGGCTTGGGTCATCATAGGTGGCATTGCTTTGGCTATCGAAAAATGGGGTTGTATCGGAAACTGATTCGTTTAGGCCTGAAGTTGTGTAACTGGCATCGGCTAGGGTCTCAGCTCCTGAGCGGGATATTGATACATGGCCTGAAGACCCCTCGCTTCCTGACGGAGTCCCTGCTGCTGTATCTGGACCTTCAGTTGGGTCTTCTCCAGCTGCTATAAGTGATTGTATCTGCTCTATTTCGCTTAAAACTTCTAAGTCAGCGATACTATCTTCTGTGCTTTGTTCTACGGAAAAACTGTCTCCTCCGCTTGATGAAATAATGCTACCGTCTTCAAGGAGAAGCTCAACAAAGCTGGCTTCATCAATCGATAAGTTAGTATTAGCGGGAACGAACTCACCGTTTACAAAACTTTTTACATCACCGTTAACTTTAGCGGTAACTGAACCTGTTACTTTTTGAATTTGGCCCGCTTGCGTTATAACTATCGATTTCATCGTCTGCTCCTTGCTGCGACTCACCTTTATAACGTGTAGCGCATGCACATTTTTTTCAACTTATCATCAACAGATATTAAAGGATCAGGTAACAACGGTCAATTTTTTGACACTTTACTGTTTAAGAATTTTTTGCGAATTGGCTTAATTATATTAAGTCGTTAGTGTTAGCTCAAAAAAAAGCCACTAAATAGAGTGGCTTTTGTCGTGATTAATATTGAATGAGTTGTCTGACTCATACTTTAGACTGACTTTTTATGGAATAATATTTCCCTGATCTATTTGCTCATAAGGAGGGATGAAGGTGCCATTTGGATCAACGATTAACGCTTCATCAGCTATTAGGCCTGCAATGATATCTGACTCAGCATTACTGCCATAAACTAATGACAGGTCGATGCCATCCAGAACAATTGTTACACCGTCGGTACCAATACCTAGTCCATCAGCATCAATGAATATGGTAGTGTTGCCTCCAGTAAAGTCAAAAGAGAAGAAGTCTTCTAGATTACCGTTTTCTTCACCGACTAACAGCCCTGTTAAATCGAGTACATCGACGTCGTTGTTAAAATTGTAAACAGTATCGGTGCTGTTATCTGCACTGTCCTGTTCCCAAACAAAGAAGTCTCTTTCTCCGTCATCGGCGCCATTAAGTGCCCCTCCATCTAAACTATCGCTGCCTTGTCCTCCAGATAGATAATCTCTGCCAATTCCACCCTCTATAGTGTCAGTACCTGTACCGCCTATAAGAATATCATTGCCTTCACCACCTTCCATATCGTCATTGCCTGCACCACCAATAAGCTCATCATTCCCAGCAAGGCCTTTTAAGATGTCATTTCCTTCACGACCAAAAATACGATCATCCAAGTTAGCACCTGTTAGTGAGTCAGAACTTGTGCTACCGAATATGAGGTTATTGATATTATCGGTACCAACAACAGTGATCGAATCATCGGCAATCTGATCATGAGTAAAGACCGCTTCAACAAATCGAGCTTGGAAGTTACCGCCATTATCATCCAAATAAGTAATTCGCCAAATATCATTGGCAGCTAAAGGATTAGCCATAATATAGTCAGCTAAAGATGTTGCGGTAGGATCACCATTTCCATCTAATAGGAATATAGCGCTGTAATCAATTTCCGCTTTCATCAAGCCAGAGTCTGCATCGAAAGACCAAGTAATAATGCCGTCACCATCATTTTCAGCTATGACTTCAAACATGGCACTACCTATCGTTAATCTGACTGATACCTCTGACTCTCTCGCTGCACCTGCTGCAGTATTTTCATCTTGTTCACCAAGCGGAACCGGTATATCGAAAGGAGCTCTTTGGTAGTCAGTAAATAGCTGCAATGAACCACTCTCAGGATCTGAGTTCATCGCGTTAGCAAACTGCTCACTGATAACCAAGTCTGCATCTTGATCATTACCAGATGTGAGTGGACTCGAGCCGTCACCAATTTGAACTGTTTGACCCGCTAAGCTGTTTGCTGGAACGGAGTGAATGATAAATTCACCATCAATCGAGTCACTGCCTGAATTTACTGTGAAGGTGAAAGACAGATCCAACTGGTAGTCAACTTCACCATTGTCCCCTGGAACGTATACTAGTGTTTCCAGCTCAGTTGCACTTAGTTCTGGTGGATTATCAAAGTCTATTAATGTAAGTGTGTTTCCGCCATCTATCATGTAATAGACACTACCTAATTCGACTGTAGGATCTAAGTCAGGCGTGAGCAGTACTAGTGCCAAATTTGTGATGGTGATCGTGTCGTTTACGTCTATATCAGAGGGCTTAGTGACGAGTAAAGGATATCCGCTCAAGTATGGATCGGTAATTTCCCCAACAGCGGCAGGAACCCAGATCTCTTTAGCGAATTCACCTTCAATAACATCATTTACACCATCGATGGTTATTGTGACGACTTCGGTATCATATGCACCATTATTATCAGTGACAGTAACGTTAAAGCTGAGTGTAATTGATTCCGTTTCTCCCAAAAATTGGATCAACTCATTTGAGATGCTAAAGTCCCAACTATCTTGATCGGCGCTGAATCCAGCAATCAACTGATCGATCTGATCTTGGGTTAGTACATCTGTTAGTGTGCCACCACTCCAGGTTATATCACTATTGTAGAGCGAGGAAACACTTGCTGTGTCACCAGTATCCACATCAGTGAAACTCAATGCTCCGGTATCACTTATTAATTGATTTACGACGTCTAGATCTTCAGTTACTCCTCCGGATGTATCTACAGTCAGTACTGGAATATCGTTGGTGCCAGTGACTGTCACAGTGACCAGTTGCTGACTGTAGGCGCCATGTTCATCGGTGACGGTGACCAAGAAGGTCTCATCGTGCATCTCGCCTTGGGCGAGGGCGTTGACTAGCGCGTTGTCGGCTAAGGTGTAACTCCACACACCAGTATCAGCATCTATATCGAAGGTACCGTAGTCGTTGACTTGGGCGACAAAACTCCAGCTCCAGCTGGCGCCGTTATCGACATCATCGGCGGTTAAAGTGCCGCCGGTCATTAAGTTGCCTGGCTCGGGATCGTTACCGCCATCCATCACCCCAGCCTCTAATACATCACCGGTTGCATCGTCGATGGTCGAGGTGATAAGTGGAATATCATTGGTACCAGTGACCGTCACTGTGACCAGTTGCTGACTGTAGGCGCCATGTTCATCAGTGACGGTGACCAAGAAGGTCTCATCGTGCATCTCGCCTTGGGCGAGGGCGTTGACCAGCGCGTTATCGGCTAAGGTGTAGCTCCACACGCCGCTGTCAGCATCAATATCAAAGGTGCCGTAGTCGTTGACCTGGGCGACAAAACTCCAGCTCCAGCTGGCGCCATTATCGACATCATCGGCGGTTAAAGTGCCACCGGTCATTAAGCTGCCCGGCTCGGGATCGTTACCGCCGTCCATCACCCCGGCTTCAAGTACATCACCGGTTGCATCGTCGATGCTTGAGGTGATAAGCGGAATGTCATTGGTGCCGGTGACGGTCACAGTGACCAGTTGCTGACTGTAGGCGCCATGTTCATCGGTCACAGTGACCAAGAAGGTCTCATCGTGCATCTCGCCTTGGGCGAGGGCGTTGACCAGTGCGTTGTCGGCTAAGGTGTAGCTCCACACACCAGTGTCAGGATCTATATCGAAGGTACCGTAGTCGTTGACTTGGGCGACAAAACTCCAGCTCCAGCTGGCGCCATTATCGACATCATCGGCGGTTAAAGTGCCGCCCGTCATTAGATTGCCCGGCTCGGGATCGTTACCGCCGTCCATCACCCCGGCTTCAAGTACATCACCGGTAGCATCGTCGATGGTCGAGGTGATAAGCGGAATATCATTGGTGCCGGTGACGGTCACAGTAACCAGTTGCTGACTGTAGGCGCCATGCTCGTCGGTCACAGTGACCAAGAAGGTCTCATCGTGCATCTCGCCTTGGGCGAGGGCGTTGACCAGCGCGTTATCGGCTAAGGTGTAACTCCACACACCAGTGTCAGTATCAATATCAAAGGTGCCGTAGTCGTTGACTTGGGCGACAAAACTCCAGCTCCAGCTGGCGCCGTTATCAACATCATCGGCGGTTAAAGTGCCGCCCGTCATTAGGTTGCCCGGCTCGGGATCGTTACCGCCATCCATCACCCCAGCCTCTAATACATCACCGGTGGCATCTTGAATGGTGGAAGTGATAAGCGGAATGTCATTGGTACCAGTGACTGTCACGGTAACCAGTTGCTGACTGTAAGCGCCATGCTCGTCAGTGACGGTGACCAAGAAGGTCTCATCGTGCATCTCGCCTTGGGCGAGGGCGTTGACCAGCGCGTTATCGGCTAAGGTGTAACTCCACACACCAGTGTCAGTATCAATATCAAAGGTGCCGTAGTCGTTGACTTGGGCGACAAAACTCCAGCTCCAGCTGGCGCCGTTATCAACATCATCGGCGGTTAAAGTGCCGCCCGTCATTAGGTTGCCTGGCTCAGGATCGTTACCGCCATCCATCACCCCAGCTTCAAGTACATCACCGGTAGCATCTTGAATAGTGGAAGTGATAAGCGGTATGTCATTGGTACCAGTGACTGTCACGGTAACCAATTGCTGACTGTAAGCGCCATGCTCGTCGGTCACAGTCACCAAGAAGGTCTCATCGTGCATCTCGTCTTGGGCGAGGGCGTTGACCAGCGCGTTATCGGCTAAGGTGTAGCTCCACACGCCGCTGTCAGCATCAATATCGAAGGTACCGTAGTCGTTGACCTGGGCGACAAAACTCCAGCTCCAGCTGGCGCCATTATCGACATCATCGGCGGTTAAAGTGCCGCTGGTCATTAGGTTTCCCGGCTCAGGATCGTTACCGCCATCCATCACCCCGGCTTCAAGTACATCACCGGTGGCATCGTCGATGCTTGAGGTGATAAGCGGAATGTCGTTGGTGCCGGTGACGGTCACAGTAACCAGTTGCTGACTGTAAGCGCCATGTTCATCGGTCACAGTGACCAAGAAGGTCTCATCGTGCATCTCGCCTTGGGCGAGGGCGTTAACCAGCGCGTTGTCGGCTAAGGTGTAACTCCACACGCCAGTGTCAGCGTCAATATCAAAGGTGCCATAGTCGTTGACTTGGGCGACAAAACTCCAGCTCCAGCTGGCGCCATTATCGACATCATCGGCGGTTAAAGTGCCGCCGGTCATTAGGTTTCCCGGCTCAGGATCGTTACCGCCATCCATCACCCCGGCTTCAAGTACATCACCGGTGGCATCGTCGATGCTTGAGGTAATAAGCGGAATGTCGTTGGTGCCGGTGACTGTCACAGTGACCAGTTGCTGACTGTAAGCGCCATGTTCATCAGTGACGGTGACCAAGAAGGTCTCATCGTGCATTTCGCCTTGGGCAAGGGCGTTGACCAGCGCGTTATCGGCTAAGGTGTAACTCCACACACCAGTGTCAGTATCAATACCAAAGGTGCCGTAGTCGTTGACCTGGGCGACAAAACTCCAGCTCCAGCTGGCGCCATTATCGACATCATCGGCGGTTAAAGTGCCGCCGGTCATTAAGTTGCCTGGCTCGGGATCGTTACCGCCGTCCATCACCCCAGCTTCAAGTACATCACCGGTAGCATCTTGAATGGTGGAAGTGATAAGCGGAATGTCATTAGTCCCGGTGACTGTCACAGTAACCAGCTGCTGACTGTAAGCGCCATGCTCGTCAGTGACGGTGACCAAGAAGGTCTCATCGTGCATCTCGCCTTGGGCGAGGGCGTTGACCAGCGCGTTATCGGCTAAGGTGTAACTCCACACGCCGCTGTCAGCGTCAATATCAAAGGTGCCGTAGTCGTTGACTTGGGCGACAAAACTCCAGCTCCAGCTGGCGCCATTATCGACATCATCGGCGGTTAAAGTGCCGCTGGTCATTAGGTTTCCCGGCTCGGGATCGTTACCGCCATCCATCACCCCGGCTTCAAGCACATCACCGGTTGCATCTTGGATAGTGGAAGTGATAAGCGGAATATCGTTGGTGCCGTTAATCGTTACTGTAACAACTTGATTTGCTGAAAGACCGTATTCGTCGGTCACTGTTATGTTGAATGTTTCCGAAACTTGGTCACCAACAGCCAAACTATCGGCTAGTTCATTGCTTAGGATGAATGTCCAACTGCCCGTCGACTCATCGAGGCTAAATATTCCGTAAGGTGTTTCTGCTGCATCATTTAAGCTCCATGTAAGAACAGCTCCGTCATCAATATCTGTCGCTGCTAATACGCCGCCTGTTTCAGTTATACCTGCTGTAGCTTCGTTACCGCCGACTAGCACGCCAGCTTCGACTACGTTACCTTGTGCATCTTCAAATGAAGAGGTGATAACGGGAGCATCATTTTCACCTGTAATGGTTATCACTAAAGTCAGAGAGACTTCATCACCATCTGCATCCACTAATAGATAATCAAAAGTATCTGTTATTTGTTCACCTAGAGCTAACGATTGAACTTCTTCTGTCTGGTTATTAAGGATGTAATTGTAACTTCCGTCGGCGGCGATAACTAAAGAGCCATAAACACCAGCAATAGTGCTTTCAGCGCCTATCTCTGCTGTGCCTGAACCTGAAGATATTTGCGTCACTTGGGCTAAATCAGCACCTAGAGTATCGTTAGCTAATACATTGCCAAACACGCCTTCAAGGTTGTCTTCAGTGATAGCATTTACATCGTCGAGGCCCGTAGGAGCATCATCGACAATATTCGCTGTGACTACCGCAGTGGTACTATCTCCCTGATTGTCAGTAAGTTGCACTACAAATAGTTCTGATAAAATGTCAGATTCACTGTGATCTAATGCGCTATTAAGGGTGTAGCTATAGGTAAGAATGGAGTTTGTAGGATCATAAGCGGTTATCACTAAAGTGCCATATTCACTGGGGATAGTAACTGGGCCGATGAAGTTACCGTCAACAAATACTTGTGCACCATTGATTGTAAGGGCTTGAATTCCCGCTTGTACGGCAACAGAAACACTCTCAGCTTGTGACAGTGCAGCAACTTGAGGCGCAGAGCCTTCAGCCAAGTTTTCTTCATACAGTGTCACAGAGCTAGTAGTAATTGTAGGCTTAGCAAACTGTTCTAAAAAGTTAGGTTGTTCATCTAGGCGAGAGGTTTGTGGCTGAATAAAGCCATCGGTGCTATGTCCTGCTGCCGCAATTGTTTCGTCACCTGCACGGCCTACCGATATAAAACCACCACCTTCATTACCAGCAGGGCTAGTTTCCCCTGCTGCTGTATCAGGCAAGTTTAATGTCGGATCTTCACCGCTTAGAATTTGTGCTTGTAAGGCAGCAATTTCTGGAACGATAGCCTCGATGATTGTTTCAGTGGCTTCAAACCCAGCACTGGTGACTTCAGCTGTGTCTTGGAAATCAGCTTGGGTGACTATGGTACCGTCGCTATATTCAAGTTTAAACGTTGCATCTGCTGCAACATTAAATGAGGTGTTTTGGCGTAAAGTATCGCCCACCTTAAGAGGAACCATTTCACCCTGATTATTTTGACTGTTGATGACGCCAGAAAGCTCCACAATGGTGGCATCCTGTTTTGAAATATATGTACCCATTATAAAATACTCGACCATCTCATCCGTGAGCGAAATAAAGGAACATTAGTACTTAGTCATTTTAATTGTTGTACCAATAGTACAAAGTTTGTACGTGGTTCAAATGTTGTCAAATCGGGGAAAGTCAAGGTGAGGCAATAATATGTTTTTGGGGTTTTTTGTAAGATTTTAAAGGCGAGTTTTTTCAGTGGGCTAGCTTATAGGGAATAAAAAATAGTGTGCTTTAAAAGACAAAAAGCCACTATACAGTGGCTTCTATATACAAAATTAATATAAAAAAACTTACAGCTTGGCGGCATTCCTTCTGGTTTGCAGTGCTCTGTTTAATTCGCCTTGGTGTTCCTGTGCATCAGCGAGAGCGTGTAAGTTATTGATGTCATCCTGGAGGTAACAAGCTTTTTGCCACCATATTTTAGCATTGTGATAATCATGATTCTGGTGATACAACTTAGCTAAACAGATCTGATAATCAACATTGTCTTCAAAGTTAGCTTCGAGCGCTAATAGCTGCTTTTTAGCTTCAACATCCGACGGGGTGAGTACTTGAGATAATGCTTCAAAAATGGCTTTTGAAGGAGCTGCTTTAAGTTGCTTTTGCAGCAGCTTTATAGCGTGCTCTTTGTGGTCATAGCGATTTAAGCCGATTGCATATTCTGCAATATATTCTGCTTGTTTTCGTTCGCTACGCGATAGCCAATGCCAGCATTTTTCTAGCTCTTGTTCATTTGTACTTGCGGCATACTTTAGTAAAGCGATATTGGTTTCAAAAGTGAGCTTTTTAAACGCATCATCGGTCATAATCTGTTTTTTACTGGCGATAGGCAAAATAAGCTTAAGAGCTTGCCAATCCTGCTGCGCTTGGTACAAATCCACGGCGAGCTTTAATACAGGCGCTTTGCTTTTACTGGTTGGATTTAACTTATCTAACTCTTCTCGTGCTAGCGCTAATTCACCTTGTTGCAGCAGATAACGGGTACGGGTAGTACTGACTGCTTTTGTGGCTAAAGGCTCAAGCTCTGCTTTAGCAAGGTACTCATCACGAGCAATAATATTATTTTGGTGTTGTGCAGCTCGCGCGGCTGCGAGTAGATTAAGTGCGGGGATCTCACCTTTATCTGCGCCTTTAACCATGGCTTTTTCAGCTGCGGCCCAATCCTCTTCTGCTAGTGCTAAAGCGCCCATTAGGGTGTGCTTTCTTGCCGCCTTCTTACGCCATTTTTCTGGAAGTAGTCGACTTCCTAAAATGAGGTTCAACACCCAAACAATAACAAACTCAGCCAGTTGTAGCAGGCTGTAAAAAATAACCAGTGCAATAACTGCAAAGACGATACTGGTCTCTACTTGATAGTCACCAATGGCAATATAAAGGTAGCCTTTATTACCAGCTAGAAAC
The DNA here is from genome assembly GCF_019654975.1 of Shewanella sp. c952. Lineage (GTDB taxonomy): Bacteria > Pseudomonadota > Gammaproteobacteria > Enterobacterales > Shewanellaceae > Shewanella. The sequence goes on from NZ_BPEW01000007.1 coordinate 9,317, forward strand.
GGGCTGATGAAGAAGCCCAGTAAAATAATACCTAGATAGACCAGAACGCGAACCATTATTGCGCCCCCTCAGTCATTAAATTACCGTAGGTTACTAATTGGTTTAAAAGGTTGGACGAATCAAATCGTTCAATGGATGTTGTTTGGATCTTCAAGGTTTCTAATGCATCTAAAGTGGCTAGAGCATCGGTGACCTGTTGATCTTTAAGATCGAAATACTGATAAATCCATTTTCTAGCCAGCTTAACTGAGTTGCGGTAATTAACTTGATCTTGTCGATACAGGGCTAATTGAGCTTGCAGCAGTTTGTTACGAGTATTTTCGACAAGGTACCATTGTTGATCGGGCTCTAGTAACGGCGCAGCATCAGTAGTGCGCTTTCTTATAATAACGAAGTCATCAATCAGTGCTTGCCAAGATTTAGCAAGGTTTGACTGCCAATCGTCTAATGAATCACTCACCTGGGTATCTTTTAACTCTTCAGCAGAGAAATGAGTTTCTGCACGGTTTAATGGCAGGGTTTCTATACCATCAATTAAGGTATCAAGGGTTAATACTGTGCCAGAAATATCGGTATTCTTAATCGAGGCTGTAGCGGCGATATCATTAGCGAGTGCTTTTCGAAGTGGCATTAATGAGGGATCACGCATCGACTTTATCCGTTCGTCAGCCGCTTTTAGTAGGCTAGTTGCGGTGCTAGGATCTTTCTCTAACCACAATTTTTGCCCTGCAAGGCGTACTAGGTATTTCGCTTCCTCGGCTCGCCAATGGTTAGGGTTGCGCTGAGCAATAATCGACACGCGTTCTTGCAACTGTGTTTGTTCGCTTTGCGCGGTTGATAGTGCTAAATCTACGGCTGATTTAAATTGGTTCTGCTGTTGCTCTAAAAAGGCGATACGCTGATTTGGTTTAACAAGTTCAGCCTGCATTTTTTGCTCTAATGCGAGTGATTGCGCTTTTTGCGTTTCAAGCTGTTGATACAGGTAGTATCCGCCTGCAGCGGCAGCAAAAGTAACCATTAATAGTAAAAACAGCGTAATAATAACGCCCCATGGGGTAGTTTTATTTGCTGCAGAGGTTTCATTGACAGCTGGTTGTACAGGACTGCTCTGCGGTTCAGACTGAGCGTCAATAACGGGCTGTGACGCAATAGTTTCTTCTGGAGTGGGCGCTGTGGAGCTGACGTCAGTGTGCTTGTTTTCCATTAAACAGTCCTTGAAAGCGATGATGCTGCAGTAAAACGAGTATTTACGAATGCTTAAGTGACTAAACTATAAGGATAGTGCAGTCAGCATCGCATTGGTATTGGCTGCCTTTGCATTGGTTACGGTCATTAGACCGTACGCAGTAGCTTTATCATATACTCGGGAGCTAGGGACTATAATATGACAAGTTTGCAGCCATGCAAATAGTTCATTTGGAACAGTTTTGACAAGGTTATCGAGTATCTCGCCACTGGTAATGATGATAGTGTCTATACCGAATGATTGCCATTGCTGACAAATATTGCTCATATCTAACTCGGGACATCCCCTTTGATAGACTTCCCAGTAAGCTAAATTTGCATTGCGCTTGCTCAGCTCAATGGCTAAATCTTCTCGGCCACCGACGCCACGAACAATGACTATATTCTTATCGCTGACATTCTTAAGCGCGGGTAAACTAAGTAAACCTTCAGTCTGCTGACAATCATCGGGAGCTTTCTCGGCGTTAATTCCAAGGGCTTTTAAGGCTAAATAAGTCGCTTCGCCGACAGCGTAGTACTGAGCTGCGATTGGCCATTTGCTAGCAATAGCATTGGATGCAAACTTGACGGCATTAGTGCTAATGAAAATGATGATATCAGCTTGAGAAAGTGTACTGCTGATCTGCTTAGATTGTAGATTTGAAGCGGGTTTCACCTGTAATAAAGGCGTAGTAAGGTAAGAGACGTTTCTATAAGATAACGCCTCTTCCATTAACTGATTACGCCCTTGTGGGCGCGTCAGTAATACCTTCATCGAAACAGCTTATGCTTTCGCATATACGGCATCAAGAATAGTCTTTGCGCCTTTTGATAATAGCTCCTCAGCGAGTGCCTCACCAAGTTGCTCTGCATCGTTTTTATGGCCAGAAGTTGAGGCTTCAATCACTTGAGTTCCATCTGGATTGCCGACTAAACCGCGTAGGCTTAATGTGTCGCCTTCGATTTCAGCGTAAGCGCCGATAGGCACCTGACAACCACCTTCTAGACGGGTATTCATTGCGCGCTCAGCGATAACGCGAAGGCGTGTTTCCAAATGCTCAAGTGGTGCGAGCAGTGCTTTTACACGTGTATCATCAGTGCGACATTCGATACCTACAGCGCCTTGGCCATTTGCAGGTAGTGAGTCTTCTGCTGAGATAAAGCTAGTAATTCTTTCTTCAAGCTTTAGACGCTTTAGACCTGCTGCTGCAAGGATGATTGCATCATAGTTACCAGCATCAAGCTTAGCTAAACGGGTACCAACATTGCCGCGAAGATCTTTTATTTGAAGATCTGGACGAGCCGCACGAATTTGGCATTGGCGACGTAAACTTGAAGTTCCAACTACAGCACCTTGCGGTAGTTCATTGATGCTGCTGAAATTATTTGAAACAAATGCATCACGTGGATCTTCACGCTCACAAATAACTTCTAGACCTAGCCCTTCTGGAAAATCAACCGGTACGTCTTTCATTGAATGAACAGCAATATCGGCTCTGTCTTCTAGCATGGCAACTTCGAGTTCTTTTACGAATAAGCCTTTACCACCTACTTTTGCAAGAGGTGTGTCTAAGATGATGTCACCTTTAGTGCTCATCGGCAGTAATTCAACAGTGAGGCCTTCATGGATTTTTTCCAGTTCAGCTTTCACAAATTCAGCTTGCCACATGGCAAGAGGGCTCTTACGTGTTGCGATACGGATTACATTTTGAGACATGCAGAATATTCCATCTTAGAACTTAGTTGCGCCAATGCTAACATTGCCCGAAAGCAGATGTAACATTCTGCTGCTGATTCTTTGAAGTATACCCAATTATATCTCGGTCAAAAGTGTGATCAGCGTCACATTTGCTTGCTGCAAAACACTTTGCCGTATACATTAGACATAGCGATATAGACTAAGGAGTTAGCCTAATTTGGTAGAAAAGCTCGATATGCATGAATGTGCGGCTGAAAGATTGGATAGTATTCGATATGCCAGAGCGAGCGCTTTACTGTCGCCTCTTAAACGCTATCTGCTCCGTTTAATCCCCGTTTTATTGCATCATCATTCTGAAAAACTACCTGGCTACAATGGTCCGTTTACCCCCAATGGCATATTTGATTTTCATTTAAGCACTGAAGATTTCGAGGCTTGTGACACGCTAAACCTCAATGTTCCAGCCAATATTAGTAAAGCTAACCCTATGATTGAGGGGGTTTATAGCATGGGGAGCACCGCGAGCTTTGGACAGAATTCGCAGAGTGATATTGATGTTTGGCTGATCCATAGTAAATTAATGAGTCAGAATCAGTGTGAGCTATTGTCCCAAAAAGCCATTTTATTGACCGAGTGGTTTGCCCTGTATGATTTTGAAGTGAATATTTATTTGGTTCATCCTGAGCAGTTCATTATGGCTCAGGACGAGCAAGCGCATCTCTATAACTGCATGGGCCATGAGCACAGTGGTAGCGCCCAGCATTGGCTATTATTAGAAGAGTTTTATCGTAGCCATTTTAAGCTTGCGGGCAAAGTCATTGCTTGGTGGCCTAAAGCCAGCAGCAAACCCCATTTACTTTCGCTAGGTGATGCACAAACACTGCCTGCTAGTGAGTATTTTGGTGCGTCATTATGGCAACTCTATAAAGGTGTTGAAAAACCTCATAAAGCGCTATTGAAAGTGTTACTTCTAGAAGCGTACGCAAGCGAATACCCTAATACGCAACTGGTGAGCGAACGTATCTGGCAGCGTACCTTAGAAGGGGATTTTTCTGCAGGCAATGACGCCTATTACTTGCTGTATGAGTCAATCGAAAGCTATTTATTAAAGCTTGGTGATGCAAGAAGATTAGAGATCACGAGACGCTGCTTTTACCTCAAATGTGGTGTTAGGTTGAGTTTGCCTGAGCAAGCGAAAGACTGGCGCTATTATAAGATCCATCAGTTGGTCGAAGATTGGGGCTGGGCACCGAGCTTAGTTGAAACCCTCGATAATTGTGAACATTGGCATTGTGGACAGTTGCAATGGTTTAATGAACAGCTTAATGAGCTAATGTTAGGTAGCTATCAAACCTTGCTGCATTTTGCTTCGGCACATCGATTGAGTGAGAGCCTTAGAATATCAGAGTTGGGTTTACTGACCCGCAAATTACATACTTACTTTAGTGAAGATGAGCATCAGATTATGACGCTCAACCAACTCTGGAGTCGCTCGCTAACAGAATCTCACTTGTCGATTATTTATAGTGAACAAGATAGAAACTATTATCTGTATCGCTGCGCCCCCCATCCAAGAAATTTTCTACAACATAGTGCGGTTTATCACTCAAAAAGTAAGGCTAAACTATTGGTATGGGCCTCACTGAATGGCGTATCTGTTGAGGGGACGCGTTGGTATGAAGTTAAGAAAAGTAAGCGCAGAGCGGCTTTTTTAACAACGGCAGCGGATCGGTTAGTGGGTTTAATTGATATTGGTTCGATGAAAGTCTCAAAGTTAGCACTCTGCCAGCCTTGGCACTTTAAGAAGCTGGTGTTCCTGCTTAACTTCAATAGCGATCCAACAGAGCAATGGGTTGGCCAAGAGATAATGGCTGATTATCTAAACAGCAATGTATTCTCTATGGGAAAAAGCTGCAGCAACATGTTGGGCTCCATCGATGTTATTAGCCTAAACAGCTGGGGCGAGTGGCATTGTCATCATTTTGAAGGGCAAAAAGCACTATTAGATACATTGATGTTTGTGACGCCAGGCATGAGAAGAGCGTCACAAGATGTGGCGATGGAAGTTATTAGCTGTGCGAGTAAGTTACGTTCGCAAACTGAGCGTAGCGTTAAAAATTTACTCGATAGAACGGTACGTTTAGGTCGTGATGCGCAAGAGTCGTCAACATTGGTTTACCCGCTTAAGGTGGGGAAGACGCGTTACGGTATTTTCTTTAACAATAGAGGCATGCATTTCGAAAATTTGAGTGATGCTAAGTCCTTTTATCAGCAGCTATCAAAGAGAAAGCTAGTTGAAATACCAAGACCAGAACTTGGTAATGAGCCGTTTTCAAAGATCCCATCGGTGATCCAAGATTATGCCGCGAGAGGGGCTATTCAGTATTTCTTGCGTCAAAGAAGTGAAGGGTTAGATGTGTTTATCTTAGATGAAAATAATGCTCTTAATCATTATGTCCAAGAAGAGGTCGATATTGAAGGACTAGTGAGTCAGGTCAGCCACCATCATGCTTTTAATGATTCGATATTGGATCGAGAGCAATTTAATATGCCGCAGTTTTTTAAATTGGAACGCTTGAATGGCAAACTGGTAGCGCTACCCTTTGGTGTCTCGAAAGAGGCTTATGAAGTAGAGTTTTAAGGGGTGTTCAGGCAAAAAAGAGGAGTCTTTATACTCCTCTTTTTATCAAATAATTGAATCAATCGTTACTTAATATCTAGTTTCAGGCCACTTTGCTTAAAAATAGATTCAATGACAAATGGCATAAATTCGTTGTCATTGCGTTGATCTAACCATTTACCGTCAATGTATGCGAAATGGTAGCCGCCGAATTGAGTTGCTAACCAAATCTCATGCATCGGCTCTTGCTTATTGATTACAATTTTAGAATTACCGTTGAACTCTAACTGCAATACATTACCTGAACCATCAACATCGACGTCGGCATCTTCTTCGTCAATGAGTACCTCTATCGCACTATCAATTGCTTGAAACATTTCATCTGCTAGTTGATGAAATTCGAAATCTGTCATAGCCATGCGAAATCTTCCTCAGTTTTTAAAGGTGTAGCCTTGATTAGGCTAATACTACCAATCCAATCTACGATTACCAATCACATTAATTTTGGGGTTATTCTTCATTCTTCAAAATCGCAGTAGCAAGTTGTGGTTAAGTTGTTGTTTAATATTTAATTAGTTGGTTTTGGGTATAGTGGTTGTGGCTGTGATATTGATGTGAACTGTAGCGCTAAAAATAGACAATAGTCACATTCAAACCAATATAGCGCTCAAATTTGTATTTTATTGTTATTTGTCACAGCTAAATGGCGGCAAGTAATGACTAAAAACTACTGATATAAATGCGCTAGAGGGTTGACTGTGAATAGCCTAGTCTGCAAACATCAAGCATATCTATTTTTTGCCACACAGCAAGACGTTGACTGGTGTTATCTCTGTTCTCGTTATTGCGCTAAAGGGTCATCGATGTTGAAAAAAATGAGACTGTTTTTATTACTCGGGCTTGGTAGCCTAGTACTTTTAGGTTGTGGGCAAAAAAGTGCACTCTTTAGAGCACCACCACAAGACGTTAATCAAGCCGCGACCGATACAAAGTCGCCTGACGCAGAGCCAAAGCAAAGCGAAGAAAGTAAAAAGGATTAAAGACGTTGGATCATTTTATATATCAAGCAGAAGAACTCTACGCCGAACAATGCCAAGTTGCCGAATTAGCTAAGCAACATGGCACGCCTCTTTATATCTATTCGCGAGCAACATTAGAACGCCATTGGCATGCTTTTGATAATGCAGTCGCTAATCATCCACACCTTATCTGTTATGCGGTTAAAGCCAATTCTAATATCGCAGTATTAAATGTGCTGGCACGCTTGGGTAGTGGTTTTGATATTGTCTCTGGCGGCGAGCTTGCTAGAGTGATTGAAGCCGGTGGTGATCCTGCTAAAGTGGTATTTTCAGGCGTTGGTAAAACAGTGGCCGAAATGGAGATGGCGTTAGAGATAGGTATTTACTGCTTTAACGTCGAATCTGCTGCAGAACTGGAGCAATTGAGTATTGTTGCACAGCGAATGGGCAAAGTGGCTCCGGTGTCGTTGCGGATCAATCCTGATGTTGATGCTGGCACACACCCCTACATTTCTACTGGCCTTAAAGAGAATAAGTTTGGTATTGCAATGGAAGAAGCTGAAACTATCTTCCTGCGTGCTAAAGAGTTACCAGGTATAGAAATAAAAGGCGTAGATTGTCATATTGGCTCTCAGCTTACCGAGATAAAGCCCTTTTTAGACGCCATGGACCGAATGTTAGCGCTGATTGACCGACTCGCAGAACAAGGTATTGAAGTTAAACATTTTGATGTCGGTGGTGGTCTAGGCGTGACTTATGATGATGAGTTACCGCCACAACCAGATGTTTATGCTGCTGCTCTACTGGAGCGTTTAGGCGGTCGAGATCTTAAGTTGATTTTTGAACCAGGCAGAGCGATTGCCGCCAATGCAGGTATCTTTGTCACTCAAGTGCTGTACCTTAAAGAGAATAGCGATAAGCGTTTTGCTTTAGTCGATGGCGCGATGAATGACTTGATTAGACCTTCTCTTTACAGTGCATGGCAAAAAATTATCCCTGCGATTGATCGTGGTGGTGAAACCCTGAGCTATGACGTTGTTGGCCCAGTTTGTGAAACGGGCGACTTCTTAGGCAAAGACCGTCAGCTGAATATAGCGGCTGGTGACTATTTGGCTATTCGTTCATCGGGCGCTTATGGGTTTACTATGGCTTCGAATTACAATTCGCGTCCACGTGCTGCCGAGCTAATGGTTGATGGTGATAAAGCTTTCGTTATCCGTGAAAGAGAAAAACTTGCACAATTGTGGCAAGGTGAGCAGTTACTGCCGTAAACTCAATATATAGAATGTAGCGTGATAAGCACTGTCCGCTACAGTTACCTTTAAGGAAGTCCATCTTGATTCAATTCACGAAGATGCACGGTTTAGGCAATGACTTCATGGTTGTTGATGGGGTTACACAGAATGTGTTTTTCTCACCTGATCAGATCAAGCGCTTAGCCGATAGAAATTTTGGCATTGGGTTCGATCAATTGTTGTTGGTGGAACCTCCGTACGATCCTGATCTTGATTTTCACTACCGTATTTTTAATGCTGACGGCAGCGAAGTTGAGCAGTGCGGTAATGGCGCACGCTGTTTTGCGCGCTTTGTGCGTAATAAAGGGCTGACTCAAAAACATAAGATCCGAGTCAGTACTTCATCAGGCAAGATAACGCTAAGGCTAGAGCGTGATGGCAAGGTGACGGTCAACATGGGCGTACCGATGCTCGAGCCATCGAAAATCCCTTTTAATGCTAAGAAAGTAGAGAAAACCTACTTACTGATGGCATCTAGCGGGACATACCTTTGTGGCGCGGTATCTATGGGGAACCCACACTGTGTGATTGATGTCGACGATGTGGCAAACACGGACGTCGATGCTATCGGTAGTGAATTGACTCAACATGAGCGTTTTCCCAAAGGTGTGAATGTTGGCTTTATGCAGGTAGTTAACCCTGGTTATATTAAACTGCGTGTTTATGAGCGCGGCGCGGCTGAGACATTAGCCTGTGGCACTGGTGCTTGCGCAGCTGTTGTTGTGGGCATATTGCAGGGCAAACTGGAAAGAAATGTGCGAGTGGATTTACCTGGCGGTACCTTGATGATCAATTGGGATGGTGAAGGTAAGCCACTGTGGATGACCGGACCTGCTGAACACGTTTATGATGGACAAATTCCCCAATGACAGATAGCAGCATGAAACAGCAGCCTCCTTTTGATGAAATATTGATTAGAGAGTACCTGCTCGATAACCCCGATTTTTTTAGTCGCTACCCAGAGTTACTGCTCGCCATGCGGATCCCTCATGCAGAGCGAGGCGCAGTTTCGTTAGTTGAACGGCAGCAAGAGTCGCTGCGTCAGCGGGTGTCTCAGCTTGAAGAGGAGATCACCTCTTTACTGTCTATGGCATCTCGTAATGAGCAGATCTACATGTTTAACAGTGCACTGTCGATGCAGATGCTAAAATGTGAAGATATGGGTGAGTTACGCCAAGTATTATCAAGTGGTCTAAAAGAGCAGTTTCAGTTCAGCCATGTACGGTTAATCACAGTGCATGATATCGACAGCGAACTGTCGCAGATCTGGAAAAAACGCTTAGATTCAGGTTACTATTTTGGCCGTTTAACCAATGAAGAGTCAAAACGCTTATTTGGGTCAGAAGTCGGCTCAGTAGCATTATCTCGGTTATCGCAAGAGTGCGGCCAAGTGATCTTTGCTATCGCAAGCTCAGATCCGATGCATTTTCATCCTGATATGGATCACCTGTTACTTTCGCAGCTCAAACAGTTACTGGATCATCAGTTGCCCAAAATTTAATAGCGAGGCTTTATGGCTGACAATGTATCTTCGGGCACGTCACCCTGGCTTATCAATTTTGAACGATACTTAACAACCGAAAGGCAAGTTTCAGCTTATACCGTAAGAAACTACCTGTTTGAATTAAAGCGGGTAGAAGCCGTTTTCTCGCCTGATGATGATTGGCTTGCGCTAAAACACGAATCACTGCAAGCCATTATCGCTAAACTACACCGTAAGGGGCTGAGTCCACGCTCATTATCCCTTACCTTGTCGTCAATTAAACAGTTCTTTGATTTTTTACTCAGAGAAGAGCAAGTCTCAGTTAATCCAGCACTTAATCTCAGCGCACCTAAACAAGCTAAGCCTTTGCCTAAAAATATGGATGTGGACTCGGTAACCCATCTGTTAGAAATCGATGCTAACGATCCGTTAAGTTACCGAGACAAAGCGATAATGGAGCTGTTTTACTCTTCAGGGTTACGATTGGCAGAGCTGGCAGCCTTGAATGTCAGCGATATTAAATTTTCCCAGGCGCAAGTAAAAGTGATGGGTAAGGGCAGTAAAGAGCGTATCGTGCCGATTGGTAAGCTAGCACTGACCGCAATCTCTCAGTGGCTCGATATCAAACGAGATATCCCTTGTGAAGATGATGCACTGTTCGTCACCGGCAAAGGCCGACGTTTGGCGCACCGCAGCATTCAAGCCCGGCTGGCTAAATGGGGGCAGGAGCAGGCGCTGAGTGTGAAGGTGCACCCTCATAAACTGCGGCACTCATTCGCGACCCATATGCTTGAATCAAGTGCAGATCTACGCGCCGTACAAGAGCTATTGGGTCACGCAAACCTGTCGACAACCCAAGTCTATACCAGTTTAGATTTTCAACATTTGGCTAAGGTATATGACGGCGCACACCCCAGAGCAAAAAAGCGAGGCAGTAAATCATGAAGCTGTTTATTCGGCCAGAAGCCTTTAGCGTCATCAGTTTCGATCTAGATGACACCTTATATGATAATCGCCCTATTATTCGACAAGCAGAGGCGGCATCACAACAGTTTCTCAATCAGCAATATCCTAAATCTCAAGCGTGGCAAGTAGGTGACTGGCATCGATTAAAGTTAACGTTGATAAAGCAGCGCCCGCAACTACGCCATGACCCCAGCTTAGCTCGCCAAGCCATGCTTGAATGTGGCTTGGTTCAATTGGGTTACGATGCACGTACGGCCAAAGCCGGTGCGACAGCGGTGTTTGACCACTTTGTTATACATCGAAGTCACTTTTCAGTATCAGATCCGGTGCTTGAGCTACTCGCGAAACTGAAGCAAAACTATCGTTTGATTGGCATTACTAACGGCAATGTCGATTATCAGCGCATTGGTTTAGGGGATCTGCTTGAATTTGTTTTGCACCCAGGACAGGGCTTTAAGCAAAAGCCCGCAGCAGATATGTTTGTGCAAGCTGCCAAGCAACTCAATATTCCACTAAGGCAAATACTGCACATTGGTGATAGTGCTATGAGCGATGTGGTTGGCGCAAGGCAAGCAGGTTGTCAGGCTGTGTGGCTCAATCCAGGCTTTGGCGTAACAGAAGAGGCAGCGTTAACTCTGCAGCTGCCTCATATTGAGATTGGTAACATCCAAGAATTACTGAAGTTTAAGATGTTTTCGTAATAGTGATTTGGCTATGTCTAAGCCGTTAACGCTATAGCTTTTGGAAACAATACGTTGTTCTCAATGTAGATATGTTGTTTTAGATCTGCATCGAATTCAGCGAGGCTGGCATAACAAACGCGCCAAGTGGTGCAAGCATGCTCTGGCGGCTGAAAGCCGTTAGTAAGCTCGCTAATCTTCTCCATAATCTGCAAAGCATCATCATGCTCATATTGCATCGCATTGATTGGGTTGCTGATGTGACCAAAACAAGTTTGGCTTTCAACTTGATTATGTAGTCCCAAAATCGCTGGAAACAGGATCTGTTCCTCTTTCATCAGGTGTGGCATCAAATCATCAACCAGTGCTGTAATCCAACCTGCTAACGGCTTTATCTCACTGTGATTTTCACCGTGAGCACGTACCATTTTCTGGCTGTATTCGACTAAAAGCGGCGCTTTTTCTCTGACAAAAGTATGGTGGGTAGCCTCGATATAATTAAGCAGATCAGGCAGTGGCAGTTCGGTAAGCCCTTGGTCGGTGACTGTGTTTTCATCGAGTGCGAGTAGTGCATTGAGTAATGCATCCTCATCGGCATTAAAACGCGAAATAGCGCGTTCTAGCGTAATACCGCCGCCACAACAAAAGTCGATACCATGTTGACTGAAAATATGAGCTGTACGAAAGTCATTAGCGACCAACTCGCCGACACGAGTATTAAGTAGCACTTCTTTTGATTGAGACATGGTGGCACTCCAACAAATTAATATAACAAGCATATTATTTACATCTTAATGTGTTCTCAATCATTACTTGAGTAAAATGCTCGGGTAATCACACTTTAGCGGTCAAAACCTTACTTTAGAGGTACGCTCAATACGCTTTTACTTACCTGTTGTTGTTTAAGCATGCCGCCAATGCGAAGTGCTTGGTTTTTATAAATAATAAGGCCGCGATGATCCATAGATGAGGTTTTCACAATCTCTGCTGGAAGCCATTGATGTGAGGTCAAGTCAAAGCGGTGCATCAGATCGGATGCTGAACTTGGCTGGCCGTTATAGCCGATACCATCATAGTTGTATGGGTTATTGCTGCCACCTATGAAAATGATTTGCTTGGTAAGCTCATTTCCCGCTGCTGCCATTCGATAGTGCGCCACTGCCGTTGGTTGTGGTAGCTTGCCTGCAACCTGTTGAGAGTAGTGCGGTAATAACTGCCAGTCGATACGTAAGTGATTATCAGCTTTTATTTTTCCGTATAAACAAACTGGTGATGCTGTGAATGTTCTCGGCTGGTTGATTTGAGGAGTAACTGTTACGCCATCACACATGATTATTTCATCATCGACTATGCCTGCTGCTTGGCCAAATACAGCAGGAATAGGTAAGGGGCTGGCTTGGGCCCAAGTATCAGTTTGGGTGTCATACACCTGCACTAAATTGACATTGCCATGTTGATGCCAGCCACTCAGTAGATAGATATATCGGTTTTGATAAACCAGTGCGCTGGTGTCATCAACAGCTACCGGCATATCGGCGATGCGAGTATAGCTTTTATCCTTAATTGAGAAGCGGTAGTTATCGGCAGTCGATAGCTCTTGATGATCACTAGAAACAGTAAAGCCGCCAAATAAGTAAGCATCACTGTTAATGCCAACAGCTATAGCGGCTAATCGACCGCTTATTTTATTAATGTGTGGTACGGCTGGTAACGGTTGCCATTGAGGGGCTACATGGCTTATCTCTAGTGACCATGCTTTGTTATGAATCGCCTTATAATCCTTGTTTTGCCCCATTCCCATAAAGCTCAGCAGGTAATCGTTACTACCGTCATTAACAAGTGCCACGGCATTGTTTGTTACCGCTTCTGGCATATTGGGCTGCGGTTTTGCGAGAAGACTAAATGAGTAGCAGCTCAATAGTAGAATAATTAATGTGTAGTGCATCGTTTATGACCAATTTGAAGGGGAGGTCTAATGTAGCAAAACGCCACTAAGGTTCAATACTTACTGAACTTAAGCATTGTGTTGGTATTAACGGTCAATGAGTCATCACTTGTAATGGTGCTAGTTATTTAGTTGTTCATTTATAACTAAATAATGAAATAGTATTGATAATCAATTGCTTGAATTTAGTTAACCCTAGGTCACAAAGTGCGTACAAAATGTAATGATTAATGTTTTATTAAGTTGTGGTTCAGAGTTGGGGTTAAAAATGCCCATACCTAATATTAGGTATCATAAAAGAGATAATGATGATGAACCTCAAACAATTCAGAATGCCGCTAGCGGTATTGATGACATTTGGTATTGCTGCCTGTGGATCTGATGGTAAAGATGGATCTGATGGAGCCGATGGCGTTACGCCTCCAGTGTACGCAAACACTGCAGAAACACTTAAGCTTGAGTACATAGCTTATGGCATTGATGAGCAAGGTATTCGTTCCGCCTCATTCAAGCTGACCAATGAGAAAGATGAGCTTGTTAAAGGCCTGCCTTCAGTACGCTTTCTACATAGCCAACTTGCCACATTGGAAAAAGGTGGCTCTCAACGTCAAGGGTTTGGTTACGTAACTTGTTCTGCAACAGGCGAGGTTGATGCCTGTTTAACTGATAATGAAGACGGCACCTACTCAGTCTTTAACCCTACATCTATATTAGATCTTGATACCACAGCTAAGGGCTATGAATATGATAGCGCATTACCTCAGCGCTTTATGGTGCGTGTTCAAAGTTATGCTGGTTTACCCGTCATTGGTAGTGTCCAAGATATTATGCCTGAAATTGATTTCATGCTGTCCGGTGAAGCCGTGGTATCGACGCGTGAAATAGTATCAACTGAATCTTGTTTAGGGTGTCATACTGATATTGCCTACGCTCGTTACGATGATTACGATCGCTCTCCGCATTACGCCAATGACTTAAAGGCTTGTGCTACTTGTCACGCTACTGGTGAGAAAGATGGAAAAGGCACGCTTAATGAACGTGCACATCGCTGGCACTTCGAAAGTTATCTAACTAACGTCGAGTCAACGAAGAACTGCTTAAGCTGTCATGAAAATGAAAATAGCACCGAGCTACCAAATGCTGCTGATTGGTTAGTTGGTTATGACGCTAAAGCTTGTGCGACTTGTCACTCTGGTGATTATGCACCAAGTCATGGCTTTGATATGCCAATGACTTGTGGTGGAGTTTGTCACGACGTTAGTGAAATTCATGTTGCACCCGTTGAAGCGCTCGCAACGGCGCGAGATATGTTCAGCATTGAAGTCATTAGTGCTGAAGCGACGCCTAGTACCGGTACTCGAGGTGGCAATGACTATAACACTGCAGAGATTGCATTAGTGTTGGAGATCCGTGATGCAAGCGGATCGCCTGTTACAGAAATGCCAGATTTTAAAGCATTGCGAGCAACCCTTGCATGGGATGCATCTACTAACTATCGCATGCTGACTATGGAAACGTTAGAGGGCGGTAAGCTGGGTCGTATGGCAGACCATAGCGTTAATGCTAAATTGAATGAGATGGAAGTTGTGTCGGTTGGTGCTGGTCAATTTGCATTCGTGATTTCAGGTGCTCTTAATCCAGATCAAAGTAAGAACGATACAGGCTTAATCATTCCTGCAGGAACTGAGAATGCTAAAGGTGCAGTATCGATTGAGTCAACAATCATGATCAATAAGGCTGGTGAATTACAACCTTCAACAAGCGATGATGCAATTCAAAACCGCTTACGTTCAGTCACAGCGTTTTTTGATATGCAAGGGTTAGCAGATAGTCGCCGCCAAGTGGTTAGCAATGAGGCTTGTGCAGCTTGTCATGGCGATATGGCCTACGGCATGCACTCTCGTCGTAATGATCTAGAGCAGCAGTGTTCAACGTGTCATAACCCTAATATTGCTGTTTGGGACAAAACATTTAATGCTCTTAAAGTCGCGCCAGATGACACTGTGCTAAATCATCTTGGTTGGTCTGTATATGTCCATGCACTGCATGCTGGAGATAGACAAGAGCAAAATCTAGAAGATGGTGCGGTTCGTGACTGGAAATACCCTGCAAACATTAAAGACTGCACAGCGTGTCACGTTAGTGGTTCGGTGAAGCTGGATGATATTCAGAAATCCGGCATGTTCGTTACACGCGATGCCTACGCAGAAGATGCTGAGTTCTCGCTAACCTCGCCAGCAGCAGCTACTTGTTGGTCTTGCCATAGCAGTGGCGGAGAACCGCTTAAATCACACATGATTAGTAATGGAGCAATCTTTAATGCGCCGATTGATGGCGCTGAAATTGAAGGTGAGATTATTGTTGAGCACAACAATCTAGAGTCGTGTTCAGTGTGTCACTCTGAAGCTAAACTTGCAGAGTCTCACAAACTGTAAACTCGTCGTAGCACCCTTAACTGTCTCCCTGCAATTGAGACTTGCCGCTATCAATAGATAGCGGCTTTTTAGTTGGTACTTTTCCTTCGAGACTTTTAGGCCGAATGGATTCATAGGTAGCAAGCATTATCAAACCAACTCGGCTTAAAGGAGTTCGCCACCAAAGTGATGAATAGTTCAACCTGTATATCGGTTGATATAGAGACTTTCTAACCATAGTAAGAAGCTGATTATTCAATCATGATATTTTTTGTTGGGAGCTGCAAGGAACTAAGGATTAGGGAAGCAGAAAATCTGGGTATATACGGGGACATATAAACAAAAACGGGCTTTCCATTTCTGGAAAGCCCGTTTCAATACAACAGCTTAAGACGTTAGTCTTAGTTCATGCCGTATTTTTTTAATTTTTTACGCAAAGTACCACGGTTGATACCTAGCATGTTTGCAGCACGAGTCTGGTTACCGCGAGTGTGTTGCATGATGATATCTAGCAGAGGTGCTTCAACTTCGCTTAACACCATTTCATAGACTTCTTCTGCTTCTTGCCCGTCCATTTGAGCGAAAAAGTTTGTTACTGCACGTTTTACGGCATCGCGTAATAGCTGTGGCTTGATTGCGCCACTTGCAGTTTCAATTTTGCCAACAGTCAGTGGGTGAACTTCAGTGTGAGTTGTTTGATCAAACATTCGTATTCTGCTCTTTATTAATTTGCTGCAAATTCATCAAAATAGTGTTCCACCATGGAACATTGTTCTTCAACGGTCACAAGCTGATTAAACTCAGCTCGAAAAGCGCGTTGTGATTCTTGGTTTAGATACCATCCAACATGCTTTCTTGCGAAACGAATGCCCTTATAATCACCATACAATGAGTACAGCATTTTAAGGTGTTCAAGCATCAATTGACGCTTTTCATCCATTTCAACGGGCGCTAGCTTATTACCTGTCTCCAGATAATGTTGAATTTCCCTAAATATCCAAGGCCGTCCTTGAGCGCCCCGTCCTATCATCAAAGCATCCACACCAGTATAATCCAGCACAAACCGCGCTTTCTCTGGCGTTAAAATGTCTCCATTAGCGACAACAGGTATCGAGATCTGTTTTTTAATTGCTTTAATGGTGTCGTACTCGGCTTCGCCTTTGTACATGCACTGTCGCGTTCTACCGTGAACGGCTAACGAGGCAATGCCACAATCTTCCGCAATCTGGGCGATATGAACACCATTCCTGTGCTCTGGAACCCAACCCGTTCGAATTTTTAGCGTAACCGGCACATCGACTGCTGCTACTACGGCTTTTAGAATCTCTTCTACTAGCTGTGGATCTTGCAGCAAGGCGGAGCCTGCTAGCTTCTTATTCACTTTTTTCGCCGGACAGCCCATATTGATATCAATGATCTGAGCGCCTTGCTGTACATTCACAGCGGCGGCATTCGCCATTAACTCAGGGTCTGAGCCTGCTATTTGAACTGAACGTATCCCGTCTTCACCTGCGTGTGTCATGCGCAAGCGGCTTTTATCGGTATCCCAAACATCAGGATTAGATGAAAGCATCTCTGAAACCGCCATGGCTGCGCCATAACGAATACATAGATTTCTAAAGGGCTGGTCTGTGACGCCTGCCATTGGTGCCACGATCAGCTGATTTTTCAGTCGATAGGGTCCAATCTGCATTTATCAAATCACCTTGCTCGTCAAAGGGGCGCTATAGTACGCCTTTTTCAAGCCTGTGAAAAGGTCAATAAATGACCTGAGGGCAACTTTTTTGCTTGACTTTTGCTAGGTGAGAAGTCTGTCGCGGCGCAGAGCGCGCCGCGCAATACCGTTATTTACGTATCCCTGTCAAGCGACTCCAGTCGTCTTTGTGAGCAGGCGCGTCCATGTCGAACCACTTGCTGTAAAAGGTTGAAACTTCGTCAGCTTGCTCTTTTAGCAGACCTGATAGTGCCAGTTGGCCACCAGATTTTACTTTTTCTGCAATCAACGGTGCCAATTCACGCAGTGGACCTGCAAGAATATTTGCGACTAGGATGTCGGCGATTAAACCTTCTGGCTGATCTTCTGGTAGGTATAAGGCAAGTTGATCTTCAACGCCGTTACGCTCAGCATTAGCTTTAGAAGCTTCAATGGCTTGGTAATCGATATCAACGCCAGTGACCTTCTCTGCGCCGAGTTTCAGCGCTGCAACCGCTAAAATGCCTGAGCCGCAACCAAAGTCGATAACGTCTTTATTGTGGTAATCAAGACCATCTAGCCACTCTAAACATAGTGCCGTGGTTGGGTGCGTGCCGGTACCAAATGCTAAGCCAGGATCAAGGATCACGTTAACAGCGCTAGGATCAGGGATCTCACGCCAGCTTGGGCAGATCCACAAGCGATCGCCGAACTTTATTGGGTGGAAATTATCCATCCATTCGCGTTCCCAATCTTTGTCTTCAACTTGTTCAATCTTATGGCTGAAGTTCTCACCAAGATAAGGCAATAACCTCAGGCGTTCGACCACAGGTGCTAAATCGTGGTCAGCTTCAAACAACGCAATGATCACGGTGTGGTTCCACAGCGGCGTTTCACCTAAAGTTGGTTCGTATATAGGGGTGTCTTTACCATCTTCGAAGGTAATTGAAATTGACCCTTCTTCCATCAGCTGATCGCTAAGTGCGTCTGCATGAGGACCATCTGTATCAATTCTTAGTTGGATCCAAGGCATGAGAATTCTCGTTTGCTACATATATCGGCGTATTGTATACCCAAACCGCTATTAGGTGCAGGAGATGAAGGTAATATTCATGTTATGACTTAGCTATTTATTGGTTCAATAACAGGGTGATGCTGTTGTAGTCGCAAAAGATTGATAGCGTTTGTTTTGTTTGAAATGGCTGCTCAAGTTGCTGAAAAATATTGGCTAAATGGTATTACCACTGTTTCTGTTTTACCCCTTTGTTTGTGATCTTACTCTAATAGTGACCTGAAAGAGAGTGAGCAAGGTCACGATTAAAAATGGTGATGCAACTAGGAGATAAACATCTTGCTACAGTGTAAATCCCACGACTAGGCATAAGATAAACAAGACAACCACCATGTTAGCATCCTACATAAGCGCAAATGGACACCCCGCATCAGCAAAAGCGGACAAAATACAAAGCATCACCGGCGTGTTGATGGGGTGCTTCCTATTAGCTCATCTGCATTTTGAATCTAGCATCTTACTCGGTAAAGACGCATTTTATACCGTGGTGCAGTTTCTAGAAGGCGGCATGTTTAGCTCAACAGGGCACGGCTTCCCAATTGTGACTAAGGTGTTTTCTGTGTTTATGCTGCTGGTGGTGATGGCGCATGCTGCGGTAGCCTTACGTCGCTTTCCTGCACAACTTGGACAGTGGCGAGCACTTAGGCGGCATATGTCGGTGATTAATCACAAAGATAGTCATGCGTGGTTCTGGCAGTTAGCGACGGGCTTCGTTCTATTCTTCTTAGTTCCAGTGCACCTTTTTACCATGATTGCTAATCCTGAGATTGGCCCGCATCTTTCTGCTGAACGTGTTTACCACCAAAATGCTTGGTTGCTGTATGCGCTATTGCTACCTGCTGTCGTGATCCACGCCATGATTGGCCTTTATAGAGTGGCGGTTAAATGGGGTTTAACCACTAAACGTACAGGGCTCCGTAAAATAGCAAAAGGCTTAATTATCTATCTGATTATTATCGGTGTGCTTAGCTTAGTGTCTTACCTAATAATCGGTAGCGAACTGAGCTTACCAGTAGAAGCATATCGTCCGAGTTAACAATAGTTTGTAGTGCTTGTTTAGATAAATTAGCGATAGCTTGAGTAAATGCTTTTTTATTGATCTATCTCACGGTTGGTAAGTGATTTGTGAGCGACATTGGTACAGTCGTTCAGTAACGCTTCTACAGCATGGATAGGTAAGCGAATGGGAATAATAAATCGCGGTAAATTGAGTGGTTGGCTTGATATTAGCCAGAGTGTAAGTGGGGTTGTTCTCGCAATATTCTTGTGGACACACCTGATATTGGTGTCGTCGATATTGCTTGGCGCAGAGGCAATGACATGGGTTGCTAAAACCATGGAGCTGAGTTTCTTAACGGCTGATGGGCACGGCTACCCTTGGGTAGTCACCATTATTGCGATGATTATCGCCGTTATTGCGTTGGTACACGTATTGGTGGCGGCTCATAAAATGCCACTGAACTTGCGTCAGCAAAAAGCCCTTAAGCAGCAGCTTAATGTCGTTAATCACGGTGATACCCGCTTATGGGTTTGGCAAGCTGCGACAGGTGTAGTGATATTTTTACTCCTGCCTGTCCATTTGTGGCTGATAGGTGCAGCACCTGAAACCATTGGCCCTTATGGCAGTGCTGACAGGATTTGGCAACAAGGGGTGTGGCTGCTGTATCTGCCATTGCTGCTATGTGTTGAGCTACATGCTGCGATTGGAGTTTACCGCGTTGCTGTAAAGTGGGGCGCCGCCCGAGATCTCAATAGCCGCAACAGATTGAAAAAAATTAAGAGCATTATTAGCGTTGTTTTCATCCTGGTGGGAATAGCCTCTCTATTGGCATTTTTGCCCTATGCAAATGCGTTATAGAAAGAATTTATAAAACGGCTTAGCAATCATGCTGAGTAGAAGTAGTAATTGAATATATAACCATAAATTGACTCTGCACCCGCTTAAGGAGCACGTGTGAAACTGATATATACCGATTCGTTAGTGGTCGGCGCTGGACTTGCTGGATTACGAGTAGCTATCGCGTCGAAAGAGCGTGGGCTAGATACCGTTGTGTTGTCACTGATCCCTGCTAAGCGATCACATTCGGCGGCGGCGCAAGGTGGCATGCAAGCAAGCCTAGGCAATACCGTGAAAGGTATGGGAGATGATGAAGATGTGCATTTCCAAGACACGGTAAAAGGGTCAGATTGGGGCTGCGATCAAGACGTCGCGCGGATGTTCGCCCATTGTGCACCTAAAGCCGTACGCGAGTTGGCAAATTGGGGCGTACCTTGGACTCGTGTCACAAAAGGGCCACGACAGGTGGTGGTTAACGCTGAAAAAGTCACCATTGAAGAGGCGGAAGCGGCGCATGGCTTGATTAACGCACGTGATTTCGGTGGAACTAAGAAGTGGCGTACCTGTTATACCGCAGATGGTACAGGCCACTCTTTGCTTTATGCCGTCGATAATAAAGCCATCTCGATGGATATTCCCGTACACGAGCGTATGGAAGCTTTGTCGCTTATTCATGATGGCAAGCGCTGTCATGGCGTGGTAGCGCGCTGTTTGGTGACCGGTGAGCTACGCGCTTACGTTGCTAAGTCGACCACCATTGCAACGGGAGGATATGGCCGCATTTATGAAGTTTCTACCAATGCCATTATCTGTGAAGGGATTGGTCAAGCGTTAGCGCTTGAAACCGGTGTCGCCAAACTGGGTAACATGGAAGCAGTGCAGTTCCATCCAACCGCTATTGTACCGGTTGGGATTTTGACTACCGAAGGTTGCCGAGGTGATGGAGGCTTACTGCGCGACAAAGATGGCCACCGCTTTATGCCGGACTATGAGCCAGAGAAGAAAGAGCTGGCATCGCGCGATGTTGTTTCACGTCGTATGACCGAGCATATGCGCAAAGGCAAGGGTGTTGATAGTCCTTACGGGCCGCATCTATGGCTAGATATTACTTTGCTTGGTCGTAAGCATGTGGAGACGAATCTGCGTGAAGTTAAAGAGATTTGTGAGAACTTCTTAGGTATCGATCCTGCTAAAGATTGGATTCCGGTTAGACCGACACAGCATTATTCAATGGGCGGCATTCGCACCGATGCTACTGGGCAAAACCCGCAGCTTAAGGGATTGTTTAGCGTTGGTGAGGCAGCTTGTTGGGATATGCATGGTTTTAACCGCCTTGGGGGGAACTCGCTGGCAGAAACCGTGGTGGGTGGCATGATCATTGGTAAATACGTTGCTGATTTCTGCCAAGAGAACACCTTAGAAATTGATACCGGTCTGGTTGAGTCCTTTGTCGGCAAAGTGCAAAACGAGATTGATGACTTAGTCGACGGTGATGGCACTGAAAGTCCGTTCGAGCTTAAACAGCAGATGCAGCGGATTATGATGGACTATGTTGGTATTTTTCGTAATGGACCTGAGCTAGATAAAGCGGTCAATGAACTACAAGCGTTGCTCAAGCGAGCCAAAGCATTAGGACTTAAGTGTAAAAAGCGTCACGCTAACCCTGAGCTTGTTGAAGCGCTGCGTGTTAAGCGCATGCTCAAGGTAGCACTAACTGTTGCTGTGGGCGCTGCTGCTCGAACTGAGAGCCGTGGAGCACATGCTCGTGAAGACTTCCCGCAGCGTAACGATAAAGACTGGCTAAGCCGCACGTTGGCAAGCTGGCCAGACGCAGAGGCGTTATCACCACAACTTGATTACGAACAGCTTGATGTAATGAAGATGGAGCTGCCACCAGGATACCGTGGTTATGGTATTAATAACGCGATTGCGCACCCTGACACTGAGAAACGTGAACAACAGATCACCGAGATCTTGAGCCAATTAGGCGATGAGGCTGACCGGCATGAACGACAAGATGCGTTAATGCCGTTTGCAGTCCCTGAATCGCTAGCACCCAAAAATGAACGTTTAAGTGAAATGCCACAACAGCAAGTTGCAGGAGAGGCCAAATGAGCCAAGAAGCTAAAAAAGGCCGCATGTTAACCTTCAACATATTCCGCTATGACCCGCAAGAACCAGGTGATAAGCCCAAGATGGTGAAATACCAGTTGGAAGAAACACCGGGTATGACGGTATTTATTGCGCTTAACCGTTTGCGTGAAGAGCAAGATACTTCTCTGCAATTCGATTTTGTCTGCCGTGCGGGGATCTGTGGAAGCTGCGCGATGGTGATTAATGGTTTTCCAACATTAGCCTGTCGCACTCTGACCAGTAAATATCCTAAAGGCGATATCATGTTGATGCCACTGCCTGGATTTGAACTGATTGGCGATCTTTCTGTGAATACTGGTAAGTTTATGCGTGAACTTGCTGAGCGTTTAAAGCTTTGGCTGCATCCTGTAAGTGATGATATTGATGTGCATCGTCTAGAAGCACCGATGGATCCAGCTGAAGCCGCCAAGCTTTATGAGCTAGAGCGCTGCGTTGAGTGTGGTGTGTGCGTGTCAGCCTGTGCTACAGCGCAGATGCGTGACACTTTTGTTGGTGCCGTGGGCATGATGAAGTTGGCGCGATTCGAGCTCGATAGTCGCGATGGCCGTGAGCTTGAAGACTTCTACCATGTCATTGGTAATCAAGATGGAGTATTTGGCTGTATGACGTTATTAGGCTGTCAGGATAATTGCCCGAAAGATTTGCCACATATGCAGCAAATAGCCTACCTGAGACGCAAAATGGCCATCACTTTGGTTTAGCCATAAAATATACGCGAGCACCACACCTTGTCATTCTTGGGGGGGGCATAAATGTTCCAGACATGAAGCCTGCGAGAGCAGGCTTTTTTGTGGGTGACGTTTAGCTCACTATTATCTACAATAAGATGATAATTTTCGCTGTTTTATAGATGGAATATTGATAATGCAGTTAAACGATTTAACGCTTTTTGTTAGGGTTGCTGATTGTGGCAGCTTAACTGCAGCGGCTGTAGAGCTTGATATTTCTACTGCAGTTGCCAGTGCTGGGCTTAAAAGGCTAGAGAAAGAGCTTGGTACCTCACTATTTATCCGCAGCACTCGCAGCCTTAGATTGACTGCGGCAGGTGAACGTTATTTGATCCATTGTAGGAGTGCGCTTGCTGATCTTGATATGGGACAGCGTGCAATTACTTCCAGCCTTGCTGAAATATCCGGCTCTATCAGTCTAGCGGTACCATCAGATGTGGGCCGTAATGTGGTACTTCCATGGCTGGATGATTTTCTTTCTGAGTATCCAGAGCTTAATCTTCGGCTGCATATCGGCGATAACTTATCAGACTTTTATCGCGATAAAATAGATGTGGCATTGCGATCGGGTAAACCAAAAGACTCATCGCTGGTGGCCTTTAAAATTTGTAATTCCAGCCGAGTACTATGTGCTTCACCTGAGTATATTGAGCGCATGGGGGCGGTGACTTCATTAGAGCAACTGCAGCAACATAACTGTTTGTTCTTTATGTTGGACGAGCGTACGCATGACCAATGGTTTTTCAGCCGTGATGGTCAGAAACATAAAGTACGGGTGACCTCTAACCGCACTTGCAACGATGCTGATGTTGCCAGGCGCTGGGCGGTGGCAGGTCAAGGTGTCGTTTATAAGTCGTGGTTAGATCTGACCGATGATATTGATACCGGACGACTAGTGCCAATGCTTACTGAATATGCTGGTGAAGAGGCTGACTTGTATCTGGTTTGCCCTGGTCGTGAGCATGTTACTCCAGTCGTTTTACTGCTGCGAGATATGCTTAGAGAGCGCTCAAAAGCATGGTTAGCAAGGACTAAAGGGCGATGTTTAAAGGACACTCCATCCAAGCCATTGATGAGGACCGTTAGGCAAGCCAAGCATGCAGATTTAACCACGCTACAAACGTTAGCTAAAGGGACGATAAATAAATGTTACCGCTCTTTTTTAGGTGATGAAGGCGTTGATTGGTTTATCAATGGGGGTGGTAGTGATAGAGAGATCATTGAGCATCTAGCAAACATTGTGGTGCTAGAGGTTGATGGCGTTATCGCGGGTTACTGCGCCGCAGAAGAGGGATTTATTCAGATACAGATGATAAGTCCTTTGTTGCAAGGTACTGGCTTAGGCAGTTATTTATTGGCAAAAATTGAAGCTATGCAATTTACTGAGGGATATGAGCATTTGCGACTAGAAACCTTTAAGGGCAATCAGCAAGCGCTTAACTTCTATCAAAAGCATGGTTGGTCAATTAGCAATGAAGAGCAAGATGAATCATTTGGCTTTAGCAAAGTATCGATGAGAAAAATTATTGAATGATTAGGGGCTGTTGACCTTTCTCGGTTGTTTTTGTCGCAGTGTATTGGCTAATTTAACAAGGTGGAGGCTACGACTGTTTAGTCATTCTTCACAATAAGCCTACCAAACAGTAAAAAAGCCAAGAAGCGCGGCCTTTTGTTATCGTTTCAATAGCTTTTAGCTCTAATAGAGCAGGGTGGGTTACGAACTAAGCATCATCGCTCAAGCCTTGCCTTAAAATTATTGAACTTGAGCAAAAACTAAGCTGGAAAGATCAATGACCTCTAAAAACAGAGATAAAAAAACCGCATAAATGCGGTTTTTTTAATGCTTGTAACGGCTAATCTAAGTCTTAGCGCGCTTCATGGCAGTGAAGAACTCATCGTTTGTTTTGGTCATTGCCAATTTATCGATAAGGAATTCCATGCCAGTCACTTCATCCATTGGGTTCAAGATTTTACGCAAGATCCACATTTTTTGAAGTTCGTCTGGAGTTGTTAGTTTCTCTTCACGGCGAGTACCAGAGCGGTTGAAATCAATCGCTGGGAATACACGTTTTTCAGCAGCTTTACGAGAAAGGTGTAATTCTTGGTTACCAGTACCTTTAAACTCTTCGTAAATGACTTCGTCCATCTTAGAACCTGTATCAACAAGTGCTGTTGCGATGATGGTTAAGCTACCGCCATGTTCGATGTTACGAGCTGCACCAAAGAAGCGCTTAGGACGGTGTAGTGCGTTAGCGTCAACACCACCGGTAAGTACTTTACCTGATGAAGGAATAACAGTGTTATAGGCACGTGCTAGACGAGTAATCGAATCGAGAAGAATGACTACGTCTTTCTTATGCTCAACAAGACGCTTAGCTTTTTCGATAACCATCTCTGCGACTTGTACGTGACGGCTCGCTGGCTCATCAAAGGTAGAAGCAATCACTTCACCTTTAACCATGCGCTGCATCTCGGTAACTTCTTCAGGACGTTCGTCAATTAGCAATACCATCAATACAACGTCTGGGTTGTTGTAAGTAATGCTTTGCGCCATGTTCTGCAGTAATAGGGTTTTACCCGCTTTTGGCGGAGCAACAATCAAACCACGTTGACCTTTACCTACTGGTGAACATAAATCCAAAATACGTGAGGTAATATCTTCAGTTGAACCATTACCGCGCTCCATGCGTAAACGTTCTTCGGCATGTAGTGGCGTTAAGTTTTCAAAGAGGATCTTATTACGAGAGTTTTCTGGGCGATCGAAATTGACCTCAGTCACCTTCAATAGTGCAAAATAACGCTCACCATCTTTAGGTGGGCGGATTTTACCGAAGATACTATCGCCAGTACGCATGTTAAAGCGGCGAATTTGGCTTGGTGATACATAAATATCATCTGGACCCGCTAAGTAAGACCCATCAGAGCTACGTAGGAAACCAAAACCGTCTTGTAGGATCTCTAATACGCCGCCACCGAAAATATCTTCACCGCTTTTGGCGTGGGCTTTCAAGATCGAGAAAATAATGTCCTGTTTACGAGCACGGGCCATATTTTCGAGCTTCATGTCTTGGGCTAGTTGTACTAAATCTGAAATCGATGTGTCTTTTAATTCTGATAAATTCATCTTGGTGGGTCTTGTTTTTTGCGTGACGATGCCATCTTTGATCAATGAGGTTAAAACTTTTTGAATATCGATCGGATAGCGAGAAGTGGGTTAGTTAGAATCGCTTTGGTTATTAAAGTAGCACTAACTTGACGGGGCGTCTAGAAATTTAGTTAAACCCGACACATTTTCTTGTTGAAGCTGTGTCGGGAGTCACTCTAACTTGCTTTAGTGGCTTATAGAGCCACTAAAGTGTTATACCAATTGGTATAAGTAGTGGGTCTACTCAGAGTGTTTTTTGGCGAACTAATTCAAGGCGGATAATTGCCATAATGGTTGCTCCCTTATGCCTTTATCCAACACCGAACTAGCAAGCCAAAAACACTCCTTACAGGCGAGTGTTAGCGGCTCCGATGCTGCGTTAATGAGCTTGAACGTAGTATAACTATGTACTTCACTCATTTTTTTGCCTCAAAACCGCTAAACTCTCGCTGAGCGACCAAATCTTTATACCGGTTGGTATATTAGAGTTGACCGTCAATAAACTCTTTAAGTTGAGTCTTTGAAAGGGCGCCAACTTTAGTCGCAGCAAGCTCACCAGCTTTAAATAGTAGTAGAGTTGGAATGCCACGAACACCATATTTAGCAGGTGATACGTTGTTTTGGTCAACGTTTAACTTAGCAACAGTGATCTTACCTGCATACTCTTCAGCTACGTCATCTAAGATTGGGGCAATCATTTTACAAGGACCACACCATTCTGCCCAAAAATCAACCAGAACTGGTAGTTCTGAGTTAATTACGTCATTTTCGAAGCTATCGTCGCTTAGGTATACAATCTTGTCGCTCATGTTGTTCTCCAGTTTGGTTGCCATTGCTGGTTTGTTAATGGCTTAACCTGTATATTGGGTCGGTAAAATAGCTTTTCAAGCTAAAAGTTAATCATTTAATAAAGTCGCTACTCTCGGGTATCGAAAAACGCTTTAGACAAGACGATGATTTATAGGCATAGTGAGCCTAAGTCAACGATGACTAACGCCTAAAAACGTATTTAATTCGCCTTAAGAGAACGCTAAATACACGCTAAAATTTCATAGCATCACCATAAATAGAGGGAATAGTGATTCCGTCACCGATGCTGCAAATATCGTGAAAAACGTTTCTCTGAGTGTGTACCAATTTTCAGCGATAAAAATAATATCGTTATTTCAAACGATCACGTTTCTTATTGCAACCTTTTACAGGTAAGCCTGCACTATGAGCGAAACACATTTATCTACAAAAAAGTTTGCCGACTTCCCGTTACATAAAGAAGTTCAACAAGCACTTAACGAAGTTGGTTTTGAGTTTTGTACGCCGATCCAAGCGTTATCATTGCCGATTTTATTAGCGAAAAAAGATATCGCCGGACAAGCACAAACGGGTACGGGTAAAACATTAGCCTTTTTAGTCGCGACATTTAACCACTTGTTGACTGAAGCTGTTCCAGCTGAGCGAAAGATTAATCAACCACGCGCTATCATCATGGCGCCAACACGTGAGCTTGCTATTCAGATTGCTAAAGATGCCAACCTACTGGCTAAGCATACTGGCCTTAAAGTCGGTATCGTTTATGGTGGCGAAGGTTATGAAGCACAACGAAAAGTGCTTGATAAAGGTATCGATATCTTGATTGGCACAACAGGTCGTATCATCGATTACGTTCGCCAAGGTGTTATAGACGTGAGTGCGATTCAAGCAGTAGTGCTTGATGAAGCGGATCGTATGTTTGATCTAGGCTTCATCAAAGACATTCGTTTCTTGTTTAGACGCATGCCTGATGCAAAATCACGTTTGAATATGTTGTTCTCTGCAACGCTTTCAATGAAAGTGCAAGAGCTGGCATATGATCACATGAACGAACCTGAAAAAGTTGAAATTGCGCCGAATGAGAAAACCTCTAAGAATATTAAAGAGGAGATCTTCTATCCATCGATGGAAGAGAAGATGCCGTTGCTATTGTCTTTGCTCGAAGAAGATTGGCCAGAAAAAGCAATTGTTTTCTCAAATACCAAACACAGCTGTGAAAAAGTATGGTCATGGCTTGAGGGTGATGGACACCGAGTTGGCTTACTGACTGGTGATGTACCACAAAAGAAACGTTTACGTATTCTTGAGCAATTTACCAGTGGTGACATCGACGTTTTAGTGGCAACGGATGTAGCAGCTCGTGGATTGCACATTGCTGATGTATCTCACGTATACAACTATGACCTACCAGATGACTGTGAAGATTATGTACACCGTATAGGTCGTACAGGTCGAGCAGGTCAAAAAGGGGTCTCAGTTAGCTTTGCTTGTGAAGAGTATGCGCTGAATCTACCTGCTATTGAGAGTTATATTCAACACTCCATTCCGGTGACGTCCTACGACAGTGAAGCTTTGCTTGATGATATCCCTGCGCCAAAACGCATCCATCGCAAGCCAAGTAACCATAGCCGTAACTCTCGCGATCGTAGCGGTTCTCGTCCTCAAGGCGGCCATCGTGGTAATGCACCACGTCGTCACGACAAGACACGTAGACATTCGTAACAGAGATACTGCGTAAATGACCTCACCTAGCTATGCAGCCATAACGTTAGGCTCAAATAGTTTTAATATGATGGTGGCTAAAACCGTTAGCCATCATCCTAAAATTGTTGCCAAATATAAACGTAAGGTGCGTTTAGCTGAAGGAATAGAGGCTGATGGTTCGCTGAACCCGTCAGCGATGATGCGGGGTATTGATTGTCTCGCAATGTTCTCTGAGATGCTTATTAAAGAGGGCGTATCGGCTGATAATGTAGAGATCATCGCTACCGCTACTTTAAGAAAAATTAGCAATGCTGATGATTTCTGTCAGCAAGCTCTCACAGTATTACCTCATCCAATTAGAATCATTTCCGGTATCGAAGAAGCACAACTAATTTATCAAGGCATGGCTGCAACTACTGAAGGTTCAGGGCGACGCTTAGTGATTGATATTGGTGGTGCGAGTACCGAGTTTATTATTGGTGACGGCGATAATATTCTACTTAAAACCAGCCTTGCGATGGGGTGTGTCACCTTTAACAATCGCTTCTTTAATCAATTCCCTTTTCAGACTCTCGATTTTGACCAAGTCAAAAATAGCGTCAAAGCAGCGTTAGGGGATTATGAACAACAGCTAACGCATCTTGGATGGCACTGTGTTGTCGGAGCCTCTGGTAGCGTGCAATCGGTTGTTGAACTGCTTAATGCTCGAAGTGAGTCAACGGTCATCAGTTTGGATGTATTGTTAACACTAAAACAAGAAGTTCTAAGTCAGGGTTCTCCATCAATGCTGGACATTATTGGCTTGAAACCTGAGCGAGCTCCTACCTTTGCAGCAGGTGTTGCGATACTGCTGGCACTATTTGAATTGCTTAATATTGAAAAATTACACCTCTCTGGTGGCGCATTACGTGAAGGCGTTTTGCATCAATTGGCTAAGCGTACGGATTAAGGTTTCTTATCCTCTCAGCATTGATTACAACGACTACCTATATCATCTCTTATTCTGGTTATAAATAAATATTGTATATTATATTTATTTATTCTTTAGGCTCTTGGAGATCCTAAAAGCCCAGCTGGCTAGTTTTTAAGCTTCAAAGTACTACTTTTGTTGGGTATTCACTCTGTTCCTCCGTTATTTTCTCTGAACTTCCTTAAGCCAAAAATCATTATTGACGAACTATTGCGTGGATAAAGTAGATTGTATACGACTTGTGAATGATGTTAACGTGCCGTTGCATTTTTCTAGAAAGTGATGCCGAAACAAAACGGCGACCAAATAATAAATGGAATTTGCATAAAAACTATAGGAATAAAGGGAAATTTTGTATGAACGGAAATAACGCTTCAAAGCGATTGACTGCAAGAAAAACACTGACAGCTTTAGCTGTTGGTTCGGTGTTAATGATGACTGCTCCTGCGGTAATTGCTGCAGACGGCTTTGGTGTCATAAAGGGACACATAACAACAGATGTTGGTGGTGATGCTAGCAATGCTACAGTGACTATCAAACATGAATCTAAAGGGATTGTAAAAGAGACTATTACCGGGGCTAACGGTAACTTCTCATTAAAAGGCCTCCCGATTGGTAAGTACACAGTGACCATTATGAAAAATGGTTTCTATCAAGTACAAGAACAACACATTGAAATCACAGTAGGTAATGCACTGACATTTGATGTGGCACTTGATGCTGAAAATGCAGACGTAGAACGAATTGCAGTAAATGGTGCGCGAATTAGTCGAGTAGACACAAGTAGCACAACCACTTCCCAAGTTATTTCAATTAAAGAGCTAAACCAATTACCAGTTGAACTCGACTCGACGGCAATTGCATTGTTGACTCCTGGATCTGTTGCTGGAGATGATGGTTTTGGCGGAGTTGCTATTGGCGGCTCATCTGTTGCGGAAAATGGTTACTATTTAAATGGGTTGAACATTACCGATTTAAGAAAGGGGATGGGCGATATCGATCTTCCGTGGGAAGCGATGGCACAAACAGAAGTGCAAACTGGTGGCGTATCAGCTGAATATGGTCGCTTTATCGGTGGCGTTGTTAACTTGGTTTCCAAATCCGGTGACAATGAATGGAAGTTTGGTGCAAAGGCGGAATATGCTCCAAATTCATTAGCTGAGCCAGATCTTCGTGTCAAAAATGATGGCAGTATCGAAGAAGTTGAAGATGGTTCATGGGAAGAAACTGAATATAACATGTGGGCTTCTGGTGCGATCGTTGAGGACAAGTTATTCTTCTACGCATTATGGAACCCAAATGTAGAGCAAGAAACGACTGCGGGTGAGACGACTAGCAGGGATAAAGAGTGGGACACTAATCGTTGGTTTACTAAGTTGGATTGGTATATTACTGATGATCATTCATTAGGGATGATGGCATTTAGTAACGAAGGTGATTACTCAAGTACACAATATAACCGTGATGAAGACGGAAATAGAGGTGATGCGATTGGTCTTACTGAGTCTACCTATGGTGGTATCGGTTGGAATGCGCAATACACAGGCTATCTAACTGATGATATTACGTTATCTGCGATGTATGGTGAGATCACTCAGTCGACCAAAGATAACTCAGGTACATTAGAACAATCTACTTATGAAGATTATCGTTCAGGCAGTTATGAGCGTTTAGGTGATTGGGTTGGTTACGGTTCATCGGAAACTGAAGATAAACGTATAACTTACCGCATCGATCTTGATTGGGTTATTGGTGATCATACTTTACGTGGTGGTTATGATTATGAACGTTTAGAGATTGCAGATATTTATACTCCTCATGGCGACGGTTGGTATGAGTATTATGCTGCAGGTGCTGATAACTCCTACGGCCTAACTGAAGGTACTGAGTATGCAGACCTACGTATCTGGGGTAAGCAAAGTGCTACAGAAAATGTCCATACTGCGTTTTATATCTCTGATACCTGGGCTGTCACGGATACCGTGACGATTAATGCGGGCGTTCGCTATAGTGAATTTAGTAATACCACGGGTTCTGGTGACAAATACGTTGATCTAGATGGTCAATATGCACCAAGATTGGGTGCAACTTGGGATGTACTCGGTGATGGTGAAAGCAAGATCTATGCATCATACGGTCGTTACTTCCAGCCGGTATCTCCGAACACAAACTTAAGAATGGCATCGTCTGCGTATGATTCTCATATTGTAAGTCGTCTTGATGGTGTAAATGCAGATGGTTCACCTATTCTAGGTAGTGAAATTGACCGTCGTGTTGTGGCTGATGGTTCAGTACCTGACGCTGATCAGCTGTTCAACAACAAAGCGGGTTCAATGTATTCTGATGAGTTTGCACTAGGTTACCAGCAGCAAGTTAATGACGATTGGGCAGTTGGTATTCGTGGTGTATACCGTGACTTAAAGCAATCTATTGAAGATGTATCG
The DNA here is from genome assembly GCF_019654975.1 of Shewanella sp. c952. Lineage (GTDB taxonomy): Bacteria > Pseudomonadota > Gammaproteobacteria > Enterobacterales > Shewanellaceae > Shewanella. The sequence goes on from NZ_BPEW01000007.1 coordinate 41,216, forward strand.
TTTAACTATGGTATGAACCAATGGGTCACCGATAATTACGATGCGAATACATGGCATGCTGGTAACGGTGAGACAAGTGCTGAAGATTATTTTGTTGGTGGTTGGTTCCCTACTTTAACAAACCCAGGTATTGGCACTGAGATCTATTATGATGTCGATGGTGATGGCGTTAAAGAAGCGGTAAACGTAAACTCTGACCAAATGGGTTTCCCTGAGGCAACTCGTACCTATAAAGCGGTTGAGCTTAACTTCTCAGGCAATGTAACCGAAGATTTCGTGTTAAACGGCTCTTATACTTGGTCTAAGAGTGAAGGTAATACAGAAGGTTTAGTTCGTTCTGATAATGAGCAGGCCGATCCAGGTTGGACTACCTCTTTTGATTACCCAGAGTTAATGGATAATGGTGAAGGTTACCTGCCAAATGATAGACGCCATAACTTTAAGTTATACGGTGTTTACAACATTACTGAAGACTTCAGCGTAGGTTTTAACTCATACTTGCAGTCAGGTCGTCCAATTAATGCATTCGGTGTGCATCCTGAAGATCAAGGATATTGTGTCACTGCTGTTGAAATCGTAGGACGTTGCTACGGTCGAGATTGGTATGGTGCTTCATCATTCTATGCTGATGGAGAAGCTGCACCACGCGGCAGCATGGGTCGCACAGATTGGGTTTATAATATCGATTTGAACCTTTCATATACACTTGATATGGCAGATGCAGGTTTGCTTAACTTTAAACTTAATGTGTTCAACCTCTTCAACTTTGATGGTGCGAAGGGTGTAGATGAGCAATATGAGTTTGATAGTGGTGCGAAGAACGAGCGTTATGGATATACGGATAGCTTCCAGCAGCCTCGTTACGTGAGAGCGTCAGTGCGTTACGATTTTTAAAGATTAGGTAATAGCAAAATAAAACCGCTCATTAGAGCGGTTTTTTTATATTAACCAAGGTATTAACTGATTAGAGCTTTAGTATATTCGCTAGGTCTTTCTCTAACGTCACTTCTGGTCTTTCAATAATACGGCCAACCTCTACACTGTCTTGCTCAACAATAATGGTTGGAATACGTGAGAACTCATAGTGCTTAGCTAAGCCTTGTGGGTCTTCTTTCGCTCTATCAACGCCAATGAACTGCACCGTAATGTTTGGGTTATTAACCTGCTCCATGATACGGATGAATCGCGGTGTTTCACGGTGACAATCAGGACACCAAGTACCGATAATAACCGTGATTTCGGTTGGCACTGTGATAGTTTGCAGCTGCGCAATTGTTGCTTGGTCAGCTTGGTAATCGCTATATTCTTGGCTGAACCAATCAAGCACATTCAGTTGTTCGTTGCTTACTAATCCGGTTAAGATCACTTCTTGTTTCTCCTCGCTGCAAGTGGCCATAAAGCCCTCTTGCTGTTCTTCGAATCCGCAACCACTATTGGCCATACTTTGGCTACTAAAAAATAAAACTGTGGTGGCAAGTAATGCTTTAACGTTATTGTGCATGATTATACCTTTCGCGAGAAGAAATGAATTCTGCTTTATTCAATCATGTCTTAACTAACGGGTGAAGCATACTCTGGGAGTACTGTTAAAGCGATCACTGCAATATTGTTGATTTAGTGGCAGGGCTCACACAATCGAGACTAAGGTGGGTGATGAGTAGAGCAACATTGAACTTTTATCTAGCCAGAAAATAAAATGCCACTCTATGTTGAGTGGCATTTTTCTATCAGATTTTGGCTATTTATCTTCTTTTAACCACTGTGCTGCGCGCTTGGCAAAGTAAGTTAAGATGCCATCAGCACCAGCGCGCTTAAAGCAAAGTAGTGATTCCATTACGATAGCTTTTTCCGCTAACCAACCATTTTGAATTGCAGCCATGTGCATCGCGTACTCACCACTGACTTGGTAAGCAAAGGTCGGTACCGCAAGTTCAGTTTTAACGCGGCGGACGATATCAAGGTAAGGCATGCCTGGCTTAACCATAACCATGTCAGCACCTTCTTGAATATCGAGTACAACTTCGTGTAATGCTTCATCGCTGTTGGCTGGATCCATTTGGTAGCTATGCTTATTGCCACCTTTAAGGTTCCCCGCAGAGCCCACTGCATCGCGGAATGGACCGTAGTAGTTAGATGAATACTTGGCTGAGTAAGCCATAATTTGAGTATTAACATGGCCAGCAGCTTCTAGAGCTTCACGAATAGCGCCAATACGTCCATCCATCATGTCAGACGGAGCGACAATGTCTGCACCTGCGTCAGCATGGCTAAGTGCTTGCTTAACCAAAATCTCAGTGGTGATATCATTCATGATATAACCGGTTTCATCAATAATGCCGTCTTGCCCATGAGTGGTAAATGGGTCAAGGGCTACATCGGTCATCACACCTAGATCTGGAAAAGCTTCTTTTAGCGCACGAACAGCACGTTGTGCTAATGCGTCTGCATTATATGCCTCTTCTGCCATCAAGGTTTTCTTTTCTGAAGGCGTAACAGGGAAGAGTGCAATCAATGGGATCCCAAGCTCTACTAACTCGGCAGCTTCTTTAAGAAGTAGATCGATAGAAAGGCGTTCAACACCAGGCATAGATGCAACTTGCTCGGTACGATTATTACCTTCAAGCACAAACATTGGATAAATTAAGTCATTTGCGGTGAGCTGGTTTTCAGACATGAGGCGACGGCTAAACTCATGTTTACGCATACGGCGCATTCTACGCTGTGGGTAGGCACTGGTAATAATATTCACATTCGGCTCCAAACTTATGGTGATGTCAATCTTGCTTAAGGCTTAATTTAGCTGAGAGCTTACTTGCACTCAATACTTTATCGGGCTTCGGAGTTAATTCTGTTCCTGTTCAGGCGTGTATAGCATGACCCTATTACGACCTTCATTTTTTGCGCGATAAAGTGCTTTATCAGCTAGTTCCAAAAGCAAAGTTGTATGTTGCTCAGATGAGACGATTTCGACGCTCACTCCAATACTAACCGTTAGTGGGATGGTAACGCCGCCCCAACTAATCGGTAACTCAAAAATAGCTTTCCTTATTGACTCAGCAACTTGCAAGGCGCCTTCTTGATTCGTGTTCGGTAATATAATAGCAAACTCTTCACCACCAAAACGTGATACTAGATCGGTTGGTCGCTTTAATTTTTGTTTTAATTCTTCAGCAATAACTCGCAAAGCTTGGTCGCCAGCAAGGTGGCCATAGGTGTCATTAATCGATTTGAAGTGGTCAATATCTAACATGAGTATTGCCATTGGTGTTTGCTGGCGGCGACTAATTCGTCCCTCTGCGACAATTCGTTTGTCGAAAGAATTTCTATTTTTAACCCCAGTTAAACTGTCAATGGTGGTTTGTTCAGTTAATTTTTGATTGGCCTCATTGAGCTCCCTTAGTGCTATCTCTAGCTCTAATGTACGCTCTTGCACCATCTGCCCAAGCTGCTCACTACTTCTAGCCTCTATGCGCAGTGCCTCTTCTCGGGTCTGCTTTACATTTTCGGCTTGCAGCAAGGCTTCTTTTTGGATCTGCATTTTGGCGAGACGCTCGTCGTTATACCGAATAGCAAGTAGCGCAGCCATAAATACTATTTCGAAGCTGAGGCCGAGCATAAAAGGAGTCTTGGCTTGCACTTCAAGCTCAACATAGCCCAAATACATCAAACCGGATATAAGCACACCTAACATCATTCCCGCCCAGCCAATAGCAAAAAGCTTAGCTAGCTTATGGCCACGAAATCCTTGTAGCAATGAGATATACATTAATAATACGCAGGTGAACATGACGGCACAGATATCTATTTTTAGCGCGAGGTTATAGTTTAGAAATAAACCTATAAATAACAGCAAAACAGATATTGCTGCGCCCGCTCTGCAGATCCTTAACATAGTGCGGCTATGATATTTAAGCTGCATCACCTTTTCAGAAAACAGATAGGCAAACGCCATAGATATGCATAACAGCATAGGCAAAATAAAGGTTTGAACCACTGGCCAATTTGGCCATATAAAGCGGAAAGCGATGCCGTGCAAAGTTGCCACAAACAAAGTCAAAGAGAGTACATAACCGGCATAATAGGTATAACTAAATGAATGTGAAGTAAGGGCGATGAATAAACTGAAAATACCAATGGCAATGAGTACACCTATTTGAAAGCCATAGATTAATGAATTTTGTTCTGAACTTTGATAGTAGGCGTTATCTGACCACAGCGTCATCGGAAGATTCGCTGAGCCGGTAGTGCTTATTCTGATATAAAACGTATGAAAATCATCATTCTTACTGCTAAATGGATATGAAAAGTCATTGCTGATGATGGGGCGCTGAGAGAAGGGAATGCTGTCGCCCATGATAACTTTATTGACTAGCCGTTGTCGGTTAAAGTGATATAACTCAATGAGATCTAAATGTGAATTAGCGATTGAAATAATTCTGTTGGTGGTAAACGCTCCATTGCTATATAAGCTAAATTTCACCCAAAACTGCTTGTCGCCTAACCCGCGAATGATATCTGGCGAAAGCTTGTCCCAATCAGTAGAAGACAAGCGGCTTACTTGACTTATATTGCTGCTTTGGTTTGTCGATGTGATGTAAACCCAGTCAGTTAACGGAAGTTTATCCGCAGTATTAATATCGATTGTTAATGCATTTTCAGCATTCACAACACTTGAATATATTAGGAACAGAATGAAAGTCGTGCGAGTAATTAGTGACATTAATAGGGTAACCCAAAAAATGAGCGGCTATTTCGATAGGTTTGCTGTGCAAAATCATCAAAAGGTTGCTGCCGAAGATTAGCCACATACTCCGCGATATAAGGTAAGTATTTAGGCTCATTTTTACTTGATTTAGGCTTGGGGCGCATGCTTCTAGGCAGTAAATAGGGACTATCGGTTTCAATTAAAATGCGGTTGTCAGGGATTAGTGGTACTAGCTCTGCAAGCTCTTGTCCTCGACGCTCATCGCATACCCAACCCGTGATACCGAGATGCAGGTCTTGCTCTAAATAAGCAGCTAAACTTTCGCGGTTTCCGGTAAAGCAATGTAGCAGGGCTGCTGGTAACTGTGGGCGATATTCTTTCATTATAGCCAGAAAGTCTTCATGGGCATCACGCTCATGCATTAATACCGGAAGCTGCAGTTCTACGGCTAATTCAAGCTGCTCAGCAAAAGCTTGTCTTTGTTTCGGTCTGGGTGAGAAGTCACGATTATAATCCAAGCCACATTCGCCAATGGCAACCACACATTGCGCTAAGCTTAGTTGCTTAATTTGATGACTGCTTTGTGGTGTCCATTCGCTGGCGTGGTGAGGATGAACACCAACGGTGCTAAATAGCTGCTTGGGATGCATGCTGCACAATTCTATCGCTTGGGCACTTTCTTCTGTGTGACTTCCTATCACGATCATCGAAGTAACACCGACTTCGTTGGCATTGTCTACAACGCATTGAATCTTTTTCTCTAAGGCGCTGCCAATTAGATTGACAGCTATGTCCATAAACTGTTGCATTACTTGAGACGTTTAACACGAATAGTGGTGTTGCGATCTTCCATACCTAGAGTGAAAGAGCCTAGAGCAGCTTTTTTTATAAATATCTCTTGTTCAGGTTTCAACTTAAAGCGCCGCGAGTCAGTTTGTTTCCAGACTTGACCATTTGTAAACTCAATCTTTAACGCACCATAAGCGTCTTTTTTTACTTTGCTTACTGTAAGGTGAATAGTGTCTATATCCTGATCTTTTTTGCTTTTCTCCAAATTACCAAACTCTTCGACAGCACTCTTTTGTGTGTTGGCTGTAGCGGTTACAACCGCTGTAGAAGAAGCGACAGTAACAGTCTCAGTTGTAGGAGCTTGACTGTTAGAACCTTGAGCTGGCAATGAGTTTGCGATGTTATCATAACAAATAAGACGATCCAGCTTGTCTTGCACCGTCGCGCATTTGGATAGCTGAGATTCAACTGAGGCATGTGCAAAGGTTGACAACAAAATGGAGGCTGTTGTGAACAGTAAAAGCTGAGGCTTAATCATTGAAAATATCCTTTTTATTATTAGGGGGTGTTGATCTTTTACAGTTATTTTTGCCGCAGTTTATCGGCTATTTTAATAAGGTAGAGGTTATGCGGTTTAGTCATTCTCCACCAATCACCTACAACTCAGTAAAAATAGCCAAGAAGCGCGGCCCTTCGGGTTTTATCACTGAATGACGAGTTTTTCACTTAGCGAGCTAAGCATCATCGCTCAAGCCTTACCCCAAAAGTATTGAATTCGAAAGATCAGCAACTCATAGAAGCTGACTACAGAAGGATTTTATATCAATTCCTTCATAGATGTAATAAATTCAGCAACAGCTTCTAATGTGTTTCGATATGAGTAATAGCATAATCATTTTGGAATGGCATTGTTGGAGGTCAGAGAAAGATCACTGCGTCTGTTAAAAGTCGTGCTATATAGAGCTGCAGCGTTAGAGCGTAACCCTCATAAGACCTAACACTAAAAACAAAAAAGGTATTGCTTCATCTATGATGAACGACAATACCTTTTGTTATATTTTTCTATCTATATCTTTTGGCTACTTACTGCTTTCACTCTCTTCAGTGCTATCGTCTTCGTCGTCCTCTTCGGACTCACCTTTACTGTAAAAGCGTGCTGCGATTAAGCCACCTTCAAATAACACTAGCATTGGAATAGCGAGCATTGTTTGCGAAATAATATCCGGCGGAGTTAATAACATGCCGACGATAAATGCGCCAACCACAATGTAAGGGCGTTTCTTCTTCAGCTCTTCCGGTGTTGTCACACCAGCCCAGCATAAAAGAACCACTGCAACAGGTATTTCAAAGGCTAAACCAAATGCGAAAAACAGTTTCAGAATAAAGCTTAAATAACTGCTGATATCGGTCGCAACTTCAACGCCATCTGGCGCAACACTAGTGAAAAAGCCGAATACAACAGGAAACACAACGTAATAGGCAAACGCGATACCGAGGTAAAATAGTAAAGTACTGCTTGCAAGAAGCGGTACAACTAAGCGCTTTTCATGCTTATAAAGTCCTGGAGCAACAAACGACCATATCTGAAACAAAACATAGGGTATGGCGATGAAAAATGACAATACCAGAGTTAGTTTGAATGGTGCAAAAAACGGCGCAGCAACATCGGTTGCAATCATACTGCTCGATTCGGGCAGAGCTTGCATCAATGGAATGGCCATATAATGGTAAATATCATTGGCCCAATAGACCAAACAGATAAACACCAAGAGAACACTACCAATTGCTCGAAGCAGCTTATTACGCAGTTCAAGCAAATGGCTTATTAACGGCTGTTGTTGTGACATGGACTACCCGTTAGGTTTGTCTGACTTTGCGTTCTCTGTCGAAGCTGTCTCGGTAGTCGGGGTCTCTTTGGCGGGTGTTTCTTTTGCCGAAGGAGCATCTTCTACTTGATAAGGACGATTAACAGATTCCGCTGCTTGTTTAAGTTGATCGATTGAATCCTGTAACTCAGGCGCAAGGTTTTTAAGGCCTTGGTTTTCCGCTTTTTTCAAATCAGTATGCAACTGCTCGATTTTAAGCTCTTGCTCTAATTCGTCTTTCACTGAGTTAGCCATCTTCTTCATGGCGCGGATCCAGCCTGAAATTGAGCGCACGGCGACAGGAAGTCTTTCAGGGCCAAGTACTACTAGCCCCAAAACTCCAATCAACAGCAACTCCATAAAGCCGATACCGTCGAACATAGTCGATTACGCCTGTTCTTTGTCCTTAGATTCAGCCTTTTTTTCGGCTGTGTCAGTGCTCTCAGCTGTTTTTTCAGCAGCGCTGTCTTCTAGAGCTTTCTTCTCTTCTTCAGAAGACATGGCGTTCTTGAAGCCTTTAACTGCCCCACCTAAATCACCACCTAGAGAGCGTAACTTCTTAGTTCCAAACAATAATACTACAATCAATGCAATAATAAGAAGTTGCCAAATACTAATGCCACCCATGTACGAATCCTCTTAATTTAGATACTGGTTCTATTATGAACCTTTGGTTATTTAGGTCTAGCTAAAATTTGCGATTCTTTGGCCTAGATCGCCATCCGAGCACCCATAAAATGAGGCCAGTGCCGATGCTGCCGTAAGAAGCCCATAGTGTAGCGTCTTGATTTAACAAAATAGTGCCGCAGATCACTAAAATAGCGGATGTGATCAAAAGATAGTTACTTTTATGGGCTTTTTGCTGATGTTTTAGATATCGATCGAGCAATTTGTTATGGGTTTTAGCCAAATTACGGCCCATTTTCAAATTGTCGTAGATAAGTTCTGGCAACTCTGGCAGCTGATCAGCCCAATAGGGAAGCTGCTGTTTAATTTTCCCTGCCATGGCTTTAGGGCCAACTTGCTCTGCCATCCAATCTTCTAAGAAAGGTTTAGCGGTTTGCCATAAATCCAGCTGAGGGTAGAGCTGACGCCCAAGACCTTCAATGTAGAGTAAGGTTTTCTCAAGGAGCACTAACTGTGGTTGTACTACCATGTCGAACCGACGTGCGGTTCTAAATAGCTCTAACAGTACGTGACCGAATGATATTTCATCCAGAGGCTTGTTAAACATAGGTTCACAAACGACTTTAACTGCTTGTTCAAAGGCGCTGACATCAGTATCTGCAGAGACCCAGCCTGATTCGATGTAGAGCTGCGCAATACGGCGGTAATCGCGGTTAAAGAAAGCCAGAAAGTTTTCGGCTAAGTAGCGCTTATCTTCATCGGTAAGTGTACCCATAATGCCGCAGTCTAAACCAATGTAGAAAGGATCGTTAGGGTGCTCGTGGCTGACAAAAATATTGCCTGGATGCATATCAGCATGGAAAAAGTTATCGCGAAATACTTGAGTGAAAAACAGTTCGACGCCACGCTCTGCGAGTAGTTTTAAGTTAGTGCCTTGAGCTTCCAGTGCCGCTTTATCTGAGACTGGAACACCGTCGATACGCTCCATCACGATGAGCCGAGTGAAACAGAGCTCTTCATACATATATGGAATATAAAGCGCGTTAGAATCAAGGAAATTATTGCGTAGCTTTATCGCGTTTAATGCCTCGAGCTTAAGATTTAGCTCACCCTCTATTGTGGTGCGGTAATCTTCAATGACTTCAGCTGGACGCAGGCGGTTATTGGCACCAAGTAGTGTTTCTAAAATGTCAGCTGCTTGCGACATGAGCTGAATATCTGCATGCACTTTTTGCTCAACGTCAGGGCGCAATACTTTGAGTACGACTTTGGCACCATTTGATTTCAGTGTAGCAGTATGAACTTGTGAAATAGATGCTGACGCGAGTGGAGTATCTTCGAAATCATCGAAATAGGTTTCGATAGGGGCATTGAGTGCTTGTTCGATTGACGCGCGAGCAATAGCTGAATCAAAAGGAGGCACTCTGTCTTGCAACATCGCCAGTTCTTCTGCCCACTCATCACTGAGTAGATCGCGGCGAGTCGACAGCATTTGGCCAAACTTAATGTATACAGGCCCAAGCTCTTGCATTGCAAGTTTTAAGCGCTCACCACCGACTTTATCTTTGTGTTTATTTCTAAGCCAAAATAGGCAGCCTCTTAACAACTTAAAATACCAAGGCGTTACCTTTGAAGGGATTAAATCATCGAGACCATAGTGAAGCGTGGTGCGGATGACTTGATAAGCGCGCTTGATACTTTTTACTGTCATTGTTTAGCTTTAGCCCTATTTAGTAGTTGCTCTATCCGTGAGCCCAAAGCATCGACGTTTAGTGCGATATCCTCGATAGTATCACTTAAGTGAATATATTCGAGCTTATGCGGTGCTAGTCGATACTCTTCGGTGGTTAATTGACCCAAGTGAGAGCGAGTCTTTTGAAATACTTGATAGATATCTTGTTTAGCTTGCTTTAAACCTTGGCTAACAAAATGGGTTGGAGCATCACCTATATATTCAGAAAGCGGTTCTGCTAGGTCTAGCTCGACACTTTGCATATAGTGGCTAAAGGACTGTAGTAAACTCAGGTCACCTTCAAGGCTAAGCTTGTCTTGCTTAATAAGCTCAGTGAGGTTTGCGCCTTCTGTCAGTTGATATAGCGTAGTGATATCAGCATTTACTTTGGTGGTTATATCACCTTCATATTGGCTAAACACTTGGATCTGTTTAGCAAAAAGTAGGTAAAGTGGCCAACTTAGTTGAGTCAGTTGAATGCAAAGCACCTTGCCGTGAAGACTACGCAGTGAGCTGTAGTCTTCTGGCGATTGAGCGATTAGCTTGTTTAAGCCAACCTCAATCGCCGCGCAAGTGAGTAGAGACATGTCACGAGACATAGTGAGTCCAATCAGAATTTGTAACCTTTATGCAAAGCCACGATACCGTCAGTCATGTTGGTATAGTTTACCTGCTCAAAACCTGCGGTTTCCATCATTTGCTTCAAGGTCTCTTGATCAGGATGCATACGAATAGATTCGGCTAAGTATTCGTAACTGTCAGCATCTTGGGTGATCAGTGCGCCCATTTTTGGCATCACTTTAAAGCTATATAGGTCATAGACCTTACGCATAATCTCATGCTTTGGTTTAGAGAACTCAAGGATCAGTAGTTTTCCACCTGGCTTCAGTACTCTCAACATTGATGCAATGGCTGCATCTTTGTCGGTCACATTACGTAGGCCAAAAGCGATAGTGATAATATCAAAGTGGTTGTCTGGGAATGGCAGTGCTTCAGCATTTGCTTGCACATAGTTCACGTTGCCAACAATACCTTTGTCACGCAGCTTCTCGCGGCCAACTTTAAGCATTGAATCGTTGATATCCGCTAAGGTCACTTGGCCTTTTTCGCCGACAATGTGCGAAAATTTAGCTGTCAGATCGCCTGTGCCACCGGCTAAATCGAGTACCTTCATACCTGGACGTGCACCAGCACTTTCGATGGTGAAGCGTTTCCACATACGGTGGATACCAAAAGACATTACGTCATTCATTATGTCGTATTTAGCGGCAACAGAATGGAATACGCCAGCGACCATGTCGGCCTTTTGCTCAGCTTCAACGGTCTTGTAACCGAAGTGAGTGCTCTTTGGAGTTTCCTCTGACATCTATCTATTCCTATACGTTAACTGTTGAATTATGGCGATTGTATGCCATCAAACCGAATTGCTGAATCTTTCATCTATCACTATGTGATGGATCTATCAATCAGCTACTGGATCTAGCGAAAATAAGCAAAGATGCAGGCAATCGTAAAATTGACTGCGCATTACACCATAATACCAATCAATGTTGAATCGTTATTATTCCAATTGTATTAAGTAATCAGTGTATGACGATTTGCTATTACTGTTCACTACAATGCATTAATACGTCCGTGAATGTAGCTATAGATCAATTCACTGATACTTTGTCCTGTTTCGCGGTAACCAGCCTCAACACCAGCAACGTGGCAGCTTGGTGCAGCTTCTGCTAAATGTAGGTATGCACAAGGGCAGTGCTTAGCGACATAGCTAACGTAGAACAGGGCATCAAGTAGCGGTACTCCAGCTGCCGTCGAGGCGCTGCTAGGCATATTGGTGATAGCATCTAAATCTAGCTCTATGGCAACGGGTAACTGGCTGTTGTTAAGCTCTTTAGTGATGGATTTCAGCGCAGTATCTAAAGCGAGTTCTCGTCTAACCCAGATCTGCTGAAAGGTATGCCAATCACCACCAAAAGCCTTGAGTTGCTCTAAAGTCGCTTCACTATTTTTGAGTTCGTGAAGGCCTAGCACATGATAAATCCCTAAGGCGCCAGACGCTGCTGCATAGCTAAATCCGTTGCCACTATGACGACCTTCTCTGGGCCTGAAATCTGAATGAGGGTCAAGATTAACGGCTGCGATAGGGCGCTTATGGCTGGCTTTCGCTGCCATGAGTAATCCATAGGCATTGTTATGGCCACCACCTATCACAATAGGTTCTAGTCCTGCTTGCATCACTTGCGATAATACGGCAATCACACGTTGATCCAATTGCTCCACATTATGACGAAGTTGCGCTGCGCTGCTGCCATCAGGTAGCTGTAGGTCAGTGGTTTCTATTTGCCCTAACAGTAAGCACTCTTGGCCATCTAAGAAGCGATTGGATTGCATGTTAGTAAACTGTTGCATGGCACTGTCAAAAGCATCGGTCGATCCGCCGCGGCCCAAATTGGCACGGGGACCGATGTCTTCGCCAATACCAATAATGGCGAAACGGCAATTTGCTGCTTTAGCTTGAGTCAGCTCTGTCGCAAGATCATTACTTGCTGGAATACGTAAACGTTGCCCTAGTTTAGTTTCACCATCTCTTGGGCTGAGCAAGTTGGCTAACTTAGCGCTTGTGAAAGGGGAGATATACTGCATTTTATTATTCTTATGGTTTAAAGCCTGATGGGCGATAGTGTAATACCAATCGTTGTTGTTTGCCAAAATGCATACTGAATCGCTGCTCCCGCACTTTCAACTGGGCTTATTGCGGCAACTGCAGCCATTAAAAAAGCCAGCGGTTTAGGCTGGCTTAATAGGCTGAGTGGAAAAGAGCAGAACTCCTTACAACTCATTGTTAATCAATATCAAGCGGCTCTGGGGACAAAATAATACCGGTATTATCGGCATAAACATGATCACCAGGTAAGAAGGTTACGCCGCCAAAGTTGACTGGGATTTCTGGCTCACCAACGGCATTACCATCGGCGCCGACTGGAATAGATGCCAAAGCTTGTACGCCAATATCTAAATCTTCTAATGCATCAACATCGCGTACAGAGCCGTAGATGATGATCCCTTCCCAGTTATTATCGACTGCAACTTGAGCGATTGAGGAGTCAAGCAGGGCACGGCGCAGTGAACCACCACCATCAACCAATAGTACTTTGCCTTCGCCACCCTCTTGAAGAGCATCGATAATAAGGCCATTATCTTCGAAACATTTTATGGTGCTGATTGAGCCACCAAAAGAGTTACAACCACCGTAATTACTGAACATCGGTTCGACAACATCAACCACATCGATATAAGTGTCACAAAGTTCTGAGGTGTTGTATTCCATAAGAACGCTCCTGCTGGATAGGCGTAGCTCATAAATCTGAGCAAATAAGTAATTTAAACCAGTATATAAGGGATTCTTGAAAAGAAAAGTGTTATCAATCACGCAATTGTCTATAAAGGCAACGTTTGAAGCTGTTGTGGTAATATTTCAACACCTCGATTACTAAAACAGCAAAAACATGACTCAGGTCATTATATAACGTTTTTTTATTACCAATTTGGTTCAATTTTGTTAGCATGCATGCAGATATATTAACTTAACTTAATTTTGAGTCGCTTTAGGGGCACGGATCCCCCGGTTAGCTTAGGGAAGGCAGAGGGCCTAAAAGGTGCCTTATGGAAGCTATTAATACTATTGAAATCATTGGTTACGCTGCGTCAGTGATGGTCGCGATTTCACTTATGATGAAAGACATCATCTGGTTGAGATGTTTAAACTTTACTGGTTGTTCGCTGTTCGTCATTTACGGTGCATCAATCGAAGCTTGGCCTGTAGCGGGTATGAACGCTTTCGTGGCGTGTATCAACATCTACCACCTACTAAAGATTTACCGTAATCGTAATAATGCTGAACTTGCTGCTGATTAAGCCTGTTTAAAATTATACTAGCCTGATTGTCTATCGATGATCGGGCTAGCAGATTGACTCCTCTTCGTTAAACCTCCCTGTTTGATACCAATCGTTATAAGTCGTTAGTCTACTCAGAGTGTTTTTGGCGAACTAATTCAAGGCGAATAATTGCCACAATGGTTGTTCCCTTTTGCATTTATTCAACACCGAAGTGGGAAGCCGAAAGCACTCCTTACAGGCGAGCTTTAGCAGCTCTGATGCTGGGTTAATGAGCTTGAACGTAGAACATCTATGCGCTTCACTCATTGCAAACCACATGGCCTAGCATGTTCCTGACATTGCTTAAGGCATTCCCTCCATCCTTGGAGGTCAGATGTAGTGAATGTCATTCATGCACGACGATATGGATATAGGAGGTAGAGTAACGCAGGAGCAGTTACCGAGGAGCATTTAATGACCTTGCCTCAAAACCGCTAAACTCTCGCTGAGCGAACAAATCTTTATACCGATTGGTATAATTTCTCTATGTCATAAAACTTTAGACTCTCTGTCACTTAGGCGTCATGGACATTTCATAGCTTGCTATCAAACAATGTTTTGGGAGCTTGTAATGTTCGCCTCAATTTCTAGGTTAGACAAAAACGGCTATCAGTTTGTTGTACGCCTTGGCCAAGACAATGGCCTGCAGCCATTAGCATTATCGTTATCCTCTTCGGGTAATGGTCCGGTTTATCTCTATGTTACGCTACTGTTTTTATTGTTAGACAGTAACGGCGAGTCTTTGCTTAACATGCTGCTAGCAGCCTATTTGGTTGAACTGCCGCTGTACTTTATCCTTAAAAATATGATCCGCAGACAACGTCCTTGCCATGCTTTAGCTGATGGTGTTGCGCGTTTTGAACCCGCGGACAAATTCAGTCTGCCATCTGGCCATACAGCAGCCGCATTTGTGATGGCGAGCAGTATTTCTCTCCTCTATCCACAACTGTTCTATATGGCCGCCCTTTGGGCAATAGCGATTGGTTTATCACGGGTAATTCTCGGGGTTCACTACCCATTAGATATTGTCGCTGGAGCGGCACTTGGTGTGTTTTCAGTAGCATTAAGTCAGCAGCTATTTTAGGAGAGAGCATTGAAAATCCTTTATGGAGTGCAAGGCACGGGCAATGGCCACTTAAGCCGCGCCAGAGTGATGGCCAAAGCGATGCAAAAGCAGGGCGTTGATGTCGATTTTTTCTTTTCAGGCCGCTCTGCTGAACAGTTCTTTGATATGCAATGTTTTGGTCAATACAGGGTGCAATCAGGGCTGACGTTCGCGACTCATAATGGTCGAGTCAATGTGGCACAAACCGCTAAAATGAATGCTTGGCTTGGGTTTGTTAAGGATGTCAAAAACCTCGATTTAAGCGGTTATGATTTGGTTCTGAATGATTATGAGCCTGTGTCTGCTTGGGCGGCCAAGAATCAGGGAATACCCTCGATAGGAATCAGTCATCAAGCAGCACTAAATTTTGCGGTTCCCAAAGCGGGTGATAGCTGGTTTCACGAAACAATGCTGAACTATTTTGCGCCTGTTGATATAGCACTGGGTTGCCACTGGCATCACTTTGGTTTTCCTATTTTACCGCCGTTTGTTGAGGTAGATAAAATTGATAAGGTGCTGTCATCTCAGGTGTTGGTCTATCTGCCTTTTGAGTCGCCGCAGTCGATTGTTGATTTTCTAACGCCATTTTCTGACTACACATTTTTGGTCTACCACGCCTCTCAAAACCCACAAGATTTACCCTTGCATATTAAGTGGCATGGCTTTGATAGAGACGGTTTTAAAGCTGCGATGGCAAGTTGTGGTGGAGTCATTGGTAATGCGGGCTTTGAACTCGCCAGTGAAGCACTGACTTTAGGTAAAAAGTTACTGATAAAGCCTTTGCTTGGCCAGTTTGAACAACTTTCAAATGTTGCGGCGCTTGAACTTCTTGGCGCAGCAGAATGCATGAAGTCTCGCCTAGAACCGCAAGTGTTGCGCCGCTGGTTAAAAGCGCCTATGCCAGAACCAATTGGTTATCCGGAGGTCGGCGATGCATTGGTGAGCTGGATACTTAACGGAGACTGGCGTGAGCCCGAGGCTTTATGCCAGTCACTTTGGTCACAAGTTAATTTACCATTAAGTTGGCAAAAAAAGAGTGGTTAGGCAGTAACTTTAAAAAAGGGATATTGATAAGTGACTTGAGTATACTGGTTAAGTCTTTCGCCAAACGACTATCCAGACCGATATTATTATGCAGCTAAAACCACTTGAGAAAGGGCGTTTCCACGCTTTATGGCAGCAAAAACATGATGCTATTGAGCAGATCATGCGCGAGTGTATTACCGAAACAAAAATGGTCCCCGCTCAATATAAGTTGATGCAGCAGGGGCAGCAGGTGGACGACCTATACTTGGTGCCACATGGGCGGATCTCAATGGGCTATACCGCCAGAAACGGTCGTAGCTTTCAACTGGGCACTATGACCTGTGATTCGCAACTGTTCGGTGAGATGGAATTTTTTACCGACTACTTATGCCAGCTGGACATTGTTGCTGAAGAGCCGCTAGAGTTGACGGTTATTAATGGTGAGAAACTACAGCAAGCATTACTGAAAACGCCACAATTCGCGCTGTTTTTTGCCAGTGCTATTGCAATAGACTATCAAGATACCGTTGATATTTTTACCCGCAGAATGCTGTATCCCATCGCCTATAATATCGCTTACGATCTCTATCATCAGTACTTGAAAGACCAACCTGTTGAAGGTTTTACTAAGTGCTATTTAGAGGCGGAGCGTTTTGCTACGACTGACAGAGTTTATCGCCGAGCGGTTAAAAAGCTGGAGGATCTGCAGTTGATTAAGCGTGATAAAGAGGGATTGGTGATTTGCGATCTCGAAGGCTTGAAGGCCTTTATAGAATAAACCTCAAACCAAAGGTTTGAGGTTTATTCCGCAAGCTTTACGCTGTTTGCGCCGTTAGAGCCGCTTTTTGTTTATTGGAGATAAGCAACATCGCGATAATTAAGCCGTAGATAACAGGGATGGCATACATCACCGTTTGTAGACCAATGATGCTTTCGAACATTGAGCTAATCGCTGGGCTGAACATCGCACCGGCACTACCACTTATTAAGATATAAGAGACATTACGGCTGCTGGCTGTTTTAACAAATGACACACCGTAAGCGATAAAGGCGTTGTAAAGTGCGGCACAGGCAAAACCGTAACCGTAAGTTAGGTAGCCAATCCAGGCCAAATTCTCAGTAGTAACGATCATACCGGTGATAATAAGCGCTAGTGAAATCATCCCCATGATAAAGTGTTGAATCTTCACTCTTGATACAATCACTGTTGATATTAGTGCGCCAATTAGTGCTGCAGACCAATACTGGGTGATGATATTACCTGCTTCTTCAAAAGGAATATCAAACTTCTCTTTGACGAACATTGGTGCCCAAGTGAGGAAAGTGTATAGCGCTAGCATACCAAGGAACAAACCTAGACCACCGCTAATGATGCCAAGATTCCACTCGGATTCATCTTTACCTGATTCACTTGATGTTTGGCTTTCAACCAGTGAGAA
Source organism: Shewanella sp. c952 (assembly GCF_019654975.1). Classification (GTDB taxonomy): domain Bacteria; phylum Pseudomonadota; class Gammaproteobacteria; order Enterobacterales; family Shewanellaceae; genus Shewanella. The sequence continues at coordinate 58,443 of NZ_BPEW01000007.1, forward strand.
GTTAGTCGCAAGCGCAATCGCGGCAGTCGCCAACGCCACAATACCCACAGCTAAATAGCTGTAGCTCCAAGAAAGCGCATTGCTTAATGCATAAGTAGTGATAAGTGGGAAAACCACACCTGCAACGTTAAAGGTAGCGTCTTGTACCACTAACATAGTGCTTTGGATTTTGTCTTTCCAGACTGACACCACAATGGTACCGGCGATACATAGACCAACGCCACCACAAAGGCCGATAACGGTCATGGCTATCATCACCACAGAAAGTGAACTGGTGAAATGAAGCGCTGCAGCACTGAGTGCGATGCTGAAATAACTTATAAGCGTTATGCGTTTTACACCGATTTTTTCAATCAAGAAAAAAGCGGCAATGGTACCCGCGAGTGCACCGCCGTTGAGTAGCGAGAAGATAGAAGCCACTTCATTAACGTTGGCTGAAAACTTTTCTGCAATCGGTTCAATTAACATACCAAACTGGGTTGCAAAGCCTGCCATGACAAAGTTGGCTAAAAAACTGAGCAATGTTAAGGATATTTTATTTTTCATTATCTGTTCCTAGATCTAATTTGCTGTATCAAATAGTAAAGCTAAGCCGCATGACAGTGAGTACCATGCGACTTAAAAGTGTTACTGACAGGCTGTTTCTAATGCCAGCTCAATCATGTGATTAAAGGTTAACTGACGAGCCTCTGCACTGGTCTCTTCGCCAGTTAAGCAGTGGTCAGATACCGTTAGAATTGCTAACGACTCGAACCCTAGATGGTGGGCTAGGCCATATAGTCCGGCAACCTCCATATCAACACCTAACACGCCAAAGCGTTCTAGCGCTGGGATCATGTCTTCATCGGGGTCGTAATACATGTCGCCACTGAATACGTTGCCCACTTTGACATTGAGCTGCTTTTGCTGGGAGATATTGTAGGCTTTGTGTAGTAGATCAAATGTGGCCGATGTCGCCATTTGGTAACCGCTACTGCGCTTAGCATTGGTTGGCGAGTCAGTACCAGCGGCTTGCGCTAGAATCACATCGTTAATTTTGACATCTTGCTGTGTAGCGCCAAGACTACCAACCCGAATGATGCGCTTCACGTTAAAATCAGTGACCAATTCGTGAGCGTATAACACCATTGAAGGGATGCCCATACCGTGTCCCATAACTGAAATACGCTGGCCTTTATAGAAACCAGTATAGCCAAACATGTTACGGATATTAGTGACTTCTACCGCGTCATCTAGAAAGTTTTCGGCAATATATTTAGCGCGAAGCGGGTCGCCAGGCATGATCATCGTCTCGGCAAAATCACCGGCTTTACCATCGATATGTGCAGTCATGAGTAATCCTCTTTTTTGATTACAACCGATACTAATAGCCTGATTGTGATCCGTAGAGGACATAAGTCCGCATAGGCCGATTAATACACTATATCAGCTGTTCGATCACAAAAAAGGCGCCGTTAGGCGCCATTTTTGTGAAGTTAAATTGATTGTCATTGGTTGATACGTGACTTAGCTCATTAGATAACCTCAAAGCCACTAAACTCTCGCTGAGCGATCAAACCTTTATCCTGATTAGTATTACTTATGATATTTAACCGCCATATCGATAAGTGGTTCGCGGCTGGCTTTTTCAGCGCGCAGACGTGCGAGGTATTTTTCCCACAGATCGACTTGATGGGTCGCTAAGTCATACAGCACTTTCCAAGAGAACAGTCCGGTATCATGGCCATCATCAAATACAATTTTAACCGCATAGTTACCAACAGGCTCAATAGCTGAGATATTAACGTTCTTTTTGTGAGTGACTAGCACCGGATTACCGTGGCCGTGAACTTCAGCTGACGGTGAATACACTCTTAGCATTTCACAGCTCAATTGATAGGTTTCACCGTTATCAAAGTGCATCTCTAACTGGCGTGATTTACGCTTCAACTTTAAGGATTCAACATTGGGGCTATTGTCTTGGGTCATAAGTTTGCCAGTAAGTAATTGGGTCTTAAAACAGAATAGCGGTTAAGCACCTAAAAGTCCTTAACCGCTATCACTCATTGAGCTTTTACTCGTCATAACACTATAGAATAAAGCGGCTCAGGTCTTCGTCTTGTACCAAGTTATCCAGGTGTGCTTTGACATAATCGGCATCGACAACGGTAACAGAACCTGATTTGTCAGATGCTTCATAAGAAAGCTCTTCCATCAAACGCTCCATAACCGTGTGTAGGCGGCGAGCACCAATATTTTCAGTACGCTCATTTACCTGCCAAGCAGCTTCTGCAATAGCGTCGATGCCAGAATCTTTAAACTCAACCTTAACGCCTTCTGTTGCCATAAGGGCGACATATTGCTCAGTTAGAGAGGCAAATGGTTCAGTCAAAATACGCTTAAAATCACCTGCTGATAATGCATCAAGCTCAACGCGGATCGGTAAACGCCCTTGTAGCTCAGGAATTAAGTCAGACGGTTTGCACATCTGGAATGCACCAGATGCAATAAACAAGATATGGTCAGTCTTAACCATGCCGTGTTTAGTGTTAACCGTACAACCTTCAACGAGAGGCAGTAGATCGCGCTGCACACCTTCACGAGAAACGTCAGGGCCTGAAGCGTCACCACGTTTACAGATTTTATCAATTTCGTCTAAGAAAACGATACCATGCTGCTCAACCAATTCAATTGCTTGCTCTTTAAGGTCATCAGCATTCACAAGCTTGGCTGCTTCTTCTTCAATTAGCAGTTTGTAAGCTTCTTTAATTGGCATTTTACGGCGCTTACTCGCACCAGGCCCCATGTTCTGGAACATGCTTTGTAGCTGATTGGTCATCTCTTCCATGCCTGGAGGCGACATGATTTCAATACCAGCTTGTGGCGCAGAGATGTCGATTTCAATCTCTTTGTCATCTAGCTGGCCTTCACGTAGTTTTTTACGGAAAACTTGACGAGTGGAGCTGTCGCTTGGTTTTTCGCTGTCCCAATCTTCTTTTGGCTTAGGCAGTAGCGCATCAAGAACACGCTCTTCAGCGGCTTCTTCAGCGCGATACTTACATTTAACCATTTGCTCTTCGCGTGTCAGCTTAATCGCTGAATCGGTAAGGTCGCGAATGATCTGGTCAACTTCTTTACCGACATAGCCGACTTCTGTAAATTTAGTCGCTTCGACTTTAATAAAAGGCGCTTTAGCTAGACGAGCTAAACGGCGGGCAATTTCAGTTTTACCAACGCCTGTTGGGCCAATCATTAGAATGTTCTTTGGGGTGACTTCTTGACGAAGATCTGCAGCGAGCTGCATCCGGCGCCAGCGATTACGCAAGGCGATTGCAACAGAGCGTTTTGCTTTCTGTTGACCGATGATGTGGCTATCAAGTTCATGCACAATCTCGCGGGGTGTCATTTCAGACATATTCTTTCCTCATGCTTAAGCATCAGTCTTAGGTATAAACGATAATTCGCTTAGTACTTTAATTCTTCGATGGTCTTAAATTGGTTGGTGAACACGCAGATGTCACCTGCAATTGTCAGTGATTTTTCAGCGATTTCTAACGCGCTAAGATCGGTGTTCTCAAGCAGGGCAGTTGCTGCTGATTGGGCAAAGTTGCCGCCAGAACCGATAGCGATTAAGTCATTTTCAGGCTGAACCACATCACCGTTACCGGTAATGATTAATGAAGACTCACCATCAGCAACAGCTAATAGGGCTTCAAGTTTGCGTAGCACTTTATCTGAACGCCAATCTTTAGCCATTTCGACCGCGGCGCGCATAAGATGACCTTGATGCATTTCGAGTTTGGCTTCGAAACGCTCGAATAGAGTAAATGCATCTGCTGTACCGCCAGCAAAGCCTGCCAATACCTTGTTGTGGTATAGACGACGAACTTTTCTAGCATTGCCTTTCATCACGGTATTACCGAGAGAAACTTGGCCATCACCGGCGATAACAACTTGGTTATTACGGCGTACTGATACGATAGTGGTCACGATAAATCCTCTTCTCTAGCCAGCGACAATGTGCCTGCTGGTTGACGATATAACCGATATGGGGGTGGTTGAATAAATATCAAGGGGGAAGCTTAGATTGCAACACGTTATGAGTGAATTCATTTACGTTAGTTGCGACACTTAAATCTATATCTGTTCAAGTGTCGCATTGCCTTACGTCAATATGACTCGACTAGTGCTTGATTCGTGTAACAAGTTTTTCCCTTTGTTGCTCGAGTTTATCTAAGGTCATTTGGTGGGCACTAAAAGACGGCATACCTGTACAGAGGATGTATTTTCCAAGCGGGTTGTAGATATAACTATTTATACCGTCGATAGATAAACCTTTGTCGCAGTCAGTTTGTATGGCTGAGTTAGTTAAAATCGCTGCATAGCGATTAGCGGTATCTTGGTTCTGCATTAAGGGTGACAGTAAGGTGCTGACTATTTGGCTTGCTGTATCTACGCTGCCATCATCGGCTTGAGCTGAAGCGATAGTTCTTATGAAATAGGACCATTCACCTAATTTAGCCTTGTTTAGCGATAGCACTTCTGCGGTTATCGGCTTATTCCAACTCGTTGGGAGAGTCGCAATATTGGGTTCTACTTCGCTTTGGCTGAGTATAACTTCACCAAGCTGCATGTTGACTGAAATTGCAGCTGCACTGACCATTTTATTGATCAGTATGTGGGTATTGCTAGATACCTCTAGCCAAAAAAGCATATCTTGATCGATTGCTTGAGCTGTGGCTTTTGCTGAACTCGAATTTAGATTTTGATAAACATCAAGCAGGTAAAGCTTTTGTGCAAACAACAGTTCTTTAAACGGCATGGGATTTATATCAGCATTGAAAGAAGGGCTGTCATGCCAGTTGCTCATTTGCAGTAACTGTTGATAGCGATTGATTAGCCAACGGTTGTTAGATAAGAGGGTTTTAAGATCAGTGTTTTTCCTGAGATTAGCGCCGCAGGCCGCCGCAAAATCATCTTCAGCTAAACAGTTTTCAAGTGGTAAATTAGGCAGAGCATATTGCTGCGTTTTATCGGCACTTAAAACATCTTTGTTTTGTAGATTATGCAGAGATTCGAGCCCAATTGTTATTGGTGACTTATCTTTGGCGGAGCCAAAACCTAGTGCAAAAATGTAAGCATTGTCATTGTGATTTTTAGTGAGGGTGCTATCGACTTTTACTATTTGAGTAAGGTAACGCTGTGACTGCTCTGAAGGCGCCACGTCAAGTATATTGATAAGCAATAAGATAAGGTACAACGCAATTGGGGCCAGCACTATTGTTAATAAAGCCCATTTTAGCGTAAGTAAGAAGTGGCGCATGAACTAGCCCTTTAGTCATTGCTTTGTTTGGATAATGCAGTTTACCTTATTTATTGAAGATACAAAAAAGCGCTGCTTGGGCAGCGCTTTAAAATAGTGAATAGGTTTCGAGGTTAACTTTCCCAGAACCAGATTTGGCAGCCGTTTGTGCCAGAGTTTTGTAGCACATGACGTTGTCTTTCTGCATCACGTTTCTTGTCATAAGGACCAAGAACGACCTTGTACCAAATACCGCTTGAACCTTTCACTTTGCGAACTTGCGCTTCCAAGCCTTGGAAGGCGATCATCGCTTTAAGTTGATTAGCCTGAGACTCTTTTCTAAACGAACCACACTGCATCTGGTATGGACGCTTTGGTTTGTCTGAAACCTCGGGCAGATCCACTTCTACCTTTTTATTCTCTAGCTCTTCAAGATAGGTCCACTCCTCTTGAGGGGCGGGAGGTAGCGCGTTGGGATCTTTCTTAACCGCGGCCTTTTTAGGCTTTTCTACCACCACAGGTGTAGTTACAGCTTCGTCAGTATCGCTCAGTAGCCACAATACATAACCAAAACTAACTATGCCCGCGAGGGTGATTAAAAATATTAATAACGGGAAACGCTTAGGCGGATTTCCCTTTGACCCACGCTTTTTGGCATTGCCTTTGCGCGTGGGTTTACGGTTTGCGTAGTCACGACTGGTCATGGTGTTACGATTACATCCGCTCTAAAGTGTCTAGTCCTAGCAAGTTAAGCCCCTGCTTAAGTGTTTTAGCTGTTAGTTTGGCTAACAGTAAACGGCTCTTCTTTTGTGCTTCGGTATCGGCAGCCAGCACTGGACAAGCTTCGTAGAAGCTTGAGAATGCGCCCGCAAGTTCGAACAGGTAAGCACATAATGCATGTGGCTGACCTTTATTCACAACGCGGTTCATCACTTCACCAAACTGAGCCAACTTGGTACCAAGATCTTTCTCTTTTTCATGCTCAAGCACGATTTTAGCATCGCTTAAATCAACATCTTGTGCACGCTTGAAGATCCCTGCAACACGAGTGTAAGCATAAAGTAGGTATGGCGCTGTGTTACCTTCAAAACTGAGCATCTGTTCAAAGCTGAAGATATAATCGCTAGTACGGTTTTTAGAAAGATCGGCATATTTCACCGACGCAATACCGACTACGCGCGCGATTTCAGCGAGTTCAGCTTCATCCATATCAGGATTCTTACTACGAACAAGTTCAAGTGCGCGAGTATCAGCTTCTTTAAGCAGATCGATAAGTTTTACCACGCCACCGGAGCGAGTCTTAAATGGACGGCCATCTTCGCCATTCATGGTGCCAAAGCCCATATGTTCGAAGCTCATCTCTTCACGGACAAATTTGGCCGTTTTAGCGAGCTTGAACACTTGCTGGAAATGCAGTGCTTGACGTAGGTCGACAAAATACAGCGCTCTATCCGCTTTTAATACGTTTGAGCGGTAGCGCATGGCTGCCATGTCACTCGTTGCGTATAGGTAGCCGCCATCTGCTTTTTGAATAATAACCGGCAGTGGCTCACCTTCTTTGTTTTTGAATTCGTCTTGGAAGACAACTTTAGCGCCATTACTTTCAGACAATAGGCCTTGGCTATCTAAATCAGCAACTACTTGCTCTAAATCATCGTTGTACGAGCTTTCGCCGCGCACATCTTGGCGAGTTAGACTTACGCCCAAACGTTCATAGATCTCATGGCAATGGCTGAGCGAGATATCGTTAAACTCACGCCATAGCTTGTTGCAGTATTCATCGCCAGATTGCAATGCAACCACAAGCTTACGGGCGCGATTGGCAAAATCTTCTGATTCGTCGAAACGCACCTTAGCGGCGCGGTAAAAGTTTTCTAGATCTGAAAGCTCCATTTGTGCTTGTTCGCCATTGGCTGCACGTAGTTCTTCCATGTAAGCCAGTAGCATACCGAACTGAGTACCCCAGTCACCAACATGGTTTTGGCGGATAACATTGTGGCCCATAAACTCAAGCGAACGCACTACGCTGTCACCGATAATGGTCGATCTTAGGTGGCCAACATGCATCTCTTTAGCTAGGTTTGGCGACGAATAGTCAACAACCACTGTTTGTGATTCAGGCAAGGTCACGCCTAAATGGTCACTATTGAGCGCATCCATTAATTGATTGGCAAGAGCGTTGTCATCAATAAAGAAGTTGATGAAACCGGGGCCAGCAATTTCTACCTTTTCTACATGGCTAGATTGCGGCAAGTTATCGATGATCAACTGGGCAATTTCACGCGGGTTCTTGCGTGCGGCTTTGGTAAGCATCATCGCCAAGTTAGTCGCAAAATCACCGTGACTCTTATCTTTGGTTCGGTCTACTTGAATGCGGGCTTCAAAATCAGCAGGAACAACACCTTGTTGTTTAAGGGCATTTAACGATTCAGCGAGTAAAGATTGAGTATGTGATTTCATTGGCGTTTAATCGGCACTTACAAGTAATGAAAAATAATAGGAGTAACCGACTATTTTAGCCGCTTGTGGCACCTAATTACTATCCTCTAGCGAACTTTTTCTGCTTTAGTTTAAATAAACTCGATTTAAAGTAGATCTTGTGGATCACGATCGAGACTCCAGCGACACTTTTTAGCTAACGGCAGTTGCTCAATTTGTGGCAATGCTTGTTCAAAGGCTTGTTGCAGTTGGTTGCGATTCTTAGTTTGAAACAGCAGTTGGCGGCGGTATTTACCGGCTTTTCTGTCAAGTGGTGCAGGCATTGGGCCAATCACTTCACACTCTTCGTTTTGTGGCAGTAGCGCGCCTATCTGGCTAAGCAGCGCATCTGCATCGGATGCTTGATGCGCTTCCGCGCGAATAAGGATCATGTGCCAAGCTGGAGGCAGTAACGCTTGCTTACGCTCATTGAGCTGATTACGTGAGAATTCACCGTAGCCTTTGTGCATCAACTCGCGCAGCATAGCGTTATCGCTTTGGTGGGTTTGCAGTAACACTGTGCCCGGTTTGTTTGCACGGCCCGCACGGCCTGATACTTGAGTATAAAGCTGACCAAAACGCTCAGGCGCTCTAAAGTCGGCACTAAAAAGCGCACCATCGACATCAAGTAGGCCTACCAGAGTTACATCAGGAAAATGATGACCTTTGGCAAGCATTTGGGTGCCGACTAGAATTTTATATTCACCTTTATGAATTGCATTTAGGTGACCCTCTAGTGAGCCTTTGTTACGGGTGGTGTCGCGATCAATGCGCACAACAGGGTGGTTAGGAAACTCTTTTTCTAAAAAGCTCGCGAGTTGCTCGGTACCGACTCCTTGTCCTGCCAGCATGGTGCTACCACATTGATGACATTGCTTGGGGATAGCGTATTGATTGCTACAGTGGTGACAACGGATTTCACCCAGTGCTTGATGCACAGTAAAAAAGGCGTCACAGCGGTCGCACTCATGTAGATGGCCGCATTCATGACAAATTAACGCTGGGGCAAAACCGCGGCGGTTAAGAAATAGTATCACTTGATTGCCGGCATCCAGGTGAATGCGCATCTCATTAAGTAGTGCGTGGGACATGCCTGAACGCAGTGGCTGATTACGAATATCGACAATCCCTTGGCGCACTTTTTCGGCGTTACCTGCGCGCTTACCCAGTTGCAGATGCTGATAACGGCCGCTAAGGGCATTTTGTAAAGTCTCAAGTGATGGTGTTGCTGTACCTAAAAGTACCGGGATATCCTCAAGATGACCGCGCATAACGGCCAGATCGCGAGCGTGATAACCCACCCCCTCTTGCTGCTTAAAACTTGAGTCATGCTCTTCATCTAAAATGATCACCCCTGGGTGCGCCATCGGGGTGAATAGTGCTGATCGCGTACCAATGATGATGGCAGCTTCGCCAGTTTTGGCATGACGCCACGCATCTAGCCTTTGGTTATCGGTTAAGCCAGAATGAATGACGGCCACTTTGACATTAAAGCGGCGTCTAAAGCGGTTAATCGTCTGCGGGGTTAAGCCTATTTCGGGCACCAGCACCAATGCTTGCTTTCCTTGTTTGAGGATGGTTTCAAGCAGCGCCAAATAAACTTCTGTCTTGCCTGAGCCTGTTACCCCTTCAAGCAGAGTGCAGTGATAATTTGATTGTTGGGTCAACGTCGCAACGGCGATGGCTTGCTCGGGGTTAAGTCTGTGGGGCTCCTCGGTCATTTCAAGCTCAGTCTGCCAGCTTAAGTCGACAGTGCCGATGCGTGACTGTTTAGCAATCCAGCCTTTATCTTCAAGTGCTTTAAGCGCCGCTTTACTCAGTTCTAATGTGGTTATCTCATGATGCTCAAGTTCGCGCTCTGTGAGTGCATTAAATAACTTTCGCTGGGCGGGAGCTCGATTTAATTGGTTAACATCGGCTTCGCGGCCCGTATCCGTTAAACTCCAGTAGCTTACTGTTGCGGCTTTGGCTTCGGCGCCTTTTCTCAGTGCCACAGGTATGGCTTGAGAAAGCATTTGCCCAAGGCTACAGAAGTAATATCTTGCAGCCCAAGCCGTTAGTTTATAGAGTGAATCAGGTAACAGTGGTGCATCGTCTAAAATGCTAATCAGCGGCTTTATTTGTTTTGGCGTTAAGTTACAGCTATCAGTTACCGCAGTAATAAGGCCAATAAGTTGCTGACGACCAAATGGCACTTGGACTCGCATGCCTATTTGAGGCGCGATGTTGATATGGTCTGGTACTTGGTAGCTAAAGGTTTGCCGCATTGGGACGGGCAGTGCGACCTCAACAAACAAAGGCATAAAACTCTATTTCGATAGGAGATAAGCCGTTAGTGTACCGAGGCGAGTCAGTCAGAGCTAGTCAGATTTAACTAATATGTAGATTCAAAGGAAACGATGAAAAAAATAATAATATTAGCATTGGTGACGTTAGCGCTATTTAGCACAACGGTTATTGCAGAAGTCTCTCACGTCAGCATCAATCAAAGGCTGTTTGAGTTGGGTGGTTATCCTAAGCTAAAGGTCAATATTGTTTCTAGTCATAAAAACCCTAATAAGGTGCAGTTCTTTTTACGCCAATCAGTTGGTGAAGAACGTTTGGTAGCAAAATCTCTAAATAGTTTTTCATTATTAGTTAGCGGTGTTGAGGATGTGGTTGATAACGAAGCGGTATTGGTGGTTAAAGAACACCGCATTAACCGTTGGCGAGAAGTGAGCGTACTCAGTATATTTGACGGTGGAAGTGTGAGTAGCCAAGCGGTTGAGGAGATTGCTAGTACACCGCTGCCAGTTAACGCTCAGCAACCTGTAAAGAGCAGTAAAGAGATTGCCAGTACCCGCACAGCAAGTACCGCAATGGTTACTGTGAAAGTAAAAGATAACTGCAATATCGACTTTAATGGCAGTGAAACTCTTTGGCGTATCGGTTTGCGTCAGTCTAACGTGTGGGGCATCAGTACATACGGCGCAATGCTGGCCATTTTTGATGCTAACCCGAGAGCATTTAGAAAAGATAGCATTAACGGCTTAAGAGCTGATGCACAGTTACAATGTCCGTCTCAGGCAACATTGGATCAGTATAGTGATGCGGTTGCGGCTGAAGAACTCTACGATTCGATGGATCAACCTTTATAGGGCTGAGTTTTTCGTTAGCGAATAGCGTGGCGCAGGCGACTTGAACTTTTATTGGCGGGGCGCTTGAATCTCGGTATGAGTTACTGTATCATCCTGCGCCCTAAACTATCTATTAACTGCATGTGGTGTCCGACTTCGGGTTGGAAGAGCGACATGGCCTTAAACTTGAGGTAATTCCAATGAAAGCAGGCATTCATCCTGATTATGCAGAAATCACTGCAACTTGTACTTGTGGTAACGTTATCAAAATTAACTCTACTGTAGGTAAAGACTTACATTTAGACGTTTGTGGTGCATGTCACCCATTCTACACTGGTACCCAGAAAGTTATGGATACTGGCGGACGTATCGATAAGTTCAACAAGCGCTTTGGTGCACTTGGTAAGAAGTAATTTTACTTCTACATTGAATTTTAAAAAGGCGCCTTTTGGCGCCTTTTTGCTATTCTGGATTTGAGGTTTAGCTTTATCGAAGCGCATTGAGTCATAGTTGGTTGAGATGGAATTCAAAATGCTGCGACCAAGCGGCCAATTTCTGTTTGGCACCGCTTAGTAACAAAGTACGGATTAAAAGGCGTATCGAAATAAAAAAGGGTGTTCGAATTGATTAACGACTTAAATGCAATAGGTATGAGGTGCCAATGAGATTACTGCAACTATTCACTAGTTTGTTATTGGTCGTTATAGCTCCATCGCTGCAGGCGAGTCAGTGTATGCCAATCCATTTCGACGAATCGGTAGTGCTCGATTATGTTAATGATGGCGATACGCTTACTCTGCAAGATGGCCGGAGGGTGCGATTGATAGGAGTTGATGCGCCTGAAATAGATTTCAAGTCTAGCGCTTTATCACAGTCATACGCTGTTGAAGCTAAATCGTTTCTACAAAGTCACCTCAAGCCTGGACAAACACTCAAATTAGCATTTGACCAGCGTAAGCTAGGTCCTTATGGTCGCACACTAGCCTATGTATATACCGAGCAAGGCGAGCATTTGCAGGAGCTACTGCTTGCTAATGGTTTTGCCAAGTCAAAGGTGTTTCAAAATGATATGTTTTGGCAGTGTTTAGCCGATATTGAAACTGTTGCACGACGTAATAATATCGGCCTATGGCAACATCAAGACTATAAAGTCCGCGCGGTGGAAACTCTTTCAAGAGAGGATAGCAACCGTTGGTTAGAGATCCGAGGAGTTGTAACTGGCTATGAAAGAAAAGGTCAGCTTTTTGAGCTTATAATCGATGAAAAGTTAGTTTTGATGATAACTAAGCAAGATATTAGTAAGTTTGACAACATTTTGAACCTAAAACTGCTACAAAGCCCCGTTTTAGTGCGAGGCAAGGTGTATTTTTCTTACAGTAAGTGGCGGCTAAATGGCACCCATCCATCACAGATAACCGTTGAAAAAGACAGTTTGAAATAATATATAGCGATAAAGTTAAAATTTTGGCAGATCTTATTTGAAATGCTTCTATATTCGAGTATCTTAGCGGCTATCAGTATACGATTTTATTTAGGTTTACATTTTAAAGACCTTAACCTAAACAAACGTTTTGCTGTCGACCTTTCGCTTTGGATTATATTAGTCGCACTCAGGATTAGAAAAATGGCAGATCTTCGTCAACAAGCCCTCGATTATCATGAATTACCCGTACCAGGTAAAACAGCAGTTTGCCTTACAAAACCCGCTGAAACGAGCATGGACCTAGCACTGGCGTACAGCCCTGGTGTTGCTGAGCCTGTTCGTGAAATTGCAGCAAACCCTGAAAATGCATATCGTTATACAGGCAAAGGTAATACCGTTGCTGTGATCTCTAACGGTACTGCTATTCTTGGTCTTGGTAATCTAGGTCCACTGGCGTCTAAGCCTGTGATGGAAGGTAAAGCGTTATTGTTTAAACATTTTGCCAATATTGACGCGACTGATATTGAAGTTAAACATAGAACTTCAGAAGAGTTTATTAATACTGTTGAGGCAATTGCTGACACATTCGGCGGTATTAATCTTGAAGATATTAAAGCACCTGAGTGTTTTGAAATAGAAAAAGCCTTGATTGAGCGTTGTAACGTTCCGGTCTTCCATGACGACCAGCACGGCACTGCAATTGTCACTGCCGCAGGTATGATCAATGCTTTAGAGATCCAAGGTAAGTCGATTGAAGAAGCGGTATTTGTTTGTATGGGGGCTGGCGCTGCTGCTATCGCCTGTATGACGATGATCGTTAAGTGTGGTGCGCAACGCGAAAATATCTACATGCTAGATAGAAAAGGCGTTATCCACACTCGTCGTGAAGACATTAACGAGTATAAAGCACTGTTCGCTAATAACACTGATAAGCGCACGTTGCAGGATGTTATTAAAGGGGCTGATGCTTTCTTAGGTTTATCTGGCCCCGACGTACTGGGTGCTGAAGATGTTGCTTTGATGGCTGAAAAACCTGTGATTTTCGCTTGTTCAAATCCAGACCCAGAAATTAGACCTGAAATCGCTCACGAAACGCGTAAAGACTTAATCATGGGTACAGGCCGCAGTGACTATCCTAACCAAGTGAACAACGTATTGTGCTTTCCATTCATTTTCCGTGGTGCATTAGATGTGCGTGCTTCGCAGATTAATGATGAAATGAAAATTGCTGCAGTGCATGCGATTGCGAGCTTAGCTAAAGAAGCGGTTCCTGCTTCGGTACTGGCTGCATACCCTGACGTGAGCTCATTAGAGTTTGGTGCGGAGTACGTTATTCCTAAGCCAATGGATCCGCGTTTATTGCCAAATGTGGCTAAAGCGGTAGCGCTTGCAGCGATAGAATCAGGTGTAGCAAACATTACGACGCTGCCTGTGGGATATATGGAGTCGTAATTACTCATTTAAATGAGATGAACAAAGGGGCTTCGGTCCCTTTTTTGTTTTCTAGCGTTTTATTTTGCCTTTTACTAGCCGCTGTTTAATAATCGCTAGTAGTTAGCTATACCGTTTAATTGTTAATATTAAAATAATACCAATCAGTATAAAGGTTTGATCGCTCAGCGAGAGTTTATCGGCTTTGAGGTAAGGCAATGAACAATGGGCATAGTTATTCTACGTTCAAGTTCATTAACGCGGCATCAGAGCCGCTAAAACTCGCCGGTAAGGAGTGCTTTTGGCTTCCTACTTCGGTGTTGAATAAACTCATAAGGGATTAACCATTGTGTCATTTATTCGCCTTGAATTAGTTCGCCAAAAAACACTCTGAGTAGATCAACTTCTTATACAGATTGGTATAAGATCCTGCAGGAAGCGGACAGAATGATACTCACTCGAATTCTTACCAAGAAACTCACTAGCTTTTGGCTTATGTCGTTAGCTGGCGTCGCCTTTATCTGTTTTATCACTGCTATGTTTAGTTTTTTTCAACTGACCTACGCATTTCAGCAGCAAAAAGTGTCTGAACTTGAAAGCATGTTGCAACAGCAGTTTGCGGTAAATATTGCACCTGAAGAGCGCTGGGAACTTAATAATTGGTTGCCGCCTTTATTGCATGCTTATCAGGCAGAGTCATTTGTGCTTAGCAAAGAGAAGGTGACATTGTTTGAATATCGTCAGGATAAAGCACAGCCAGCGGGTGTGCGATACAGTAGCAAACTTGAACATGGCTTAAAGATGGAACTGGTGTTACCTCAACCGTTTAATAAGCATGAAGTCAGCGCTTACGAGTGGATGATTCTTGTGGTGGGCTGTATTGCTGTGATGCTGTTTGTTCGGTTTGGTTTTCGGTGGTTTTCAGAGCAACTCAACGGCATTGAAGATTTGGCTCAACGGGCGAATCTCATTTTAACCGGTCAACGTGATAAAGCCCTCGCAGAGAAAGGTCATGGCAGACCTAGGATGATCAACCGTGCTATGACACAGTTACTGCTTGAACTTTATGAGGCGCATAAAGAGCGTGCAAGATTCGATCAGTTTATTCGCTCGAATACTTTCTTAGATGCCGAGACCGGTATTGGTAACCGTCTGTTTCTGAAAAATCGCCTAGATGCGCTAAGTAATAGCAGCGGCATGATGACGCCGGGTGTTTTGTATCTGTTTGAGATGGAAGATCTGGATCTGTTAAGCCGAGAAATCGGTGAGCAAGAGCTCAATGAAATGCTGTCTCAAATTATTACTACCATCAACCAAATCTTAGTGAGCAAAGCGAACACCATCTTCTCGCGTCGCTCCTACAATCAGTTTGCTGTTGTTGTACCACAAATTTCGCAAAAAGAGGCTGATCAACTGGCTGCCAAATTACTAAAAGCAAGCTTAAGCCGAATAGATAGCCTTATCGATACCCCTGATGATTTTCTGCATTTTGGCGGCGCTTATTTTGACGTTGGCGATGATAAGGATGCTTTAGTTGAAGAGGCTGAACAGGCATTACGTTCGGCGCAGTTTCAAGGCGGTAGTAGTTGGTTTATGTACGACAAAGGCGCTGTTGATGGTGACTTATCAAAAGGCTCAGTACGTTGGCGCAGCTTCTTAGAAAATGTGCTGGTGAGTAAGCGGGTTTTCTTGTTTTCTCAGCCCGTGGTCGATAGTGATCTAAATGCACATCATCAAGAGGTCTCGTGTCGTCTACGTGATACACAAGGTAATTTAGTGCGTGCAACGCTATTTTTACCTATGGCGATAAAGTGTGGTTTAACGCCTCAGATTGAGCGGCAAGTGATTGAGATGGTGTTGTTTGACCTTTTGCCGAAACAAAATGATACCAGCCTGAAGTTCAGTATTAACCTAAGTTTGGATACATTGACCAGTCGTGCGTTTATACGTTGGTTGAAAACCACGTTATTGGAATACAGGCACTTAGCTCCGCGGATTATCTTCGAAGTCAATGAGGATATCTTAGTGCACAATCAAGAGGTATTAACGGAACCGCTGGATATGATCAGCAAGATGGGGGCTGGTGTCTGTGTTGACCGCGTTGGACAACAAGTTGTGAGCACTGAATATTTACAGCGTTATCCTATATCATTGATTAAATTACATCGCTCTATTGTCAGTCAAATACACTTGCGCGCAGAAAACCAATTGTTTGTTCGAAGCTTAATAGCGGGTCTGTTTCGTACCGACGTTCAAGTTTGCGCCGAAGGTGTTGAAGTTTTTGAAGAGTGGCAAACATTGCAGATTTTAGGTGTAAGTGCAGGACAAGGCAGTTTTTTTAGTGAACCAGTAGAAGAAGTCTAGTTGTATATAAATAATACAGGTGTTCGGCATTACAGGTTTTATAGATGTTTTTCTATAATATTCAGCTATTAGTGGTTACACTAATGACATAAGAAGACTATTGTTCTAACCTCAATAAGTGCTCCTGACAAACTAATAAAAAAGTCGTTCTCAGAATTCGACATAAATTAATATTTTTTCGGTAGAAATTGACAGTATTTAAGGCATGGATGAATGGAAGATAGCTTGCTAAGCAAACTTCACTTTTGGAAGAAATCAGCTCCGACCATAGAGTTAGGGTTGTATGTTTGTGTCGATAAAATATACGCATATCAAAGTAGTAGCGATACTTCTCCTGAACAGTTTTCTAGTTTCAGTTTTAAAGAGTTTGACTGGAAAGATGCTTTTGAACAGCTAGTCAAAGCACTGGGGTCTGCAAAAGTTCAAATGGTGTTATCCGCCGATTTTTATCAACTTATACAAGTCGATAAACCAAATGTTGAACCAGAAGAGATGAGTGCGGCACTACTTTGGTCAGTAAAAGACCTAGTAAGCCAACCTGTAACCAATATCCATCTAGATTATTTTGAATCATCTAAGCAAACCACTAATAAAGTTAGTGTCGTCGTTGCAGAAAAATCAAAATTAACCAGTCTTCTAACGGCCGCGAAAGCCGCCGGTGTTGAGACCTGTGGCGTAACGATTGAAGAGATGGCGATAACCAACCTGTTTAATGACACTCAAGCAAGGTTACTGCTGAGCCATCGCACGGGTGGCGAGCTTTTGCTTGCTGTTGTGAAAAATGGTGAGCTATATATGCAGCGAAGAGTGAGAGGCTTTTTGCAGTTAGATACCGTCGCGGCAGAAGATTTAGCCTTTGGCTTGGCTGACAATTTAAGCCTAGAGATCCAACGCTCAATGGACTTCTTTGAAAGCCAGCTGCGAGAGGCGCCTGTGGCTTCTATTGATCTATTAATGCTGGGTGCTCGTGACCAACTTGCTGCTTTAGTCAGTGAAAACTTCAACCAAAGCGTGACACCTTACCAAGCTGAATCTGTCGATGCGGTCTTTTCACAGATGGCGTTAGCTGAGTTTTCAAGAGGTGAATCACAATGAAGTTAAGAGTCAACCTCTACTCTGAGTCACTATTTCCAACAGAGTTACGCTTATCCTTTTTAAGGCTAAACCAAGTACTAGCAGGCTTAGTTATAGTGCTATTGCTAGGCAGTGCTGTTGCTTATGGGGTTGTTTCTAGCCTTGAGTCTGAAAAGAATGAATTGCAGCATGCTAAAAGGTTATTGGATGAGCAAAAAGCTGAGCTTGAAGATGAAATAGCTAAAAGGAAGCCAAGTGCTACTTTAGTTGCTGAAGTTGAACTAAAAGCGCAACAGCTAGAGCTTAAACAGATGTTAATCGGCAAGCTGAGTCAGCAGGAAGAGCTAACAAGTTATGGTTACTCGCCGTTAATGACTGATTTGGCCAGCGTGGCTGATCGCAGTATTTGGCTTAATCGTATACAAGTGAACGAAAATCGTTATATTTTTGAAGGATATACCTCGAATCCGCAAAGTGTGCCGAATTGGATTGATCGATTGAAAACCACCACCACACTCAAAGGGCATGCATTTGCTTCGATGACGATGAGCCTAGGGGAAGATCAGCCGCTAGCTTTTAAATTAACCAGCGATGCTATGGAAGCCAACGCGGCGGAGGTTAGCAAATGAAGCAGTATTGGACTGATTTAGCTGCCAAGTTTGATCTGCTTAGCCAACGTGAAAGGGTTTTGGTGGCTGCTGCAGTGTTGATTGTGGTGGGGATGATTTTATATCTACCATTAGAATCCTTGTTGACCAAGCATACTCAGCTGAAGCAACAGATAGCATCGCTTAAAAATGAGAACAATATCTCTGCGCAACAAATTGCACTCTATCAGCAAAGTTTAGCAACCGATCCCGATACTGAATATCGTCAGCGTTTAGCCAATATTATTCAGCAGACCAAACAGATTGATGAGCAGTTGTCTTTTGAGATGGTTGATATGGTGCCAGCTGACCATATGCCTGCTTTGCTTGCAGGACTACTTTCAAATGTGAAAGGCATTAAGTTAAAAGCATTTACCTCTATTGCACCTACGCCACTATTGGAAGTGGGTGAAGAGAAAAAGATGAACTTGTATAGTCATGGCATCAAACTTGAGTTTACAGGGGACTATTTTTCGGTATTACGTTTTGTTGAAGCTGTTGAAAATATGCCTAATAAACTCTATTGGCGCAGTATGGACTACAAAGTTGGCGCCTACCCCAAAGCGGCTATCACCTTAGAACTTTATACCCTCAGCATAAATAAGGACTTTATTAGTGTTGCTAAAACAAATTAGTTGCTCGGTACTTTTCCTTGTTGTGAGTGGGATGTGCTTTAGTCTCAATGCAGCCAGCTTGCGAGATCCTACGCTGCCAGGTGCTGGCTCGACTGCAACGAGCTCAGCTGCAGTCAAAGTGGATAAGACATTGACGCTAAATAGCGTGGTCATAAAACAGAGTGGCGCCTTTGCAGTGATTAATAATGAAATATATACAAAAGGCCAGCGAGTACAAGGCGTTAAAATTGTACAGATTGGTAAGGATGCTGTGTCGTTAGCGGATGGCCGTAAATTGACAATGTTTAAAGCGATTACAGAGATTAAGGGACAATAACCAGATGCGCTCAATATACTATATAACCCCTTTAATGACTTTGTTATTGGTGGCCTGTCAGACTGTAGACCGCCCCAACCCTGTAGAGTCAAAGCAGGCGATTGCGGAATCACTGGCTACAGCGGAAAATGCAGCCTTAGCACCGCCACCTGCGGTATTACCAGACGAAGTACAAAGAGAATTAGCCTCAAACAGTTTGCTGGCTGGTTTTACTCCCGCTAAGAGAGCTGAACGTCGTTTTGATGTGTCGGCCCATGATGTCGATGCCAAAGTATTCTTTCCAAGTTTGGTGCAAGGTACGCCGTTAAGTGTTGCTGTTCACCCTGATGTGACGGGGACAGTATCCCTTTCTTTAAAAGGGGTAACGCTTAACGAAGCATTGCAAGTTGTTGAAGATATTTATGGTTACGAAGTCAGCCGAGAAAGCCGCATTTTACGTATCTATCCAGCGGGAATGCGTACTGAAACATTTTCTTTGAATTACCTGTATATGGAGCGTCAAGGTCTATCGTTAACATCAGTTAACTCTGGACGGATTTCAGACAGTAACAATAGCTCAAGTGGCAGTAATAATAGCAACAGCAGCGGAAACAGTAATAACTCGAATAGCAGCTCTAACAGCGACTCGAATTCAAGCGGTGAAAGTAGTGAACAAACTAATGGCACCTTTATCCGTTCTAAGACAAAATCTGATTTTTGGGGTGAGCTAAAAGAAACGCTGGTCTCAATTGTTGGCGATAGCGGCGGCGGACGCCAAGTGGTGGTCACTCCCCAAGCTGGACTCGTGACTATTCGCGCTTATCCAAATGAGATTAGGCAGGTGCGTAACTTCATTAAAACTGCTGAGAGCCATCTACAACGTCAAGTTATTTTAGAAGCTAAAGTACTAGAAGTCACACTGTCAGATGGATATCAGCAAGGTATTCATTGGGAGAGTGTATTGGGTCATGCTGGCAGCACTGACATCACGTTTGGCACCAGTCCAAGTACCGGTCTGAGCGATAAGATCACTAGTGTATTAGGCGGTGTCACCTCTCTACAGCTTAAAGGTTCTGATTTCAGTACCATGATTAGCTTGCTTGATACACAGGGCGATGTCGATGTACTGTCGAGCCCACGAGTTACCGCGTCTAATAACCAAAAAGCCGTGATTAAAGTCGGTACCGATGAGTACTTCGTTACCGATGTCTCTTCAACTACGGTTGCGGGCACAACACCTGTGACGACACCTGAAGTTGAACTCACTCCGTTTTTCTCTGGTATTGCACTTGATGTGACTCCGCAAATTGATGCCGAAGGGAATGTGTTATTACACATTCACCCATCAGTTATCGATATTAAAGAGCAGGTTAAAACGATTAAAATTTCTGATAGCACTTTAGAGCTACCCTTAGCACAGAGTGAAATCCGCGAATCAGATACTGTGATTAAAGCGGCCAGCGGCGATGTCGTAGTGATCGGTGGTTTGATGAAGAGCGAGAACGTTGAGCTGGTTTCAAAAGTACCATTGTTGGGCGATATTCCTTATTTGGGTGAGGCGTTTACTAACCGAGCCAATTCTACTGTTAAAACAGAATTGGTTATCCTGCTTAAACCAGTGGTCGTTGGTGCTGACACTTGGGAGACTGAACTTAAGCGCTCTCAAGAGCTACTTGACCGTTGGTACCCTGAGGAGGAGTAGGCTTGTACCTGCAGCACTTTCGGTTAACTGAAACGCCATTTTCATTGACGCCGAATACAGAATTTTTCTTCGGTTTAGCACCGCATGTAGAAGCCTTACAAGTGCTGCAAACAGCGTTGCAAACCGGAGAGGGTTTTATCAAGGTGACGGGGGAAGTCGGCACAGGTAAAACCTTAATTTGTAGAAAGCTTATCAACGAACTACCTGAGCGATTTCATTGTGCTTATTTGCCCAATCCATATTTAACGCCCGACGAGCTTCGCTGGGCGGTAGCAATGGAGTTAGGGCTTAAACATTCCGCTCAAATAGGTCAACAGCAACTCACGGGTTTGATTCAGCAGCAATTGATGGCACTCAGTGCACATGGCCACTCCATTATCTTGGTGTTAGATGAAGCGCAAGCGTTGCCCGATGACAGTTTAGAAGCGTTGCGATTATTTACTAACTTAGAAACAGAGAGCCGTAAGCTGTTACAAGTGGTGTTGTTTGCTCAGCCAGAGCTTGATGAAAGGTTGGCGCAAAATAAATTTAGACAATTAAGACAGCGGATCACCTTTAGCTATAGCTTGCGCTCGCTCACTTTAGACGAGTCTTCTGCGTACATTCAGCATCGTCTGCAAGTTGCTGGAAGTGAAGGCGAGACGTTGTTTACCCCTTTGGATTCGAAACGTTTAGCAAAAGCTGCGCGAGGGATCCCCAGATTAATCAATATTTTGTGCCATAAAGCATTAATGGTTTGTTTTGGTGAAGGTGCAGCAAAAATCTCAAAGCAGCATGTTGATGCCGCTATTGCAGACACTGAAGATGCCACTGTGTCCAAGGTTTCTTTGTTAGTTTGGGTATTAGCGATAGGCGCAATCATTGGCATGATATCCGCTGTTATTTATTGGCTAAAAGGAGGCGTTGCATGAGTGTCATCAACAAAATGCTCAAAGACTTAGATAAACGACAACAGCCTCACGGTATTGAAAGCATGGCCAAGCCACAAAGTGCAGTCATGCCGCAGCGACAGTCAAAGCGGCCATTGATGTTTGCCTGTTCATTATCATTATTGCTTGGTGGTTTAGTCGTTTATTTCGTTATGGAAACAGCTTCGATTGAAACGGCTGCTAGCCATTTGGCGGCGCAAAAAAATAATGTTGAACAGCTGCCAGTAACGGCAAAGCAAGATATTGACCCTAGTCACCCGGTGAGTATTGATGGCAGCGTTATGACTAAAGCTAGTGCCGCCACACCTGTAAATGTTGTCAGTACTCCTGCTGTAACAGAGTCAAAAATTGAGGTGGCGAAAGACGCTAAGCGCGAGCCTATCTCTGAGAATATCGAGTTAGCTAAAGTAGCGCCTGAGAAAGTCGATACTCCAGCCCAGCAGCCAACAGAGGTGCTGAGTAACAACATCGATATTGTTGCTACAAACACGCCGAGTCAGAGCGATACAAAGCTGATAGCTAAAAAGCCTGCAAGTTCGATGAGCATTGCGCCGGCTAAACGGGAGAATCGAGATAGATATTCCGGCAGCAATATGGCGGTTAAAGAGGTTAAGTTAACCCCGCAGCAGCTAGCACAGAAACAGATGATTTTGGCTAACGACGCTCAGCAGCAAGGCTTACACAGTGATGCATTAACCTACTATAAAGCGGCTTTATCCTATAACCCTGCGCTCCATCAAGCTAGGAGACAGGCTGCCGCACTTTATTATGGTCAGAATAAGCTATCTGAGGCTGCTTTATTATTGAAGCAGGGGCAATTGTTATTTCCACAAGAATATGAATATGCGCTGCTACTTGCTCGAGTGCAGCAATCAGCAGGGCAAAATAAACAGGCATTGAGCAGCTTAGCGCAGATCCCCGATACTAGCCCTCTCGCGGTTAAAAAATGGCATCAGCAGAGCGATTTGGCACAAAAAGAGCAGAACTTTCCGATCGCAGAACAGAGTTTTAGACAGCTAGCTAAAAATGAACCTAGCCAAGGGCGTTGGTGGATGGGGCTCGGCTATGCGCTTGACGCTCAAAATAATTATACCGAGGCTAAAAATGCCTACAATCAAGCCTTGGCACAAGGGAACCTGTCATCGCAAGCACAAGCTTATGTCGATAATCGATTGGTGCAGTTAGGAGCATACTAGTGAAACCTAAGTTAAAAATGCGGTTGGGTGATCTGCTCGTTCAAGAGCACATCATTACTGACGACCAGCTCGGTCAAGCCCTTAGTGAACAAAGAAACTCGGGCAAGAAGCTCGGGCGCACGCTAATCGATCTCAACTGCATTACCGAAGAGCAGTTACTAAAGTTTCTGTCTCAGCAGCTTAATATTCCTTTTTTAGATATCAGTAAGCGCTCTATCTCTCCAGCGGTTGTTGGATTGCTGCCAGAGGTACAGGCACGCCGATATCGTGCATTAGTCGTTGAAGATCAAGGGGAGTCAGCCCTAGTCGCGATGAGTGACCCTGCCGATCTGCAAGCGATGGATACCTTAGAAGATCTGTTGGCTCCAAAGCGGATTAAAATTGCGGTTGTCACTGAAAACCAATTGCTTGATGCTTTTGATAATCTTTATCGCCGTACAGAAGAGATCGCAGAGATAGCGGGTAAGCTTGAAGAAGAGTATGCCGCTGACGATCTATTTGACCTTGCTAACCTAACCGATGGCGACAGTGATAACGAAACCACTGTGGTTAAGTTATTGCAGTCGATATTCGAAGATGCAGTGCAGATGCGTGCCTCGGATATCCATATCGAACCCGGTGAAAACGCCTTAAGGATCCGCCAACGTATTGATGGCCAGTTGCACGAAAATGTATTGCCAGAGGTTAATATTGCTGCAGCGTTAGTGCTACGTTTGAAACTGATGGCTGGGCTTGATATCTCTGAAAAACGTTTGCCGCAAGATGGCCGTTTCCATATGGAGATTAAGGGTCACAAGATTGATGTACGTATGTCTACCATGCCGATTTATCATGGTGAATCAGTCGTTATGCGTCTTCTGGATCAATCTGCAGGCTTACTAACACTGAATGAGACCGGTATGCCGCCCGAGATGTTGGCGCGCATTAGAAGACAGATTAAGCGCCCTCACGGTATGTTGTTGGTTACAGGGCCTACTGGTAGTGGTAAAACCACCACCTTGTACGGTGTACTGAGCGAGTTAAATACCGCTGACAGAAAAATCATCACCGTTGAAGATCCGGTCGAGTATCAGTTGCCGCGCATTAACCAGGTGCAAGTTAACCATAAGATAGGCCTGGATTTCTCTAACGTACTCAGAACTACCTTGCGTCAAGATCCCGATATTATCATGGTGGGTGAGATGCGAGACCAAGAGACGGTCGAGATTGGTCTACGTGGTGCATTAACCGGTCACTTTGTCCTTTCTACGCTGCATACCAATGATGCGGTAACCAGTGCGTTAAGGCTGTTAGATATGGGGGCTGCGGCTTATCTAGTCGCCAGTGCACTTAGAGTGATTATCGCTCAACGCTTGGTGCGCCGGGTATGTCAAAACTGTGCTAACCCCTACACACTTACCGCACAAGATAAAGTGTGGTTGTCTACTGTTAGCAAGTTAGACTTTGCTAATGCGACCTTTAGAACTGGCTCTGGCTGCCAAAGCTGTAATGGCAGTGGTTACCGTGGTCGAATTGGTGTGTTTGAGATCTTAGAACTTGATGAGCCGATGATTGATGCTATGCGCTCAGGTAATCCGCAAGAGTTTACTAACGCCGCTTATAATAGCCCTAATTTTACCCCATTAGCAGATTCAGCCTTAGAGTATCTTGCCCAAGGGATGAC
Source organism: Shewanella sp. c952 (assembly GCF_019654975.1). Classification (GTDB taxonomy): domain Bacteria; phylum Pseudomonadota; class Gammaproteobacteria; order Enterobacterales; family Shewanellaceae; genus Shewanella. The sequence continues at coordinate 82,677 of NZ_BPEW01000007.1, forward strand.
AACCATTGAAGAGGTTGCCAAGTTGGTTGAAGATGTGAGTGATGACACGCTCGTGATCGGTGAGGGAGCATAATGCCAAGTTATCAGTATCGAGGACGCAGCGCACAAGGAGAGCAGGTGACCGGCCAGTTAGATGCTAGCTCAGAAAGCGTCGCGGCTGACCAACTGATGTCTCGTGGCGTGATCCCGTTAGAGCTGTCGCTTGCCAAAGAGGTAAAGCAGTTTTCGCTCAAGTCACTGTTCAAGGGCAAAGTCGCACTTGATGAGTTACAGATCTTTACGCGGCAGATGTATTCACTGACTCGTTCGGGCATTCCGATTTTAAGAGCTATCGCGGGTCTTTCTGAAACTACCCATTCACAACGCATGAAAGATGCCTTGAATGATATTTCTGAGCAGCTAACATCGGGTAGGCCACTGTCCTCTGCGATGAACCAGCACCCAGACGTATTTGATGCGCTGTTTGTGTCGATGATCCACGTGGGCGAAAATACCGGTAAGTTGGAAGATGCCTTTATTCAACTATCAGGGTACATAGAGCGCGAACAAGAGACCCGCAGGCGTATAAAGGCCGCTATGCGTTACCCTATATTTGTTCTAATCGCTATCGCGATAGCCATGGTGATCCTCAATATTATGGTTATTCCAAAGTTTGCTGAGATGTTCTCGCGCTTTGGTGCTGACTTGCCTTGGGCAACTAAGTTACTGATTAACACTTCAAGTATATTCGTTAATTACTGGCCGGTGATGATCGTCGTGCTAATTGCATCTTTCGTTGGTATTCGATATTGGCACAGTACCGAAAAAGGCGAACGGCAATGGGATCGCTGGAAACTGAATATTCCTGCTGTCGGCAGTATTATTGAACGTTCGACCTTGTCTCGTTATTGCCGCAGCTTTTCGATGATGCTCAGCGCCGGTGTTCCTATGACTCAAGCGCTAAGCTTAGTGGCTGACGCGGTTGATAATGCCTATATGCATGACAGCATAGTGGCCATGCGGCGCGGTATCGAGTCGGGTGATTCAATGCTCAGAGTACATAATAGCAGTCAACTATTCACACCACTGGTGCTGCAGATGGTCGCTGTCGGTGAAGAAACTGGTCAAATAGATCAGTTACTTAATGACGCGGCAGATTTTTACGAAGGTGAAGTCGATTACGACCTTAAAAACTTAACGGCAAAGTTAGAGCCGATACTGATTGGTTTTGTCGCCTGCATTGTATTGGTGCTTGCATTAGGCATATACCTGCCGATGTGGGATATGCTCAATGTTGTTAAAGGTGGCAGCTAATGGCCGTTGTGGGTAGTAACGGTGCTTAGTCAACAAAAGGCTGATAATGAACTTTTAACGCTTTTTGGCAAGATTTTTGCGCTAGTTACACTATTGTTAGTATTGTCTTATTTAGCTTTTGGTTATTTTGGCGGTATTAAGCAGGCAGGCCAGCAACATATATTGGTTGATCATAATAGACTACTGAATACTTTGGGCGTTATCCGCTCTCAGTGGTTAATTAGAGGTCAACCTGCACTGCTAAAATTGGATTGGCGCAGTGAATTAGATGGAGATATTGAATCAACTGGTTTTGTCTCTATGGCAAAAGGTGGTTGGCCGCTGCCCAGTGAAACATCTGTTACTGGTTGTCGCGATCTAATCGATGAATTGTTGGGGGCAGGTTATTCGCAACAAATTGTCACCAAGTTCAATTCCAGTTCAGGCGTGTGTCGGTATATTGGCGAAAGTGGTGGAAGTATCAGCTATCAAATAGATTCTGGCAGGGTCACTTTTTTGACAGGGGTAAAGTAAATAGTGAAATTATCTGTTTTCTATTTTTAACAAGCTGATAGAATAAGCATATAACCAAATGAGGCTTAAATGATTAGACAGTATCAGAAGGGTTTCTCCCTTATCGAATTAGTGATTGTGATTGTAATTTTGGGTCTGCTGGCAGCAACAGCAATCCCACGTTTTTTAAACGTAACTGATGATGCAGAAGATGCCAGTGTAGACGGTGTGGCAGGCGGACTAAGTACAGCTGTGAGCTTTGTTCGTTCACAGTGGGAAGTCGATGGTCGTCGAAATAATACCGTGTTACTGGATGGAACAACGGTAGCTCTGGATACACGTTTTGGTTACCCAACGGGCGCGAGTAATACCGATGCCAAAACCATGACGCCAGCATTTTGCCAAGAAGTGTTTGATCTTGTTTTACAAAATGCACCACGTAGCGTAGTTGCAGGAGAAGACGCGCGTAAAGCAAGATATGTAGTGAGCGTGGCAAAAGGAGCGGGTGGCAGTTCAAATAGTATAGATGGCGAGCTTGTTAGCGATCTAGATGTTTGTTTGTATTACCTAGCCTCATCACTAGTGTTAAATCCGCAAACGGGAATACCGACTGAAGTTTTAACCAATTTAAGTAACTTGGCGGGTAAAGGGGTGACCTACAACCCAGGTTCTGGTCAAGTGGCTAGTTTTATTGACTAAAGTAATCTTTACTTATTGACTGAATTGATTGTTAGTCGTTTTAAGTCATTAGTTGGTGTAAATAGTAAATAGTTTTCGGTGAGCAGGTTCTTAATCTGTCTACTGTATTTGATATGTGATTGAGGATATGAATATGCAAAAGCAAAATGGTTTTACCCTAATCGAGTTAGTGGTGGTGATTATTATTCTAGGTATTTTGGCTGTGACTGCTGCACCTAAGTTCATCAATCTACAAAGCGACGCTCGTGCATCTACTCTGCAAGGTTTTAAAGGTGCACTTCAAGGTGCGAATACTTTAGTATTTTCTAAAGCTGCCATTCAAGGTGAAGAAGGTAAAAACCCAGGTGCAGTGATTATTGACAATAAAGGTGATGCAGATCCGAGTAATGACATCAAAGTAGCTGCAGTTTTTGGTTTCCTTCCAAATGACAAAGACGAAATCACAAAAGCCGTTGATGTTGATACAAGCGCTAACGGTGCTGAGTGGGTATTAAAAGATGATGGTGATTACACTGTAACAGTGACTTTGACCGATCCAACAATCGTTTATCCAGCAGACTTTACTCCAACTGATTCAGCTAAATGCTGGGTAGAGTATCAGCAACCAACTGCTAAAGGTGGTTTGCCTATGTATCATATTGAAGATTCAGGCTGTTAATTAGTACTTATCTAGAGAGACATTTTAAATGCAAAAGCAAAATGGTTTTACCCTAATTGAATTAGTGGTTGTGATTATCATCCTAGGTATCTTAGCTGTGACTGCCGCGCCTAAGTTTATCAACCTGCAAAGCGATGCGCGTGTATCGACTCTTCAAGGTATGAAGGCTGCTATCCAAGGGGCTAATTCTTTGGTTTATTCAAAAGCGGCAATTAGTGGTCAAGAGAAGTTACCGAAAGCTGGTGCTGGTTCACCACCTGTAATTCCGGCGGTAGATATCGGTACCGCTAAAAAAGCTGTGACCAACTTCGGTTATTTACAAGCAACTGAAGCCGAGCTATCTAATGCTTTGGATGTATCTTTCTCGAAAGATGAGGGGACAGGACAGCCACCAACTCCAGAGGTCGTTGGCGATTGGACGATTTCAACATCAGGTTCTGTAGCTACAATTGGTATTGAAGGTGCAGATACACAATGTGTATTTACATATACTGAAGCTGCAGATGCATCAACACCACCAAAATATGGCCCAATGCCAGATCCAAGTGACTGCTAATTAGCAATTGCTTCTAAAAGGCCTGCCTCGCAGGCCTTTTTTGTATAAGGCCGTAAGTACTGGCTTTATTTGCCATAATTATTAAACTGTTGGGAAATCAGTTTTAAGATGGCGAAAAGCCGGAATCGATACTAGCATGCAGCTTTATCTTTTATAGCGGGGCGAAGCCCGCTCTAGCCGTCGCAACGCGACGTCCTAGGATCTAGATTCTAGTTTTAACTGCAAAGCGCAACAGTGATGAATAAAATTAAACACTGCTGAATCAATTAGGAAGTTCAATGCATAGAGTGCAGCGACACGCAGGCTTTACATTAGTGGAGCTGGTGACCACGATAATCCTTATTGCCATTCTTGCTGTGGTGGTTATTCCTCGCTTGCTGACCTCTTCCAGTTACAGTGCTTTTACCCTGCAAGATGAGTTTATCAGTGAGCTGCGCAAGGTGCAGATCATGGCGATGAACAATCAAGATCGCTGCTACCGTTTATCGGTTACCGATACGGGTTATCAAGTCTCCCGTTTTAATGGTCGCTATCAAGGTGCTTGCACAGGTACGCCAGTGCGCACCGATGCGCTACAAGCGTTTCAAGGTGGCGGAAGCCTAGCTCTGCTCAATGGTGGCGCTAGCAGTTTTAATATCGAATTTAATCTTCAAGGCGTGCCGATAGTAAATGGTGCTCGTTGCAACGGTAACTGCATCAGTATTATTGCCGATGAAACCCTGTTTCTTGCGATAGAATCTGAGGGCTATATCCATGATGGGCAATAGATTGTCAGCCATAAAGTGGCAAGCTCAAAAAGGCTTTACTCTAATCGAGCTCGTTGTGGGTATGGTGGTGATAAGTATCGCCTTCGTTTTGCTCAGCACCATGTTATTTCCGCAGGCAGAGCGAGCGGCAGATACGCTACATCGGGTGCGCTCAGCAGAGTTAGCTCACTCAATTTTGAATGAGATCTGGGGTAAGCGTTATGACCAAAATACTAACGCGAATGGTGGAGTGCCAGCTTGTGGCGCTCCGGAAAAACTGAGTTTAGGGCTGCCTGCTGGTTTAGCTTGTACTGCAGAGGACAACCTTGGCCCAGATAAGATTAATGGTATAGAAGAGACGCGCAATAACTATAACGATGTTGATGATTACAATGGGCTGACAATTAACAGCCCTATGCTCAATAGTAGTGAAACCTATGCCCAGCGTTACATCAATTATAAGTTATTGGTTAAGGTTGAATATAACGATTTACCAAGCCTCAACACTAAGTTAGTTACTATCGATATCACGACGCCAAAAGGTGAGGTGATGACCTTCAATGCGATTAGGAGTAACTATTAATGAATGCGTTAATACGTCCTGTTTCTAGGTCATTGAATCAGCTTAAACAGTTTAAATCTAAGGGCTTCACCTTAGTCGAGATGGTTACCGTTATTATTATCCTTGGGGTATTGGTACTAGGCGTCAGCAGTTTTCTTATTTTTGGCACTCGCATTTTTATCGATTCAACCTCGGTTGAGCAAGTGATGAGTCAGAGTCGCTTTGCGATAGAGCGCATGACTCGGGAGCTTCGTAACGCCGTGCCAAACAGTATTCGGGTGCGAGACAGCGGTGATGGTGCTTGGCAATGCATCGAGATGATGCCGATTATTTCGAGCGCATCCTATATAGAGATGCCGATAGCGCCTGCTGCAGCTGCTAGTAGTGGTAAGGTGATACAATCTAGTGCCAGCGCGCCTTTAACAGCCGCTCAATCTTTATTGATTTACCCGCTCACGCCAGCCGATGTTTATACCTCAACGACTGACACACAAGGCAAGCTATTTAGTATTGATAGCGTTACTGCTAACACCACAACCAATGAGCTTACAATCGATTTTGGCCGTGCAGTGCGTTTCGATGGGGCTTCGCCTAGGCAGCGTTACTTTGGTGTTCAAGGCGCGGTGAGTTACTGCTTTGAGCAAGTGCCTACAGAGTTAAGCTCATTAAAGCGCTATGGGGGTTACAGCTTTAATCACCCAAACCTACAGCCAGCGCCTAATGATATGGGCACCGGAGTACTGATGGCTGAAAATATTGTCAATACCATAGGTAACAACAGCCGTATTGCGTATACCCCAGGAACGCTGCGAAATAATGCTATGGTACATCTAAATCCGCTGTTCGATGTGCAAGGACAGAGTTTTCAATATCATCATCAAGTGCAGGTGATCAATGTTCCTTAATCCAGTGATTTCTCTCAATAGCCAAGTTAGCAAAATATCCCATCGCTCTAAGCAAACTGGGAGCGCCTTAGTGATAGGTGTATTTATTATCACAGTGATGTTTCTACTGGCTGCGACGCTGATCAATGTGCTTGATGATGCCGATCAAGAGATCAGTATCGAGGTGTGGGGCACCCGAGCGTTTGCTGCAGCTAATAGCGGCGCAGATCGCGCCTTAGCGACTCTGTTCCCTGTCGATGGCAGTGCTGGCAGTTGTAGTAACCCACCACTCTGGGAAATCGGAAACGACACCAGTCTTGTCGGCTTTCATGGTTGCGAAGTGTTAATGACTTGCTCTGCAACAACTACCAATTCATCACAAAATAACATGACACAATATTTGATTACCAGCACTGCAACCTGCAGCAGTGGCCAATGTAATTCTGGCAGCGATAGCGATGCTAGCTGTATTCGAGTGAGCCGCAAGGTGGAGGTCGAAGCCCGTGATTAGATTAAAGTACTCATACCAACTAATACTATTGTTGTGCTTAAGCATGTTGTCACTCAATGGGGCGCTTGCAGCCGATTGGACTAAAACCTTTAAAGAGGGGGTTAACTCTTATACGAGTTCTGGGCAAATACGATTTCATAGTGGCTCTAAACTCTTCGATTCTCCTACTAATGGTAATCTTCCGTCTTACAGCGTAACTGATTTTGCTAAGTCAGCTTGTGTCCCCTCTAATGGTAACTCTAAAAAGTGTAAGGCAGGTAGATATACCGTAGAACTACCAAGCGACAGGATCCCTTTTGAGCAATGTGCTTCAACGAGCAATAGAAATTTAGGGCCATCAGATGCTGTTAACTATGTGATAGAGGTGCCCGAAGGGCAGTACTCAAATATTAATTCACATTTCTATTATCATACGGTTAAATTTACCAGCAATGACACCGGCATTTATCGGATTAAGCTGTTAAATATTCAAGATGGCGTACTAGAATTAGCTCCCGGACAATACTGGATTGAAAACTTACAGATCGCTGAGGGGGTAACGGTTCGGTTTCCTCCCAACGGCACAGTTAGCTTTTTTGTCAAAAATCATTTCGTACAATACAACCGTTTGCTGGCCTATTATTCAGACCGATTTTTACTATATGGATACTCTGATATTGATTTAGCAGAAGATTCCTACTTTAGAGGCTATATCGTTTCTGAAGGTAAGTTAATTTTTAGTGAGGAAGCGAGAGTAGAGGGCGGAGTAACATCTGATTACATTAGTATTGCAGATGACGGCTGGGTAGAGTTTGATGACGAAGCTTGGCGAATAAATGTGGTACCCAATTGTGATGTTGATGAGCCTAAGCCCCCTGTTATCCCTCAGTGTCCAGCTGAGCAAAATAATATTCAAGGGTTAACCTACCGTACCTATGACTCGCGTCCTTGGGACACGAGCAATAATAGCCCTGCCAATAACAGCCAGTTTGATGGGATGATTGATCTTGTAAAAAAAACTCGCTATCAAATTGGCGAGTCCATTGAAACTGACTTAGAACAATCGGGACGAGATATTAACCCCCACTCTAGCTCATCAAGAGATCAGGACCTGTACCTAGGTATTTTTGAGGGCTATATCCAAGCGCCTGAAACGGGTCTGTACACCTTTGCCGTAGATGGTGATGACGCCATTGAATTACTTATTGATGGTGAGGTCGTTACCGGTTTTTATAATACCCATGCCGTGTGTAATTGCACCTCTTTTCAAGGTCAAATTGCTCTAGAGCAAGGTGCGCATACAATAGAGCTTAGGTTTCATGAGTCCTTTGGTTCAGAAGGTTTTAAGCTGTATTGGCAACCTCCATCATCAAGTTCATTGACGATTGTTCCTGCTGATAAGTTGTTAACCTGTCCAGCACCGCAATTTGAGTTTGGCCGCGTGGAGCTTGATGTTAATGGGACCGCGGTTATCAGCTTTGAGCATAGCTATTCGGCTCCGCCTATAGTGATGGTTATGCCAACCATCGATGGTGCTAATGCCAATATCGATCGTTCATCAACGGTTAGAATCGATAGCTTAACCACAGGCAATGCCGCAATAAAACAGATTAACTCTGGCGTGTCGCAAGTTCTGGACAAAAAGATGGATAAGGTAGATTACTTTGTCATGGAACCCGGTTACCGATTTTTAGCGCGTGGCAAGGCGTTGCAAGCGGGTTCTATATCGACCGAACTATATCAGGGAAAAAATTTGCCAAGCTTGGGTCGAGGCTATGATAGTATAGATTTTGAGCTCGACTTTGGACTTAAACCGGCCATGATTGGCCAGGCGTTGAGTCATAACAACAATCGCTTTATTACCACGGTTATTAATAATGTCGATGATAATGGCTCCGACTTTGATATTGCTATAGAAGGCTCAGAAATGTCTTCTGGTATCACCCGTCCAGAACTTTTAGGTTATGTCGCTGGTGTTGGACAAGGCGTGATGACAGTCAATGGTGAGAGTGTAAAGTATGAGTTTGCCAACGCTTTAAATCATGGCAATGGCAGCTCTGTTAGAAGCTTAAGTCAGCAATGTGCTTTTTTAAATCGTTATGAGCAAGATTATCCTTCACAACCTTTAACTATCGCGAATAAAAATCAACGACGTGGTGGTGATGGCGGTTGGGTAAGGCGCTGCACAAAAGATAGCTTTAACGACCATGTCAGCTTCGCGATTGATGAAGATCAACATAGTGATGGTGAACGCAGTCACCTTGCAGAAAGTATCGGTTACTTTGCTTTTGAATATGCCGCCGAGCCGCCAGCGGTAAACCATTATCGTATTAACTTCAGTTCGGGGGCATTAAGCTGCGCTTTGAAAAAAGTCACGGTGCAAGCCTGTGCCGATTCAGCCTGTAGCTCATTGCTAAGTGATCCAGCATTTGTGACTCTGACTAAAAATGGTAGTAACTATACTAGCGCAAACGTTAACGGTAGCGCTGATATTGAGGTGTGGCACCCACAAGGAGGCACAGTGACGCTAGGGCTCGGCAATACCGTACCTAGCGGCGATTATAGTTGCTATATTGATAACAACTTGGTTGATAATAGCCAGTGTAATTTAACCTTTGAAAACAGTGGTATCTACTTCGATATTGATGACTCTACTGCCTGTAAAAACTCCAGCAACTTCGAGTTATTTGCGGTTAAGCAAGATGAGACGTCAATAGTTCCTCAATGTGTGCCCTTATTTGCCAATCAAACTAAACCCATCTCGATGGCATTTAATTATATTACCCCAGATGCCACCGGGATTAATGAGGCTGCCAAGCTAACCATTAACAGCCTTAACGCCCCAGTCGCCAGTAAAGACATAGCGGGTGGTTCGAGTGAGGAACTGCAGGTTCGCTTTGATGCCAATGGTAAAGCACTGCTGAATGTAAACTACCCAGAGGCAGGCAAAGTTGAGCTGGCGGCAACATTAACCGAAGTCATTGAGTCACCTGACGGCAGTAGCAGCGAGATGCTGGTACTTGAGCATAATGATCAATTTGTCTCAAAGCCTGATGGTTTTCACTTCTTTAATACCTCGGATAAAAATGGCTGCGCTGGCGCTAATTGTGACTTATTTGCCAAAGCGGGTGACGACTTTGACATGAGTGTTAAGGCGGTGTGTGGAGCCGACGGTGGCACGCCTTATAAAGATCGCCCAGCCCTTAAAAACTTTAGGTTTACCGATTTAAATATCCAACCTGTATTACAGGCGCCATTAGTTGCTAATGGTGATGATAAAGATGGTGTCCTAGGCTTGCTTGGTAGCACCAAACTGAGTTTTGATAAGGGCAATAGTGCGCCACTTAAGCTTAGCAATCAAACCTACTCAGAGGTAGGTGCTGTAAGTATTGCTCTCGATGGTGAGGTTAACTATCTAGGGGCCGCGATCCCTGAAGCCAATTCAGGTAGTGATATATTTGGCCGTTTTTCACCGTACTTTTTAAGTATTAACGCGAACGAACCTAGTCCCGACATGCAATGTGGCAGTTTCACTTACATGGACCAGCCCTTTGGCTTTATTTCTGGTAGTGAGCCGACACTGTCGATTAGCGGTAAAAATAAAGCAGGCGCCGAAACGCGAAATTATCAAATAGGAGACTGGTGGCGCTATCACGGCAAGCAGTGGTCAGATCGCAGTTATAGTGATACCTCTGGCGCCACATCAATCGATGGTGCTGCGTTGCAAGTGCTAGATGAGTCGCCTATCTCCGGGATTGTCGATTACTATCCGATTAGTGACGATAATAGCGTCCAGCGCGCTTATCTGAGCGGTGCAAAGCTGCACTATGCCCGAACTGCTTCACCTGCGGTGCCGTTTAGTGGCCAGTTTGATCTTGCGTTGTTAAAGAGTGATGTGACCGATAAAGATGGTATCTGTTATCGAGATACTGCCAGCGATAATTGCCGTGAGTTTATTTTTGAGGATATCGCTAAAGACGATGCATTTGCTATGCGCTACGGCCGTTTAGTGATGCAAAATGCCTATGGCCCTTCATCAGAAGAGTTGCGCCTTGAGCTTGGCACTGAGTATGTCAATGCTAGCTCGCAGTGGGTTAGTAATGGCCAAGATAGCTGCTCGGTTTTCGATACCACTACCGCAACGCTCGTCGATGATACCGGTTTAGTGCTAACGCCTGATGCCGGGCTTGGCGCCGTCGAGGGCTTTACCAATACCGGTGGCAGCGGTAAAACCGGCTCGATTGGCTTAGGCAATAGCTTTATCTATTTCCCTGCGCCAAATGCTGAAGGTGAGGTCGGCTTACAGCTGCATGTTGATAAGTGGCTGCAATGGTATTGGAACTTCGATAGCGCGGCACTTGAGGACCCAAGAGCTAGCGCTTTCTTTGGTACTTACCGCGGCCACGATCGGATCATATATTGGCGAGAAGTTAACTAAGCGTCACCAAGCCGTGACCGTGGCAAACTATTGACTCACACTTTATCGAGTTTTTGCAAAAAACTTTGCTTCATTAGCAAATGTTAACCTCTACGGCCTTGTGGAATTCAAGAAGCATGATAAAGTTACCTGATTTCTTTTTTCTTCGACTCCACAGAGACAGGCTGGTTACATGTTCAAGAAGCTACGCGGCATTTTTTCTAATGATCTTTCGATCGATCTAGGTACAGCTAATACGCTAATTTACGTCCGCGAAGAGGGAATCGTTTTGAACGAACCTTCAGTGGTTGCTATCCGTGGAGAACGGTCTGGTTCGGGTCAGAAGTCGGTTGCGGCCGTCGGTACTGAAGCTAAGCAGATGCTAGGTCGTACCCCAGGAAATATTCAAGCAATTCGTCCGATGAAAGACGGTGTAATTGCTGATTTCTACGTGACGGAAAAAATGCTACAGCATTTTATCAAGCAAGTGCATAACAACAGTGTATTCCGCCCAAGCCCTCGTGTTTTGGTTTGTGTCCCTGTTGGTGCTACTCAAGTTGAGCGACGCGCTATTCGTGAATCAGCAATGGGTGCGGGTGCTCGCGAAGTGTATTTGATTGAAGAGCCAATGGCTGCTGCAATTGGTGCAGGTCTTCCAGTTTCTGAAGCAACCGGTTCAATGGTTGTTGATATCGGTGGTGGTACTACAGAAGTGGCGATTATCTCGCTAAACGGCGTAGTTTACTCTTCATCTGTACGTATCGGTGGTGACAAGTTTGATGATGCTATTATCAACTACGTACGCCGTAACTACGGTAGTTTAATTGGTGAAGCTACGGCTGAACGTATTAAGCACACGATTGGTACAGCGTATCCAGGTGACGAAGTATTAGAAATTGAAGTACGTGGTCGTAACCTTGCTGAAGGTGTACCGCGCAGCTTTACCTTAAACAGTAACGAAATTTTAGAAGCACTACAGGAGCCGTTATCAGGCATCGTTAGTGCTGTTATGGTTGCACTAGAGCAGTCTCCACCAGAATTGGCGTCTGATATTTCAGAGCGCGGCATGGTACTGACTGGTGGTGGCGCGCTTATTCGCGATCTGGATCGTCTACTGATGCAAGAAACAGGTATTCCTGTGATGATTGCTGACGATCCACTCACTTGTGTGGCTCGTGGTGGTGGTAAAGCCCTCGAGATGATCGATATGCACGGTGGCGACTTATTCTCCGAAGAAAATTAAGACGGTTAAAAAGGGCGGTGATTACCGCCCTAGCTTTTTATGAAACCTATTTTTGTTCGCGGTATATCCAACCAATTTAGATTGACCTTAGCTGTCATCATGTCAGTGATTTTACTTGTCGCTAATGACAGGCTTGAGCCTGTGCGCAATTCCTTGTCTTCACTTCTAAGTCCATTGCAGTATGTCGCCAATATCCCTGGGGTATTGCTTGACGAGTCCGCCGAAAGCCTTGCTACTCGCAATATGTTGGCTAAGCAAAACAAAGAGCTGCTCCGCCAGCAATTGCTGATGAGTGAACGCTTACAACGTTTTGAGCACCTGCGGCAGGAAAACGACCGTCTACGTGGCTTACTCGGCTCTCCAGTACATATGGACTCCAAAAAAGTGGTTGCCGAAGTGATGGAGGTCGCTAGCGACCCATTCCATCAGTATGTGGTACTTAACCGTGGTTCTCGCAGTGGTGTTTTTGTTGGTCAACCCGTTGTTGATGCACAAGGCGTTGTTGGACAAGTTGTGCAGGTGAGTGAGATAACGAGTCGTGTGCTGCTACTTTCTGATACCTCCCATGGCATTCCAGTTCGAATTACGCGTAATGACGTAAGAATGATGGCTATTGGTACTGGCTCGTTGGATGAGCTTGAACTACGCCATGTTGCTAAAAGTACCGATGTACGCGCTGGGGATTTATTAGTCTCCTCTGGTTTAGGTAAGCGATTCCCTGAAGGTTACCCTGTTGCTCGGGTCATGTCGGTCGAAAAAGATGATGGCAAAAACTACGCAACTGTTATTGCACAGCCTCTAGCAGCGTTAGATCGTATTCGCTACTTACTATTGATTTGGCCTGATATTGAAGCTGATGAAGCGGAGTTGATTACATCTGAAAGTGTTAAAGCTGCATTAGAAGCCAACAAGGAGGCGACACCATGAGTTTACATGTCGCGAATGGCCGTTGGGTCGTTTGGCTGAGCTTGCTAGTAGCTATGATGTTTCAAATCATGCCTTTGCCTGGATTGGTTGAGGCGTGGCGACCAGATTGGTTATTGCTAGTCATTATTTACTGGGCAATGGCACTGCCTCATCGATACAACATTCTAACGGCTTGGGTGCTGGGTGTGATGTTGGATATCCTGCTGGGTGCAACGCTAGGCATTCGGGCATTTGCCATGTCGATTGTGGTTTATGTGGTGGTGTTACATTTTCAGCGCCTGCGTAATTTCCCAATGTGGCAACAAGCTTTGCTGGTGGCGACTCAAGTGGCACTGTATAACCTGATTGTTTTTTGGGTTCAGTTTGTCACTGGGACTGCAACTTTTGATATCACTTTGTTTTACCCAGCATTTTCAAGCTTGATCATGTGGCCTTGGATATTTTGGATTTTACGTCGTGTTAGGCGTTTATATAAAGTCCGCTAGTGAGTTGAGCTGGTCACTATTCTTGTTTAATTATTTTCTACTTGCGCCGCATCTTCTTTGCTAAGTGCGAGCTAATAGGTATTGTAGAATGAAGTTAGTACTCGCTTCGGCATCACCAAGGCGCAAAGAATTATTAGCTCAGTTAAGCTTTTTGAACTCAGTTAATAACGCTTTATTTAATTTCGATATTCTGGCTACAGATATCGATGAGAGTCACCGCATCGGTGAGTTGGCTGAAGATTTTGTAGTGCGCTTAGCCACTGAAAAAGCGTTAGCGGGCCTTAATTTACATCCTGATAATGGTCAGATTGTGGTGTTGGGCTCCGATACTATCGTGGTGCTAGGTGACAAGATATTGGGTAAACCCGCGGATGATGCTGATGCTAAAGCAATGCTAACTCAGTTATCAGGGCAAGCACATCAAGTGATGACCGCTGTAGCGGTTACCGATGGCGATAAAACGCTTACTAAGCTGGTCACAACGGGCGTAAAGTTTTGCAGTATGACTGAAGCTGATGTTTTGGCTTATATCGCGACAGGAGAGCCAATGGATAAGGCTGGAGCTTATGGGATCCAAGGACTCGGAGGCAGTTTTGTTGAGGCTATTGAGGGAAGTTATTCCGCAGTAGTTGGGTTACCTTTGGTAGAAACCCGTGCGTTGTTGTGTGAGATGAAAGTTTTATAACCCTACAAATTAATAATAAGAAAAATTGTTGGTTGTGAAAATGCTCAATAGCGTCGAATCCTTTTAAGTTAGCTATTTCCCTAAGTGGGGTGAGTTTTGAATACAGGTCGAATCGTGCCAGGCAGAGTCCAGAGAAAAATTGGTTCTGAACTGCTGATCAATGTGACACCAACTGAAGCTCGAGTGGCTCTAGTTGAGCATGGTGTGCTGCAAGAGGTTCATATCGAGCGACGCATGAAGCGTGGTTTGGTTGGCAATATCTATAAAGGTAAGGTTAGCCGCGTACTTCCTGGTATGCAGGCTGCATTTGTCGATATTGGCTTAGATAAGGCCGCATTTTTACATGCCTCTGATATTGTGCCGCATACAGAGTGTGTTGCCGATGTGGAGAAAGGCAATTTTGTTGTACGGGATATTGCTGAGCTCGTTAGACAAGGCCAAGATATTATGGTGCAGGTGGTTAAAGATCCGCTTGGCACTAAAGGCGCTCGCTTAACTACCGATATTACTCTGCCGTCTCGTTATCTGGTCTTTATGCCTGGTTCTAGCCATGTCGGTGTTTCTCAGCGCATTGAAAGCGAAGATATTCGTGCAAGACTAAAAAAAATAACTGAACCCTTTGTTGATGATGATGGTGGATTTATCATCCGCACCGCAGCAGAGAGTGCTGGCGAAGATGAGCTGGTGCAAGACGCTGCATTTTTAAGACGTGTCTGGGCAAAAGTCAGCGAGCGTCGTAAACGTCGTGGCGTGTCATTACTTTATCAAGATTTGGCTCTGCCAGTGCGAATCGTACGTGACTTTGTCGGTACCGAGCTTGACCAAATTCAAGTTGACTCTAATCAGACCTATGAAGAGTTGCAGCAGTTTGCCCATGAGTTTATGCCAGAAATAGCCAATAAGCTTGAACACTATAATGGCCCTATCCCTATTTTTGACCTCTATGATGTTGAAAATGAAGTGCAGCGCGCATTAGGCCGTAAGGTCGAGCTAAAATCTGGTGGCTACCTGATTATCGATCAAACTGAAGCGATGACTACGGTTGATATCAACACTGGCGCGTTTGTTGGTCACCGAAATTTAGAAGAAACTATTTTCAACACTAATCTTGAAGCGACCCAAGCGATAGCTCGCCAATTAAGGCTACGTAACTTAGGTGGCATTATCATTATCGACTTTATTGATATGCAAGAAGCTGAGCATCAAAAGCGCGTTCTTTCCAGCCTTGAAGCTGCACTGTCAGTCGATAGAGTTAAGACCAATATTAGTGGTTTTTCAGGCCTTGGCTTAGTTGAGATGACGCGTAAGCGTACCCGTGAAAGCCTAGAGCATGTGCTGTGCGGTGAATGCCCCTCTTGCCTTGGAACCGGAAGCTTAAAAACGGTGGAGACGGTCTCATATGAAATCTTTAGAGAGATTATTCGTTTAAACCGAGGCTATGATGCCGATGAGTTTTTGGTTTATTGTGCGCCAGCGGTTTATCACAGCCTTAAAGGTGACGAGAGCCATCTGTTAGCTGAGCTTGAAGTGTATATCTCTAAGCATGTGCGTTTGCAAAATGAACCTATGTACGCTCAAAACAAGTTTGATGTGGTGATAATGTAGTGTCACCCAAGTCGGTTAAGTTTAATTTTTTAAGAGTTTGTCTGCAGTCTCTGGCTATTGTAATGGTGCTTTTTGCGCTAGTCGTTAGCCTGTTTCGAGGTTTACTGCCGCAGCTTGATCAAGTCCGATTAGAGCTGGTTGATTACATCTATGAGCAGTATCAAGTCGAGGTTCAGGTTGGTAAACTGCAGGCTGAGTGGCAAGCGTTTGGGCCAGCATTAACCGTAAAGAACTTTGTATTACCCTCACAAGAGAACCTCCCGGTTACACTGCTCTTTGAGCAAGTCCATTTAAAGTTTGATTTCTGGCAAAGCCTGCTTACAGCAACACCGCAGATTGAAGATGTCATTTTTGACGGTGCTAATGTGGCTGTAGATCTGGACCGATTAGCGGCCACTCCGACTTCATCAAGTGCCAAGATGGAAACTGACTGGATTTATAAGTTGATGCTCGAGCAGCTTGATCGCTTCTCCATAGTCAATGCTCGGCTGCAATTGCTGAGTAGTAAACACCAGTACCGACCTATTTTTATTAAAGATATGAAGTGGCGTAATTCTGCGAAACGCCATCGTGGTCAAGGTAAATTGTTTTTAGATGAGCAAGCATCTGAGGTTGAGCTGCTCTCTTTAAATGTCGATATAAAGGGAGATGGTTATAAACCTGAATCTTTAGTCGGTCAATTTTATCTTGCAGCTGAATCGCTTGATATCGGTGAGTGGGCATCTCGCCAGCCAGATCCTTTTGATGCTGATAAGAAATTGGAGCTCGAAGGGGTGGTTAATCTTGAGGCATGGATTAGCTTCGCCAATAGAGAGATAAAGGATGCGACCGTAGCATTTCAACCTAGCTGGTTGGAATGGTTCTTAAATGATGAAGCACAAAAGTTCGAGATTAAGTCGGGCGCCATGCGCTGGCAGCCAAATGACAGTGGCTGGAAACTGAGCAGTCATGACCTTACATTTGCCACCAATGGCGAGCATTGGCCGTTACCTATACTCAGTGCTCAGCAAGATGGCGATAACATCGATGCTTATTTAAGCCAGTTAGATCTCGCTACAGTATTACCTTTATTACCACTTATTCCCGGAATTGATTTAGCTGCGTTAGAAACCTGGCAATCTATAGACCCTAAAGGGGAAATCGACAACGCTCACTTTCAGTGGACTCGAGCAAACCTTCCGCCCAATTTGTCGGCCGATATCCATGCTGTTAGCTGGCAAGCGCATGATGGGATCCCAGGTATTAGTCCTATTGATGCTAAGTTGGTGGTAACGGGCGAATCACTCAGTTTTCTGCTGCCCAAACAGCAATACACTGTCGACTTTGATGGTGGTTTCGAGACCCCTTTGGCATTAGATGGTGAAGCATTCTCTGGCCTGTTTGATTTTGAAACCTCGGCGCTGACTTTGCCAAAATTGCATTTTAGCAACGCCGACATTTCACTTGATGCCTCAACTCGACTGGAGTTTTCAGGTGCGACTCACATGGCGTTGCTGGCTGAACTTAAGATCAATGATGTTGCTGATGTACATCGTTACTTTCCGCTAAAGGGGATGAGCGATGGCTTAGTCAATTATCTCACTGCTGCGTTAAAGGCAGGTAAAACCGACGATGCCGTGGTTGTGTGGCATGGCGCTTTTAAAGATTATCCTTATGTGCAAAGCACAGGTATTTTCCAAGCAGGTTTCACGCTCGACAAAGCTAACTTTGAGTTCCAAAAGACTTGGCCAGCTGTCTCAGAGCTTAATCTATCGGCACTGTTTGAAAATTCAGCGATGGATTTGTGGGTCAATAAAGGTCAGTTGATGGATGTATCTGCCGCTGGAGCTTATATTGGTATTCCCTCTATGAGCCATGAGAGCTTACTGGTGGTAAAAGCCGATTTGGCCACTAAAGCTGCTGCAGCTAACGCTGTTATCCAGCAATCTCCTTTAAAAAGCTCCGTGGGTTCAACCCTGAATGTAGTGCAGATTAATGGTGATATTACCGGCAAGCTTGATCTCAGTATTCCTTTATATGATGGCGCAGATGCGGTTATTAAGGGCACGGTAGATTTTGATAAAACACCTGTTTTCATTAGTGAACCAGGCATTGCGCTCGAAAGCGTCACAGGCCAAGTTCAGTTCATCAATGATGAGGTGACGGGCAGTGACATTAGCGCGTTGATGTACGGGCAACCGTTACAGCTTAGTTTTGATACCGGTAATGTAAATAAAAACTATGCGGTTAATGTTGATTTGA
The DNA here is from genome assembly GCF_019654975.1 of Shewanella sp. c952. Classification (GTDB taxonomy): domain Bacteria; phylum Pseudomonadota; class Gammaproteobacteria; order Enterobacterales; family Shewanellaceae; genus Shewanella. The sequence continues at coordinate 100,660 of NZ_BPEW01000007.1, forward strand.
GCGGACAGTGGCAACTGAATGACTTGCCTGAATCGCTGAATAATCCATTGAGCGATTATTATAAGGGTAATGTCGATTGGTCTGGCGGTTTGATGCTTATTTTTGACTCCACAGGCTATAGAATTCAAGCAAGGGTAGATAGTGATCTTATTGGCACTGAGTTTGATTTACCGGCGCCATTTGCCAAACCATCAGAGCAAGCTGCAGCCTTTACCGCAGAGCTTATCGGTGATAATAAACAGTCATCTTTAGGGATTAAGCTCAATAAGCAGCTCGAGTTTTGGGGAGGCTTTGATGTCGAATCTGGTAACGGCTTGGCTCATTTTGACCTACTCCTCGGCCGACTATTTAAACCCGGTGATCAACTGCGTAAGAAACAGGGACACTTGCAGATAGAACTCGATAAAACAGAATTTTCACCATGGTTACCGATTATTCAGAGTTTCACGGCTAAATCAGAGCTACCTGCTGACACTGCCGTTACTTCCAAGAGCTTTTTCCCACCATTGGTGTCTATTGATGCAAACTTCAATGAACTTGATTTGATGGGGCAAGCGCTCAATGAACTGCATTTTGACGCTGCACCCACAGAGCATTCGTGGCGTTTTGATGCTACATCAGAGCAGTTTGATGGCAGAATCGATTTTTACCCTGATTGGGTTAAGCAAGGGCTTAAAGTTGTAGCCAGTAAACTTTATCTATCGCCAGATGCTAAAACAGATGAAACCGCGCATTACAAATCCGATACAGTGTTAGCAAATCTGCCACCACTCGCCGTTGATGTTGATGATTTTAAGATGTTCGATCGTCCGATGGGTCACCTTGTATTACAAGCTACACCTAAAGCAGATACTTACAATATTCAGACGTTGTCGATGACATCCGATGAGGTGAAGCTTCAAGGTAACGGCAGTTGGTCTATCGTGGAGGGTGAAAGCTTAACTTCATTTAATTTAACGCTGGATGCAACAAAATTTGATCACCTTTCAAAGCAGCTTGGCTTCGATCCAGGTTTGAAAGATGCACCGACCGCAGTCACTGGAGATATTTCTTGGAGCGGGGCGCCATATGCATTTTCGTTAGAGACATTAAACGGTCAAATCGGCTTTGAGCTCGGTAAAGGACATCTATCTGAGGTCAGTGATAAAGGTGCACGGATATTTTCGTTATTTAGCCTCGACTCATTACTGCGTAAATTGTCTCTCGATTTCTCCGATGTATTTGGCAAAGGGTTATACTTTGACTCATTTACGGGGACTTTGAAGTTGGATAACGGGGTGGTAAAAACTACCGATACCGAGATGAAAGCTGTTGCCGGCAATATGCGGGTGCGCGGCTATACCAATTTAATGAGTGAGAGTTTGAACTACGACATTCGCTTTGTGCCTAAACTTGCCTCTAGTGTGCCCACTGTCGTGCTGCTCAGTACTGGTGGTTGGACATTGGGTCTTGGCGCCTTTGCATTGACTAAAGTGTTGGAGCCGGTGATTGAGGTTATCTCTGAGATCCGCTTTAGGTTAACAGGCACCATGTCTGAGCCTAAACTTGAAGAGCTATCGCGTAAGAGCAAAGAGATTGAAATTCCTGAGTCTGTATTGCCTAAAAAGGCTATAGAGCCTGACAGTCAAAATGATCAAGGCAGCACTGAACCAAAGCAAAGCGCCTCTAGCATAAGTACTAATGTAGCGCCTTTAGAAGCAGACACGCTAGCTGTTGCCACAGCAATAAGCTCTGATGCAGCACCGTCAAATACACAGTTAGATTTCGCTAATCCAACTGGCGAAGCAAATGAGCAAATTAGTCCCCATAAGGCTAGCGAAGATAAGCCAACGTTGAAGTTGATTCAGGGAGAATCAGATGCAAGTAAACCTACTGCAATGTCAGAGTGGTCGCAGCGTAATCGACAATCTCAAATTTATCGAGTCGCAGCTTAAGCAGTTACCGCATGAAACTGACAGCCAGCAGCTTGTGGTTTTGCCTGAGTGCTGCTTACTGTTTGGTGGGCAAGAGAGCCAGCAGTTAGAATATGCCACCGATGAAGCTCATAGCCAGCTGAAGCAAGATTTAGCTGCATTAGCATCGAAATACAGCATAGTACTTGTTGCTGGCAGTATTCCTATTCTGGCTGAAGATGGCCGCATTTATAACCGCTGCTATGTATTCGACACCGATGCCAGCGTACTGGGTTATTACGATAAGCTACACCTATTTGATGTTGAGGTGTCTGATGGCACCAAACAGTACCGTGAAAGCGACGCATTCTGCCCCGGAAAACATATAGCGGTTGTTGATACTCCCTTTGGCAAGCTTGGTTTGTCGATCTGCTACGATATCCGCTTTGCTGATCTATTCAGAGCGCTGCGCGAAGCAGGCGCTGAAATTATCGCACTACCAGCCGCATTTACTAAGGTGACAGGCGAAGCACATTGGCAAGTGCTACTGCAGGCTCGCGCCATCGAAACCCAATGTTTTGTTTTAGCCGCAGCGCAGTGGGGAGTCCATAATGATGGTGGACGTGAAACTTGGGGGCAAAGTATGATCATTAGCCCTTGGGGAAGTATTATTGCTGAAAAGCCATCTGGGACAGGCTGGGTTAGTGCAGAACTTGATATGAGTGAGTTAACAGATGTTCGCGCTAAAATGCCGATAATCAACCATAATCGTTTTCAGTCACCTAAATTGAGCGAGTAAGCTAAAGCAAACTGGCTTTAGCATGTAATATCAAATCATATAGAGTTGCTTATTGTTAAGCGTCTTTTAAATAGAACTATATTTGGTCGAAGAGAGAGAATTGATGTCATTTTTAACCCAAGTTGGACAAAGCCTACTGCAAGATGGATTAGCAATAGATGATCTACAAAGTTATTTAAAGCGTATCCATGAGCACAAGATTGATTTCTCCGATCTTTATTTTCAAGGTAGTCGCCACGAATCTTGGGTGCTAGAGGATGGCATTGTTAAAGATGGTAGTTTTCATATCGAGCGTGGCGTGGGTGTTAGAGCCATAACGGGTGAAAAAACCGGCTTTGCCTACGCAGATGAAATCAATCCCGCTGCATTAGAAGCAGCAGCAAATGCCGCGCGTGGCATTGCGATATCAGGCGGCAATGGCCAAGTAAATGCTTGGAAGCAGCAACATGATAAAGCGCTTTACCTAAGCGCTGATCCTATTGCAGCGATGGAAGAGGTTAGAAAAATATCCCTTCTAAAAGAGGCTGATGCCTATATTCGTAGCCTTGATGAGCGGATTATTCAGGTGGTTGTGAGTTTATCTGGGGTGCACGAAGAGATATTAGTTGCAGCCAGTGATGGCACATTAGCGGCCGATATCAGACCACTAGTTCGTTTTAATTGCAGTGTTATTTTAGAAGAGGGTGACAAGCGCGAGCGTGGTGGCTCTGGTGGTGGTGGGCGTCATAGTTATGATGTCTTGCTGGCAGATGGTGACGATGGTCTACCTTACTGCTTTGCCTTTGCCCGAGAAGCTGTACGCCAAGCACAAGTTAACCTTAAAGCGATAGATGCACCTGCGGGTGAAATGCCAGTGGTATTAGGCGCAGGTTGGCCTGGGGTGTTATTGCATGAAGCGGTAGGTCATGGCTTAGAAGGCGACTTTAACCGTAAAGGCAGCAGTGCCTTTAGCGGCAAGATTGGCCAACAAGTGGCTTCTAAATTGGTTACTGTGGTTGACGATGGCACTATTGCCGATCGCCGTGGCTCATTAAGTATTGATGACGAAGGCACGCCAACACAAAAGACCGTACTAATTGAAGATGGGATCTTAAAGGGCTACATGCAGGATAAGCTCAATGCGGGTCTAATGGGCGAACGTTCGACCGGTAATGGTCGCCGTGAGTCTTATGCTCATTTGCCTATGCCACGTATGACTAACACCTACATGGAAGCGGGAGATTCCGATCCTGCAGAGATCATCAAGTCTGTTAAGAAGGGGGTTTACGCGCCTAACTTTGGTGGTGGTCAAGTCGATATCACTTCAGGAAAGTTTGTATTTTCTGCATCAGAAGCCTATCTTATTGAAAATGGAGAAATTACCCAGCCAATTAAAGGCGCAACCTTAATTGGTAATGGCCCAGAGTCAATGAGTCAGATCTCGATGGTCGGCAATGATCTAGCACTGGATAAAGGTGTTGGAGTTTGTGGTAAAGATGGGCAAAGTGTACCTGTCGGTGTTGGTCAACCAACGCTTAAACTGGATAAGCTGACCGTTGGTGGAACAGCTTAATAAACGTCAGTACAAGCAAAATATCCTAAGTAAACTGGGATTTAGCTGTAAGCTTTTTAGCTAGATCCTAGCGAGCAACGATTAGCAATGATACAATTCACTTAATAATTAGAGCAAAAGCTCTAGAGGTGTAAATGAAACGTTCGCTCTGTGCTCTTTTGTTAGTTTTTCCACTGTCGATACAAGCTAAGCCTATAGCTTTTGATCAAGCTTGGCAGCAGTTGCTCCAAGTGAGTGATAAGTTGCAAGCTGGCACGCAAGAGGTCAATCGCGCCGAGGCTGAGCGTGTAGCTGGTGAAGATATGAATTTGCCCTCAGTCAGTATTAAGGGCAGCTACACGCGATTAGAAAAGCCGATTGAACTGGATTTGCGCGACCTTAATCCTCTCGCTTCACTCGATCCTGCTACTTTACCGCCAGCTTTAGGTGGAGCACTCGCTGGGATCCCTGGTTCCTTGTTTATTACTCCTTTTACCGAACAAGATATTTTCCGCTCGAGCTTACAGGCGATGTGGCCTATCTATACCGGCGGAAAAATAACGGCTGCGCAAGCTATTCATGAAGCACATGTTGCAGAGAAAGAGGAACAGCTAAAGCTTACCACTCGCGATCTATTCGTTAGTCTAGTCGATCGCTATTACGCTGTAGCGGTAACAGAAACACTCGCCCAGACACAAAAGCAGTTGGTTGACTCCCTCACGTTGCATGCATCTCACGCTCAAAAACTTGAGCAGCAAGGACAGATTGCCAAAGTCGAACGACTTAATGCGCAGGTTGCACTAGAAAATGCCAGAGTGAGTTACGGCAGCGCCAAGCGCCAAGCCGAAATGGCAATGATCGCACTGTCTCGGATGTTGCATGAGCGTCAAGTGGATGCGACTTCGCCGATGTTTATGATAAAGAGTGCGCCGTCTCTGCCTCAACTGTCTCAACTCACTATGAATCAACATCCTGCATTGAAGCTGTTAGCTGCAAAAGAGGATCAAGCTCAAGGACTCATCAGTGTAGAGAAGGGCAGCTATTATCCTACTGTGTTCCTTTACGGTAATTACACGCTTTATGAAGACGATAGTTTGTTCTCCAAAGTGGAGCCAGATTGGATGGTTGGCGTTGGGGTGAACATCCCTCTTATCAGCCGAGATGGCCGCAGCGGTAAAGTGGAAGCGGCTAAGAGTGCATTGCTGCAGGCTCGATATACTAAAGCGCAAACCCAGCAAGACTTAAATCTATTACTAGAACAAAGCTACCGCCAATTGCTGCAAGCGCAAGAGGAAGTCGTTTCGCTTAATGCTTCGCTTAGTTTGGCGGAAGAAAACAAACGTTTGCGCGATATTGCCTTCAGGCAAGGGTTATCCACTTCTATCGAGAAAGTGGATGCAGAGCTTAAGCTTACTGCGGTAGAAACTCAGCAACTTGGCGCGCAATATCGTTATGTACAAGCTTATGCAAGACTGATGGCGATTAGCGGTCAGCTAGATGAATTTATTGGAAGAAGCCTTCAGCAAGGGGAATATAATGCGCACTAATCGCATCTTAGCTGCAATCGCAATGGTTGTGCTCATTGGAATACTCGCTTATGGCTTAGTGTTGGCTTATACGCCGAAGCCCATAGTACTGCAAGGGCAGATAGAAGCTCGCGAATATAATATCTCATCTAAAGTGCCAGGCCGTGTTGAACAAGTTTTAGTTCGCCGTGGTGATATCGTCAATCAAGGCGATCTACTGTATGCGATCTACAGCCCTGAACTGCAAGCAAAATTGATGCAAGCTGAAGGTGGCCGTGATGCTGCTAAAGCGATGCAGCTGGAAGCTGACAATGGCGCTCGTAGGCAGGAAATCATGGCTTCAAAAGAGCAGTGGTTGAAAGCTCAAGCGGCATCAAAGTTGGCCAGTACCACCTTTGATCGCGTTGAAGCACTATTTAACGAAGGTGTCATGGCGAGACAGAAGCGAGATGAAGCTTTTACTCAATGGCAAGCCGCTAAATATACCGAACAAGCCGCATTGGCCATGTACCAGATGACAGATGAAGGTGCCCGCGACGAGACTAAAGCTGCTGCAGCGGGTAATGCGCTTATGGCTGAAGGTGCGGTAAATGAAGTTAACGCCATACTTGCTGATAGCCAGATGCGTTCTCCCAAAAATGCTGAAGTGAGTGAAGTTTTATTGCAAGCTGGTGAGCTAGCACCAAGCGGATTTCCTGTTGTTAGCATAATTGACATGAGCGATGCTTGGGCGGTGTTTCAAATTAGAGAAGACCAGCTAAAATTGGTTAAACAGGGACAAACATTGTCATTAAGCATCCCAGCCTTAGAGCGTGATGTAGAGTTTACTGTCAGCCACATTGCGGTGATGGGCGACTTTGCCACTTGGCGCGCCACCGAAAGTGGCCATGACTTTGACATGCGCACTTTCCAAGTTGAGCTACGCCCTAATGAAATGATTACCGATCTAAGAGTTGGTATGTCAGTTCTGTTTACTTTATAACGCTGGGCAGTACGAGGCCGTTGCTTTGATGACCATGCTAAAAAGAGAGCTCGCTGCCTTGATGGATGATCCTTGGCAGCTAGCACTTATCAGCTATATTCCGCTACTCAGTATTATCGGATTGTGGCTACTGTTTAGTGCCGGGCTTCCTAGGCAGTTGCCAGTGGCGGTGGTCGATTTGGACCAAAGCCAAGTTTCCCGTGCCTTAGCAAGACAATTACAAGCGAACCCTGTCACGCAACCTATCAGCTATAGTGACCTTGCAAGCGCAGTTGAAGCGATGCAGCAAGCTGAGGTTTACGCATTACTTGTACTGCCGCACGGCTTTAAACGAGATCTACTGACAGGTAAAAGCCCCACCATAGATATTCGATATAACAGTCAATTTTTACTGGTGGGTAAGCTACTTTCAAGTCAGCTGCAAGCCAGTATGGCTGATGGATTAAAGCCGTTAGCGGCAATAAAGCAATTGGCAGCGGGTGTGCCTAAAGCCAAAGTTGCGGTGAATTTAAGTCCAGTGAGTAGCCAAACAACCGCGTTGTTCAATCGCAACAATAACTATGTCGGCTTTTTGGTGCCGCCAGTACTCATCGCACTATTACAACTGGTCGCAATGATGGTGTTTGCCAATAGTTTAAATCGAGAGCTACGCTGGAATACCACTTCAGAGTGGATGACGATGGGAGTTTGGAAAGGAATAGCGGCTAAGATACTGTTTTATACCCCTCTAGTGTTATTGCACGGTGGCTTTATTCTGGCGCTCATCTATCTGTATTTAGGTTTACCAATTGCGGGCAGTATTGCGCTGTTGTTAGTGGCGCAGTTAATCATGTTACTTGCCGTTTGGCTGATGGTACTGTTGATCTTCTTTGCACTAAAAGACAGTGCGCGAGTCATAAGTTTTTGTACCGCGATGTTTGCGCCTGCGTTTGCGTTTATGGGGGTGACATTCCCAACCCATGAGATGCCAGAATTAGCCCAGTGGTGGCGAGTCATTATGCCTACCAGTCACTATATTGAAACCCACGTTGCCATTGTTAGTTATGGCCAAGGTTGGTTAGCAACACTGCCACAGTTTACCAGTTATTGGGGCTATTTGTTGCTGCTTATACCTATTAGCTTTTTAGCAAAGAAAGGGTTTGAGCCAGCTGACGATGTTGTGACAGCAATGACCCAACAGGAGCGCTAACATGAGCTTCTTACAGCTTATTTTCGCCGAGTTGAAAGCTATATTAGCAGACAAAACCATAGTGCTAACTGTATTTGGTGGCGTGCTTTTTTACGCTGTTCTCTATCCACTACCCTATATCAATCAAGTACCTACCGACCAACAACTGGTGGTGGTTGATCACGACAACTCGTCATTGAGTCGGCAGCTTATCCGTCATGCTGATGCGAGTGCTAAAATTAAAGTGATTGCAAAAGTAGGCTCCATTGATGAGGCAAAAAGCTGGATAGAAACTGGCAGGGCACACGGTCTGTTGGTTATTCCTGCAGATTTTAGACGTGACCTGTTACTCGGGCGCGGCGTAACATTGAGTTACGGCGGCGATGCGAGTTACTTTTTAATTTACTCTGCTGTAGCTGAAGGACTCATTGCAGCTGGATTAGATGCCGGTAAGAATATTCAACGTTTAGGTCTACTGGCCCAAGGTAGCGGTGCACAAGCGGCAGATAAAATCCTTGATGTAGTTAAGCTCAACAGTATTCCAGCTTTCAATCCTAGTTTAGGTTATACCCCTTATATTGTTCCTGGGCTGTTCTTGTTGATTTTGCATCAGACCCTGTTGATTGGAACCAGTATTCTAGGTGCTAGCCAGTGGCGAGAGACGGGCTATTGGCAACAGGTTAGCCCGTTTAAGTTAATCTGTGGCCGTATGGCCGCCTTTATGTTTATCTATACGCTGCTTACCAGCTTTTATGTTGGTTATTGCTACTATTGGTATGACGTGAGCTTGCAAGCAAGCTTTAGCAATGTGGCATTATTGCTGCTGCCATTTCTACTATCTACTACCGCAGCGGGGATTGCATTTAGTAGCTTATTCACCCGACGTGATCTGCCAACTCAAGTATTACTACTGATCTCTATGCCAATTCTGTTTGTGTCGGGCTTTGTATGGCCAACGGCCCTAATTCCTGAATCTGTGGTGGCGATGTCTCAAATATTCCCCGCTGTTCCGGGCATTATGGCGATGCTAGAGCTCAATCAAATGGGCGCCTCTTGGCAAAGTATAATGCCGCAATGGTTGCAGCTATGGGCGATGGTGGCGATCTATTTTAGCTTAGCCTATTGGGGTACAAAGAAGCGTTTAACCGCAGTGGTCGATGATTAAGGATTAATGCGTTAACAGCTTAGTGATAACCGGAGCTGTTGACTTTACTGAAGGCTATCATGCGATTAAAAAAGCCCGCTGCAATAAGATTGCAGCGGGCTTTTTTAAGCTTTACTCAAAACAGCTTGAAGCTTAAGTTCCTGTTAGCTCAACGCCAAAGCCAATTGTCGACTTGACGGCTTTAGGAGTAAGCACCTCAATTGAAACTGCACTATTTTTAGCGGGTTCGCCAGTGCTACTAGGATCAATATCGTTAGTCAGGATGAAATTGGTTGTACTACCTTCTCTGTGCCTATTTTCAGCTTTAAAGACTGCATCACTTTCGCTTTTATAATCATAGTAGCCATTGCGGTTTTGTACCTCAAAGACATCTGAATCTAATTCACCCTTAGAGGCGGTGGTGGTTAGGGTTGTTTTCGCTGGCATTATTTGGTCGGCGCTATCAAAGAAGCGGATGCTAAATGACGATGAACCACCTGCCGGAATTGCAGTCGCTGCGATAGTTGAGTCACCATCACTATAAATCACATTGCCATCTTGGCTAATTTCAAAATGGGCATCTGAGCCAGACATCGTTAAAATTAACGCTTTGCGGATATAAGTCTTGTTAGCTAAACCTTCACCACATAAGCTGGCGCTGTCACACTGAGGGCCGTTGAATTTGCCATCGGCTGCCGTGTAACTATCGTTGGCTGCAGTATTAAAGTAAGGTTCACCAGAGGTATAAGCATAAGATTCGTCATCATCTCTGAACGCATCGCCAAGATCACTAAACCCTCCAGCATGGTAGGTTTCAATGTCCATACCATTGCCTGAACAAGCCACTGCATTGCCATTTCTATCCAAACAGGCTAAAGCAACTGAGCCACCGTCAGCATCATCAAATATGTTATTTCCATTGGTATCAAAAAAGGTTTCGTGACCAAGAGCGTAGGCCAAAATGGTAATACGGTGATCTGGCACTCTAGGGCTGGCAGAGGTCCATTCAACACTACAGGCGCCATTTACAGTTAAGCAGCTAGAAACAATTTGCCCGCCTTCAGCGGTAAAGTTAATAGTAGTGTCATCAGGAGCTGGGTTGCCAAAGCTGTCCGAAGCATAGGTGGTAATAGAGACTTTCTCGCCATTGAAATCCCCAGCTTCTGGATTGGATATTGATGCCGATGCGCTAAATCCAAGTTGTTGCGGTAAACCTGTATTAATACTCAATTGCTCTGACTGTGTCGTGACGCTCTCATCATCAGAACCAATCGCAGTTGCAAGTACGCGCACTGGGGTTGGAATTGTGCCGGAGAGTACGCTGGCGCTGACCAATCCACTAGAGTTACTGGTATTGCTAATCGTTGTATCGCCATTGGAGAAGCTAATCCCACCGACACTCGTATCGAGAGAGAAGTCGACCTGTTGCTGAGCAATAGCCTGACCATTAGCGTCTGACACCTTGAAGGTAATCAATGAAGATTCGCTTGAACCTGTGCCGCCGGTTCCTTTAATGCGAATTGAAGTCGGCTCCGCAGAGACAAAACTTAAGTTAGCTAACGTTTGGCTGGCGAGTGAGAAATCAAGGTTGGCAGCGATACTTTGGTTGCCTGCAACCACTGTTGCAGTGATTTGGTCATCGCGTTCGCTATTACCGCTACAACTGCTGTTCTGGAAAGTAGAGCTTGCAGTACCTGAAAGAGATGTCACCGGTGAGTCGATACTGGCGCTATTACTTAATACACAGCTTGAGCTGAAACTCACACTGGTTGGAGTTTGTAGCCGAGTGAAGCTGCCATCATCGTTTTTAGTGGCTAAATCTGCTGTGACACCGAAGGTGCCGCCGGCGCTAACCATGTACTTGCCATCAACGAGTGGTAATGTTGTGGCTAATTGGTTTTCTGTAAATGTTGCACCATCAGCAGAGAAATTACCGATAACAATGATGCCATCTTCACTAACTGCGTCTTTTGCTAATACTTCATAAAGACCTGAGCTTTGGTATGTTTTACCGTCACTCTCTAGCGTTACCGTCATGTTGGCCGCACCGAGTTCACTTTCTGTTGGGGTATAACTCACTTGAGCGATACCGCTTTCTTTAGTTACTGTGGAGCTTGGGTTTAAGTTGGCATTGCCTGCTGTAAAGGTTGCTTTTTTACCGGCAACGCCCTGACCTTGTTCATCTAAAAACTGGGCTTGCAGTTGTACCGTCTCTTCAGCTTTGAACTGAGTCACAATGGTGGTGCCATTAATGATCGCGCTGTTGAGGGTAAATGTTGGCTCTGACGGCGATGTCGCTGAGGTAAACTCAAAATTACGAGTGCCACTGGCAGTATCATCATTCTCAGAGAAATTTGCTGTTAGGGTACCAGCACCTTCGGTAGCAGCTGAATTACTGACAATGACTTCGGCTAAACCGCTGCTATTGGTCAGTTTAGTCGCTGCTGAAAGTTCGCCAAAGCTGGTTGAGAAAGCGATAAGCTTGCCATTGCGGTTGCTGCCATCTTGCTTGAGTTGAGCTACAGCACAGAATGAACTATTGGCGCTAAAACTAAGTGCATCAGTGGCTTCTGCACATTGTCCATCAACCACAGTTTTATAGCTTAATGACAGGCTATAAACACCGCCATTATCGGTATCTTCATTATCGCCTGAGGCGCCATTACAACCACTTAAGGCAGATAAACATAAAAGAGTAACAGGGAGGGCGGCCAGCTTTTTGGTGAGGCGCATTCGCAAATTCCTTGTGCAACAATATACGGTGATGTTTGAAGGGGTTTGTTGGTCATAACGATAAAAATTATATTATCTTAAACCAAAAAATAGCCCTCTGAACAAGCTACTTATTCAGAGGACTAATGTCTAGAGCTGACGACTATTCTGTGATTTCGATACGTAAATATTTACTTAACTCTTTTGCTGTTTTCGACAATGTAATATCGGCATTTTTAGTCAGCTCTTTCTTTGTCTGACGTACAAATTGACGCAATTTCTGTCGATCAAACTCAGGATGCTTTTCGATCAACGCTTGAATCGCAGGATCGCCTTCGTTTAGTAGCTGATCACGGGTCTTATCAGCAACGTTAGCTTTGGCGCTTTCATTACTGTTTTGATTCAATACATTTTTCATTGCGAGCTGTAACTCTTCAATGTCGACGTAGCGCATCAATTTGCCAATGTACTGCAGGTGACGACGATAGGCTTCAGTGTTGATCTTAATCGTCTTCGCTTTTAATACATTGTCATAAACTATTTCATCTAGATTGAGTCTTTCAATCTGACTTTTACTAAGTAAAATCAATTTTTTACCTAGCTCTTGATAGATGACGATTTCACGCTTAGCATCTGCTCTGCTTTCGTAATCATCATTTTTGTCATAGGGCTGGTGGAAGTGTTCTGAGTCACCGACAATCTTCATATCTTAAATCTCTTACAAATACTAAGATAATAATAACATTTATAAAGCCAGTTGACCTGTCAATTTTTGGCCTAAGCCAATTAGAGCGCTCTAAAAGCTAAAGTTATTTAATGTGATTGGTTTTTGGGTTTGTTATGCTTATGTCATTACCGGTTATTGAAGAGTAGATTTGTGTCCTCACCTAGCATTGATATCGAATTAGTTCCCCTTAAAGACGCTGTTTCAATGGCGTTGGAATATGCCAAGACCTTAGGCACTTCTGGTGCAGAAGTTGCGATTAGCAAGCAGCAAGGTCTCTCTGTTTCAACTCGAATGAAAGAAGTTGAAACGGTAGAGTTTAATAAAGATGGTGCTTTGGGAATAACGCTATTTAGGGATGGTTGCAAAGGCAGCTCCTCAACCTCAGATCTTAGCCCTGCTGCAATTAAGCAAGCGGTAAAAGCGGCTGATGATATAGCTCGATTTACTTCTGCAGACCCTTTTAATGGCCTTGCTGAAAAGTCATTGATGGCGACAGAGTTTCCTGATCTGGACCTTTATCATCCTGAGACGATTTCGCCTGAAGAGCTAACGCGTATTGCGATTTTGGCTGAAGAGGCTTCTCTTGATGTTGATGATCGTGTGCAGATATCCGATGGGGCTAGCGCTAACGCTCATTCAAGTGTCAAAGTTTATGGTAATAGCCATGGGTTCTTACATGGTTATTGTAGCTCTCGATATAGTTTAAGTTGTGTCGCGATTGGTGAAACTGATGCCGGTATGCAGCGTGATTACGACTACACCGTTGCTAGAAAATACAGTGATATGCTGGCGCCAGAATTGATCGGCAAGCAAGCCGCTATCAAGACTGCGGGTCGATTAGGTGGGCGGAAAATATCCACCACTGAACTACCTGTACTGTTCTCACCTGAAATAGCTACCGGGTTGATGGGGCATTTAGTCGGTGCCATTAGCGGTGGCAGTATCTATCGTAAATCTAGTTTTCTTCTCGATGCGGTTGATACTCAAGTCTTTCCAGATTGGTTTAGCATCGAAGAGCAACCACTGTTAAAAGGAGCTCTAGCCAGTGCGGCCTACGACAGTGAGGGTGTCGCAACTCAAGAGCGTAAAATCATCGATAATGGCCGTTTGGCAACTTACTTGCTGACAAGCTATTCGGCTAGAAAGCTTGGGCTAACCAACACCGGTCATGCGGGTGGGATTTATAACTGGACGCTCTCGTCAACTGGGCAAACATTTGACCAACTCGTTCAAGAGATGGGAACAGGGCTTATTGTCACAGAAGTAATGGGGCAAGGCGTTAACACTGTTACCGGTGATTACTCACGAGGCGCTGCAGGCTTTTATGTCGAGAATGGCGTTATCTTATACCCAGTAGAAGAGATCACCATTGCTGGCAATCTAAAAGATATGTATAGCAACATTGTAGCAGTGGCAATGGATAGGGATCTTCGATCGTCTATCCGCACTGGCGGGATTTTGATGGATAAAATGAAGATAGCTGGCAGCTAGGTTATTTGTTGTTTGCTATTCCGTTCTAACTGAAAATAAAGGCTTCCTCTGGAGGCCTTTTTTGTAGTTGTACCAATCAGTATAATAAGTTGATCTACTCAGAGTGTTTTTGGCGAACTGATTCAAGGCCGGCTAATCCAAAGTGAGTAAAGACACAGTGCTTGTTCCCTTATGAGTTTATTCAACACCGAAGTAGCAGGCTAAAAACGCTCCTTACAGGCAAGTTTTAGCGGCTTTGGTGCTGCGTTAATGAAATTGAACGTAGAATAACGATGTCCTTCATTTATTGCTAACCACATGGCCTAGCATGTTCCTGACATGCTTAAGGCATTCCCTCCATCCTTGGAGATCAGATGTGTTGAATGGCATTAACGCACGACTATATGGATATAGGAGGTAGAGTAACGCAGGAGCTGTTACCGAGGAGCATTTAATGACCTTACCGCAAAACCGTTAACCTCTCGCTGAGCGAGCAAATCTTTATACTGATTGGTATTACCTTTCGGTGTGTGCCTGCTGACTCTCTTGCCAAAAGCTTTCGAGTGTTTGGATTAACTGCTCATTACTAAGAATGCTGACATGATCTTCATTTAAACCAAAAACTTTGACGGATCGCTGCTGGGCTTTATTGCTGAGCTGACTTTCGAGACTAATAACGCCATCGCTACTCTCCTGGTTTAGAATTCCATTCATCTTATAGCCAAAAATAAGTAGATGTGGCGGTGTTGTAGAGTGAAGCTCACTGCCGGAGAATAGCTTGCCAATGAAATCACTAGACGGCGCAAGGTCACGCCATGCTGGCATTACAACTGGGGCGTAATCAATACCGCTTTGAGCTGAGCTTACTCCACCAAAGGGGCTCGATATTGAAGTGAAGCTGGCAATATCATTACAGCCTAATTGGTTTCGGCAAAGATCGAGGTAAGCTTGAGCCACTAAGCCGCCCATACTATGAGCCACTATGTGCAGTGTTTTTACGTTATAGCGATAGTCGATGATTTTAATCAGGCTGTTAAGACCATTGGCTATCAACTCAAGCGGTAAACCGCTAGGGTAGTTCATCACCCAAACTTGATACTTCTGTTTATCGATTTTGTCGAGCAGTGGCGCAAAATCTCTGGCTGTACCGTTCATGCCGTGAATGAAGAGAATAGGAGTTTTATCGCTATCAAACTTATCAAGAAAGAAAACCCCGCTGTTACCTTCAAGCAGATGAGTAACAGGTTTCCACATCCCTAGCTTAGCGGTGTCTCGGTCAAATTTCTCTTCATTTAGAACTGCTTTTGCACCTATTTTTGCTGGGCTAATTTTGACGTTGACTAAGTTATTTAGTGGCCTATCAATTAGTGCTGTTGGCGGAATGTCTCCAGTCTCACTGAGTGTTATTGTCAGTTCTGTGTTATCACTATTTTCTGTTAATGGCGTAATCGAGAACGCTTCGCCGACTTGAAAGCGCAAATCATGATTAATATCGTTGAAAGTAAATAGATATTTGCTCAATGTATCAGCTGTAACAGTGATTTTTCTGTTACCAATCACCACTTCGTAACCATCGATAGTCTCTGCATCGACTTGTTGTAGTAGCACCAGTACAAAAGATTCAACTTGATGCTCCGAGTTGATATTAACCTGATACTCGACGTAAACCTGCTCAAGTAAGTCGACCTCTTCAGCTAGATCTCTAAAATTGGCGCAGCCGCTGACTACACTAATGAGTGCTACAGCTAAAAGCATTTTTGCTATTTTCATTGCGATGATATGAATACAATTTTTATAAATCATATAGATAACTTAGCAGCAAACTGATCTAAAACTAAATTTTCATAACGAATTCATCATTTTTCAAATCTAAACTTGAACATACGGAAAAACATATATATTATTTTTCGTATATCCTGTCTTGGGTACTTATACTTTTCGAGTAATGATAATGACACCTTTAACGTTTTTTAAGGCAATGGCCGATGATACTCGGCTGCGTAGTTTATTGCTTATACAAGCAGAAACAGAGCTTTGTGTTTGTGAGTTGATGACGGCGCTTGATGAGATCCAACCTAAAATATCTCGCCATTTAGCACAACTGCGCAAGCTTGGGTTATTGGTTGATAGACGCCAAGGTCAATGGGTTTTTTATCGAGTGAACCCAGAACTACCCGCGTGGGCAGGTGAAATTTTAGCGACGTTAGCTAAAGAGCAAAATGAGGTTATCAAAGATAACTTAAGTCAGCTTAAACAAATGGGCGATCGTCCTGAGCGCACTAGAAAGTGCTGCTAGCAGGCTGCTATTTTTATGCTGTTTCACTATTTTAAATTAGGTCAGATGTAATGGGTATTTTTGAGCGGTATTTAAGTGTTTGGGTTGGACTCGCAATTGTGGCTGGTGTGGTTTTAGGAAACTTGTCTCCAGACTCTTTTGCTATTGTTGCAGGGCTTGAGTATGCCCATGTTAATTTGGTTATTGCGGTGCTGATCTGGGTCATGATCTACCCGATGATGGTGCAGATCGATTTCTCTGCAGTGAAGGATGTCGGTAAGAGCCCGAAAGGATTAATACTGACCTTGGTGATTAACTGGTTAATTAAACCCTTCACCATGGCGGCGTTAGGTTGGCTCTTTTTCAAGGTGTTTTTTGTCGAGTTTGTCGATCCGCAAACAGCCAGTGAATATATTGCCGGTATGATATTACTTGGGGTGGCGCCGTGCACTGCCATGGTCTTTGTTTGGAGTCAGCTGACAAAGGGCGATCCGAATTACACATTAGTGCAAGTGTCAGTCAACGATCTCATTATGGTTGTGGCCTTTGCTCCTATAACTGCATTGCTATTGGGCGTAAGTGATATTCAAGTGCCATGGGCAACACTGCTGTCATCTGTTGCTTTATATGTCGTTTTGCCATTAGTGGCAGGTGCTGTTACTCGACACTTCTTGCAGAAAAAGGGCAGCGATACTCAGCTCAATGCATTTGTTGCCAACTTAAAGCCGTGGTCTATGGTTGGGTTATTGGCAACAGTAGTGCTGTTATTTGGCTTTCAAGCAGAGACAATTATTGCGCAGCCGCAAGACATATTCCTTATTGCAATTCCATTAATAATCCAAACCTATGGCATCTTCTTTATCGCTTTTTATGCCGCTAAGAAGCTTAAGTTAAGCCATAAAATTGCTGCTCCTGCTTGCATGATTGCCACCTCTAACTTTTTCGAGCTAGCAGTCGCAGTCGCGATATCTTTATTTGGATTGCACTCCGGCGCAGCGTTAGCAACTGTAGTCGGTGTACTTGTCGAAGTCCCAGTGATGCTGTCGCTGGTGGCAATCGCTAATCGCAGTCGACATGTGTTTTTAGATGAAATTTAGGCGGTTATCACTGAATATATGGCACATGCTTTATCGCAAATAGATTTCAACGCTAGGCTTGAGTATAGACTCGAGCGCTAGAACTACTTAGATAGTTAAATAACAGGTTAAGAGATCACTATGACAATCAAAATTGGTATCAATGGCTTCGGTAGAATGGGACGTTTAGCACTACGTTCAGCTTGGCATCATAGCGATGTTGAGTTTGTACAAATTAATGATCCTGCTGGCGATGCGGCGACATTAGCCCATCTACTGACTTTCGACTCTATCCATGGTCGCTGGTCTGAAGAAGCCACCGCTGACGGTGACAATATTATTGTTGGTGACCACACTATTGCGACCAGCCGTAATAACACTATTGGGGCTACAGACTGGTCGGGTTGTGACGTGGTAATTGAGGCTTCTGGGGTTATGAAGACCAAAGCCTTATTGCAGGCTTATTTAGATCAAGGTGTTAAAAGAGTTGTGGTGACAGCGCCTGTTAAAGAGGAGGGGGTGCTAAATATTGTCATGGGCGTGAATCAGCAGCTGTATAACAAAGATATTCATCCGATTGTTACCGCGGCATCTTGCACCACTAACTGCTTGGCGCCAGTGGTAAAAGTTATTCATGAGAATATCGGTATAAAGCATGGTTCGATGACAACTATTCATGACATCACCAATACACAGACGATTCTAGATGCGCCCCATAAAGACCTTAGGCGCGCACGCGCTTGTGGTTTGAGCCTTATCCCGACAACAACTGGTAGTGCTACGGCGATTACCCATATTTTCCCTGAGTTAAAAGGTAAGTTAAACGGTCATGCTGTTCGTATTCCGCTTGCTAATGCCTCGTTGACCGATTGCGTATTTGAAGTTGAGCGCGATACCACTGAAGCAGAAGTTAATGCGCTACTGAAACAAGCGGCGCAGGGTGAGTTAAAAGACATTCTAGGCTTTGAAGAGCGCCCTTTGGTTTCAGTTGATTACAAAACCGATCCTCGTTCGAGCATTATTGATGCGCCATCAACTATGGTCGTCAATGGCACACAAGTTAAGCTCTATGTTTGGTATGACAATGAGTGGGGCTACGCTAATCGCACCGCAGAGTTAGCTATTATGGTTGGTCTGCAAGATCTAGCAAGTTAGGCTGACAGCCAAAGAGTTGAGGCAGCCTGTATTTTGCTGAGCTGCTTGATTTCTATTGGTCAGTGACTACTGTGGCTTTTGAAAAAAATTAGGTTGATAAAAGTGTTAGCAAAATATCGTGCTTTACCTGAAAGTATTCGGCAGTATTTACTGGTTACCGGAAACTACTGGGCCTTTACACTCACTGACGGTGCGCTGCGCATGTTGGTGGTGCTGCACTTTTATGACTTAGGCTATACACCACTTGCTATTGCAATGTTGTTTTTGTTCTATGAAATTTTTGGTGTTATTACCAACCTAGTCGGTGGTTGGCTCGGGGCACGGCTTGGGCTTAATCGCACTATGAATATTGGCTTGGGGCTGCAAATTGCCGCATTGTCTATGCTATTACTACCAACTGCAATGCTGACCGTACCTTGGGTGATGGCTGCACAGGCTCTGTCTGGAATAGCTAAAGACCTCAACAAAATGAGTGCCAAAAGTGCGATAAAGACTCTAGTACCCAAAGATGCCGAAGGTACGCTGTATCGATGGGTGGCCATGCTAACAGGCTCCAAAAATGCGTTAAAAGGTGCTGGCTTCTTTCTCGGAGGAGTGTTGCTGACTGTTGCTGGATTTACTGGTGCCATCGCCATTATGGCCGCTGCTTTGCTCGTTGTTTGGCTGTGTAGTCTAGTGAACTTGAAAGCCGATTTAGGTAAAGCTAAGTCTAAACCCAAATTCACTCAAATTTTTTCTAAGAGTGACAAGGTCAACATCCTCTCTGCTGCGAGGTTATTCTTATTTGCAGCCAGAGATGTGTGGTTTGTCATTGCACTGCCGGTGTTTCTTGCGAGCCAGCTAAAGTGGGATCACAGCAGTGTTGGCGCTTTTCTCGCTCTGTGGGTGATAGCTTATGGGATGGTGCAATCTATCGCGCCATCGCTAACGGCTAGAAAATCTGTCCCAGACGGCAGAGTCGCAACACTCTGGGCTGGACTACTGGCGCTGGTGACCGCAATATTAACTTTGGCAATCTATACCTCTTGGGTTGCTCCCCAAGTGGCCCTAATTGTTGGCTTGTTGGTCTTCGGCGCTGTATTTGCCGTCAACTCCTCATTGCATAGCTATTTGATTGTCAGCTACGCAGGGGATGATGGTGTCTCTCTCGACATTGGCTTTTACTATATGGCGAATGCAATGGGAAGGCTTATTGGTACCATATTGTCTGGCTGGGTATATCAAGTTGCTGGGCTTGGGGCGTGTTTAGCTATTTCAACAACCTTCTTACTGCTGACTTGGCTTATCTCTTTTAAGTTACCAAGAAAGTAATCAATCGCTAACATCTAATAGCGTCATTGGACGCTAGTATCATAATCTTCAAGCGCCTTTCTCTCATGTGGCCTTTTCAAAGGTGAACATTTCGTTGTACTCTGTTTGTTCGATGTATTTTGTTGACTTAAGTCACGTTGCATTAGGACCTTTTGACCTTGCTCTTGTTATGGGGAAGATCAAAAAGCCTTACATAAAAATAAAACGATAAAAAATAACTATAAATAATCTGTATCAACGAGGTTTGAATGGAAGCTATTACTGAATTTGTTGGCAAGATCAACGGTGTAGTGTGGGGTACTCCTATGCTAGTCATGATCTTAGGGGTGGGTTTATTCCTCACCTTTGGTTTACGCTTAATGCCAATCTTAAAACTGGGCACTGGTTTTAAACTGCTTTGGTCAGGTCGTATTCCTGATAAAGACAAAAACATGAAAGGTGAGATTAGCCCGTTTAACGCGCTAATGACGTCATTATCAGCAACCATTGGTACTGGTAATATTGCTGGTGTTGCAACCGCCATTTTTATTGGCGGCCCAGGGGCGCTATTTTGGATGTGGTGTACGGCGTTAGTCGGCATGGCCACCAAGTTTGCCGAAGCGGTATTGGCAGTTAAATACCGTGAAGTGGACGACAATGGTAACCACGTGGGTGGCCCAATGTACTACATCAAGAATGGTCTAGGTTCAAAGTGGGCTTGGTTAGGTACAGCATTTGCTCTATTTGGTTCTCTAGCAGGTTTCGGTATTGGTAATACTGTTCAGGCTAACTCAGTGGCCGATGCGTTGAGCAGTAACTTTGGCGTACCGACTTGGGTTACTGGTTTGGTATTGATGGTCTTAGTTGGCGCAGTATTAATGGGCGGTATCAAGCGTATTGCTGATGTTGCTGGTAAGCTTGTACCTATTATGACCATTTTTTATATCGCGGCGGGTATTGCGGTATTGGTGGTATATGCTGCAGAAATTCCAGCGGCATTTGAATTGATTATCCACAGTGCATTTAATCCTGTTGCTGCACAAGGTGGCTTTGCTGGTGCTGCTGTATGGGCGGCCATTCGCTTTGGTGTAGCTCGTGGTGTGTTTTCTAACGAAGCTGGTCTTGGTAGCGCGCCGATTGCACATGCTGCAGCTCAAACTAACAATCCAGTGGCTCAGGGTTTAGTGGCTATGCTAGGTACCTTCATTGATACCTTGATCGTTTGTACCATTACCGGTTTGGCGATTATTGTGTCAGGCGCATGGACATCAGGTGAAAATGGCGCGGCATTAACCTCTTTTGCATTTTCACATGCATTCCCTATGGGTAACTATGTGGTCGCAATTGCTTTGTCAGTCTTTGCATTTACCACTATTTTAGGCTGGAGCTTCTATTGTGAGAAATGTGTGCAGTTCTTATTTGGCGTAAAAGCGATTAAGCCTTTCAGGATCCTTTGGGTGATCGTGGTGCCTTTAGGTGCAGTGAGTTCTCTAGAGTTTATTTGGCTACTAGCAGATACGTTAAATGCAATGATGGCGATTCCAAACCTAATTGCTTTGGCGTTGCTAAGCCCAGTCGTGTTTGCGTTGACAAGAGAGTACTTTCTTAAGAAGCGTGAAACGGAAGCTGCTGAGTCGTAGTTTGTAGTGTAAGTCTATAATAGATTAAGTTCATAAAGCTCCTGGATGTTATTCAGGAGCTTTTTTGTTGCGCTTATATCTTTGGTATTAAGCCCAGAACTCGTCATCACCCATTGCTTGTTTTAACTGGGTTCTTTCTAAGTAGGCTTCTAAGCGTTTTTTGACATCTTTCTTGTGCGCTAAATCATCAGCAGCCTTTTTGTTTTTAGGGGCTGTTAACGCTTCAATTTCTGCATCGTTGGGCACAAAATCTAGTATCTGAGCCATCACGAATTCCTCTTTAAGAAGTATCCATTCTCTTGGCATTTTGTATTGCCGAATAGTGAAAATGTTATTGATACTTATAGGTTAATAACAGATTTTATCGTGCTCACTTTAACGGGTTTTTCCGCCACATTAGTGAGCGCTTAAGAAGGAATTTAGCAGGCAATTAAATAAAAATATGCGATCCATGTAACAAAATTACAGTTTGATCAATTGAATGGTTTTAAATACTGCTTAATGCGAGTTTTAGTGAAATTAAATAACGGTATATTGCGTTGTGTTAGGTTTAACCTCGGATTGATTCAGTTAAGTTTACCGCTAAGATCGCGAGCTAGGAGGGCGCTTTGGGTTGCCAGCGCTGATTATGCATTGAATGAAAATGCAATGGGAGCCCACTGCATCATGCATTCACTTTGCACTCGTTTGCCAAACACACCCAGTGCAGATCGCTTGCTTATAGTTAATTTAGCGATTAGAGATCGAAGCTGTAGCTGTAACCGAGCAGAAATTTTGCATCATCTTCTTCAAGATCGGTATCGCTAACGACGAAAGAAACGGTGCCAAAGTCCGTATCCTTGCTGAGCGCAAGTGAGTAGTCGGCATAGTTATCGGTGCCATACCAGGCGCTAACCACATCACCCGTTGAGTAACCGTAATGGGCAGCAATGGTTAAGCTTTCTGAGAGTGGAAAAGTTAAGGTTGTTTGCAGGTAGCCCATATCTTTTTCATCGAGTGTAGCGTCGCCAGTGACATCGTTGCCGGCATTAACCACATGCGCATAGCTGACCTCAATCCATTTCCAGCTGGCAGCTAGCGTCACTTCACCAAAATCAATACTGTCATTAGCATCTGGGTATGCGTAATAAAGATAACTAATGTCATAACCAAACTCATCGCCAATACTGCCAGCAAATCCAGCATAAAAATCAACTTCATAACTGGTCTCATTGCCAAAGTCGACATTAGAAGCCCAAGTTCCGGCATAGAAGCCCGCATCATGGCTGTAATCAATCCCGCCTTGAACCGCGACAGCATCATCTGTCTGGGTAATACCGCGCCACAAATAGTTAGATGTTGCACCAATATTTGCTTCGACTGCAGCATGCGCTGAGATACTCAGTAATGCCGTCGTGGTAATAAATGCAGTTCCTATTAATAGCTTGTTCATTCTCTTCCCCTAGAATTATCATTTTTGTCATAGAAGATATAGCAAGGACCAAGCCAGAAAATTTAATGTTATAAAACATTGCTTTAGCTATTGTTATGCGGTGCTACATATCTCTTTTGTGTCAATCTAGGGCAGAGGGCACTGGTTTAGTGCAATATTGAAGCGGTAGTTAGGTTTCTGCAGGCATAAAAAAACCTCCTTAGAGGAGGTTTTATATTAATCACAGAGATTGTGATTAGTTAACGCTATCTTTAAGCGTTTTACCCGCTTTAAACTTAGGTACTGTAGCCGCTGGGATCTGGATCTCTTTACCAGTCTGTGGGTTACGACCTGTGCGAGCTGCACGCTCTGAAGTTTCAAAAGAGCCAAAACCAACAATAGAGATTTTCTCTCCATTCTTCATCGCTTCTGCAACAGTTTCTTCAAAAGATTTTAATGCACGTGCGGCTTCAGCTTTCGTTAATTCCGCAGATTCAGCCATTTTTGCAACAAGTTCAGTCTTATTCATTTGAATCGTCTCTTCTTTCCGTAGATTTATTTGTTAGTAGCGCTATCTAACATGCCACAAGCTTTTGCATTTGAAAAGCGCTTTAAGCCTATGAAATGGCCTTTAAAGTCAAAAATAGGAACGATTTCTCAATTTTTCTACTCTTCGAGCAGTTGAAACAGGATTTGTTTGACCACTTGAGGCTCAAATGGCTTATCACAAAGTGCATTCACTCCAGCTTGTGACACGTTACTTAGGTGGGTGTCATTAGCTTCAGATGACACCATTAGAATAGGAATGTGAGATTGCTCGCTATCGTTACGAATAAATTGCGTCAGTGCTAAGCCATCAACACTGGGCATATTGTAATCGGTAATCACCAGGTCAAACATCTGCTGCTGCATGATCTCAATCGCTTCTTGGCCATCTTGCGCTTCGGTAATCATGCGTAAACCCAGGTTGGTGATGGTGCGCTTAATGACATTTCTTGCCATTTTACTGTCATCGACCACCAGGACTCGTAGATCTTGTACATCGAAATGCGTCAGATCTAATTCGTCGTGGCTAAGTAGGTCAATCGTTGCGTTGAGTGCTTTACCTAGATGGCTCGACGTAAATGGCTTTGGCAGAATGGCCACAACACCAGATTGCCGATAGCTTTCTAGTTGCTCTCTGCGGCACTCGCTAGAGACTAACATGAACTGAATATCACTAAATTGCTCTGTCGACTTGAGCGTTTTTAGCAGCTCTAGGGCTGTACCATCTTCAAAGTGCATTGCGCTGGCAATGAGATCCGGCTGGTGGCGTTTAATTATATCCAGTGCCTGCTGAAGATTTGTAGCAGTTTGGATCTGTTTGACACCCTCTTGCTCTAATCGGTTTGCAATGATTTTTCGCTGAGTATCAGAAGGCTCAACGAGCAGTATCGACAGTTCACTGGGTTGTAAATCGCTCATATTTAGCTTTACCACTTATCGTTATTATTAGGGGCTATTGATCTTTTATGGTTGTTTTTGCAGCAATTTGTTGGCCATTTTGGCTATCCGTCGCATTATAATGCGACAGTAATCCTTGTTAAATTGAAACTTATTCTGCTTGTTTTAAATAATCTTTCGTCTTCTGGCTAAAGGCAATCCAATATTGGAAGCTCATAGCAACCAATGCTGAGATAACTATCGCGCTAATAGGAATATCACGCCCTTGAAAAATCACTTTTACATCTTCTGGAGTAATTTGGTAAGCAATAACGGCTGCAGTGGCTAATGCTAATAGTGCTACAGTCTGAATTACCAAATATATTTTGAGTACTACAGCAGCCCAATAGCGGCGCATTATAAGCCCGTATAGCACTGGGAAAACGCCTAAAGTGAACAGGTCATAGGATTGGGTTGTCGCGGTGCGCCATAGAGCGGCAAAAGCTAGCAGGACATAGATAAACATTAACACTGCCAGCATGGGGTGAGGCTTCTTCATTGGCTTCCTAACTTAGTTGTATAGAGCGGTTATGTGTAGACCCCTGTGAGTGTAAAAAAATCAACGCATTGAGTCTAGTGGGGATCCTTGTAGTTTTAATGGCAGAGCTAACTCTTTTATCGAGGAGTACGCTAGAATAGCGCTATAGCCACCGCATTTTTAGAGAGCACAATGACAGAGTCACAGTTTTGGGAACTGGTTAGCCGAACTTCTCCCTCGCAAAATCAAACCGATTTAGCTGAAGTATTGAAACAGAAGTTGGCACTTTTAAGTAATGAAGAGTTGCGTGATTTTGATAAAATCTTCGGTCAGCAGATGCGCCGCAGTTATTCTTGGGCTGTTTGGGGCGCAGCTTACATCATCACTGGTTGTGATTCTGAGTACGCTTTTGCCGAATTTAGGTGTTTTTTGATATCTTTAGGTAAGGATTGGTACGACAAAGTTGTAGAGTCACCCGATGAACTGGGTAATTTGACGCAGTGGCCAGAGAAAGATGGTTATGCTTACCCATTTTTAGATGAATATGATTTGATCGCCGGTCAGATTTATGAAGAACGCGCCGATGATGAACTTCCCTATGTGCCATCAGGCCAGGCATCACCAGCAGGTAAGAAATTCTCTCATAAGAAAAAACAGCTCAAGGCTACTTATCCATTATTGAGTGCAGCTTTTCCGTTTTAAGACGGTAGTAATAGACAAAAAAACGAGGCAAGGCCTCGTTTTTTTGTATCGTGATACTTAGTCGGTACAAGCGCTAACTTCGCTATCGAAGTCATAACCATGTGCTTCGCATGTTAGCTCCATAAACTCTTCTTCTGAGTCACTTACCTGCTCGTCAAACTCTGCTTGAAGTTTACTCTCTAGCTCTTGGTCTGATTGAGCTTGTTGCTCTGCTAGGATTTCAAAGTGTCCGTCGACTGCAGCTTGTTCAGCTGGAGTAAAGTCATTGGCACTCGCTTGGCCAATGAAGCTGAATGAGAAAAGTATTGCAGCGATAAATGCTAGACGACCAGAAAACGGTAGTTTTGTAATGTTTGAGTAGTTCATATTTGACTCCAAGTATTAATTAGTGACCAGTATAGGAACTGCTTTCTCTTAACCTGTGCATATTGCGACTTAGCTAAGAGGTTTTCCTCTGGGGATGCGTTTGCTTGATACGTATGTTATCGAATACTTCATGTACCAAAGCTGAACGAAAAGTGAGCAGAGGGTGGCTTAATACTTTTGGTTGGTAAATATGATTTTAAACAAATACTTACATGTTCATGTGTTTTTGTTGAGTAACTGAGAATTGTTACGGTTAGAGATTGCGGAATACCAATTCTATTAACATTGTTATTCGTTAGTCATTGTTTCACAATGAAATCCCTGGCGCATTGAATCAAAACTACAATTAAGACCGCACTCCCAAGTTGCATCATTCAGCTGTTTAGATTGCTGCTGAGAAAATGCCTTACAGCTAGGGTAATCATCAAAGTTATCTTTTTTGTCGTATCCTCCCGAGTTATAGCCACTCTTATATACGAAAGAGGACCAAGTCTCATAAGATGAGCTTTGCTCTGACTCATTGATACTGACGATAGCCAAGGCGAGAGCCGAAAAAATGATGACCACTAAAATGATTGGAGCAAACTTTTGCATGAAAAAATATCCAATTGATATAGATTATGGGCTGTTGCTGACAGGATAATATTTAAGCTTGAGAATGCAAACAGGTATTATCCAAAATTTGCCTAATCGTGAACTGATACAGATTGATGCAACAAATCGATATATAGTGTGGTCTACTAATATAAAGCTGGCTGAATATTAGACGTTTCATATTAAGCTGTGATTCAGCTAAAGGCACTTATACTTGTGAAATAGAACAAACCTTTTGTTTAACTGTGGAGCCAATATATGAATTTAAAATACTTACTCGTTGCAGGATTAATGTTATCAGGTTCAGTGGTAACCACATCGGCAATGGCAACAGATGAAGCGGTAGAAAACCCGATTACTGAAGATGGTATTGTTAAAGTTGAGTGGCAAGACCCTAAAAGCTTTCGCGATGTTAAAGCCAGCGGTGATATTCAATCTCGCTTTGAAGCTCGAACTTTTAAGGAGCTGACTAAAAACCTCAATAAAGAAGCAGCTAAAATTCTAAAGCCAAATCAAAAGCTGGAAATGGTGGTAACAGATCTCGATTTAGCCGGTGATGTGAGACCTACATTTGGGGCGACGACCAATGATTTGAGAGTGGTTAAAGATCTTTATCCACCGCGTATTACCTTTAGCTACAAAATCACTGAAGGCGAGCAAGTGATCATCGCGGGCGATGAGAAGCTGACTGACCTGAATTTTATGTATTCAATTAACAAGACCAATAGCAGGCCAAATCGTTACGAGAATGAGCTATTGAAATCTTGGTTAAAAGATACTGTTGCACCTAAGATTTGATTAGCGTCAATCATCTTTAGTATCTAAATGTTAAGCAATTTTTTCTTGGTTTAACTGAAATAGGCTAAATGAGCTGCTGGCTTGCTTAGCCTGTTTTTTTGCTTGGGCACTATAGACGGACAACTGATGTTCATTGCAGTTTGTAGTGATGAATGGTGGTAATAATCCTGCCGTTAATGCAATTAAGCCGTGATAACAGGTAATCCCCTTTCTATCTTCCGCCAACATGCGTTGCTCTATCCAGTGTTTATCTGAATAAAACAGTGATTTTACTGCTTCAAATTCGTCAATGATGCTGAGTGCTTGCTGCTGAATATCATCACAGGTACTTATTATTACAAAATCATCTCCTCCAACATGACCGACAAAGTTGTCGCTGTTTTGCTGGCGCAGTAATAATCGAGACACCTCCATGATGACTTCATCACCACGGCTGAAGCCATAGATATCGTTGTAAGGCTTAAAATACGATAGGTCGAAGTACGCCAAATAAAAGGTTTTTTTCTGTTGTCTTAATCGTTGTAACTCCTGCTGAATAGGGATGTTTCCCGGTAAGCCTGTTAACGGATTTGCATGACGTGCGACAGTGATTTTTTGCTCAGTGATTTGTGTTAACAGATCTTTGGTATGGCCAATACCCAATAATCGCCCTTGCTTTAAGACAATAAATTGCTGTGCGACAAGCCCTGTTGATTCTGACGTTAGCCGCTGACTCACCTGAGATAAAGGTTGGTGGGCCTCTATTTGAATGACATTGCTGTCGAGAATATTATCAACAGCTTGATGTTCGTGTAGCGAGCGACCATAAGGGGTACTGAAAAGCTCGATGACGTGCGAACGTGCAATGAGGCCGATCACTTTATGCTTATCCATTACAACTATCGCCCGTAAGGCCGGCTGTTGGTTAAACTGTTCGCCGATAAGTTTCAGTTTAGTTCCTGAGTCACAGGTTACCGCGCTACAACTCAGGCTTTCTGCTGAGTCTGCGAACCTAATGTGATGAGTAATGGGTTCAATATTGGCTTGACGCGGAATGCTTGTTTTTGGTGATGTTTCAGGACGGCCAAGTAAATAGCCCTGGCAATAAATAATGCCGAGCTGTTTTAATACCGCGAGCTCTTTTTCAGTCTCAATCCCTTCGGCGATAACTTTGCAACTTAAGTTCTGACAAAGATCCACGATAGAGCGAACGAACTCCTGTTTAACAGGCGATGAGTCAATTGAATCAATAAAGTGTCTATCAATTTTTACATAATCAGGTGCTAGCTCTGACCATAGTCTTAAGCCTGAGTACCCTGCGCCTAAATCATCGATAGCGGTCAAGAAACCTTGGCTGCGATAGTGATTCAAACAAGACTTCAGCAGATCGATATCATCCGCAGGGTATTGCTCTGACAATTCGATAACTACTTGTGAAGGATGAAGCCCTAAATCCTGCACTAGGCTTAACGTCAGCCCTTTAGCGTGATTGGGGTCGAGTAGTGCTTTAGGAGATATATTGATAAACAGCTTACCGGGCAGCGCGCTATTTTTAAATTGTTGGATAGATATCCGGCGGCATAAGCTCTCAAGCTCAGACAAACGACCTTCATAGGCTGCGGTTTTGAATAGCGGTACAGGAGAATATAGTGGGCTGTGTTCTGGACCGCGGCTCAGTGCTTCAAAACCATGAATTTGGTAAGTTGAGATATTACAGATAGGCTGAAAAACCGCGTTGATTTTTTCTCGCTCGATTATTTTAGCGAGTTCATTTTTGAGATCAATGGCGGTCATGTCGTCTACCTAATATCTAATACTTAGTATCTAAGAGGAAGAAAATTATATGACGCTAGAATGACATTTAGATGACAAAAATCAATCCATTAACAAATTAGTAGCAACCGATGACCTCAATGCGCTAAGGTTGGCTGCTATGCCATTAATGGACTGATCTTGTTGTTTAATTATTTGGCGTTAGATTTAAAAGCCTGCATAGTTTGCAATAATAGGCCAAGCTTACGCACATAACCTTCAAGCGCTTGCGCCATCGTCTCAGTGTTTTGAGTCATGGCTTCCATCTCTGCAGCGAGTTCTTGTACATAAGGTTGAAAGCGATTGCTGGTAGTAGAAAAGCCCTCGTCCTTGGTAAAGATAGTATCAAACTTAACGTGACCCGCTTTTTTAAGCTCATCAAGTCTGCTATCTGCATCGATAGCTTGGCGGTATGCGGTTTGCAAACTGGCTTTTAATTGCTCGGTAACCTGTGTGTGTGGCATAACAGCCTCTCATTTTAAAATTTGCTGAATTATAAGGGGCAAGTATGTTGGCAACAAGTATCAAGAAAACTTTATTGTCGTTAGTGAGTGTCTCTAGTCTATTGTTGGCAACGTTTGTTAACGCTGCACCTGCCGATAAACCACCGTTTTACCAAATCGATTATCAAGGTAAAACAGCATATCTTTTGGGCTCGATCCACATTGGTAAGGCTGATTTTTACCCTTTTGCAGACCAAATCGAGCAAGCATTTTTGCAATCAAAAGCGTTAGTCGTTGAGGCTGATGTTCGTGGTGCCAATGTTCCAGCTCTTTTACAACAGTACGGTGCTGAACCGCTGCCGATAGATGATAAGACTAAACGGGTTTTAGCCGATTATTGTCAAGATAAAGCCAGCTTATGCGCATCTTTAAGTCGCTATGCACCTTGGTTGCAATCGATGCAGTTAAGTATAGGACGCTATACAGCCTTAGGTTATAGCGCTGTTTATGGTGTTGATTCTGTTTTAGTGGAGCAAG
Source organism: Shewanella sp. c952 (assembly GCF_019654975.1). Lineage (GTDB taxonomy): Bacteria > Pseudomonadota > Gammaproteobacteria > Enterobacterales > Shewanellaceae > Shewanella. The sequence goes on from NZ_BPEW01000007.1 coordinate 130,649, forward strand.
CGGGTCATCGGCCTATTTATGAGCTAGAAAGCACTGAGTTTCAGTTTGAACTGTTGTCCTCTTTTAGTCCTGATACACAGTGGGAAATGGTACGTGAAGCAATAGAGGCACCCGATTCCGATATGTTGGAGCTGATTTCGGCATGGCGCAGTGGTGATGAAGCTGAACTGGCCGACTTGATGGAAGGCGAAATGCTACGTGATGGTAATACAGAGATGGTGGAACGGATGTTATGGGGTCGCAATAAGGGCATGGCGAGTAAACTGATCGAGCTGATGAATTCGGCGACCACAAAACAACCTTTATTTGTGGTCGTTGGAGCAGGGCATTTAGTGGGTATAAAAAGCGTGCAGACCTATCTAGCGCCTTACGGAGTAAGCAGTAAAAACTGTTGGCAAAGCAGTTGTATTTAAAGCTGTTCTAATGTGGATTATCGGCTTCGAGCATTTTAGGGTATAATCCGCCGCTCGTTTTATTTTTGTCTGCGTTCTAATGTAAGGTTTGATTAGTTTGAGTAAAGAATACTGTATTGATTTAAAGGCTATGCCATCGCTGTTTTCGCTTTATCGAAAGATATTTTTTGGGCGTAAACCAGGGTGGGATGAACAGCCGCTGCCGATGATAAAAGTGAGCAGTCCCAATGTGGCATTAGCTGCAGATAAGGTCGAGCAGTATGCCAAAGTATGTGGTTTTGAGTTTGATGGTCAAACCTTACCGCCTACATATTTGTATGTGATGGCATTTAGACTACATGCGATGATTTTTACTCACGAAGCGATTACCTTTCCTTTGCTTGGAATGATCCACTTAAAGAACAGCATTACTCTGCATCGCGCTACAAGTGTGACAGAAAACTATGATATTGAATGTTCGTTAACGACCAGTCAGATGACAGATTCAGGTCTGGAGTTTGAATTAGTATCAAAAGCCTTTGTTGCTGGCGAGCTAGTTTGGGAATCACTGTCGACTTATCTTTACCGTATCGAAGGTAAAACCAAACGCGTGCGTCCACCCAAAGCGAGTGATATGAATTGGGATGCGCCTGAAGCGTGGAGTCTAACTGAAGATTTAGGTCGCCGTTACGCTAAAGCATCGGGTGACTATAACCTTATTCATCTGCACCCTGTATTGTCGAAACGTTTCGGTTTTGACCGAGTGTTGGCCCACGGAATGTGGTCTAAAGGTCGTTGTATCGCACAAGTTATGCCAGAGATCGTCAATAAGCCGTGCAAGATCGATGTCGCATTTAAGCTACCTTTGTTTATGCCTGGAAATGTTAGTTTTTCAGCTGAGAAACAGCAAGATAGTTTAGTTTTTGAATTAAGAGATCAAAAAGGTCGCCGCCCACACCTAACGGGTGAAATTAGCTTCTTGTAAGCAGTATACATATAAAAAGGCGCGTAATTGCGCCTTTTTTTGTATCTAAAACCTGCCGATATTATGGCACACCGTGGCCGGTAGATGCTTGCCAAATGCTAAACCACTGTTGCCGTGTTAGTGTAATCTGAACGGACCTAACCGCTGACTCAATTCGGCTAATATTACCACTGCCAATGATTGGATGAGGCTTACTCGGGAGAGCTAGCACCCAAGCATAAATCACTTGGCTGATGTTCTGTGCATTGACTTCATCTGCAATGGTTTCAAGTACTGCACGTAGTCTTAGAGATTGTGGATCGTTAGCCTCAAATATATTCCCCCCGCCCAAGCAAGACCAAGCCATAGGCGCCAAATTATGTTGTTGGCAGTAATCTAAAGTACCGTCGTGCAAGGTGGTCATGTTTGTTGGTGATATTTCAACTTGGTTGCACACTAGCTTTTGCGACATGCGTGACTGTAATAGGTCAAATTGTTGCGGGCTAAAATTTGATACTCCAAAGTGACGTACTTTGCCCTGTTGGTGCAGAATGTCGAAAGCTGAAGCTACTTCATCAGCATTCATCAATGGATCGGGGCGGTGGATCAATAGAAGATCTAAATGATAGGTTTGCAGCTTTTGCAGTGATGTTTCAGCGCTTTTAATGATGTGTTGGCGACTGGTATCGTAATGGTTGAGATAAGTCTCTGGAGTTTTATCTGTAACCAGCTGTATGCCGCATTTACTGATGATTTGTATGCTTTCTCTTAAGCTTGGTTGCAAAGCTAAGGCATTACCAAATAGGGCTTCACATTGGTAGCCGCCATAAATATCAGCATGGTCCATACTGTACACGCCGAGCTCAATATAGCGCTCAATAATCGCTAAATGTTGTTGAGCTGTTAGCTGCCAGTCGGCGAGTCGCCAAAATCCCGCGATAAATTGTGATAGCTGAAATTCACTGCTTTGCATGACCTATTCCTGTCTATTTTATTGATGTAGATTACGAAAAGCTAAAATAGCAACATTTTACTATTTTACCGCCGTTTCAGATCCACTATATTGCATCCGTTAGTCTACCCTACAACAAATAAAAAAGTGGATACATACCAATGCTTTCAGATATAAACATTTCTCGTGAACATGTTTGCAAGCCTATCGCAGACATTGCTAGCCAACTCGGAATTGTCGAATCCGAACTCTCTTTGCACGGTAAGAATAAGGCCAAGGTCTCGTTATCTGTTGCTAAGCGCCTAGCAGATAAGCCTGATGCCAAATTAGTGATTGTTACAGCAGTGACACCAACACCTCATGGTGAAGGCAAGACGGTGACGACTATCGGTTTAACTCAGGCGATGAATGCTATTGGAGTTAAAGCTTGCGCTTGTATCCGCCAGCCAAGCATGGGACCTGTATTTGGGATCAAAGGTGGTGCTGCGGGGGGCGGCTACGCTCAAGTGGTGCCGATGGAGGAGTTGAATCTACATTTGACCGGCGACATTCATGCGGTGAGTAGCGCTCATAATCTTGCGGCTGCGGCGATTGATGCTCGGTTGTTTCATGAAACAAGATTAGGCGCCACAGCTTTCAAAAAAGAGTCAGGCCTTAACGCTGTCAACATTGATGCTGACAATATCCTATGGCGCAGAGTTGTTGATCATAACGAGCGTAGCTTAAGGCAAATTGAGGTTGGGTTTGGTGCGGTAAACGGCCCGGTGCATAGCTCTGGCTTTGACATTACAGCGGCATCTGAGCTGATGGCGATTCTGGCACTTAGCCAAGATGTGAAAGATCTTAGGCAAAGAATTGGCCGCTTGGTATTAGCACTCGATACTGATGCTAATCCGATCACGGCTGAAGATATCGGTGTTGCGGGAGCGATGACGGTGATCATGCGTGATGCCATTGAGCCAACGTTAATGCAAACATTATCGGGTGATCCTTGCTTTATACATGCTGGTCCATTTGCCAATATCGCTCACGGAAACTCGTCGATTATCGCTGATAATATCGCTGCGAAATTGGCCGATGTAGTGGTTACCGAAGCTGGGTTTGGTTCTGATATGGGCTTTGAGAAATTCAGTAATATTAAGGTAAGAGAATCAGGTTACAAGCCATCGGCCGCCGTAGTGGTTGTTACACTAAGAGCACTGAAAGCTAATAGCGGTATCGAATCTAATATAGCCATTGATCAACCGGACATGGCACGCTTAGAGGCTGGTTTTGCCAATCTGCAGTGGCATATCGATAATGTGCATCAATACGGCGCGCCCGTTGTGGTGGCGATTAACCGTTTCCCAACAGATACGACAGCGGAGCTTGATTGGTTAAAGGCACAAGTGGCAAGGAGCAAAGCATTTGGCTGTGCGATAAGTGATGGCTTCGCTAATGGCGCTCAAGGGGCTACTGAGTTGGCAAAAGTGGTACATGCCGCAATAAAAATAGAGTCCGAGTTCAACTACTTATATGAAACAGTCGATACGTTAGAGTCTAAATTGATGACCTTGGCTGAGGTTGGTTACGGCGCAGCCAGTGTTTCTCTGTCAGACAAGGCAAAGTTGCAGCTAGCTTGGTTACATAAGCACGGTTACAGTGAGTTGCCGCTTTGTATTGCTAAAACACCCATGTCGATTAGCCATGATGCGAATGTGAAGGGAGTGCCGCGTAACTTTGAATTGCCGATTAATGAGTTAAGACTGAACGCGGGTGCTGGTTTCATTACAGTGCTAGTAGGTAAAGTGATGACCATGCCTGGACTTGGTATTAAACCCGGTTATTTGACTGTCGATATCGATGCTGATGATGAGATCATTGGCTTAGCCTAAAATCGACTCGTAATAAAAAAGCCCCATCAGCACTTGCTGGTGGGGCTTTTACTAAAAATGAATTTTAGGTGGTCTGGTAGATATGCACATCGCGTTGCGGGAACGGAATGCTAATTCCTTCAGCATCAAAGCGCATTTTAACTTCACGGGTAATATCCCAATAAACATCCCAGTAGTCGATTGGTCTTACCCAAGGACGGACGATAAAGTCGACAGAAGATTCACCTAAGACATGCAATTTAACCATCGGCTCTGGATCTTTAAGCACTTTCGGATGCGCCATTATAATTTCTGTTAAAACTTTTTCGGCATGCTCGATGTTGTCGCCATAACCAATGCCAAAAGTTAAATCGACACGACGTTGATGCTCAACAGTGATGTTATTAATCGTGTCGCCCCAAATCTTGTTGTTTGGAACGATGAGTCGTTGGTTATCTAAGGTTTTAATGGTGGTAGACACTAAGCTCATATGGCTGACGCGTCCTGTAACACCTGCAGCGTTAATGAGGTCGTCGACATCGAAAGGACGGTAGATCAAAATCATCATACCTGAAGCAAAGTTAGACAAGGTATCTTGTAGTGCAAAACCAATAATTACACCAGCAATACCAAAACCTGCCAGTAAGGGAGCGAGCTCGAAGCCAAGCTGTGATAAGCCGATCAATAAGCCTAATGCAAAGACCACTTTCCCCACCATGGAGACAAAAAAGTCTTGCAGTAGATAACTAAATTTAAGCTTAGAGTTACTTACTGTTTTTTGAACGACACGCTTAACAATTTTTCCAACCAAACTTGATAGAAATAGAATTAAACTAAAAATGATCAGTTTGAAGATGATACTCGCGCCATTTTCCAACGCTTGGGTTTTGGCAATCGACATCCATTCACTAAGCAAGCTGCTTGCCACATCGAAGTTAAGTACATCCTGAGTAATATCACCTGAGATACTAAATAGGGTTTGTTTGTACATCGCAGTGTCTTGGCCTAGTTGATCGAGCAAGCCGATTGCTATAGACAAGCTAGAGGAGCTTTGATCAAGGCGCTCTTTAAGCTCAACGACTAAGGTCGTTTGATCACTGCTGACATCTTTACCTGCGATGGTTACATCTGCAACGGCTTGTGCCAGTCGTGATTGATTATAATGAACAAAGCTGTCGAGATCGTCTGCTCTAGTGATGAGTGCGCTAATGAACTGTTGATTCTTATCCTTAACATCAACGCCAGCCATATTTGCCCAGTCGATTAACTCCTTCTCTGCTGTATATAGCTTGTCTTGCTCCCGCTGTATGTGAACTAGCTGCAGCATGATCTTTCGGTCATTGTCGGCTCCAACTTGACCCATTAACGTTTTCTTTTGATCGTTAAAATAGTCTTCAACTAAGTTAGTAAAGGCCAGCTGCTTAACAATATAGGGCTTTAACAGCTCCAAATTAGGCGCGGTTCTTTCAATCTGCTCTTTGAGCTTTTCATGCAGTAAAGTGGCATTGCGGCTAATGCGATATTCAAGAAATGACTTTATCTCGCCTTTAGTCCCTGTAAGTACCTTGGCATCGCTATCAATGGCGCTTTGGATTTTGTTGAGCTCTGTTATGAGCGGCTCATCATTTGCAGATATGATGGAGGAGAAAAAGCATAAGCTGATAAAGATCAGTTGGATCAGCAGTCTTTGCATCTGTAAACGTCCGTTAGTTCCCTAAAGTAATAATATTATACCAATTATTTTAAATAGGTAGTCAATTCAGAGGTATTGATAATTTTTAGACCAATAGGTTTTATTGCTAATAGAAGCGACTGAATTGCCATTATGAATTAGTTCAGGTGACTAGCTAACAATTACGAGCAAAATAAAGCCCTGATAGAGTGTCAAATCTGGTAGAATTAGTCGCCAATTTTTGGCTCACACTTGCCCTTAATTGGCGCTATTAGCCATGTAACTAATTTAACTGATGATAGAGAGAAATCACTTTGATATGTGCACATTGTTCTAAGTCTTTCGCAATCGATAAAATAGTCAACCAAAGGGGAAAAGGCTTGAGTGGAGAGATCCAATGTCCACTTTGTGACGCATGGTTAGGAAAAAGTGCACCCATGGCGCGAGTAAAAATGGCAGGTTTCTATATTGGATTTATGGCAATCGTATGGGGGTATTTCGACGAAAGTGTTCGCAATATCTGTATTCCGGTAGCGATATTTGCGGTGATGTTACTGCTTGTGAGTCATATGATGGATCATATGAAGGTCACCGAAAGGCCGGAGCAAAAAGATAACAGCGAAGAGCGGCAGAAGTATCGTTAGTTGTTATCGGCAGTTTTAATTAGCGATAGGGTTAGCACTAGATCTGATTCGAGTGCTAACTCATCAATATGTTGGCAGTGAATTAGTCGATAACTTGCACTTGTGCTTCAAGTGCAGCTTCGACGTAATAAATTCCGCCAAGTACCACAATAAAAAATAGCGACGTCAAAATAAGAAATTTTAAGTTTGAGCGAAGAAGTTCAAGCATAGTATTTGCGCCTTATTAATAAATAAACTCTTGTTTCATATCACTATGAATGCATTTTATAGCAGTCATATTAGCTGTATGAGCTTAAGACAGTATTAATTTTCATTCAAGTTTTAGTGATATACATCACAAACACTTTGTAACGTTTTATGTTCCTGAAGGCTTGACTTCAACCTTGAAGTTAATAGAATTGGCGGGTTTTATAATAAACAAGGTTAACACTTTGATTCAACTGAGTAGCGTAAAGCAGAAACTCGCAATAGGGCTTATTGCCGTATTCTTGTGCCTGTCATTTGCAGCGTCCGCTCATGATCTGAGTCATTTGGATGATGGCGCTCAAAACCATTGTACTCTGTGTTATCACCAACACCATGTCAATAAGCTGCTACCTAGCTTTGAATTACATATTGCGGTAGAACGCCAGTTTATTGAGAGCCAAGAGTACATCCTACCTGTTTTTAATTCACGTCATGTGAATTTCTTCAATAGCCGCGCTCCTCCTTTTACAGTCTAGTAATTCAAAACAAATAACTAAAAAATTAAATTAAGTATTCCTATTGGGAAGACTTTGCTTAGCTGTATTTCGGAGACAAAATGACTATTTCTACTATGCGCCTAACTGGTGTAGCTGCTGCATGTGCGCTTTTTTCAATCAACGCTTATGCGGAAGATTCAAGCTTAACTAACCCTGCAATAAGTGCAGTTTTAGATGGTTACTATCAAAACACTGAACGCCCTATGAGCGAGCGGGCTGAAGGTTTTGGCCTCGGTCACACTGAAGTTGCGATGAGTGCCAATATCGATGATATGTTCTACGGTAAGCTTACCGCAGTCATTGAGGTGCATGATGGTGAGACTGAGCTAGGCCTTGAAGAAGCGTTCATTCAAACAATGGCAATGCCTTATGGCCTTTCGATGAGAGCGGGTCGTTTCTTATCAGACATTGGCTACTTGAATAACCAACATGTACATACTGATGCATTCTCAGACAGACCAGCAGCGTACCGCGCCTTCCTAGGTAGCCATTATTTTGATGACGGTCTGCGGGTGAGTTATGTCGCACCGACGGACCTATATTGGACTATGGGAGCTGAGGCTTTTAAAGGCGACAGCATGCAAGCCGAGGATGAGCATGGTGAACGAGATTATAAAACCATTGGTGTTTATACCGCATTCACTAAGATTGGTGGCGATGCAGGTGTTAACGGTTCATGGCAGGCGGGTTTAAGCTATTTACGTAATGAAAATGGCCGTATGACAGCTGAAGAACATGATGATCACGATGATCATGTCGCCGTTCAAGAAGAGCATGATCATAGTCATAGCGCACAGTACACCGGTGAAAACACCTATGTGGCAGATTTTGTCTACAAATGGGCACCTAATGGTAACTACAAATATCAGCACCTTACTCTAAGTGGGGAATACTTTAGAGTGACTGATTTTAAACCATTAGAAGAAGAGCATGATGAACATGATGCTCATGGTGATGAAGGTAAAGATTACCAAGATGGTTGGTACCTAAGCGGTGTCTATCAGTTCTCGCCTAAGTGGTCAGCAGGTGTACGTTATGGTCAGGTAGATACTCAATTGATGCATGATGACCATTTTGACGCGCAAAAACTGAAAGAAACTGAGGTCAGCTTAGCATGGCATCACAGTCATTTCTCAACGGTACGTTTGCAGTATACCAACCAACAAGGTACTAACTTTGAAGGTATAGAAGATGATAACGTTATTACTCTTCAATATGTTATGACTCTGGGGGCTCACGGTGCGCATCAATTCTAAGCAGTTTTTAACTGGAGGACTAAAAGCCCTCACATTAACGTTAGCATTGGGAACGGCAAACACTGCTGTCGCAGGGCTTAATATTTTTGCTTGTGAGCCTGAGTATGCGGCGTTAGCAAAGGAGCTCGCTCCAGATGCGCGGATCTATTCGGCCACAACGGCGATGCAAGATCCTCATCAGGTGCAGGCAAGACCTAGCCTGATCGCAAAAATGCGTCAAGCTGATTTAGCGGTGTGTGCAGGAGCTGATTTAGAGATTGGCTGGCTGCCAATGCTACAGATGAAATCGGCCAACGCCAAAGTACGCTCAACTGATCAAGGGTTATTCTTTGCTGCTGAGCAAATTGACACTCTCGATCAGATGAGTTCTGTCGACCGTTCAATGGGAGATGTTCACGCTAAAGGTAACCCACATCTGCAGTTCGACCCAAGACGTTTGCTGGGCGTTGCAGAAGCACTAACACAGAAGCTAGCTCAAATTGATGCAGATTCTGCTGCTGAGTATAAAGCTAACTTTGCTAGTTTTAGTGAACGTTGGAACCAAGCTATTCCTCGTTGGGAAGAGAAAGCTAAACCATTACAGGGTAAGAAGGTTATTGCTTATCACTCAAGCTTTAAGTACTTGTATAACTGGTTAGGCTTGGAACAAGTTGCCGATCTTGAGCCAAAACCAGGTATTCCGCCCAGTAGCTCTCATCTAGCAGGTTTGTTAAATCGTGCTAAGCAGGGCGATATTTTAGCTATTATCATCGCTTCATATCAAAGTGAACGCGGTGCTGACTGGCTAGGGGAACGTGCTGATCTGCCTGTTATCGTATTGCCAATGTCTGTGGGTGGTAATGATGATAGTGTTGATCTGTTTAGCTTGTACGATAGTGCAATCGATCTGTTGTTAGCCGCTCAATAGTTTTCTATGAGCCCGCTGCAGCTGAGTATTGTTGTTAATACTCAGCTGCAATTTGATCACCTAACCAGAGTTAATGCTGATGTTTGATCTGGACCTATTATCAATTTTACTGCCTGCTTTCGTCGCCGGAATGTTAGTTTTATCCACCCATGTTGTACTTGGGCAGCAAGTGTTAAAGCGTGGCATTATTTTTATCGATCTTGCCATTGCCCAAGTCGCAGCCTTAGGCGCTATTGTGGGCCATATGAATCACGATATTGAGGCGCTGCCTTTTTCTCATATCTGGATGCCTGCTCTGTTCGCAATTGCTGGCGCCACTTTCATCGCTTGGCTATCTAAGAGAATGGCTGATGAACTCGAAGCTATTATTGGCTGCTTCTACGTACTAGCTGCCGTTGCTGCTATGTTGCTGCTATCGAATGACCCTCATGGGGCTGAGATGCTAAAACAACTGATGTCGGGGCAGATCCTTTGGGTCAGTTGGAGTCAGTTGGTGCTACCAGCTATATTATATGCGGCGATTTTATGCTTGCTGCTGATTAAACCTCAGATCCTTTCTGGTCGTGCTTTCTACCTGATTTTTGCGATTGTAATAACCCTTTCAGTCGAGCTTGTTGGCGTGTATTTGGTCTTTAGCTCTTTGATTCTTCCGGCTCTTGCGGTTAATCATTATGCTGGACGATTTAAGATTGGTTGGGCATACCTCGTGGGTCTATTTGGTTATATTGCCGGCTTAGTTCTATCAGCGACATTTGACCTGCCTAGTGGCGCAGCAATCGTTGCAACCTTAGCGGTAAGTGCAATCGGCTTTAGACTTATTCTGCATTTTTCGAGTAGGCCGAAAGTTACCGTAGCTGAGGTCTGACCTTGAAAGGGTGGGTTATAGGCTAGAATTCGCGATGTTTAATATGTGCGCTAGATTAAAGTTCGCTTAAGTTGCGTGCGCTAAAGTAACAAGAGTACGTCATTGTATAGGCTTTGTTCAGGCTACATGTGTAAACTAAACATTGAGTCGCCAGAACTTGCTGGCTATACTGGCGCCAATTAAATCGCGGGAGATTGTAGTGCTGTTAATCCTTAGATGTTTGATCTTAGCTGTTATGTTAGTTTTAGCCTTTATTATCGGTGGCTTAGCTTGCGTTTTACGACCACGTCACCGTGACAATGTGCATATGTTTGCTAAGATTTTTTCTTGGGCGGCGCCTGTACTCGGCATTAAGGTCATTGTTCGCAACTCTAAAGGCGAAAGTGAAGAGCCTTGTGTTTTCCTTGCTAATCATCAAAATAATTTCGATATGTTTACTCATACGGCAGCTGTACCTAAAGGTACTGTCAGCTTAGGTAAGAAAAGCCTTGCTTGGATGCCGCTGTTTGGCCAAATTTACTGGTTGTCAGGTAACATATTGATTGACCGTAAAAATCGCAGTAAAGCGTTTGATACCATGGCTGCGACGGCAAGAAAAATCAAAGACAAATGTTTATCAGTTTGGATTTTCCCCGAAGGAACCCGCTCTCGTGGCAAGGGGCTTCTACCTTTTAAAGCGGGTGCTTTTTACACTGCTATTGCGGCTGGAGTGCCTATGGTACCTGTGTTGGCATCCAACCAAGGTCATATCAAACTAAACCGCTGGAATAATGGCGTGGTTATTATTGAAATGATGGAGCCTATCGAAACCAAAGGGTTTGATAAGACACAAGTGAAAGAGCTTTCGAAACGTATTCATACTTTGATGTCGGAAAAGTTGTCACAGTTGAATCAAGAAGCTTCTGCATTAATGACTAAAGCGGTATAATCTTCGCGAAATTTTTGAGGAGCAACTGATGTCTATAGAACGCCTGTTAAACGAACAAAAAGCTGAGAACCGTGAAATCGTAGAAGCGATCCTTGCTGACGGTTCATTGCCAGATGCTGATTACACCATTGAGCATCACTTCTCATCGACCAATTTTGATCGCTTAGAAAAAGCAGCTGTAGACGCCTTCAAATTAGGTTTTGAGGTGAATGATGCAGAAGAGATGGAACTGGAAGATGGTTCGGTGATTATCTGCTTCGATGCAGTTGCATCTCACAAGCTTGAGGTTGAGTTACTCGACACTGCTTGTGAAAAACTACTACTGTTGGCTAATAAGCAAAAAGTGGATTATGACGGCTGGGGTACTTACTTCATTGATGAAGACGGTGAAGTCCGTGATGAAGAGGAAGACGAACTGGATTAAGCATCACTGCTAACCAGATTCGAATCAAAAATGCCCATCATTGATGGGCATTTTGCTATCTAATGCCAATCAAGTGGCTAACTGTTTTTGTGTTGATGGATCGCACAGGAGTTTCGGCCCGATTCTTTGGCTCGATATAAGGCTTGATCGGCTAAAGAAAGCCACGCTTCACTGCTCAGTATTTCTGGTTGGATATCGCATATCCCAATACTGATAGTGACTTTAATGATCTGTTCGTCAAACACGGTTTCTGATTGCTCGACTTTTTTCCGCAATCGTTCTGCAAAAAACAGTGCGTTAGCGGCAGGTGTATTGGCAAGGACAACGCCAAACTCTTCGCCACCATAGCGGCCTGCACAGTCTGTTTCTCGCAATGATTTATTGATTAGGTGCGAGACGTTTTGAATCACTTTATCGCCCGCCTGATGGCCGTAGGTGTCGTTTATCACCTTAAAGTTATCAATATCGATCATTACCAAGGTCGTCTCATCGCCGTAGCGACTATTGCGGTCGAACTCTTTTTGCATGCAAAGCTGCCAATGACGTCGGTTGTAAAGCTGAGTTAAGCCATCGATTTGACTTAAAACCTCAAGGCTTTCATTAACGGCTTTCAGCTGCAACTTGTTAATGGCGACATCAGTAACATCGTAGACAATCATACTCAAGTGAGTGACTTCACCTGTCAGCGATGAAAGCGGTAGCAAAGTGACATTTTGGTACATGAAGTCAGCACGACCGGTAATCGGACGATAGTTTTTGAACTGAAAAACAAATGGACGTTGTTCCCAGCTAATAAAGGCGCGATTTTTTAGCTGAAATACTGACTCCATTTTGTGCTTAAGCCATTTTGAGGGTAGGTACTCAAATTGCTCAAACAGATTTTTACCTTTAATCGAATTGGGTGAGACGCCACTGTGGTTTTCCATGAAACCATTCCACAGTTGGATGTTGTAATCCTTATCGAGTACCACTAATCCAACTTCAATGGTTTGTACCATATCAATCAGCCAGTGTAGCTCGTTCATCGCGCTTTGATCGTCTGCCATCTTATGATCCATCTTAATCTAGCAAGTAGCCGAGCTTATAATTAAGCGTTGGCAATGAGTCTTCAGTAAATAGCAGCAGTAAATCACATTGAATATCATGATCTTCAATTTGATAGTTAATTTCCATTGCTAGGGTGCGTTGCCATTTATCAGAGTTCTCATGGATGAGTTCATTGGCGGTGCAATGTCGGCCTAATACCACGGGGTGGCTTTGGCTGAATTTCATGTGCAGCTGCTCTGAGATCCCATTGAGAAAGGCACCGATAAGCACATTGCCGGTGTCCATCATGACTTCTAACTCAGTGGTTTCATCTTCTGGGTTTTCAAGCTTCATCAGCTTGGCCATATCTTGGAACGAGGAGTCGTGAAATAGCAGTAAAGCTTCACCTGCTATACCTGCACCGATAAAGCCTTGGCAAAGTGCGGAGACAGTACCGTTTTCCTCTGTCGCTTTTAGCGTCATTGTCAGTTCACTGACTTCGAGCACATTAACGTTAGGAATAGGCAGTAACACGAAAACATCGAGTAGTTTTGATAACAAGTCTGCGGCTCGTCCCATTGCGACGTTAGCGACTTCTTGGCAAGCATCACGTAGGTCAACCTCAACCATAGGGTTTTCAGTTTGCCCAGTACCAATCGCGAGTTCTAAAATGCCGTACTCTTGCAAGATGTGACTGATTGCGTCAACACTTACTGGCTTTTGAATGAAGTCGAGTGCTCCAAGTACTTTGACCCGTTCGTGAGCTTTTATTTGGATATCACCAGAAACCACAATGACGAGCGCTGGAAGATCTTCTCTTTGGATCGCTTCAAGGACTTCATATCCATCCATGACAGGCATATTTAAGTCTAAAAAAACAATCTCGCCTTTACCTTCACGGATCGCATCGATCCCCTCCGCACCATTTGCGGCATAGGTGAGCTCTACGTCCCACTCTTTTGGAAGTGTCCGTGCCATCTGCTTTCTTGCGAGCGCAGAGTCGTCACATATTAGTACAGGAAAGGGCATTATTGTTCTTATATCCTAATGTTCGTGCTCAAGTTAACTATTTTTTGTTATTTTTAAAAGCTAACTGTAAGTTTACTTGTGTCTATCTGTATGAATTTAATTGATTTAATATAAAATCACAGCGTTACTATTTTGCTTTTATCACGCTAATATTGCAATTGAATTAGTTTCCTAATCGGATCACATCAATGTCATAAATGAAGCAATACACAGATCTCGCACCGATAATTATCCTCTATCCTGACAATGATAGAAAGTCGCACTGTATGACATTTTATTGACGATAGTCAAAAAACAACGCCATGTTATAGGTATTAACGATTTATGCCAAACGTGTTAACTTGCAATCTGGACTGACCAGTAGTGAGTAAAAGGATTTGAAAATGAGCAATAAATTAGTCTCGATACGAAAAGAAGATAATATTGCGTACGTATCTCTGAATCGCCCAGAAAAGTATAATGCTTTGAATTATGAGCTTTTTAAGCAGATAGACGCCTGCATAACTCAACTCAGAAAGGACAAATCACTAAGGGCCGTTATCTTATTTGGTGAGGGCGGTAGCTTTTGCTCAGGTCTCGACGTAAAAAGTGTCAGTAAATCCCCCTTCGATGCTATAAAGCTATTGTTTAAATGGCTTCCTGGTAATGCCAATTTGGCGCAGCGGGTATCAATAGGTTGGCGACGATTACCTGTACCTGTTATCGCAGTATTGGAAGGGGTCTGTTATGGCGGCGGGATGCAAATTGCGTTAGGTGCTGATTTTAGAATTGCATCTCCTTCTTGTAAGTTGTCGATAATGGAGGCGCGTTGGGGTCTGGTACCTGATATGGCGGGTTTTGTCGGGCTGAGAGAGCTAATGCCTAGAGATCAAGCGCTTAAGTTAACAATGACTGCTGATATCCTAACAGCTGAAGCGGCATTATCTTACAATTTACTCACCGCCGTCGAGGTTGAACCTATGGCTGCAGCAACCATATTCGCTCAACAGCTGATGCAAACATCTCCTGATGCTAATGCGGCCATAAAGCAAAGCATTCAAAAAAGCTGGAGTGCACCTATTAGGCAATTACTGCGCAGAGAGTCTTGTTATCAAGTGAGATTATTGGCTGGGAAGAATCGAGTTATTGCTGCAATAAGACAGTCTAAGGACTCTCTAAAGGAGTATAGAAATAGACAGTCTGGTTGGTAATTGTGATCTATTGTTTAATTTGTGATCGGCTTCACAAATGGCTATGAAGTTTGTGTGGAAGTAAGAGGCATATTTTACACTTTTGCATCTTATTAAAACTCGTTGGAACAAATGATTGTGCGTGAGCTTTTTGAACGTTTTCTATGGAGTAGCCGACTTTCGGTCATGTTTGGTGTGTTATCTTGCATTATTGCGGCTTTTGTTGTTTTTGCAATGGGGCTAAAAGACGTTATTCACATGCTGCACCTTATCTGGGGTTATGTGTTTAGTGGTAGCCATGCGATTCGTAATGATCTCGTTATGGTTGTGGTTGAGATTTTAGATACCTTTTTACTTGGCGCTGTTTTACTCATTTTTGCATTTGGTTTATATGAGTTATTCATTAGTAACTTAGATGAAGCGAGTAAAAGTGAAGCTGGTGGTAAGATCCTGATTATCAGCAGTATTGATTCGCTTAAGAGCAAATTAGGCAAAGTGATACTGATGATGCTTATCATCAAAGTGTTTTCGTTCTTTAGTGAAATCAAGCCCGTTACAACATTAGACTTACTTTATATGGGTATAACCGTGGTGCTGATTGCTGGTGCATTAAAGTTAAGCAAAGACTAAAAATAATAAGCCTATCCGTTCGGATAGGCTTTATTTATCCGCAGTGCAAAACCTTCAATTAATTTAATGCCGTTACTCCAACCTTCTTTGTGTAGTAGATCCAGAGACATTCGGTATTGATGATATTTGTAAGGTTGATTTTGCGGTAACAATTCTAAACGCATTTGCTGTGTAGCAAGGGATGCGGCAGTGCCATCTTTAGATTGGATATCAAGTATTGGTATGGTCAGCTCTGCGAGATGTTTTGCTAGTGCTTGGTTGTGGCTTGGATAGTCACTATAGGGATTGATCACCGCGAGCATATCTGGCATTGGTAACTGATTATCTTTTAGCAATTCGGTGATAATAGCCGCGCTATCACCTGAACTGATTAAAATCCGTTTACCTTGAAACTGCTTACCTAAATTATCTAACTGCGCCATGCTGCTAATTAGGAAGCTTTGCTGTTGCTCAATATTGAGGGTGAGTTGCTCATCACTGAACACTGGCATAGCTTGGCTACTTTGTTGGCTGAGCTGATTATCACCAGCATTGGCAATATCTTCAGCTTGAGTGGCGTAGTTGGGCATGGTTGGTTTTTTAGGTGGTGTAATGGCAAGTGTTGCCCAGCCAGCACGATTAAGCTCTCGTCGTATATATGCTGTAAAGCCTGCTTCATCAGGGCTTAAGCCGAGCTGTGGAACAATGATCGCCAGTCCTAATTTCTTCTTACCTTGCCACGATCTTAAAAGCGCTGGGTATTGTTGGTCATCCACCTGCAGGTAGTTGACTTCAGCCTCTGGTAGATAAGAGAAATCCTGCGCTAGGGTTGGCGCTGTTGCAAATGTCACTGATAGGGTTAAGACAAGCGTAAGCAATATTTTTAAAGGATTTAAAGTTCGTTGATACATACGCGAGTACAACCTTAATGCAGCCAAGAATAGTGAGGTTCATTCATCGAGTATATCGCAAAGGAACGCAGTGCTTAAGGCCTGCTAGTTAAAAAATGGTGTATGCGTTAAAAAACAAAAAAGCCTCGCTGAAAAGCGAGGCTTTAATTTTAGCTTGTTGCTTTAAGCATGGCTGACTAACACCAAACGAATAGCATCAAGTTGCAGTTGGCTACTATCAAGATAGCGGTTTAGCTCGCTCATCTGTTCGCTTAAGTGAGTTAACTCTTCATCACGAATATTTGGGTTAACTGCTTTAAGTGCTTTTAGTCGTTCAAGCTCACCAGTTAGTTGCTGGGTCATCTTCTCGCGAGCAGTCTCTGTCAGTAGTTTGAGTTCACTTGCAGCAAAGGCTTCTCCTTTGGCAAATAACGGGTGCAAAATTGCCTGTGAGGCGGTGACTAACTTACTGGCAATATGGCGATTAACCGCACTTAGCTGTCTGTCGAAACTTTCGTAAGTAACGTTATCAGACAGGTTGTTACCACTCTTATCCAGCAAGATACGAATAGGTGTTGGCGGCAAGTAACGATACAACTGGCTAGACTTTGGCGCTGATGCATCTGCCATATAGATTAGCTCTAAGAACACGGTACCCGCTGGTAGTGCTTTATTCTTTAACACGGCAACACTGGTGGTGCCAGTTTCTGAAGAGGTGATTAAATCCAATCCCGTCTGTACGATAGGGTGCTCTTGGGTAATAAGCGCGATGTCATCACGTGAAAGCGCCATATCTCGGTCAAAAGTGACGGTAATGCCATCTTCCGGCAGGCCTGGGTAGGTTGGGAACATCATGTGTTCACTTGGGTGCAGCACGATCGCATTCTCACCGCTATCTTCCTGCTCCACACCGATGATGTCCCATAAACGGATCACTGACCCGATTAGCTGAGTGTCTTCATCTCTGGCTGCCAAGCTTTCAACTAACTTGTTAGCACGCTCACCGCCGTGAGAGTTAATCTCTAGCAGTTTATCGCGGCCTTGCTCCATCGCCACTTTCAGTTCTTGATAACGCGACTTGGTGTTATCAAGCAGTGTCTCTAGGCTTGATTCATCGTCGGTGGTTAAGGTTTCAAGTAGCTCGCCCGAAAACTCACCAAATAGGATATGACCACTTGGACAAGTGCATTCAAAGGCATTCAATCCTTGATGATACCACTGCATTAGTCGCTCTTGCGCAGTACCCGCTAAGTAAGGCAGGTGGATCTCAACATCATTTTTCTGACCAATACGGTCGAGACGACCAATGCGCTGCTCGAGTAGATCAGGGTTAAGCGGTAGATCGAACAGTACTAAATTGCTTGCGAACTGGAAGTTACGACCTTCTGAACCGATTTCACTACAGATAAGCGCTTGCGCACCGCCAGTTTCTTGGGCGAAATAAGCACCGGCTTTGTCGCGTTCAATAATCGACATGCCTTCGTGGAATACGGTGGCTTGGATCCCTTCACGTGTGCGCAGCGCTTCTTCTAAGCTCAAGGCAGTTTCAGCTTGGCTGGCAATAATAAGCACTTTCTTGCTGCGATTGGTTTTAAGGAAATCAATTAACCAATCAACACGAGGATCAAATTTCCACCAACTGGCGCTGCCGCTATCAAAATCTTGGTAGATTTTCTCAGGACTCAACACTTGTCGTACTTTGGCATTGGTGTCTAGGTGTTTGTTCATCATGGCGCTAACGCGTGATGCGGTAACATACTGCTCAGGCATCGGCTGTGGATGAATATGCAAGTTACGAGTTGGAAACCCTTTTACCGAGGCGCGGCTATTACGATACAACACACGACCTGTACCGTGGCGGTCGAGTAGTTCCTGTAATAGTTCTTCACGAGCCTGGTTGCGTGTGTCAGCATTAGCCTTTTCATCTTGAATAAGGTTGATGCTGTCGCTAATATCTTTCTCTGATAGTAACAGTGTTAGGCTAGCAATAGCCTCACTTGAGAGACTTTCTCCACCGGCTAAAGCATCCGCTGCGGTAGCGACATCTTTATAACTATCTTCCTCTTTCAAGAAAGAAGGATAGTCATAAAAGCGGTCGGGATCGAGCAAGCGCAGACGGGCAAAGTGACTCTGGTGGCCTAGCTGATCAGGCGTCGCGGTAAGCAATAGCACACCTGGAACCACTTCACTTAATGCTTCAACCACTTTGTAAGCGCGGCTTGGGGTATCTTCAGACCATTCTAAATGGTGCGCTTCATCGACAACCATTAGATCCCAATCGGCATCCAATGCTTGGTCTAAACGCTTTTTCTTACGCAGTAGTTCAAGCGAACAGATAACCAGTTGCTCGGTGTAGAAAGGGTTATCGTTATCAGCATAAGCTTCAACGCAGCGGTCTTCGTCGAAAACAGAGAAATGCAAGTTAAAGCGGCGCAACATTTCAACCAGCCACTGGTGACGCAGCGTGTCAGGAACAATAACTAAAATACGTTCAGCACGGCCAGTAAGTAGCTGTTGGTGAATAATTAAACCCGCTTCAATGGTTTTACCAAGGCCAACTTCATCGGCAAGTAATACGCGCGGCGCAAAACGTTGACCGACTTCATGAGCAATCCACTGTTGATGTGGGATCAACCCAACTCTTGGCCCTTGTAGCCCAAGTAGATCGGAGGTCGCCAGTTTGTTTCTCAGCAATTGACACTGATAGCGAACACCAAAACGGTCCATGCGATCAATTTGACCCGCAAACAGACGATCTTGTGGCTTATTGAAACGAATATTGTGATTCAGCAGCGTCTCACGCAGGCTGGCTTGCTCACCTGTTTCGCTATGAATGCCGTGGTAGATAATAAGGTTATCTTTCTCTTCGACTTCGGTGACAGTTAATGACCACTCATCGTGGCTCTCAACTTTATCGCCTGGATTGAAGATAACGCGTGTTAGCGGGGCTTCTGAACGAGAAAATAGTCTATTCTCGCCAGTCGCAGAAAAAAGTACAGTGACCATACGGCCTTCCATACCGACGACTGTACCCAAACCTAGTTCTGATTCGGTATCGCTGATCCAACGTTGACCAAGGGAAAACGGCATTTAAAAACTCTCATATACTGGGTGAATCACAAGGGGCGCGTATGTTATAACAATCCCACACATTTTGAAATTGAACCTACTAATATTAGCTTAATTCTGTTGGTGATAGATTACAAATTCACCAATTGAATAAGAGTATTTTACAGCATCATCAACTTGTCATATTTCAACGCTAATGATGACAGCTTATTACGTAAGAGCATTGATGCGAGACAATATTGGTGGCAATATGAAGTTAATGACTTGTTATTAACCAATGGAAAGGAGCTGCATCTATCTCGTAATCAAAATTAATGCACAATTGGAGGCGCCATGGAACAAGACGACAGAAAGTTGTTTGTACTGGATACCAACGTATTACTGCATGAACCTTTGGCTATTTATTCATTTAAGGAACATGACGTAGTCGTACCAATGACAGTTCTAGAAGAACTGGATCTCATCAAGGATAGAAAGCGAGACGTTAGTCGCGATGCAAGGGTCGCAATTAGAGCATTAGAAGATATACTCGGTGGGCAAACGACACCTGAGCAAATTGTCCAAGGCGTACCATTGCCTAGGCGAGAAGATCACTGTGATGCTAACGGCACACTCTCCATTTTTCCCGACCATCAAATCGAATTCACCATTGGTAGCATGCCTGGTGACAATAACGATAACCGCATTATAAATACCGCACTGCACCTACAAGAGATCCATCAACCCCGCACCGTCGTACTCGTTACCAAAGATATTAATATGCGCCTCAAAGCGAAAGGGGCAGGAATACAGCGTGTTGAAGATTATCGTACCGATCAACTTATTGACGACATCCGCTTCCTAACGAAAGGTTTCCACAAATTTGATGGTGATTTTTGGCAGCATACCGATGATGTCACAACCGAAAGTAATGGCCGCCATACCGTTCATAAAGTGCCAATCGACAAACTGGGCGACGACATTTTTTACACTAATCAGTACTTGTTGGATGAAGGACGTGACTTTTGTGGCCGTATTATCGAGAAAACCGATAGCGAACTTAAGTTCTTAGATCTAGGTCGGGAACGGTTAATGAATCTGGATGCATGGGGGATTAGACCGAAAAATATTTACCAAGGTATGGCACTGCAAGCACTACTTGATCCTGAGATTGATCTAGTGATTCTAACGGGGCCAGCCGGCTGTGGTAAAACCTTGCTCGCAATGGCTGCAGCGCTTGAGATGGTAGTAGAGCGTGGCAAGTATGAAAAAGTTATCGTTACTCGAAATACTCCTGAGATTGCCGAGTCGATCGGTTTCTTGCCGGGTACAGAAGAGGAGAAGATGGCACCTTGGCTTGCTGCTATTACCGATACCTTAGAAGTACTGCATAAAAATGATGTTAACCCCAGTGGTAGCATGAACTACATCATGGACAAGGCCAACATCCAGTTTAAGTCAATTAACTTTATGCGCGGTCGTTCTATTCAAAACTCGGTAGTGCTGCTTGATGAGTGTCAAAATCTAACGGCATCACAGATTAAAACTATGATCACCCGTATGGGTGAGGGGACTAAGTTGATCTGTAGTGGTAACTTGGCTCAAATCGACTCCAATTACCTGACAGCAGTGACTTCAGGTCTAACTTACATTGTCGAGCGCTTTAAAGATTTTGATGGTAGCGCCAATGTATACTTAAACGGCGTGGTACGTTCTCGTTTAGCAGAGTTTGCTGAAGAGAACTTGTAAGCTAAGTCATCGCTTATTAGGCTAATAAGCTTGAACTAAATGGCCTCAAAGATATTGAGGCCATTGTTCGATAATTCGTTACATTTTAAGCTACTATTGAGTATTCCAATACGTTATCTTCCTGATACTATTAGGTAGCATGCCAAGATAAGTCTATGTTCAAGTCAAATTGAGTATCTGCCTTAGGCATTGGCGCTAACCAAGATGCATTTCGATTGAGTATTACCAAGGGTTGTAAATGAAACCGACTGATCAAGCGCCCCAGCTAAAGTCACCGATACAGAAAAATTATAGTAGAGCCGTATTTTACACTTATATAGGTGTAATCATTATGTCTCTATTAACTGCTTGGTTCTTTTTTGAAAGACAAAAAATCCAAGTGATAGAGCAGCGTGAAGAGCTTGTTGAGCGTCACGTGCTGCAGATCGATCTATTGCTCGAGTCGAGCATTAGGGCGGTGAAAAGTTTGCGTAACGTCGCCATTGATCATTTAAGGTTAGGCGAATTAGTGCGTAAAGAGCGCCTGCCTCAGTATGAAAAATTTAACGAAAGCGGTCAGTTTTTTACCTTAGAACCAAGTTACGCTAAAAGTGGCGAACCCTTCACTAACATGGGGCGCATTACTGGTGCGGGTTCGCTTAATGGTCGTAGCGATAAATTTTACCAAGAACTGGAGATGCTATTTGAGCTGTCTCTTTCATTTCCTGTCGCGACGCTAGCGGCCCCCAATGCATCCTCAATTTATTACACCTCTAAACGACGGATAATGTCCTATTACCCGTGGCCGTCAAATGAACAACGTTTTCGGGATGAGCTACTCAATAAGAAACAATTTCAGCTCGCAACGCCTGCAATGAATCCGCAGCGCAGTATTTTTTGGAGTCCTGCCTACGTTGACCCAACTGAAAAAGGGTTGTTAACAACATTAGGTGTGCCTATTTATCTAGAAGATGAATTTATTGGCTCGATCAACCTAGACATGACTCTTGCTTCACTTGCCAAACAGATCCGTCTCTATTTTAAAATGCCCGGTACGGTGATCTTGCTGGATCAAGATAATAATATTCTGTCTCACAGTGATATCGATACGTCTGAGTTTAATCGGGTGTACCACATTAGTCAGAAGATCCCCTCTGAACTACATTCGATTCCCGAATCTGAGTTATTTGACGCCCATGAAGGCATTATTCGTAATGGTTACTACATTCACTCTGTTGCACTTGCCAATCCGCCGTGGCGCTTGTTGTATCTGCAAGATGTTGATGATCTGTTTAAAGATTCTTGGGAAAAACTCGAACTGACATTCGTATTGGTAGTAATGGCACTGTCCGTTTTAGTGACGATTGTGCATTGGCAAACCAGACGCTCGTTCGTTAATCCTGCAACTCAATTACTGACACATTTAGAAGAGTGCTCGGCTGAGCCAATTAAACCGCCAGAGAAGATTACTCAAGGCTGGGGACCTTGGTTCCAGTTAGTCAGTCGGATTTTTGAAGAGAACAAGCAATATACTCGTCACCTTGCTGAGCAAAATCGACGGCTGGATAAACTGGTTGCACAGCGAACAGAACGACTAAAAGACACCACTGAACGACGTGAAGAGGAATATGCACTGCTACGCTCTTTACTCGACTCAATCCCTGAAGCGATTGTGTTCAAAGATAAAGATGGTCGCTATTTAGGCTGTAATAAATCTGCTGAGCGGATGCTGGGTTACACCGAAAATGAGATTGTAGGTCAGTATGCAGATGCTTTGATCCCGAGCGAACAAGCCGTTCGTATTCGCGCCGAAGATGAGAGAGTACTCGCCAATCGAGTCCCACTTCGGTACCAAGAAAAAGTCGACTTTGCCGGTAAACCTGTATTACTTGATACCCTAAAAATTCCATTTTATAACCGCCGCGATGAACTGCTTGGTTTGATTGCAGTTTGGCGTGATGTCACGCGTGAATATGAGTCGGCCGAGCAGTTACGTTTGTCGGAGGAGCGTTATCATCTGGCGATGGATGCGGTAGAGGATGGCTTATGGGATTGGTATTTAGATTCTGAGCAAATTATTTGTAACCCTGCCTACTACTCAATGCTTGGTTATAAGAGTAATGAATTTCCGGCACTGGTTTCGACAATTGATGAGCTGATCCACCCCGATGATCGCATTAGGGTTGAGGAGCATCGTAATGAATACTTGAGCAATCCTATTGGCACTTACGATGTCGAATTTAGGATGTTGGGTAAAAGTGGTGAGTATCATTGGTTATTGTCTCGTGGTCGTGTAGTCGAGTTCACTCCGACTAACCAACCTAAGCGTATGGTCGGTACTCACAAAGATATTACCCGCCATAAGCGTAATGAAGTGGCGATGCTTGAAGCGAAACAAGACGCTGAAATGGCAAACCTTTATAAAAGTGAATTCTTGGCCAATATGAGCCACGAGATCCGTACACCTATGAATGCGATTATTGGTATGTTGCAGTTAGCGCAGCGTACATCGTTAACTGCTCAGCAGAAAGACTACCTAGAAAAAGCGGGTTTCTCTGCTCATTCATTACTGCGGATCATTAATGATATTCTCGACTTCTCAAAGATTGAAGCCGGTAAGTTAGAACTCGAAAGAGTGGCATTCCCACTCGATAAAGTACTGGATCATGCCCTAGACCTTAATGCACTAAAAGCCCAAGAGAAAGGTGTTGAGTTATTACTGTATGCCCCAGTCACAGCAGGGCTAATTCTTGAGGGCGATCCACTGCGTCTCGGTCAGGTACTGATTAACATGCTCTCAAATGCGGTTAAGTTTACGAAATCAGGTGAAATTGAGCTTGGTTGTGAAGACGTTGGTGAGCGTGACCATCGCATTACATTGAAGTTCTGGGTGCGCGATACCGGTATCGGGATCAGTAAAGAGCAACAAGCGATTCTGTTTGATGCCTTTGCCCAAGCCGATGGTTCAACTACCCGTAAATATGGCGGCACAGGACTAGGTTTGTCTATCAGTAAACATCTAGTGTCGATGATGGGTGGCACTATGCAGGTTGAAAGTGAGATGGGGGTCGGTAGTACCTTTAGCTTTACCATTAGCTTTGAAATTGCTGAAGAGGCAGAAGTGCAGCCACTGGTTATCCCTTCCACATTAGGGAGTTTGAAAACTCTAGTCATAGACGACAACCCGACGGCACTACAGATTTATTCAAGCGTAATGCGCGACTTCCATTTTAGCGTCGATACCGCCGCTAGCGGCCCTGAAGGGCTATACAAACTCAGTAAGAATCCTGTCGATCTGTTGCTGCTTGATTGGATGATGCCAGAGATGGACGGCATAGCAGTAATTAAAGAGATAGACGATATGGTTGCCACAGGCAAGCTAGCTAAGCGTCCAGTGATCATTATGATGACTGCCTATGCCGCAGAGCCGATGCATAAGGAAATAGCGGGTTCAAATGTATACGCATTGCTGCAAAAGCCGTTTAAAGCCTCCTCCCTATTTGATGAGATTATTTCGGCATTCTCAGATGAACCGAGCTTAAACCCATTACCTGAAGTTAATGAAGAGGTGGTAGATAAGGATACGGGTTACATACTGCTGGTAGAAGATAATTTTATTAATCAGCAGGTTGCTACCGAATTACTTAAGAGCGCAGGTTATACGGTAGATGTGGCCGAGAATGGTCAGATTGCATTAGATATGATTGACGCTGCTAACTATGACGCGGTATTGATGGATATCCAGATGCCAGTGATGGATGGCTTAACTGCAACCAAAGAGCTGCGTAAGCGCTACCCGGTGACTGAGTTACCGGTTATCGCGATGACAGCGCATGCGATGTCGGGTGATAGAGAAAAGAGTTTATCGGCCGGTATGAACGCTCACATTACTAAACCTATCGTGCTCAATGAACTGTTTGAAACCTTGAGTCATTGGATTGGAGAGTGCGGCCGAAAGTCATGATGCGTAAATGTTTCACATCAAATAGTTGATATAGGCTTGCTAACATGCAAGCCTATTTATTAAGCTAATAAATAATTAAGACTATCGAGATTGACGATAGCACCAATAAGGCTCAAGGAGAGATCATGAAACCCTACAAACTCGCACTGGCAATTGCCCTAGCGACAGTGCCATTGACTAGTGTGTATGCTGCGACTAATACCGCTACTATTATAAAAAAGAGCCAAGCAGCCACCGGTTTCATTAATCTGTTTTATGAGAAGGCATCTGGCGATCTCTATCTCGAAGCTAACAAGCTAAATAAACCATTCTTACTGCTTACGAGTCTACCTCATGGCGTAGGTTCTAACGACATTGGCCTAGACAGAGGTCAGCTCGGTCGCACACGTATGGTGCAGTTCGAGCGTCATGGCCCTTATCTTATTCTTAAACAGCTCAATACGGCTTATCGTGCAAGTACTGATAATGCTGCCGAGCAACGTGCTGTTAAAGAAGCTTTTGCTGAATCAGTTTTATGGCGCGGAAAAGTGGTTACTGGCAAGCGTAATTTAGTCGCTATCAATGAGCTGGTGGTTAATGACCTGCATGGTATAAGTGAAGTCTTAGAGCAAACTAAGCAGGGGAGCTACCAGTTAGATAAAAGCAAGTCTTTGATCTTACCTGAAGGAGTGAAATCCTTTGAGCGCAACAGCGATGTTGATGTACTACTGACTTTTAATAGTGCCAAAGCAGGTAATTACGTCGCGCAGGTCACTCCTGATGCTAAGCATTTATCTGTGCGTCTTCGCTATTCGTTTATTGCCTTACCTGAAGAGCAGTATCAAGTGCGCAGTTATCACCCTATGAGCGGTTACCTGTCTGATGATTACCTCGATTATGGTACTCGTGTTGACGAAGACATTCGTCAGCGCTTTTTACTGCGGCATCGATTAGAAAAAGTCACCCCTGGAGCTGCGCCAAGTCAGGTGGTTAAACCTATTACTTATTATCTCGATCCAGGAGTACCAGAACCTATTCGCTCGGCACTGCTTGAAGGTGCCCGCTGGTGGGAAGATGCTTTCACTGATGCTGGTTTTATTAACGGCTTTAAAGTGGAGTTATTACCCGAAGATGCCGATCCACAAGATGTTCGTTATAACGTCATTCAATGGGTACATCGCGCGACGCGTGGTTGGTCGTACGGCTCTGCGGTTACCGATCCTCGCACTGGTGAGATTATCAAAGGACATGTGACTCTGGGTAGCCAGCGTGTGCGGCAAGATCATCTTATCGCCCGTGGCCTAACAGCAGGCTGGGAAGATAGAGCCGCAGCAGATGATGCTGCAATGGCATTATCGCTTGCGCGGATTAGGCAGTTATCAGCGCACGAAGTTGGCCATACATTAGGCTTAGATCATAACTTCGCCGCCTCAAGTAATAGCAATGCCTCGGTGATGGATTACCCACACCCTATGGTCACGGTAAATGGCGGTAAGATTGATATCAGCAAACCTTATGATGAAGGTGTTGGTGCATGGGATAAGTACACCGTAGCGTATGGCTACAGTGAGTTTGCTCCAGAGCAGGAGCAAGCTAAATTGGCAGAACTTCGCAATCAGGTTGAACGTCAAGGGTTACGCTACATCGGTGAGGCTGATTCTCGAAGTGCTGGAGCGAGTAATGCCTATGCGAGTTTATGGGACAATGGCACCGACCCTGTTGCAGAGCTGAAACGATTAAGTGCAGTACGAGCTAAAGCAATACAGGATTTTTCTGCAGCAACACTACTAGCCGAGCAGCCGCAAGGCGAGTTAAGTGATGCCTTTGTTCCTATCTATCTGCTAACGAGGTTTCAACTAACAGCAGCAGCTAAGTTTATTGGTGGTACAGATTATACTTATGGTGATAGCGTCGATGGTAAAAGTTGGCACTACTTAGCGCCAGCGCTGCAACAGCAGGCATTAGAAGCCATTATATCGACGTTGACGCCCAGTGAGTTGACTATCTCTGAACCATTGCAGCAGATGTTAGTACCCAAGGCGGGCAACTATCAAAACACCCGTGAGAGTTTCCACTCTGGATTAGGTGTCGTCGCCGATCCGCTAGGAATGGCAGAAGTCTTGAGTCGTCATGCATTGTCGCAAGTGTTCGTGCCAGAGCGAATTAACCGAGTGAATCAAGCTTACCTTAACGATAAAGAGCAGTGGTCAGTGGTTAAGATCACCGACAAGGTGCTAGCTAAAACTGTGTTCTCGGACATTCCGACCGGCCCAGAACTTGGTGTATGGATGCGTGTTAATGCGGTAACTATCGATGTGTTACTGCAGGCCTACCATGACGCAAAAACCAGACCTGAGGTTAAAGCGCAACTGGCTGAGCGATTAACTTATACCGTTAAGCAATTGAAGCGCAAAGTGAAGCGGGTTAGTGCATATGAAGCTGCGCACTTTGCATGGTTGCAGCACGGTATTGAAAAGGGATTACTCAATCCCGAAATTAAACTGATTGTTAAACCGCTACCTATGCCGCCAGGTTCGCCTATCTAACCGGATTACTTTTTAGATGTTGTAAAAGCGCTTGGTACTTACTAAGCGCTTTTTTATTGAAAGTGATATAAATTAGATGGATAGTGCAACTTTTAGTCATCGAGGCAGTCTACGGTTACACATCCTTTTTATCTTGTAGTACTGGGAAAATGTTATTTAAAGCTATAACCCATATTTTGCTGCTCATTTCCTTGCTTGGGCAGTTTCTGCTTACGCCGGCGATGGCGCTGCCAGATATGCTACATACTTTAAGTCAACAGCATTCGATAAGCTCTGCACCGCGGTCTACCCCATTATCAGCAGTGTCTAACGTAAGCGACGTTTACGACTTCAAATCTAATATTGCCACCAACAATATAACCTTTGATTGTGAAGCCTTGTGCCAGGAACTAGCATCAGGCCAGTGCACCACTCATGGTGGTTGTAGCGTAGGACTGCACAATGATGTCATTGTCGTCTCACAAAATAGCCTACAGCGCGAAAGAATAATTGCGCCAACTTGGTCAATTAAAACAGTTACTCTTCATATAGTTAATCCTCCTCCAATAGCATAACCGTCTAACATAATTTTTAAGCTTTGTATGTTATTTGTATCAAATTGCAAATTCAGCCTCTTTTTTGTTCTCTATGCTAAGTAAATGACTTAGACTGTTTGTTAACAAGAATAGGCAAATAAGATTGGAGTTGTATATGAAAATGTTAACCAGCGTAGCCTTGTCAGTAGTTGTTACTTTAGTTTCTGCCTCTGCAATGGCAGAAAGACCTGATTTCTCTAAAACTTCAGCAGCACGTGCTGATTACGATTTTTCTAAAAATGTTGCAGCTAAGCAGGTCAATGATATTGAGCGTGGCACAACTCGCCATGATTTCTCTAAAACATCAGCTGCCACAAATGGCTATGAGTTCTCGAAAAACCCTACTGCGAAAGTAAAGCAGCATGTTAAACCATCAACTCAACATGATTTTTCAAAAACAGATGCTGTTCATCAAGTTTGCATCTAAATAGATTAAGTTAATTGATAAAAAAAGGGCTACTCAATGAGTAGCCCTTTTTTAATGAGTGATTGGATTACGGCTCGTAATACTAATTCCATTAAGAATATACTCAGTTCAGAGACGCTCACAATGTGCGGTTGATATTTAAGGCATGGGGAAATCACTTAATACAGCGCATGTGGCCTTCGATATATGACTCAATGGTCTATTTTGTTCCATACAAAATAAGACATTGCGGCCCTCCTTGGCGGTCAGATTTAGGAGGTACGAGACCAAGGATAGTCGAAGGTAGAATAATGCAGGAGCAATTATCGAGAGCGAAGCAGGATGCCAGAGCCGAGAATAGTTATTCGCGATAAGCCACTAACTTGTCTAAAGTGATTTTAGCTCCCGCTGAATGAGCAACTCTTTAATGGAATTGGTATAATTATGACAACTTAACTAATTTTCTTGTTTGTCTTGTTGCCGACCTAAACGGTATGAATCTGCTACACCAAAAAGCCAGGATAATACAAAGGCTGCAGTCGCGATATTAATCCACAGCGCCTCTTTGCCAGCAGGCGCTTGAGTCACAGCACTGTAAATAGCATCAAGCTGTAGTGGAATTTCACCATTGATTATCTTCTCTGAGATCAGCAGCGCTTTTTGATAAGCATGCCAGCATAGATAACTTATTGCAGCGACAGCAGTAACCAAAATGATATTGCCAGCGGTGCGTTGCTTCAGGTAAAAATGGCCCGCTCCTGGGCATACAAATGCAGATAATAACGCGGCTTTTACTGAGGTTTTCATGGTCTTTCCTGTGTGCTTTTTAGTGGCTAACCACATACGCTTTAGCAGCTACTATTTATAGCGCTTACTCAAGATCAATTCGGCGAATGGCTTGCTTTAAAAAATTGACCTTGTGTGCTAACTGTTGCCGACGTTCATCTTGCTGCCTGTGTGCATCAAGCTGACTTTGCACGCCCGTTAGCTCTTGTACCAACCAACCTCTAATCATCACGTAATATCTTGAGTCCGTACCGTATTGGTAGATTAATTCAAGGGAGTCAGGCTGAGCATCAGTTATAGCCTTGTCGATGGCGTTAACCATGAAGCCAATTTGATACTCTGACTGGTTATTCGATAAGTCGTTGTCTGCCAATGCTGAGCCTGATAGCAAACTGCTTAACAGTAATACCACAACGGTGGCTGAGCGAGTAGCATGGCTTAGTGCAAAGCATTTCATAAGTGACAAGCTTTAGTGTGAATTGATTTAAGATTAACAGCGTCTGTTAGTGATTACTCATAAAATATTGTTCATCTTTGATTGAACGTGACTCTGGGCTGTTGATCTGTATCGCTGGGTTAGCCGCTTTTCACTTAGCTCGCTAAGCATCATCGCTCAAGCCTTGCCCTAACTGGAACAAAACTAAGCTCGAAAGATCAACATCCCATAGACGTATTCAGGCTCAACACATTACTGAGTTGAGCCTGAGCTGCCGGGAAGCATTTTTTGAAACTAGCTCATTTGAGCTATTGTTTGATCTATTGGGTTATTTAATGCGTGGTAACCCCCTTATCATGCTTGCTTATGTGGATAAGGAATACGGAACATCAAGGTGTAGGTTACTGGCAGTACAATCAGTGTGAGCACTGACGCAAAACCTAAACCAAAGATGATGGTAATTGCCATTGAGCCAAAGAAGGCATCAGACAGCAATGGGATCATCCCCAGCATGGTCGTAATGGCTGCCATTAATACTGGTCTGACGCGACTCACTGAAGAGTCCACTACCGCTTGGTAGGGATCTTTACCTTCGCTGAGCTCAAGGTTTATTTGATCCACCAACACAATGCCATTTTTAATGATCATACCCGTTAGACTTAACATGCCGAGCATGGCCATAAAGCTAAAGGGTGCATCAAACAGCAGTAACCCAGCGACCACACCAATAATTGCTAGTGGCACGGTAAACCAAATAACTAACGGCTGTCTTACTGAGTTAAACAGCACTACTGTGATTAAAAACATTGCCAAGTAACCGAGCGGGATTGAGCTAAATACTGACTCTTGCGCTTCCAGTGACGTTTCATATTCGCCGCCCCATTCAAGCTCGTAGCCGCGTGGTAGCGTAATCGCTTCAATATCAGTCTTTACCTTTCTAAATACCGAATCGGCGGTCTCGCCAGTGCCATTAATGGGGTCAGCAAGCACTGCAATAACCCGCTTACGATCGCGGCGCATAATTAGCGGGTTTTCCCACTCTGTTTCGAAGTTAGATACGACCTGTGTGACAGGCACAAAGGTATTGTTGTCTGAACTCCATATTTGTAGTTTCCAAATACTTTCCGCATCCAGCCTTTCGCTGGCTGGCGCACGAGCGATAATTGGCAGTAGGTGGCTGTTTTCACGATAGGTACCAATCTGCTTACCACTGAAATTAATCAACAGCGAATTATCTAAGTCTGTCTTACTAATGCCAGTCTCTCTTGCCTGTGCGAGTGCAAGCTGCGGGCGAATAAGGTTAACCTGATTACGCCAGTTGTGGCGTACTGCAGTTGCAGTCGGTTCGTTATTCAGTATCGCGGCGGCTTGCGCGGCCAATTGACGCAGTACCTCGGGATCTTCACCATAAAAACGCGCTTCAATTTTGGCTGCTGGGCTTGGGCCGTTCTCCATGTACTTAAAGCGGTATTCAGCCTCTGGATAGTCTTGGCTCAGCTCTGTTTCAAGCTTGCGCATATATTGATTAAGCGTGGTTAAATCGCTCATTTCAATGAGCAACTGGCCATAAGCGCTATAACCCTTTTCTGGCACATAAGAGAGTACAAATCGCTGCGTACCTTGGCCTACAACCGTGGTTAAGTTGCTAAGGCCGAAGTCTTGCTTAGCTTGTTGCTGCATAATATCTGCTTCAATTCGAGAAAGCAGTTTTTCAGTAGCTTTAATATCAGAGCCTTCAGGCATCCAAACATCAACAAAGAACATCGGTGTATTTGATGCAGGGAAGAATACGTTCTTAACCTGTCCAAACCCCACCACTGCCGTTACCAGTGCCGCGATAACCAATAACAAGGTGACTGAACGAAAGCGCATCGCGATGTTTAAACTTTGGCGATACAGGGTAAATAGCCAACCCTTGTAAGGATCTTCATCAACCGCTTCGTTGACTACGCCATCTTTAAACATGATATTGCAGAAAAACGGTGTGAGCGTCATGGCGGTGATCCAGCTGATAAACAGTGAAATCAACAGCACTTGAAACAGCGATACACAGAACTCACCGGTAGAATTGTCAGACAGTCCAATTGGCGCGAACGCGATAATGGCAATAATGGTGGCGCCAAGTAGCGGCCACTGAGTTTGCGAAATAACACTCTTGGCTGTTTCTAAGCGAGTTTTACCTCGTTTAATACCAATTAAAATGCCTTCTGTGACCACAATGGCATTATCAACTAACATCCCGAGTGCGATAATCAGCGCGCCAAGGGAGATTATCTGTAACTCAATATTGAGTACATTCATTACGATGAAAGTACCGAGAATGGTTAGCAGTAACACTAGGCCCATTAGCAACCCTGAGCGCACGCCCATAAAGATCAGCAGCACACCAATTACAATGGCAATTGATTCGGCTAAGTTAATCAAAAAGCCGCTAACCGTATCGTCAACCATCTTGCTTTGGTCGTAGACGGTATCTAAAGACATACCGAGTGGTAGCTCGCTATTTAACTCGCTCATGCGGGCATTCACTGCCGCGCCTACATCCACTACGTTGACACCACTGGCAAAAGCGATACCAATAGACAAAGCTTGCTTACCATCAGCGTGGTATATGTTGCCTGGCGTCTCCTCAACGTCTTTATAGATATTGGCAATATCACCGAGATAGATAAGCTTAGCGCTACCAGGGGGGCTTATTAGCAGACGTTCCATTTGGCTAACATTGTCGAACTCACCAGTAGGGTGAATACGAATGCGGTTGTCCCCAACACGAACGCTGCCCGCATTAGACACCACATTTTGGCTTTGGATCAGTCCATAGATATAGTCTTGATCTAATCCGAGGGCATTAAGTTTTTGCTGAGAGATCTCAACCACCACTTGATCCATCACCTTACCGGCAATGGTGACCTTTTTAATACCATCGACCAGTACCAGTTCACGTCTTAAAAAGTCAGCATAGTTCTGCAATTCACGATCGCTATAACCGTCGCCACTAACGTTGAGCAAAATACCATAGACATCGCCAAAATCATCAATAACCTTCGGTGTTAGTGCGCCCGGTGGCAGCTCATTGATTTTGTCATTCACCTTGCGGCGGACTTCATCCCACACTTGTGGTAATTGGTCACCGGCATAGTTATCGGCCATCTCTATCTCAATCTGAGACAAGCCTGCACTGTTAACTGAGGTGATATGTTTAATCCCTTCAAGTTGCTGCAAAGCATCTTCTAGCGGGAGGGTGACTTCCTCTTCTACTTGCTCAGGTGAGGCACCGGGGTAGGCGGTAACAACCAAGGCCTGTTTAATGGTAAATTCTGGAAACTCAAGTTGCCCTAAGTTCAAAAATGACACTGAACCACCTACTAATAACAGTAGGGCAAACATCCAGCTGATCACCTTATGGGTGATAGAATACTCTGCAAAATTCATCGGTAAAATCTCTTAGTTAAAACGCCTGCTCGGCTGGCAGCACTCAAGCTCAATGGGTTGTTAATGCGCTAGCAACAACAATCGAATGTGAGTGAGTAACGGGGATTGGAATGGGGTTGCTAACTACACCCCTCGCTGCCAGCGAAGCGGCTTAACATTGAGATCTTCAACAAGATATTGCACACCAGCGACCACAACTTTGTCGCCTACGTTCACACCTTGTGTCACTTCAATGCCGTTGGTGGTCACCTTACCTAGGGTAACAACCTGTGAATGAACCTTGCCGCTATCGGCGTTGAAGGTCCAAATAATGTTCTGCCCATCAGTGTCGCGTTTGGTAATAGCACTGGCGGGTAATACTGAGGTAATGCCACTCACTTTGCTGTTAGAGACATCCATAGTGAGTTCGGCGCTCATACCCGGCAAGATGTTGATATCAGTTGGCTGCGGCAGGGTAAATACCACTTCGTAGCTTTGAGTTCCAGGGGTCACTTGAGTGGCATGCTCTTTGAGTTTTACCGGAAAAGATAGCTCAGGTTTAGTGGTAAAACGTACCGTAGGTTGAGTTACCGCGTTGGGATTAAAGCGGGCAATATTACTGGCGAGCGACTCAGGCACTTGGATCACCACATCAATATTGCGATCTTTTTGCAGTACCAAAATAGACTGATTGGCTTGTACCATCTGATAGTTATCAATTGATATCTTGGCGATAGTACCGTCAAACGGCGCTTTTAGTTCAGTGTAACCGAGTTGATCTTGTGCGCTAGCAAGGTTCGCCTGCGATGATTTAAGTTGTGCTTGTGCAGTGTCATATTCTGCTTGAGAGATAAGCTCGCGGCGCAGCAATTCACCTTTTCGTTTAAAGTCGGCAGAGGCTAACTCATAGTCAGCTTCACGGTTAAGTAAGGTATTGCGGGCATCACGGCTATCTAGCCTTGCCAGTACTGTGCCTTTTTTAACGTGTTGCCCTTCAAAAAAGGCAAACTCAACTAAATGACCCGATAATCTAAATGCAAGATCGGCTTGCTTAGTTGCAGCCACTTTGGCTGGGAATACACGAATGGAACCGGCGTTTACATCGGTGACCTCAAGTAGTTTAACTGGGCGTACAGTTGGCGCTGGTGTTTCAACTGACTCTGCGCTGCAACCCGCTAACACTGAGGTAAGAACAATAAACGAGAGGGTAGTGGGCAAGTGCTTCATAAATTGAATTCCGTATAAATGTGACAATATGTATTAACTAGGGCGCAACAATAACAGCCAATTGAGTTGAGTAAAATGGAATTATATGGAATCATGAGTTCCATAAAACGGAACTGTTAATGCTTGCTTTAGCGAATTGAGTGTGTGCAAAGTGATAATAGCCAGTAGCCCCTAATATTTAGAGCCTGAATAATGAAAACTGAAGATATCGCTCTGTTCCATCGAATTGTAGAAACTGGCAGTTTAGTGGAGGCCGCAGACATACTTAATCTGCCTAAATCGACCTTGAGTCGACGACTGCAATCGCTCGAGGATGAGTTGAATGTAAAGCTGTTTCATCGTCAAAGTCGAACCATGACCTTAACAGCTTCAGGTAGCCATTTTTACGATAAAACCACCGGTATGCTGGCGACTCTAGAGCAAACATTATCAGAGTTGACGGGTCAAGACTCTGAGGTGGTGGGGCATTTACGGATCCTTATTTACCCGATTCCTGCATTGGTGCATATTACTCACGCCATTTTCGACTTTATGGATGAGCACCCCGAATTAACGGTCGAGATAATCGTTAGCTCAGAGCCACAAGATATGATCCGCAATAATATCGATTTGGCATTTATGCTAGAAGACGCTTTCAATGAAAACGAGATGGTTGCACGGCATATTTTGACTGAAAAAGTGCACTTTTTTGCAAGCCCAGAATATATCGTTCAATCGGGGAACCCTTCAACGCCAGAAGCATTGGCACAACATAACTTTATTTTATTTCGCTATCCTAATGGTCGAATTTTCAATGAGGTTCCTTTCGGTAGCGACCGTATGTTTTCAGTAAAAGGTAACCTCTGTGTTAATAGCCTAGATACTTGTTTAGAAGCAACATTGTTGGGACGAGGGATTGCGATGATGCCTCTCACTTTCGCCCAAGAACATGTTGATGCTGGCAAACTGGAGATGCTATTTAAAGAGGTTGAACCCCATGAAGGGCACTGTTACCTAGTTTATCCATCAAGGCGCTTTATTAGCCTAGCTAGTCAACGCTTTATCGATTTTATGATGGAGGCGATGGAAGAGTGTATTCAAAATGGCGGTTGTGACCGTAGCGTCAGTATTCGAGGTGCGATTAAATCAATGAAGTAGCCTGATAAACGGCAAGCGTATCTACAGCCTTGCCGTCAAGTTACTCAGCTGTCACTGCAACTATTTTATATGAGCCTAGTTATTACGTGCCCCTTGCTCAATCCAGTCTCTAACTACGTATAGGTCATTTAAGGTCAATGAGTTATCAGTATCACCGTTAAGCGCATCATCATGATGTTTTGGCATCTGTATCGCCGGGTCAACTTGTTGGCTAATGGCTAAGTACAATGTGCTCGACGCTGAGCTACCTGGGACAATAACGGGGCCATCAAGCGTACCTTGCATTAAATTAGCATAGCTATCGAGTCGCAATCCTGTTTGTACAGTTGCTTCGCCCGCAGTGGAGTGACAATCTACGCAAGAGTGATTAAAAATCGGTAAAACCTGACTTTGAAAGCTGATGTTAGAGCTAACGCCAATAGAGAAAGCGAAGAAAACCACTGCCGCAAAAAGAGCAATTTTGAAGGTGTTCATACAGACCTCCTTACATAACACTTTTACAGTGTTGAGCCTGAGTTAATTGCTATATTAAGTATAGTGGTTGCTCTGGCGGAGTAGCCCAATTGGGGCGCTTTTGTCAGCTTATTTGATAATAAATTGATATAGAATAAATGACACTCAAATAGCCAAGGCATTGAGTGTCAATGACAGTGTTAATCGGCAGTAATGATCAAGCCTAACGGTGCCAGTAACTGCTCTTGTTGCCACTGGTTAATCATCACCCCTTCAAGGGACACGTTGCGCGGATCTAAGCCTTCAAGTTCGACGCGGGTGAGGTTACAGCCGCTAAGCTCAAAACTGCCCCATTGTTCGGCCGAGAACTCGCCACCACTTAAATCGGCACCTTTCATTGAAGCACCTGTTAGATTGGCGCCCCGCCAACGGTTATCGAACAGCTCACACTCCTCTAGTAGTGCACTGTTTAAGTCGGCATAGGCTAAGTTACAGGCGGTGATATAAGCAGAGCAAAAATAGCTTTTGGCGGTAATGTAATTGGCAAAGCTAGCGCGGCTAAAATCACTGCCCTGAAGGTTGCATTCACGCATTTCAATGCCATAGCAGCGAGCACCTTTAAATAGCGCCATACTCAAATTACAATGTTTAAAACTGGCGCTGGTGAGGGTGGCGTAGCTAAAGTCGCAGCCATCCTCTTCACCTTGCAGCACAAACTTACAGTGGCTAAAGCGGGCGTCGGTTAAGTCTGCATGGTTAAAGCGGCAGTGATGAAATTCACAATGCTCAAAATGTGCATCTTGTAGGTCTTGGTCGCTAAAATCTTCATGGCTAAAAATCTGCTTTGAAGCTTGCATTATCGTCCTCGATTACTCGCCAGTAGTAGTGTTAGGCATTAGTTCAGGTTCTGGCTCAGATATACGGCGCGCCAGAATATAGCAAGCTACGCCCATAATGGCATTGGTGATAGGTAGCGCTAATAATAGACCTTTCACACCCCCTAAATAGGAACCTAAGGCCGCCAAGGGCAGCATGATTAAAAATAGACGGCAGATATTTAAGACCAATGAACTCATTGGCCTATGATAAGCGTTCAATGACGTTGCCACTAAAATCACAATCCCCAACGGCCCATACGCAGCAGGCAATACTAAGATGTAAAAGCTTAACCACTCTATGACCTGCGGGTCGCTACTAAATAGTCGTGCTAACGGCTCGGCAATAAAAATGAGTGGCAGGTACAGCAGGGTTTGAAATATCAATACAAACTTGAGCGATAATAGCAGTGCGTCACGGGCACGAGTGGTTTGCCCTGCACCAAGATTTTGCGCCACAAAAGGCACTAGGCTTGATGATAACGCCATGACTGCAATCAGCATTACCGACTCTAAGCGAGTGCCTGCACCAAAGGCCGCCACCGCACTGTGGTCAATACGCGCCAGCATCGCCATTATCATCGCATTGGCAACTGGGTTGAGCAGGTTCATTAGTGCAGCGGGTTGAGCGATATGCGCTAATTGCTTCCAGTTGCACCTAAGTCTGGCAATATTGAACTCGGCAAACTCGACTAGATGGCGTTTGAAAATTAATAGATGAGTCGATAGCGACAGTGCCACTATCCAAGAGATCACCGTGGCAATCGCGGCTCCTTGGATCTCAAGTCGAGGGAACGGCCCGATACCAAAGATAAGTAGCGGATCTAAAATTAGGTTTATCAATGCTGCTAGCATCATAATTTTGGCGGGGGAACGAGTATCGCCAGTGGCGCGCAGCCCTTGGTTACCCACCATTAACAGCACCAGTAATGGCGCGCCTAAATACCAAGTAAACATGTAGTCATGGATCAACGGCAAGCTGCTTTGGTTTGCGCCTAACAAACTAAACAAGGGATCAATAAACAAGCTGCCAAATAGCGATATTAACGCGGTGATCAAAAAGGTGAGCAGTAAGGCGTCATGCAAAAACACTTTGGCTTTATCAGCATGCCCGCCACCGATTAAACGCCCCAAATTGGTCGATACGCCTGCGCCAATACCGATAGCGATGCTTGAAATAATCAGCGTAACAGGAAAAGTAAAGCTGATAGCAGCCAGCGCTTCAGTGCCCAACTGGCTGATAAAAAAAGTGTCAACGAGGCTGAACCCAAGAATGGTTAGAATACCAATCAGGTTTGGGAGGCTCATATTTAGCAGTACACGACCAATTGGCTGTGTAAGCAGCCCGTGTCTGTCTCTCATGGGGAAGTCTTGCCTAGTCTTTGCTCGGAGGCGAATTCTATCAGGATTGGCTCGACATTTATAAATCAGAGTCAAAAAAAACCGATTTATTTTGTAAATGGGGCTTGGAACTGCCGACCTTTACCCCCATATCTCGAACATCAAATGATTTTTGCGGTTCACTAAGGTGAAATCAGCCAAAGTCGTTACTATCTTTAATAGCCAGCAATAAGCGTTGGCGACAAAATAATAGGAGCATCCATCGATGAATATTCGCCCATTACATGATCGTGTCATTGTTAAACGTTCAGAAGTTGAATCAAAGTCAGCTGGTGGCATCGTACTAACGGGTAGTGCTGCTGAGCAATCTAGCCGCGGTGAAGTTTTAGCTGTAGGTAATGGACGCATTCTTGAAAACGGTAGCGTAATGGCGCTAGACGTTAAAGTTGGCGACATCGTGATCTTCAACGAAGGTTACGGCGTGAAAAAAGAAAAGATTGATGGTGAAGAAGTACTGATCTTATCTGAATCAGACTTGATGGCAGTTGTTGGGTAAACCACACTCTAGCCACATAGATAGACCATGATCACCGTTGATGGCAGTGCATTAGCCACATCAGCGGAACGAAAAGAATTTAAAGGATAATAAACATGTCAGCTAAAGAAGTATTATTTGGAAACGACGCTCGCGTAAAAATGCTTGCCGGCGTAAACGTACTCGCAAATGCAGTTAAAGTTACTTTAGGCCCAAAAGGTCGTAACGTTGTACTAGACAAGAGCTTTGGTGCTCCACTTATCACTAAAGATGGTGTTTCAGTGGCGAAAGAGATCGAACTTGAAGATAAGTTTGAGAACATGGGCGCACAAATGGTTAAAGAAGTTGCTTCTAAAGCCAATGATGCAGCTGGTGACGGTACCACTACCGCAACAGTTCTAGCTCAATCTATCGTAACTGAAGGTCTTAAAGCGGTTGCTGCTGGCATGAACCCAATGGATCTTAAGCGCGGTATCGACAAAGCGGTTATCGCTGCAGTTGCTGAACTTAAAAATCTTTCTCAAGAGTGTAGCGACACTAAAGCTATCGCTCAGGTGGGCACAATCTCAGCTAACTCTGACGAAACTATCGGTGAAATCATCGCAACTGCGATGGAGCGCGTTGGTAAAGAAGGCGTTATCACTGTAGAAGAAGGCCAAGCACTAGAAAACGAATTAGACGTTGTTGAAGGTATGCAGTTCGACCGTGGTTACCTATCACCATACTTCATCAACAAGCCAGAGACTGGCAGTGTTGAACTAGAAACGCCATTCATCCTATTGGTTGATAAGAAAGTATCAAACATTCGTGAATTGCTCCCTATCCTTGAAGGTCTAGCTAAAACAGGTAAGCCACTGCTTATCGTTGCAGAAGACGTTGAAGGCGAAGCATTAGCAACATTGGTTGTGAACAACATGCGTGGCATCGTTAAAGTTGCTGCTGTTAAAGCCCCTGGTTTTGGCGACCGTCGTAAAGCAATGCTACAAGATATCGCAATCCTAACTGGCGGTACCGTTATTGCTGAAGAGATAGGTCTAGAGCTTGAAAAAGCCACTCTAGAAGACCTAGGTACAGCTAAGCGTGTTGTTATCACTAAAGATGATACAACTATCATCGACGGTACGGGTGAAGAGACACAAATCAAAGCACGTGTTTCTCAAATCAAGATCCAAGCTGAAGAATCAACTTCAGACTACGACAAAGAAAAACTTCAAGAGCGTATGGCTAAACTTGCAGGCGGCGTAGCCGTAATCAAAGTTGGTGCAGCAACAGAAGTTGAAATGAAAGAGAAGAAAGCTCGCGTAGAAGACGCACTACACGCAACTCGCGCAGCGGTTGAAGAAGGTGTGGTTGCCGGTGGTGGTGTTGCACTAGTACGCGTAGCAAGCAAAATCGGTGAAGTGGCAGTGATCAACGAAGACCAGAAGCACGGTGTGGTTATCGCACTACGTGCAATGGAAGCGCCACTACGTCAAATCGCGACTAACGCGGGCGAAGAAGGTTCAGTTGTTGCTAACAACGTTAAGAACGGCACAGGTAACTACGGTTACAATGCAGGTAACGACACTTACGGCGACATGCTAGAGATGGGTATTCTTGACCCAACTAAAGTAACGCGTAGCGCGCTACAGTTTGCTTCTTCAATTGCTGGTCTAATGATCACCACTGAAGCAATGGTTGGTGAAGTTCCACAAGATGCAGCTGGTGCGCCTGATATGGGCGGCATGGGTGGTATGGGTGGAATGGGCGGTATGGGCGGCATGATGTAATTTTACTGGTCTAAATCGGTGATAACTGCGTTGCTTCAACACTCGTTTAAGAAAGCTAAACGTCGTGGTAAAGCGCCTTGTTCTAACACGATTTATCCTACGTAAAATACGTTGCTGGTCTGAAGCTTAAAAGCTAAAACCACTTCTTGTAAAAGAATAAAAAGCCTCGATACCTAACGGTATCGGGGCTTTTTGATTTTAGATGGTTAAGAGCGGTTTAGTTAAAGTTTACTCTGACCCTGACGAATCCCCACAAAAAGACAAATAGAAATAATGAGATAGGCAAAATAATAAGGAACATTCATGGCATTTGGTGATCAAATTTATCGCCAAACAAAAATTACCACGAGTAAATACCATGAATGCGAAACAAGTTTTATCAAAATGCCTATCCCTTGTCACCCCGTTAATGCACAAAACTTGCCGACAAAGTTTATTCTCATCAATAGAAAGCTCAATGAACGGTGGTTCACTTTCAATCACAGGTCTTGGTCGTGAGATTGAGAGCAAAGCCATGGAAAAACATAAGATTAAACGCGTAGATAGGCTTTGTAGTAACACCTATTTACATCGCGATATCGAGTTCATTTATACC
>NZ_BPEW01000008.1 GCF_019654975.1 Shewanella sp. c952
GTGCTAAAGTATTACTTTTTACAGGCAGTTATCAAGCTTTAAATTAACAACTTGGATACAGATGTAACCCGTGATTAGTGTTTAGTCTGAGTCTTTCCCTGTTAAAAAGTCGATCTTTTATTTGTAATTTTTTATTTATTGGAAGTAATCATGCGCCCCTCCTTATATTTTGATGGTCCCGTTGGAAAACTCAATTGGCATGTTTTGAAACTGCTTTGGCCATACTTGTTAGAGTTTAAACAAAGGGTGGGGTTGGCACTGTTATGTTTAATCGTGGCCAAAGGGGCGAGTGTCGGTTTGCCGTTTGTGTTAAAAGCGCTGGTTGATGATTTGACCCTCGACGGCAAGAATGCCCTTTTAGCTGTACCTGTTGGGTTAGTCGTTGCCTATGGCGGTATTCGACTGTTAAACACCATCATTTCAGAGGTCAGAGATACCCTATTTGGTAGAGTGACTGAACGTGCAATACGGCGCTTAGGGATAGCAGTATTTGAGCATTTGCACCGACTTGATATGGCTTTTCATCTAGAAAGGCGCACTGGTGGCTTGTCTCGTGATATCGAGCGTGGCACCAGTGGTGTGAGTTTTCTGATGCGCTTTATGGTGTTCAATATCGTGCCAACAATGTTAGAGATTATCTTGGTCGTCGGCATCTTATTTTATAACTATGGTGTAGGTTACGCTGCAGTCACACTGCTTTCAGTAGTGGCTTATGGTGCTTACTCAGTGGTGGCTACCGAGTGGCGTACAGGTTATGTCAGAGACGCAGCCAAAGCGGATTCTGTTTCTAACACCCGTGCAGTCGATAGTTTGCTTAACTATGAAACGGTAAAATACTTTAATAATGAACAATATGAAGCCAACCGTTATGACAGTGCTTTAGCTGACTGGGAAGAAGCCAAGCGCAAGAATCGTTTGTCATTGTTTGCTTTAAATGCAGGTCAAGCTTGTATTATCTCAGTCGCGATGACCGTTATGCTGGCGATGGCGGCTAATGATGTTGTCCAAGGCGTAATGAGCATTGGTGACTTTGTGCTGATTAATGCATTTATGATGCAGCTGTTTATTCCGCTTAATTTCTTAGGTTTTGTTTACCGAGAGATCCGTGGAGCATTCGCCAATATTGAGCGTATGTTTGGCCTGTTAGATAAAGAGCCACTGATCGAAGATATCGATAATGCAAAAACTGAAAAGCTGACCAAAGGCGTCGTCTCATTCGAACAAGTTAGCTTTAGTTATGACAGCCGGCCTATTCTTGATGAGGTTAGTTTCTCGGTTAAGTCAGGCCAAAAGGTCGCGATTGTCGGCGACAGCGGAGCAGGAAAATCAACGATCGTAAAATTACTGTTTAGGTTTTACGATGTTGTGTCTGGTGCTATTCGCATTGATGGCCAGGATATTCGAGAATTAAGTCAAGATACCCTGAGACAAGCGATTGCTATCGTCCCGCAAGATACTGTGCTGTTTAATGACACATTAATTGAG
Source organism: Shewanella sp. c952 (assembly GCF_019654975.1). Classification (GTDB taxonomy): domain Bacteria; phylum Pseudomonadota; class Gammaproteobacteria; order Enterobacterales; family Shewanellaceae; genus Shewanella. The sequence goes on from NZ_BPEW01000008.1 coordinate 1,486, forward strand.
AACGTACGCTATGGTCGCCCCTCAGCTACAGATGCTGAGATAGCAGAAGCGATTGAGATGGCGCACTTAGGTCACTTCATTGAAAGCTTGCCTGAAGGTGGTGAGACTCGTGTTGGTGAACGCGGTTTAAAGTTATCTGGCGGTGAAAAACAACGGGTTGCAATTGCCCGAGCGATTCTAAAGCGGGCGCCGATTTTAGTCTTTGATGAAGCAACGTCTTCGCTGGATAGTCATTCTGAACAGGCCATTTTAACAGCACTGAAAGAGGTGGCTAAAGGCCATACTAGTTTAGTCATTGCCCACAGATTGTCGACGGTGGTTGATGCTGACCAAATATTGGTGCTTAGTCAGGGGCGGGTGGTTGAAACTGGGACTCATACTAGCTTGCTTAATGCTGGAGGTTTGTATGCGAAACTTTGGCGTATTCAGCAAGAGTAGTGACTCGAATAGATTGGTATAAGTGTTTGAGGTTTTAAGCAAAGGCTGTATACAATTCAGCCTAGGTTCAGATTAGTGTGCTTATAATCATTTAACATTAATAATCATGATTATGCTGAGAAGGTCAATATGAAGAACATACCTCTACTTGTACATATCGAAGGGCAAGACAGCAAGGTTAACACCGATTGGCTTGCCATTATGGCTACGCTTAAAAAACGTGGTTTAGAAAAAGATGAGCTCGAAGTGGTCTATTTTGAATTGTCAGCAGGCATGCGCGTTACGACTCGTGGTTTAAGCTTGGCGAAAGCAAGCCCTGTTGAGCCGCTGAAAGGTTTGCTACACGAACCGAAATTTTCAGCCCGTGATTACGCTGGAATGCTAACTGCTTAGTAGTTTAGCTTGCCTATTTTCCAGCTTTCACAGAGTAAATCTTGAGGAGAAGGTGCTTTCATCGGCTGCAAACTGGTGATTTTGCCTTCTCTAAAACAGACATATTCCCCTTCTATCACTGTCATTCGTTGGCAGCTATTGCAGCTTATAGATAGCCCTTTATTTTGCTCAGGCATATCTTTGTCATCCATTACTTGACTCCATACTTAAAAGAATACTGTTTGGACTAGCATTAACCTACTTATCTAAAGATAGTTATCACTAACCCTTATTGGATATGCTATTTAATCACTAAAAATGCAGTTATCCAAGTCTATTTAACTATTAAATTAACTTTATTAACTAATAATTCAGATGGTGACTGTGTGAACTATTTTCCAAAATGATGCTTCTCTAGACTCATCTCGCCGGTCTCTTTTATCGTTAATCGGTATAGATCTCCGTAGTCTGACTCTTTTAATGCTGTTATTTTTGGCGCTCCCAATGCACTGATAATAAGTGGAACCGTATTGGAATGGCCTGCGATTATGCTGTTTCCATCTGAACCGTTAACGAGCTCAACGACTTGTGTTATGTGATCTTGCAAACCGTCAGCAGTGCCGACGATGGATATTGTAATATTATTAGCCTCTGCAATGGGCTTTAGTGTTAATTGTGTGCGCTGGTAGTTACTGGCGATGGCTTGGGAAAAGGAGAGTTTAGGTAAGGCCTTAATGAGTGCCGTGGCTCGTATTGTTCCCTTTTCACTTAATGCTGGGTCGCGTGTACCATCACTGAGTTTTTCTGCGTGACGCACCACTATGACCGTTTTGCTTTTTACTGTTTTGAGAGTCGCTTGTTCGACAGCGAATACGCTATTGCCATTCAACATGAAAATGGCGAATACGAATATTGTTTTGATGGTGACTTTCATAGATAGGCCTTGAGTTTACTCATTTTATTTCTGATAAAGAAAGGTTTAACTGCATTACTCGTTTAGTTGTTAACATTTTTACAGCTCAAAAACATCTTTGATAGATTAATCTTTCTGAATATGAAATAAAAGTTTATGCTGAAATGACGACGCACTTTTGGAGCAGATTATGTGGATTGAAGGCAAAGTCATAGAACGCCAAGATTGGAGTGACAAGTTATTTTCCCTAAAGATTAAAGTCGATATTGGTGACTTTATTGCTGGTCAGTTTATTAAGTTGAGTCAGTTGATTGATGATAAACGCATTGGTCGAGCTTACTCTCTAGTTAATCCGCCCGGAACCGATTATATCGAGGTGTTGGCCGTTGCTGTGGATGATGGCCAGCTGTCGCCTAATCTTCAAGCACTCTCTAAAGGTGATGTTATTGATGTAGCGACCAAAGCCTCGGGCTTTATGACCCTTGATGAGCTTCCTAAAGATGATAACAAGGGAGAGCATTTATGGTTTTTAGCAACAGGCACAGCCGTCGGCCCTTTTATCTCAATGATGGCGACCAATGAACCATGGCAAAGTTACCAGAAGGTAGTGTTAGTTTATGGTGTGCGAGAGGTTGAGGATTTAGCCTACTTGCCCCAGCTTAGAGCGTTTGAAGCCAAATATCCGCAGCAATTTAAACTGGTGTTATCGGTGACGCGAGAGCCTTTTGAGGGCGCATTAAGTTGTCGGATCCCTGATGGGCTTAACAATGGTGATATTGAAGCTAAAGCGGGTATCAAGCTATCAGCTAAAGATTCACAAGTGATGATTTGCGGAAATCCTGGAATGATTACTGATGCTCAACAACTTTTAAAAGAACGGGGCTTAGCTAAAAATTTACGTCGTGCTCCTGGACAAATTACTGTCGAAAAATATTGGTAAGGAGCGCAGTATGAAATTGTATTATTCCGATGCATCACCTTATGCGCGCTGCGTGCGAGTGTTTATTTGTTATCACAACATTGAAGATGTTGAAGAGATTATAGCTAATCCTTTTGATAACTCTCCTGAACTACTTAGAATCAACCCGTTAGCTAAAATCCCCTGTTTACAATTGAATGATGGCTCTGCACTGTTTGATAGCGAGGTGATTATGCGCTATTTGGATGCTGAGCATGGTCAGTCTGGTTTATTTGGTTCGATGGAACATAATTGGTCACAACAGTGCCATTTTTCATTGTTAAAAGGCATTTTTGATAGCGCTGTTTCGTTAAGGCAAGAGCAACTTCGCGAGGATGAAGGCTTACGGTCTTCGTTCTGGACCTCGCGATTTGAACAGGCTTTATTAAGAGGCTTAAAAGAGGTTGAGACGTTGGGGATTACTCGTAGCACTGAATTAACAGCGTTGCAGGTTATGTTGGTTTGTTTATTGGAATACATCGACTTTCGTCACCCAGATCTACCTTGGCGTAATGTCACTTCAGCATTGAGTGTTTGGTTAAAACAGGCACAGCAAGCTGATGTTTTTATTGCGACAAGGCCGAAGATGTAGATTGTCGTAGATGAATTACATAGTTATATTAAGCTCATGTTAATTAAGCTGTTACTAAATGGTAGTGGTAAGTTTTTAGTGGCTAAAAGTTTGCACTAATTACTTGCTGTTATTGCTCTGATTGATTACCCTTGTTGCAATTGAGAATTATTATCAGCATCGTGCTGACTATTAGATATTGTAAAGGGGTAAAGGTCATGAGAGTAATCACCAGTCTAATGATGGTTGGACTTCTGTGTAGTGCAAGTGTGGTGAGTGCCGCTGAAAGATTAACAGTTTATTCTTATCGTCAGGCCTTCCTTATTGACCCTATTCTAGCTGACTTTACTAAGCAAACCGGTGTAGAAGTCGACGTCGTTTTTTCAAAAAAAGGTATCGCTGAACGTATGATGCGTGAAGGTAGGTTATCAAAGGCTGATATTGTACTGACATCAGATTTTTATCGTTTAATGGAATTGGCTGAAAAAGATCTGGTGATCCCTGCTAAAAGTGACGTCCTTAAACAAAACATACCGCAAAAATACCGCTCTCCTGATGACATGTGGTACGCCTTAACCATGCGGGTCCGTAACGTCTATTCGTCTAAAGATAGGTTAGGTCCGTTGGATATTAACTATGAAGACTTAGCAGATCCTAAATACGCCGGCAAAATATGTACCCGCAGCGGTAAGCATCCTTACAATGTGTCTTTAGTTGCTTCGATGATCGCTCACCACGGTGAAGCGGAAGCAAAAACATGGCTAGAAGGTTTAAAGTCGAACCTTGCACGTAAACCTCAAGGTAATGATAGAGCTCAGGTGAAAGCGGTAAGTGAAGGGTTATGCGATATAGCGATTGGTAACAGTTATTATCTCGGTAAGATGTTACAAGACCCTAAGCAGAAGCCTTGGGCTGATGCGGTGGAGATTAATTTCCCGAATCAAGATAACCGTGGTTCGCATATCAATGTATCGGGTATGGCGTTGGCTAAGCACACTAAAAATACCGAGACGGCTATTCAGTTGATGGAGTTCCTATCAAGTGATGCTGCGCAACAAACGTACGCTGATGTTAATATGGAATATCCAGTTAAGGCTGATGTAAAACCGTCGAAACTTGTCGCTTCTTGGGGGCAATTTAAAGCGGATGACCTTCCTATCTACAAGTTAGCGCAATACCATGGTGCAGCGATTAAGCTTTTAGATGAAGTGAAGTTTGATCTTTAAGCTTACTATTTAAGGTTGGTCTAACACTATTGCTATATAGTGTTTCAGCTTGAATCTTTTGTGGTTGTACTGTCAGAGCCTATCTTTATGATAGGTTTTGTTTTTTTGGTACTTTTATTTTCATGACTTCTGGGCATCTAACATCATGATATTAGGCTTAGCAAAACGCTGGTCTGTTGCAAGTTACACCTTAGCACTGCTCATCGTTATGCCGCTTGTTGCGCTAATATTGCAGTCACTTTTACCTGATGAAGCGGTATTCGGCCATCTAATGGCAACCGTTTTGCCGACTTATATAAGTAACACTTTGTTGCTTATTTTTTGGGTGGTGATTGGTGCTCTCATCTTTGCAATCCCAGCGGCTTGGTTGGTGGCTAAATGTCGATTTCCAGGCCGAAATATATTCCAATGGGCACTGCTATTGCCGTTAGCTATGCCTGCTTATGTTGTTGCCTACGTTTACACTGATCTTTTTGATTATGCAGGTCCTGTTCAGCGAAGCCTTAGAGCATTATTTAGTTGGCAGACGCCTCACGATTATTACTTCCCTGAGGTGCGCTCGCTAGGTGGCGCCGCAATTATGCTGGCGTTAGTACTTTTCCCCTATATTTATCTATTGGCTCGTACCGCATTTATGGAGCAGTCTGCAAGCTTGGGGCATGCAGCACGTGTTATGGGCTGTAGTCCTTGGAAGAGTTTTTGGCGATTAAGTTTGCCAATGGCAAGGCCCGCGTTAGCCGTTGGGGCAACGCTCGTCGCTATGGAAACTGCTGCTGACTTTGCTACCGTAAGTTACTTTGCAGTGCCTACACTGACGACTGCTGTTTATGATACTTGGTTTGAATACGGCAGTTTAACCGCTGCTGCTAAGCTTTCTACAATCATGCTGTTTGTGGTGTTTGTGATGGTGGGCTTTGAGCGCTTCGCACGTCGTAAACAACAGCTTTTTCAAAAGCAGTCTGCGCCAGGCGAGCTTGACTACTATTGTCTTAATGGTGCGCAGGCATATGCTGCTACAGGCTATTGTTTTATCTTACTGGCATTAGCATTTATTCTGCCTTTTGTAATTTTATTGCAATATGCATGGGGTTATTTTGCGCAGAGTTGGAATGCCAATTTTTTTGAGTACAGCTTTAATAGCTTATGGATTTCGCTATTAGTCAGCGTTATCTGTGTCTGTATCGGTATTGTGCTAATGTTCGTCAGAAGGGTGAGTCCTCGTAAAGCTGATATGCTGCCTTCCAGATTAGCTTCTACCGGTTATGCGCTGCCAGGTACGGTACTCGCTATTGGAATTCTAGTGCCTTTTACTCAACTTGACTTTGCTATTAATGATTTAGCTTACTATTTGGGATTCCAAGAACCTGGGCTGATATTAACTGGCAGCACATTTATTCTAATATGTGCTTTTTGTATTCGTTTTGCTGCAATTGCTATTGGTAGCATAGAGAATAGTTACAAGCGTATTTCACCCTCTTTAGACATGGCGAGTGTGACCTTAGGTCTAACGCCTAAATCAATGCTCGCTAGGGTTCACATTCCTTTGCTTAGAAAAGGTATTTTCGCCGGATTGCTGTTGGTCTTTATCGAGTGTATGAAAGAGCTTCCTGCAGCTCTACTACTTAGGCCGATCGGTTTTGAAAATTTGGCGACTTATGTCTTTCAATTTGTTTCAGATGAACAGCTCGAACACGGTGCATTAGCTGCAATAGTCATTGTGTTAGTCGGTCTCGTTCCTTTGATTTATCTCAATCGTTCGTTGGAGCAAGAAAAGTAATTATGGCTACGTTACAAGTCAGCAATGTTCATAGTAGTTACCAAAATAACGTTGTGCTTAAAGGGTTAGATTTAACGGTTGAAAAAGGCGAGATTGTCGCTTTGTTGGGGCCTAGTGGCTGCGGAAAAACCACATTGCTGCGGGCTATTGCCGGCTTGCAGAGTATTTCTGCTGGTGAGATAAGGATCAACGGCAAAGCTGTGGTTTCTGATAACGAGTTTGTTGCCAGTGAAAAGCGGGGAATAGGAATGATCTTCCAGGATTACGCTTTATTTCCTCACTTGACTGTTGCTGAAAACGTACTCTTTGGCGTAAAGCTAGCCGATAAGGCCAATAAAGCTGCACGGCTTGAGAAAATGTTGGCTCTCGTCAAACTAGATGGGCTGGGGGAGCGTTATCCGCATGAGTTATCTGGTGGGCAGCAGCAAAGGGTATCGATCGCAAGGGCATTGGCCTATGAGCCTGAAGTCCTTTTGTTAGATGAACCCTTTTCTAATATTGATGCTAAAGTCCGCAGAGAGATGATGCTTGAGATCCGCAATATTTTGAAGAATCATAATATTAGTGCGGTTTTTGTGACGCACAGTAAGGACGAGGCGTTTGTTTTTGCAGACAAGCTAGCATTATTTAACCAAGGGCAAATCGTTCAATGTGGTGATGCCGAACGCTTGTATTTGCGACCTCAAGATAAGTATGTCGCTGACTTTCTAGGCGCGAGCAATTATCTTGAAGCAACAGTAATAGCAGACAAAACTGTGTCCACACTTATTGGTGATATTGAAAGCGAACTACAGCTTAAAGTGACAATCGGTAGTGATGCCGAATTATTACTAAGACCTCAGCAGTTGCAGATCGCTAGAAGTGAATCGGGAACCGGTGAAGTTATCGAAAGACGTTTCCTTGGTAGTGTTTGCCAGTACTTGGTTAACATTGGTAACAAGACGCTTGATATCCATAGTGAATACTTAGATATCAAGATCGGTGAAAAGGTGGCAATTACTACAACGCCGCACAGTTTAGTATTGTTGTAATTGACGTAATCGAGGCCATTAACTGACTTTTATCGCAACATAGTAAAGTACAGTGTATTTATTGAGTTGCTTTTACCAGTGTTTATTGACTATTTTACTAAGCTTGAATCTAGTGCGTTTAGTGCATATTAAATTAGACGCTCTCCGCGCTTACTCGTGCTGATACTGTTAGCTAGCTTGGTAAGTTGATTAAAGATAAGTCTTTATTTTTGGTTAATGTGCGTCAGATATAATTATTAATGACTAAAGTTGTAGATAATATTGCCGAAGATTAATGAATAATAAGGGTTACAGATAAAAATGGATAGTCAGGTTATGCCACGTGAACAGCTGGGAGTTTGTGCGGAAGGAAATTTGCACAGTGTCTATTTAATGTTTAATGCGAATGATGGTGTTGATTTACAAATGCGCCCGTGTGTAGCAAATGTGGCTCAATATATTCATGATCTTGCCGATCAATTTGCTGACAGTGCCTTTAATGGCTTTGTCGCTGTAGGCGCTAACTACTGGGATACGATTTATCCTGCTGCTAGGCCTTGCCAGTTAAAACCATTTCCAGCCATGAACCAAGAAAACAGAGACGCACCAGCGATAGAGTATGATCTGTTTGTGCATGTTCGCTGTGACCGCTTTGATATTCTTCACCTTGTCGCCAACGAAGTATGCCAAATGTTTGAAGGGCTGGTAGAGCTTGTCGATGAAGAACGTGGTTTCCGTTTCATGGATAGTCGAGATTTGACCGGTTTTGTCGATGGTACTGAAAACCCTAAAGGTCGCAGTCGCCAAGAGGTCGCATTAATTGGAGAGGAAGATGCGGCATTTAAAAATGGCAGTTATATCCATGTGCAGAAATTTGCTCACAATTTGAGTAAATGGAATCGCCTACCTGAAAAGAAGCAAGAAGATATTATTGGCCGTACTAAAGCCGAGAATATTGAATATGCTTCTGCAGATAAGCCGTTAACCAGTCATATTAAACGGGTTAACTTGAAGGATGATGCAGGTAACTCAATGGAGATCTTACGCCAGAGTATGCCTTACGGTACGGTCAAAGAGCAGGGATTAATGTTTATCTCTACTTGCCGTAACTCGGTGAACTTTGAAAAAATGCTCGAAAGCATGGTTTATGGTGATAACGAGGGAAATCATGATCACCTTATGCATTTCACCCAAGCTTTAACCGGATCATCGTTTTTTGCACCCTCGTTAGATTTTTTAGACAAATCGGCCTAAAGCGCTAAGCAATATCAACAAAAAAACGCACATTCAGTGCGTTTTTTGTTGGTATGTATCAGCGCAATTAATCTTCATCTTTATCAAAGTAGCTCATGGGACGACGGTTATAAACTTCGTTCATGCTTCGAACCAATACTTTATTGGTTTCCGGATAAACGACTACATCGTGAACATCGCGGTTTCCTACAACTAAAAAGATAAAGTCAGCCTCACTGTGATTAACAAATTTATGTGCGATACCTGAGTTGGCGGTAAAGCAGATATACTTGCCTTCACTAAACACATGAGGCTCTCCATCAAGATAAAGCGTTGCTTCACCTTGCATAGCGTAAATATGCTCTTCTTCCTTGGTGTGATAATGAGAAAGGGCTGAAGTCATGCCTGGCGCTAATTTTTCCATGGTTACGCCGACTCTTTCAGCCCCTGCGGTATCACCAATATGTTTCTGATGACTGCCATAGTCCTTTTCGTGAGACCAGTACTCCCAGCCCACATCAGAAACATCAATCAATTTGTTTTTCATTTTTATTATCCTCAACGTAGGAATGCTGTCCTATCTGGGAGTATAACGATATTGTGAAAATAAAAAATGATAGATTCAATATATTGTATAAAGAAAAGATTGGAGTTTTACTTAAGAATGGAATAGGGCGGCGTTTCCGCCCTTTTGTTGTTTTCTAAAAAGTTAATCCGTGTAATTGAACAACGACTTAACTGTTTCTAATGTATCTTCAATTTGCTGAATATTTGATGGGCTGATAAAAATGGTATCATCGCCAGCGATAGTGCCAAGAATACCCTCAGGCTTGCCTATTGAGTCGAGTAACCTTGCGATTAATTGCGCTGCACCTGGACTGGTACGCACTACAATCATCGACTGATTATGATCGACATCCAAAACTAAATTTTTAAGTGGACTACCAGCAGTTGGGACACCAAGTTCAGCAGGCAAACAGTAAACCATCTGCTGTTTAGCATTTCTGGTTCTCACTGCGCCAAACTTACTCAACATGCGGGATACTTTAGATTGGTTGATATTACTAAAGCCTTCCCCTTGAAGGGCTACCACAATTTCGCTTTGGGAGCCGAAACGCTCCTCTTTAAGAATTGACTTAAATGTTTTAACTAATTCGTCTTGATTTTTGCTTGCTTGCATATTTTATTATTCTTTATTCAAAAAAATCCGTTATATGATGATTATATTCGCCTTTCATGTCAAATGTTATTCGTTTTTTTGAATAAAAATTCATAGGTGAAGCTTGGTTTCAATTGCGAATCATTATGTAGAGTATAAATTCTAATTTTTTTAGCCTTAGCATTTCTAGAGTGTAACCGGCCCAAAGCTAGGCGGGCTGGGCTCTGAATGTGAATGTGCACTGAAAAGTGAGTCTAAAGTAGATTGAACACGACTAAGGGATAATTGAATTTTTGTTGTGAATCCAGTACTGTTGCGCCATTAGAAAAACAGATCTACATCACAAAAATCCAAGAATTGACGGAGATAACTATGAAAGTTGCTGTACTTGGTGCTGCTGGCGGTATTGGCCAAGCGCTTGCCCTACTATTAAAAACTCAATTACCTGCTGGTTCTAAATTGTCGCTTTATGATATTGCTCCTGTAACACCTGGTGTTGCGGTTGACTTAAGCCACATACCAACTGATGTTGAAGTAAAAGGATTTGCTGGTGAAGATCCTACCGCTGCACTTGAAGGTGCAGATGTAGTGCTAATTTCTGCTGGTGTTGCACGTAAGCCTGGTATGGATCGCTCAGATCTGTTCAACATCAACGCTGGTATCGTACGCAATTTGGTTGAAAAGTGTGCAGCGACTAGCCCTAAAGCGCTTATCGGAATTATTACTAACCCAGTAAATACCACTGTAGCGATTGCTGCTGAAGTGCTAAAGAAAGCTGGCGTGTATGATAAGAATCGTTTATTTGGTGTGACGACTCTTGATGTTATCCGCTCTGAAACCTTCGTTGCAGCCGCAAAAGGCCTGAACGTTGCTGACGTGAAAGTTAATGTTATCGGTGGCCATAGTGGTGTGACTATTCTTCCGCTTCTTTCTCAAATCGAAGGCGTGAGCTTTACTGATGAAGAAGTTGCAGCACTAACAACACGTATCCAAAATGCGGGTACTGAAGTTGTAGAAGCTAAAGCCGGTGGCGGCAGCGCAACACTTTCTATGGGTCAAGCGGCGTGTCGTTTCGGTTTGTCTCTAGTGCGTGGCCTACAAGGTGAAGCAAACGTTGTTGAGTGTGCCTATGTCGATGGTGGCAGCGAGCATGCTGAGTTCTTCGCACAGCCAGTCGTTCTAGGTAAGAATGGTGTTGAACAGGTACTTGCATACGGCGATGTTAGCGCATTTGAAACAAATGCACGTGATGCAATGCTAGACACACTAAAAGCTGATATCGATTTAGGTATTGAGTTCGTTAAGTAATTCTATTTTTTAAAAGTTAGTTGCTTAAACGAAAAACGGAGCCAAATGGCTCCGTTTTTATTTTGCTAAGCTGCATACTAATGGTTGCGTTGTACCGCAATTTTAGCCAGCGATACTAGTGCCGTTTTATATTCTGACTCAGGCAGTATGCTTAATGCTGCGATAGCCTTATTTGACTCTTCTATCGCACGCTGCTCTGTATACTCAAGTGCGCCACAGCTTTTTAGTGCACTCAAAATGACTTCAATGTGCTCCGTGCCATCACCTTTCTCGATCGCTTCTCTAATCAAGGTTTTTTCAGTGTCGCTGCCATTAGCCATAGCGAAAATGAGCGGCAGGGTAGGTTTACCTTCTGCTAAGTCATCACCAATGTTTTTGCCTAGCTCTTCTGTTTCTGCTGTGTAGTCAAGAAGGTCATCGGTTAACTGGAAAGCGGTGCCCAAGAATTTGCCGTATTCAGCAAGTGCCGTTTGCACCTCTTCTGAGCTTTCTGCTAATAAGCCAGCTAAACGTGTAGCGGCTTCAAACAGCTTTGCTGTCTTACAATAGATGACACGCATATAGCTGTCTTCTGTTGTGTCAGGGTCGTTACAATTCATTAATTGTAGGACTTCGCCTTCTGCGAGCACATTGGTGGCATCAGCAAGGATTTCGAGCACTTCTAGACTTTTTAGCTCCGTCATCATTTGAAATGAGCGGGTGTAAAGGAAGTCACCAACGAGCACACTTGCACTATTACCAAAAAGGGCATTAGCCGTTTCTCTGCCGCGACGCAGCATTGATTCATCAACTACGTCATCGTGTAATAAAGAAGCGGTATGAATAAACTCAATAATAGCGGCCAATTTTAGGTGAGACTCGCCGTTATAGTCTATCGCTCTAGCGGCCAAAATTGACAATAAAGGTCTTAAGCGTTTACCGCCACCGTTAATAATGTAAAAGCCTAACTGGTTAATTAGGGCTACATCAGACTCTAGTTGTTTATAGATCAGTTGATTGACAGCTTGCATATCGCTATCAGCCAATTGACGAATGGCGTTCAAATCCATAAATAGGCTCTATTTGTTGGCTACAATGACAATTCGCAGCTCATTTTAGACATAAATGTTATAATAGGAGGATTCTACCTAAATTTACGCTGCAAGACAGTAGTTGTCGGTAATTGTGAGAGTTATTTGGGTCTTTTTTTATTCTTATTCAATTAGCACTTGTCAGATGCGGGTTCTTAGCGTAAACTCCGCGACCATTGTCATTAAAGCTTTTATAGCACCCCTGCATCAATCTATTATGTTTTGAGCGGCGTGTTAGAAATATCGGAGTAAAATAGCTATGTACGCTGTTTTTCAAAGTGGCGGCAAGCAACATCGCGTTGAAGCCGGTCATACAGTTCGTTTAGAAAAATTAGAAGTCGCTACAGGCGAAACTATCGAGTTTGATCAAGTTCTTTTGGTTGCTGATGGTGAGACTGTACACGTAGGTGCACCTTTAGTTGAAGGTGGTAAGGTTGTTGCTGAAGTAGTTAGCCACGGCCGTGCGGAGAAGGTAACTATTGTTAAGTTCCGTCGTCGTAAGCACCACGATAAGAAGATGGGCCATCGTCAATGGTTCACCGAAGTTAAAATTACAGCTATTAGCGCTTAATTAGGAGTCTAACTCATGGCACATAAAAAAGCTGGCGGTTCTACTCGTAACGGCCGCGATTCAGAAAGTAAACGTCTTGGTGTAAAGCGCTTTGGCGGTGAATCAGTTCTAGCTGGTAACATCATCGTTCGTCAACGTGGTACTAAATTCCACGCTGGTGTTAATGTTGGTATCGGTCGTGACCACACTTTATTCGCACTTACCGATGGTAAAGTGAAGTTTGAAGTTAAAGGTCCACAGAACCGCAAGTTCATCAGCATTGAAGATTAATCTTTAGCTTTAGCTAAGATTGATACTAAGCCCCGCCATTGGTGGGGCTTTGTTTTTTTTAATATTAAGTAAATTGTGTTTTGGCGACTAGAATCGTTAAGAGTATAATTCTTTCATTCTGTGGTGCCAGGAGTTGGTATGAAGTTTGTCGATGAAGCGACTATCCGTGTAGAAGCGGGTAATGGTGGCAGTGGTTGCGTCAGTTTTAGACGTGAAAAATATGTTCCTGATGGTGGTCCTGATGGCGGTGATGGTGGTGACGGTGGCTGTGTTTATCTGCAGGCTGACGAAAACCTTAACACGCTAATTACTTATCAGTTTGAACGCTTCCATAATGCCGAACGTGGTAAAAACGGTCGTGGTCGTGACTGTACCGGCCATGGCGGTGAAGATCTTGTGCTTAAAGTGCCAGTGGGTACTAGAGCCGTTGATGCTGAGACAGAAGAAACTCTTGGTGATTTAACCACTCATGGGCAGAGAATGCTTGTAGCCAAAGGTGGTTTTCACGGTTTAGGTAACACTCGTTTCAAGAGTAGTACTAACCGAGCGCCAAGGCAGAAAACACTCGGTACCGATGGTGAAGTGCGTAGCTTGAGACTTGAGCTCATGTTGCTTGCTGACGTTGGTTTATTGGGTATGCCTAATGCGGGTAAGTCGACTTTCATTCGCTCTGTCTCAAAAGCTAAGCCTAAAGTTGCTGATTATCCTTTTACTACTTTGGTCCCTAATCTTGGCGTTGTTAACCCAAGACCGGGTCAGAGCTTTGTAATTGCTGATATACCTGGCCTTATTGAAGGTGCTGCAGACGGAGCTGGTCTGGGTGTTCAGTTCTTGAAACACTTAGAGCGTTGTCGTGTGCTGCTGCATATTTTAGATATCGAGCCTATCGATGGCAGTAGTCCGGTTGATTCAGCACGTGCTATTGTCGGTGAGCTAGAGAAACACTCTCCAAAGCTTGCTGGTAAGCCGCGTTGGTTAGTGATCAATAAAGCCGATCTAATGCTGGAAGATGAGCTACAGCAGAAAATCGATAAGATTGTCGAAGAGCTTGAGTGGGATGGTGAAGTCTTTACTATTTCTGCTTATAACCGTGAAGGTACTGATGAACTCGCGCTTAAACTTTTGGACTTTATTGCTACGCTACCTCCTGAAGAGGAAGTTGACGTTGAAGCGGAAGTTGAGTTTAAGTGGGATAACTACCATCAAAATGCCAACGAATCAGTTAATGAAGATTATGTCGATGATCTTGATGACGATGATTACGATGATGATGATTATGACGTTGAGGTTATCTATCAAAGATAGATAGTTTCAGTTAAGGACGTTGAGAATTGTACGCTGACACACAAAATGATATTACACGTCAAGTTGTTAGGGTTGCTCAACTTCTTTTAGCTTATGGTGCTGACTCTGAACTTGTTGAAGAGATTAGTCAGCGCCTAGGCTATGCGTTAGGCCTTGTTAGTGTTGAAATCTCGATCTCTTCAAACTCCCTCGTTTTAACTAGCCTAGTTCATGGGCGCTGCATAACCACTACCCGACGAACCCGTGAGCACGGGATCAATATGACCATAGTATGCGAGCTTCAGCGTATCTGTCTATTGACTGAGAAGGGGATTTACGGCTTGCATGAGGTGCGTAAGCGTGTGGCTCGTATTGAGCCTAAAACTTATCCAGCAAAGTACGTAGTACCTATGATAGGTTTGTCCTGTGCAAGTTTTTGTCATCTGTTTGGTGGAGACATTGCGGCTTGCGTAATCACCTTTATGGCCTCAGCAATTGGTATGTTTGTTAGGTTGTCGATTGCAAAACGGCATTTCAATTTATTGCTTAACTTTAGTGTTACAGCTTTTGTAACCACCATAGTCGCGCAAACCGGCTTTCAATTTGATCTCACCGAAACCCCAAAATTACCGATGGCGGCTAGTGTATTAATGCTGGTGCCGGGGTTCCCGATGATTAATGCTATTTCGGATATGGTAAAAGGTCATTTAAATGTAGGGATTTCCCGCTGGGGGCATGCGACCTTGTTAACACTGGCATCTGTTATCGGTATTACAATGGCAATGCAGATAGGAGGCCTATTTTTATGATATCTCTTATTTTAGCAATGCTAAATGATGCGGTTTTTTCTGCGATCCCTGCGGTAGGTTTCGCTATGGTGTTTAATGTTCCGCGTCGTTTCTTGCCATTTTGTGCACTGGCAGGCGCATTAGGCCATGGTAGTCGAACTTTATGGCTTAATGTTGGCTTACCTATAGAATGGGCTACCTTTTTGGCTGCAGCGCTTGTAGGGATTGTTACTATTGGTTTTGCTAAAAGACATTTAGCCCCTCCACTAATGTATGCTGTGGCAGCTATCATCCCTATGATCCCTGGGACGTACGCATTTAATACGGTTATTGCACTTGTCCAGTTAACAGCTCAATCCCATGTGAGTCCTGAACTGACGTCAGAAGTAATCAGCAACGGACTTAAAACTGTATTTATTCTTGGGGCATTGTCTGTAGGTCTTGCCATGCCTGGACTACTTTATTTTCGTTCGCGTCCAGTTATCTAACAACATTAAGAGGGAACTGATTTGAAAATTGCTATGATTGCCGCGATGGCGAACAACCGTGTTATTGGTAAAGATAATAAAATGCCTTGGCATTTGCCTGAAGATCTGCGCCATTTTAAGGCTCTAACCTTAGGTAAACCCGTAGTCATGGGGCGAAAAACCTATGAGTCGATCGGTCGACCATTACCTGGTCGACACAATATTGTCATTAGTCGTCAAGCCGATTTACAGATAGAGGGTGTAACAACGGTGACGAGTTTTGCACAAGCAAAGCTCGCGGCGGGGGATTGTGAAGAGTTGATTGTTATGGGCGGCGGCCAGCTTTATGCCGAACTTCTACAACAATCGGATATTTTATATTTAACTGAGATCTCGCTTGATGTCGAAGGAGATACCTATTTTCCTAACTGGGATGATGGCTCTTGGCTGGAAGTATCGAGAGATGTAGCTAAAAATGATAAACAAATGCAATATAGCTTTATCAAATTAGTTAAAAAGTGTTAAATTAACGGGGTTATTTAGTACCCTGTAACGATGATCAAGAAAGTGCATTATTCACTCATTGTGCTTTCTTAATACAATAAATAAAAACTAAAAGAGTAAGGAGTGTCTGATGCGCTTGCTATCCATGAGCATCGCTACACTATTTGTGGCATCTTCAATATCGATTTCATCCCCGGCGTTAGCTAATCAAGATCAACTCGCTGCAAATATTTGTAACTACGTTGTTAGCGATGACAAGAACCGTCTTCGTAAAAAACTAAAAGAAAGCCGAGTTAAGCTACGAAATATTTATGACGGCGTTTCATGTAATGGTGACAGCTTATTAAGAATCGCTATGAAAAGTGGTTCTAATGCAGTAGGTACATTTGTCGCTAAAAGATTACCCGTTTCGGATCTCGGTAAAGCAGAAGCCGATGGGCAAACTATTATTGCATGGGCAGAAAGCAACGGACATGCAGGTAGTGAAATTACATCGGCAATTAAGAGCCGTATCGCTGGCGGTTAATTTTCATTAGTTAATTGTGCCAAATAAAAATACTGGGTTAACCCCAGTATTTTTTTGCCTGAAATTTAATGTGACTAGAGTTAATAGCTTCACCTTAGTATAAAACTCCTCTGTACTTGTTATTTAATATGAATGGTTAGTTTTTTAATCTATAAGATCTAGCTCTGGAGGTATTAAATGCCAATCCTATTTTAGTATTATCGTTAAATAGCTTGATTGGGAACAAGTGAATAAAAAAGGGAGCCATAATGGCTCCCTTTTTTATATATCGGAAAAGAATTTAGACTTTAAACTCTTTCACTGAAGCTTGAAGCTCTTCAGCAAGCTGAGCAACTTGATGGCTAGATTGTGCAGTTTGATCTGCGCCTGTAGATGTCTCTTCTGAAATAGCGGCTATATGCTCTAGTTTCTCTGAAACTTGCTGGCTAACTAAGTTCTGCTCTTGCGCCGCATGCGCGATGTGGGTACCAGAGTCATGAGCTTGGTGTACAGCATTACTAATACTTTCTAGCGCTATGTTAGCTTGCTCTGTCTTATCAACACATGAGCTTGCCTGTGAGCGACCAAGCTCCATTACAGCTACAGCCTCTTGAGTACCTTGTTGGAGTACTTCAATCATCTGCTGGATCTCTTGGGTTGAATCTTGGGTTCTAGAGGCCAGGCTACGTACTTCATCAGCGACAACGGCAAAACCTCGGCCCTGTTCACCTGCTCGTGCAGCTTCAATAGCGGCATTCAATGCCAATAAGTTAGTCTGCTCAGCGATTGCTCTAATTACATCCAATATTGAGCCAATTGATGCACTATCTGCATGGACTTTATTGATCACCACTCCAGCTTTCGATACTTCATCAGCTAGAGCAAGAATAGTACGTTTGTTCTCATCAGCAATTAGGCGCATATGTCGACTTTCGTCATCTGCAGCTTTAATTTGGCTTAGGGCTTCATCTGCACTAGCGGTAACTTGCTGAGCACTTGAGCTAAGCTCAGTAGTTGCAGTAGCAACTTGATCAACCTGACTCTTTTGCTCCTGAATACCAACCGTGGTTTGTGCGGTAATCGCAGATGTCTCTTCTGCTGCCGCTGCGAGTTGATCTGAGCGGTCTAGGATCCCTTGGATCAAGGAGCGTAAACTGTCGACCAGTTTATTACAGTTAGCTGAAAGCTTAGCAAACTCATCATGGCCGCTATCATCAAGCTTATGGGTTAGATCGCCTGATGCCAGTATATTAAGAGCGTGGTTTATCTTCTCTAAAGAACGAGTTAAAGGTCGCACTACCGCGATGCTAACTACGATAGCAACCACAATGGCGATAAGTACCAAGATAATTGTTTGAACGCTAGCATTGTCGATATCTTTTATTGCTCGTTCACTTACCTGTTTTGAAATTGATTCGATGGTTGAAGTTAGGCTCGCCATCTGTTTATTCACGTCACTTGCCTGTTTCTCGACAGAGCTTAGCAATTGAGACGCCTTGCTATTTAATTCGATCTCGCTGGCTTTCATCGAAATAAGAGAGTTGTTACCTTTAACGAGACTAAAGACTTTAGACGCTTCTGTATTGATTTCATCAATCAGTTCTTGTTCAACAACACCTTCCCAATGATTAGTTACATATTTCAGCCTGCTCTTGGTGTCGCTGACAATATAATCGAGTTCTTTTGAAATAGTATTAAATTTAGATTTATCAGTTGTGCCGATTAAATCGAAGCTAGTGCTGACGATACTGCTTAGGCTTGAATCTAGTGTACTTGCCGTGGCGGCAATTTCTTGTTTAATGACATCTTCGCTAAGCTCAAAATCGATAAGGTCCAACAGTAGTGATGCGCTGTCATCAACTGCGATTTCAACATCATCATATCTGTTTTTAATTTTAGCTTGAGTCAGCAGTGCATTCTCACGAGTGCTAATCATGTTTTCACTTTGATTTTTAAAGCCGTTGTAGCTATTTTTTAGCTTGTTAATGACTTGGCTAAAATCGCTTCTGTTACTGACTAACGCTGTGAGTTGATTTAGTTCTTGCGAAAATGTGTTGCTTGCAGCTGTAAATTGAGACTTTATCGCTGGTACGGCATTGCTGTCTGGACTGTGATAAGCAACTAATACTTGTTTTTCTTGCTTGGAGAGCGTGTGAGATAGGCGATTGCTAGACTCTAGAGCCGGTAAACTAAGATCTTGTAGTAGGGTGGTGCTAGTTTTGAGCTTACTATTGGTAAACCACGATGCGGCGCCTAAAACGATGAGTAGAAAGGTGACAAATGCAAAGCCTCCAATCACTCTAGTTGCTACATTTAATTTCATAGAAGCTCCATTTATTATTATATTATTATT
This sequence comes from Shewanella sp. c952, assembly GCF_019654975.1. GTDB lineage: Bacteria > Pseudomonadota > Gammaproteobacteria > Enterobacterales > Shewanellaceae > Shewanella. Next base: position 20,263 of record NZ_BPEW01000008.1, read on the forward strand.
ACGGATGACAACACTAGATTGGAAGGCACGCTATAAATTATATCGACCAATATCGCAGATAGTTTAACTCTTTTTTAACCTATTTTGAGTAATTTTTTGATCTGACTCCGCATGCCACAAAGTTAGGTGCTCTCCCCAGCAACAGCCAGTGTCCAGAGCCTGCAGTTTAGGTGAACTGACTTTGCCCATTATTGCGGCCCAGTGACCAAATACTAATGTATGAGATGGGCGTAATTTTGCTTTATGGTCAAACCAAGGTGATAGTTGTTGATTGTTACATTGTTCAATTGGTAGCTTGCAGTCAAAATCTAAACGACCATCTGCATAAATGTATCGCATCCGGGTGAGTGCATTTATGGTGTAGATATTTTTATCTAGCTCCGATAGCCCTTCATGCCAACTATCAATTGAGTTGGTGTACATTATTGCGATTAAGCTCGTTAAATAATCATCTTGTTGCAGTGCTCTGGAAACATTCTCTGCTTGTTCTTTTAGAGTCTGTAGATCCCAGTTTGGAGGGACTCCAGCATGAGTCATAATGATGTTTTGTTCAGAATGTTCTTGGTAGAGTGGTTGCAGCCGTAACCAATCAACTAGATTTCCAATCTCCTGAGAGTGTAGGAGTTCATCTAACTGATCTTTAGGGTTAGCTCGCTTTAGCTTCCCATGAACAGCAAGTAAGTGCAGGTCATGATTGCCGAGTACTATTTTAGCAGAGCCAGATAATGCTTTAAGGTATTGCAGAGTTTGTAAAGAACCTGGACCGCGAGCGACAAGGTCGCCAACTGTCCACAAACAATCGATTGATGGATTAAATGCCACTTTATCGAGAACGAGTTTTAGCTCCTCAAAACATCCCTGAATATCACCTACAAAGTAATTTGCCATGTAACGGTATAACCTTTAATGAAGTAAGCCTGGTATGGCAAGACTAAAAGCAGAAATGGGGGCTTTAAACTCTTCACCATTTTTCTTGATCATGGTGTAGTTCCCCTCCATAACTCCAAATGGAGTTTCCAAAACAGTTCCACTGGTGTACTGGTAGGCGGTATTGGGCTTTATCGTCGGAGTTTCGCCGACAACGCCTGCTCCTTCGACTTCGCTTTTTTGTCCATTTGCATCCGTAATACACCAGTAGCGACTTTTTAAGGTGACATCTTGATCACCTAGGTTGATTATCGTAATGGTATAGCTGAATAGGTATTTTTCTTCATCAGGTGTTGATTGTGCTTCAATATATTCCGTTTTAACTTCAACTTTAATGGGGGTTAAGCGTTGGTTCATCTGTAGCCTCAGTTATCAAAATCAGCAAAAGGTAGCGATATACTAATGGGACTTTTAACGAATAGATAGCGACGTGGGCGGGGGCAACTTAAAATAAAAGGGCAAATATATGCCCTTTATAAATACTTTAACGGTTAGTACCGTTTATGATTTAGCCTGCTTTTCAATAAACAGATTTGCCATCGCAACGTATTGTTGCACGCTAATCTGTTCCGGTCGCAATGTAGAGTCTATTTCAAGTTGAGCAAACTCTTCATCAGATAACATATGCTTAAGATTATTTCGCAATGTTTTACGACGCATATTGAACGCTGTAGTCGTTAAATGCCTCAAGACTTCGACATCCTTACACGGGAAAGGTTTTGTCTTATAAGGAACTAAACGTACAACTGCCGAGTCGACTTTTGGCGGTGGGGTGAAGCACCCTGGTGGTACTTCTAGCACTGGCATGACCTGACAGTGATACTGCGCCATGACGGTTAAGCGGCCATAGGCTTTTGTTCCTGGGCTAGCCGATAGTCTCAGTACAACCTCTTTTTGCAACATAAAGTGCATATTTTCGATGTACTGGGCAAACTCGAAAAGGTGGAACATTAGCGGAGTCGAGATATTGTATGGCAGGTTACCAAATACCTTCATCTGCATATCTTCACGGACAAGTTGCTTGAAATCAAAATTCAAGGCATCACCCTGATGGATCTCAAGCTTATCCTTTAGCGTTGGATGAGTTTTCAAGCGCTCAACCAAGTCTTTATCTAGCTCTACAACGGTTAATTTATCGATGCCGCTAGCAACAGGCTCTGTAAGCGCAGCAAGGCCCGGACCAATCTCAACCATTACGTGCTCGTTGTCTGGCGATATTGCGCCAACAATGCGATTGATCACATTTTCGTCGGTTAAGAAGTTCTGACCGAAGCGTTTTCTAGCCGTGTGGCCTAAATGTACTTTATTACTCATGGGTTAACTTTTCACTAATTCTTTGCGGCCAAATCAATGGCTCTATTTAATGCACAGACAAAACTACCAATATCAGCGGAGCCAGTGCCTGCAAGCTCTAGGGCCGTACCGTGGTCGACCGATGTTCTTATGTAGGGTAATCCTAGAGTAATATTGACTGAACTGCCAAAACCTCTAGCTTTTAGTACTGGAAGGCCTTGATCGTGGTACATAGCAAGTACCACATCTGCATCTTCTAAGTATTTAGGTTGGAACAACGTGTCTGCAGGTAATGGACCGATGATATCCATATCCAGCGCTCTTAATTCTTCGAGTGCAGGAATGATAGTATCAATCTCTTCTCTGCCTAAATGACCGTCTTCCCCAGCATGTGGATTTAGGCCACAGACATAAATTCTCGGGTTGGGAATGGCGAATTTTTCAACCAAGTCCTGGTGAAGAATTTTTATTATTTGATGTAAGCGATCGCGAGTAATGGCTTTTGATACATACGCGAGAGGAATATGTGTTGTCACCAATGCAACCTGTAAGCCAGGGGCTGCTAGCATCATAACCACATCTTGACAGTTTGCCTGATTGGCAAAAAATTCTGTGTGGCCGCTAAACGGGATCCCCGCTTGGTTGATGATTCCTTTATGCACTGGACCTGTTACCACGGCGTCAAACTCGCCGACCATGTTTTTTTCTCCAGCGAAACGCAGGGTATCAACAACATAGTGGCTATTTTGCTCATCAAGCTTGCCACATACCACTTCGCTTTCTAGAGCAAAAGGCACAATAGTAAGCGTACCAGCTTCTTGTGCTTTAGGAGCTTGGTTCGGTTGGTAAGGGCGCAATTGAATAGCGAGACCGAGTTTCTTAGCTCGAGCTTGTAGCAATTCAGGATCAGCACAAACGACTAGCTCAGCAGGCCAAGCCTGCTGAGCTAGTTGAATCACTAAATCTGGTCCTATCCCCGCCGGTTCACCCGGCGTGATAGCGATTCGTTTAGTCGACAATATGGTTAACCTCGGTTTGGTTCCGGCTCGAAAATATCAATAAATGCTTCAGCACGCATTTCATCTAACCAGTTCTGTAACTCTTCGTTAAACTTACGGCGATAGATTAACTGGTGAGCGCGGTTTGTATTAAACTGTTCAGTAGCATCCGTGGTGCGTCTTCCTTCAAGCTGAACAATATGCCAGCCGTGAGTCGAGCGGAATGGCTCACTGATTTCGCCTTTCTTAAGGGAATTCAATGCTTGTTTAAATGCAGGAACCCAAACATTTGGATCTGCCCAGCCCAATTCACCACCTTTTACTGCCGAACCTGGATCTTCTGAGTATTGGCGTGCAATGTCTTCGAATTTAGCTTCGCCAGAAAGGATCTGAGCTAAGAATCTATCCATCATGCCTTTCGCTCGTTCCTCTGACAGGATCGGAGACGGCTTTAGCAGAATATGACGAGATTTAACTTCTTCAATCTCTTGGGTTTGCAAACCTCGAGCATCCATTATTTTCAGGATATGAAGTCCTGCGCCACTTTTGATGGGGCCAATGACATCATTAACCTTGGCATCATTGACGACTTCGGCAAATAAAGTTGGCATTTCATTGATGTTCATGTAATCCCAAATACCACCCTCTAGCGCTTTTGGGCCTGAAGAGGCTGCAATGGCAATACTTCTAAAGTCATCACCATCTTTTAGACGTTTCAGAACTGTATCTGCTCTTTTGCTAGAAGCTTCAAGTTGGGCGCTGGTTGCATCACTAGGTACATCAATAAGAATGTGACCTATCTGAAATTCAACGTCTTTTAGGCCTTGTTCATTAATAAGACTTACTAAGTTGTTAATTTCTTGCGGTGAAACTTGGATACGACGCTGAACTTGAATACGTTGAATCTCGCCAAGCGTCACTTCTTCACGGAGCTGCTCTCGGTACTGGGCAAAAGAGGTACCGTCACTTTCGATCTGAGCTCTCATATCCTCAACAGATATTTTTTGCTCTTTAGCGATATTCGCAATGGTTTGATCTAATTGCAGATCACCAATATGCAGTCCTATACGGTCGGCCATCTGCATCTGCAGGCGCGTAAGGATCAGGCGTTCAATAACTTGAGTGCGCAACGCAGTATCTGACGGTAGCTTCTGACCCGCATTAGCAGCGTTTGCTTTAATGGTTTTAACCATGCCTGCAACTTCACTTTCTAAAATGATGCCTTCATTTATTTGTACTGTGACTCGGTCTAACGGTTCAACCGCAGCGTGAACAACTTGGCTCATCGCCAATGTTAGTAAAGCAAAAATCAATCTGTTACAGCGTTTCATCCACAAAAATCCTTGGCATTTATGAGTGTCATTTGCGGTATTCGCATACCGTGTTAATGATTCTTTTGTCCTGCTTTGACTGCTTGTCTTCAGCTAGGTTCAGCATTTTAGCTAATTTTGTTTATCTAATTCTTCAAGTAAAGCGGTTTACGATAGTTAAATAGACCATCGTCAAGCATATCTGAAACCCCTAAAGGACCCGAACCGCCTAAGCCTTTTATCACGAAGTTTAAGTAAACACCGCTTTCAAATAGCTCTCGAGTATCATTGACTGGGTTGTCTTCGTCAACGTAATTAGTCTTAATTCGATAATGATAACTCAAACGTACTGCCCAGCAACATGATTCATATTGAAATCCAGTATAGGTTTCTACGCTGCGGCTCTCATTGAGGTCATAATACCAGTTTCCAACCAGATATAAGTTGTCGTTAATTGGCCATGCACCTCTAAAGCCGACTTGCTTAATATCGACGGACTCATTGGTGTTGGTATTGAGTAAGTCGGGCACATAACGATAACTGGCCTGTAATAGCTTATTTTTACCTGGGCGATAATCAACCGTTAATTCACTCTTCTTGTTTTCGCTCTCTTTGGCGTCATATTGAATCGAGCCGCTTAAGAACCAATCGGCATAGAGTTGGGTGCTGAGCTCTGCGGCTAGTGCGGAGTTCGAGGTGTTCTCCTGAACAAATGTGTCGGCACTGCCGTTGACATCATTGATGCCTACACGGCTATCTTCTAAATAAATAATTTGACCTAAGCTGAATTTAAAAATCTCTTTGTTCTGTTCGTCAAACAGCTTGGTGGTTAAACCTAAGGTAAATTGATTGGCATCAGCAATTCTATCTAAGCCTGAAAAGCGACGTTCGCGAAACAGGCCGTTATAATCTTCTTGTAACTGAGCGGTATCGTAAATACCAATATTCGATTGATCTTCATAGCCAACATAAAGGTACTGGAACTGGGGCTCTAAAGTTTGACGATAATTAGTATTAAAGTAATCAGTAAAGCGTTCGAAATTGATCTGACCATGAATTCGAACTTGCGGTAGCGTACGGTTGACGGTGTCATCAAGTGGCGAGTTTGCCAAATTTGAGTTGTCGTCTTGCCAATAATTAGTTTGCAGTAGTTTAACTTCACTTGTTAGTGAACCTGCTGGGCCATGAATCGGATATGAAATACTCGGCTCAATATGCAAACGCGTCGCGGTTGAGTATTCACTGTCTTGATGGGAGAAGTTAGTGACTTCACTCATCAAGTTAACATCAAAACCGCGCCAGTATTCAGGTGCTCGATAGTTAAAGGTAAACTGTGGCATAACTTGGTAAGGTTTTTCCTCCTCTCCAAGTACTTTAATATCTTGCACGCGGCCGCTTATGTCCCAGTTTTCTTCAAAATAACTAATTTCACCAATCCGAGTTAACTGGTTATCTGTCGCACGTTGAACATCGGAATTAAGATCGTTGAAGTAGTTATTATCAGAGACATCGGTGTAGTTAGCCAATACGCGCCAATTTTTGTCTATGGCTCCGCTATGTTCCCAATGATACAGGTAACGATTCGGACTGTTGGTTAACTTATCGTCGTCGGGTAAAAATTCGAAGTTCAATTGACCTTGCTGCTTTTCACCAGCCAGATATCTAAACTCTGTTTTGGTATATAAACCACGAGCAGACATATAGTTAGGTGTAAATGTAAGATCAAACTCAGGTGCAATATTCCAATAATAAGGCACGGCAAATTCTACGCCGTTAGTGGTACTGGTACTAAACGATGGGAATAAAAAACCTGATTTTCGTTTATCTGATACTGGAATTGTCATGTAAGGAATATACATAACGGGTACGCCACCAATTTTAAGCTTGGCGTCCCAGATCTCTCCCCACTCCTCAGTGCTGTCAATTTTTATTTTGTCAGCTTCTAGTAACCAAGATGGCGAATCGGGAGGACAGGTGGTGAAGTTAGTCTTGGAGAGCAGTAAATTGTTATCTTTGGTGATCTCCAGTTTATTGGCATCACCATGAATTTGTTGTCCGTGCAGCCAATACTGTGCGCCGAGTAATGTGGCACTATTACTGCGCATCTTAGCTACTAAAGAATCGGCGGTAACGGTAAACTGCTCATCTTGAAATACCAAGTTACCGTTGGCGGCTAGCTCCTCAGTCTCTTGATCTAAAATAGCCTCATCCGCAGAGATGTTACGTCCGCCTTGACTAAAACTCACATCACCACTGAATTGGGCTTGTTTGCCCATTTGTGCTTTGGAGCTGTCAGAAATGATAGAGATACGTTCAAGATCTGCTGGGCTGTCTAAATCATACAGCGGCACGTACGGTTTTACTGGAGGCTCAATAACACACTGCGAACTTTCAACAGTTGCAGTATTGGCGTCATTTGCCAAGACTAATTGGGGAAGCAGGCTCAAGGCCAGAAAATAACGGATCTGCATCTTAGGTCAATTAATTATGATTTCTTAGTCTGGACTATTGAAGAAGAGAAAAGTTGCACCCTTTCTTGGGCAACTCAGCCAAATAATTTGTTTCAATCGCTTAGCTGTTTCCATTTTGTCGTTATAATAAAGCAATTTCTTCTTAAGAGCCATGAGGTGCCCTTGTCAGATCCTAGATTTATTCAGTTAAATGCATGGCTAAAGCAATATTTTAGCTCAAATATTACCCCAGAGCTTATTTCGGGTGACGCAAGTTTCAGGCGATACTTTCGGGTTGTCGTTGATTCAGTTTCTTATATTGTAGTTGATTCGCCGCCAAAGCTGGTGCCAATAACGCCATTTATACAAATAGCTGAAAGTTATTCAGCTATAGGTATTGCTGTTCCTAAAGTGGTTGCTAGCGATGTTCAGCAGGGCTTTATGCTCCTTAGTGATCTTGGTGATATCCAATTGCTATCGGTGCTGACCGCTGGCAATTTGACCGACTACTATCAAAAAGCGTTATTACTGCTTAACGATATTGCTCAAGTGACAGCGACTGAACAGGGCGCACTGCCTATTTACGATGATGAATTTGTGCTGCGAGAGTTGAACATCTTTATCGAGTGGCTAGCAGTTCACCATCTAGGGTTGGCGATGGATGAAGTTGAGTCGCGTACTCATGATATTTTCGATATTTTAGTTGAGAATGTCAGACAACAGCCTCAAGTTGGTATGCATCGAGATTATCACAGTCGTAACATCATGCTGCAAGATGACGAGCTGAAGGTGATTGACTTCCAAGATGCGGTTATAGGACCTGTGACTTATGATGCAGTTTCACTATTGCGCGACTGTTACATTCGTTGGCCTGAACCGATTGTCAACCAGCTGATGTCGCACCATTATAAGCAAGCGTTAGAGGCTGGGTTGTTGTCTACAGCTGTGAGTTTCTCACAATATCAGCGTTGGTTTGATCTGATGGGACTGCAACGACACATCAAAGCTGCAGGCATCTTCGCTAGATTGAACTATCGAGATAACAAGCCTGCATATATGGCCGATATTCCGTTAACATTGGAATATATTCGCGATATTGCTAGTCGTTATGCCGAACTTACAGAATTTAGCCAGTGGATTACAAACGTTATCATTCCAGCTGTAAAGGCCAAACCATGAAAGCAATGATTTTAGCGGCTGGACGGGGAGAGAGACTGCGACCGTTGACAGACCATTTACCAAAACCTTTGGTTGAAGTAGCCGAGAAACCTCTTATTATTTACCACTTAGAAAAGCTCGCCAAAGCGGGCTTTAAAGAGGTGGTGATCAACCATGCATGGCTAGGCCATAAGCTAGTTTCTACACTGGGAGACGGCGCCACTTGGGGGCTAACAATCAGTTATAGCGAAGAAACCCAAGCGCTGGAAACCGGCGGTGGAATAAAAAAGGCACTGAGCTTACTTGGCGATAAGCCATTTTTTGTTATTAATGGTGATGTCTTTATTGATACTTTGCCAAAAATCAATGAATTGAACGATGGAGAACTGGCACATCTATGGTTGGTTGATAACCCTATACAGCATCCCGCTGGCGATTTCGCACTAATAGAAGGTAAAGCTTCGGTGCTTGGTGAGAACAAGTTCACCTTTTCAGGCATGGGAGTATATCATCCTGCTCTGTTTGGTAATATTGCCGAGCAAGCTTTTGCACTCGCGCCGCTACTGCGAGAAGCGATGGACAATGGTAAGGTTTCTGCAGAACATTTTGCTCCATATTGGTGTGATGTTGGTACGCTAGAACGTCTTAACAAAATTGAAGAGCGTGAAGTACAAAAGGGTAAGTAATGCGAATTTGGGGTAAGGTTTTCGGTTTTATTATTGGCTATATGTTCGGTCGCCTTGGCGGTGCCATTTTTGGCTTGTGGCTTGGGCATATGTATGACCGCCGTCAAAGTGCTAGAGCAGGTATAGGCAGTAGCAGTAAGCGCCAAGCGCTATTTTTCAATACCACATTTGCTGTCATGGGGCATGTAGCAAAAGCGTCTGGTCAGGTTACAGAAGTTGATATTCGTATTGCAAATGCGCTGATGGATCAAATGCGTCTTACTGGCGATGCAAGGGCCGATGCGCAGGCTGCGTTTAGAGAAGGTAAAGAGAGTGACTTCGATATTCACGCCTGTTTGAAGACGTTTAGATTGATCTCTATGGGTCGTAAAGAGCTACTACAGATGTTCTTAGAGATCCAAATTCAAACGGCGCTATCAGACGCGAAGCTGGATCCTAAAGAACATACGATTCTATCGACCATTGCAAAAGAGTTAGGCTTTAGCCAAAAGCAACTCGATGAACTGTTGGCAAGATGGCAAGCTGAATTCAATTTCCATCAACAGGGCGGAGCGGGTCATCAGACTTCCGTTGCTGATGCTTATGACGTGTTGGGAATGGAAGAGTCGATGTCAGACCAGGATATTAAGCGTGGTTATCGTAAGTTAATGAATGAACATCACCCTGATAAACTGGTGGCCAAAGGTTTGCCACCTGAAATGATGGAGCTGGCAAAAACAAAAGCACAGGATATTCAAGCCGCTTATGATAGGGTTAAAAGTGATAGAGGTATGCGTTAAGCCTTGAATTAGTGAAAGTAAAATAATAAAAGGAACTGTCATGAAAAAGAGTCTAGTACTTGCATTGATCGGATTATGCTCCTTACCCGCTGCTGCTGAAGTCTATGTTGCCCCTTTTGGAGGGTATAGTTTCGGCGCCAGCAATTTTGATGTCTACAGCACTCAAGGTGAAGATAGTGGCACCGTGAAGCTGTCAGAATCTGAGAACTATGGCGTTATGCTCGGCTTTACCACAAAAGATCCCGGTAATGTTTATTTACTCTATAGTCACCAATCTACTGATCTGCGCGCAAGTGGCAATTTTAGCCCTAATATCATTTCTAAAATGGATGTCGACTATTTTCATGTTGGTGGCAGCCTGTATTTCCCAGTCGAAAATGTAAAACCTTATGTGACTACCAGTCTTGGTTTGACTCAGCTACGCCCCAGTGGTGAATATTCTAATGAAACTCGTTTTTCGGTTGCGTTAGGTGGCGGGGTTGAGTATCAAGCGACTAACGCGCTGTCATTATTTGCCGAAGTAAAAGGCTACGCGACTTTTATTAGCGCAGACAATCAACTCTTTTGCAGTGGCCAAGGTTGTATCTGGAATATTCAATCTGACATTATGTGGCAAGGCCAAGCTAATATCGGTGCAAGTTTGAAATTTTAAAAATGTGAGAGTGATAAATGCGAATAGTGGTATTAGATGGATATGCATTGAATCCTGGCGATCTAAGTTGGCAGCCTCTTGAAGACATTGGAGAGTTGGATTGTTTTGAGCGTACACCAGCACAAGATGTGTTGGCGCGCAGCAAAGAAGCCGAGGTATTGTTCACTAACAAAACGGTGCTTGATGCCGCTACCTTAAAGCAGCTTCCGAAACTTAGATATGTCGGGGTGCTTGCCACTGGCACAAATGTGGTTGATATCGATGCTGCTAAAGCACTTGATATCGTGGTCACCAATGTTCCAGGTTACGGCCCTGACGCTGTAGCACAAATGGTATTTGCGCATATCTTACACGCCACACAGCAAGTTGCTCGTCACTCTGATGCTGTTATGCAGGGGAGATGGTCATCAAGTGCTGATTTTTGTTTTACCCTGTCGCCGCTGCAATCACTTAAAGGTAAAACCTTAGGCTTAATCGGCTTTGGTGATATTGGCCGCACAGTCGCCCAAATCGCGCTAGCGTTTGGTATGAAGGTGATGGTTAATACTCGACATTCCAGTCTTAAACTACCCATGGGATGCACTTGGGTAACGCAAGATGAGTTATTCCTCAGCGCAGATATCGTATCACTGCATTGCCCATTAACAGCTGCTACTGACAAGTTCATTAATCAAGACGTACTCAGGAAAATGAAACGTAGCGCTATGCTGATAAACACTGCTCGTGGCGGCTTAGTTGATGAAGTGGCTTTGGCTGATGCTTTGGTAAAAGGGGAGATAGCTTTTTGTGGTGTCGATGTTTTATCGACAGAGCCACCTGAAGCAGACAATCCACTGCTATCAGCGCCAAATATTACTATTTCACCGCATAATGCTTGGGCAACCATTGAAGCAAGACAAAACTTGTTAAATATTGCTGTAAATAACCTGATTGCTTTTTTAGCAGGAAAGACAATTAATAGAGTTAACGAGTAGCATGATTGGTTGAAAAAAGGCTCTGTATCTCAGCAGAAATATAGAGCCTTGTTAGTCAGTTTTAATCAACTACCTTTAGCAAAGCTGTTAAAGAACGACGTTAACTTTACTGGCAGAGGTCAGTGCTTTGTCGACTGCTTTTTCAATGCTGCTATCTCTGGCTAGTGCAACACCGAGTCGTCTGCTGCCATCAATCTGTGGTTTACCAAATAGTCTAATTTGAGTATTGGGCGCTACTAGCGCTTCAGCAACTCCAGAAAATTGAATATTAGTCGATTGGCCATTGGCTAAGATCACCGCTGATGCACTGGGACCATGTTGTACAATATTACTGATAGGCAAGCCTAAAATTGCCCGCACATGCAGTGCAAACTCAGATAAGTCTTGGCTGATCATAGTCACCATACCGGTGTCATGGGGGCGAGGTGATACTTCTGAAAAGTAAACATCATCACCTTTGATAAATAGTTCAACACCAAACAAGCCATAGCCGCCAAGTGCCTTTACCACTTTTTCACCGATATCTTGTGCTTTAGCTCTAACAACATCTGACATAATTTGTGGCTGCCATGATTCTCTATAATCACCATCCTCTTGACGGTGGCCAATAGCGTCGCAAAAATGAATGCCGTTTATGGCGTTAATTGTTAGTAGAGTAATTTCGTAATCAAACGCGATAAAGCCCTCAACAATAACGCGTCCACCGCCAGCCCTGCCGCCTTCTTGGGCATACTGCCAAGCCGAGTCTATTTGAGCTTCATCTCGAACCACGCTTTGGCCTTTGCCTGATGAACTCATTACCGGTTTTACCACACAAGGTAAACCAATCTGGCTAATGGCCTTTCTAAATTCGTTTTCGGTATCGCAAAAGAAATAAGGTGAAGTTGGAATTGATAATGTTTCAGCAGCTAAACAGCGTATGCCTTCTCTATCCATGGTCAACTGTGTTGCTTTGGCTGTTGGGATTATATTTACCCCTTTGGCTTCTAGTTCAACCAATGCTTGGGTGGCGATAGCTTCAAGTTCAGGGATCACCAGATCAGGTTTTTCTAAGTTGATGACCTGCTCCAATGCCTCGGGATCTAGCATGTTTATCACATGGCTGCGATGCGCAATCTGCATTGCCGGCGCATTTGGATAACGATCAACGGCGATAACTTCAATACCAAAGCGTTGCAGTTCAATGGCTACTTCTTTACCCAACTCTCCACAACCAAGCAGCATAGCGCGCTTAGCGTTTTGACTTAATGCAGTACCTATCATCTTTTTTACCTTTGTTTAAATTGTAGGGATGCTCTCCTTGCTGCAATGTAAACAACATAGGGGCATTATTTATTATTGTTTTTAGTCTACCTTGCCAATTGAGCTCGCAATGTAGCATTGACGATAAACGTGCGGCAGATCACGCTGATTTAGAAAAACACTCTATGCTTATATAATGTTTTAATTCAAAAAAACATAGCTTTGTAAGTAGTTTGTTGCCAAGATGTTTGTATAGAATTGACAGTTATAGATGTAATCAAAACAATAAAAGGAGAGCGCTGTGTTTTTAGATTACTTTGCGTTAGGCATCATATTTTTTGTCGCCATTTTTATTTTTTACGGCGTAATAGCAATACACGATATTCCTTATGAAATCGCTAAAAAGCGAAATCATCCGCAGCAAGATGCTCTGCATGTTGCGGGCTGGGTGAGCTTATTCACACTACATGCTATATGGCCATTTTTGTGGATTTGGGCGACACTTTATCGCGAAGACCGAGGTTGGGGTTTCAGCCAAGTAGTTGAGAAAGAACAGATATTAGAGAGTGAGGTTAAAGGCCTGACTGAAACGGTTAGAAAACTGGAGCAAAGATTAGCTGCAGTTGAAGGTATCAATGCTACCGCTGAGTTGAGCAAATCTGTCGTGGATACGACTAATATCACGCCAGAGGAGAAAGTGTAATATGGATTTACTACTGATTCTTACCTACACCGCTGTGTGCATTGCTATTTTTAAAATATTTAAAATTCCGCTAACAAAATGGACTGTACCCACTGCTATTTTAGGCGGTATTTTTATTGTCGGTGCTTTAATTTTATTAATGAACTATAACCATCCTTACACACCTTTTGCTAAGGATATGTTTGTTTCGACGCCTATAAACCCATTAGTTAGAGGCGTCGTGGTTTCGGTTGACGTGGAACCTAATACTCCGATTAAAAAAGGCGATGTGTTGTTTAAGTTGGATGCAACTGGTTACGCCGCTATTGTGAAGCAAAAGCGCGCAGCATTAGTTGCTGCCGAACTTGAAGTACCTCAATTGGAGGCTGCTTGGGAAACTGCTAAGGCTGCTGTAATGAGAGCCGAGGCTGATAGAGATAGAACTAAGTCTGCATTCGACCGTTATGAAAAAGGCCGCAAACGAGGTGGTGCTAACTCACCATTTACAGAGCTAGAACTGGACAACAAACGTCAGCTCTATTTAGCTGCTGAAGCACAGCTTACTGCAGCAAATGCCGAGGCGTTACGTGTAAAACTGGCATACGAGTCTAACGTTGACGGGGTGAATACTAAAGTCGCAGGAATTCAGGGAGAGCTTGAGAAAGCGCTGTTTGATCTTGAGCAAACCGTGGTGCGAGCACCTGCTGATGGTATGGTGACACAGATGGCACTGCGCCCAGGAATTGTTGCTGTCCCTATGCCGTTAAGATCATTACTGAGTTTTATTCCGAATGAAGATCGTCTTTTTGCTGGCGCATTTTGGCAGAATTCTCTGTTAAGGCTTAAAAAGGGAGATGAAGCTGAAGTTATTTTAGACGGAGCACCAGGGGTAGTATTTAAAGGTAAAGTCGCTCAAGTATTACCTGCGATGGCTGAAGGTGAGATCCAATCTGGTGGGCGATTAATTACAGCAAGTTCAATGACATCTCGTGGTCGTTCAATTGTTGTTATTGAGCTTGAAGATAGAGAGATTCTCAATCAATTTCCAGCGGGTGTATCTGGACATATCGCGATATATACCGAGCACTTTGCTCATGTGGCAATTATGCGCAAAGTCTTGTTGAGAATGCAGGGCTGGTTGAACTACCTATTCCACTAAGAGTTGAGTCGTTGAGTTTGATAAAGGGACCTTTTAGGTCCCTTTATTGTTAGTAAATTTTGATAATTAAGGTTGTAAAACATGCAAGATATAAGGGATTTAACTGCGATTTTACGCTCCAACACGCCTATCGTGGTTATCGAAACCTATGAAGAGTATCGAGTTCTAGATTTACTAAAAAGGGTGTCACAAGTTTTATATCAACCGTTATTTAGCTGGAGCATCACCAAGGGCTTATCTCGGGTAGATAAACAGCTAGGAGTGCAAAAATTTAACAGTGAACCTGCCGATATATTAGGACAGATAAAATCAACGCCTCAAGGAGGAATTTATGCGCTTTGCGATTTTCATCCATTTGTCATTGATGAGCCGAAGAATACCCGTTTACTAAAAGAGATAGCACTAGAGTATGAATCGTTAAAGCACACTATCATCTTGATTAGTCATGCTTTTGATATACCGCCTGAAATCAAACGCTATTGTGCCCATTTTAGATTGTCTCTGCCAAACAGTACTCAGCTTCTTAATATTATTCAGCAGCAGGTCAGACAAGCAAATCAACAGGGCTTGAACATTGAAGTGGATGAGTCGGCAGCGTTAAAGCTCGCAGATAATCTTCGCGGAGTCACATTTGATGATGCCCGTCGCCTAGCTCATAAGGCAATTGTTGATGATGGAGCTATTACTCACTCAGATATAGATCTTGTTAATCGAGGTAAGTTTGAACTGCTTAATATGGATGGGGTGCTGCAGTTTGAATATGACACTAGTGATTTTTCTCAAGTTGCTGGTTTGCATAATCTCAAGCAGTGGCTGCAGCATCGTAAGCCGCAATTAGAGCAGACCTGCAATATTGAAAGCCCTAAAGGTATCTTGCTACTCGGAGTGCAAGGAAGTGGTAAAAGCTTGGCGGCGAAGGCGGTTGCTGGATTATGGCAAAGGCCGTTACTAAAACTTGATATGGCAGCGCTGTATAACAAGTATATTGGTGAGACGGAGAAGAATCTACGTCAAGCATTAACGTTGGCCGATCTGATGTCACCCTGCGTATTGTGGATTGATGAAATAGAGAAAGGCTTAAGCAGTGGTGATAGCGATGATGGTACTTCTAAACGGATATTGGGCACCGTACTTACCTGGATGGCTGAGAGGAAGTCAGAGGTGTTTTTAGTTGCTACGGCAAATGACATCAGTGCACTGCCACCGGAGCTGATGCGAAAAGGGCGTATGGATGAAATATTTTTTGTCGATCTTCCTGATGATGAGATCCGCCAAGCCATCTTTCTTATTCATGTACAGAAGCGAGGTATAGAGCCTAATGTATTGGACTTGGCGCAATTATCGATAGCGAGTGAAGGTTTTTCGGGAGCTGAAATTGAACAAGCGGTGATCTCAGCAATTTATACAGCCAGAGCGACTAATCAAAGAGTGGATCAACAGGTGCTAATGACTGAACTGCTCAACACTCGACCCTTATCGGTCGTTATGCGTGAGAAACTTTCAGGCTTAAGAGAGTGGGCATCGGGGAGAACTGTCAATGCGCACAATTAAAATACTCGCTTATGTACCACGATTAATAGCAATTAAGACCTTGTCGATATTATTCAGCATTGGTTAAACTGGCGGTAAAATTGCGCGGGTACTCTGAACTCATCACAGCAGCGCTTCAAATTTAAAACGGGCTTTAAAGGGAAATCATAAATGAGTTTTAGTGTATGGCTAGGATTGCTCGCTATCTGTTGTTTAGGCGCGATGTCTCCAGGGCCTAGTTTAGCTATGGTGGTAAGGCATACTTTAGGTGGTGGTCGAGGCAAAGGTATTATCTGTGCATGGGCTCATTCCATCGGTATCGGCGTTTATGCCTTGGTGACTTTACTCGGGCTAGCAGTGGTACTTAAGCAGGCTCCGATGGTATTTAATGGTATCGCGATTATAGGGGCATTGTATTTAGCTTACATGGGCGTACAAGCTTTGCGCTCTAAAGGTGGTATGTCGGACAAATTGGCAGCGGGTAAGTCAACGGATGCATTTACTGCTGCTCGTGATGGCTTGGCTATCTCACTGTTTAACCCAAAAATTATGCTGTTCTTCTTGGCGCTTTTTAGTCAGTTTGTCATGGTCGCAGATAACATGACTGCTAAAGGGTTGATTGTGCTGACTCCTCTACTGGTGGATGGCCTTTGGTATACTCTTATTGCACTGGTTTTATCACACTCAGCAGTGTTACCTAAGCTGCGAGAGAAAGCGGCATTGATTGATAAGCTGTCTGGGGTTGTACTGATTTTATTAGCGCTAAGAGTACTGGTTACCCTATAGGATGGAGCTTTAGGTACTATTTACGTAATAAAAAAGCCATCAGCAATGATGGCTTTTTTGTGCAGCTTTTAGGTATTCATTAAGAATTGAATACTTGCACAGAGTCATCTTTAGCAGGCTCTTCAGCTTTTGGCTGTGATGGATTCTTAATATGGTCTTCAAGATTGTCTTTCAACATCTCTTTATACTCGTTACTAAACCATTCAAGAGCATTATCTTTTTCTGCTGCAAGATCAGCTGATTTTAGTGATGCTTCAAACGCATTAAAACGAGCTGCTGCAAAACGCATTCCTGTGCCGACTTTACCGACATCTTGCTCTTTTGCTGAAAGTTCGTTGGCCAATGCGATGAATTGATCGGCTATTTCAAAAATTGTGGTTTCTTTTTTAGCTTCTGACATTCTGCTTATGCTCTTAATGATTGAGATTTAGATGACTGATTCTATCTTAAATTAGCAGCTAATAAACCATTGATATCAACTATTGGGATCTGAATCGGTAATAACGCTACCGTCTCTAGAGTCGTAATAGATAGACATAGTCTGTTCTGGGAGAAAGTAAAAGAAGCACTGGTCTGGGCTTTGATAAGCGGCGCGATAAACTGCATCGGGCGTATTTACCGAGTTAGAGACAATGGGAGCATCTTCTAGTACCGTGCGCCAAACAGACATGCAGTCATTGGTATTATTTAGCCGCGGGCTGCTCTCAAAGGGGGGATAACTTTGCGCAGGAAAGCCCCATTGGTTGATATCTAATTGACCAGATGCACCACCGCTAAATACTTGCAAATTGTCAGCTGGACCTGAATTTCCTGCCGCAGCCCATTTTACATTGGCTAAGGTTATTCCTCCTTTAAAGGCACCACCGGTCGCTTGATGGGTGGCTATCTCTGCATCTTGTCTTAGGTTAATAAACTTAGGGAAAGCGATAACGGCAAGAATACCTAAGATGATAATAACAACAACCAGTTCAATTAACGTGAACCCCTGTTGGACTGATTTATTGGTCATGAATAGATCCATTATTCAGTTTGTCTGAATTGAGTTTAGCTTAACTTAATCTAACTGTTTGGATCTGAGTCTACTGTAACGGAGCCTAAATTAGAATTGTATTGAATTGATAAGTTGGTATTTTCTCTATAGTTAAATGTACAAGTCGCAGTTGCACTATAGATTGCTTTATAGTCTGTCTCATCGGCATTGTTATTAGATACACTCGGCTCATCACCTTGAAAGATAACTTGCCAGACCGAAATACAGTCGTCAACATTGTCAAGCTTGGGCGATGCTTCATTGCCATGAATATAGTGCTGTGCAGGCCAGCCATTAGCATTAAAGTCAACTTCACCTGATTGTGCAGTGCCAAATACCGGTAGGTCTTCCACTGGTCCATTACCAACTTTTACAGCCCATACCGCTCTTGACAGATCAAGCCCTGACTTAAATGCCCCTGCAGTACCTTTAACTGTCGATACTTGTGCATCTTCAGACAAATTAATGAACTTAGGTAAAGCAATAACTGCGAGGATCCCTAGGATAATGATGACAACAACAAGCTCTATTAATGTAAATCCAGACTGTGACTTTGAAGATGAAGGGTTCAACATTTGAGAGGCCGTCCTAGGCAAAAAATGAGCGCATATTTTATCACCTTAGTGACTTAATACCAATGACTAAACATCAAACAATCTAATGGATTGCATGGGTTAAGCCGAACTTTTACTATAGAGGAAAATACTTATATGAGCAGAGCTATGGCTACGGAATCAAGTTGGGAACAATTCATCCAGCAGCAGAAACAGCAGGACTACTTTATTGAGCTTGAGGCATTTGTTAGCGCAGAGCGAGCAGAAAAAGTTATCTATCCAGATGAGTCCTTGGTGCTCTCAGCATTTGAACACACCCCGCTGGAAAAGGTTCGGGTGGTGCTGATTGGCCAAGATCCTTACCATGGTCCAAATCAAGCCCATGGTTTGTGCTTTTCGGTGCAAAAAGGGATTAAAACTCCGCCATCATTGGTTAATATGTATAAAGAGTTGCTGACTGATATAGAAGGTTTTAAGACGCCTGACCATGGTAACTTGCAAGCCTGGGCAGAGCAGGGGGTGCTGATGCTTAATACGGTGTTAACCGTAGAGCAAGGTAAAGCACATTCTCACGCTAAATCAGGTTGGGAAACATTTACCAGCAATGTACTGCTGCATCTCAATGAACAGCCACAACCGATTATATTTGTGCTTTGGGGGGCTCATGCGAAGAAGAAAGGCAAGGTCATTACTGCTAAGCAGCACAAAATTGTCTGCGGACCTCATCCATCACCACTGTCTGCTTATCGCGGTTTTTTTGGTTGCAAACACTTCTCTCAAATCAATACGCTAATTGCACAACAAGGCGGCCAACCAATTGATTGGCAGGTATAGAATACTGTAACCCTCACAAGTTTGGACTAACCAAATGAGTAGTTTTTTGATGGTGTGATAATGAAAGGTAACGGAATATCCCATAGCTGACTGGCAAGTTTACTGACTTGTTGGCAGTCATGGGCATAACCAATAGGCAATGGTTTGCTCGTCGCTTGCCAGTTGGCTAGGGTTCTGTCGTAGTAACCGCCCCCCATCCCCATTCTATTGCCGAATCTATCAAATGCTACCAGCGGGGTTATCACCACGTCTAATTGATGCGGCAGGATCATTTGAGTGATGTTGAGTTTGGGCTCCCAAATACCTAAATTGTTTTTCTCTAGAGCGCTCTTTGGCTCATATTGAAGAAAGATCAGGTTGCCAGCACTAAAGGGGTGTAGCCTAGGCAAGTAAACTTGAATTCCCAGTTGCCATAGCATTTCAATCAAAGGCGCTGTGTCGAGCTCACCGTCATTAGTAAGGTAGAGCGCAACTTTAGCTGCTTTTAGTTGTTTGAGTTTATCTAGCGCACTTTTTGCCGCTAAAATGGAGGATTGTTTTTGTTGCGCTAAACTCAACTTACGACGAGCTGTGCGCACAGTCTTACGTATGGTCTTAGGGCTATTTGAATCTATTGTTTGGTTGGTATCTGCTACTAATGACATTAGGATCATACTGAGTTTAGTCGATAAGCTTGAGTCTACGGGCTGATTGAGGTTATCGCAATCGCTAACCGCTCATCTTGATAGGCGAGAATTTTCCACGATAGCTTAGATATTGCAGACTTAATACCAGCCAATAAAAAGCCCAACAGTGTATTTGTTGGGCTGTAGATGATTCAATTGAATGAAAGCGTTTACTGACGAATATTAATATTCATCCTCTTCAGCGGCATCTTTAATGCGCTCTTTACGCTCTTGCTCCTCTTCAAATGCAGCTTGGATCTCTTCCAATACTGCATTAATGTCAGCGGTATGCTCGCTCTCAATAAACTCACCAGTTAACTCGCTTTCAGGTGACAGTTCACCAGATTCGAACTTTAACCACATCTCTTGTGCATATTTGGTTTTCAATAATGATGGTGCAAACTGACCATAGTATTGGGTCATATTGTTCACGTCTCGAAGTAACATACGCTTGGCGTTATTATTGGCTGCAGCATCTACTGCTTGAGGTAGATCGATAATTACCGGGCCTTTGTCATCCAGAAGTACATTGAACTCAGAGAGATCGCCATGAATAAGGCCAGCACAGAGCATACGTTGTACATCTTTCATCACTTGATAGTGATGTGCGGTCGCCATCTCGGCAGTAAGGCTAATATCATTCAGTCTTGGCGCCACGTAGCCTGCGTCGTCAGTGACCAGCTCCATCAACAATACGCCATCAAAGCAGCCATATGGTGTCGGTACTCGCACACCGGCATAAGCTAGGCGAAACAGCGCATCAACCTCGGCATTTTGCCAAGCCTGTTCTTGCTCTTGGCGGCCATAATTTGAGCCTTTTTCCATTGCTCGAGCGCGGCGACTGTTGCGGCCTTTACGGCCTTCGCGGTATTCGACGGCTTTTTTAAAGCTACGTTTGTCAGCTTCTTTGTAGATTTTAGCGCAGCGGACATCATCGCCACACCTTACGATGTAGACATCAGCTTCTTTGCCACTCATTAACGGACGAACAACTTCGTCTATTAATCCTTCATCAACCAATGGTTGGAGTCGTTTAGGGGTTTTCATAGTGCTCTTATACCTTACTTAAGCAAGCTATGGAACAAAAGTGGCTAATTCATCATAAAAGATGGGCCTATGGCAGTCTTTTAGCGCTTGTTCGTTTGTTGCCAGCAGTTAAACGTTTTGAGGCTTTGGGCTCTTCGGCAATCATATCAGTAGTATTTAGATAGTTAAGGGCATATCCACTCAGTTTTATGTGAGGAGAGAGCCCAACACCTGAAATCAATCTACCTTGGGGGCTATAAGTCAGTGCTGCACTGTACTTTATGCTAATACCGCTATGCTTCAGCTTCACCGAATAACGCGGGCTTAAGCTGCCTCGGGTTTGCTCTCCTACGACCTTTACATTTGGCCAGTTTGCCGCTCTTAGTGCCAGCCATTCACACTCTTGCTGACAGCTTGAATCGACGAGTAAGTGTAGCTGTCTTTTTTCACTCGCCGCGTTGGAATATTCCTCTGTTCCGCGTACAAGCCAATGGCTAAAAGCTTGTGTACCATCAAACTGGCTATTAAAACCTACAGTTTCTAATTGAGTTTGTTCAAAAAAAGATAACTCATTTAACGGAAAAAAAGCTTGTTTTGAGAAGGTGGCAGAAGTTGAGCTTGGAAAACGTTTGTATTTTATCAAGCCAATGGTGCTGTTATAAGGAGTGTAGCTAGGAGCAACGTTATCGTTAATCCATTGGTTAAGTCGGTTATCTATTGAAGTTAACTGTCGAATATCCAGCTTAATGGGGTTGCTAGTGTTAGCTTCAAGTTGCTTAAAAAAGTGACTCTTAAACTTGTTATCTGCTGGGTATTGTAAAGTCTCTCGCGCCAAAGACGCTTGCTTATGTACAAGTGTCGCGCTGTAGCTTACATCAATCTTGCTATCGCTTGAGTTGTCTAATCGCATCGTACGTTGAATGCTATCGCCAGCTGAATTTGTAAAAGTGAATTGAGCCGAATCCGACAGGGGAAGGCCTATTTGTTGTCTTAGTTGGTTAATGCGAGATATCCAGCGGCTTTGCTCTATTGCGGAAAGCTTCAAAGAGTCAGGGATATACTGTTGAGCAGCGGTTACCCACCTATTCATTGGCAGGCCATCAATATGGGTGAGATATGGATAGTCTTCATCAAACTGCTCTTCCTTCGACATAAATGCAAGCCAGTGTTTGCCATCATGGTGTAACACGCCTTGGAAGCTTGTTAGCGCTTTGGATCGAGGCGTACTATTGGGCTGCGAGACGCTAACAGCAGGATCGTTTAATGTCGACAGCCAAGCTTGTAAACGAATCTGGAATATTGAGCTGTTAGTGTGCGGGAGATTGGCGAGTAGCAAACGTTGTGCAGTCAAATTAAACTTGTGTTTTTTGTCAGGATCTAATGCCGCAAAAGCTGATTTTTGATTGATATCTCTGAGTAACTGTTGAATGTCTTGTTTTTGCTGCTCTGAAGTTAGCTGATAAGAGGCGCTGTGTGGGAAAAAAGAGATCCTAATTAGCTGCACGGCACTTATGAGCATCATAGTTGCAAAGATAAAAAAGATACTTTTAACGCTCAATGCCATATCTAATCCCTGATATGGGCAGGCTTAATTAATCATATAGCCTGCCATTTCTAACAATTCGGGTCACTGCATTTATGCCCACACTTCCCAGCAACCTAGCTAAAGAATGTCGTTAATCGAGATCCCTATACCTATGCGTTGGTTATGAGAATTATAGTCGATTAAACTTTCACCGTAGCCATTAAAGTATTGGGTGTATAAGCGTAAGTTGCCCATGATGGGATAACTCCAAGTAAATTCAACCGCGCCATAGTTAGGTTTTTGTACATAGTTACGTACCATCAAAGTAAATCTATGCTCATCCAGCCCATAAACGCCTCTGAATTCAATATTGCCCATATAGTCTGTGATATCAGGATTATCATCCCCTTGAGGCGATGTCGGTGTCTCCTTTTCATCTTCGGGGATGCGCCACCATGCTTTTGCTTCGAGTGCAAATGGCCCTGAATCGAATACCATCATGCCGTAAATACGATTCCAGCTTCTTGATAAAGAGCCTGCTTGGCCATTTGATTGATGCACAGCGCCTACTCCCCAAAAAGAGTTCTTTAAAGGGCCGAGCTGCCAGTCGTTAGTGAAAAGCATAAACACTTCAGGTTCATGATTTGTTTCTCTAAACGGCGAAGAGATATCTTTGTTATAAACCTGCCAATAAGATTGGTTGGTATAAGCGGCAAATAGGTGACCGTTGTCGCCAAAAACATTGTGCCACAGTGGAAACTTAAAACTTATTTGAAATTTAGCTTCTAAATTATCAAGGGTAAAAGGATGCTCTTTTGCCTCTTGAGCAAAGGGTTCCATATTCGGTGAACTGTTGTAAGTCACAGGAAGAATGTAGTTCACCTTATGCGGTGTTATCACATAAGGGCGGTCACCGGTTTCTGTTTCTTGGGTAATACGGTTATCTACCAGTGACTTCTCACGCTTGACTTCGATATCTTCAGTGCTGCTATTTGCTTGCTCTGTGCTTTTAACGGGTTCGGCAACTGATGTAAATGTGCAGCTTAATCCAATAGACAAAAATAGTGCGCCTAGCTTGTTCATAACATTCCCTGAAATTGGTCAAAATGGTGCTTTTCTAGTTTGCGGATAAGTTTACCTAGCCAGCGAGGTTATTAACAGAGATATAGCAATCTGGTAACCCTTTCCATGATGTGGCGAACAATTCATGCTAATGAGTCGATGCGTTGTGATGTAAAGCTAATATTGGCCAAGCTAACTAGATCCAAATGCAATAACTTAGTGCCGAATAGCAGTTCGTTGAATGGCCTGTTTAGCATGAAAAATACAATCTCCGACTATAAGTAATTGATTTAAAAGTTTTTAGTGACTTTTGAGTGCTGATTTTATGATACATGCTATCGTGCTAATAACTAAAAGTTATAAATGATTTGAATTTTCTATTTATTATGGAATAAGAGGGCGGCTATATTCAGGCTATCAAATTAGAGTGAGGGTGCGTGATGGAGATTGTAACTTTACCGGGTCAAGCCGCAGGTGGAAAAGTGTGGCTAGTAGGTGCAGGCCCTGGTGACGTCGATCTGCTAACCGTTAAAGCTTATCGAGTACTGCAAAGCGCCGACGTTGTGCTTTATGATGCTTTAGTGAGTGCAGACATTATGGCGCTCATTCCCAACAATGCAGAAAAGATAGCAGTTGGTAAGCGTGCAGGTAAGCATAGTGCAGCGCAAAGCGAGATCAATCAACTGTTGGTGACCAAAGCCTACACCCGTAAAAATGTAGTACGCCTTAAAGGCGGTGACCCATTCATTTTTGGCCGTGGTGGAGAAGAGCTACAAACAATTGTTGAAGCCGGTCTCTCATTTGAAGTGATCCCAGGGATCACTGCCGCAAGCGGTACTGCAGCGTATGCAGGGATCCCATTGACGCATCGTGATTTCGCGCAAGGGGTGAGTTTTATCACTGGCCATTGCCAACTAGAAAGCCGCCCTATGGACTGGCAGGGCTACGCTAACCCCAACAATACCTTAGTAGTATACATGGGGATCTTAAACGCCAACATTATAAAAGCTGGCTTGCTGGGCGCTGGACGTTCTGCAGACACTCCTGTTGCTATCGTGTCGAAAGCAACAACTCAAGAGCAGCGCACCTTTGTTGGTACACTCGATAATATTGAACAATTAGCATCCGATCCAGAACTTGTCATGCCAGCTCTAATGGTCATTGGTGAGGTGGTCGAGTTGGCTGATAGCTTGAACTGGTTTAAGCCTCAAGGCTTGCCAAGCTGTGAAATGAATTTAAACAAACAAGTTAAATAGATGTGCTTAGCACAATAGAATCAAGAAGACGGAGAATTAGCATGGCCGCCAAAGAGTTAAGCCATTTGCAACAACTAGAAGCTGAGAGTATTCAAATTATCCGCGAAGTTGCGGCAGAGTTTGATAACCCAGTGATGATGTATTCCATCGGTAAAGACTCTTCAGTGATGTTGCATCTTGCACGCAAAGCTTTCTACCCAGGAAAGATCCCATTTCCTTTGCTGCATGTTGACACTGATTGGAAGTTCAAAGAGATGATCGCCTTTCGTGACGCACAGGCGAAAGAGTTTGGCTTTGAATTGCTAGTACATAAAAATCCTGACGGTATTGAAATGGGCGTAGGTCCGTTTACCCATGGCAGTGCAAAACATACCGACATCATGAAAACTCAGGGGCTTAAGCAAGCACTGAATAAATATGGCTTTGATGCAGCCTTTGGTGGCGCACGCCGTGATGAAGAAAAGTCTCGTGCTAAAGAGCGAGTGTATTCATTCCGCGACAAGCACCATACCTGGGATCCTAAAAATCAGCGCCCAGAGCTATGGCGTACCTATAACGGTGCAGTTAACAAAGGCGAAAGCATACGTGTATTCCCACTGTCTAACTGGACAGAGCTTGATATTTGGCAATATATCTACCAAGAGAGCATTGAGCTGGTACCGCTGTATTTTGCGCAAAAACGTCCGGTTGTTGAGCGTGATGGCATGATGATCATGGTCGATGATGATAGGTTGCCTTTAGAAGAGGGTGAAACGGCTAAAGATGAATTAGTGCGTTTTAGAACACTAGGTTGCTACCCATTGACTGGCGCAATGCATTCAGAAGCGGATACGTTAGAAAAGATTATCGAAGAGATGTTGTTAACTCGCTCAAGTGAGCGTCAGGGACGACTTATCGATTCAGATCAAAGTGCCTCGATGGAACTCAAAAAACGTCAAGGTTACTTCTAAGCGCGGCAAGTTACAGCCTTATTAGATTTTAAAGGAATTACTCATGAATCAAGCAGTCAATAACAACACCCGCTTAGCCGCTGAGCTTGAAGATTTAGGTGTGAAAGAATATTTATCTCAGCAGCAACATAAAGGTTTGCTGCGCTTTTTAACTTGCGGTAGCGTCGATGATGGTAAAAGCACCTTAATAGGACGTTTACTGCATGACAGTGCCCAAATTTATGAAGACCAATTAGCCAGTCTAAAAAGTGACAGTGCTAAAGTAGGCACTACCGGCGAAGAGATTGATCTGGCATTACTTGTTGATGGTCTGCAGGCTGAACGCGAGCAAGGGATCACCATCGACGTTGCCTATCGTTACTTTTCAAGTGACAAACGCAAGTTCATTATCGCTGACACTCCAGGCCACGAGCAGTACACTCGCAATATGGCAACAGGTGCATCTACCTGTGATTTAGCGGTTATTTTGGTTGATGCCCGTTATGGCGTACAAACTCAAACACGTCGTCATGCCTTTATTGCTTCGCAGTTAGGTTTACGTCATTTTGTGGTTGCAATTAACAAGATGGACTTGCTTGGTTTCGACGAGAAAGTTTTTAATGACATTAAAGCTGAATTTGCTGAATTTGCGGCGCAGCTAGGTGATATCGATATTCGTTATGTGCCGTTATCAGCATTAAAAGGCGATAACGTCGTAGAGCGTAGTACACAGACGCCTTGGTACACCGACGGTACTTTGCTTGATCTATTGGAGACTATCGATACTCGTCGTGAACTCAATAGCTTGCCAGTGCGTTTTCCTGTGCAATATGTATTGCGTCCCGATCTCGATTTTAGAGGCTTCTCTGGCACACTGTCTTCAGGGGTTATTAAAGTCGGTGATGAGCTGGTGGCATTACCATCAGGTAAGCGCAGCAAGGTTGAGCGCATCGTGACATTTGATGGTGATCTTCAAGAGGCTATCGCAGGACAAGCGGTAACCTTAACACTTGAAGATGAAATCGATATTTCTCGTGGCGATCTATTATCACAAGTTGAAGATGCACCCACGCTGGCTAATCAGGTGAGCGCTGATATCGCTTGGATGGACGAAAAGCCGCTACAAGTAGGCCAGTTATATGATCTAAAAGTGGCGGGTAAAAAGTTGCAAGCAAGTGTCGCGAATATCGAGTATTTAGTTGATATCAATACGCTAGATCGTAAAGATAGCGACGTTATTGGCTTAAATGATATGGCGCGAGTGACACTTGAGTTAAATGAAGCGATTGCCATCGACCCATACACTTTGATCCGAGATACCGGTGGCATGATCTTAATCGATCGGTTGTCGAATGCGACAGTCGCAGCGGTAATGGCTGTGACAACTTCAAAAGCAAAGCCCGCAAGCAGTCAGTTTACTGATTTTGAGCTTGAGCTTAATGCACTGATCCGTAAGCAGTACCCGCATTGGCAAGCACTTGATATTAGTAAGTTAGAGGGCTAGCCGTGTCAGAGCTGTGGGTGTTATCGAGCATACTGTTTGTCCTTGTTGCAGCCTTAATGGCTGGAATATGGACACCCGCAGCCCTATTTTTTACCGCCGCATTAACCACTTACCTTCTTGGAATGGTGGAGTTGGAAACAGCATTGGCAAGTTTCACCAATGCAGGCTTAGTGACGTTAGTGCTGATTATTCTGTCGACGACTGCGCTAGAGAAAACGTCATTGCTAGGCAAGCTCAGCCAAGTGGTAGGTCAGGGTTCATTAGCATCAACCATGGCAAAGCTCGGCTTTTCAACCGCTATTTTGTCTTCGTTTACCAATAATACTGCAGTGGTGTCATCCTTAATTGGTGTGGTGAGGCGTAATCAGTCACACGCACCGGCTAAGTTATTACTGCCACTGTCTTATGCGGCCATCCTCGGCGGCACCTTAACGTTGATTGGCACTTCTACCAATCTTATTGTTAACTCCTTTGTTGAAAACGCAGGTTTGGAACCCCTAGGCTTTTTTGAGTTTTCACTGATTGGTGTTGTGATCGTCACGCTTGGCGTTGGTTTACTGGTATTGCTTGCCAATGTGCTGCCCGATAGACGTGAAGAAAGTGCAGAAGAAAACTTACCTTATCTGCTTGAAGCGCGTGTGGCTAAACAGTCGCAGTTGATTGGTAAGAGTGTACTGGATAACCGCTTACGTGCATTGAAAAAGCTTTACTTAGTTGAACTTGAGCGTAGTGGTATACGTATTTGCCCTGTTCCTCCGCATCTAGTGCTGCAAAGTGAAGACATATTACGCTTTGGTGGTGCAGTTGAATCGGTCGAATTATTGCATCAGTTTGATGGACTTGAATGGTTTGGTAAGCAGCAAGCTAAAGGGCAGAACCTCATTGAAGCAGTGCTTTCTCCAACATCAAAACTGGTTGGAGCCTCGTTAAAGGCATCCAAATTTAGAGAGCGCTTTGATGGTGCTGTACTGGCTATTCGTCGTGGGCACCACCCGTTAAAAGGTGGCCTTGGTGATATTGAGCTGCAAGCGGGTGATGTTTTATTGATTACTCCCGGCGATAGTTTTAGCCATAACGCCAAGTTAGCCTCTGACTTTGTCGCGGTAAGTGGTTTAGATTTGAGTGTTCGGTTAGATAATAAACGCAGTCGTTGGGTGCTCGGCGGCTTTGTGTTAACCATTTTTGCCAGTCTTATAGGCGCTATACCCTTGATTAAAGGCTTACTGCTACTGCTGATTAGTTATGTCGCTATCGGTGCCGTGAGCTTAACAGAGTTAAAGCGACGCTTTCCTATTGAGCTGGTTGTTATTGTAGGCAGTGCACTTAGTTTAGCTAATCTGATGTTATCGACGGGGCTGGCAAATGATATCGCTAGCTTTATCTTAACATCACTCAATGGGTTTGGTGTTTTTGCCGCTTTTGTCTGTGTGTATTTTTTAACGTTACTGCTAACAGAGCTTATTACTAATAATGCGGCAGCAGCACTCGCTTTCCCAGTGGCTTACGCCATCGCCTTGAATTATGGCGTCGATACTCGGCCATTTATTTTAGCGGTTGTATTTGGCGCGAGTGCGAGTTTTATTTCGCCTTACGGTTATCAAACTAACCTAATGGTTTATAGCGCGGGGAATTATCGTTTTAGCGATTTTTTAAGAGTGGGAATACCGTTATCGGTATTGTACTCGTCGATAGTCATTATTTTAGTGCCAATGCTGTTCCCGTTTTAGATTTTACTCAATCTTAAGCGTGTTACCTGATAGCTTGGCGCATTGTTATTTATTCGATTAAAGTTTTGGAGTGGTTATGTCTGACATCGTTTGGCACCAACATAGTATTGACCAAGAGTCTCGCGCAAAGCTGAAAGGGCAAAGCCCTGTGTTACTTTGGTTTACTGGGCTTTCTGGCTCTGGTAAGTCAACGCTAGCAGGAGCATTAGAGCGGGCGCTGTATGATGCAGGCTTTCATACTTATTTGCTCGATGGTGATAATGTTAGGCACGGTCTGTGTAAAGACTTAGGCTTTAGTGTTACAGATAGAGATGAAAATCTACGCCGAGTGGGCGAAGTTGCCAAGTTGATGGTTGATGCCGGTCTAGTGGTGCTATCTGCTTTTATCTCGCCGACTAAAGAGGAGCGCGAGCGCGTTCGTGCACTTTTTGATGAGGGACGCTTCATTGAGGTTCATGTGTCTACGCCGATAGAAGTCTGTGAAGCGCGTGATCCTAAAGGACTTTATAAAAAAGCCCGAGCGGGTGAAATAAAAGACTTTACTGGGATCTCCGCGCCATACGAAACGCCAACGGCGGCGGAGCTGACTATAGACACCAATAAAGGTGATTTAGCATCTCAAGTTAGCGCGTTGCTCGACTATCTCGCAGCCATTCAGGTGATTGATGGAGCTAAGCTAAAAGCTGCAGGTTAGTTTTCCACTCAAGCTGAACTGAAAACAATGCCATACATGGATTCATGTATGGCATTTTGTTTATACGGTGGCTTGGCTTAGTACTCCAGCAGAATTCCTAACAGGGAGTGGCAATTCTGTGAAATCTAAATATGTGGTTAAGTTAAAGGAGGACTGTGAGGCAGATTTTTTTACAAAGAGGTGAATTAAGTAAGCTACTATGTTCATTCTCATAAATGAAGTTATGTTCCTAAAAGAGAAGCTTGGTCGATGCCTAAACCTGAACTATCGAAAATTATTTCATTCGAGACAGCGCAAAAACTTGCTGAGTGGCTCAAAGAAAACCACGCAACTGAAACAGAGTTGTGGGTAAAGATATTTAAGAAAGGTTCAAAGATTCAGAGCGTGACTTGGGATGATGTGGTAGTAGAGGCTTTATGCTGGGGCTGGATAGATGGCATAAAGAAGTCGATTGATGGGCAAGCTTATCTTCAGCGTATTACCCCAAGAAAAGCTCGCAGCAGCTGGTCTAAAAGAAATACTGAACATGTCGAACGTTTGGTAAGTGAAGGGCGGATGAGGGAGCCTGGCTTGCTACAAGTCTTGGCTGCTAAAGAGGACGGTCGCTGGGAGAGTGCTTATCGTGTCAGTGAGATGGTGGTGCCCGCAGATTTCTTAGCTGAACTAGAGACTCTGCCGCAAGCCAAGCAGTTTTTTGAAAAGCTGAATAAATCGAGTCGTTATGTAATCGCTCATGGTCTAGCAAGCGCAAAGAAACCTGAAACCAGACAGAGACGATTTAGCAAATACATGATTATGATGGTTAATAAACAAAAGCCGTAAATAATCGAGGCTCGGTATCAACGACTATCAACTGAGTGCGTCCTTTACTATATGACTCGCTAATCTATCCTGAAATCTTGGGAAAATACCGCTTTTAGTGCTTTGATGTAGCTGGTGTCAGTATTGAAGTGGATCAACTGCGCAAGTTCATCGCCTACTGGCGTAAAACGATAATAGCTAAAGAACAGCTGACCACTTTTGGGTGTAAGCTTTAGCTTGATGTTACTGAGCGCAAAGTTAATCGGCTTTTTACTACTAAGTAGACCTGTTTCTAGTTCACTGCGGTGTAAAATTCCGGCCTCAATCAAGGTTAAAATATTGGAATAGGGTAAGCCAAACTGTGATAACGCTATATTGGTTTGGGTGGGCTTCTTAAATAGATGACCTAAACCACCGGCATGCTTAAAGCCAATGACTAGTTTCAATTTGCTCTCATTATTAACCAGTACTGACATCCCTAAGGCTTTTTCCAATATCTGCGCTTCTTTGTGGGTTAGCTGTTTTAAAGTGGTTAATGTACGGAGGCTAAAGTTACCTGGGTTGGTGATCTCGCTGGCTAAAATACGCCCCCAAAGCTCCTGCATTTTGCGATTGTGGATCTGCTCCGCAAGCTGAAAGAATTGGTGCGCCCAATCGGCATCGAGATCCATACCGGTTACATCAGATGGTGTTTGGCTTATGGCAATCTTATAGATGGTTTCTAAATTTGATTGGTACTGGTTAGCGAGCTTTTGCGCTCTATACGCGCTGCGTTCGGTAATAGAAGCACTACTTGGCCGGTAATCACCTTCGCTGCTGAGTCCAAGCATTCGTCCTAGGAGCAGTGCTTTCTTTCTTGCTGACACGTCGGCTGATTTAGCGCTATCAATAACCGTTGGTTTGTCTGTATGCACTTTTGTGTCTTGCACTGTTTCAACCATCAGCCGAGTCCTTTGTAAACATTACAGTTATCTTTATGCCGAACAAGTCGTTCATTGTCTAGCTATTTGTCTGCATTAACCAGTGGTGCTAGCTTGCCAAATAACGCTACCTCTTCGCCCCTTTGTGGATGTCGAGGCACATTTATCGCTAAGATCAGTGAGCAAACAGCGAAGCCTGCACCGATGTAAAATACCAGCGCTGGCGAGGTTAGCCACAAAAGCCCTAGAAGTGCAGGGATCACGACCGCCGCAATATGGTTAATGGTGAAACTGACCGACATAGTTGCGGCAATATCTTTGGGATCAGCAATTTTCTGAAAGTAGGTTTTTACTGCAATCGCCATCGCAAATAAAAGGTGGTCAATCACGTAGAGCGCAGCGGCAGCTTCTGCGTGCTCGACTAGCGCATAGCTGACAAAAACCAGTATTAAACCAACATATTCAATAGTGAGTGCATTACGCTCACCAATACGACCAATGAAGCGGCCTATGGCTGGTGCAAATAACAGATTTACCACGTAATTGATTAAGAATAGTGAGGTGATCTGGCTGATACTGTAGCCAAATTTTTCAACCATCATAAAGCCTGCGAATACCATGAAGATCTGTCTTCTGGCACCGGAGAAAAAGGTCAGCATGTAATATAGCCAGTAGCGTTTTCTGAGAATAATTTTCTTGTGTTGCACTTCACCCTGAGGAAACGTCGGGAAGTACATCGTAATAGTGATGACCATGACGAGTCCTAATACACCGATGATGGCATACATCCATTGGTAATCGAGCTGTAGCCAAGTCATCACTAGCCAGATGCTGCCGTAGCCCAATAGTGCAGCTGCGCTTCGCCACGCGAGTGCTTTTCCTAAAAAGGCAGCGGTGTTTTTCTTTTCTACCCATTGCAGTGTTAATGATTGATTAACTGTTTCAAAGTAGTGAAAGCCAATCGACATCAATACCGTGGTGATATATAGCCCCAGCACTTGTGGGAAGAATCCGGTTATAGCAACTCCCACGCACAATAAGGTTAGCGATAATAAAGCAAAGGTTTGCTCTCTGATTAGCAGCAGTACAAAGATAGCAGTGAATGCTAGAAAGCCCGGAACCTCTCTTAAACTTTGTAATATGCCAATTTCAGCACCAGTAAACTGTGCTCGTTCAATGACAAAATTGTTAAGCAGCACCTGCCAGACGGCAAACACGAGTGACATGATGAATGTCATCCAAAGTAATAATTTTTGCGGGTTATTCTTCATTGAAACGATCCATGTACTACGGCGAAAGGATGAGCAGTATATACCCAATTAACATTAAGCAATACAAAGATGTGAATGCCTAAAAATACTCTCGCTTTTCGGACGCCAGATCCTTAGCTGCATTAATCACGCTGAAGTTCTCCATTTTTACTTGCCCTAATTTCGGCTTTGTAATCTAACGAGTTGGGTATGAGTTGCTTACACAAAACCTGCTTTGCAACGTGGTAAGTGTTCAGCTTCGACTTGGTGTAAGTGCTTTCTACACAAGTACATATTCAGCGCATATTGGTTGTGATATTACCAATGTAAAGCCTTATGTATGCTCCACTCTCTGGCACTATTTTTAGTTAACAAGTTTGTAATAGCTAAATAATTACAGATTTCACCAATTTAATCTCCACTGCCATTTTTAAATCTATCTGCTATATAGGTCAAATTTAGTTATTGAAATATAACAGTTTATTGTTTGGGTGAATAAGTGTTACCGCTGTTAATTTGCTTTGGCTAATGTAAGTTTAATGTAAATTGTATTGTAAAGAATAATGCAAATCGTTCTCATTTGATGTAGTTTGGCGGCAATTATTAGGGATGCTGGTTTCCAGCAAGAATTAATCGAGAGCCGTTTTATGAAAAACATGTCAAAACATGTGAAGCTAAATCTACTGGCCGCCACCATCGCTGGCGTGTTCAGCGCCAATGCCATGTCTGCAACTGATCCTGAAGTGTTAGCCGCTGCGATTGCCAAGCAAGAAGCTGAGTTGGTGGCCTTGAAGGGGCAACTTAAGGAGTTGGCTAAACAACAGCAACAGCAAAATGTTCAGGCTGAAAAGCAGAAACAACAGCAGTTAGAGCAGCAAGCTGCAATTGAAACGGTTCAAGCTGAATCAAGCAAGCTAAGTAAATTCTCTTTTAAGTCTTACGGTAGTGTCATCTATACCAATGATGAGTACTACGACAATGTCCAAGACACTACGCCTGAACGTCGTGGGCGCTTCGATTTAGAGCGCATTGTGACTGAGTTTGGCTATCAGTTTAACGATGAGTGGGACATGGAAGTTGAAATTGAATATGAGCATGGCGGTACTGGTTCATCTTTAGAGTACGACGGCTTTGATGAATTTGGCGAGTTTGAAGCTGAAGTCGAAGCTGGCGGTGAAGTTATGATAGAGAAAGCGCAAATTCGTTATCGCCCAAGCGATGCCTTTGGCGTTAAGTTCGGTAATATCCACCTACCTGTTGGTTTGAGTAGCACCCTGCACAAGCCTAATCAATATCTTACTGTTCAGCGTCACAAAAGTGAGGCTGCAATGCTTCCAGCTGTCTGGAATGAAAACGGTATTGGTGTTTTTGGTGAAATAGCTAACTTCCATTATCAAGCGCAGGTTGTCAGCGGTTTAAATTCTGAATACTTCCGCACTTACGATTGGGTTGCTTCTGGTCACCAAAAACGCTTTGAGCATGTTAATGGTGATGATCTGGCATACGTCGTACGTTTAGATTACGGCAATTTTAAAAGCGGTTCGGCTGTCGGTGTTTCGTATTACTACGGTAATACCAGTGGTAACCGTCATAAAACTAACAAGATGAGTGCCGATGGTACCGTGGGTATTTTATCGGTTGCTGGCGCCTACGTTGAAGGTCCGTGGATCCTTCGCGGTCAATACCTTAACGGGACCTTGAGCGACTCTGATGCCATTACTCAAGCGAACAAAACAACCCCAGGTTTAAAGCCGGGCAACTTTGCTCAGCTAGGCAGCGAATCTGAAGCTTTCTTTGTAGAAGCGGGCGTTGACTTAAGCCACTTCACCTCTATTCCGGTCACTATTTTTGCCAATATCGATTATTCAAATCCGCTTAAAGAGGTTGAATCGGGCATCGCCACGAAGCGATACGAAAATACCTGGATTAGTGGTGGTATCAACTATTTCCCAATTCCAGAGATTGTCATCAAGGCTGAAGCGGGTGTGCAGCAAGTTGCTGTGTCTTCAATCCCTGATACTAACTTTTTTGCGCTGGGCGTGGGCTACCAGTTCTCGCTATAAACAATCAAATACAAGTTAGCTTAATTAATTTACCTAAGTTATAAAAAATGGAGTTTTTAATGAAACAATTTACTCATTCAGCGGTTGCTATCGCGTTAATTTCTGCACTTGCTGCATGTGGTGGTTCTGGTTCTGACAGTACACCAACAACTGAACCTGATGACTCTTTCTCGTTCGATGCCACTGAGATGGTGACCAACCTTACAGAGGACGTCATCGTTGCCGGTTACAATGACTTAGCGGGTGAAGGTGAAGCGTTGTTACTCGCAACGCAAACATTGGTTGCAACCCCTACCCAAGCGAATTTAGAAGCAGCACAAGATGCATGGAAAGCGGCGCGTCAGCCTTGGGAACAGGGCGAATCACACATCTTCGGTCCAGTAGATTCAATGGGTATTGATCCGCATTTGGATAGCTGGCCTTTGAACACCATTGATTTAACAACGGTACTATCTACAACGACAGGCTTTGATGCGGAAACCATCAAAGGTTGGAATGATGACGTGCAAGGTTTCCATACTATGGAATACCTACTATTTGGTGACGGTGTCGCAGATAACACTAAAGCCATTGCAGAGCTAACGGCTAATGAACGTGACTATTTAATGGGTCTTGCTGAAGTGTTCCGTGATTACACTAAAGACCTCGATGATGCATGGGTTGTTAGCCATGATGCTAGCAGTGGCAAAGCTTATGGTGAGTTACTTAAAAAACCAGGTAGTGACGGTAATACATTCTACAGCTCAAACGTTGGTGTTGTTGAAGAGTTAATTAATGGCATGATCGGTATTGTGGATGAAGTGGGTAACGGTAAGATTGCCGATCCATTTGGTGACACTGTCGCTAAGGCTGATACCTCAAAAGTTGAGTCGCAATATTCTTGGAACTCGCTAACTGACTTTAGCAATAACATTATTGGCGTACGTAATGTCTACCAAGGTGAGCTAACAGGTGCTGCAGACAAGCAAGGTATTATTGATTTTGTTGCCGCAGCTGATAAAGACTTAGCCACGCGTGTCGGCACTGAAATTGATAATGCTATTTTGACTATTCAAGCAATTGAAGGCTCAAATGACATGCCATTCCGTCAAGCTATCTCTGATACTGAAGGTCGCACACGCATCCAAACAGCAGTTGATGCATTATCAAAACTGCAAACAAGTCTTGAGTCAGATGTACTTCCACTACTAAAGACGTGGAAAGTGTAAATAAGTGACTTTTTAAAAGGCATAGGGTTAATCCCTATGCCTTTTTCATGTTAATCACCGGTGCTTTAGTCTTTAACTGCTAGCTAGCCTAAAAAACTAAACCGACGGTAAAACGTGTGTGGTAAAGCCAATGCGCAATAAAAATTATAAATTCAGTGTCAATTTTACCAAGCTTAATGCTTTAGCTTTCGCTGGCATATTGAGCTTGTCGGCATGTGGTGGTAGCGGTGATGATGAGACGACACCAACGCCAGAAGAGAAAGTCTACCCTAGCTATACCGATATCACAGCCAGTGGCGGTGATACTACAACTTATGATGCCTCTGAATCCGGTCATGGTTTTTCAACACCTGCACCGAATTTAACTGCTGATGAACTAGCGTTACATTTGGATGGTGATCTTGGCTTTGAAACCGCTTTTACAACCGCGCCGAATCCAGCGCATCCAGATTTAGATGGTCTTGGTCCAGTATTTAATAATGCCGACTGTAACTCTTGTCATCAACGTGATGGTCGTAATTCAACGCCGCAAGTTGCTGCGGGTGAAACCAGAGTTAAGCTGGGCTCTGAAGCTGGTATTTTTCTTAGGATAAGTAAAGCACCTGATGAGCCATGTGTTACAGGTACTGCGGCAAATAACTATTGTGCACCCATTGCAGTACCAGATTTTGGCGGTCAGTTATTTCATCGTGGCGTGTTAAAAGCGCGCTCTGATTGGCAGCAAAACATGTTTATTGGTCAGGCAGATGTTTATCTGTCTTATGAGACAAAAACGGTTACCTATACTGATGGCACGAGTGTGACGCTAAAGAAACCGCTATTTGATGTAGAGAACCCTTATGACGCACCGGGTGAAACCAAATCAAGCTCTAATGTGACCTCTAATCTGCTTCAAGACGATGTGCTCATGGGCTGGCGTAATGGTATGCCTGTGTTTGGTTTAGGTCTTTTAGAAGCTATTCCTGAAGTTGATATTGTGGCAAATGTTGATGCTGAAGACAGTAATAATGATGACATTTCTGGGCGTGCTAACTACGTATTTGATGCTGTAAAAGCGCAAAACGGGGACAGTAATCCGTTATCGCTAGGTCGCTTTGGCTGGAAAGCCAACACACCAAGCGTCAGAGTGCAGTCATTAGGTGCATTGCGGGGGGATATAGGTATCACTAACCCGTTATTTCCCGATGAAAGCATTAAAGGTACCGCACTGCATGATGATTACTTGGTGCGCACCGGCTTTACCGATACAGGTGAGGGGATTGATGGTGAACCTGAAGCGAGTGCTGAATTTAGTGACTCTGTCGTGTTTTACGCTGAAACATTAGCTGTACCAGCAAGACGCAATGTTACTGACCCAGATGTTCGAGAAGGTGCGCGTCTGTTTGAACAACTTAACTGCAGTGGTTGTCATACGCCTAGCTTTGTCACTAAAGCTTCGGGGGACATTGGTGGCACAGAGATGATTGCGGGGCACAAGAGCCAGACTATCTATCCTTTTACTGACATGCTGTTACATGACATGGGTGACGAGTTGGCGGATGGTCGTCCTGACTTTCTTGCCGACGGCAATGAGTGGCGAACCCGTCCACTGTGGGGAATAGGCCTGACTCAAACTGTTAATCCTCAAGCTGGTTTCTTACATGATGGTCGTGCAGCAACACTTGAAGAAGCCATTTTGTGGCATGGCGGAGAAGCGCAAAAAAGCACCGATGACTTTATGGCGCTAACGGCTGCGGAGCGAACTCAAGTTATTGATTTTCTAATGTCTCTATAAAATATAAGTATTAAGTCGCTTAGGGAATACGAAATTTGTGTATTCCCTTTTTTGATTTTGTGAGGTAGGTAAAGTTAAAGCGGCTTCTCGAACTGAAGCTCGTGATCTGATTCAATTAAAAATACTCGATTTTCACCTATGATTAACCCAATTAAATTTTACCTATAGGGGAGCATCTGGTGAGCAATATTCTTATCGTTTATTCAAGCGTACATGGCCAGACCCGCAAAATTTGTGCTTATCTTGAAAATAAGCTGGTAGCCTTAGGCAATAAAGTTAAAGCCGTTAGTATCGATGAAACCGTTGATTTGGCCGCGTTTGACAAAATCATTATCGGTGCAAGCATTCGTCATGGTAAGCATAACCCCGCTGTTTATGACTTTATTGAAGCCAATCAAACACTGTTAGAGCAGAAGCCTAGTAGCTTTTTCTCGGTCAGTTTGGTTGCAAGAAAGCCATTGAAAAATACAGCAGAAACGAATCCTTACATGCAGGCCTTCATTGAAAAGTCTCCATGGCTTCCAGCACAAGTAGAAGTGTTTGGTGGTAACCTCAATTACCCAAGCTATGGTGTTGTTGATCGAAGCATTATTCGCTTTATTATGTGGATGACTAAAGGGCCAACTGAAGCTGATACTAATATCGAATATACCAATTGGCAAAAAGTAGAGGCTTATGCTGATAATGTCGACCAGCTGACGGTCTAATTTGTTGTTTTGAGGCGTTAAGTTACCAATTTGAGGTGAGAATGGCTAAATCAAGATTACAGAAAGTTCTGAACGTTTTCGTTGCGCGTCAGCACATCATGATTATTATTAGCGTTGCTTACCTCATCTTGACCAGTGGTTGGATCTTGATGGGGCGGAGTTTAAGAAATAATGCCAGCTTTTGGGATCTCAGTCATGTTTACCTTGGTTTATTCGCTGCCTTCCTCGCCGTTTCATTTTTAATAACCACATGCTTAAAAGGAAAGTGGCGTCAGTACTTTCCTTGGCTAATAGCAGATTTTTCACAACTAAAAAGTGACTTGCAGGGGCTGGTAAAAGGTAAGTTACCTATTGCGGGCGGTAGAGGCCTTTTTAGTATTGTCGAAGGCTTAGGGCTGCTAATATTCTTAGCTGTGGGGCTTACTGGGGCGCTGTGGTTTGTAACCCAAGGCTCTAGCGACGCACTTATGTGGCGTAGTTACCACATCTATTGTGCCAAAGGCTTTATTGGCTTTATCGTCGTGCATGTTATCTTTGCTTGTTTACATTTGCTCGATTTTATCCGGAATTAATTGTCACTAATACTGAAACAAAGCTTTTATCTTTAAAGGCTTTAAACTAACTTATCCTTATGGACTCGTGAGTGAAGGGGAGGCGATTGCGGCCAAAGGTTATTCAGCTAATTGACGATGCAAAACTAGGTGGTGTAAATATAGCACTAGAAAGTCTTGCGGCCTCAAAACTGAAACATGAGTTTCAATTCCAGTTAGTTCACACTCAACTTAACCTGCCTAAATTTAGTCACTATGACGCATCCGTGATAGTGATCCACGCTGCAATGAGTTGGAAAAAAATACCTGCACTTTTAGCATTGAAAGTCGCCAATTGGTCGACGCCTATCTTGTATCAAGAACATCATTATAGCCGTGAATTTGTTGGCCATTGTGTGGACAATGCTACCCGTTTTAAATGGATGCTCAAACTTGGTTATGCCGTGGTCGATAAGGTGCTTAGTGTTTCTAATCAACAGGCTGATTGGTTGGTGAGCTTTTGCCAGCTGCCTGAAAGTAAAATAGCTCGAGTTGGGCAGGCTAAAGAGTTAGCTTTGTTTAAGGCTGTCGCTAAGAGAGAACGTCATAGTCCGCTGCGGTTGGCCGCTTATGGACGGCTGACTAAGCAAAAAGGTTTTGATTTGTTAATCAAAGCGATTGCTCATTTCCCTGATACCGAAGTCACCTTAACTATTGCGGGTGATGGTGAAGATAAAGAGGCACTACAACAGTTGGTTGAGTGCCAGTCGCAAGTCCGATTTATTGGTGAAATAGAGGATGTAGCCAGTTTTCTGAGCACTGTTGATGTGGTGGTGATCCCTTCTCGCTGGGAACCTTTTGGGCTCACTTGTATGGAGTCCGTTGCTGCTGGCAAACATGTTATTTTGCCCGCAATTGATGGCTTAGCCGATCAATTACCTGATTCTGAAGAGTGCATAGGCTTTGAGGTTATTACCTCTTTGTCTGTAATTGGGATCATCGAGGCGATAGACAATGTAAATAAGAGAACTGAAATAGGTGTTAGCGAGAGTCAACGCCATGTAACCGAGCTAGCTTGGGAAAACATGCTGGGACGGTGGCGGCAGTTATTAATCCAGTACAAATGAAGCTATTTTAGCGGGTACAAATACAAAAAAGGCGCCTTTAGGCGCCTTTAACATAAGTAAATGGTTACTTATGTTCTACCGCTAGGTAGTTGATTAGGTCGATAAGCTCGCCAAGAGTACGTACAGAACTCATGTTAACGGCATACTTGTCGTTAACTACGAATGCTGGAACACTTTGTACTTTAAACTCTTGCTGCTGTGCGCGCCATAAAGCGAGTTTAGCGTTCGTTTCTTTGCTGTCAGCTGCTGCATCATATTGCGCGCTATCAACGCCAAGTTTAGCGAATACTGCTTTGATGTCGTCACGGCTTTTTAGTGGTTCAGCATGTTTATGTCCTGAAGCACCATGATCGTGTTTCTCACCGTTGTCGCCTTGAATAACTTTAAACATCGCGTCAGTTAATGGCTTTGGATTATCCAAAGTTTGAATCACAGCAAGAGAGCGCATGACTTCAGTGTTGATTTCAGTGTTTGCAAAATCAACGTGCTTGCTATCAAAGGCCACTTGCTTATTTAGATTGGCTTTGATGTCTGGTAGGTACATCTTTTCCATATTGAAGCAGTTACCGCAGTAAAACGAGTAAAACTCAGTCAGTTTAGGCTCACTGCTTGGTGCTTTATTGCTAACGACGGTGAAGTGTTTACCTTCAACGAATTGTGCGGCAAAGCTGCTCATTGGAGCAACAACTAAGGTAAGTGCTAAAGCGATATATTTAATCAAGCTAATGTCCTCAAAGTGACCTTTATCTTTATAGACAAGGTTGTGCAGTAACGAAAAATACAGTTATTAAGCTTCCGTTACACTAATTTATGTATACCAATCCTACTTGAAGATGCCTTCTACGATTGGTTTTATTGGGCTTACGCTGTGTTATTTATTTTATCAAGGGAATAACCATTAGTGGCAATTAATGCCGTGATTAAAGCCCATTAAACACCCACTGCACCCTGCATGTTCAAACAGGATCTGTATACTTTTGTTAAGAATAAAACCAGATGCTTAATTATGACTTAAATTTGCCTTTCTGACATGCACTAGAGTGTGACATATATAATGCTTTAGATGAGAATCGAAATTTTTCACATTAAAGTTTGTAGTGCTTCACAATCTAGATTGAATTCGTATAGATTTTTAATTTTTGCAGGAACTTAATGGCATTGCTGAACCATGTATTAATAGCGAGTAACGGCTATGTTTTAGATGACATCATCGTTCGTTATGAATAATTTAAGCTTTTCATAGACATCACGACTAAGATTAACCTGATTAAGCTAACTACTTGTGTTAAATTTTAGCAAGATATTGAGTTTTTATCATTGAGTCGAAGCGCTCAGTGTTAAAACTAAAAAGTCATGTTGGGGGAAACGGATTTGAATACACCATCATATATAATTATAGGTTCGATTGTTTTTGCTGGAATGGGGCTAACTGCCAAAGCAGAAGGCACTGATTGGCGAATTGCTTTTGGTGGCCATAATACGATAGTAGAGCAGGTTGACTCACATACTCTGGGCGCCCATGCAGGCTTTTTTGTTGAGCATGTTACTGAGTCCAATATTAGCTGGAAAGGTAATATTGATATTTTTATCGATGACGATAAAGATAAGCTCGATCCTGATCATATCCCTATCTGGTTTCAAACCGCTTGGTCAGTGGATGGCAATCTGTACCGCTTTTCTCCCACAATGAACCTGCAGTGGCAGGTAACTCTGGACGGTAAGCGAAATACCGTAAGCTCGGTTGAGAAACAATCGAAACTATTCCCAGCCATTGTCGCTCGATTCGACAATCAAAAGTTTTATGCTGGACTCACGCTAGGCGGTGGTCATTATATGCTTGAGATTGATGATGATGTGCCAAGAGAGCGTGGCTATGATCGTGAAGATTTTCAAAATAAAACCGGCGCTTACACCGTTGCGGCTGATACAAAAATCATGCTGGGGAAATCATTTGATATCTATGCGGGCGCTCAAACATGGAATGACGGCAGTAACTGGTTGGAAAACAAATATTCAGCCGTTTTTAGCTATCACTCCGATAGTTGGATTGAGGACAGCGAGGTAAAGCTCAGTGTTGAGCACTCTGAGTATAATTTAGACCCATTTGATAATCGCGACAAAAACGATGCTGACTATTTAGCTATTTTGCCTTGGGATCACGACACGTTAGTTCGAATATATGTCGATATGCCTTGGGGTTAAGTGACGTTTTGAAAAAAGAATACTAAGAGCCGCCAAAGGCGGCCTTTAAAGTGATATCACTGTCCTTGTGTGAGCGCTATGAAAACCTTTTCGTTGTTAGTTTTACTGTTTGCAACCTTAGTGGGTATTGTCATTTCCCTGGCCATTGGTGAGCGTCTTTACGTTGAAGAAACTCGAACTATTGAAGTCGAGTTTGCTCGAGATATTGATGATAAAGCACAGGTATTAGAGCAGGAGGTAATGCTCAATATTGAGGTTCTTTATGCCCTTAAAGGGGTCTTTATTAGCTCTGATCATGTCAGTGCTGAAGAGTTTAAACAGGTCGCTACCAGCTTTCTTCTGCGCCATCGAAATATTCAAGCCTTAAAGTGGATCCCTAAAGTTGATACGCGCAAGCGTCTCTCGGTTGAAAATAACCAACGAAACTCTTACGAAGATTTTGAGTTTACCGAACGGAGCAACGATGAGAGTTTGGTAACAGCTAAAACTCGCTCCATCCATTTCCCTGTGGTGTATCTAGAGCCATTTTCTGGCAATGAAAATGCGCTAGGGTTTGATTTAGCCTCTGATCCAACGTTAATGAGAGTGCTCAATAATGCTCGAGATTTGGGCTCCTCCATGGCCTCTGCTGGTATTAAACTTGTACAGGCCAGTGAGCAGAATTCTATTTATGTATTTTTACCCATCTATGATGGTGAACCCAATACGCTATTGAAACGACAAGAACGATTGTTAGGCTTTGTCGCAGGCGTTTTTAGAGTGGCAGACATGTTCGATAGCGCGATAAAGAGAACTTGGGTTCAAGGGATCTATTATACCTTAGAAGATATAAGCAACGATAAGCACCAGTCGCTCTACAGTAATTTGTCTAGTGACGTTTCTACTACCTTACATCAGAGTAATAGTGAGATAATTTATCAACGTCCATTGACCCGTTTTAGCGGCCGGCAGTGGCAAATTCATGCTATGCCGAGTGAAGGCTATATTGCAGAGCGACGAACAGCATTTCCCTATTTA
The DNA here is from genome assembly GCF_019654975.1 of Shewanella sp. c952. GTDB lineage: Bacteria > Pseudomonadota > Gammaproteobacteria > Enterobacterales > Shewanellaceae > Shewanella. The sequence continues at coordinate 63,294 of NZ_BPEW01000008.1, forward strand.
GTTGCACTGTTTGGCATATTAGGCAGTCTGGTGCTGGCCATTTATGTGTTCTTTATAATGAGGCACAGTCATATGGTTAATATGCAGGTGCTTGAGCGTACGCGGGATCTAAATCTGGCTAAGAAAAAACTTGAAGCACTGTCTATGACCGATAGTTTAACCCGCATCGGTAATCGTCGTTTCTTCGATGATGCCTTTGAGCGGGAATGGCAGTTAGCGATTAGAAATAAAACGCGATTAGCATTGCTGATGATAGATATTGATAATTTTAAGAGTTACAACGATACCTATGGTCATCTTGCTGGTGATCAATGTTTAGTTAAAGTCGCTCAAGCAATCGCTGAAGCCCTACATAGACCCAGTGATGTCGTGGCGCGGTATGGTGGTGAAGAGTTTGTGGTGATCTTGCCACATACTCGAGATTGCTTATCACCCGCGCAGCGCTGCTGTGCAAATGTTGCCGCACTAAATATTAGCCACGCTAGCTCTACAACTCGTCCTTATGTCACTGTGAGTGTTGGGGTAACAAGCATTATTCCTACAGAGTCTGACGATATGATAAAGCTCGCCGCTATTGCTGATATGGCGCTCTATAAAGCTAAAGAAAATGGTCGTAATCAGGTGTTTGTAGATGCTGAGGCAATAATACCTAAGACGCTGTAGCTTTGTCGTTCGCTTAGTCGTGTAGCAAAGGACGGTGTTATCAGCCTTTCTAAAACCACAGTGACTCTAAGTCACTTGCTACGATGAGTTGGGACTTTAGTTATCATCAAATGGAATTTTAATTATATTTTGTTATGATTTAGCCAGTTTATTAATTTGATGAGATAGCGATGCTGAATCCACAGTGGCTTAAAACGTTCGTTACACTTGCAGAGGTAGGGCACTTTACTCGCACAGCAGAGCAGTTGTTTATGACACAGCCTGGGGTTACTCAGCATATCAATAAGCTTGAAAACCAAGTTGGCACTCTATTGTTAACTCGCATAGGTAAAAGCTTTGAGCTCACTGACGCTGGCTTGCAGTTGTTATCCTATGCAAAAACTAAAATAATCGAAGAGGAGCATCTATTGCAGATGCTGCAGACCGATGAGCCCCATGCCGGAACGTGTCGCTTTGCTTGCTCCGGAGCCCTAGCAATGCACTTCTATCCGCGATTTGTCCAGTACCAGTTGCAACATGAGCAGCTGCAGGTTGCTTTAGAAGCCGCTCCGAATAGTCGAATTATAGAAAGCATATTAGATAATAGCGTCGATATCGGTATTGTCACGCAGCAGCAATCATCGTTGGAACTGAATCAGCTTTATTTAGGCAAGCAAGCGCTATGCTTAGTGCTACCGCCAAGTTTTAAAGGCCATGAAGTCACACTGGCATTGCTGGAAAATATAGGCTTTATCAATCATCCTGATGGCCATTATTACGCTGAGCAACTACTGAGTGCACAGTTTGGCAATGAGTTTGTCGGTATGAGTAAGCTTAAGCAGCGTGGTTACATTAATCAGCTAAACCAAATTTTATTACCGGTTTCAAAAGGTTTAGGTTTCACCGTTCTGCCGCAAATCGTTGTCGATGAATATCCTGAGCCCTTGTTTGTTGCTAACACGTTGTCTGAAGTGGCTGAAGAACTATATATGGTCAGCAAAAAGCAACGCCAGCTGCCAAGTCGTTATCAATGGTTTATCGATACGATTTGTGAGCAGTTGACGCCACAGTAACGGTCAGCAAAGTTAGCTGTTACTCTGCGGCAACTCAGAGTCTTCACGTTTATGTTGCTGGATAAGGCGGTATTCAATGATGCTGGAGATGATAAACATCATCAAGTAGCCACTACCCATTGCAAGTATCACCGCAACCACGTTATCTGTGAACATTCGTAAAATATAAAACATCACGATTAGCGTCACTACTCCAGCCACTCTAATCGATAAGCTTTGTAAAAAATGGCCATGGGCTTTGATATAGGCCACCTGAAAGGCGTTAAGCATCATAAACCCAAAGAACAGTGCAAAGTGCATCAATACAGGGGCTGCAGTAGCATAAGTCGCTGGGAATATGAGCGTGACCAACTCCTCGCTGTAAAAAATCATACCGAGTAAAAATACAGTGCTAATAGTAATACCTAGGGTGTAAAACCAGCGCCGCATTTGCGCTATCTGTTGATGTTGACCCTGCCGTAAACATTGGGCTATTTCCGGTAGAATATATCGATAGACGGGGAACACAAATAATAGTGTCATATAGGCGAACAAGGGTCTCACTACGACTTGGAAGTCACCCAACTCATCAACGGTAAAGTAAGCGACGGTTAGCAAAACGGTGATGTAAACCATTAAAATGCTTGCGCCTACCTCGAGTGAAGACAACATGCTTTTTTTCACAAAACTGCGCATTTCAGGGTCAAGTTGTACTGGTGCAAGTGGCGTGGTCGCAATCTCTTTACGCCGTTGAATAAACATATAGCCTGCAACGGCGATACTCGACAGCATTAAGCTAAAGAACAGTGATGAAACCGCGGTTTGTTGCAGTAAGTAATAACAGATCAGAAACAGGATTATTTGCACCATAGGCTCTATCCATATTGCCTTATTTGCGATGTGGTACAGCCGATACATGCCTATCTGATTGGTGAAATAGACCTTAAAGCCCATGCCAAGAATAATTCCGACCAGCTGCACGTATTCAACATCAATTTTGAGCTGATGCTTTATATAGGGCAGTACTATTCCCCAGGTGAGTAGCACCATTAATATCAATGAGTAACGGAAGATATTAGTAATGTCTTGCGCATTTTTTGTTTGCGAAAAGCTCACCACCATGGAGGTTCGAAAGCCACTTAATAGGATTAACGACAGTGAGATGATATCGACAACGGTATGGTAGAGTGCAAGATCGCTCTTAGCGACCCATTGTGCCAACCAAATTTTAAACGCCAGCCCAAGAGATATACTGGCGAGCGTGGCCCATATTGCCGCTATAAACGAGCGTTTTGCCCGCTCAAATGAAGTTTCTGACATAAATGAATATAGCTCGCTGATAACGACGTGAGGTATTGATACTAGTCAGAAATATTACGTGACTATTATCAGCGCAGCAGAAGTTTCGTTAAAAGGTGTGATCTTGTTGGAAACTAGTGGCTAAATAATTAACTCAAGCAGCGTTTAGATAGCAAAGAGTGTGTTATTTCACAGCCCACTCTCTAGTCGAAAACATGTGGGCAAGCCGAGTAGTCATTAAAGCCATCATCCCAGCGGCGGACATCATTGGCACGGCGCCAGCGGCTATGCCAAAATTCCATTAAACAAGTGCCGCCATTGAGTTCGACTAGAAAGGTATCTTGCTCTTTGACCTGTTCGTAAGGCGGATAGTCTTTACTGCGTCCCCATGTAATACCACCGCGGCCGTCGGCCCAGTGTTGCCAAAAGCCTTCAATACTAAGCCACTGTTCATCCTCTGCCACCCATGCCATTGCTTGTCCATTAAGCATCGCTATTTCACCGTCAGTCTGGCCGACTTTGGCAGTTGAGTCTGCGGCAAACGAGTTACTTGAAAATGCCAATGTTGAAAATGTTAGCGCTATGATTATGAATATTTGTCGAGTCATACTATTAATCCTGCTATGTTTTAATGTAATACCAATCAATATAAAGATTTAATCGCCTGTATTGAGTATTGATGGCTTGCGACTTCGGCAACGAATAAACTCATGAGAGAACAACCATTATGTTATTTATCCAGTTGAGTCAGTTTGCTAAAAAACACTCTGAGTAGCTTAACTTCTAATACTGATTAGTATAATAGACCTACTAAAAGCAAAATATATTCAATAGACGGTGATATATTTTTTTATAAGTATAGGTCATAGATTTTGCAAAAATTATTTCCGACGAGTCACATCAAAGCTAAGTCGCTTTTACGTCATTTTTAAGGGAAGTGCCATGAAAATAGTAAATATGGATATGCGTCTTGTTTGTTGTATTTCACTTTGTTGCGGTATCTCGTTACCCGTTAATGTGTTGGCTGCACCTGCTGCTAATGTAAAAACGTCAATAGATAGAGCTGAAACTCCTGATAATGTGAAGGAAAAATTGCTGCTTCCCTATTTTTTTAACTCTGACTCTATGGGGCTTAATATTGGTCTAGGCGGTATGTTGAGTGGATATTTCCAAGATCAAATGACGATTGGTGGCACCGTGTTTGGCGGTGATGTTAGTAGAGGGGTAGGCTTAGGTGTTTGGAACTTTAAACTGCCCAAAACCGAACGGTTTTTTTTAAGTACTTATGGGTTTCTTGGTTATTACCCCGATCAGCGCGCATACGCTGGGGCAGGGCGTGAGTTTATCCCAGCAGGCACGCCACTACCAGGTAGTAACGACTCCACAAATTTACAGTTTTTAGAGGCAGACGGCTCCTCTAATTGGTTTGATATAAAACTTGAGTACGCATTGCCTATCGGGGCGACAAAAGATAAAGGCATGGTGGAATATAAGCTTGAAAATGGCTTATTAGTTTCAGATCCCAGCGGTGGTGATAGTTGGAATCCACTGGAGAGCGGAGCCACAGTGGTGGTACTACGGCAGTTTAATCGGTACCAAAGTTTTGAGTTTGCCGATGAAGAACTTGATGGCACTATCCACGCCATCGAGCTGGGGATTTTGTATGACAATACCGATTTTTCTGTTAACCCATCCACAGGTAGTAGCCAGTACTTCTCGGTATCACATGATGCAGCTTGGTTAGACTCAGACAATGAGTGGACCTTTATGAATCTTGATATGAGTAAGTACTTTTCATTTGGTGAGTCAGAATATGCAAGCCAACGTATTCTCGCACTTAATTTTTGGACTGGATACTCACCTTCTTGGGAGCTTGAGTACGATGAACAGGGCGGACGCCAAGTTACCAATAATGCTCCATATAATGAAGGGGCTACCTTAGGTGGTTTCTATCGTATGCGTGGATTTGACCAAAATCGCTTCCATGATAAAGCAGCCATTTATACCAGTGCAGAATACCGCTATACCTTGAAATATAACCCCATTGAAGACATTAATTGGCTTAAGTTTTTACGCTTAGATTGGTTTCAAGTTGTAGGGTTTGTTGAGGCTGGAAGAGTCGCTCCTGAGTATACCGCCAATACATTACTGTCAGATTTAAAAGTGGATTATGGTTTATCTTTAAGAGCATTAACGGCTGGATTGGTGGTTCGTTTTGATATCGCTCATTCAGATGAAGCGACTAACGGTTGGGTAATGGTGGATCATCCTTTCTAAGTGTAATGGCGATTAGGTAAGTGTTTACACTTCGATTAAATAGAATGAATGTTGCGGTATTTCGCGTTATTCATTCTAATATTTGTTTGTTAACTTGAAGGCAATCGAAAATACTTTAGGTAAAACAGATGAACATAATCAAACAATATCCAGCACATAAAACCATGGACGGCGATGGGGTTAATATCATTAGAATCGCCGATTTTACTCGTGGAAATCTTGATCCATTCTTAATGATAGATGAGTTGAAATCTGCTGAGGAAGCTGACTATATTGGCGGTTTCCCTCCTCACCCTCATCGCGGCATTGAAACCTTCTCCTATATTCTTAAAGGCGGTATGGAGCATAAAGATCAGCTCGGCAATGTAAAAGCGATACAAGCGGGAGATGTGCAATGGATGAGCACTGGCAGTGGGGTTATTCATTCCGAGATGCCGTTAGCTGATAGCGATAACGGCCTACATGGTTTTCAAATTTGGCTCAACATGCCTGCTAGCGAAAAAATGCGTCCTGCCCGTTACCAAGATACGACCAGTACACCTATTCCAGAACTGAGAAATTCAACTGGAGCGCAAATTAGAGCACTCGCAGGCGAGTGGCAATTTGCAGGGCAGTCTGTTGTTGCACCTATTCAAGATCTCGCAGGTAATGCGGAAATAGCCCACGTTAACATTGAGGCAAGCGGCAGTGCAGAGTTGATGTTAGAGCAGCATGCTTTTGTTGGTCTATACATCTATTCCGGAGAGTTACTTGTTACAGGTGGTGAGCGTTATCATTCCCAGCAGCTATTGATCGTTGATTCAAGCAAGATGATCAGTTTAACTGCAAGCACTGCTGGTGCAGGTGTGTTGATCTTGGCTGGTACACCTATTAAGGAAGATATTGTGCACATGGGGCCATTTGTGATGAATAGCCAAGCTGAGATCCGTCAAGCTATTGATGATTATCAAAGTGGTCGTTTTGGAGAGATACCACCAGTTTAAGCTCAATATTTTTGGAGCAAGCTATGTTGTCTCAAAGCTTGCTCCGTCAGTATTTACAGCTTTGACGCCGGCATTATCTTTGCGCTAGTGACAAATTTAATCGGTGTTTTGTTGGGATTTCTTTTTGAGGCTGAATAATTTTTCACTGGAAATTGGTCAAGCTTTGCTTGAGTCATATAGTTTTCAGGTGTGGCGCTAATTAGCTTTTTCTCGACCTCTTTTCCGTTTGAATCGATAGTAACTTCATAAACCCACTCTCCCGCACCTTTGGGCAACCATTTGGGTTTACTGTTATATATTTTTGGTTTTTTATATTGCACTACCCAATAGTTCGATATGTCGTCGGCATTAATTTCAATCACTGCAGAGCTAAATACTGGCACTATTTCTTCTTTAGGTGTTGACTGGCAAGCCATAAGTGCGATCGCCAGAACGCCAAGGTAAATCTTGTTCATTTTCATTTTAACCTTCCTTAGTATGGTTATAGTGTGAGCTTGTTATTGTAGGAAACGCAGCTTTTGCTCAATAGTACATTCATCTACTGATAGAGGGTCATTGCTCCGGTCTGTTATCCAGCACTGGTCGTAAATAGAGCAGTAGCAAAGGCTTATTTTTATATCGTTATCAATAGTGAGAAAGAGTCTGTTCTGAGCTCCTTTATATATCAATGGTTGGATTGTTTTTTCAGACGGCAGAATGCGTTGGCTAATATGTGACTGAGTAAACCTAGGGATTTCAGGGATTTCGTCCCAGCTTTTAATTGGTTTCGATTTGTATGTTATAGCTGCATATTTGATGATAGCGGGACCAGTCCCATTGTTGCTCACACCGTAGCTGAAGTTATCATTCCCAAAACTGCGAAATATCTCTAAACGAGGCCAAACAGATGCTCGGGCATAGGCTCTATCTATGTGTGCAGAATAGACGCCTACCATGGTTGTAACCACGCTAATCAGCAATGCCGACAGCGCCACGATCATTTCGGGCTTCTTATACCAAGAGGCTTCTTCCATGTTACAAATCTTCCTATTTTAATATTCTAGTTGATTTTTTACTTATTAAATTCAGCTGTATAGCGCAAAATATTACCACCTTGCTACTTGTGGCTACACCCTATAAATCAGGGGGGATGTTGCAGGCTCTATAGAAAAAGCGAGCAATAATACTCGCTTTTATCTAGCAATCTAATAGGGTTTTCGTCGTCCCGTTTAGCGCTGATTATTCTCTATATCAAAGATCACTTCGCCGTCAACCCAGGTTTGCAGCACTTGTGCTTGCCAGATCTCGCTGGGGTCATCTTTGACGATATCGCGGTCGATAAAGATGAAATCGGCTTTCATCCCTTTAACTAAGCTGCCTATTTGATGCTCTTGGTGCGCTGAAAAAGCAGCCGCCGTAGTGAAGCTTGTTAGCGCCTGGCTGATGCTCATACTTTCATCTGCATACCAACCTTTGTTTGGTTGATTATCATGATCTTGACGGGTGACAGATGCATGTAGTCCATAGAAAGGGTTTGCTGATTCAACCGGGAAATCTGAGCCTGCTGCAATCACAGCATTCGCTTGAAGCAGTTTTTGCCACGCGTAGGCACCTTTAATGCGATCGGGCCCGACTCGGTCTTCTGCCATATTTTTATCACTGGTGGCATGGGTTGCTTGCATAGAGGCAATAACACCTAGCTTGGCAAAGCGCGGAATATCTTCAAGGCGGAGGATTTGTGCATGCTCTACTCGATGACGCAAAGCTTTAGTATTGGTCTGCTTAATCAGTGTTTCATAGGAATCTAAGACTAATTTATTTGCATGATCGCCAATAGCATGAGTATTGACCTGAAATCCTGCTTGCATCGCCGTCAACATATAGCTTTTAAGCTGTTTGTCACTATGTAGCAGCAGCCCTTTATGGCCATGAAGATCTGAATAATCCTCTATTAGCGCGGCCCCACGGCTGCCTAAGGCACCATCAGCAGAAATCTTAACGCTGCTAAAATCGAGTTTTTGCGATTGATGTTGATATGGGCCTTTGGCCATCAGCTTATTAAATTGACTATCACCTGCTGCAACCATGCCATATACCCTAATTGGCATCTCATCTCTATTGGCTAAATTCTTATAGGCAGTAATGGTATTGCTGCCCACACCGGCATCATGAACACTGGTTAAACCTAGACGCGCAAGATCGGTCATTGCAGTTTTTAATACTGTTTCCTGTTCTTTGATGCTAAGTGGCGGAATGGCTTGGCTTATCAAGCTCATTGCATTGTCGATAAACACCCCGCTTGGCTCTCCATTCTCATTGCGTATTATCTCTCCGCCAGCAGGTGCTTTGCTGTCTTTGCTAATTCCGGCTAATTTCATTGCTGCACTATTCGCCCAACCTGCATGACCATCAACTCGTCTTAACCACACTGGTGTGTCAGGAAAGTGTTTATCCAGCGCCGCAGCTGTGGGGAAGCTTTTACTTGGCCACAAAACTTGGTTCCAGCCGCGCCCCTGCACCCAAGCAAGCTCTGGGTTTTGTTGACGAAACTCGCGGGTGCGCTTTACGGCTTCAGCTTCCGACAAGCTGCCGCGCAGGTTAGTACGCATCAAGTTGAGCCCCCAACCAAGCACATGGCCATGGGCATCAATTAACCCAGGTAGCATGGTTTTACCATCGGCGTCGATGACCCGCATATCAGTGTTTATGCGGGGTTGTTGCTTGTTGTAGAGGCGGGTTATTTTGTCATCTTTAATCTCTATCGCGTCAAAAGTGCTGAGTTGGCCATTATTGATGCTGTAGCCATTGACGTTTTTTATCAGAGTGGTTTGAGCATGGGCACTGCAACTTAATGCTAATAACGCAGGGTAAATCCATTTATTGATATTTTTCATGACGTTCACTGTCTTAGTTTAGTGTTATTTTAGTTGGTATTATACCCATCCGACCTGAAAATGCAGGGTTCAGTGGGAGTTTAATGGGCTTTAGTCACAGGTTCATTGCTCCATGCTGAACCTAAGCTCCTACATCCATGTAGGCGAGGCATTGATTGCAGCTAATGGTCGCTCCCTTGGTAAAATCAATAACACAGAGTAAAGCCCATGCTTTTTATATAAGAAACGCCCATCGAAGAAGGGGTTGTGCAAGCCCACTTCGTTGTTGCGGCAACTTAAAAGGGAATAACCATTTCCACGTTAACGCGTCTAGAATTGAACTAGCACAACACCTCTGAAACGAGGATTTGCAAGTGGGATGGGTATAGATACTAACAGTTGCGGTTTATTACGCAATACGTAGCTGTTTCGCGTTATGATTCGTTAATCTATAGCAAAGTACTATGCAGAATAACGCACTGAGAAACGGTATGAGTTTATATAAATTTGCCCTAGCGGCCGATAAGTCAGTACAGATCAGGCAAGCGCTTGGCGCTGAAGCGGAGGCTTATTTTGCCGCCATGGAAGCGGCAGAACAGGCCTTTTTCGGTTCAATAGTGAATGAGACAAACCAGCAAAAACTTGATTGGTTGCGACTGCGTACTCACCTTATTAGTCGTATGAGCGATAAAGATATTGCTGCACTTGCAGGTTATCGAATCGACAAGCTTCAAAATGTAGCCCGCCACCTTGATGGCAACGAACGGCAAATAGCTATCGTAACCATCGATACCTTAGCGGCGGCGATGACTGATATTAAAGCCCAGCAGTGGATTGGCTTTGACACTGAAACCGCGGCAACCTTTGACAAAGGCCGTCGTAACACTAACCCTGTCTCTTTGATTCAAATCGCGACGGCGAGCCATTGCTACCTGTTTAGAATGGTTGGCAGTAATGTGTTGAGCTTTAAAGCAGCACTGGCAGAGGTGTTGTCTGAGCAATCGAATATTCTTAAGATTGGTATTGGGCTTCGCAGCGATGTGAATGCAATGAAGCGTGATTTCAATATTGCTTTAAGCCCGATGCTCGATCTCAATTGGCTGATGAACCAGCTTGGCGCGGCAAAACAGATGGGGACAGTACAAATAGCGGCAAGCGTATTGTCGCTTAAGCTGCCTAAGAGCAAGCGGGTGACGTTATCGAATTGGGCGTTGTCGCTCGACAAGCCATTATCGGATGAACAAATCCAGTATGCCGCAGCCGATACTTTGGTGGCATTAGATATTTACCATGGATTGTTTGAACAGATTAGCGCTTATAAAGCACTTTGGCCGAATACAATCAAGCAACGTTTTTTAGAAGAGGCAACACATTGATAAAGAAGGGGAAATTGGTTCGCTGGAACGACAGCAAAGGCTATGGTTTTATCAGGCTTGAAGTCGAGGCAGACAATGAGGTAACTCAAGATATATTCATGCATATGTCAGCCCTGGAGCCTATGAATAGGCGACCTTTGGTAGGTGATACGATCTATTTTCAAATAGAGGCTCAAGCAGATGGCAAGCAGCGGGCATTTGCTGCCCGTATCGAAGGGGGCGAAAGCGGTATTGATGGCGATAAGCGACGTAAAGCAACAAGACCTGCTAAGCAGCAAAAGCCAATTCAGGGTGTGCTATATCGTATTGCGATAATGCTGGTGGTATTGGCTATTGCCAGTTTTGTTTATAACAAAACGCTAGCGCCAAATACTGTGAACACTGTACTGCCTGCTATTTCAAATGCAGTTGCAGCAAATGACTCGCAAATTAGCCAAGCGTTTAAGCAACAGCTTAGTGGCATACAAGTGCAAAGTCGCGGCGTAGTCAGTAGAATACTCGCCGATGATAATAAGGGCAGTCGTCATCAGCGGTTCATTATTAGCCTCAATAACGGACAAACTCTGTTAATTGCTCATAATATCGATTTAGCCCCGAAGATTAATGGTTTGAAAGAGGGCGATACAGTGAGCTTTTATGGTCAATATGAGTATAACGATCGCGGCGGCGTGGTGCACTGGACTCATCATGATCCTAATGGTCGCCATGTCGGTGGTTGGCTAAAGCATCAGGGAAAAACTTACCAATAATCGTTTTTACAGACGGTGAATTAATTCACCGTCTTACTCTTTAGTATCTACTCTTTAATATCATTTGGCATTAGCATTTTTAATCAGTTTAGCGCGTAGCTGATCACCAAACTGAAACAGTGCCAACCCCGTTAACACAAAGCAAGCGCCAATAGCCAAGGCTTGGGTTATCGCTTCGCCATTAAGCTGTGCGCCCAACATCATCGCAAATACTGGGGTAATGAGAGTGACTAATGCTACAGTGCTGGCGTTGAGGTGCTGCAGCACATAGAAATAAGCAATAAAGCCTATTAGCGAGCCAAAGACACCCAAATAGACGATTGCCATTAATGAACGTGGCTGCCAAGTGTCGATTGGCACAGTGCCATCAAAGAGTAACCAAGCAACGGCAAACATCGGTGTTGAATAGATAAGTGCCCCGACGGTACTGGCAATTGGGTGGATGTTTATTTTCACTGTTTTTATCAACACGCCACTTAAACTAAATAAACTCACCGCGGTTAAAATCAGTAGCAAACCAATCCAGCTATCGCTCGATAGCGAAAGTTTGGCGGAGCAAACGATGCCAAGGCCGATAAATGCAATCGCCAGAGCAACCAAACGCATCGGACTAAACTTAGGTTCATTCAATATTTTTTGCGCCAATAAGCCTGAGATCAAAGGCGATAATCCAAAGATCAATGACATAGTGCCCGAGGGTAGGTAACGCGCGGCAAAGTAGCTCAGTAACATGCCCCCCACAATCCCAATTGAAGAAACTGCATATAGTTTTCTTGCGGAGGGGTTCCACGGTAAGCGAATACGCATTAATAAGATGATCAGCGAGCCCAGTAACAGGGCGATCAGCATTCGCAATAATACTGCCATCGTTGGATGCACTGATTCACTGCTCCATACGATCCCTAGTGGCGTTGTCGACCAAATTAATACTACCGACATAAAGGCCGCCGGAACCATCTTGGGTAATGCTGTTGCTGACATCTCAACACTCCTTGCGTTTATAGCCTGGTCACACAAAGCGACATCAAAGCTAATGATACAGATTAGTTTAGAACCGCTGTTGGGCAAGGCGAGAAAAGGAGAGTTGTCCATCACCGCGCTGCTGATTGTTTGCGGTGTGGAATCGAGAATTACTGGCTAACTATTGTTATATTCCCAATTTACCGCGCAACGACATAACCACATCACACTGGCGAGAAGTCGCAGTGTCAGGCAATTTGCTTGGCAGTAAATAGCGGTGAATATAAGTGTCATGTTACCAATAGAGTTTAATGTCTCGAAGGCCCAATAGTCTAATTGTTGTGCGCTTGAGTCAACAGTTAAACCAGTAAAAGGTAAATTAAATTTATGCTGCAGTTTTTGGAGAGAATACTATGCGGATATGCTGTTATCGTTGTTATGAAAAAACGCGAGAGCTAGATAGTCAAAAGGGGCTAAGCCCTTCAGCTTTTGCCCCTTTTGTTTGCGGTTGTAAGACCCCTTGCCCTTTTTAGGTTTCTCAGTACGCGTTTTAAATAACGGACTGGTAACGATAGCCTTTAGTGCATTGTCTTTAATCACTCCGCGGCCACTTTCGTGCTCTATTGGCGGTGGTGATTGACGATGTTTTGCCATTTTATAACTCCAGTTAGTCAATACTATATTGAGTGATTGTACTCGGCGGCAATTATACGCTTAAAAATTGTACGCGCTAATACTTTTTACAGCTGCAAAGAGTATCAGCACGTGGTTGTTTGGCTATGCGTTATGCAAAGATAAAGCTATAAAGGTATCCCGCACCAATCGCCATACCGAGGATCACAGCTAAGAACGCTGCTATCATTTGATTCTTAAAAATCGACTTTAGTAAAATCACTTCGGTTAAACTGGCACCAGCACTACCAATAATCAGTGCCATAACTGAACCCAGTGCCATACCCTTGGCCACTAATGCTGAGCTTAATGGAATGACCGCCTCTGCACGAATATAGAGAGGAATACCAATGACAGCAGCAATAGGAATGGCATACCACATACCTTCACCAGCATATTTTGCAATAAGCTCGGTAGGCATAAATCCATAAATGAATGACCCAAGTAAAATGCCGACCATTAAGTAAGGTAAAACCTGCTTAAAGTCTTTCCATGTTGAGCGCCATACTCGTATCCAACGGTTGTCTTCAATTACTGTCGCTTTACTGTCACCACAACTGCTTTGGGTAGTACTCGCAGGTGAGCTGCATGAGTCTGCTACTGCAGTGCTGCCACATGACGCTGTTGCAAGTACTGGCGCGGTTGGCGCAGGTTCACTGCAACAAGATGTTGTTGCGGCTTTAACTGGCGCACTTTTAGGCGCTGTATCGCCACAACCCGTACCACAGCTAGAGGCTGTTACCGCTTCATAAGCTTCGGGCTTCACATAACGTTCAAATCCTAGTTTCTCTAGCACGTAGCCAGCAGTCACCGAAACGACCATAGCGACTAAGAAATAGAATACAGCGACTTTAAAACCAAATGTCACGACGAACAGTCCAATAATAATTGGGTTCAATAATGGGCTTGAGAACAAGAAAACCATCATAGGGCCAAAACCTGCTTTTGCTCTAAGTAACCCTTTTAAGAATGGGATCGTCGAGCATGAGCAAAAAGGCGTTATCGAACCCAGCAGCGCAGCAATAATATAACCCTTACCTTTCTTCGAACTCAAAATCGATTGGATTTTTTCAGGCGGTATATACTCCTGCAATATTCCGACGATGTAACTAATGGCAAGAAACAGTATTGTTAACTCAGCCGCTAGAAACAGGAACATGTTGGCCGTTTCTTTTGCCATATCGATGATTTCAGGACTCATAATAATGACCTATTAATGTTTATTTGTTATTTCTGGAATTGTCGAAATAATTAAGATGAGCAGATAATAGGCTCATTTAAAGAAAGATCAACCCTTATTACCGCTTTTGTCGAAATAATAGTTAGACATCAGCTATAAAGTGTTAAAACTTCTGGCCAATAAATGGAGTAAACGCTTATGATGGATTAAGGCTTTTCAAGAGCTTAAAGGACAAAACATGCTAGATGCTATTTGTAAATATGAAGAAGCTGAGCCGATAACTTTCTCAGTATTTAGATTTCAAAAACTATCTGATGATGATATTGAAAAATATCGTCAAGCACTTGTTTGTCCTGCTTGTGCTGGTAAGGCTTATTATCGTAAGGCGTCAAAAGACGGCAAAGCAGCCTGCTTTGGCTCTCGATATCATCAAAGTGATTGCGTCGAGTTTAAGCCATCGGCAGCTAAGGCACGTGAAGAGCTACACGCGATTGAAGTGAATCAGTTGGTGGTTGATAGCGATGCGATGATTATCGATTTTAGCCGCGCAGCAAAAGTTTCTAAGGCTAAACCTCAGCAAAAGGTGTTAAAAGAAACATCGTCGAATAGCGATACAGCGGTAAAAACAAAGCCAGAAAAAAGAGCGTCTGAGGAGGAAGCCGTACTCCCGTTTAAGGCTTCTTCCGAGCCTGAAGCAACAAGTGGTGTTGATAAAAATGAGCCTGAAAAGCGCGTTGCGACTCAAGGGCTGGAGAAAGTACTGCATAGCTTATTACGAGGCAGTGACTTGGCAAGTTCAGACCTCTGGGTTTACACCGATGAAAAGTATCGCTGGCGAGCAAAGAACTTATTTGTCAATTTTGCTGATGCAGAGCCAACTGAAAATGGTGCGCCGCGAATGTATTGGGGCACGATATCTCATACCGATAAACAGCGCTTGTGGTTAAACCCTGCAGAGACCAAAGATGTTGGCATCCCTATCGACATGTTTTCGAGCTCGTTAGCCTCTCGCTTCGATCTGCAATCGCGGCGTGACTTTGAAGGTGCGGGGATTATTTTGTTCGGCAAGTGTTTTTGGAACAAAAATAAAAGCCGCAAAATTATTCAGTTATGGAGTAATGATGTTAATCGGTTATTCATCTCAAAAGCGGATGAGAATGACTAGCAATATTTGTTACTCTACAAGCTAATTATTTTTTTATTTTTCATTAGATTAGGTTGTGGTTTTGTCGTTGTGTAATAAAAAGTATCTGCAATATTAATAATATTGATTGACTCAAAAGCAATTGAGGATTATTTTCTGCGCGATGTTTTTCCTAGGGCTCGACAACAGACCCGTAAAATACAAGGTATCGGCAGGTACATTAGCAGGAAAGCAGCAATTGAACTCGACAAATAAGTGTTTGAGTTTGGTGAATAATCTAGCCATTTTGGCACTTTATTATAAGGACCTTAGCGCATGTCTGAGCCGACAGCCTTAAGTCTTATCCCACCTGCGGTGGTTTTGGTGTTAGCAATCGTGTTACGCCGCCCAATCCTTTCTTTGATCATTGGTGCTTTAGTTGGCCTCGCGATGTATGACAGCGCGAATATGTTGACTAACTTT
The DNA here is from genome assembly GCF_019654975.1 of Shewanella sp. c952. Lineage (GTDB taxonomy): Bacteria > Pseudomonadota > Gammaproteobacteria > Enterobacterales > Shewanellaceae > Shewanella. Next base: position 78,942 of record NZ_BPEW01000008.1, read on the forward strand.
GCCGATACATCCTTATCTGTTATGGCTGATGAAACCATTGGTTGGTTAATTCTAGTCTGTGGTGGTTTTGGTGCTTTGATTGCGCTGCTGGTAAAAACTGGCGGTTCGATGGCGTTTGGCCGTCATGCACTCAAGTTAGCCAAAGGACAGAAGTCTTCACTGTTTATGACGTTCATTCTTGGAATGGTTATCTTTATCGATGACTACCTCAATGCACTAACGGTGGGATCAACCATGAAACGAGTTACCGATAAATTCAAGGTCTCTCGTGAGATGTTAGCCTATGTTGTTGACTCGACTGCTGCGCCTGTTTGCGTGCTTGTGCCACTCTCTACGTGGGCGGTATTTTTCGGTGGTCTCTTAGTTGATAACGGTATTGCAAGTGAGGGGCAGGGAATCGCTGTCTACATGCAGGCTATCCCATACATGCTTTACGCTTGGTTAGCGGTAGCGATGGTGCTATTGGTGATCTTGGGCATTATTCCAGCCTTTGGGCCGATGAAAAAAGCGCAACTTGCAGCCGCAAAAGGCGAGCCCGCTAAAAAACAGATCGATTTAGATGAGGTACAGACATCAGATGAATATGCGCTTAAAGCCATTGAAGATGAGTTTAAGAATGCCGATGACGGCGGCAAGTTACATAATTTCTTTGTGCCTATTTTATTGCTAGTTGGCTTTACCGTTTACTTTGATATTGACGTGCTTAAAGGGCTTATTGCGACGTTAGCAATAACCTTGCCTTATTACGGTATACAAAAACTGATGCCGCTATCTGAGATGATGGAGCAGATGATAGATGGCTTTAAGAACATGTTGCCAGCCATAGGAACGGTAATCGCTGCGTTCATCTTCAAAGATGTGTGCGACAAGTTAATGTTACCTGAGTTTGTTATTGGGAGTTTAAGCCCCTATATGACACCGGTTTTGTTGCCTGCAGTGGTTTTCTTAACCATGTCGGTCTTAGCCTTTGCTACCGGTTCAAGCTGGGGTATTTTTGCAGTATCGATACCCATTGTGATGCCTCTGGCGCAAGCGGTTGATGCTAATATCTCACTGGTGATTGGCGCATTATTATCGGCATCATCATTTGGTAGTCAAGCTTGCTTCTACTCTGATTCGACGGTACTGGCAGCGCAGGGTTCGGGCTGTAATTTAGTTAGTCATGCGGTGACTCAATTGCCCTATGCACTTATTGCTGCAGCATTCACTTTTGTCGGCTTTTTACTGTTAGCTTAAGTCGTGTTAAATCCTTCAAGTAAAGGGCGCTACTCAGAGCCCTTTTTTATTTACATAAAAATACGATTAGTTAGAGTTTTTGGCGTGAATGACGAAACCATAATAACGGTAGTAAGCGATAATATTGCTACTAATAAATAAGATCTCCATCACCACGGCTGCAGGTGAGCCTAGAACAGCATTGTTGATGAGCCAAACGCTGGTGCCTATAAGCATTAATTGACGCAGTCGTCGGTCGTTTTTACAAAATGCGGCGATAGTTTGCAGCGAGCTTCCTAAAAAACTCAACACACTTAATACACCGGAAAAGGTCAGTATCAATGCAAAGGCATTTAAGCAAAGAAATAGACTCATGATCCGTTTGGAGTGACTAAAGATTGTGACAAAGTATCGGATTGTTGCCAATAACATTAGTATCGTTGCTGTCCATTGTTCAAGCAACGCGAAATGGCTGGTGATGAGTACACCTGAAATAGATAAACAGGCCACTATTTTTTGTTTTTGTTTAAATTGAAATGACAGAATATCGAACACAATAGCGAAAACAATTAAGCACTGTGAAAGAGTATAAGTGGACATACTGGAGCCTTATTTTTATAAGCTTGTAGATACAAGCTTTTCAATCCTCTAAGGCTAAGCGCGTCGTTTGTTATAGTCATTATCTTAGGTTAATTCGCTGACTTTTTTACTTCAATTTATAGGGATTCGAGACTTTAATCGAGACAGGCTCACAGGAGTTATTCCTATGTAACTGGCTAGCTGGATATTATTGAGTTTTTGCACCCAATTAGGTCTGTACTCGGTTAAAAAGCGATACCGTTGCTCTGGTGTATTGAGTAACAAGAATGCTTCTTTCTGTTCCTTGTAAATTAACTGTTGGCTAAGTAAGGATATTTTGACAGCTTGCCATAGCGGTTGAGATAAAAGGCTTATAGGAAATTGTAGGATCAATGCATCTTCTACAACTTCTATTTGGTACTGGGCGGTTTGGCCTGTTAGCCAACTGGAGTACAGGAAACAAAGCTCATTAGTAAAATAAAACTCTTTAGATAAATTATTGCCATTATCATTATAGTGGCAAGCTTTTAGGATCCCGGCAGCAACAAAAAAGACATGGCTTTGAATTCCATCCTGACGTAATAAAATATCACCGCAGCAAACAGGTATGCTTTGCGTTAAAGACAGTATGTCATTAATAGCTAACGCTTCATCTAACCCAAGTTTGTTTAATACATTGAGCAGGGGCATTAATGATTCTTTAGATTGGGGCAATTTTGACGCAGTAGTCATTACTTTACTCAATCGAAACACATTCTTTATTCGGCATTATTCAATTTATAGTGCGGCATTTATTAATGCAATATTTGGTGTCAAAGTGAAAATTTAAAATGGAATATTTTTATACTCAATAATAGATAGTTCACCTACAAAGTTGTAAGCTAAGTGTTTAATATTTGTTGCGATGTTGTGCTCGTTGGCTTTATTTATCTACAAAGTGTAACAAAGTGTTTGGCTTAGCCAAATTTTACTGCTAGGTATAAAAGGGCACCCACTCAAGAAAGGATAATCTATGAGTCAAAATAGCCTGTTTAGCCGGACAAGTATTATGCTAACTGGAGCCCTAGTTACTTTGGGTTTATTCATTTTTATGTCGCAACTGGTCAAGTCAGACCAAGTTTATATAGGCACCATAACCGAAGCGCCAATTATTCAAATCATTAGCGATATTCCAGAATCACTTCCACCTAAAAAAACTGTAAAAATCAAACCCCAACCAATAGTCGAAAAACCCGCTCGAATTGAGATCCCTAACGCCGGTGGCGAAGGCACTAGTTTAACAACAGCAGTGGCACAGCCAATCATGCCTCAGGTTATTGAGAAGTATAGTCAGGGCCCTGTTAACCAAGATGCATTACCTGTAGTGCAAGTCACGCCGCAGTATCCCATTGGCGCTGCAAGAGACGGTAAAGAGGGTTATGTGATCCTTGAGTTTGATATCAGCACGCTTGGCAGTGTCACTAATGTCAGTGTGGTTGATGCTCAGCCAAAGCGCCTCTTCAACAAATCGGCAGTACGGGCCATTAAAGGTTGGAAGTACAAGCCGAAAGTCGTTGAAGGTAATCCTGTAGTGCAGCCTAAGCAGCAGGTGAGGCTGGATTTTACTTTAGATAAGGAGTCATAAAGCTTGGCTTCACATCAACTCTAGGAAGTTGATGTAGAGTGACAATTTACCTAGAGTATTCGTGCTAGGTAAATTGCCACAGTTGGCTGTCAATGATGCACATAAATAGCTTAGTTTACCACGACTAATGAGTCTCTTTACTGCAGGTCGATTGTCACTACATTGGTCACGCCTGATGCTAATTGCACCATGCCTGTGGTATAGAAATCACCGCTTTTGGCCTTTGCTTTTAGATAATATTGACCGCTATTAAGCATTTTTGCTCTGGTATCAAGAGTGAGAATCGATTTCTTATCCATCCAGCCATTCTCATCCATTGAATACAAGTATTGATTGCTTTCTAATGCTGCACCGCTATCAAGATGATAGGCAACAAAACGCACCATTGTCATTCCATTAGGGTTTTTCTCAGCCCTAATTGAGCGAATAACACCATAGTCTACGCTGGTTTTTCCTGTGCGATGGACGCTGATATCTTCAGATTCATTAGCATACTGCACTGGGCTGTGCTCATAGCCTGGAGCCGTAGTGGTGGTGCTAGTCGTTGTAGCAGAACCTATGCTTGCTATGTCTGATACTGAGCTAGTAATGTTACGAATGTCGGTGCTTTTGCAGGCAGCAAGGCTTAACACCGCTGCACATAGGAGTACTTTTTTCATTATTTAGTCCGTTAAAGAGGCTTCAATCCATGGTTAAATCTTAGTAAAACTAAGTGGTTAATTTTGCGCAGTGCTAAGGTAGCAATCGCTTAGGTAGGAGTCAATATAAGCTTATTATGAATAATATTGATTTAGAGCAACTGAAGCAGGCTCTAAATCAATAATTTAACGCTCAGTAACTGCGTACTGATACTAAAGAAATATAGCGCCCCAGAAAAACTAAACCGCTTGAGGCGATAGAGTGTTGGATTTAGAGCTAATAAGTTGGCTTTTAGAGGCAAGAACAGCAAATATGCTCCAAACTAATGCGACGATTGCACATAGAGCGAGAGGTTGTTGCCAGCTGCCGTTATGTTCATGAATCGCTCCCATTATAATTGGTCCCGTCGCGGCCAAAAGGTAGCCTAGAAACTGCGCCATTCCCGATAGTGTGGCTGCTTGATGTGCCGTTTGGGTACGTAAACTTATCAGTGCTAATGCGACAATAAAACCACCTCCCGCGCCAAACCCAAATAACATTCCCCATATCATGGCGTAACTCGGCGCATAGATGAGGCCGACAATTCCAAAAAACGCCATGATGGTCAAGCTAAAGCTCAGTAAGCGCTTATCAGTGATCTTTGCTAATAGAGGAATAAGTATTATTGCGGGCACAGCGGTGAACAGTTGCAGTACACCATGAATGACCCCTGCTTGATGATGACTGTAGCCAAGCTCAACTAATATCGTAGGCAACCAACTAATAAAGATATACATCAAAAAAGAGTTCAGGGCTAAAAACAAGGTGATGCTCCATGCATCGGTATTTCTCCATAGGTAACTATGACCATCAAGCTCACTGGAATCTTTGCTGGGCGCGGTATGATTTCGTAGCTGTGGCAACCATATTAGTATGGCAATAACAGGGATAATAATTAAGCTTCCTAGTGAGAACGCCCAGCTAGGCATAGCACTAATTGAAAGCCTAGTTGCCAGATCTGCCAATGGAATGGCTAAACTTGCACTTAGCGCTGAACCTGCACCCATCATGAGTACATAAATAGAAGTCATAGTGGCGATCTTGGTGGGAAAGTCTCGCTTCATTAAGCTCGGCAGCAATACATTAGCAATGGCAATACCAGCTCCGATAATCACGGTTCCAGAGAATAATCCAACAGAGTTACCAATAGATCGAATGACCAAGCCGATGGTGACTAATATCAGCGATAACATTAAGGCTTGTTCTAAGCCTTGCTTACGGCCAATCCTGGACGCGATAGGGGAGAAAAAAGCAAAAGCGAGTAAAGGTAGTGTGGTCAGCATTCCTGCTTGAGTGGCTGACAAATTCAGTTCTAAGCGAATCAAATCAAGCAGAGGGCCAATACCTGTAATGGGGCTTCTAAGACTGAGCGAAATAACTAACACGCCTAACATAAGAAAGGCACCACCAGTAAGACGAAGATGTGGGTGTTTTGCCATGATGAGTTCCTTGAGAAAAAGAATGACTGCTTGGCAGTAAAAGTGGGCTAGATTACGCTTCATTTCATTTGCTGTATTGAGCTATAGTGACATTTTATATCTAAAAGCGGCCAAAATAGTTGCAGCAAATTAATTCGTTTCCGGTATTTGATTCAGATGCGTTTCCACAAGATGTGGTGGCTTTAAGCATGTCGGGAGGAGAGCGCGATGCAGAAACTCCGCAACATCAGCACCGTAAGTGTCAGCTAGTTATCGCACTTAGCGGCTATGTAAAGTGCAAAATTGCCGATGCTATTTGGATGGTGCCTCCCAACAGTGCAGTGTGGATCCCTAGCCAGCAATGGCACAGTAATTTGATTTCCAGTAATGCCAATGTATGTATGCTATTTGTTGATCCTGACGTGGCAGGCATGCCAAATCAAAGCTGTACCTTGTCGATAACACCATTGATAAGGGAGTTGACGATACATTTGACTCAACAAGAGCAGGACTACCAAGCCAGTAGTGCAACAGCGCAAGTGGTAAAAGTGCTCATCGACCAACTGAGGTTGATGCCGACAGCGCACTACGATTTTCCAACGCCGAGTGAACCAAGATTAAAATCAATTGCGGCAAAGCTTATTCAAGCACCTGACGATAGACGAACGGTTGCCGACTGGGCGAAAGCTCATGCTATGAGCGAAAGAACGCTAGCGCGACTCATCAAGCAGGAGGTCGGGCTAACCTTTGGTCGTTGGCGAGGGCAGCTTCATATTGTATTAGCATTGCAGAAGCTGGCTAGCGGAGAATCTGTACAGCGTATTGCTGAAGAGCTTGGCTATGAATCAGTAAGTGCTTTTATTACTTTTTTCAAGAAAACACTCGGCAAATCACCCAAGCAATACATTAAGCAGAACGACACTTGAAGCACTGTATTAAAGCTTGATTATCTCTCGGTAATGACCGCTACTCTCTAGGCCACACATCTCGTCGTACGCTGTTTGATACTCTATCTGAGTCTGTCGATATCGATGGTTGCGCAGCAGCTGCTTGGCCTGCACCAGTGAATTAACGACTAAAATCTCTTCCTCTTCAGTTAGCTCAATGAAGTTTTTATTGGAGTCGACCGCACCAACGAGATAATGGGTAGAGTCTGCGACACCGATTATCTTGGGTATATTGGTTTGCTCGTGCGTCGCTTGATGCAGAGTGTTTGTTTTGTCGTATTTTTTCATCGCTAGCTCCTTATCCATTTATAAGTTGTACGCATTTACGCCAAAAATAGTTCACCTTTCATACAAATTCATGCACTAGCAAAGAGATGTTCAGGCAGGCTCGGAATAATGTTGATAACTTGGTTCACTAGAACTGGTTGGTTTATTCAACTGGTTTTCGTTGCTTATTTGGGTTTATTAACCATGACTTTACCTGTGCGTTGAGGCATTGTATTGAGTGCTAAATTAGACTTCTCCTATTCAGCAGCTTAGCGAATGAATAGATTCAGGCATCATTAAAGAAAGGATAAACAATGACGTTAATATGTCCGAGGATTGTGATTATTGGTGGCGGCGCTGGTGGACTCGAGCTGGCGACTCAACTAGGGCGTAAGTTAGGTAAAAAAAACTTAGCGCAAATTATATTAGTTGATAAGAATCGTACCCATATTTGGAAACCTTTATTACACGAAGTTGCTACAGGCTCACTAGATTCTGATCTTGATGGTGTCGTTTATTCAGCACATGCCGCCAAACATGGCTACCAATTTCAACTTGGAACCTTTTGCGGTTTATCGCCAGAAGAGAAGTCGATCTCAGTAGCACCGATTACTGACGAAAGCGGCAAAGTGTTATTACCTGAACGCCAAATACAGTTCGACAAGCTGGTGATTGCTATTGGTAGTGTTAGTAATGACTTTAATACCCCAGGAGTAAAAGAGAACTGTTTTTTCCTCGACTCTCACCAGCAAGCGAATCGTTTTCATAATGCATTGTTAGATAGTTTTACTCGAGTGCATCAATCAGATTCTATCAACGAGCTCAATATTGCCATCGTTGGTGGAGGTGCGACTGGGGTAGAGCTTTCTGCTGAGCTTTATCACGTTACCGATCTTCTAAAAGTATATGGCCTCAGCAAAATGACGGCTGATAAGCTCAATATACATTTGATTGAGGCTGGACCTAGGATCCTTCCTGCTTTGAGTGAACGAATAGCGGCCTCCGCACGCCATGAACTCACTCAGCTAGGCGTCTCCGTAAAGGAGAACACTCGAATTAGCGAAGCCACTGCAGCGGGGTTTGTGACCGCCGAAGGGCTATTAATTGAAGCTAACTTGATGCTTTGGGCTGCAGGTGTAAAAGCCCCAGATTTTATTAAGGATATTCAACTGTTTGAGCTTAACCGTGCTAACCAGATCAAAGTTAAAGCAACGCTCAAAAGTACTGTGAATGATGACATATATGTGATCGGAGACTGTTGTGCGTTTGAACAGGCTGACGGTAGCTTTGTCCCACCTAGAGCGCAATCGGCACATCAAATGGCGCAATGTGCGGAAAAGAATATTATCAAGGACATGAATGCAGAGCCATTAATCGAATATGTTTATGTCGATCATGGATCTTTGGTTAATTTATCGCGCTACAGTACTGTCGGCAGCTTGATGGGGAACCTGACCAAAAGCAGTATGTTTGTTGAAGGCAAAATTGCTCGTTTCGTTTATATATCTTTGTATCGCATGCATCAAAAGGCCATTCATGGCACGTTTAAAACCATAGCATTATGGTTAGCCGAAAAGCTAATGAGAGTCGTTAGGCCAAGAATGAAATTACACTAGGTAATTAGCTGTTATTAGCTGTTATTAGCCTTATCAAAATTACCGTTTCAAAGGTGATTGAGGTAAAGTAAGCGGAATAAGAATGGTTTATATTTCACAAACAGATGGATATTTGATGAGCAACAAAGTGATTGATTTAGGATTCGATTTCGATAATAGCTATGCCAATGAACTTGAGGGGTTTTATGTCTCTTGCCAAGGTGATAAAGCGCCCACTCCTGAGTTGGTGAAGCTAAACATTGCATTGGCTGATGAGTTAGGGATCAGCAATCAAGATCACGCTCAGTTAGCCGAAGTCTTTTCTGGCAGTGAAGCGCCGCAGGGCGCTGCGCCATTAGCACAAGTTTATGCCGGCCATCAGTTTGGTGGATTTAGCCCGCAATTAGGTGACGGTCGCGCTTTGTTGTTAGGGGAGGTGCTTGATTCAAGCGGTAAGCGGCAAGATATACAGCTAAAAGGATCTGGGCGTACTCAATTCTCTCGCGGTGGCGATGGTAAAGCGGTACTTGGCGCAATTCTACGTGAATATATACTGTGTGAGGCCATGCATGCTTTAGGGATTGCTACCACTCGAGCATTAGCGGTTGTAACCACGGGTGAGCCTATTTATAGAACGCGATATTTACCAGGAGCTGTACTTACTCGGGTTGCATCAAGTCACATTCGGGTGGGTACATTTGAATACTTTGCTTCGCAAGGAGCTGAAGATAAAGTTAAGCAGCTGGCCGATTATGCTATTGCACGTCACTATCCTGAACTTAAAAAAAGCCCGCAACCATACTTAGATTTAATCTGCGCTGTACGTGATAAACAGGCGCAACTCATCGCCCAATGGATGTTAGTCGGCTTTGTACATGGAGTCATGAACACAGATAACATGACCATAAGCGGTGAGACTATCGATTACGGTCCTTGTGCATTTATGGACGATTATGATGCTCGTGCGCTATTTAGTTCTATCGATCAAGATGGGCGTTATAGCTATAGTAATCAGCCAGCGATGGCGCAATGGGATCTGGCTCGTTTTGCTGAAACATTATTGCCATTAATTAATGACGATTCAGATAAGGCGATAGCACAAGCCACGGATTCGTTAAAAGCCTTTTGGGATGAATTTAAATCTCACTGGCTGCAGGGGATGCGCGCTAAGCTTGGTATGGTTGTCGAGGTTGAAGGTGATTATGAGCTTTGCGAACAATTACTGGCAGCGATGCAAGGGCAGAAGGTGGATTATACCCAGCTGTTTCGTTTGTTAGCCGATGATCTGCTAACAGACAGCAATGATGCTGAATCGCTCTTTACAGACTCAAGTTTATTTATGCAATGGAAGCCGTTATGGCAAGTCAGGTTAGCGCAAGAGTCATTCTCTGCAAAAGAGAGTGCTGAGCTGATGAATGCCGTTAACCCAATTTACATTCCGCGAAATCACTTAGTGGAAGCTGCTATCGAGGCCGCGGAAGAGCGCGGTGATTATCAACCATTTGAAGTAATTGTTAGCGTATTAGCCAAGCCTTTTAGTAAGCAAAAAGATAAACAGGAGTATGCTCAGCCAGCTCCAGCAAGCTTTGGTAAGTTCACTACCTACTGCGGTACTTAGTCTCTCCGTTTTTACTAAAAAAACCACGCAATGGAATAGTTCATTGCGTGGTAGTCGAGTACTAATGCCGAGTTGCAGGGTGGGGCATCAATCTAAAAACGCTAGCTCTAGGTGTGCTTTTTCACCTTTAACTTCGACGGCGACGCGATAGCTGTCAATGGCATCCTTCCACTCAACTGAATCTAGAACAAGGCTGTATTTACCTGATTCTGCTTCCGTTATTGCCATCGTGCACTCATCATCAGCAACACAGTTGGAATGGTTAACTTGATGCCAGCCAAGCTTATATTTTACTGGTGAATCACCTTCTTTAGGGTAACCCATAACAATTAAATTAAAGGCACTGGCATCGGTAACAAGCATTTCATCGTCACCGGTAAGTGTTAATAACACATTGCCTTTTTCTGCATCGACGGTTGTTAGATTAACGCTCAAGGTTTCAGTGTCATTAATCCCAATTGTTGATACTGGTGGCTCGACTGGTGGTTCTACTGGTTTGTTGTCGTCATCATCACTACCACAACCGAGTAAGAGCACAGAGCTGAGGCCGATAGCGCAACATAATTTAGTGTGTTTCATTATCATTCCCCCTAGTTTACAAAGTGGCCTGTATGGCAGGTATCACATGCCATGTTAGTTTTCACACTTGGTTGGAATGTTGATTCTGACGTATGGCAAGTTTGGCATCCAGCAACCGTGTCTGAAATTGGATGAGGATTTGCTGTGTCACCATCAAGAGCATTGTTTAGCATTGTGACTAATTCATAAACAATTGATGCGGATAACTGCTTACAGCGCATACCTTTTTGGCTAAACGACTTGCCATTTTCTCTCGCCCAGAGGCTAATTGAAGAGTGACACATAATGCTATTGGCTGATGTTGGCGTACCGACTTGATCGAGCGTTTCAGTCATATCTGCACCAATGCCAGAAATAAAATCAGCAGTTTGCAGCGGCAGCTTCTCACTTTCGTAGTAGCGCATAGTTGGGTTAAGGATGCTATTAGCTGATTCGCCATTAATAGATAGCAAGTTAACGAGCATGCCTGTCGCGTTAATATTACCGCAAACTGTTCCTTCACCTAACATACCGGCATAACCATAGTGCGCCATTGCTGTAGGCACTTGTGCAAATTTCTCTGCATCTGGTGACATTGATGTTGCTAAGCTTTGAATGATGCTGTCAAACACTTGGAACATACAACCGTTACCTGTTTCGTAGGCTAGCTTGGCAACAGTCATTGGATCTAACTTAGCGTAGGCAAGTCGAGTACCTACTTCGAGTTTCCAGTCACCTGTGTTACTAGTTACGGCTGCAATTACAGGGTTCGCAATAAGTGCGCCGCCAGCGGCTACTGAAGAGATACCAATGATACGGTTTATTGCTTGTCTTCTATTTAATGTTTTCATCGTTTCACGTCCCATTTTTTTATAAGTCACTCAATACTTAGGTTGAGCGTTTTGAATTAGCTGCAGACTATTGATAGCTGGCTTAAGTTGCTGCCAGATTTCATTGCTGCATTGGCTTGAGGTAAGCATGACAGGCGTGAAAAACAACGATGAGAGCTAGTTCAAAGTAATTTTGGGGGATCTAACCGCTATGATGGTAGATAGCTTTGTTGATGTTTTATCTCTTTAAGTTGAGCTATTTCGAGTTAAAATACCAACATATTGCACTATGTTGGTTTGTAATGCTGATTACAGGGTTTTATCCTACTTATTATCATTGGTATTTATTGATCTAGATCTAATAAAGCGTTGAATGGTTATATATTTATATTATCGACTTGTAATTCTTTACTGATTTATTTGCTTGACTTAATAGTCAGGCGCTAGCCAGATTTTGTATTAACATTAAGTAGATAAGTGCATTGCTTATTAGTGGTTTATAACATTGACGAGTTCTACATTATTGGCATTAGTTAGAACTAATGCATAGTTGTCAACAAATTATGCAAGCTATGACTAATTTGTGATTAGCTAAAGGTTTGTTGGCTCCTAAATCCAGTAAACTGGCTTTAGACTTCTATATGGACGCGATTGATATGCGATTAAAAACCTTTGAGTTTGATATTGCTAATAGCCAATTATTCAACACTGAAACTCAAAGCTCGTTTCATCTAACTCGTACCGAATGCCAGGTACTTGAACAACTCGCTAACCACCCTAATCAAGTCATGAGTAAAGGGCAGCTTGCCTGTGCCGGTTCACAAACTGCTGTGATGAGTGAGTCAGCAGTTGCTAAGGCGGTTTTTACGCTACGGAAATACTTTGGTGAACAGCACGAAGACTTGATTGAAACGCTACCGCGCAAAGGTTATCGACTCAATATTCAAGTCCCAACTGCAAGTTGGTCAAAGCGCTCAAAAGCCAGAAAAAAGTACCTCGCTTTAACGGTTGCTGGGCTGCTGTTGGCATGTATTGCAGTCGTCACCGCAATGCATCAATACATATTGTTTGAGAGTGTCGATGCACCGATTAAAAACAGCCGTAATCTAGTATTAGATAACGGTGAAGAGGTGCTACTGACTTGGCTCGAATCGCCACGTATTAGATTGCGCCAAGAGGTTCCCATCGAAGAAAAAGTCATCGCGGCATTGAATCGTTGTCCACATCTAACATGGCAGAGTGTAAATCTTGCCTTTTCTAATGATATGCAGGTACTCAATGTATCAATGCTTGGGAAATCAGCGAGTGGTGAAACATTGTTGAGAAACATTAAGACTATTGATTTTAGCTTGAGCCCAGAGTTCATTTCAGAAAGCTGGCTAGAAGAGGTATCTCTCTGTGATTAAGTATTTGAAAGTTGCGCTTAGCGGCGCGCTGCTAGCACTTGTGATAGGTATCATCGTGCTGCAGCACATAAAGGCCACAGAAGTTGATATTGTGCTTTCTTGCCGTAATGAGTTGGTGGCAACGAATCCACAAACCCATGAAATTGAACATCACTCACTGATTGCTGATTTCGCATTGCAAAAGCGCTCGGCCAGTATCAGTTATCGTTACTTCACCACAGACGGTATTCCTATTGCTACTCTGCAGTTAAAAGGCGACATATTGAGTGCGAATAAAGATAAAGATACCTATATTCTTAACCTGGTGAGTAGTGAGTTGATCCGCCATAACAGTGAACTATCATTGCCGCTGCATGGGACTCATTTAGAGGCTTTTGCCAGTCGTAACATCACCAAGCAAGGGGTGCATAATCTAACAATACAGATTGTTAGTCGTGACGAAGCGGAAAATACGGCGCTGTTGTACTTTTTACCCAGCACTAATATCTGCGCCTGTAGTTTAGTGACTATGGGGTAATAAGCTGCGGTTAAGCTTATGGCTTGCTGCATCTTTTTAGTTTTCTTTACACTCCTTTGCTTTTCTTCGACTTTTTTTCTACTTCTCTATTTATATAGTCACTTTTTGAGTGTTTCGGATAACAGAAGAGAAATTTTATTATGATAATCAAACGTCAAAGGATCATCCTAACCGGTGCCTTTACTCTATTATTGGCCAGTGCGACAGTAAGTGCTATCGCGGCAGAAACACCGTCTGTGGAAACAAAGCACTGGATAACTCAAGCACCTAGTCAGATTGTAAAAGATAAAAGGATCGAGCAGTATCTGCGCGGCTTCGATCAACCTATGTGGGAAGTTGGGGAACGCTATCAGCACTTAGAGCAAGCCATAATCGATAGCAACTTCGAGCTTGCGTCATATCATTGGAATAAGATAAAAACTACGATTGAGAATGGTCTTATGAAACGTCCAGCGAGAAGGCAAAATGCTGAGGCTATACTGCTTAATCATACTTGGGGTGAGGTGAGTAAAGCTTTTGCTAGCAAAGATATATCGCGGGCAAAGCTAGCTGTGGTTAAGGCCAAGGCGGCATGTATGGCATGCCACGCCGCGGAAAATGTAGCATTTATTAATAACCAACCACTTTTCACCCAAAACAGTGATAACGGCTAAACGAGCCAAGCTCTACTATAATCTTACTCATTGATTTACTTAAATCTGGTTCGCTGTACTGTGAGCCAGATTTAACGTTTAGATAGTGGTGGCAAATATGACTGAACTTAAAGTGACCCGTGTCGGTAAAGGACTTGGGTTAGAACTCCCGCAAGAGATTGTTGAACAGTTACACCTTGGTGCAGGCGATAATATTTGTTTAGAAAATATAGGCCATGGCTGTTTTCGACTTCGCAGTCAAACAGATATGCAGGCTGAGCAGATAGCGTTAATAGAGGGCTATATGCACGAAGAGGATGCTTAACTAATGTTGCTTAGATCGCAGCTAAAGCAAGCGCCGCCTAACTTACTTTTACTCACTTTGAGGTTGCAACGCATGCGAGCGGCCGCAGCTTTAGCTATCGCGAGCCCTAAACCTAAGCCACCAGTTTCTAAATTCCGACTCTTATCTATTCGATAGAAAGGCAAAAAGACGGAAGTAAAGTTTTGCTCTTCTATTCCTATTCCATCATCTTCGATAGTTATATTTATCAAGCTGGGCAAGGCTTGGTTTACCTTCACCGTTACTTTTACTTGGCTAAAGGCGTATCGAAGTGCATTAGAAAAGATGTTGTCGAACATTAAGCGAAGGTAAGCTGAATCGCAGTTGAGCTGAATATTGGGGAGTGTAGCAACTATGTCGATATCATTATTAACACGGAGATGCTGGATTCTACTTTGTATATACTCATCAAGTTGAATGGGCGAGCATTTTTTTGGTTCTTGAGCGGTCTGCTCTGCATTGAGTTTTGAAAAGGTCATGACTTGACTAGTCAGTTTATCAATGTCATCGATATAATTATCTATGTTATCGAGTAGGGCTAACTCTTCAGCTTGCTGTTTGCGTTGACGCAGAAGGCCTGTTGCTAGTTGAATACGGCTCAGCGGTGTTCGCATCTCATGGGGTACCGCTTGGGCAAAAATTTGGTTCTCGTTTACGGTTTCAGTAATTGAATCAGCCATTTTATTAAAACTACGCGCTAGTTCATTGACTGGTTCTGTATAATCCTGCTTGGCTCTAATATTTAGCTCACCTTTGCCAAATCTTTGATTTATTTGTACTAGCTGATTTATTTGAGCCTGTAGTTTTCTAACTGAAAAGTAGAGCGTTGTACCTATTACCACAACCACTACCAGTAATAGTAAGTAAGGAACGACTTCAGCCGGGTCATTGCGAATCAATACAAAAAGACTGTCATCATGCTGCCTGCTAGCTCGGGGAGAAAGCACGCTATTGGCTTGTTTGTCAGAGATTAAAATAGCCCCTTTTCCTTGAGAAAGTGGATACACTGCAAGCAGTTGGTCATCGGTCAATTTGTAAATCGATGTACCTGCAATCTTGCTCAAAAAATCACACGTTGAGCAATGTTGCTTTATGTTCCAGTTTTCTTGCCAGCGAACATCAAAGCTAGCGTCATACTCAATTGGCGTTAAGAGTAGCTGTTGCGCTGATAGACCACTGCGGTGCATATCAGCACTAATTTCTGCAAAAGTTTGAAAGCTATCATCATAAAAATCGATAACATCACTCCGCTCTAGGAACTGCTCACTCAGGTAGAAAGTGAGTAACACGCTGGCAAATAATGCAGCAAGTAAACTGATATAAAGCCGCGTAAATAGTGGGGGAAATATATTAGTCATTGATTAACATATAGCCTTTGTTGCGCACGGTGAGAATGGTTTGATAGGGTAGAGCATCATCATTGAGTTTTTTTCGTAGACCTGAGATCCGCATATCGACGGAGCGATCGTTGAAGTCGTAGGTAATTCCCCTTAGCGTTCGGCAACAATCCTCTCGAGAAACAATGTTCCCAGCGTTGTTAGCGAGTAATAGCAGCATTTCATATTCAGCCGTTGTCAGCGGTAGAATTTGTCCATTGAAGCTGACTTGTTGCTTATTCGTAGAAATTGTTATTTTCCCAACCTGTATCAATTCGACGTGTTGAACTATTTTTTGATAGCGACGCAAAAGATTCTCAATTCGTGCCAGCATGACATGGGGTCGCACAGGCTTGGTCAAGTAATCATCGGCTCCAAGTTTTAGTAAGCTTACTTCGCTAATATCATCGCAACAAGCAGTCAGAACCAATATGGGGTGCAGATAGAATTGTCGCAATTGTTTGCATACAGATACTCCATCAAGACCTGGTAGCATTAGGTCTAGAATGACTAAATCAGGTTGTGTTGCTAATACAGAGTGTTTTGCTTTCGAACCATCAGCGATGATATGAGTGCAGTAACCTTCTGCTTCTAGGTACATAGCAGTTAGGCGAGAGATCTCTTTATCATCTTCAATGATGAGTATTTTAGCTTTACTCAAAAATATACCTCAGTATTACGTTCAAGATGCGGGGATAAAGGCCAGAGTAGATAGTGCTAATTCTACAGAGCTTTATTGGAATTAGTAGTCCGCTTACATTCGCTTACATAACCTCTGCACTGCTTACTTAAGCTTACCCAGAGCGCCAAACTAATGTGCTAATTTCATTCCTCAATATTAGATGTAAGGGGAACGACATGGTAACAAAGGCAGTTGTAGCGGGACTAGTCAGTGCAGGATTTTTAGCTTTAGTCGCTTGCAATTCGGAATCATCTAAGACTTCAACAGACAACAATAACAATACAGAAGGGTTGTCAGCGGAAACCAAAGCGCTTGGAATCGAGGCCGTACCTGCATCGCTATCATCAACCTATAGCACTGCGCTTCAATTTAACCGTTATACCAAGGTTGTAGCGCCAAATAATAAACCGATTCATATCATCGCTCAGGACAAGCTAGCTGATAACCAAATAGTGCGTGCTAGAGCCATTTTAAATCATTATTTGACGGATTTACCAGGCTCTACATTTGGTAGTGATAAATCATCAGTGGCCAATAAAATGGCGATAAACGGCGCAGTGCTATTACTACTCAATGGCAGTGACGATGGTAGTAATGCTGCCACTAATCTCGGTGGTCAGCCACTTTACCAAAATGAAATACAAGTAGAGGGAGGCACTTGGTATATCAGTCAGGATTATGAACAACATCGGGATGCCAGTTTTGAAGAAATATTGCATATGGTGCATGATTATGGCATTGGAGTTGATCAAAATAGTGAATTTGTTGGTGCAGTACCGGGATTCCAAGCTGAGATCCGCTCAGCTCAAATTACAGCACTTAATGACAAGTTATGGGGCGGAGACGCGAATTGGATTACCGAGCTGACTGCAGAGAACAGTTTAAGCCAAGAGTATTTAGCCTCAGTTGTTGATGCCTATTATGGCCTTTGGGGGGCATGGACCGGTAGTGAAACTCACAGCATGTGGGGTGGATATATTGCTAAAACACGGGCTGAAATGAAGGGGGAGGATCCATTAGGCGCGGCACTGATGGACAATCAGTTTTTTCATTCTTACCTAACGTACAATGCGCGTATTGACGCCAGTTTTAGTGGTGACTTTAGCCTGAAGTTTAATCCTGAATTAGGCTACACACATCATTCTCAATACTTAAAAGATATCACTTTAACCGGAAATCAAGCCAGTAATGTAATAGTGAATCATTTCGATAATAACATCACAGGCAATAGCGCCAACAATCAGGTCAAATTCAGTGGTAACTCTTCACAGTACAGCATTGATAAAAAAGATGATGGTACAACAACAATTACAGACATGGTGCGTGATAGAGACGGCTACAACACGCTAAACGGTATTGAGCAGGCTGTATTTATCGATAGCAGCATTTCTTTGTAACTTGGCTTACCAAAGCCGCTGCATTAGCGGCTTTATATCAATGTTGTTAACTCACTCTGCGCGAGTAACGCTGCTCAAAGCTAAATGCACTCATTTTAAAGGTGCGGACGGCATCAACCCAACCCACTATAAAAGGCACAAGTGTCCAACTAAACACTAGGTATAGGCTGCCTTTTAGATGCTGTCCTAAGTAGAACTTATGTATCCCTAAGCCGCCAAACAGAATGCTAAACCATACCGTGAGACGTTGGTTTTTGATGCGAATATCGGGATCAACACCACAGAGAGATTCCAGCCCTTGTGCAGCCTTGCAGTGTGGGCAAGCTGTTAGGTTTATCTCAATCTCTTGGTGGCACTGAGGGCAATTGATATTCTGCATCGCTATCTCCAATTATCAAAAACACATTATGAGTACAAGTGTGCGCTGAAATATAGGTGTGCAGTTCACACTATCAAAATAAAGCTCATAGGATTGATGAGTTAAAGAGAGGCTTGCTGAAATTGAACTTGGGCTATTGAAGTGTTTAGGAGGGCAATGCATATGTCCAGCGCTGTTTGCCTATATCAATTGATATAAGCAAACTTTCTACTCGTCGTCTTTTGTTTGTTATCGATAATATTCGCTGGCTAAGGGCAATGAAATGATATCTCGATAGAGGTTAGATAGTTTACTGGTGATGCTCTTTTAACTTCTGAAACAACACATCTTTTAGGTTGGCGCGCTGTACTTTGAGTTGGTGCATATGCTCGTCATCAGTCGGGCTACCGTCAATTTCTAGCTGACGAATTTCGTAATCTAATAGGTGATATTGCTTGGATTGTTCTTCAAAGGCTGGGTCTTTATGGTTCAAGTGGACAATGTCTTGTTTAAATTCTGGGAAGTCAAAAATAAGCGCGTGATTTTCATTTAGCATAGTTACTCCTGAAATGTGAACTACAACGTTGTTACTCTCCACATTACAGCATTCTTGATTTTATCAAAGGCTAAATTTAGCGATTTTAGTGATCTTCCTAACAAAATTTATTCGCCTTGTTTAAGCCATTAAGTAAGGCCGTTATCACGCCGGCGAAAACACAATTGAATTCGCCTCATGAAGTGTATTTAGCCATGTTATATCGTTATACCAACTCCATTATGGATTTACTCAGTTCAGAGCTTTCTCAGGGCTTTCAACTCAAGGCGCGTTGGTAAAGAAATGGTTATTCCCTTTTGAGACAATGCAACGTAGCAGTGAAACTCCTGAGACGCTGACAACGTGCGGCTGATATTTAAGGCATAGGGAAATCACTTAATACAGCGCATGTGCCATTCGATAGAGAATAACTATTAGCGACAAGCCACTGACTTGTCTACAGTGATTTAAACTTCCGCTGAATGAGCAACTCTTTAATGGAGTTGCTATTAGCTAAAGGTGTCCTTTAATTGATTGGCAAAAGCGATAAACTTCTCTTTAATCGTGCGCTTTACTGAAACAGATAGACTGCCGAGAATGACTTTACCTTCGATGGTAATGATAGGTGCTTGGCGGTTCGCCATCGACGGCGCACAGTTTTCAATACTACTTACAGCGCAGTAGGTTTTACACACCACATTGACATTCTCAGGAATAAATACCGTTGCACTGCCTAAAATACAGTTAAGTTTTATGGTGATATCTTGGTGCTGAAAAATAGCATCGGTAAAGTCGAGTGTGGTTTCGCCCAGTACATTGTTAACTTGAATTGTTCTAGGGACTGCCCATTGGCCACTGCGTTCATTGTTGCCAAGCACACAATTGATATTGAGTGTGTCATCTTGCTGCTTGCTAGTGTAATTGGGAGTGAATTGTTGATCTTTCTTACTGCTGTACTCATCGTCTGCAGAAAGCGACAAATCGGCCACTAAGTCGAGTAATTCTTGGTGAGATTCACTGGCCATCGCATCATCGAGGCGGCGCTCAAACGCTTCTGCGGAGATGATTCCGTGACTGTAATTCACAATCAGCTTATCGATGACTTCTTCTCTAACCTTTTCAATTGGTCTATCTTCTAATGTGACAGGCATATGCCGCTCCTTTGGCAATTAGTCGTTATAAAGATTACTAATTAAGCATTTTGTATACCAACCTAACAAATAGTATTTTAATCAACATGTTGCGTAAATATTATTGCTTGCCTGAATTAATATGCTGTGATTAGTTGGCTACTTAGTTAAACATAGCACTAAAAAGTGGTGTTTTTAACTGCGGCTGTTATGGATAAGCATATTGCCGAATTGGTGACGAGGTTAGCGTTATTTTAATTGAAGAGCCTGCCAATAATCATATAGAGCAGCGATATTTGATGAACACATTAGTGGCACTGCAGGTTTGAGTTGCTCGTCTGTCCAAAGCCACCATTGCATTTCGAGTAACTGAGATATTTCTGTTGCAGAAAATCGGAAACGAATGTGTTTAGCTGGGTTAGAGCCCACAATTTCGTAAGGTGCAACATCTTTGGTCACGACAGCGCGGCTGGCAATAATAGCGCCATCACCAACGTTGACGCCACTCATTATCATGGCTTCACTACCAATCCAAACATCATTACCAATAACGGTATCGCCAGCACGTTCAAAACCATCAATCCCATGACTAAAGTTTTCATGATCCTGATAGAAAAAGGGAAAAGTACTGATCCACTCGTGTTGGTGGCCTTGATTGCCCGCCATCATAAATACCGCACCGGAGCCAATGGAGCAGTAGCTACCAATAATGAGCTTATCGATGTCAGTTCTATCCGCCATTAAGTAGCGTGCGCAATCATCGAAACTGTGGTTGTGGTAATAGCCAGAATAATAGCTGTGCTTGCCAACGACAATGTTTGGATTGGTGACTTGCTCTTGCAGTGGCTTACCCACAAATGGGCTTTCGAAATAGTTGTTCAAGTTATAAAACCTTTAGTTCTAATGCTGGCAGTATGTTTAATCAGTAATTAGCACTGGGTGATGACACTGGTAATTGTTGGCTCTCCGGAAGTTTGCCAATGGTACTCAAAATAGCAATTAGTTGCTTTTACTTCTGCGCCACTAGGCTTATTTTTCGGCATTATACACATGTGCCACTGGTTGCGAAGAGATCATAGCTGCGATTATTCAGCTTTTGCGGAAATTCGGTTAATCACTTCATGAGCTTCTTTTAAGCTGGCGCCTGTCTCTTGGCGATATAACCGAATAGCGGTTAACTTTTTACCTAAGGTAATCGCCGTTAACACATCTTTAGAGACGTGGATATTTTCATCAAACACAATGCCATTATTCTCTAGCAATGTGTCTATTTTATTTTCTATGATTTTTAATTTGCTATCTGTTTTTTGTATATGGAAAATGCAAAAAACGAGCCCTAAAATAACGATGATTAACAGTGGTTCATCCATGATGTATCGATTCCTTGTCCCTTGAGGTTTTGTTACGCAGTGTCTTCAAATTGAGCGTTATAAACTCACTTGTTCTGTATAGCACTTTTGATTTACTTAGGGAAGCGGGCGGCAATATTGTTTAGCGATTAGATAGAGAACATCGTCAAAAATAAACAGCCCTAGTCAAAGTTTTAAAACTGAGCGTTACATTGGCAAGTGGATTAAATTTAAAGGTAGCGACAAAAATGCCGATAGTGGACAGTCACTATCGGCATGTAATTTAGGCTGGTTCAGCGCTTAGGAATGAGCGCCAATTAAGGTTAACTTTCGCTTTCCAGCCACTCTAGATCTGAGTTAACCCAAGCAAGTGTCAGTTGCGCTAAGGCGATATAGAAATTGCCAGTGTCGACCTTGGCGACTTTTGCTACAAAAGTTGCTAACCAATTAGCGAGATTGTCGCGAATAAACTCAAGCTGCTCTTGGTTGCTGCTATGCATATTGATATGCGCCACATAAGCCAATATTACCGCTAGGTGATCGGCAGGCTCAGGAAACTCACTCTGTACCTGCAGCTGACTCTGTTTTAAAAACTGAGTCATCTGCTGGTGTTGCTCACCAAATAACAGCGGTTCATCAGCCTTATTTGTTGGCTTTTCCGTTGCGGAATTATCGACTAAATATAGGCTGGCGTAAGGTGAGGCACTGTGCTTAGTGCCCACCAAAAATAGACCGCAATAATCGGCAGCAAGCTCCAATAAAGCTTTATCACTATTAAGCTTGGCAAACTCGGCAACAAGCACCTCAACATCAGCTTTAAAGCTAGGTTCAGCGGCTAGTTGTGACCAAAACGCTTGTGCCTGAGTGCTGGTTAACTCATGCAGTGTTTTATGGTCGATCTCCTTGGCAAACAAAGATGAAAGTAACTGGTAAATGGTACTTCTTGCTTGGTTTACTGGGTTCGCTGCTGATCCTGTGCTCATAGTGCTATCTCAACTGGTCCGCTAAATGAACTAACATTGGGTAATTTACCTTGATACTTTTCAAATTCAACCAGGCAGGTATAGGCAGAGCATGCTTGCGCCAGTTTTGATGTACCAATATCTTGGGTTAAAGTATTTGGATCGCCGTAGCTACATAGTGCGCCAATTTCTGCGCCACCCTCTTTGCTACCGTCTTCGCCAACGGGACCATACCAAGCGCCTTCGTGAATACGAATAACTCCTTTAGGGAAATTATTTGATACCACTGCACCCGCTAGTAGCTGGCCACGGTCGTTAAACACTCGTACCACATCACCTGCTTTAATACCGCGTTTTTTAGCGTCATCAGGGTTTAAATAAACCGGTTCGCGACCGTTAACGGTATAGGTTTCACGGAACTGCTCAGATTCACACATCTGTGAATGCAAACGCTTATCTGGGTGGCAAGACTGCATCCATACCGGGAATTTTTCAGAACCAGGCCCACCGTGGCTACGCTCTGATTTTTCCATCCAAGTTGGGTGGCCTGGGCAGTCATCGTAATTATATTGGGCAATCTTACGGCTAAAGATCTCAATCAAGCCTGATGGAGTGCCCAGTGGGTTGATCTCTGGATCATCTCTAAATGCGGCGTGACGTGTCCAAGGCTTACCTTCACCAAAGTGCACGTAACCCTGTTTCCAGAACTGGTCAAACTCAGGCATCTCAAATTTACCCGCGTTAGCATTTTTACAGTCAGTGTATAGCTTATTTAGCCATTCACGCTCGGTCATGCCGCGAGTGTACTCTTTCTCTTTACCCATAATACGGGCAAAGCGAGTGAAGATTTCAAAGTCAGACAAGCTTTCATAAAGTGGCTCGACCATCTTCTGCATTGCTAATACGCCACGGTTAGCGTAGCTACCATAGACATCAATATCGTTACGCTCAAAGGTTGTGCATGCAGGCAGAACAATGTCAGAGAAACGACAAGTCGCCGTCCAGTTCATGTCGATAGTGACCACACATTCAAGCTTTTGAAATGCTTGCTTCATGCGGTTACGGTCTTGATGATGGTTCCAAGGGTTGTTGCCTGAGAACACCATCATTTTAATATCTGGGAAGGTGACTTTGCTGCCATTTGAGTCAATGGTTTTACCGGGCTCAAGTATCGCGTCTATCCAACGTGCAACAGGTATCGTGCTGCTGGTGCCTTTAAAGTCATTGCTATCAAACAGTGGCTTTTGGTCTTCATCCAAGTTACGCGGGAAAGCGCCCGGCGCTGCTGCACCAGATGATGGCACACCAATGCTTGAATAATGGTGACCATAGCTTATGCCGCCGCCAGGTAAGCCTATTTGACCTATCATGGTGGCGAGCACGGCTGCCATCCAATAGGGTTGCTCACCATGTTGCTGGCGTTGGATACACCAGCCCATGAGCATTTGGGTGCGGCTCTTTGTCATTACCTTGGCGAGATCTCGAATGATCTCAGCAGAAACGCCGGTGATCTCAGCGGCCCACTCTGGTGTTTTCTCAACGCCATCGGTTTCGCCTTGAATATAAGGCAAGAAACGGTCGAAGCCTAAGCTGTAACCTTCAATAAACTTGGTGTCATGAAGGTTCTTTGCCACCATTTCGTGGGCAATACCTAACATTAACGCTACGTCAGTTTGTGGATTAACGTATAACTGCTCACAACCTAAATACTGTTGGGTTTTAGTGACGACAGGATCGATGCTAATAACGCGGATCTCACCTTTTGCCACTTTCTCTTTTAGCTCGGCAAGGTAAGCATAAGACTCATGAGTCTCAGCATTCCAGCCCACTTGTAGGTTCTTGTATGGATCGTTCGACCACAAGATAATTGTCTTAGAGTTCTCAAGAATAAGCGGCCAAGACGTACCTTGGGCATATACCTCTGTAGAGCCTAAGATGTAAGGCAAAATAGTTTGCCCAGCACCAGTAGAGTAGTCGCCGACCTTCTTAACAAAGTTGCCATGCATGCCAACAGCGCGTTGCATATGGCTGGTGCTAGAGTGCAGTTGACCGGTTGCACGCCAACCGGTTTGGCCTGCGTGTAGTCCTGATGGACCATACTTAGTTTGCACTTCATCAAGTGAGTCTTTAAATAGCGACAGTGCTTTATCCCACGTGACACGTACAAAGCGGAAGTCGCCACGTTGACTAGTATCACTTTTATGGCCTTTCAGTAAAAAGTCCAAGCGAACCATTGGGTAACGCACACGAGATGGGTTGTAGACTAAACCCTTAACGCCGTTAATCATGTCAGTCGGATATTTATCACGGTCAAACGGGATGACCTGATCAATCACGCCATTTTTGCGCTTCATCTTGAATGCGCCAAAGTGTGAACCTGTGGTCAACCATCCATCACTGGCTTTTGCGCCTGAGGCCGCTAAAGCATTTAACGGTGCTAAGACTGATGAGCCGCTAAGTACAACATATGAGGTGCCGACTAAGCCTTTTAGAAAATCTCTTCTGTTCATAATCTGCAGTCCTATTAGTGAGCCGACTTATTGAAAGTTGATGAATGCTCTTGCAAGTATTTCTGTACTAATGCTTGGGTATCTTGATCCATGTTGACGAATGCGATCATGCCTTGGAACATTCCTGGCCAAGTGTTGGCGTCAAAGTGCGCTTCATCTGGCTGGGTGTGACACACACTGCAGCTGTCGCTATAGGTGCTGCGAGCATAGTTCCAAAGTGGCTGTAGGTCGCTAAGTAGGTAGTCGGTATCCGTCCAAATAACGGCTTCAACACGCTGCCATTTAAGGCCTGTCATTGGATCTTCTTTCTCTTCGAAAGTTTTAATTACACCCTCTTCGAGCGCCGCATCTTTAGTGAGCTGAGCCGATAGAATGTTCAAACCAAAGTCATAGTAGATCACGCGGCCTGCACCGATTTTCTTTCTCCAGCCGTCGATACCGATTTTGGCGCGATTGCCCTTAAGCTCTAATACTTTCACTTTAGTGGCGATGTTCAAGGTACCGGCTTCAACGTCTGTTTTTTCATTAAAGTAAACAGGCTTGGTCAGTGCCGTAAAGTAGCTTTGGTCAACCTCTAAGCCGTTAACGCCAGAGCCTACTTCTGCAATGAGTTCTGGCGCACGTGCCGTGCCCATATCAGGCAGTTTGTGAGCGATACCTTTGTGGCAATCGATACAGCTTTGATCGAGTTCTGCGGCGCGCTTCATCTGTTTTTGCGCGAGCTTAGACATGCTGTCCCACTTCATTGAGTCGTAGTTATGACAGTTTTTACAAGCTAGAGAGTTATCGCGGTCGAATCGCTTCCATTCTCGGCTGGCCATCTCTAGGCGTTTATCTTCGAATTTTTCAGGGGTATTGACGGTTTGCAGTAACCAGCCCCAAACATCGTGAGAAGCTTCGATTTTACGGCCAATTTTACGGCTCCACTCATGAGGAACGTGGCAGTCAGGGCAGGTTGCGCGCACACCTGAGTGATTTGACCAATGCACTGTTTCTTGTAGCTCTTTATACGGCATGCTTTCCATGCTGTGACAGCTAATGCAAAACGCTTCAGTGTTTGTTGCTTCAAGCGCGGTGTTAAAACCACCCCAAAAGATAACGCCCATTAGAAATGCTGACACGCTAACAGTGCCGAGTGTAAGGTATTGTGCTGGTTTGGTTAGTGTGCGCCAGATGTTAAGTAACCATCTCATAATCGCATCCTCGTAATAAGTTTATAAAGTGAAATAGGGGATTAGTGAGTGACAACGCCGCCAAATGCTTGGATCATCCAAATGATGAAACCATAGCTACTCACAAAGGCGATGCTTAGTGCAGGGAATAATATAAAGATGATGAAGCTCAAAGCCTTAAGCTCATCTTTTTTGCTACTCGTGTTTAATTTATTCGGATTTTGATTTGTCATGACCGTTCAGCTCCAGCTCAATCCTTTCTTTGATGAGGTCATTATAGGGAGATGATGTGAATAGCGATGGGGCTTGCAATGAACAGCTTGAGACAAGTTATGAATAAATATGAACAGAATTAGAGATTGGTAATTAAGCAAGTTGTAGTTTTTAAAGTCAGTGACTTGTATTGATTTTGGCTGGAGGGTGGGCGTAATAACTTGCAGAGGTTATATCAGCCGCCCATAAGCGCTGCAAACAGCGGCTGATATTTAAAGTAGGATTATTTTGTCATAACATGGTAGCTGATAAATCCAATCCAACTTAGGGTCAATAAGCCCCAAGGCAGATAAGGGCTGGCGGCGCGGTCTTCAATATTTTCTTCAATATGCTCAGGCTCTGCAGCTCTCGCTTTAGCGCGAACCTGCTGTTTCTTTTGCTTATCACGTACCCGAGCTTTGCCTTTTTGCTGTTTTTTATATTCAGCAATACCTTTTTCAATACCGAGTGCAATTAGTTTAGTTTGCTCTTTTGTTTGCCCCGGCTTCTGGGTCGATTTTGCCACTTTCATAGCTTCGTTTTTGGTTTCGTCTGAGATCTGCTGTGCCATATTTTATGAATGCTTAGCTAAGAATAGGCTCACTATAACATGAGCCGATTTATCCTTTAGTGACTTATTTTCCCCGCGAGATTAAATCCTGTTTAACTTTTATTTTCAGTCAGAAACTCAAACAGACCAGTTTGCATATTTACATTCCAAAAACGTCCCGCCAACGTCAGTGTTAATGCGTTGCTGCTAAGCTGCGCGAGTCCATGGCTTTGCCATGCTTCAAAGAGCGGCTGTAACTGTTCTACTAGGTGAGTTTCAAGTTGGTTAAATTGCAATTTTCCACTATCTAAGCCGCGCTTAAAAATAGCATCTAGTTTTGCTGATGGGTTAGGGGTAAACATCATTCCTGGTACATTATGAGGCGTCGATAATGATGCGTCATTGCCGATAGTGCAGGCCAGTTGTTGGGCTTGATGCCACTCGGTCAAACTGCGAGCGTTCATCATCGAATGGCCATGAATACTGCCGCCTGCTCCTGCGCCAAAGGGAAGGATCTCAATGCCACTCTTAGCTAACGAGTTATAAACACTGCGCTCACGTGCATCGCGGCGCCAGTGACAGCTGGATAGGCGTTGCCATTGATTCGACTCTAGATACTCTGCACCAAAAGCATACATCTGTGCGCGGGTTTGGCTGTCAGCTTGAAATTCACTGCTATCGGTACCCAGAATTTTACCTTTATCACTGGCACGATCAATACGGGTACCACCTAGGCCTATAAGTTGATAAAGGTCGACTCCATGTACACCGCTGTCTAAGACTGCTTGTAAATCCCGCTGCCAAATTGACAGTGTTTGTCCCGGTAGCCCAAAAATAAGATCGACCACAATGCTGGCGCTGTCGTGTTGGCTTAACGTTGATAGCCGCTGCAGCAGTTGTGCTTTGTCATCAAAGCGGCCAGCGGCACGCCTAACCTCGGTATCAAAGCTCTGCACACCGAATGAAAAGCGATTAAAGCCAGCATCCAATGCGCTATGCCATTTGTCATCATCAAAGCCATTGAGACGACCTTCGAGCGTCACCTCGGCATTATCAACCAGTGGGAAGCGGTTTACCGCAGCACCTAGCATTGCAATTTCTGTAGCTTGTATGTCGGTAGGTGTACCACCACCTATGTATACAGTGTCGAACGGTTGGCTCTGAGCAAAAGGGCTACTAGCGGCAACGCTCAATTGCTGACACAGCTGCTGCATATAATCACTTATTCGCTGTGGGTTAGCGCCATTTTCGAAGAAATTACAAAAACTACAACGTTTACGGCAAAAAGGGATATGAATATACAGGGCTCGCTGTTCACTTTCGCTAGGTTGTTGCCACCATTGTTGCCACTGCTCTGGTGTGACATTAGCTGGGCGGCTGCCACTGCGACCAGCGTGTGGTGCACTCTTTACCTTAAAAGCATGTTGCAGTGGTTCAGGGCTTGAGATCCCCGTCATGGATGGCGTCAGAATCATTACTACTCTCAAATACTATAATTAAAATATATATTTGAATGATAACTATTATCAATTAGTGTTTGGGTGAGATGGATCAAGTTAGCAGCTGTTTGCAATGTAAATATTGAGTCTAATAGGGTGGTATGAGCTATCTCCATCCATGGAAATAGCAAGGCTAAAACGAGGACCAATGCACTCGTCAGTAAGAGTTAGTTGCTTGTC
The DNA here is from genome assembly GCF_019654975.1 of Shewanella sp. c952. Classification (GTDB taxonomy): domain Bacteria; phylum Pseudomonadota; class Gammaproteobacteria; order Enterobacterales; family Shewanellaceae; genus Shewanella. Next base: position 107,121 of record NZ_BPEW01000008.1, read on the forward strand.
GAGTTGAGAGTTAAAACAGCAGTGGGGTTTGTTGTCCCGGCTCCATCACTACGATGGGATCGTACTTCCACACTTGCCTTATGGTTTCCGGCGTTAAGGCTGCAGCGGGTACACCATCACTAACGACTTTACCTTGCTGCAATATAATCAACCTATCGGCATAACGGGATGCTTGATTAAGATCGTGCAGCACAACCACCACGGCATAGTTACTTTCGTGAGCAAGTGACTTTGCCAGTTTTAAAACCCGGTGTTGCTGCGCTAAATCCAGTGCTGATGTTGGTTCATCTAAAAACAAAATTGCCGGCTTATCCGATTGCGCCAGTTGAGTTAATACTCGTGCTAGCTGTACTCGCTGCTTTTCACCTCCAGAGAGCGTCGGGTAACTGCGATCTTTCAAAGCCGTTAAATCCAATTTATCTAGCTGGTTATCGATGAGTTGCTGACCTTGTAGTTGGGAAAGCGTTAACGGGTATAGCCCCATTTCAACCACTTGGCTGACCTTAAATGGAAACGTTAATGAGGCATGTTGCGGCAAAACAGCAAGAGATTTCGCTAGCTGCTGCCTATCCCAGCTGTCTATGGCTTGTCCGTGAACTTTTATCCGACCAGTTTCCGCTTCAACCTCTTGGCACAAGCTTTTGAGCAGGGTTGATTTCCCAGCGCCATTTGGCCCTAAAAGCGCAGTCACTTCACCTGCATGTAAAGTTAGATTGATGTCGGTAAGCACAGGTTTATGGCCAATGCGCACTGACAGGTGGTTAACTTCTATTACAGTTGCCTGAGAGTCAGATTGCGATAGAGGTTTAGATTGAGAAAACCTTGTTTGCTTCATACTTATATCAACCTCATCTTCATACTAACCTGCTGCGCTGTTTGAGTAATAAAACAATAAAGAAGGGCGCACCGAGCAGAGCTGTCACTAAACCCACTGGCAGCTCTGATGGGGCAACGATAGCGCGAGCGCCGATATCCGCAAGGGCTAATAACGCGGCGCCGAGCATAGCGCTAAGAGGTAATAGTTGCTTATGATCTGGGCCTACCAGCATGCGAACGAGATGCGGCACTACTAGGCCGATAAAGCCAATAATGCCGGTGGCAGCAACTGATATTCCGACGCCGATAGCGCATAGCACAATCAGTCTCAGTTTCAGTTTGTCGACATCTAGCCCTAGATGTCGAGCTTCAGCCTCTCCAAGTAACAATGCATTCAGTGCTTTGGCGCTGCGGTTAAATTGCCAACTGACGAGCGCAAGCGCAATGAGTGTGAGTATGACGTAATGCCACTGGGCTCCCGCTATCGAGCCAAGCTGCCAAAGCGTGAGATCCCTAAGAGCCATGTCGTCAGCCATATAGGTCAGTAACCCAATCCCTGCGCCAGCTAGTGCTGCAACAGCAACTCCCGATAGTAGCAGTAGCACGACTGAAGTCCCCGTTGGACTACTGGCAAGGCGATAGACCACTAATGTGGTGACTAAACCTGCCAAGAAAGCGCTGATTGCAACGGCATATTCACCGCCTTGGGGAAACAGCACGATACAGATAGCGGCGCCGAGCGCAGCGCCAGAGGAGACACCAATAATGCCCGGTTCGGCCAGTGGATTGCGAAATAACCCCTGCATAACAGCGCCACATTGTGCTAACACAGCTCCCACTGCTAAGGCGAGCAGGGTACGTGGTAAGCGCACATTATCAATCACTAACTGCTCATGAGCGGCGACATTTCCAATCTCTATATGTGTTGCCCAATTGATGACGGCACTGAAGCTAGCACTGGGGCTAATTTGCAGTGGGCCTATGCTGACAGACATCAGGCTTGTTACCACCAAAGCGGTCAGTAAACAGGGCCAAAGCCAACGAGTATTTTCCATTTAACGATTCCAGAGTTGCTGATTTAGTAACGCTTAACGCTGATAAAATCGCTAGCTAACTTATCAGCGGCTGCGACTGCACTAATCCCTAAACCACCCAGTAGCGCTTGTGGGTTAAGATTTTGGATCTGTTTGTTTTTTCCCGCAGGAGTATGTGCCAGTAATGGCATGGTTTTTAGCAATGAATCCACCGGGTTGTCAGTTTCTTTGTCTGAACGGTTTGAGATCAAGATTACGTCAGGGTTCAGTGCCAAGATCCCCTCTTGTGAAACACTTTTATAGCCAGAGAACCCCGCAATATTTTTGCCGCCTGCTAAGTTAATTATGATATCTGCAGCGGTGTCATCGCCGCCTACGCGAGCTGGTCTGTCTGGCTGCAGCAGTAGAAACAACACTTTAGGCGCATCGCCTTGATTGGCTATCTGTTGTTTTTTTGCTTCAATATCTACAAATGATTGCTGCAATTTAGACTTAAGCTTTTTTGCTTGGGGCTCTCTTTGTAACAGCTTGCCCATTTGATCTATATTGCTATAAAGCTGAGCTTGGGTGTTGGCACTGGGCAGTTGTACCACGTTAACCTTAGCGGCCGACAATACATCTAACGTTGCTTTAGGTCCCATGGCATCTGAACCCATCACAATGCTAGGATTAAGTGCCAAAATGCCCTCTGCAGATAGCATTCGATGATAACCAAGTTTAGCGATATCTTTAGACTCAGTTGGCAGTTGGCTGGTGGAATCAACGGCAACCAACTCGTTGCCAGCATCGAGTGCAAATACTAATTCCGTCATTCCCGCTCCGGCGCTAACAACGCGTGGGCTGGTGTGCTGATGCTCTCCTTCATGAGCAATAGCGCTGTTGCACAATAGCGCTGATATGCAAAGGCTCGCAGCCATGCGGCTAAAGGGCAGGATAGTCGTTAGATTAAGCATGAAAAACTCCAAAAATTAAACTTGTCATTAAAGCGTGTTCCAATAATTTGGCTCACAGAAATTTGGCTCAGTAACTAAAAGCAACTTGTCTAAGCTGCTGCTTACTTGAGTGCGGTTTATGTATTAAGGCTCCATCAAAATTTGGGTATTGCTGATCTGTTGTCGCTGTAGCAATGCCAGTACATTCATCAAGGGCTGTACAGGGGCATTTTTGTCTGCAGCAACCACCACCTTCACGTCGGGATCAACACTAAAAATATTGATGAATTCGGCTTCAAACTCATCGAAGTTTTGGTAGGTGGTGCCGTTAATCGCCCAATGTGGATCGGCGGTGAGAATGTTTATCGCCACATGTTTATCATGAGTCAGAGCGTTTAAGCTTGAGTCAGCTTCAGTCGGCACATCGACGGGCAAGCTAAGTAGCTGGGTATTGGCGGTTAACAGTAAAAACACCAGTACGATAAAGATGATGTCAATGAGTGGAGTTAGATCTAACCCTTGTAAAGCGCTGTTTTGTTCGCTATCACTTGTGATCATCAGTTAGCTCCATTTGGCACTTGGCAGCTTGCTTCTTTGCAAGTTGCCGCCTTACTGCAGAGCTGCGCAGCAGAATCGCTACCTATACTCAAGGCTTGATCAAAACCCTCTAGCCACAGGTTTAACAGGTTGAGTGCATGGGCGAGTTTATTGCAACGTCTCTCAGCCCAAAGGGTAAACAGGTGGGCTAGGGTAATAGCGGGAACCGCAATAATCAGTCCAGCAGCAGTGGTATTCATCGCAAGGCCAAGGCCTGAAGCCAGTTCCGACGGCGTTACCGGGCCGTCAGAAAGCCCGAGTTGATTAAACATTTCGATTAAACCGAGTACTGTGCCTAATAAGCCAAGTAATGGGGTAATGATACCGATGATCTGCAAGACTTTGAGCCCTGAAAGTAATCGGCTTTTTTGCTTCACGAGCCACAAGTTGACGATCTCTTCGCGCATCTCACGGCTTTGGTCGCTATGGCGTAATAGCAGTGCCGTTCCTTTCGCTAACATGCTGCGGCCTTGACTGATCTCTGCAGTCAATTGCTGACGTTGCTCAGGGGTTGCGCTGCGTGCTTGTTGGCGCAGTTGAGTTAACCAGCCGTCGCGTTTTGGCAGTTCATAAAGCATGAGTGCAAGGCGCTCGAGGATAATCATCAATGCCACAAAAGCACAGATAAAAAGTGGCCATGTAAGGTAGCCTAGTTGCTCTGCAAGTTGCTGGTACAGCGGTTGAGACACAGATTGAGCTGCCGATTGAGATAAAGCTTGAGACATTTAATTTTCCTATACGATAACCATTTATCGCGTCTTGTTAATGGTGTTATTCGCGCCGTCCCTAAAACGCATCTGTTACTTTTTAGCAGCAGCTAAAAGAGTCTAAATTTCTCTCCTAGAGAAACGTCATTGAAATTTAAATCAGTGGTTCTGTTTTTCCGATTTAGCACCGTCTCGAATCTTGGTACTAAATATTGGTCCTAATTGAGTTGAAACTTAACCGGTACACGCACTGTGTAGGCGTATGCGGTTTGCGGCGATGGAGCTGAAAATTGCCACTTTTCAACAGCATTAAGTGCGGCTTTGTCGAGTAATCGGTAACCAGAACTGTCGATTAAGGTCAGTGATAACTGCTCACCTAATTGGTTGAACATTACCTCTATGGTTGCTGTTCCTTGTAGTCCACGCTTGCGGGCTTTTTTAGGGTAATGAGGCTGTGCTGGTGGCGTGGCAAAAGTTGGCTGGTTTAACTGCACAGACTCTTGGCTAACACCTTGTTTAGCACTGACTTGGTTTTGATTGTGGGCTATCTCTGTACGGCTATCGTCTGTAGCTAGCGCTTTGACCGGCTCTGGAGTTTCAGTTTGTTTGGCAACGGCTTCAGCTTTTGGCTTATGACTTGTGGTTGGTTTTTCAGCTGCGGTCGCTACAGTGTTTGGTTTGGTTTCTACAACAGGTTTTAGTTCTGCCGGCGCGGGCTCGACAGCTTTAGCTTTAACGGGTTTTGGCGGCGCAATATCTTTAACGGGCTCTGGTTCAGCAACGTTACTTGCTGGTGCTTGGCTTGCCTGCATGGCAATAGAGAGGTTCACCGCCTGCTGAGTGCCCATTGCTGAGCCTGCGTCTAGTTGCAGACTTGGGGCGGTGTTTTGTGAGGCAAGCACTCCACCTTGGATTAACAAAGTGATGCAACCAAAAGCAAAGTATCGTTTAGGAGTCATGGCCGATTGTCTTGTCTAAAATCATTACTGCTGAATACACCTTAAGAAATACATATGCTTAGTCAAGCTTTACAAAACTTACAATTTACATATTTTACAGAAGGTTATATTCAATAGTTTTATCGAATGACACCAAGATACACAAATCTTAATGAGATCGCAAATGATAATGATTTTCATTTGATCTATGTTTTTTTCTCAGGTAAAGTGCCGAAAATAATAGAACGGGTGTCCGATTCTGCGCAATTAATGGACTAATAAGTTGTTGTCGCTCCCGCCATAAACTTACCTTGAGGATTGAAACATGACCAAGAAGCCACTCGTAATTGCAATGGCATTGGCTTTTAGCTCCAGTGCATACGCAGAACAAACTCAGCAAGTTACCGAATTTGACGAAGTAGTGGTTTCCGCCACTCGTGTCACTGAAAAAGTATCCGAAACGAGCCGTAGCGTAGCTGTAGTGAGCGAAGAACAACTACAAGAGCTTCAACCTGCGTCAGTAGCTCAAGCACTGAAAAATGAAGCAAACGTTAATGTTTCCAATGGTCCAAGAGCTTCATCCCAAGGCGTTGAAATTCGAGGCTTAGGTGGCCAACGTGTTTTACAGACCATTGATGGTGCTCGCCAAAACACTAACTCAGGTCATCGCGGAACCTACTTTATCGATCCTGAATTACTCAGTTCTGTGGAAGTCGTACGTGGCCCTGCAAGTAGCCTTTGGGGCAGTGGAGCGATTGGTGGTGTGGTCGCGCAAAATACTAAGTCAGCTCATGATTTTCTTGAAGATGAAGACACGTTTGGTGGTTACATCAAGCAAGGTTTTGAAAGCAACGGTGATCGCGCTAAAACCAGCGGTGCAATCTATGGTTTGTCCGAAACATCGACAGCAGGTGATATTGATTGGTTACTAAACGGCAGTTATTACGACAGCAATAACATTAAGGTTGGCAACGACCAAACCCTTGAAAATAGTGCCTCTGAAGGTTCGAGTGGTTTGGCTAAATTCGGTTGGGAGCCGACCGACGAACAACGCCTGCAGCTATCAGCAAGGTTTTCTAAAGTCGATGAGTTAGTTCCTAGTAATCCAACCACCGAAGTGGGCAGCTCTGTACCACTGGTGAAGCGCAAAACTAACGATCAAAACGTAACATTAGATTATAGCTTCAACCCGACTGCGAATAAGTTGCTCGATCTCAATGCCACCTTGTACTGGAATGGTACCGACTATGACGAAGACCGTGTTACTAAAAACCAAGTCGACAGCACTGAATATAATACCCTTGGTTTTAGTATCAACAACAGTTCAGAGTTCGCAAACACGGTACTAACATACGGCGTCGATGGTTACCAAGATACGATTAAAACAGTACGTGACGACAGCGGTCAAGCGGGTCAGCGCCCTGATGATATTGATGGTGAAACCGCGGTTTGGGGAGCATTTACTCGTGCCGATGTTAGCCTCTCTGACAACTGGAAAGTCGATGCTGCCGTACGCTACGACGCCTTTAAAAATACCAGTAACAACTTAAACCAAGAATCTGACGACAGTGCGCTTTCTCCATCTGTAGGCTTGGTATGGACGACAACGGATTGGTTAACCTTGAGCGCTCGCTATGACCAAGCTTTCCGTGCACCAAGTATTGAGGAGATGTACTCAACGGGTACTCATTACTGCATCCCGCCGATCCCTGGTTTCTTACCTGGTGGGCTTTGCAATACCTTTGAAATCAACCCAGATCTAAAAGCCGAAAAGGCGCAAAACAAAGAGATTAAAGCGGATCTTCGTTTTAGCGAGCTTGCAGGTAATGACGAATTAGCAATGACGTTAAGTGTGTTTAGAAATGATGTCGATGATTTCATCGAACAGTCAGTATCAGATCCGCTTATGGGTATTCCCGGCTTTGAGCAAACGACCTCTTGGAACAACGTTGATGAAGCCAAGCTAACCGGTTTTGAGTTCAGTACACGTTACCGTTATGAGCAAACGCGAGTGACCTTAAACTACGGTCAAACAGAGGGCAAAGACAAAACGGAAGGTGACTACCTAACCAACGTTCCTGCTAAAAAGTTAGCAATCGACCTGTCGCAAGCCATTATGGAAGGTGACATGAAGCTTGGCACACGTTTTACTTACGTTGCAGAGCAAGATCAGTTACCAGAGGATTATACAAATCAGTATGACTCATACAGCCTTTGGGATGTCTATGTTGCATGGGAACCTGCAATGGGCACATTTGAAGGGCTAAGAGTCGACTTTGCAGTAGAAAATATCGGTGATGAGGAATATCGCCAAGCGTGGCAAACCCTTTATGAACAGGGAAGGAATTTCAAATTGTCAGCGCGCTATAGCTTCTAACTAAGCTAGCCATTAAGGCCAATTCACTTACAACAAGTGACTTGGCCTTTTGTTATTTTTCTTATCGGAGATATTCCATGTCAGCCACAGTAGAAACCATCCGCCAACACCTGATTGATAACCCAAGTGCAATGCCTAGCCAAATAGCGGCAGAACTTAAAGTGTCTGAATTTGAAGTGGTGTCAGCACTACCCTGCGAGCAATTGACGCTGCTGCCTACCTCAGAAAAAGATGCCTTGCTGGCCTCTTTACCTGAATGGGGCAACATGACCACTATTGTGTCAGCGTCAGGAAGCATTTTTGAGTTTAAAGGCGCATTCCCTAAAGGAAAGTATGCTCACGGTTATTACAACCTCATCACCAAAGGTGATGGCCTGCATGGTCACTTAAAGCTAGATGATATTAGCGCCATAGCCTTAATCAGCAAGCCGTTTCGCGGTACAGAAAGTCACTCAATTAACTTTTTTGGGCCTGCTGGTGAAGTGGTATTTAAAGTGTATTTAGGTCGCGACAAAAAACGAGTATTACTGCCAGAGCAAGTGACTCGCTTTAATGCATTAAAAGCTGAGTTACAAACCACTACAGCATAACGCAATATACAAGACTTTTAGCCGAACAAACCTAATAGCCACTGCTCGAAAAGCTGAAGTATTGGTTACAAATTAAAATAAGAGAATAGTGCAATGACGACTGAAAAAGAGCAAAGATTACGAGACAAACTACTGCCAGAGATTGAAGAGTTTAAGCATGCTCGTTCAACCCTGCAGCTTGCAACACAAGACGCGAGTGGTATTCCAAACGCAAGTTACGCACCATTTGCATTGGCCGATGATGGCTTTTACATTTTAGTCAGTGAGCTTGCTCGTCATGGTACGAATCTAAAAGCCTCAAACATCTTGTCGGTGATGCTTGTTGAAGACGAAAATGAAGCCAAAAGTGTTTTCGCCCGCAAGCGCTTAACCTTTGATGCTACTGCTGAACTGGTCGATCGTGATAGCGACACTTTTACAAAAGGGGTGGCGGCACTCTCTGGCCGTTTTGGTGAGATGATTGATAACCTCGCTGGCCTAACAGACTTCAACCTATTTAAGCTCAATCCCCATCAAGGGCTCTATGTCAAAGGCTTTGGTCAGGCATTTAGCCTATCTGGTACTGAGTTGCTTGATGTGGATTGGAAGCGCGACGGCCATCACGGCAGCCCCAAAGCGGAGCTTGCTGACACGACAGCATCTTAATTGTAAAAATGTAGCAGCTTAAATAAATCTAGCTGTTTGCACTCTTTCACATAATCATTACCCGCTACTTAGCGGGTTTTGTTATTCTACTCTCGTTCACATCTAACTTAGGACACTGCCTTGAGCCAACAAGCATCTTCTGTCTCAACTGGAACATCCGAGACTAATGCGCCTAATAAGACGCCGCTAGAAACTGCCAGCCTAACCCCACCGGTTAGTCTCCGCGCGGTTTTGCCATGGATTGGTGCTTTTTTAAAACCTTACCGCGCTAAAGTTATTGCGGCGATTATCTTCTTGTTTATCGGCTCTTTAGCTTGGCTTTCACTCGGACAAGGTGTCCGTTTGATGGTTGACGAAGGCTTTTTACAAGACAATGGATCGCGTCTTAACGAAATTATTTTATTGGTGGTCGCAATAACGGCCTTGAGTAGCAGCGCGATATTTTGCCGCTTTTATCTGATGACCTGGCTAGGCGAGCGTGTAAGCGCCGATATTCGGCTTAAAGTTTATGACCACCTATTAAAGTTATCGCCGGGATTCTACGCCAAGCTCAGAACCGGTGAAGTGATCTCCCGTTTTACTGCCGACTCCACATTGCTGCAATCAGTGGTCGGACAAAGTTTATCTATGGCACTGCGCGCCAGTGTGACCGTGATTGGTGGCATCGTTATGATGGCTATCACCAGTCTTAAGATGACAGGCTTAGTGCTATTGGCGGTTCCTATGGTGCTGGGGCCAATCTTCTTTTTTGGCCGTAAGGTGCGTGACTTGTCCCGCAAAAGCCAAGACAAAGTAGGCGACTTGGGCGCTTATGTCGATGAAACCTTACATGAAATCCATACCGTTCAATCCTACTCCCATGAAGATAGAGACCGTGCGTTATTTGGTGAGCGTGTCGAGTCTGTCATGGATGCAGCCAAAGGGCGTATCAAGTATCGCTCTATTCTTATCTCGTTGGTGATGTTCTTAAGTATTCTAGCCATTGCGCTGGTGACTTGGGTGGGCGCCCATGATGTGATGAATGGCAGTATCACCGGTGGTGAATTATCCGCCTTTATGTTTTATGCGGTGATGGTCGCGGGGTCAGTGGCAACGATCAGTGAAGTGATTGGCGAGATACAGCGAGCTGCAGGTGCGACAGAGAGATTGATTGAACTGGTTGAAACACCGATAGATATTCCTACTGTGGCTGAGCCATTGTCTTTGCCTGGGGTGGTAAAAGGTGAACTCGCGTTAAAACAGGTGCGGTTTGCTTACAGTAATATCCGTGAGGGTGGCATAGAAGAGCAGGGCGAAGATGAAGTCATCCGTGGACTTAATATTCACATTAAACCGGCTGAGCGAGTTGCCCTCGTCGGTGCCAGCGGCGCAGGCAAGAGTACATTATTTGAATTACTGCAGCGCTTTTACGTGCTTAACAGCGGTAGCATTGAGCTTGACGGCGTTGATATCTCAAAGCTATGTCCGCAAACCCTCAGACAGCAATATGCATTAGTGCCGCAAGAGTCGGTTATTTTTGCAACCAGTGTGCTCGAAAATGTGCGATACGGGCGACTGGACGCGAGTGAGGCGGAGGTAAAGCAAGCTTGCATTGCTGCCAGAGCCGATGAGTTTATTACTGAATTTAGTGATGGTTACAACACCTACCTTGGTGAGCGCGGTGTGCGTTTATCTGGCGGGCAAAAGCAACGAATAGCCATTGCGCGAGCCATATTAGCGGATAGGCCAATTTTATTGCTCGATGAAGCAACTAGCGCACTTGATGCCATTAGTGAGCAAAAGGTAAAGCAAGCGCTTGATAGCTTAATGGTTAACAAAACAACGTTAATCATTGCCCATCGTCTATCAACGGTTATAAATGCCGACCGGATCTTGGTGCTGGATAAAGGCCAGCTGGTCGCCAGTGGCACCCACAATGAATTAATGCAAAGCAGTGAGCTGTATCGTGAATTTGCCAGTTTACAGCTATTGACTGAAGACGTTACCGCCGCAACGAGTTAACCGTGTCATAGTGTGGATTAAAAAGGGCGAGTTAATTCGCCCTTTTTTATATTGAGAGTTAGCGGGTTAGATTGTTAACGTGAAGATTGCTTGGACGATAAGATAGAAACGTAGCTAGAAAGCCAAGTCGCAGGTTAGCATTAAACATATTAAGATAAATTTGCGGCCATAGTGAACTATATTCTGGTCGTTAACGTACTGAATCAATGTTGTTTACTATCACTCTCTTGAGGGCTTATCTATGCGATTTTACTTAGTGTTATCGATGTTGTTTTTGTCAGCTTGTACTAGCCTACCAAAAGGCATAGAGCCGGTTGATGATTTTGAGCTACCTAAGTATCTCGGCACTTGGTATGAGATCGCAAGACTCGACCATAGTTTTGAGCGCGGCATGACTCAAGTGACGGCTAATTACGAGATGCGTGAAGATGGCGGTGTTAAGGTGACTAATCGCGGTTTTAAAACCGACGAGCAAGTGTGGGATAGCGCCGATGGCAAAGCGTTCTTTGTTGATGAGACTAACATTGGTCATTTAAAGGTGTCATTTTTTGGACCATTTTACGGCTCTTATGTGGTGTATGAATTGGATAAAGAGGGCTATCAGTACGCTTTTATCACCAGTTACAACCGCGATTACCTGTGGTTTTTATCTAGAACGCCAGAGGTAACTGAGGAACTTAAACAGCAGTTTATCGAGCAGGCTAAGCAGTTAGGTTTTGCTATGGATGAGATTATTTGGGTCAAACAATCTTAGGTATTACTGCTAGCGGCGTATAATTTCAGTAATCAAACTTCGTTTAATTCAAGTCGTGGTGCTTCGCCCATTCTCGTAATCAAGAGTCGAGCCAAGGGGCAAAGCGCTTGTGCCCCTTTTGCCTCATTGTTATAAAAGAAGCCCCCAGCGCCTTGGCGAAGCTGTTTTCCTTGTTCTTATCCGAAGTAGCCTAACACTTCCGATGAAATATCTGATAGGCAGGACATCTGAATGTCTTGAAGTGCATGGATGCACCGGAAAGACCGTGTGGGCTTGCCGCTTATTTCTTCAATGCACTTCGGCAACTCCGGTGGGGGAGTTAGTGTTGTTGGTTGGCAAAGGGGTGGGGGTTTAGTTCGGCATTTTTAAATTGAAAACCTTTATGCTGAATGATTACGCTTCTCGAAAGCAGTGTAGATATGGCTGATGCTTTTGGTTTCAGGAGGGAAATCGTAGTGGTTAAGCAAATTGATGGTTTACCCTAATTATTTAGTCCTCTTTTTCTCCGGTTGAGATTATGGGGGCTGGCTGCAACATGAGAAATAAGCCTTTACTGCAATTACTTAGTGGTGCTAGGTTTGAGCTTGCTCAATAAGCAGCTTATGCCTTTGCAGGCAGCAGAGCGCATAACTATAAAGAGGTTTTATTTTTACTCTAGTTGTCGACAAGGAAGTTAATATCAAATGAAGTTCACTATTATAGTTTTTTTAGTTTTACTGTCTCTACCTGCATTTGCAGGTAAATACTCTGGCTGTGAAGATCCACAGTACAAAGCTTATGTAGCCAAAAGATTAGCGTTCTATGAAAAACTCGATAAAGAACGTTATGACAAGGCGTTGAATAAACTAGATGATAGTCCATTTGAAAGTATGGGGGGGTCAGAAAAAAGCCTCTTTTTAAATTCGAACATTGTTCTCAGTGCAAGATTTGATTCTAAAGACGTTGCATTAAAAAACATCAATAGAATTGAATTGGTTCGGGAGGATATGCCTTTTTATGCTAAGTCAGGTGATATTCCACACTTAGTTAATATTGCACGAGGTTGGATGGCATTGAATGAAGGTGATGAAAAAGCAGCAATTGATTATTTACTCGATTCAACTAATACAACAGGATCACCCGTATTAGGTAGTTTCGGTCCTGATAAGACTTTAATCAGGGTTTTATATCAGCAAGGTCACAATGATGCAGTTCTAGAATACTTGAAGTCTTCGGAATCATTCTGGAATACCGAAAGTGCTAAAACCTACATTGAAGTTTGGCGTAAAATGATAAAAAATAATTGTGCTATTCAGTTTCAATTCTATGACACGACTTCGATAAAAGAGCTGGGGTTGTAGTCGCTTAAAAATAAAGATAGGTCGTACGGCTGATTAAAGAGATGGCAGCTGTAAAGTTGAAAGGCAATTATACGAAAAAGGGAGCCATAGGCTCCCTTTATTTTTTACTCAAAAACTTAACTCAAATCTAACTTACTTACGCAGTTCTCTGCGCAGGATCTTCCCAACGGTTGATTTTGGGAGGGCGTCGACAAAGGTGATGTGCTTAGGCACTTTGTAAGCGGTAAGTTGCTCGCGGCAATAGCTGTCGATGGTTGTCTTGGCTTGCTCGTGATCCATATTGCTGTCACTGAGTACGATTACTGCTTTTACCGCTTCGCCGCTGCGCTCATCTTCGACACCGATGACGGCGCATTCAAGCACCGCTTCATGGTTTGATAGCACATCTTCAACTTCATTAGGGTAAACGTTAAAGCCTGAGACGATGATCATATCCTTTTTTCGGTCGACAATTTTGTGGTAACCGTCATCTGTAGCTAAGGCAATATCGCCGGTTTTAAAGTAGCCGTCGCTGGTCATCACCTTGGCGGTCTCATCAGGATTATTCCAGTAACCTAACATCACTTGCGGGCCAAAGACTGCTAGTTCGCCAGTTTCGCCATTGGGTACTTCTTTATCATCCATATCTAAGATTTTTACGTGAGTGCCAAGTACGGGTTTACCTATAGTACCTAGTTGCTCAAGCCCTGGGGCATTGAGTGAAACTACCGGTGATGTTTCCGATAAGCCGTAACCTTCTGAGATGGTGCAACCTGTAGTTTGTTGCCAAATGTTGGCTGCGGCTTGGGTGAGTGCTGTGCCGCCAGAGATGGTGACTTTTAGGTGACTAAAATCCAATGCCTTAAACTCAGGTTGATGGCAGAGACCGACAAATAAGGTGTTGAGACCCGCAAAACCAGTGAATGGATACTGCGCTAGGGCTTTAATAAGTCCTGAAATATCACGCGGATTTGGAATAAGTACTGAGCAACCACCGCGTTCATAATAGAGCACCAAATTAACCATAAAGGCGTAGATGTGATACACAGGGAGCGGCGCGACAAATATCTCTTCCCCTTCTACTAAACGATCGCCTAAGCGGGACTTTATCTGCATTGCATTGGCAAGTAGATTGCCATGAGTCAGCATTGCGCCTTTGGATAGACCCGTGGTGCCACCTGTATATTGCAGCGCGGCGATTTGCCCTGGAACACTAATCACTGGCGCGTAGCTGAGATTTTCGCCTGCCGCAAGCACGTCACAAAAGGATACGGTTGCAAATGGCACTTCAGGTTGTGGCTGTGGTGCAATTAAGTCCATCGCATGGGTTGAGATAACCGTTTCTATGCCAGTGTTAGCGACCACTTCGGTAAGCGTTGGCAGCAAGTCTGATAACACTACTAGGGCTTTAGCACCTGAGTCATTGAACTGGTGGATAAGCTCGCGCTGGGTGTAGAGTGGGTTAGTGTTCACTAACACCATGCCAGCCTTGATAGCACCGTAAGCGGCAATTACAAACTGGGTAATGTTAGGCAGTTGAATCGCGACTCTATCGCCTTGCACTAGATTAGTCTCTTGCTGCAGATAAGCGGCAAATTGACGCGAGTAGCGGTTAATTTCGTTGAAGGTTGTCTCTTGGCCTAAGCAGGAGTATGCGGCTTTATCACCGTATCTAGCACTAGCAAGCTCTATCAGATCGTTAAGCGATGCGTAGCGTGAAAGGTCTAGTGTTGAGTCTGAATCATATGCCATCGAGAAACCTTAGCTAATTATTATGGATTAGTAAAAATCAAACAGGTGTTTAGATTAGTGCGATTAACACCATAAGGTCAATGGTGGATCTTGAAATAAATTGTTTCATGCATCTGAGTATGGCGGTGAGCTATCACTTTGTCATGGTTAGACTTTTTACTCTATTTGGGCGCTAGCTCGATAAAAGAAGAAAGGCAAAGCTAATAACGCTTTGCCTTTCACTACTCGCTCAAGCGGTTGAGGCTAGATCGGGCTAAAGAAACTGGAGTTTTGCGTTACCTGGCTATGGCTGTGCTGCTCGGCGACCACAAAGGTAATTTCACTGCGGCTTTTATCAAGCGCGTTGAGATTGGCTGACACGGTAACTGGGTAGTCCAGCTGCTCGCCAGCCTCAATTAATACTCGTGATTTTCCTGCGAGTTGGTAGCTGCTATTACCCGATACGTATATTTGATAATGACGCGCCTGTTGAGTTTTGTTGCGGATTTTTAAGGTAAAACTGTTCTCGATAGCATCGGTGAGCGTTTCACGGTAAAGGGTTTGTCTATCACGAATAACATTTAGCTCAATGGCTGAGCGGTTACTGATGTCAAACCCAATCACAGTCAGCATGATCAATGCGGCGATACCATAGCCTAGGAATTTGTAGGACTCGTAAAAAGGCACGGCTTTATCGACTAGCTCATTTTCGCTGGCATAGCTGATGAGATCAGGTTTATAACCGAACTTCTCCATGGTTTGATTACACGCATCGACGCAAGCACCACAGTTAATACATTCGTACTGTAGGCCATTACGAATATCAATGCCGGTAGGGCAAACATCCACACACAGGTTACAGTCTACACAGTCGCCTAAGTCCGTTTGTTGTTTACGTTTACGTGGGCCACGGCTTTCGCCACGAGCGGCATCATAGGTGACGGTCTTGGTATTTGCGTCAAACATCACAGACTGAAAGCGGGCGTAAGGGCAGCAGTGTAGGCACATCTGCTCGCGCATCCAGCCCGCATTTAAGTAAGTACAAATTGCAAAGAACCATACCCAGGTGGCGATCCAAAAACTGGCGTCGAAAGTCAAAATGTCTAAATACAACTCTCGAGCAGGAATAAAGTAAGCGATAAAGCCACAGCCGGTAAGTAGAGCAATTGCACCCCAAGCTAAGTGTTTGCTGATGCGCTTGCTCGCCTTTTGTAAGCTCATTGGTGCTTTGTCTAGGGCCGAACGTTTGTTGCTACTGCCCTCTATACGCTCTTCAACCCAAACGAACATAAATGTCCAAGCGGTTTGTGGACATAGGTAACCACACCAGACTCTGCCCCAAAATACCGTCGCAAAAAACAGTAAGAAAGCGGCTGCAATAAATACCCAAGCGAGAATAGTAAAGTCTTGCGGCCATAAAGTGGTGCCAAAGAAGATAAACTGCTGCTCACTAATATTGAACAAGATAGCTTGCCTGCCTTGATAGGAGATAAAGGGCAGTAGGAAAAATAGCGCCACTAGAAGGCTATTCATTCCAGTTCTAATACGTTGAAAGTATCCCTTTTGCTGGCGGATATGAATTTTGCCACTGGTTTGGCTGTCGATCTGCTTAATAGGAATACGCTGACTTGTTAGTGGGCTGCTCTTAGCCACGTTGCTGTTCTCTACTGCACTGCTGTTACTATTGCTATTTAACATTGGCTTCTCTATAGACACTGACATTGTTCACTCAGGATCTATATAGCAAGCATTAGGCCATGTGTTAAGTTATTGATTAATGGTGGTTTAGTTCCTTTTTTTATCTGTTTTTGTCACGATATATCGATAAGTGACGATATATCGTGAGATTTCGGGGCGATTAAATTGGACGGCTAATACCCAACTTGCTCATTCGAGATCGTAAAGTGCTGGGTGGCATACCGAGTATTGCCGCCGCGCCAGTTGCACCAGAGATCCGCCATTGATTCTGCTTTAATATCTTTAATATGTGGGCTTTTTCTATTTCAGCTAATGTTTGCTTAGCCCCTGTGCTGCTTGAAGTTTGCGTTTGTGATTCAGCGGCTAACTGGCCAAACTCTAGCACGGGTCTATGTGACAGAATCATTTCCCTTTCAAGTACATTTTGCAGTTCACGTACATTGCCAGGCCAGCTGTGTTTAATGAGCTTTTGCATACCGCGTTGGCTCACTTTGCTGATCTTTTTACCGAGCTTTTTGTTCAGTTCTTGAATTAAGTGACTGACAAGTTCAGGAATATCAGACAATCGATTACGCAGTGGCGGTACGATGATTGGGAAGACATTGAGGCGGTAGTAAAGATCCATTCTAAATAATCCCTGTTCGACCCGTTTGAGTAGGTCATGGTGAGTAGCAGTAATCAATCTGATATCCACCTTTATCGTTTGGCTGCTACCTACTCGCTCGAACTCCTGCTCTTGAATAACGCGCAGTAACTTTGACTGGGCTTCAAGGGTTAGCTCTGCCACTTCATCGAGAAACAGGGTGCCATTGTTAGCCAGTTCAAATCGTCCCTTGCGGCGGCTTGTAGCCCCAGTATAAGCGCCTTTTTCATGGCCAAACAGTTCACTCTCTAGCAGTGCTGCTGAGAATGCAGCGCAGTTAACACTCACTAATGGTTTGTCGGCGCGGTTACTTAAACGGTGTAGGTTACGCGCTACCAACTCTTTACCTGTGCCGTTTTCGCCGCTAATGAGCACGGTACTCTCTGTGTTTGCTACCAGTTTTATCTGTTGGATAAGTTGCATTATTTGCGGGCTACTACCAGAGATCCCCACATCTCCAGTTCTATCTGCAAGCTCAAGTTGCAGGTACTGGTTCTCGAAAGATAACTTTTCTGACAACGCTTGAACCTGCTCTAATGCTTGGCGCAAAGAGTGTTCCGTTTGCTTTTGAATGCTGATGTCACGAAATATCGCGACTACACCCATCATTACACCATCTTTATAGACAGCGGTTGAGGTGTAATGCACTGGAAAACTTGAGCCATCTTTACGCCAGAATACTTCGTGGCTTATTTCGCGGGCAACACCATCTTTAAGCGTGCTGTAGATGGGACAGTCTTCTTTGGGGTAGTGGCTGCCATCGTTGTGACTGTGGTGATGGCAGTCATGAATATTTTTTCCCAATAGCTCTTGAGTTTGCCATCCCGTCATTTTTTCTGCGGCAGGGTTGATAAATACCGCATTGCCCTCGAGATCAAAACCATAGATCCCTTCACTGACTGCATTGAGTATCAATTGGTTTTCTGGAAGAAAGTCTGCGTGCGAGGTTTTTTGTTGCAGATTGATAGCTGTCATGGGCTTCCTGTCGCGATATAAGGTGTAAACATTCACTAAGTATACGCTAAGTAATCTGATCACGATATTGCGTGATCATTGCAGTGATTTATATTCTGATTCTATCAATTAGGTGGTTAGAGCCGATTTAAAAAAGCACGTTGAATTTTATTAACGTCAACCCTCTGAAACTATTGTAAAAGTTTTATTTTTTTGATTTCTCCTAGCAGCTGTGACTAATTTAGCAATGGTAATTGTTTAACTTTTGTTATAAAAATGTTTCGGAAGTGTGTTTTTGCTTCTCTGGGGTGAGTTGTAACTCTGTCCGTAAATTGGGCTGAGATATTTATAAAATAAAAATAATGACGAGAATAAGATGAAACTAAAAAATAAAAACAAGCTAGGGATTAGCTCTTTGAGTTTGGCCATCACGATGGCGCTTTCGGGATTAGCTACATCAGCATTGGCGGCTGAAGAAGAGACTGCGGATCTATCCAATGTTGAAAAAATTGCGGTTGTTGGTTCACGCGCCGCACCGCGTTCAATGGGTGACTCTCCGGTCCCGATAGATATTATTGGTGCAGATGAGATAAAGAAGTCGGGTAATTCTGACATGCTAGAAATTCTGAAAGGGACAGTGCCTTCTTTGAATGTGCACTCTAACCCGATTAGTGATGCCGCTAGTTTAGTACGCCCTGCAAACTTACGAGGGTTACCTGCTGACAGTACATTGATTCTGTTAAACGGTAAGCGACGTCACCGCTCTTCAGTCATCGCCTTTTTAGGTGGTGGAATTAACGATGGTGCCCATGGCCCAGATATTTCGGTGATCCCGAGCGCAGCGCTTAAACAGGTTGAAGTGCTGCGTGATGGCGCAGCGGCGCAATATGGCTCTGATGCGATTGCAGGCGTGATTAACTTTGTGCTTAAAGATGATGCTCAAGGTGGTTCAATTGAAGCAAAGGCGGGTGAGTATTATGAAGGTGACGGCACTACTACAGAGATAAACGGTAATGTTGGCATGCCGCTGACAAAGGATGGCTTTGTTAATTTAAGCTTCCAGTACAAAAACTCAGACCCAACCAGCCGCAGTACTCAACGTCCAGATGCTGCTGCATTTGGTGAAGCTGGTCTAACGGTCGACAATCCTGCACAAGTGTGGGGATCTCCAGAGATAAAAGATGACATCTCTTTGTTTGCCAATGTAGGTTTAGATCTTGATGATAAATCGCAAGCTTACCTCTTCGGTAACTACTCTGAGCGTGATGTAAAAGGCGGCTTCTATTATCGAAACCCTCATAACCGTCCAGGTGTTTACTCTAATGATGATGGCGCAACTTTACTGGTTGGTGATTTGACTCCTGGACCTGTTGGTCAAGTCAACGAAGGTTTGGGTATGGGCGATGGAATTAGCTGCCCTACTATTAATATCACCTCGGCAAATGTCACCACTCAACAAGACTATATTGATGGTGTTCAAAATAACCCTAACTGTTTTGCTTTTAATGAAATGGAAGGTTTGGCAGCAGGGTTTACCCCTAACTTTGGTGGCAACATTGTTGATGCTTCGATTGTTGCGGGTACCAAAGGTGAATTTGAAATTGAATGGTTAGAGGGGGTGCTTTACGATTTTAGTGGCTCATTTGGGCAAAATGCTTCTAGCTATATGATCTATAACACCCTAAACGCTTCAATGGGACCTGATTCTCCTCGTGATTTTAACCCAGGTAAATACACTCAAACTGAGTGGAACTTTAATGCTGACTTCGTCAAATTCGTCGACTGGGGTATGGCTGATGATGTCAGTTTAGCCGGTGGTTTAGAGTGGCATGAAGAGACGTTTGAGGTGACTGCGGGTGATGAACCATCATTTAAAGTTGGGCCTTTAACATCGCAAGGCTTTGGTATTGGTTCAAACGGTTTCCCAGGTTTTCAACCATCTGCAGCGGGTGAATATACCCGTCGTAACGCAGCGGCTTATATAGATGCTAGTCTGCCTATTACGGACTCGTTGCTTGCCGAGCTTGCAGTACGTTATGAAGACTATGAGACATTTGGTTCAACGGTTAACTATAAAATAGCGGCTAACTACAGCATTTTGGATGAGTGGGCGGTACGAGGTTCATTTAACACTGGCTTTAGAGCGCCGACAGTTGGGCAAGCCAATGTGAGTAATGTACAAACTAACCTGTCAGATGGTGTATTAGTTGATTCGGCACTATTACCGCCAACTAACCCTATTTCTGTTCAGTTGGGTGGCACCGAGCTTTCTCCTGAAGAATCGCAAAGCTTTACCTTTGGTACGATTTATACTCAAGGTGATTTCTTCATGACGGTTGATTACTACAACATTCAGGTTGAAGACCGCATCAGTCAGTCAGATAAAATTAGTTTAACCGATGCCGATAAAGCAGCTTTAAAGGCTGCAGGCGTGCCTAACGTTGATGGGCTAAGCCAAGTTAGTTTTTTCACTAACGATTTTGATACAACGACTCAAGGCGTGGATGTTGTTGCTAACTATACTGCAGAACTGCTAGCTGGAGATTCTAGCTTCTCGCTTGCCTATAACTGGAACGAAACAGAAGTTGATCGTTTTTCTGATATCACTGGTGATTTCAAGGTTCAACGTTTAGAGAACGACCTGCCTAAGCACAGAGCAACGTTCACTTGGGGACAGGGCTGGGATAGCTTTGGCCTATTTACCCGAGTCAATTACTTTGGTGAATACCAAGGCGTGCATGTTGACTATGATGCGACAGTTGTTACTGGCAGCGCGGCCGTGACTGTTGATATGGAGTTTAGTTACTTCATTAATGATTCGTTTACTTTAGCAATCGGTGCTCAGAATTTGCTTGATCAGCAAGCTGAAAAGTTGGATTTTGAGAAAAACTCTGGCATTCCAAATAACAACTGGGGTGGCCAGTATTATGAAACCTCACCGTTTGGCTTTAATGGTGGTTACTACTACGTGAAGGGAACTTATAACTTCTAGGTTTTATAAAGATAAACGATATAACCTTGCGATTGACCTTTATAGCCTTGTCTTCTGACAAGGCTTTTTTTGCTGGAGCATAACACCAGCTTAGAGTATTTAGGGCAGTTAAGCGTTTATTAAGTTAAAATGGTAATCAGTTGAGTTTTTACTGAGTTTTGAGCCTAATTATGGAATACGATTTTTTGCGCAATACAATAACCGGCACTGCATTTGCGCGGTTTAGTATGGATCATGAGGCATTAGGTTTTTGGTTGTCGGAAGAGCTAGGTGATAATGCCGAGAAACATGTTGAGATCTGTCAGCATATTGAAAAATTACAAGCTAGCCATTTAAGTGATTGGCGCCTCGTCGGGAAGGCACTCTCTATTGAGCTAGACCGCGAGCAAGCTAGAATTTTTGCTAATAATATCGCCGAAGGTGACTGTGATGATGTTGAGATGGATGAGTCGATGTCATTTTACGATGGTGAGTCAGAAGCTTTTTGCGGACTAGAAGACTTTTACGATGTATTGATTAATTGGCGCAAGTTTTTAGATGAACGCTAATGATGTAATTGATGTCAGTTAAGTATTGAAAAAGGCAGCCTAGGCTGCCTTTTATTGTTTAGTTTTGGATAGATAATTACTGGTTAAGGTATCTAACGGCCATCTCGGTACGAGACTTTGCGTTTGCTTTACGCAGTAAGTTCTTCACATGCACCTTAACGGTACCTTCACTAATATGCAGCTGCTCAGCAACGACGCGATTGCTTTGGCCTTCTGCTAGGTGTTGCAGAATTTCAAGCTCTCTTGGCGTGAGATTCTCAATCCATTCTTGCTCATTGACCGAACTATTTAGCTCCGACAAGTACTCTTTGACATTATCGCTAATAATACGGTGACCAAGCATGGCATTTTTAAGCATATCGAGCAGTAGATCTGGCTCGGTGTCTTTTAGTAGATATCCATCTGCACCCGCCCTTACCAGTCGAATCACATCTTGCTTAGCGTCAGATACCGTTAAAATGACGATGCGAGAGGTAACTCCCTCTTGTCGCAGTGCATTGAGTGTATCTAAGCCTGTCATCCCTTTCATATTCAAATCAAGTAATACGATATCAGGTTCATTTTCAGCGATTGCTGAAAGCGCATCTAGTCCACTTCCTGCTTCACCAAACAGAGTGAAATCTGAATCTGATGTAATAAGCTGACAGATCCCACGACGTAATAATGGATGATCGTCAATAACGAGCACTGAATAAGGCTTACCCATTTAAAGGCCTCCTGCTGAGGTAAATTTGTAATTCGAAAAAATATGCATCTGTTTTGCCTTATGTGCCTGTTTTATTTATCAATAGTTCTATACAGGTTCTTGTTGAGGCGGGAAGGTTAAGGTCACCGTGGCGCCACCTTCCTCATTTTGATTAAATTCTACCACACCTGAGAGGCGACTGGCGCGTTCATGCATGATCCCTAAGCCAAAATGTTGGTCTCTCTCTTTAAGTTTTTCGATGCCCACCCCATCATCACTGATATCGATAATCACTTTTTCATCACTGATCTTCTGACAACTAATGTGAATATGTTTTGCTTTGGCATGCTTTACTGCATTAAGCGTCGCTTCTCGGGTGAGTTGCAGGATATGAATATGCTGATGTGCACCGAGCAATTGCACCGGAAGCTTATAGTCTAGGGTTATTTCGGCATCAGTCTGACCACGAAGCTGCTCTATCATGGCCTCAATAGCATGGCCGAGGTTAGGATCTTTAATGGTCAGTCTGAAGGTTGATAGTAATTCCCTGAGCTGGACATAGGCGGTATTAACCCCTTCGTTTATCTCTTGTAACTGCTCGGCAGCGCGAGGGCTTTTTGAGGTTTTATCTAGCTCTTTAGAAAGCAGGTTAACTTGTATTTTCAAGAAGGATAGTAATTGGCCTAATGAGTCATGCAGTTCGCGAGCGATCACGCCGCGCTCCTCCATCAGTGCGAGCTGTTGTCTCTGCTCTCCAGCATTATAGGTGACCATTGAGCGAGCAAGCATGATGGCAAAATTGCTATAAAGCGCAGTGGAGAAAGGTTGCTGTGAGATCACTTCCAAATAGCCTAAATTATTTTGTTCGAACTGCAGCGCAAACTTTTGCGTGGTTTTAACATCGCGCGGCCACTCCCCTTGTGCATCGATAATATATTGCACTTGCTCATCTTCCACGACGACTAATCTTAAATTGATATCGGGATCATGGCTTTGCAGCTGATTTATTGCATCAGTTAGTGTACTAATGTCTAATTTACTTGAATGCAACATCACCACATTATCGTAGAGTAATTTTAATTCGTTGTTAGCGCGGGTGAGGGCAATTGTCTTTTCTTGGACTTGCGATTCCAGTCCTTGATAAACACTGGCAAGCTTTTTAACCGTGGTATCGAGTGCGCTACTTAATGCACTCAATTCGATATACTCTGTTTTAGGCATATCTACATTAAAATTACCTTGTGAGATTGTATCAGCAGCCTGCATCAATTGTTGCAAAGGTTTAACAACTTTGCGTTTGGCTATTCTGACGGTGACAAAGGCAATGAGTAACATTATTGCCAAACCGGTTATTTGACTAATGGCGAGCATTTTAAGTTTGAAGGCTGCGTGTTGCTCAGTCTCTAGTACAAATAGATCAATGGTGTCGACAAAGTCTTTCAGCGCTGCGGCGTATAACCGAGAGTTCTCGGACTCAATGTAATAGCGCATAATTTGCCACTTATCGATGACAGCTAAGTATTTGTCTTTAAGATCTTGTGGAGTGTACCAAGTTAGGGATGTTCTAAGTGCTTGAGAATTTAATGTATTTTCAAACTCTGTTATTTTATCTGATGCTGACTCACTACCTGAATTGGCATAAAACATAAGCCGATAACTTTGCATTCGCAGTGAGCCTGATGCATTTATCGCCCTAGCATCGCCTAAGCTATACGAAAGGTTAACAATAGCAAAAATGGCAAGTCCACTAGATAGTAATATCAGTGTCAACATGAATCCCCATATTGCGGAGGTAAGTCTGCCTTTTTTCATTCAAAAACTCTCAATTATTGGGTTTATGTGCTATTCGTTTATAGCGGTTCTACATTAGTGGTTGATTGAATACATTAACAAAAACGTAAAAGTGTGAGCAACAACACGTTCACATGTTGATCTAACGCAAGTTTTCCATGGGATACTCCATAAGGGGTATGTTTTTGTTTTGAATAAGAGTCTAACTTCAACCTTGCAATAGGTGGGGCTAAAAATATTATAAAGTAATATGGAGATGAGATGGTGAGAACATTAACTAAAAAGACTTTTGCACTAAGTGCAATGGTTGTTGCTAGCTTACTAGCTGGTAGCACATTCGCAAGTGATAAAACTGAACCTCGTAACGAAGTTTACAAAGATAAGTTCAAAAATCAATATGAGACCTGGCATGACACTTCAGAAAGTAAAGAAGTTGTTGATATGCTTGAGCAAGTGCCAAGCCTAGTTGTCCTTTGGGCAGGTTACGGTTTTGCTAAAGACTATAACGCTCCTCGTGGTCATATGTACGTGGTTACGGACTTAAGAAACACGTTACGTACAGGTGCTCCCAAGTCAGCTGAAGACGGTCCAATGCCAATGGCATGTTGGTCTTGTAAGAGCCCTGACGTACCTCGTATGATCGAAGAGCAAGGTGAAGATGGTTACTTCACTGGCAAGTGGGCTAAAGGCGGTCCTGAGATCGTTAACGCTCTTGGCTGTGCTGATTGTCACGTAAAAGGTTCTTCTAAGTTACGTATGTCTCGTCCATTCGCTGAACGCGCAATGGAAACACTTGGTACTCCATTTGATAAAGCGTCTAAGAAAGACAAACAGTCAATGGTATGTGGTCAGTGTCACGTAGAGTACTACTTCGAGAAGACTAAAGATAAGAAAGGCTTTGTTAAATTCCCTTGGGATATGGGCACCACTGTTGAACAGATGGAAGCTTACTATGACAACATGGAATTCTCTGACTGGACTCACGCCGTTTCTAAAACACCAATGCTTAAAGCACAGCATCCTGGTTATGAAACTTGGCAGTTAGGTGTACACGGTAAGAACAACGTAAGTTGTACTGACTGTCACATGCCTAAAGTTAAGAGTGACAAAGGCCGTAAGTTTACCGATCACAAAGTGGGTAACCCATTCGATCGCTTTGAAGAAACTTGTGCAACTTGTCACGAGCAAAGCAAAGAGTTCATGGTTAACCTAACTGAAGAACGTAAGCATAAAGTTGCTGACCTTAAAGCTCGCGCTGAAGCTCAGTTGGTTAAAGCTCACTTCGAAGCAAAAGCTGCTTGGGATGCGGGTGCTACTGAAACTGAAATGAAGCCTATCCTTATGGATATCCGTCATTCACAATGGCGCTGGGACTACGCAACTGCATCACACGGTGTTGCTGCTCACGCTGCTGATGAAGCGCTTCGTGTACTAGGTACTGCGGTAGACAAAGCTGCTGATGCTCGCATCAAGCTTGCTCAACTGCTAGCTGCTAAAGGTGTTAAGCAACCAATTGCTTACCCTGACACTTCTACCAAAGCTAAAGCTCAAGCTGCTCTAGGTATGGATATGAAGAAGCTGAATGCTGATAAAGCTGAATTCAAGAAGACTATATTACCTAAGTGGGATGCTGAAGCTGAAAAGCGTGAAGCGACTTACAAGTAATAGCTAATATGTAGCTAAGTTTTCTATACATAGCTCTATTGTAAAAAAGCCCTCATTATGAGGGCTTTTTTTATGCTTAACGCTTTATATTTGAGTCGTTATTTAATTAATGTCAGTAATGCTTTAAAGCGCTCGCCTATAGCTTCATGTTGCAGTTCGAATAGCAGTGACTCTACATTGGTTTTGAGTGCGCCGTGTTCCTGCATCATCTCTATACCTAACTGTTTATTCTCGGGCGTTCTCGATGACATGGCATCGACAATTAAGTGTGTTGGATAAGCATTATCGAGAAGGTCCATACAGGTCTGGTAGACACAAACATGAGTTTCTATACCTGCTACCAATATATGTTTCTGTCCCATCGCTGATAGCTTTGCTCGGAATTTAGGGCATTGCCAACCACTAAAGTGCTGCTTTGCAATTGGCTCAGTGGTTTGTATTAACTCGGTGGCTAACACGTCTGTTGTTGCACCAAGTTTATCCGGTAGCTGCTCTAGCCATAAAATAGGTATGTCGAATAGCTGCACCCCTTTTATCAATATGGTCAGTTTTTGGTGTAGTGCTTCACTCTGATGCATCACTCGAGCAAGTTGCCCTTGCACGTCCACAACAACTAATACGCAATCTTCAGGTTTCAACATTCAAGGTCCTTGGTACTTGTGGATTATTTGCACTAGTACAACTCAAATCCGTGCCGTAGCCAATAGGCGATAAGTCTAAGCCGTAATGACTGTGCATTATGGCAGTGCAGTCGCTGCATAAATGCACTCTATTGGTGCGTTTTTATTCCTTCCGTTATGAGTATTATTCTCTATCTGTATGTTTTTAATCGCTTTGCAATTTTGGCCTAATGCTTGAATTGTCTTTATCAGAATTAAAAATAGTCTTCAGGGAGATAGCCATGAAATTGGTCAGTGCCATTATTAAGCCGTTTAAGTTAGATGATGTAAGAGAAGCTATCGCCAGTGTCGGTATTGAAGGGATGACAGTCACAGAAGTTAAAGGCTTTGGTCGTCAAAAAGGCCATACCGAGCTTTATCGAGGTGCTGAGTATCAAGTTGATTTTCTGCCAAAAGTTAAACTCGAAATAGCAACTAAAGCAGAAAATGTCGAAATGCTCGTGGAGGCGATTACCGGTGCTGCTCGAACTGGCAAAATTGGTGATGGCAAAATATTTGTTACCAACTTAGAGCAAGCAACCAGGATAAGAACTGGCGAACTCGATAACGAAGCACTTTAAAGGGGTAGGGAAATGGACGATTTAACTAAACTTGGATTAACAGTAACAGAGCTACGTTTTGCTCTGGATACTTTTTATTTTTTGATCTCCGGTGCGCTAGTGATGTGGATGGCTGCAGGTTTTGCCATGTTAGAAGCGGGACTTGTTCGCTCGAAGAACACCACTGAAATCCTAACTAAGAACGTCTGCTTATATTCTATTGCATGCGTAATGTATCTCATTGTGGGTTACAACATTATGTATGTTGATAACGCTGAGGGAGGTTGGTTACCATCATTTGGTTCATTGATTGGCTCTCAAGCTGATGGGGCGGATCATGCGCTTGAATCTGATTTCTTCTTCCAAGTGGTATTTGTTGCAACAGCTATGTCGATAGTATCTGGTGCGGTGGCTGAGCGCATGAAACTATGGGCATTCTTGGCATTCTCAGTGTTTATGACAGCGGTTATTTACCCTGTTGAAGGCTACTGGACTTGGGGTGGCGGCTTCTTATCCGAAGCGGGATTTGTTGATTTTGCGGGAAGTGGCATTGTGCATATGGCCGGTGCAGCAGCGGCTATCTCTGGGGTATTGTTACTTGGGGCTCGAAAAGGTAAATATGGTGCCAATGGGCAGGTAAACCCTATACCCGGCTCAAACTTACCTATGGCTACCTTAGGCATGTTTATCTTATGGATGGGCTGGTTTGGTTTTAATGGTGGTTCGCAGTTATTGGTATCAGACGTTGAAAATGCCAGTGCGGTGGCAAAGATTTTTGTAAACACCAACTCGGCAGCTGCATTTGGCGCTATCTCTGCATTAATTGTTTGTCGACTCATTTGGGGAAAAGCAGATTTGACCATGATCTTAAATGGTGCTTTGGCGGGCCTTGTGGCGATAACAGCTGACCCATTATCGCCATCATTAGCGATGGCGGGAGTGATAGGCATTGTGGCTGGCGGCGTAGTCATATTTTCTATTGTGGCGTTTGACCGGGTGCAGATTGACGATCCAGTAGGTGCCATTTCGGTGCATGGCGTAGCAGGGTTGCTGGGATTAATGTTAGTACCTATCTCTAATGCAGATGCCTCTTTTATGACCCAGCTTTATGGCGCAGCAGTGATATTTGGTTGGGTGTTTATCGCCTCGACTGTTGTTTGGCTTGGCCTTAAGGCCACTATGGGGATCCGAGTTACTGAAGAGGAAGAGTATAACGGTATGGATGCATCAGACTGCGGCATTGATGCTTACCCAGAGTTTGTATCGGTTAAGAGTGGTAGCTAGAGCTTCACCAAACGAAAACAGCAGAGCTTAGGCTCTGCTTTTTTTATGGAAAAATGTTTACTCGAAGTGCCGAGAACCAGTTTGTTACAGGTGATAAAAAGGGCCGGGATGACGTAAGGCCAATGGATTTGCACGAGTGTTAAGTATAGGATGGAGTTAACGTTATCTTAGGTATTACTTGGTGATGGATTAATGAAAAAAATCATAAATACCGGTTTACTGTTATTGTTCATTAGTAGCTTTAGCGCTGTATCTGGTCAAGTGGTGGTGCGTAAATCCAGTGAACCATTTGATGCTTTTGCTGTTCGTGACCAAGTACTTTTAGAGCATGATTGGCAACAAGCACTTAGGTTTCAACGTCAAATCCAGATCCTACAGGCACTGCCGGTAGGTTGTTTAGCTGTTGCGATTCCTTATCGCTATTTTAGTTGCGGCTCTCAATTTTACCGACCTTATAGCTACCAAAATAAACAACTCTATATTGAGGTCGATGAGCCGTCTTCTAAAGCTTCTCAATCAAAGTCTATAATTATTGATTAATGAGGTCATGCTTTTGATTTACGATTTGTAACGTTTTTAGCAAAGAGAATAAGCCATACCTACTATGCTTATAGGTAAGGTTTCTTGTGTTGAGAGCGTTATGAAGAGAATTTCTATAACCTTGTTATCATTTCTACTGTTGTTGCTACAAGCGTGTAGTTCGACCTCGGAACCAAGCAAACAGTACGCACTTGAAAGCTATTATCATGATGAACACTTCAATGCGATCCCCGAGCTTCCTGCGGCAGACAGCCTATTTTATTTATCAGATAACGATCTTAAAAACGTTCGCAAGGATTTCAATAGAGCCAAGTTGTCTAAATCGAATAATATTTTAGTCCACAAATGGTTAGCGAACTATATTAACGCTCAAGATGGCGGGTTTCGTTATGCCGATAACTTGACCCGCTCTGCCAGTGAAACCTTTAATGACAGGGAAGGGAACTGTTTATCTTTAGTTTTGTTAACCGCGGCTATAGCCAATGAGCTAGATGTAACGGTGCAATTTCAAGAGATTGATGTTCCACCTGTTTGGGATAAACAGGGTGGCTTCTACCTTGTGAATGGTCATATTAATCTTAGATTATTACCGCAAGAGCAGCGCAATAGTATTAATTTTTCTACCGGTGCAATTCAAATCGATTTTTTACCAGAGCGAGCAATGCAAGGCTATGACAAACGCCGAGTGAGCCAGTCGATGGTGGCCTCAATGTATTACAATAATGTTGCTGCCGAAGCTTTGGTAAAGGGACAATATGATAAAGCTTATGGCTTGTTAAAACTCAGTTTGCAGCAGGATAATCAATTCTTGCCAGCGATTAATACGCTAGCGGTGTTATATCGATATAAAGGGCTGGTTGAAGAGGCTGAGGCTTTGTATAAATTAGCCTTAACCATTGATCCCGATGATATGAATGCGCTCTATAACTATGCCATTATACTTGGAGAGCAAAATAGGCTTGATGAGTGGGCTGATGTACACAAAGTCATGGAGCTCGCTCGGATCCATAATCCTTATTATTACTACAGCATGGCGCAACAAGCTTATTTCGAAAAAGAGTATAAGCTAGCGTTAAACTGGTATAAAAAAGCGATTGATAAAGCCGATTACCGTCATGAATTCTATTTTGGGCTTTCTAGAACATATTGGGCTACGGGCGATGAACGCAAAGCTGAAGTCAATATGGAGAAAGCACTATCATTAACCAATGATTCAAACAACAAGCTCCGTTATCAGTCAAAGCTGCATGCAATGAGAAGTCATTAGCTTACAGCTATCGCTAAGGCGACGAGTTATATTATTTTCATCGCTGTGCTTGAGTGTACCTACTGCTCGCATTTTATTGTATAACCTCTAACACCTCTGATAGCACATCCATTATTTCAGCAGCATTTTGTTGTTTTTTACAGCTGACGCCTGTCACGATACTCGCTACTGGCAACATTTTATATACTTGTGCGTGGCTGTATTTGAACGCGTTATTAGCTATTTGAAAGCATTATAGGATGTTTAGTGGGAACTTATTGGCTCTATATAGAATAAAGATGGTGAGAATTATATTTATTATTTGTTTAAAAATAGTCAGTTAAATTTATTTTGTGTAATTTATAATTACTTGATTGCAATGTGCTTCGATACTGGATAAATTGAACGCAGTATCGCAATCGAGAGATCAATATTCACACGCTAGACGGAGCGCAGTATTACCATGTATTACCAAAATGATGATGTTCGAATTAATAAGATTAAAGAGTTGTTACCTCCAATTGCTATTTTGGAGCGATTTCCAGCAACAGAGAACGCATCTGCGACCGTATTTAATGCGCGTGAAAGCATCCATAATATCTTAGCAAAAAAGGATGACCGCCTTTTAGTGGTTATCGGTCCTTGCTCTATTCATGATCCTATTGCAGCTGTTGAGTACGGTAAACGTCTTGTTGAGCTGCGTGAGAAGTATAAAGATCAGCTAGAAATTGTTATGCGAGTCTATTTTGAAAAGCCACGCACAACAGTAGGCTGGAAAGGCCTAATCAACGATCCTAATATGGACAACAGCTTTAAGCTCAATGATGGTTTACGCACCGCTCGCAAGCTGTTGCTTGATCTTAATGATATGGGCTTGCCAACAGCTGGTGAGTTTTTAGATATGATCACGCCGCAATATGTTGCCGACTTAATGTGTTGGGGCGCAATTGGCGCTCGCACCACCGAATCACAAGTGCATAGAGAGTTAGCCTCTGGTCTTTCGAGCCCTGTAGGGTTTAAAAATGGTACCGATGGCACTATTAAAGTTGCTATTGACGCCATTGGCGCTGCCAGCGCACCTCACCATTTCCTTTCGGTGACTAAATTTGGCCATTCAGCGATTGTTGAAACCAAAGGTAACCCTGATTGTCATATCATTTTGCGTGGTGGTAAAGAGCCTAATTACAGTGCAGCGCATGTGGCGGAGATCAACCTGCAGCTCGATAAAGCAGGGCTTGCGAATAATATTATGATTGACTTTAGCCATGCCAATAGCCGTAAACAGTTTGCACTGCAGATGTCAGTTGCCGATGATGTGGCTGGTCAAATAGGTGCTGGTGAAACATCGATATTTGGCGTTATGGTTGAGAGCAACTTAGTTGAAGGTCGACAGGATCCAGTTGAAGGTCAATCACTTTGTTATGGTCAGAGTGTAACGGATGCATGTATTGGCTGGAGTGACACGGAGACAATGCTAAGTGTGTTGAACGAAAGTATTCTCAAGCGTCGATAATAAAATAGCGCTAAGCTATTTGTTAAAATGAAACCTGGTGTTAGCACCGGGTTTTTTTATGGATTTTTTTAACGACAAAAAGAGCATCTAGGCTCTTTATTGATAAACGCAGCATTCCTGGTGTTTATCTCGTGTCGTAAAGCCTGTCTGTTCAATATCTACAGCTCTTTACAATTCGCTATAACGGCTGCTCAGCTTATTTTGACGTCACTTTAATTTTTTCAATATCGCTCACTGGTGCTTCAACAACAAAATCAAGCTGCACTAGCGAGTCTTTTGCACCAGTTTTAGACTCGCTATAACGCCACTGCTTTAAGGCTTTTATTGCGGATGCATCAAATATTGCGGTCGGCGATGATTTGATCACTTTAATATTGTTCACTTCGCCAGTGGGAGTGATATCAAATTTCATCACTACAAATCCATTCTGGTTAGCTTCAACTGCCGCAGCAGGGTAGGCTGGCTCTATTCTAATCACGGGATGAATATCCTGATTTTTATCATCTCCAGCAAACACTTGTTGGTTAAGTAACAGGCTGCTTAAGCCAAGGGTCACAGTCAGCCCGATAACGGCTAGACCACTTTGGCCTTTTTGATGAGTTTTCATTTGCATAATACGCTCCTTGAGTATGTGTTTATTTCCATAGTGTGTGTGTAACAGACCGTGATTAGCCTGTTGTGAGTAAACGAGTAACATTTTGCTGTAAACTATTTTCTCTGCAGTATCGAGAGTGGCTGTCACCTTGGCATCACAGGCGAGCTCTTGGTCATTTCTAAAGCGTTTATAGGCTAGCCAAAATAGTGGGTTAAACCAAAATACTGCTAAGATCCCGTAGGCTAAAAGATTACAAAATAGATCCAATCTTTGGTGATGGTATTGTTCGTGAGCAATAATGGCGCGCTGTTTTAACGGGCTTAGATTGACGAAATCCGTCGGCAGAATAATCTTAGGGCTAATAATCCCAATTAACATGGGGCTGTGAACTTTAGGGTGGCTATAGGTGGGCAGATATGCAGCTAAGCCTTCTACTTTATTAGCCGTCTGTAGCAATGTGCGTAGATAAGCGCTTTGCAAGAATAGGGCAAGAGTCATACCGCTAAAACCAATCAGCCAAATGAAGATAAGTGTTTGGCTGTACCAAGAGGACTCACTTTGGCTTATCACCTTTCCAGCCTTAATGCTGTAATAAGCTATCTGGTTAGATTGAAGCGGCAATAGCTGCGTGGGGATATAGTTGATTAATAGTGAACTTAACAACAGCAGCGGCAATAACATCCACAAAGTATAGGTTTTGTGTGCACCTAAGTGTTTTTGTAATCGACCATGACCAAGCAATAGAGTGCAGCAAACAAGGCTAAGTAGCAGTGTTTGCTGAAGAAGCCAAAGGGTCATGACTTATTCTCCTCTTGCCAGGTATCAATCAGTTGCTGTAACTCCTCAACATCTTCTGCACTTAGCTTATTTTCACGGGCAAAGCCTGCAACCAGTGGTGCAACTCGGCCTGAGAAGAGTCTCTCGATAAAAGATTCACTCTCTTTTAGTTGATAGTCACTTTGATCGATTAACGGATGATATAAGTAACTACGCCCCTGTTTTTCAAAACCGATAGCCTGCTTTTTCACAAGTCTATTAAGCAGCGTTTTAACAGTCTTCTCATGCCAGTCATGACTCTGAGTGAGTAATGCGACAACTTCGCTGGCACTTATTGGGGATTTTTTCCAAAGCACATTGAGTACATTGAGCTCGGCATTACTTATCTCTTTCATCACGATGATCCCTTGCATAGCTACGACTTCTCTGATGATAGCTATTGATTACAGTTGTAATTTTTAATTATGATTACAAATGTAATCATAATGTGCAAGCCCTAATGTTAATTAAATGCTAATGGATTGCGGTGTTTCAAGTATGTGGTTGAATAGATTGGCTATTGGTTGGCTTAAGTCCGACTGCACCGCTAGAAAGTGATTTTTTATCTATGCCTTTTGCTGCTGTGACTATACAATACGCTCAAAATAAATACCCTAAACAAGGATTGTAAAGGTATGAAAGCAAGTCAGCAGCCACGCTGGGCAATCTGTTCAGTACTTTTTTGTTGTCACTCTTTTATGAGCGCTCATGCATCAGAAATGACAGAGAGCTCGATTGATAGGTTGCCTAAGCAACTGCCTATTTTTAGCCAAAAATTAAGCTTTTTCCTCCCCAATGACTGGAAACTTGCCTACACCCAACTTGAAGATGGGATGTTTTCTGCTGAGTTTTTACCGCAAACCGAAGGGCTGCATAACTGGTCTTCAATGGTATGCATTCAAGGTTTTGAGGGAATGTCTGCAAATATAAAACCAGAAGATTTCCTTGATACCATGGTCAATACCTATCGAGATAGTTGCAATGGTGAGGTGATATATGAGCGTGTTGATGATGAGTTTATTAATGGTCATCAGACTGCTAGTGCCATCATTGGCTGCACGCGAATGCCAAACAGTCACCTTAATGAACTTGAAATCGACTTTTATAAAGAGCCACAACGCCTAAGTGAGATTGGATACTATACGGCTGTTAGTGGAGAGAAGGATTTGTATCTTATTCATAAGTCGTTGCGAGGTAATGAGTTTAATGCCATCACAGCCCCGATTGAAAAAACAAACTATCGTGAGTTCATGTCAGCAGTCAGTCCGTTCAATTTAAATTAGAATAGCTGTGGCCTGCTACTGGTATTTTTGACGGATATGGATGGTAGCTAAATCTTCAGCAGCAATTGGCATAGCGCTGCTAAAAATGGCTTTGATACTGGGTTTACCAGCTCATATTGCGAAACAAGACTAGGGTCTGCTGCTCTTTCATGGTTGTTTTTGCAGCAATTTATTGGCCATTTTGGCAAGGCAGAGGCTATGTCGTGTAGTCATTCTCCACAAAGAGCCTTTAACGCAGAAAAAATGGCCAAGAAATGTTGTCCTTTGGATTCGTTTATTGCTTCTATTCTATTATGACTAGAATGAGTTATGTGCTCTTCACTTAGCTGGTTGAGCGTCATCGCTCAAGCCTTGCACTAGAAGCATTATTCCTTACGGTAAAGAATCGAACAAAAACTAAGCTCGAAAGTTCAACAGACCCTAAAGGGTTAGCTGCTAAGTTTTATCTCATTCGTTCTGTTTATAGCGATAAGTCTAGTCATTACAATCTAAGCTAGAACAAATCTGCTCTTTGATTAGTTAGACATTTAACCGTATAGACGTCTATAATGCGCGCACAAAGCGGTAACCTCAACATACCGCAGCGTAACAACGATAAAAAATAACTAACTAGTCAACTTTATTGGTGCCTCTGCTTTCAACTTGCGTGTTGGCTGAGGATAATCGGGAAGTCAGTTAAATTCTGACACTGCCCCCGCAACGGTGAATGGTGAGACACAAGCGCTTTAAAGCTTGTTGTCGCATATTGATGACCTCATCAATATAGAACCTAAGTCCGGAGACCGGCCCGTAAAGTGATTTCGATGATTTCGGCGGGCAGATCTCGAAGTGCGGCAAATTGTAAATATAGCGAAGGAACTATGCGCTAATTGATTTACACTGCCGTGACGCATTTGCCCCGTTTTCCTTTAGGAGTCAAGGGTAAATGGGTACTAAACCATCTAAAATTGCGTTGCTGATCAGCGGCGTATTCAGCTTAACTGCATTGCCAACAGTGGCAGCAGAATCCAATCAAGACGTGACCATTGATGAAACCATTACCGTAACCGGTACCCGTTTCGATAGAAGCACTGAACAACAGCTTACCGTTATTAATACTATTGAACGCAGCGAGATTGAACGGCTTAATCCTAAGTCAATTGTCGACGTGTTAGAGAATCTGCCTGGTGTAAGCGTTACTCGTAATGGCGGTGCTGCGCAGGCTTCTTCTGTAAGTATCCGTGGAACCAGTAGTGACCATGCTTTAATCATTGTCGATGGTGTGAAAATCGGTTCTGCAACATTGGGTACTGCAAACTTAAGTACTATCTCTCCTGAGAATATTGAGCGAATAGAAGTGCTAAAAGGCCCTAGAGCATCGGTATGGGGCAGTGATGCTATTGGTGGTGTGATTCAAATATTTACCCGCCAACTAAAATCAGATGAATGGTATGTTGGCGCTGAATACGGTAGCAATGATTATGTTCGTGGTTCTGCTGGTATTGGTCTGGAGCATGGACAAGGCAGCAGTACGCTAGCTATCAACCATGAGCGTTCAAATGGCTACGATGTCTACAATGGCGTTGAAGCAGAAAATGATGCTGACGGTTATGATCGTACATCGCTATCTGTTAAAGGTTCACAATCGTTAAATGAACAGTGGCAGGCACTTTGGAATGGTCAGTACGATAAAGGGAATACTCAATACGATGACATCTATGGTTTTGGTGGCGACGATGAGTTTGATTTCGCGAATTACCTTTGGACTTTAGGTACTCAATACAGTGCGGAGCATTTTAACAGTAAGTTGACTATAAGCCAGTCTCGTGACTATAACGAGTATTTCCGCGGCGATAGTGTAGCTGTAAATGTGAGTGAATTTGAAACTAAGCGTAAGCAAGTTAACTGGAGTAATCAGTATTTAGTTGGCAACGGCCTAAACCTTAGTGGCGGCATTGATTGGTCGAATGAAGCTGTACTTGGAGATTATGCCCAAACTGATAGAGATTTGGTCGGCGTTTATTTACTTGCAGAAAAGCAGTGGGATAAATTGCTTGCTGAAGTTGCCGTTCGCTATGATGACGTTGAGAGTGTCGACAGTGAAACAACCTATAACTTAGGGCTTGCCTACCAATTTGATGCACAGTGGCGTCTAGCTGTAACTACTGGAACAGCATTTAAAGCACCAACATTCAACGATCTGTACTATCCAAACTTAGGCAGTCCCGATCTTCTATCTGAAACATCTGAAAACTATGATATTACGCTGAATTACCAACGCAACGATGTTCAGGCTTATATTAGTGTGTTTAAAAATGACATCGAAAACTTGATCGACTGGGCGTGGACTGGTGAGCTTGATAGCAATGGTTATCCGATCTGGAAACCAGCAAATATCAGTGATGCAGAGATCTTAGGTGCGGAATTCTTTACTAAATTTTCGTTATTTGGTTTAGAACATCAATTGGCTTATACCTACCTAGATACTGAAGATAAAGCGACTGAAGAAAAGTTAACCGGCCGCAGCGAAAATGAAGTGAATTACTCGCTAAGCTACCGTTGGAATGACTTTGATCTACTGGCTAATTATCATTATCAAGGTAAACGCTATGCTGGATATAAGCAGTATCTAGATGCTTATCATCAGTTAGATTTAGGTGTTGGTTATCAAGTCTCTGATAATTGGCAACTACGCTTAAAAGCTAATAATGTTTTCGATGAAGACATTGTGTCGGTGACTAATTACAACAGCCCGGGCAGAGAGCTATTTTTCAGCGTGAGCTATAGCGCGCTATAAGCTTATAGCGTCTGCAAATAGTCTAAAAGCCAGTCTTAATCAGACTGGCTTTTTTGTGCATGCTATTTAGCTAAAGAGTGAAGGCTGTAGGATTTCAAATCTCAGATACAAAAAAACCTCGCTAGGCGAGGTTTAAGTTGTGAGCTTAAGGTCTTATATTGCCTCAGCTTAATGTTTAAATGTTGCAACACCTAAACTAAATATTGGTGCCCGAACCCGGAATCGAACCAGGGACACGAGGATTTTCAATCCTCTGCTCTACCGACTGAGCTATTCGGGCAACGGGCGCTATTAAAAGGCTTTTACCGATTTGAGTCAACCAATTTCTGCTAAATATCACTATTTTTTAGCTGTGCGTTGAATAATTCAGCGTTTAGCTGCACAACTGAGCAATTTGTTTGTCAGTTCGATAGCTTTAGCCGTTGGACTACTATTTGTTATTAAACTGTGAATATAATCGTGAATTACACGGTCTAGTGTTTTATAACTAAAATATCAGTGAGGGCGAAGCTAGTTGCATACTCAGACAGTTTGGAAAATTCAACGTTATCCAGTAGTGCTATTCGTAGTTATTGCTTTTCTGCTGCTGTTTTCATTGCTAGGACTACATAGGTTGAACCTTGATGTCGATTTTAGTGATTATTTCTCTCCTGAGGACTCACGCTTTATCGCTTTTAATAACATGGGTGATAACTTCGAACGTCATGATCAGCTGTGGTTATTGCTTGAGAGCAAACAGGATTGGCGTGACGGAGAGCTTAACCAGTCCTTGTTAGCCTTTGTCTCTCAAATTGATAAACAGTCAGATATCGTTAGTGTGCAGGGTTATAATCAATTTGTGCAAGGTAGCGCCCAAGCCAATAAAATCTTGCCCTATAAAAAGCATCCTCGCCTCGATTCTGTTTTGTCGAATGACGGCCATGCAATATTGCTCCAGTTTCAGTTAGATGAGTCTAAGGCGTCGCAATTTAAAACGCGCAGCTTATGGCTCATCGATACGTTAGATAACATCAAGCTTCAATCACAACAGTTCTGGCAACCATTGAAGGTCGAAAGTTACCTCAATGGCACTCATGCCTTAAATTGGCAGTATGCCAAAGTATTGCGTCATGACCTTACTTGGTTTGCTCCCTCTTTATTACTGGTCATCTTTGTTATGGCGGCTCTGTTTATTAGGCAGAAGGTGTGGATTGCTGCGCTGTGCCTTAATAGCTTGATAGCACTTGTATTCACTATCGGTGTAGCAGCGTGGCTGAAGCTTACTTTGGCTGCTATTAGTGCTTTTGTGCCAGTGATTATTGTGACGCTAGCACTTGCCTATGCATCGCACCTGTATTTTGGTTGGCGCAGGGCAGTGAATAATGGCTTGTCGAATGAACAAGCGTTAACTGAAACCGTTCGTGTTAATCAAGCACCACTTTTCTACTCAACGGTCACCACCATATTTGGTTTCTGTTTGCTAACTTTTAGTCCGTCACCTCCTATCCAAAGCTTTGGATTACTCGTGGCTTTTGCCGTGCTCTGTAACTATTTGCTGAGCCTTACCACACTGATTTATTTTGCTAAGTTTTCGGTTGTAAAGCCTCAAAGAATCCGTTTGTTTAGCTCGGTTGTAGGCTTAGCTAAATATAATGTAAAAAGACCCAATGCAGTTATGCTAGGTATTGTCCTTATTAGTATCGCTGCTACATTTAGTGTTTCTAAACTGACCTTAAATGACGACCCATTAAGCTATTTTAATGACGACAACCCTTTTACTGTTTCTAGCCAAAAAATGCGTCAGTATTTTGCAGGTATTAACTTACAGCATTATGTTGTTGGTAGTGTCTCGGGTGAACAAGTGGATAAGACTGAGCTGAGCTTTATTTATAAGTTTGCTCGCTTTTTAAAAGCTCAGGCAGAAGTCAATAAAGTGCAACACTTAGGAGATTGGATTAGAAGTACCGGCCTTGGTCAAAGTCAGTTTCATCAATTGCTGGCTAATAATTCAGTGACCGAGCTGCATTTACAGAGTGAACTGTCCGCAAACAAGAGTGCTGCTCTAGTAACGCTGTATTTAAAACCGATGACGGCTATGGAGTTGGTGGCATTCGAGAAGAAAGTTAATTATTGGCTGGAGCAGAATGCTTCGCAGGTTACTGTTAGTCCGCCGCTTGGTAGCAATTTACTGTTTGCGCACCTAAGCATTGATAATGCCAATAATATGCTGTCTTCATTTGGTGTGGCTTTGATAGCGTTAGCCGTTCTACTCAGCATTTTAAAGCGTTCGTTACTGTTTGGCTTCATGGGATTGTTACTTAACTTTCTGCCTTTGCTGTGGGTATTTGCGCTGTGGCAGCTTAACGGCGGCTTTATTAGTTTAGGCACGGCTGTTGTGCTCGGTATGATGTTGGGGGTGATTGTTGACGATACCTTGCACTTAATGCTTAAACTGCCGAGCGAACGAGGTTCAGAGGATACTATTGAGCTTATGTGGCAAGGGTTAAGTAAAGTATTACCAGTGATTAGTTTTACCACGCTGACGATTGCCCTTGGCTTTTCTATCGGTTTGTTATCGAACTTTGCCCCTATTGCACAATTGAGTTTGTTGTCCTGTCTGGTGGTGCTTTTTGCTTGGGGCTTTGATGTGTTGATGCTGCCAGTGTTGTATCAGCGCTGGGTGCTTAGGAGGGTAAATGATTAAACATCGCTTACCTCGATGCTTTCCATTAAGGCATGAACACTCTACTGCATTGGCTGATCACGCCAACGGCCAACGAATCGAAAGTTGGTTGCAAGCAGCCACAGTATCTCCGATCCACTTCTCTGATCAACAGACTGATGCGATGGCAAGATTACTGCCCTTATTACTATGCGGTGAACAATCTGCACAGTTAGTATTTAATAGCGAGATAGCGCGCTTAGCTGGCTCGGAACATAAACTCATTCTAAGTTGCTTACATGGAGTAGAAGCTGATGAATATCGGCACGACTTAGCTTTGCAGCA
This sequence comes from Shewanella sp. c952, assembly GCF_019654975.1. Lineage (GTDB taxonomy): Bacteria > Pseudomonadota > Gammaproteobacteria > Enterobacterales > Shewanellaceae > Shewanella. Next base: position 146,796 of record NZ_BPEW01000008.1, read on the forward strand.
AGTTGCAAGTCAATTGACTGAGCTGACAAGTTTTAGCCTAGTGCAACGAAAGGCCAAGCGTTTTTATGCCAGCTTAGGGCGAGTCGAAAATTACAGCGAACATTTTGTCAGAATTGCCATCTTAGATACCTGTGTCACTCATATTATGCAATCGTTTGAGCATTGCCATTTAGGCTCGGATCATCCCTTTGCCCAATTGTGTGGGCTAATTAAAAAAGATGAAGCTAAACATGTTTACGTTAGCCGCAAACATGCAATGGCGCTTGGTGCGAGTGTTAATCAATTTGCAGAGCAACATGAGCAAGTGGTGGGTGACTTGATGCAGCTTTTATTGACTCAAGGCGGAGCATTTGAGTCCATGGGTGTGTGCTTAGACGGTGTGACAAGAAAACTGGAGGCTAAATGGCGGTAAAATTTGCTAAACACTCGCTCTCATTGAAAGGGATTGAACACGCGTTACCTCACGATAATATTAACAATGAATATCTGTTAGAGAAGCTAAAGCAGCAGTGCGGTTTGTTGACCGCAAGAAAAGCCAAAGCGATTGCACGGCGAATGGGGATAGAGGGGCGGCATTTGAGTCGTGATCTTAATGTCGCAACAAGTAGACCCTCGCCAACCAGTATAGAGTTGAGCGTTCAAGCCCTTAATGGTGCGTTGTTAGCGGCAGGTATTGAGATAAGTCAGCTCGACTATTTGCTCTCTCATACATGCACACCACATACTCAAGTTCCTCCCAATGCGGCCTGGATAGCAGATAAGTTGTCATATCATGGTCCCTATTTAGAGTTGCGCCAAGCGTGTACTGGCTTTGCCAATGGATTGCAGATAGCGTCGAGCTTTTGTGCCGTGAATCAACAACCCGTGGCGATTGTTGGTTGTGAGACCGGTTCTGTCTATTTTGATATGGATAATCAATTCATTGATACTGAGCAGCTGGTGAACTATGTGCAGATGGGAGATGGCGCAGCGGCTGTGGTGCTTGCTCCTGCCGAACAATTAGCGGGTTCGATTGGCACTATTTCTGATATCTATTTGGGCCATATCGGGGTGGGTAAAGAGGCTGGCTTTTATCTCGACTCGGGGTCGAAGGACGTTGCCGATAAGCAGATGGCAAGATTTCATCATAATACTCAGGCGGTAAGGCAGCAGGGCAGTCAATTGTTTGAACTCGGTTTAGCGGCTTTGCAGTCGCGAGGGCATCATCTTGATGACTTTCGTTTTATATTGCCACATCAAGCGAATGGCCATATTGATCGATTGCTTGGCGATGCGTTGGCTATTGAATCTAGCAGAATTATTAATGATGCAAAATCTTTAGGCAACTTAGGTTCGGCGGCGATATGGGTCAGTTTAGCTAAACTGATTAACTCTGGCGTGTTGAATTGTGGTGACAAGGTGATGGTGCTAGGCGCTGAAGCGACAAAATATCTATATGGCGGTTTTATTTATCAACATTTGTAAATCAATCAATAAAAAATAAAGGCCTCAAATAGAGGCCTTTATTTATAATAACGAGTGGAAAAACAGCGTTAATAATTAGCGCTGAGCAACCAATTTGTTATCTGGGAAGTTTGCTTGCATCACCATAAGTGCATGCTCTTTAAGCTTATCTTGCCCTAGTTCGCCGTAAGCTTCAGACATTATCTCTAAGGCTCTTTCTGTTGACGGTGTGCCTGGGAAACCTTCCATAACTAGTTGTGCTCGAATGGCCGCTGCACTCCATGCATTCATTTTTATGTAGTATTCAGCTACCTTGATCGAGTAAAGTGCCAGTCTATTTTTTAAGTGTTGCATGCGTTTTTGAGCATCTGCTGCATACTTACTGTTTGGATAAGCCTTAACCAGTCTATCGAAATCTTTAAATGCATCTTGAGCCGCTTTAGGATCACGATCAGATCTATCGATGTTTAACATATCGTGGAAAAGGTAACGATCAGACTGCATATTGACTAGACCGCGCATATAGTAAACGTAATCTATGTCTTTATGTGTTGGGTTTAATCGAATGAAACGGTCGATGTTAGCGATACCAGAAGCTGGGTCATCAAGCTTGTAGTAAGCAAATATTAAATCGAGTTGGACTTGTGTTTTATGAGGTCCAAACGGGAAACGGGAATCCAAAGCTTCTAAAGAACGAACTGCTTTGCTGTAATTTCCCAGCTCCATAGAGGTTCTTGCTTGAGAATAAAGCACTTCAGGCGAACTTTTGATCATTGCAGGGTCTTCGCCCTGTTTACTACTACAGGCCGTAACAGCAAGCGATATTAGGACTACAGCAACACTTTTAGCAATTTTATGCATACTTGAATTCGATTCTTTTAAAGTTATAGTTAAGAATTTTTCCATTTCACGATAAAATAGAAACAATCCGATTGTAACAGATAGTAAACATTTTTGGACCCCGAAACGTGGGTACGGTTCATATGACTCAAGAGATTAAACTAAAAAGCGAGATAACATCAATACAATCAGGGCAAAGATTGGACCAAACTTTGGCTGATTTGTTCCCTGATTACTCGCGAACACGCATTAAAGAGTGGATTCTGTCCGGTGCAGTTAGCATTGACGGTAATGTTTCTGACAAACCTAGAACTAAAGTTTTAGAAGGTCAGGACATCATTGTCTTAGCAACACTGGAAGAAGAAACGTCGGCAAAAGCTGAAGCTATCGATCTAGATATTGTTTATGAAGATGACCATATCTTGGTTATTAATAAGCAAGCTGGACTGGTAGTGCATCCTGGTGCTGGTAACCAAGATGGTACCTTGATGAATGCATTGCTGCATCATTGTCCTGGTATCGAATTGGTGCCTCGCGCAGGTATTGTTCACCGTTTAGATAAAGACACGACTGGTTTGATGGTTGTGGCTAAAACGGTTGAAGCGCAAACGCATCTGGTCACAGCACTGCAAGCTCGTGAGATCACTCGTGAATATGAAGCGATTGTTCAAGGCGGCATTATTGCGGGTGGCACTGTCGATGAACCAATCGATCGCCATCCAACTAAGCGTACCCATATGGCTGTTGTCCATAACGGTAAGCCAGCGATGACCCATTACCGAGTCGCTGAGAAGTTTCGAGCTCATACCCGTTTACGCCTGCGCCTAGAATCTGGTCGTACACACCAAATTCGTGTGCATATGGCTTACATCGGTCATGTATTAGTTGGTGACCCTGTTTATGCTGGCCGTCCGCGTCCGCCTAAAGGTGCAGCTCCTGACTTTTTCGAAACCTATATGGCTTTCAAGCGTCAAGCATTGCACGCAATACGTCTTGAACTAGCGCATCCTTTCACTTGTGAAATTATGAGCTGGCAGGCACCTGTTCCTGAAGACATGGTTAAGCTGACCAAAGCACTGCGTCAAGATACCCTCGATAATCCTGCCGTTATTTAATGGTTGATGTTGTCGATGAGAAGTTAGCATGGTTTATTCCTGAGGGAGTAAACCTTGCTTTTTCGACTCGTCAAGGTGGCTGCAGTTTGCCGCCTTACCACAGTTTAAACCTCGGTGCGCATGTTGGTGATGATCTCGCTAATGTTAATCGCAACCGACAGGTTATTGAACAACGATTAAACCTGCCTGTAAGTCCTGCTTGGCTTGAACAAACTCATAGTATAGAGGTTGTTAATGCCGACAATCGCCACATCCATTATGCCGACGGTAGTTATTGCAATAGTAGCAACCAGGTCTGTGTAGTGATGACTGCTGATTGTCTTCCTGTTTTATTGTGTGATGAACAAGGCACTGAAGTCGCTGCGGTTCATGCGGGATGGCGTGGATTATGCGATGGGATTATAGAAGTTGCCGTTAACAAGTTTAGCCATTCACCGAAAGAGCTTATCGCTTACCTTGGCCCTGCTATAGGCGCTAACGTTTTTGAAGTGGGGGAAGAGGTAAAACAACAGTTTGTAGCAAAGCACCCTGAAGCTAAAGATTGTTTTAGGCAAACTTGTCTTCAAAAAGGTAGCGACAAGTATATGGCCGATATTCAGGCGTTAGCGCAGATCCGCTTACGCAAGCTCGGCGTGAATAAGGTCTATGCAGATAAACGCTGCACGGTTACCGATTCTGAATCATTTTTCTCTTACCGCCGCGATGGTATCACTGGAAGAATGGCTTCATTTATTTGGCTGAATGCCTAACTCCTTACTTGAAATCGTTCAAATAGCCCCCATATTTTAGTTATCACATGCTTTACGGTCTTGTAGAGCAAACCTATTATTTTCTGTTTGTATTAACCCAAATATAGTGCTCAAAGAGTATTGAGCTTTGCGTGACGATTTATGGCACTGATACAAACCTAACTGAGTTACCGGAGGAATGATGCGATTAGATCGTATGACCAATAAATTCCAAATTGCTATCTCGGATGCTCAATCATTGGCATTGGGCCGAGATCACCAATTTATAGAGCCCGCACACTTGATGATGGCATTGCTAAATCAAGATGGCGGTTCAATTCACCCATTGCTGACCCAAGCGGGTATTCAGGTCAGCACGCTGCGCTCTCTGCTTAGCCAAGAATTAGAGCAACGACCTCAAGTCGAGGGGACGGGTGGGGATGTTCAATTGTCCCAAGCACTGATCCGCTTATTGAATTTGTGTGACAAATTAGCGCAAAAGCGCAAAGACAAGTTTATTTCGAGTGAACTCTTTGTGCTTGCAGCCCTTGAGGGCAATGATGCGCTTGCACAGGCATTGAAAAAATCGGGTGCAACTAAAGCACTGATGGAGTCAACAATAGAGCAAATTCGTAATGGTCAAAATGTTGATGATCCTAATGCTGAAGATCAACGCCAAGCACTGAAAAAATTCACGGTAGATCTTACCGAGCGTGCCGAGCAGGGGAAGTTAGATCCTGTCATTGGTCGTGATGATGAGATACGTCGCACGATTCAAGTTTTACAGCGTCGTAGTAAGAACAATCCTGTGCTTATTGGTGAACCTGGAGTGGGTAAAACTGCAATTGTTGAAGGGCTAGCACAGCGCATTATTAATAATGAAGTGCCTGAAGGAATAAAAAACAAGCGGGTCTTATCTTTAGATATGGGCGCATTAGTCGCAGGCGCTAAATACCGTGGCGAATTTGAAGAGCGTTTAAAAGCAGTACTGAATGAGCTTTCTCAGGAAGAGGGCCAAGTTATCCTATTCATTGATGAGCTGCATACCATGGTTGGCGCGGGTAAAGGTGATGGCGCTATGGATGCGGGTAATATGCTTAAACCTGCACTGGCTCGAGGTGACTTGCATTGTGTCGGTGCTACCACACTAGATGAATACCGTCAGTATATTGAAAAAGATGCTGCGCTGGAGCGTCGTTTCCAAAAAGTGCTGGTGGATGAACCCAATGTCGAAGATACCATTGCTATTTTACGTGGATTAAAAGAGCGTTATGAGCTGCATCATCATGTTGAGATCACCGATCCTGCCATTGTAGCCGCCGCGAGTATGTCGAATCGTTATATTTCAGATCGTAAACTCCCTGATAAAGCCATTGATTTAATTGATGAGGCAGCTTCAAGCATCAGAATACAGATAGACTCTAAGCCTGAATCTCTCGATAAGCTTGAACGGCGCGCAATTCAGTTAAAACTTGAAGAGCAGGCGGTAAGCAAGGAGGAGGATGAAGCAAGCCTACGTCGCTTAGATGTGCTGCGCTCTGAATTAAAAGAGGTTGAAGCGAAAGCCGGTGAGCTAAATGAGATCTGGCATACTGAAAAAGCGGCATTAGCGGGAACCCAGCATATTAAGGCTGATCTAGAGCAAGCGCGGATGGACCTTGAAGTTGCAAGGCGAGCGGGTGATTTAACGCGTATGTCCGAATTGCAATATGGTCGCATTCCTGAACTTGAAAAACAGTTGGATCTAGCTGCCCAAGCTGAGATGCAGGATATGACTCTGCTACGCAATAAAGTGACTGATATAGAGATCGCAGAGGTGCTGTCAAAAGCGACTGGGATCCCTGTATCAAAAATGCTCGAGGGTGAGCGAGAAAAGCTGTTGCAGATGGAAGATGCTCTACATGAGCGTGTTATTGGGCAAAATGAAGCCGTTGATTCGGTATCGAATGCAATTCGTCGTAGCCGAGCAGGGCTTGCAGATCCTAATCGTCCAATTGGTTCATTCCTATTTCTTGGGCCTACAGGCGTAGGTAAAACAGAGTTGTGTAAGTCGTTGGCAAAGTTTTTGTTTGATACAGAATCTGCACTAGTTCGCATTGATATGTCCGAGTTTATGGAGAAGCACTCTGTATCGCGCTTAGTTGGAGCTCCTCCTGGTTATGTCGGTTATGAAGAGGGCGGTTACCTAACCGAAGCGGTAAGGCGTAAGCCCTATTCGGTGATTTTGCTTGATGAAGTGGAGAAAGCACATCCTGATGTTTTCAATATCTTACTGCAAGTACTCGATGATGGTCGTTTAACGGATGGTCAAGGCCGAACCGTCGATTTTCGCAATACAGTGGTGATCATGACATCGAACCTTGGTTCTGATGTTATTCAAGCAGGTTTTGGATCGCAAAGTTACGACGAGATGAAATCTAATGTCATGCAGGTAGTGACACAGCATTTTAGACCCGAGTTTTTGAACCGTGTTGATGAGTCAGTTGTTTTCCATCCGTTGGATAAAGGCAATATTGCCCATATCGCAGCAATTCAAATAGAGGGCTTAAAGCAAAGGCTGTCAGAGAAAGATTATGAGTTAGTCATTAGTGATGATGCTTTAGCAATTATCGCTGAGGCAGGTTACGACCCCATATATGGGGCGAGACCACTAAAGCGGGCATTGCAGCAGGAAGTTGAAAACCCACTGGCGCAAAAAATCTTAAGTGGACAACTACAACCGGGTAAAGCGATACATATATCAGTGTCAGGAACTGAACTGACTTTTAGCCAGTAATAGTGTTGTAAGTGAGTGATTCATCAAATGGCATCTCTGTATAGGGGATGCCATTTTTACTTTATTGTCACCCTAGCGCTAAGAGGTCGGCATCATTTAGCGGTAACTTAACGATATGTTTGTATTCTCAAATTTTTCGTCAATACTCAATGATATTAATACGGCAGTGCATTTGTTAAGTTTCATGTATTGGTTGTAGGATTTTCTGACAGGGAGGCGTGTGTATGAAGTTTCAACTAGCAATAATCATTTTATCCTCAATAGTGATAGTGGGGTGTGCCAATGATGATCAACGTGGGCTTGCATCAGCCCCTTATATTGGTGAAGGCAATCAAGAGTTCGAAAGCCTTTATCATTATGGTTACTATCGCGGTTGTAAAAATGCTTATGTGACCCAGCAGCAACAAACAGAACTATACGGTTCTGTAGTTAAAGATACTGCACTTGATGGCTTAGATAAATTTGATGATGGTTGGGAGGCGGGATTAAAAGCCTGTGAAGATGGGATTGCCCGTTCAATGTATAACCTAACTGCAAACCAATAGTTGGCGGCATCGAGACAGACTCAAATCTAGTCTGTCTCACTATCGTCCGATGGCGAAAGAGATATTATTTAGAGCAAAATAAAGAGACTCGCTGTTTTTGTTCTTTTATCGCAGTTTGCCTTTGCTCTTCAGTCATCGCCACACTTTCGCCAGACTCTTTACTCTGTTTATTCAACTTTGAATGGCTCGTTAGTATATTAAGACTATGTTTAGCATTATCACAAATTAATTTTGCTTGTGCTTTATCAGATTTTTTTATTGCTATAGCGGACTTTTCTAACTCCGTAGGTTCACTTTTAACCTTGGCGGTTGCTTTTGGAGATACTGAACCAATTTTGGCTGGTTTAATATCTTCACTATAAATCTTTTTAACTTGTTTTTGTTCTGGTGGTTCTTGGCTGAAGTGCGTAACGCCATGCTCATCAACCCAAGTGTAGATTTCAGTTGCATATACATCGTTACTAAACAGGCTAATAAATAATACCAAGCCAGATAGAGCGGCAATAACGGAATAAGCGAAGAGATTGGGACTATTACTTTGGCTGGCAGTGACAGTAATCGGAGCTAATAACATGCTTCACCTTCTATATAAGTGACTATAGAGTCGTATTAAGGATTTTTACCATAATCGCCATGCTAGCTTGATAATTAGCTTCATAGCAAATGAAGCTTCTTACCTCTTTATAGAAGCAGTCATTGATTTTCAACAATGGGCCCCTTAGATAAAAGTCGTCTGCTTAGGTGATACAGCACTAACTTGATGCATGGTTTAAACAGATAAAAGGGGCGTCTAGCCCCTTTTTTGTGCGTATTGTTTGAGAATTGGTCGCTTAGGCGTGTTATTTCATTTTTTATCATTTAGCCCCTTGTGCTCTGTCAGGATTTGCCTATAATGCGCATCCACTGACACGGCACAGCAGGCCAACTAACTAAACGAAAGCTTAGGTAGTACGGGACTTGCAGCGTAATCAGTACCTCTTTTAACTAAGAGGTGAGAGTTAAAAACCTTAGGGGATTTGATTCAGGTGACAAACGCTTTAAGGGCTTCGGGTAATGACTTCTGGTTAAGAAATCATCGCTTGAAAAACTTCTTAAAATAAGCGCTTGACGCCGCCACTGGAGAGTGTAGAATACGCCTCCTCAAGCCAACGACCTAGCGTCTTCGGCGAAGTATGAAAGATGACTTCACGC
>NZ_BPEW01000009.1 GCF_019654975.1 Shewanella sp. c952
ACAACTTTAGCGGTATCAAATTGAATCTTTTCGTTTAATACGTTTAACTCTGAATAGTGCAAATCTCCTTCATTCATTTCAAATCCTTTCCAAGATTCATAGACTAGAGTACTTGTATCTTTACTTTGAATTAGAGCACTAATATATTGAATTTCTGGTGGGTATTCGATTCGAGAAATACTTTCTTTCTGTAAAGGCAGTTCGTTTGCAGATAACGAAAACATGCCAATCATAAAAGCAATTAAAATGAATAACTGTTTTCTAACAGATTTATGGCTGCACTGCATGATGGTTCATCCTTGAAAGCTAACGCCTCATTAAGAGGCTAAAAATAGCTGGTTAAAATAAGCGAGGCACGAGCAAAAACCAACTGTTTTTTGTCCTGCTTTAATGACTTGTTATAACTACGTTTTACACGAACCTATAAACTTACTATTTAACTCTGGGATATTTTTAGAACGCCCATTTAACCAATAAGGCATTAGGTGAACTTTACTAAAAGATGGCAACTCAACTTCAATTGATTTTCCATTATTGATCAGGTTACCTCGAAACACCCAATACCTTCCATCAGCTCCCCATCCATGATGCACCACTCTAGTTATAGTGACCTTAGTTCCTGCATCAAGAGCAAACAGCATAGTTCTTTGTTTTTCGAATGCCAATTTATCAAAATGCGTTTTGTCGAATGAATCTCGCTGTTGCAGATAGTTTTCCCAACTTTTTGGGAATACACCTTCTCCCATCGTTTGAATGCTGTTACAAAGTTCGCTGTTATCATTAAATCCCGATAAATCAGCACAGCGCCCCTCATACACAAACGCAGGTCGTGTGAGTTCAAAGCATTGGTTAACAAGAAGAGATGCTTCTTTACTTTCAGTTAAATCTACAGAAGAGATACAACCTACTAAAAAAAATAGCGAAGTAATGAAAATATATCGTTTAATGCCAACCTTCCTTAGTAGTTATAACAGCTTATTCATTAGTCGCTCGATAACGTTCTTAGCAACTCGTTAATTTTTTAACAAGCTATCACTGCTAAGGCATTGCTGTAAATAGATAATTTCCAAGTTAAAGCTACATAAACTACCTTGTTGAGTGCGGATAAAGAGAGCCTAGGGTGTTCAATGGGTCCGTGTATCACTTTTTTATATTTTCCATCAGTCTGATTTTTTATAGGTTTTGTGAAATGTTAAAAAATTATCGATGCCTAGCAGGACAGTTTTTGGCATCTTTATTTACGCCATCCTTGGCCATTCTGCGGTTTCACCTGAGCTTCAAGATGGGAGGAATGCCTAACTCTGTATGCAACGGGGCTGGATATGAAGGCCTTAACTGCATCTTCACTAGGTTATTAAAGAGTAAATACTTAGCACTTGTGTTTTAGCTTTAGCGGTTTTTCCGTAAACATCTGAGCCTAAAAATATTTCAATGAACTCAAAGAATCAAATCTCCCCCCGTTGGAAATTTTGCTTTTCAAATTTCGCCGGGGCGCTGAGGGATTGCCAAGGGGCGCAAGCGCTTTGCCCCTTGGCTCGGGTGTGGGCGAAGCGCCACGACTTTGATTTAGATTTGGTTTTGAATTCGAAGATAATAGCCATTAGTAATGGAAGCTAACACGTTTTGGGGCATTTCCGCGTTAAGCATCGAGCCGCAAGGGTATAAATTGAAACACCAGTAAACCAGTGTAGATACGGCTGAAGCCGTCGAAAACATGGATGTTTTAGTTGAGCTTACACGGACGTACTTGAAGCGTGCTTCAGCAGTGTCTGCACATCCCCTGCTGGAGGCAATTAATATTCACGAGGCCACAAGTTCAAATAGATTGCTTGGTAACACCAGTCAAAATGTAATTAGTCTTCATCCGAAGGCCAACCAACTTTGGGGGCACAAATGTGCTGGTCCTAACCTGCTTTTGTACACAAAAGTAGTAGCCTAAAACCTCAACTAATCTCAGCACGAGGCAGCCTCAAACAACAAAAAGCCCAGCAAATGCTGGGCTTTTCTAGTCAATAACTGTGACGCTATTTATTCGCTTTGGCTTCTGCCTTAGCTGCTTTAGCGTTATCTCGCTCGCGCTTACTGAACATGCGCTCAACAATCACGAAGAAGATAGGAATGAAGAAGATCCCCATAAAGGTAGAACTCATCATGCCGCCGAGTACAGCAGTACCAATTGCGTTTTGGCTACCAGAACCTACACCGCTACTGATAGCGAGTGGCACAACACCAAGACCAAATGCTAATGATGTCATTAGAATTGGACGTAGACGCACTCGGACTGCATGCAATGTTGCTTCTACCAAGCCCGCCCCTTTCTCGTAGAACTCTTTGGCGAATTCTACGATTAAGATGGCATTTTTGGTTGCAAGCCCCACCGTTGTCAGTAGACCCACCTGGAAGAATACGTCGTTTGGTAAACCACGGCCATTCATCGCAATAAGCGCACCAATAATACCCAGTGGGATCACTAAGATCACCGAGAACGGTACCGACCAACTCTCATACAATGCTGCCAATACTAGGAATACCACCACCACAGATAATGCATATAGCATAGGTGCTTGGTTACCAGAGAGGCGTTCCTCATAGGACAGACCATTCCACTCAACACCAAACCCTGGTGGCAACTTCTTAACCATGTCTTCAATCAGGTTCATCGCTTCACCAGTACTGAAGCCTTCAGCTACACCACCTTGAATGTTCATCGCAGGTAGGCCGTTAAAGCGCTCTAGACGAGGAGAACCATATTCCCATGTACCTGTAGCAAACGCTGAGAATGGCACCATTTCGCCTTTGCTATTTCGCACGTACCAAGCATCGATATCTTCAGGTTGCATACGGTAATCCGCTTCACCTTGAACATATACTTTCTTCACTCGGCCACGGTCGATAAAGTCATTGACGTAGTTACCACCCCAAGCTGTACCAAGCACACTGTTTACTGCATCAATATCAACACTCAATGCACGCAGTTTTGCATGATCGATATGCACTTGATAAAGCGGTGCATCCTCTTGACCATTTGGACGGACGCCCACTAGGTTTGGATTTTGCGATGCCATACCTAACAGCATGTTACGTGCTTCAACTAACTTGTCATGCCCTTGGCCATTTCTGTCCTGCAGATAGAAGTCGAAACCGTTAGCCGTACCCAGTTCGATTACCGCTGGCGGTACGAACGCAAATACAAAGGCCTCTTTCATCTGCATAAACATGCCCATTGCACGACCCGCAACTGACTGCACGTCTTGCCCAGGCTCTGTACGCTCAGCCCAATCTTTAAGGCCTACGAAAGCAATACCCATGTTTTGACCGTTACCAGCAAAACTAAAGCCCGATACGCTAAATACCGATTTAACGTTGTCGCCTTCAGCCTCTAGATAAAAGTCGGTGACATCATCGAGTACAGCTTGCGTTGCTTGCTGAGTCGAGTTCACTGGCAAGATGGCTTGAGTAAACAAGATCCCCTGATCTTCATCAGGTAGGAAAGCTGTTGGCATGCGCATAAAGATCCAGCCAACCGCAACACTAATAGCAAGATAAACCATCATGGTGCGACCAATACGCTTGATCATTGCAGCAACACTGGCTTCATAGCGTGAGGTTAGTGCATCAAACTTGCGGTTAAACCAGCCAAAGAAACCTGTTTTGGTATGGCTTTCGCCTTTAGCAATAGGTTTGAGCATGGTGGCACAAAGCGCTGGTGTTAGGATAATCGCAACCATCACCGATAATGCCATTGCCGACACAATCGTAATGGAGAATTGCCTGTAAATTACACCGGTCGAGCCTGACATAAATGCCATAGGCACGAACACTGCCGATAGTGTCAATCCAATACCGACTAATGCGCCGGTAATTTGATCCATCGACTTTTTAGTCGCTTCGATGGGGCTTAGCCCCTCCTCCTGCATCACACGCTCAACGTTCTCGACCACAACAATCGCATCATCAACCAACAGGCCGATTGCTAGTACCATGGCGAACATGGTTAAGGTGTTTATCGAGAATCCCGCTGCAGACAAAATTGCAAATGTACCCAGTAGAACCACGGGAACAGCAATGGTCGGGATCAGCGTTGCGCGGAAGTTTTGCAAGAACAGGTACATGATCAAAAACACTAAGACCACGGCTTCCAGCAAGGTATGTACTACGCCTTCAATCGATTTTTCAACGAAAGGTGTGGTGTCGTATGGATATACAACCTCCAACCCTTCAGGGAAAAATGGACGCATCTCTTCGATTTTGGCTCGCACGCCTTCAGCTGTTGCTAACGCGTTGGCACCCGTCGCTAACTGAATACCAATACCTGCTGCAGGCTTACCATTATAAAATGATTCAACCGAGTAGCTTTCAGCACCAAGCTCAACTCTCGCGACATCTTCTAAGAAGACTTTAGCGCCAGAAGGGTCAGCTTTAATAATGATCTTTTTAAATTGATCAGCCGTTTGTAAACGACTTTGTGCAGAAACCGTTGCGTTAAGCTCTTGACCTGCAACAGAAGGTGAACCACCTAATTGACCTGCTGATACTTGGGCATTTTGCTCTCTAATAGAAGAGATGATGTCCATGCTAGTCAGGTTATATTGGGTCAATTTAAGCGGGTCAAGCCAGATACGCATTGCATATTGCGCACCGAATAACTGAATGGTGCCCACACCTGGTACACGACTCATAGGATCTTGAATGTTCGAACCTACATAATCCGAAATATCATTTTTATCTAATGAGCCATCTTGCGATACAAAGCCTACAACCATCAAGAAGCCAGCACTCGACTTCGCGACGTTTACACCTTGAGCCTGTACCTCTTGTGGTAACAGTGGCATCGCAAGCTGAAGCTTATTTTGCACCTGTACCTGAGCAATATCAGGGTCGGCCTCGGCGTTAAAAGTTAAGGTAATTTGTGCATTACCGAAGCTATCACTGGTTGAAGATATATAGCGAAGGTTGTCAAGACCTGTCATTCGCTGCTCAATTACCTGAGTAACTGAATCTTCCATTGTCTTTGCAGACGCACCAGGATAAACGGCGCTAATCACTACCGATGGTGGCGCAATACTAGGATATTGAGACACTGGCAATCCGAAGATTGACAGCACCCCTGCTAGCATCACAATAATGGCGATTACCCAAGCAAAAATAGGGCGATCGATAAAGAAACGTGCCATAGCTCTACCCTATTTCTGTTGTTGTGCTTGAGGCTTTTTATCCGCCACTAAAGGTCCAGCCTTAACAGGCGCCCCTGGGCGAATTTTTTGTAGACCTTCAACAATAAGTTGATCGCCCACATTCAAACCATCGGTAATACGCCACTGGTTATCAATCACTTGTGCAGTCGTCACAATACGTGATGCCACTTTACCGTCGGCAATCACCATTGCTACGGCCTGACCTTTGGTATTACGCGTAATCGCACGCTGCGGAACTAAAATAGCCTCAGGATCGGTACCCGTATTGAGCACTGCACGCACGTACATACCAGGCATTAACAGACCGTCTGGGTTAGGAAACTCAGCACGTAAAATCACCGAACCAGTATTCTCATTAACGCTGACTTCAGCAAACTGCAATAAACCATCATGTCCGTAAGTCGAACCATCTTCCAAAATAAGCTTCACACCAGCATTTTCAGATGCCTTAAGTTGGCCGTCTTTCAACTGCGACTTTAAGCGTAATAGCTGAGCACTCGATTGAGTAATCTCGATGTTGATTGGATCTAGCTGTTGAATCGTAGCTAACGTATCAGTTTGGCTAGCAGTAACTAATGCACCAGCTGTCACTGATGACTTACCAATACGGCCAGAAATTGGCGCACGCACTTCGGTGTACTCAAGGTTAATCGACGCTGTGTTAATCGCGGCTTCTGCCACAGTAACACGCGCTAATGCTTCTTTATAAGCTGCATCAGCTTCATCGTAATCTTGTTCACTGATAGAGTTTAGCTTTACCAATTTCTTAAAACGCAATGCCTTGGCTTTGGCTGATACTAAACTTGCCTCGGCACTCTTAAGATCGGCTTTAGCACTCACAAGTGCCGCTTTGTAGGTCGCTGAATCGATTTGATATAGCGACTGGCCTTTCTCGACATCTTTACCTTCAACAAAGCCGCGGTTGATAATGATACCGCTCACTTGAGGACGAACCTCGGCTTCTAAATAAGCCTTACTTCTTCCTGGCAATTCCACCAAAATAGATTGAGGTTTAGCTGCAATAGTAATTGCACCCACCTCCATAGGCCCTCTTTCTTGAGGCCCCATGTTTTCCGGTTTTTGCTCACATCCAGTTATCCATAACGCCACACTTAAAACAGAGGCAATTTTCACTATTTGCCGCATGAGAACTCCTATAAGGCCATCTACTTGGTAATTGATTTGTTTAAAGCACAAAATGCCGTCAATTTAACCTTTGAAAGCATAATTTTTTGTCTATTGATTTAACGAGTCTTTATCTCATAATGTCGGCTTGTCAACAAGCAGATATACCAGTTTAATTTGTAAGCTAATAAGAATTTATACGCAAAATCAGTCACGTATGTTTATAAAATGTAAACAAAATGGCGCTTACAGCTAACCTATTAGCTCTAAGTGTAGATTAGCTGACATTGGATAGTGGAAATTAACAATAAAAGAACGTAGTCAGCAAAAAGAAAACATCCAACAAATTGTTAGATTCTGCGAAGTTAAATACGGTTGTCCCCAACGCTACAAGCCAGAATTCGGCTAATATCCGCCAAGCTACGCCCCGATTCTTGCTGCCAGTGAGTAAACACTGTTTGCACCTGCTTTAGCCCGGCTTTTGAGCTAAAACCATAATCGACTAAATGATGCGCTTTGAGGTATCCCTGCACATCACCCGTCAATAAAAATGTGTCTTTACCAATAGCCCGTAAAAAATAGGGGCCAGTGTTACCACCAAGGCGATTGCCTTTGCGCTTCAGTTCGGCCCATAGCCCAGTAATATTCTCGCTTGGCCAACTCGCTAAATACTCGGCAAAACTACCGTGTTCACGGGCAATATCGTTCACCATATGGGCGTTGTCATAGATCGCCATGGTTTTCTTTAGGTGCCTGATGAGCGTAGCGTCACTCGCTCTATCTTGCAGTTGTTCAGGAGATAACATCAGTACTTTAAAAGGCTCAAAATTGAAAAATGCTTTTTCATAAGCCGGCCACTTGGCCTCAACAATTCGCCATACAAAGCCACTTTGAAATACCTTTTTGCTCATTTCAGAGAGTAGCTGTGCATCTTTGTATTGACCGATTTCATCCTCTTCAAGGCTAGCGGACATCAACAGCTCAAGCCCTTCAGGGCCACCTTTTCGCTCTGCTGCTCGCTCATAGATTGATGCAAATTTTTCAATACGACTCATTATTACTCCTTTAAATATTACTAACCCGCTGAACGGCATTGCTTTATCAAGATAACACTCGCGTACGGCACTTAGACGGCAAAATCCGCACATTGTGGTGAACCCATTTAGCAACTAGAGTTAAGCCAATAACTTCCGATTGGAGCCAGTAACTAGCATGGATCTGTATTACCATCCACTGTCACGACAATCACAAAAGGTTCTCATCGCCCTTTATGAAAAACAAGCTCACTTCTATCCGCATATTATTGATCTTACGGATCCCTATGCCAGACGCGAATTCCAGCGAATAGATTCGACTGGTTACCTGCCGACATTAAGAATTGAGTCAGGAGAAATAATCCCTGATGCGAGCGTTATCATAGAATACCTTGATGCGACTATCGATCAAGGTACCCAGCTAATTCCACTCATTATTGAAGATGCACTGCAAGTGCGCCTCTATGACAGGCTCAGTGATACTCGCCTCGACAAGGTGATCGATAATTGGCAGAGCGCATTGCGTCAAAATTTGAATAACCAGATAAGAATTAAGCAGCTAGAGAATGAGTTACTCACCACTTTAGACAGCTTTGACAGGCGTCTTGCCACTAATCACTGGTTATGCGGCGACAGTTTTAGTCTTGCCGATTGCGCGACTATCCCTTGCTTACTAACGTTAGAAAGCAAATTTAACCTTCTGGACTATGAACACCTAGGCCGCTACTGGATCCAAGCCACCTTGCGCGGAGCTGTTAATCAGGTGCAAGAGGAAGTCGCACTGACGCTTGCGCGTCAGGCATAACAGCTCTAAATGTTCTGCTGCTTTTTCAATTGCAAAAAGCTTTTCCATTTTTGCACTTCTGTGGGCAGTTCTGGCTGAGCAGCATTAAACCGTATCTCTTCCAGCATGGCTGAGATTGGTACCTGCTTGCGCTTGCAAACAAATACGCCGCGAACATGAGCAATACAGTGTAAGCCTCGCTCACTGACAAAGCGCTGCTCAACATAGAAGTACTTTTCATCCCATCCGACCATCTTACTTTCAATGTCGAACTTGGCAAAAGGCTTAATATCGCGAATATAGGTAAATTCAGCCGCATTAATAATCGGCATCCAACCAAGCTTTAAGAAACGTTTTAGTAGTCCCATTTCTGACAGCATATAGGTTCGAGCCAGATCCATAAACGCTGGATAACGTGAATTGGTCAAGTGAAAGTTGATATCGCAATCGCTAGGAAGCGCGCGGTAACTCAGGGTGCTTTTACCTAAAAAATCAATTTTGTTGCAATGACGTACGCGCCAAGCAAACAACCAAAAAAGCCTAAAATAGAGATTCATTTACTGCTAAACCCACATCCTTGATAAATAACAGCGGGCAGGCTACCAAAGGTCATACCAGATGACAAGCCATGAAGTAATTCCAAATTTTTGCTCTATCCCCCTTAAATTGAAAAACGGGAGCCTTGCTTAATTCATCATATCGATTGGATTGGGAAAAACAAAAAAGGCGCTCAAAGCGCCCTTTTTACGGAATGACTTTACGATTTAGCCATTAATACCACTATGTCTTAGCAGCGCGTCCGTTTTCGGCTCACGCCCACGGAAGCGTTTAAATAGCTCCATCGGCTCTTCACTGCCGCCCATTTCAAGAATGTTCTCAAGGAAGCGTTTGCCTGTTTCAGCATTAAAGATCCCCTGTTCTTCAAACAGTGAGAAAGCATCTGCAGATAACACCTCAGCCCATTTATAGCTGTAATAACCTGCCGCGTAACCACCGGCAAAAATATGCGCAAAACCATGTTGGAAGCGATTAAAATCAGGCGCTTTCACTACAGCAACCAAATCTCTAATTTCATTAAGCTTGTCTTGAATCTGCGCACCAGCAGTTGGGTCAAATTCTAAATGCATCTTAAAATCAAACAGCGAGAACTCAAGCTGACGCAGCATCATCATGCCCGACTGGAAGTTTTTCGCCGCTAGCATTTTATCTAGCATCTCTTTGGGTAATGGTTCACCCGTTTCGAAATGGCCAGAGATCTCAGCTAACGCCTCCTCCTCATAACACCAGTTCTCCATAAACTGACTCGGTAGCTCAACGGCATCCCACGGCACACCGCTAATACCAGATACACCACCTACATCAATTTTGGTCAACATATGGTGAATGCCATGACCAAACTCGTGGAACAAGGTAGTCACTTCATCGTGAGTGAACAGCGCCGGCTTACCCGCAACGGGTGCATTGAAGTTACACGTTAGGTAAGCCACCGGATCTTGTAGACCAGCTGATGTTGCACGACGCGCGCGACAATCATCCATCCATGCGCCGCCACGTTTGCCTTCACGGGCATAAAGATCTAAATAAAAACTGCCTCTATGCTCGCCATTACTGTCACTGATATGGAAAAAACGCACATCATCGTGCCAGCTATCAAACTGCTTTTGCTCTTCGACTTTAAGACCGAATAGACGCGAAACAGTATAGAACAGCCCCGACAACACTTTGTCTTCAGGGAAATATGGACGGAGTAATTCTTGAGAGATCTCATAGCGGTGTTGCTTAAGCTTTTCGGCATAATAACTCAAATCCCAAGCCGCCAAATCTGTTGCGCCATATTCACTCGCCGCAAACTGTTTTAACTCTTTAAGTTCGGTCTCACCTTGGGTCTTTGAACGAGCAGCAAGCTCGGTCAAAAATGCCAATACTTGCGCAGGCGTTTCTGCCATTTTTGTAGCAAGTGACTTATCAGCGAAACTGTCAAAACCTAAAAGGTTGGCAAGTTCATGGCGTAAAGCCAAGATTTCATCCATCAATGGGCCGTTATCAAACTCTCCCGCATTAGGACCTTGATCCGACGCACGAGTGACAAATGCGCGGTAGCACTCTTCACGTAGCTCACGGTTTTCACTGTAGGTCATTACAGGTAGATAAGATGGGAAGTCTAAGGTAAATAGCCAGCCTTGTTGCTCTTTAGCTTCTGCCATCGCTGCCGCTGCCGCTATTGCTGACTCAGGTAAACCTTTAAGCTCAGTCTCATCAGTGATCAACTTGCTCCACGCTTGGGTTGCATCTAATAGTTGATTAGAGAAACCACTGGTCAGCTCCGACATCCGCTTAACGAGTTCGCCATAACGCAACTTGTCGCTATCACTTAATCCAATACCTGATAACTCAAAATCGCGCAGACTGTTTTCAATCATCTTCTTTTGCGCTTGTGAGTAACTCGCAAACTCAGCTGATGCAGCAAGTGACTTATAAGCTTGGTAAAGGCCTTGGTGTTGACCAACAAAAGTGCCGTACTCTGATAGCAATGGCAGACAAGCATCGTGGGCGGCTCGCCATTCATCATTGCTGACGACTGAATTCATATGAGAAATAGGTGACCAGATTTTACCGAGCTCATCATCAACATCGTCAAGCGGAGCCACTAAGTTGTCCCAAGTGAAAGTGCCGGTGTTTTGCAGTACTTCATCTATCTTGGCTCGGCAGTTGGCAATCCCCTGCTCAACGGCGGGCTGAATATGTTCAGGCTTGATACTCGAAAAAGGAGGAAGCTTAGCGCTTTTTAATAAGGGGTTGCTCATGGTTGAGTCCTTAACATTCTATGTTGATAGATAAAGAGATGAGGGTGAGTAAGCCAATATTCAATTGTATTCGTAAGAATAGTTACATTTAACCTATCGTCTAACAGCTAAAAATCTGCTTTACCTTGATTGAAGTCAAATTTTTTTAGTGCAGATAACAGGCAGTATTAGTATTGCAAAGCGCTTCGCAAATACAACCTATTATCATTTACATTCATATCATTAAATCTATGATGAACGGGATTTTTACTTTCGCCAAATTACTGAGTTTCGCCATGAATAATGCTTATAAAATTGCCATTGCTATGCCATTGCTAATAACTTCTACTTTCATCTTTGCTGACGAATCTCCGAATATAGATGATTCTCACAGCACCAAGATAATGGAGAAATTACCTTTGGATGATAGCGGCGAGATCCAAGCGCTATTCGACTTAGGCTGGGACTCACAGTACATATCTGAAGGCCGTAACAACCTTGATAAGGGCGGCATATACTGGGCGACAGCGTCAGTGCAGAAAAATAATCTAAACGCTTATGTCACTGTTGGTCGTGGGGACAGCCAGCACTACATAGAATACAACTTCGGCCTAGAATATGGTTTCGAGTTATCTGAAAATTTAAGCGGTAGCGTTGGCTACCAGCGTCTTGAATTCTACGGTGATGAGCGTGCCCATGATAATGAACTGTTTAGCTCACTCGAGTACAGTAAGTACGACTGGTTAGTGCCTTCGGTTAGCTACACCTACTCAACTGAAGCTGCGGGTTACTTTGTTGAAGTGAGCTTACACAGCAATTGGCAACTTACCGAACGCTTTAGTGTTACACCTTATGTTACCCAAGGATTTGACTTTCAATACGTGACAGAAGAGCATGACGGCGCCAACCACTTCCAGTTTGGCGTTGAGGCTGAGTACCAACTGCCTAACCAATGGGTATTGTCAGGGCATATAAGCCACAGCATTGCCCAAGAAGATATTAAACTTGAAGCTAGAGAAAACGGCAACATCAGCGGTTTAGATGAAACCTACGCGGGCATGCACCTTAGCTGGAGCTTTTAAATAACCTCCCATCCCATTAGGTTGAGCTATAGTTGTTTTTGCAGCGTTAATACGCTGCAGAATAACAACACTATCATTTGCAAAGGATTGCAGATGCAATACAACCCAGAGGACAAGGAATGTTACTCACCTTTTATCGCGTCATCATCATTTTTTTACTGCTTCTTTGTCCATACACCATAGCGCGTGATTCCTCTACTTTACCTTTGGGTACTGTGCTGGATGATAAAGGTCAACCGCTGACAATACCGACCCAAAACAAAACGGCATTGAGTTACTCAGCGACGCCACCAGCCAGTAACAGCCATAGCAAAAAAACGCCCCAGTCCAAACCTAAATCTAACTACAAAAAGATCAGCCGCAAACAACAACTCGCAAGCCGGAAAAATGTGGCCAATGACGCGGGTTGTCGCTGGCTTAACGGCCGTATGAAACAGTTAGAGAAACAGCTAAGAGTAGGTGTAAATCACCGTAATCAACATCAACAGCAAGAGCTTAGCGTGAGGCAAGATGAGTGGGAATGCTTAAAGTGTGGTGTAGAAGGCCCTAACCCCAGTGATCATCATAGCTGCCAATATCGACGTTAACCTAGAAAAGCCAGTTGAAAGTTCTCAGACTCGTATCAGGTCTAAACTGTTACTCGATCAGTTAAGCTTGATGGTCGAAGATTGAAATAGACAACATTCATCCCAATATCAGTTAGCAAGCTCACAGTCTATCGCTGAAATATTTGCTCTGGTTCAAATAAATATTTAGCTCTACAATGGCTGCATATAGATCCGACCAACCATAAAAATTTGGGTCAATGTGAATCTTTTCGGTTCTAAATTCGTCATATATTGATTGGCATCAGTCGTACACAGGAACAAAAGCCTCAGTCTTATTCGCTTTTGCTCCTCAATAAGTTACTTTTTTGGAGATACAAATGGCTCAACATTTTGATTATATCTGTCTTGGCGCTGGTAGCGGCGGTATCGCATCAGGTAATCGTGCAGCAATGCGCGGCGCAAAAGTATTGGTAATTGAAGCAAAACACGTTGGCGGCACTTGCGTAAATGTAGGTTGTGTACCTAAAAAAGTGATGTGGTATGGCGCTCATGTCGCTGAATCGATGCATCTATTCGCTAAAGATTATGGTTTTGACGTGACCGTTAATAACTTTGACTGGAACACATTAGTTGATAATCGTGAAGCCTATATTGGCCGAATCCATGATGCTTACGGACGTGGCTTTGCCAGCAACAATGTCACTCTGCTAAATGGTTACGGTAAGTTCGTTAACGCTAACACTATTGAAGTCAATGGTGAGCACTATACTGCCGACCATATCCTTATTGCGACAGGCGGTGCCCCTACGATTCCAAATATCCCAGGTGCTGAATACGGTATTGATTCAGATGGATTCTTCGCGCTACGTGAACAGCCGAAACGTGTTGCCGTTGTAGGCGCAGGTTATATTGCGGTTGAACTTGCCGGCGTATTACATGCATTAGGTAGCGAAACTCACTTATTAGTGCGCAAGCATGCTCCTCTGCGTAACTTCGATCCTATTTTGACTGATACTTTAGTTGAAGCGATGACAATTAATGGGCCGACATTACACACCCACAGCATTCCAAAAGCCGTAGTAAAAAATGCCGATGGCAGCCTAACACTAGCACTTGAAAACGGCGAAAACATTACCGTCGACAGTTTAATTTGGGCTATTGGTCGCTCCCCTTCTACTGGCAATATTGGCCTAGAAAATACCGACGTTAAGCTTAATGAAAAAGGTTATGTGGTTACTGACGAGCAGCAAAATACCACTGCAAAAGGTATTTACTGTGTTGGTGACATTATGGAAGGTGGCGTAGAGCTTACTCCTGTTGCAGTGAAAGCAGGCCGCCTGTTATCAGAACGCCTATTTGGCAACATGCCAAATGCCAAGATGGATTACAGCGTTATTCCAACAGTGGTATTCAGCCATCCGCCTATTGGCACCATGGGATTAACTGAGCCAGAAGCCGAAGAGCAATTTGGCAAAGATAACATTAAGGTTTACACCTCAGGCTTTACCTCAATGTACACCGCTATTACCGCACATCGTGAAGCCTGCAAAATGAAGTTGATTTGCGCTGGTGAAAATGAAGTCGTCGTCGGGATCCACGGTATTGGTTTTGGTATGGATGAAATTCTACAAGGCTTTGGTGTGGCAATGAAAATGGGAGCAACTAAGGCAGACTTTGATGCCGTAGTCGCTATTCACCCTACTGGCGCGGAAGAGTTTGTTACCATGCGTTAGGCAATTATTTTAAATACTTTATGAAACCCTAAGTTGGTATTAACTTAGGGTTTTTTATTGTCTAAAATCCGCGGTAATTACGACTTACATTTATAAATAACCGCCACCACTTTCACCATTTCACCTTGATCGATATGGATCCAAACAATGTGGGTTCCATGCAGGTTTTCGGCGTACTTCATCGCTTGGTTTTTAGCTTCTTGCAGCGCAAACTCTCCTCGGCCTTTACCACGTGCCATTGCAAAACTGTCGCAATGGGTCACCTCAAAGTCATAAGCTTCATTAATACGATGATATAACTGCTGCTCGTTAACATCTTGTGCGCCCCACCAAGACGAGCAACCGCTGACCAAACAGCAAAAAAAAATAACGATGAATTTCAGCACTAAATAAACCCTATTGAACACTGGGAGACTCTGATGGACTGAGTGAAGCTATAGGCAGCAGGAGCGATATCTACATCGAAATGTATCATTCAGCCACCGTTACGAGTCGCTATAGTTTCACTTTGTTAGTGAGGTTTATTTTCTGTGAAAAATAAGCAACATACAGTCAAGCTATGTAAATAAGTGAAAGTTAACTGCGACATAGAGTAAATATGAGATCTGACTTGCGTTTAATTGCTTAATAACCACTCAAGCTCTGAGTTGATTGCGAACACCAAGATTAAATTTTTCTAAACCTATAAGTAAGTAGTATTTAATTTATCAGAATCAAACTAAGCGCTATACTCTGCTGCTCAATAGCAGCCGGTAATCCAACTCCTCTTAATGAACACTTTCAATCAACCAAGAGCACAACTCGCCCTTTTTATCATCATTGCTCTGTTGTGTTTATTACCAGTGATTTCATCACCTGTTGCACTCATCCTCGGTTTTACCCTTGCCAGTATCGGCTGGGCACCTGATCAGCGACTACTGGCAAAACTAACTAAAAAGCTATTAGCTTTTTCCATTGTCGGTTTAGGCTTTGGGATTCAGCTAGATAATGCGATTACCGTGAGCTTAGAAAATCTGCCACTAATCATTGGCTCGATCATTTTCACCCTAATATTGGGTGTGATACTGACTCGCTTGCTGAAGCTAGATAGTAAAACCGGCTACCTGATTGCCTCAGGTACTGCTATTTGCGGTGGTAGCGCTATTGCGGCGGTATCGCCTGCAATCAAAGCTAACAGCGAACAAGCTGCTGTCGCTTTAGCGACAGTATTTATACTTAACTCCATCGCACTCTTTCTATTCCCAGCCATTGGTCATGCACTATCGATGACGCAACATGAGTTTGGCGTGTGGAGCGCTATTGCAATACACGACACATCGTCAGTTGTTGGGGCGGCTTCTGCTTATGGCAATGAAGCACTCACAACTGCAACGACCATTAAACTGGCACGCGCCTTATGGATTATTCCCATTGCTTTAGCTAGTGCTATGCTTTTTAGCGGTGATAAGAAAAAAATTACTATCCCCTACTTTATTGGCTTTTACTGCTTAACCATCGCAATTGCTTATTGGCTCCCCCAAGGAGCACCCTTTTATGAGGTCGCATTTAGTGTATCTAAACGCTTATTAGTGGTGTGTTTATTCTTAATTGGTGCAGGCATTACGCTAAAGAAGATGAAAGCGACAGGTGCTAAACCCTTGGTGCTTGGGCTGTTATTGTGGCTGGCAATAGGCACAAGTTCACTCGCCTATATCCTTTACTAAGCTTCACTGTATCGTTAGTCTTCAGCACGATTTTGATGGCGAAGTACAATCCAAAGCAACGCACTAAAAGCGGCAAGATCGATGAGCGCACGCGTCAAACCGGTCGTCATTAGTGAAGCGCTAATAAAGACAACACAGCAGAGTAAAATTAACCATTTGTTCATGCGCTCCTCTCAATTAGCGTTTATATGAAACGCAATTATTGAGGAGCTTTGATATTCCCGCCAATATCCTTTATTACTAATTAATAGCTTTTTCAGCTAAGGCTATACTTTTTGTTTATAAAGAAACGGCATAAGGGTCATTACTGCTGTCATCCAGCCAGTGGTACTCGGTAAGTGTTTCAATGCGTCGAGCCTCAACTTCACCGTGCAACGCCTTAACCCAATACAATGCAGCGTCAGTACCTGCAGAGACACCAGAAGAGGTTAAAAATTTTCCGTCATCAACCCAACGGGCTTTAGGCTGCCAATTAACGTTTTCTGCAAGCGACGTCACCCATTGATAAGCCATTTTATTGGTGGTTGCTTTCACGCCGTCTAACTTGGCTGTTTTGGCTAGTAACGCAGAGCCGGTACAGATAGAGAATACCTTTTCGCTGCGCTCAACCTGAGCTGTAAGCCAGCGTAACATAAGCTCGTCATCAACCAATTTACGCGTACCTAAGCCACCAGGGATCAGTAATAGATCGCAATCATAAGTGCTGCCCATCAGCACATCTGCAACCACTCTTGGACCTTGATAACTTTTAACAAATTCAGTGGGTCCCACCAGCTTTATCTCAACGTTTGGCATATGACCTAACATTTCAACAGGACCGTGCAGATCTAAGGTTTCATAGTCATCAAACACCAACGCCAACACTCGATAACGACTGTGTTGAAATAGTGTGGTTGTGGTATTTGCAGCCGCTACGACTGGGAGTGTGAGCAAGCTCGACGCAACTGCCGCAGAGCCAATTTTCAAAAATTGTCGACGTTTAAGCATAAATCACCTGTTGTATTTAATTTTAGCTTTAGAGGCAATTTTAGCGACTTAATTCAATGATAATAAAGTAAAAATCAAATAGCTGAACTAGATCAATTAAACAAAATAACATGTGAACTAGAAGTCACAAAAAAAGCGCCCTATTGGCGCTTTTTAATACTTCAATTCGAGAAAGTTTAATAGAATGGGGTTGGATCAATTTCCAAACTACTTGGCGAAATCCCTTTTTCAATATTAAGGTCTGACTTAAGCAGATCAACCATAGTCACTTCAGTGTAAAGCTTATGTCGATTAGAATAGAAGCACTTAACCTTAGGATGCAGAGCATCGCGATTTTTAGCTTCCCAAACGATACCGACTCGTCCATCAGATAACTCGACTAATGAACCAACTGGGTATACTCCGACACAGCGAATAAATTCATATACCAGAGCTTGATCTAAATGAAACGGCGTTAAGCTC
The DNA here is from genome assembly GCF_019654975.1 of Shewanella sp. c952. Lineage (GTDB taxonomy): Bacteria > Pseudomonadota > Gammaproteobacteria > Enterobacterales > Shewanellaceae > Shewanella. The sequence continues at coordinate 17,437 of NZ_BPEW01000009.1, forward strand.
AACAAAATCTTAAACGCTGCTGCCGGGCTCATGGCCTCTTTGTAACAACGAGCGGCGGTTAGCGCATCGAAAATATCAACAATGCAGCTCATTCGCCCATGGATAGGGATCTCATCACCCTTTAACCCACGTGGATAACCATTGCCATCAAGCTTCTCATGGTGCATTAAGCTGATATCTTTGCTGACTTGCGATAAACCAGCAGTATTATTCATTATTTCAACCGCATAAGTTTGGTGCAACTTTACATGCTCAAACTCTTCGGCAGTCAATTTTCCAGGCTTATTCAAAATCGCACTATCGACTTTAATCTTGCCGATATCGTGTAAAATACCGCCGACAGCTAACTTTCTTAGCATGTCAGTATCTAACTTCAAATAGCGACCGAAGGTGACCAGCAGAAATGCCACATTAATAGAGTGTTCTAACAGATACGCATCTTTTGAACGCAGAGCTGATACACACTTTAGTGCATCAGCATCAAGCAATACTGACTCAATCATGTTGTCAGCAAGCGCTTCAAATGGTTCAACTTCTACCGCTTTACCTTCAAAAGTTTCAGACAGCACTTTCTGGATGAGATCTTTTGCCTCAACCATTAATTCTTTAGCTTTCTTTTGAGTGTTTACTCGATCTGTGCTGACTCTTTTTGCCACAGGAGTTGGTTTCACAACAGGCCGATTTAAACCACAATCAGGCGATGAACGCTCAGCATTAACCCACACGTGGGTAATACCGCTGCGTAGCAACTTTGCAATTGCTTCTTTACTGCGGATCTGTCCTGCGTTAGCAATGCTCACTTGGCCCTTGGTATTGTCGATAGACTCGACGAACATACCCACGCCTAACTTTGCGACCGAGACTTTTATTAAGCCTTTTGATTCAACGGAATCACCCATTATCTCTTTTATCCCCGGATGATAAAACTTGCTAAGCGCTACTGAAAAGCAACGCTGTCTCTACAAACTGTTAGTTTTATGTTGCCGAATATATCTTCAGCTTATGATTATTATTTACGTAGAGGCAGACATTCTATTCCGAGTTAAAAAAAATCACCATAGCTAAAGCCAACTAAAACACTTGGTTAATGTAGAGCAAGATCAGAAAACAAAAAGATAATTCGCGACAATTGTTAAATATCAAATACTAATGTGAGAAACCCTCCTCAGGGTGTGTCTACTTTTTTATAACAATCAAAACAATTTAAACGCCAACGTCGGTAAAGACAGTTATAACATGACTGTAAATGGTCATCGATCTGCTCATCTTCATCGTCTTCTGCGAAAAATTGACATGCTTTTGCCGCTTCGCGTGAAGCCGAATATGAGTTTGCATCGAACTTGAATCGCCACACTCCGTCCACATAGATAAACCATTTATCCATATCAGCCTCTAATACGCCTTGAGTGTTTGCTTAGAAGCATTCACCCAGGCAGAACCATGACGACTGACTAAGAGCGCAAACATATGCTGACGATAAACAGCCTTTACCTTGCCTGTTAATAATATTCGCTCATCATCTGCTAATACTTCTCCGCTATCACTGAGCACCATTTGCAGGGGTGTTTGTACTAAAATGTCAGCCACTGTGAATTCAATGTCAGCACCGTTATTATAATCTCCTAAACAAAACTGACCTTTAACACGACCATCTTGACCACTTAAACGTAAGCCAAGACCGGCTAAAGCCCCTATGACGCCCTGTCCTGTACCTCCATGCTCGGTCAGATCGATACCTAGCTCAGCAGCCAACTCATAGGCTTGTTCTTTTGTTTTAACCTTCACTTTGGTTGACTGACCAAAGGCGATTAACGCACTGATATCGTAAGATGAAGCCATATCAAGTATTGCCAAGCCAGGATCGGAAGCGGCTGCAGACTGTTGCAACAGATGAGCGACACATATTTTCTTTATACTGGCCAAGTCGAGATTACTTTCGAGCTGAAAGCACATGGCACTGTTATGTGAGGTATAAGGGATATCAGGATGGACAAATAACTGGTGCCGAGTCACCAGGCATCTTGTATCACGCTCAGTCATTTTCACATGCTCTTGCTGTAAAAGATGTGCTATCTCTTCAGCAATTTCCCCGGTACCTTTAGTGCCTATGTCGTCGGTATCATCAATGCAAATTAGCCAGTTTTTCATTTTTAATCCTAATAGATGTAGATTGCTATTGGTTACTCAGGGTTTTGATGTCGGTCTTGCAGTAAGTCATGAGATTGCAAGCGTCTTAGCACGCTAGGAACAATCAACGCAGCACCGACGGCAAATAGGCCACCCTGCAAAAAGTTAACCGCAAACTTGGTCAAAGCAATCTGCTGGCTCATACCCGCAAGCATATTCTCAATCCAACCTTTACTCGCCCACGCTAAACAACCAGCCAAAGCCAGTAATACACACTGCCAACGTAATTTAAAGACACCAGCAATCGCCAGTAACGCTATATCCATGGCGATGGCTGGCATGCCAAATTTGAGCAAGATCAACGGCCCCCCTTTGCCAACACTCAGCATCATTGCCACCATGCCAGCCAATAAGCCACATGCTGTAATACAGCCCACCCGGCCTACGGCGCCATAGCAAAGTAGATAGAAAAAGGTCATTAAAAACATTGAGTGACCACTAAGCCCTAGCTTAAGCCGCAACATGCTTTTTAAAATCACCAATAAGGTCGCGCAAAAGCCTATAAACAGCGCATCTTGCAGTTCAAAATTAAGTTTCATTTGTCGTCTCTTGTTGAAGGCCAATGCGTTACATGATCGCCGCGGCCAAAATGGCGTAACTTTGCTGATAGCGCCATCTGCTTCGATAGCTTTAATAGTTGGATCAACAGTGGCAGTAACACGCAATAAATAAATTCAGGCCAATTGCTTGGGTTTCGAAGTGCTTTAGGCGTGATCCTCGCACCGCGCATACATTGGATCTGGTAGATCTCTTTTAGCTCTTGGGACATAAACGGTAATAGACTTAGTGAAGCCGCGATTACGAATGCCCACTTGTGCGGTAGCAACCAACTTAAAACCTCTCCAAGTCGCTCAGGGCTTTGAGTACTTGAAAGCCACCAGCCAGGTAGCATTGCCAATAGCACTCTAAGTACCACCACCGCGCCATCTAAGAGCTGGCTTTCACCATAAAACAGATAGTAGAGCCCCATCGTAGTAATAAATTGCACTGCTGCTAAGCGCAGCAGCATGGTTATTTTTTTCTTTAGCAATAACCCATGAGCGATTAACCCCGCATTAATGCTCGCTAATATCCACAACACACTACTCGGTACAAAAAAAGCCGAACTTGCCAGCAGCAGGCTCAAAAGCAGAGCGAAAGCACAACGATGGCTCTGGCGTATCCAAGTTCGCCGTGGCTTTGCGCTATGCTTCAGATTAAGGCCCGCTGACTTTGGCAATTTAGCCCGCATCGGCCTGTACTGTCGGTGCAGTTCTATCTGCCAAGTAACCCGATTCGATAAACCAGATCCTGTCTACATCACCGTAAGACATCTCTCTGTGAGAAGTGAGTAAAATGGCGCAGCCTCTTTGACGCAACTCAAGCAAAAGCTGCCACACCTTGTCACAATGCAAGCTATCTAGTCCGGCAAATGGATCATCAAGTAGCAACACTTTGGGTTGCAAACAAGCCAGTGATGCCAGTGCAATAATATGTTGTTGTCCGTAGGACAATTTATGGGGTGACGTCATCGATAAATGACTTAGAGACAGCTGGTGCAACATTCGCTCAGCCCGAGATAACGGCAACCTGAAACGACGCAAGCTAAACTGCATCTCAGTCAATACTGTAGGCTCAAACAATTGCCGGTTTGGCCTCTGTAACAACAGGCACAGATTTGCACCAAAAATACCTAATTTAGGCCGTTTCCCCAATATTAAAAATGGTAACGGCCCTATATCTGCCTGCATCCCTGCCAGTGCTTTTAGAAAGCTGCTTTTACCAGTGCCATTGTCTCCAACTAAGGCGACAATCTCTCCCGCTGCCACGCTTAATGACTCGGCACAGCGAAATAAAGTCGAACCCGCTGAGAACTGAAAACGATGCGGTGATATCAACACCCTCTGCTCTGTTGCATCCCCACCACTAACAGCTAATGTTGGTAACCTTTGTTTATGTGGCCGTGAAGGCTGATATAGACCCGCGACTAACTTGCCCTTCTCTAGGTGCCATAGATGAGAAACAATCTGGCCAAATGCTTGCGGTTGATGCTCCACCATCACAATGGAGACACCGTCACGAAGTAACTCCTTAAGTACAAAGTACAGTTCTTGCACCCCATGGTTATCAAGTTGAGTCCAGGGTTCATCAAGCAGCAGTAAATTCGGCTCAAACACTAATTGAGCAGCAAGCATTAAACGGTACTTTTGCCCTAAAGAAAGCACATCGATTGGCGTATCGATACTGACATATAGCCCAACCCGTCGCAGTGCTTGCTGCACTTTTTCTAACATTTCATTAGAGGGAACACCGAGGTTTTCTAGCGCAAATGCAATCTCAGCCCCTACGCTTTGGCGCAGGACCTGTACATTAGGATCTTGCATCACCAGCCCTACCATTAACGCGGGATGACGTGTCATCTCGCCCTCAAAAGGGCGACACAACTCTCCAGCAATAAGGTGTAGTAAACTCGATTTACCGCAGCCAGTTGCGCCGCTAATGCAGTGACACTCGCCATGATTGACCACCAAGTTTAGGTCATCCAAGACCGCAGCTTGGTAAGTGTCATAGCCAAAATGAATCCCTTTTAGCTCGATAAGTTGCATCACGGCCTCCGCTGACTAGATCTGCCAATTAATCCCAATAAACACTTGCCGACCCGCTTGGGGTAAAGACTCACTTTGATAGTAATTTTCATCCAGTAAATTGGTGGCTCTTAGATACAGTTCCAACTTGTCTTCTAGTAACGGCTGCACCAAATTTAGATCAACCAAGGTGTAGTCTTCTAACGACTGTTCAACCAGTATTTTCTCACCTGCGACTTTGTGCTGCGCGTAATAGATTTGATCCATAATCCGTTCGACATTTAGATTGATGCGCATTGCAAATGGCAGCTGGTATTGCGCTTGGAATCGCAGTTGATGGCGGGGGCGATATTCTAGAGTTTGAAATGTCTCTGCCGCAGATTTATCTTCAGTATCTAAAAAGCTATACATAAAAGTCATCGACAGATCATCAATGCTATTGTTTTGTAGTTGCAGATCGACACCTTTAAACCTGTAGTCACCCATGTTTTGGTAGACACCGGCTAAGTCTTTAGCAATGTAATCTTCTGCATCAGTATAAAAACCTGCGATATTCAACTCTGTTGAGTAACCAATATCTTGCAATAAGCCCAACTCAAAGTGCTGCGACACTTCGGCCTGCAGATCTGCATTACCAGAAGATTGCGCATAGAGATTGCGCATTGAAGGGAAACGTACTTTACGAGCGACGCCCATATTTATGCGGGTATGCTCTAATGCTTGCCAATAGCCGGATAACTGTCCAGAGTAATCATTTTCAGATTCAGAAACTCTGTCTTGATCATGCAAAGCACCACCGAGTGTTACACCATAACTGTCAGCTTGGTATTGATACTCTAACGCTGCGGTATATAACCATGCAGAGTCATCGAAGTTATCGCTGCTACCACTGCCATTGCCATTGCCATTGCCGCCACCGTTACCACCGCCGCCACCTCCATTTCCACTTCCGCCTCCATTACCGGAGCCATTTTTGCTGTTGGGGCTACTTGCTAATGCCTGCGACTGCCAGCTTTGCTTTTCAGCAATAATGGCCGTTGTGACAATACCCGCTTGGTCAAAGTTTGAGATGAACTGTAAATTGCCTCCCTCAACCGTTGAGCGGCCATCTTGCTGCGCTTTTATCGCTTGATAGCTGTCATCTTTATACTGAGTCTCCAATACATCACTCTGGTTGTAGTAACCGAACCCACGCAAAGTAAACATGTCATTAAATTTATGCGCTAAACCAAGTTGAAAGGTTTTTGCTTGATAGTCATCAACTCTCTCAAACTTAGCGCTTCCAGAACCGGTGCCATCTCGACTTGGTTTGCCCCATTCGCCCTGTTTGAAGCTCATGTTAGCCATTAGCTGAGTGTTATCGCTTAGCAGATAGCTGCCTTGTGCATATACGTTATCTAAGGTTTTGTCGGCATTATTACGCACATCACCCTGCTGATATTCAGTGTCGTTATAGTCACTCGACATTGGCCAGCCATCGGTTTGCTGACGGCTATAGTTAATCAACCCTTGCCAGTTATCTCCACTTCCAGCAGCACTGATATCACCGTTAAAGGTATTATCTTCGGCAGCTTCAAGTCGACCAGATAAACGCGGCGCATCCTCGCCCTGCTTAGTAATAATGTTAATCACCCCCCCCGCTCCACCTGGACCATAAAGCACAGATGTTGGTCCAACGGATACTTCAACTGAACCGATTTGGCTAGCGGGTATTAAGCTTGGATCAAACTGGCCATCTTCGGCGCCATTAGCAGGTACACCATTAACTAAATAGATAACGTGACGTGCTTTAAAGCCTCGAACATCAACCCTTGGCGTGCCTTGCCCGCCAACTCTTACATAAAGCCCGGGTACATTTTTGAGTAACTGATCTAAGCTTTGCGCTCCAGTTGCTTTGATCTCTTGTTCGTTAAGGCTCCAATGAGTGGTTGCTGATTCAGTTACCGCCGCTTTCTCTCCATGGACTACTATGACTTCAGATACATTGAGAATTGGATCTCGTTCCATCTCGTCGGCTTGCACTTGATAACTAATACTCAAAGCCAAAGCTATTGCAGATAGCTTTAAGCAGTTGTTGCTATTTTTCATTGGTTTTCATCATCCTAACGACATTATTAACGCCTATTGTTAGAAAGTGCACGGCAACGTACAAGACCACAACTTACAAATACAAACCTAGATCAACTAATTAAAACAAATGGAGAAGTGAACCAATACGTATAAGGACAATATGTCCAGCGCAGACTTCATGGCAGACAAAAAGACACAGTAAAAGTTATAAAATGAATAAGCTACGCTTAGGCCATTATCTACTAATAGAAAAAACATAGCATGAGCATAAAATAGTCAGCCATAGCTCACAGCAGCAGAGCAACTGACTTGACACTCTAGTCGGTGGATATTACTTTGTGGTAAAGATTCTTATTACCAATTTGAAAATGGGTGAACTGCAAGTAGAGGTCAGCGCCTCACATAACCCATAAGAAATACGATTTGGAGTATTTATTGACCGCCCCTTTGCTGTCTCACGCTATTAAGTCTTTAACCGACAAGCTCACATCCTTTACTCTACAACCACACAGCGATCCGATTATTCAGCTGTCGGTGACTATTTCGGCGATCCCGGTAATTGCTTGGTTAGCAGCGCAATCCACTTATCCAAGGATCTATTGGAAGGGCCGTGATACCGAAGAGGAAGTCGCGGCTATTGGTTGCTGTAAGGATTTCTTTTTTGGTGATGATGTTGACGATCTAGAGATGTCAGCGGAATACCAAAAGCAAAGAGCACTCACCAGTAATCAAGACGTCCGCTATTATGGTGGAGTCGCTTTTGACCGCAAGAATGAAAGCTGGCCGGAGTTTGGAAAGGCACGCTTTGTATTGCCCCGCATTGAATTACGTCGTAGCGGCAACGAATTTAAACTGCTGGTAAATTTAAATTTTACCGACAGTACCCTAGAGCAAGAGATTACCACTGCAATGCAGGCAATCGCCGCATTAGATAAACCTAAGCCACTAACACCACCTAATAAGGTCGCGTTAATGGGTCGCAGCGATAAGCCCGATCGTTATCGCTGGACTGAACTGGTCAATCAAGTCACCCACCCAAAGTTTATTAAAGAAACGCCGAAAGTGGTGCTATCTCGCCAAACTCAGCTTGAGATAAACGAAAAGGTAGACCCCTGGACACTGCTTGCGTGTTGGCAAGGAAGAAATCCAAATAGCTTTCAATTTGGTTTTCAATTTAGCCCCGATAGTGCCTTTATCTCTTGTACTCCTGAGCGGTTATATCGCCGCAGACAGCGAGAATTATTTACCGAAGCCTTGGCAGGTACAACGGTTAGAGGCATCAACCAGGAACAAGACAAAGCCTTAGCACAAGAGCTACTGGACGATACCAAAAACAGTCACGAGAATCAGTTGGTTAGACAACAAATCGTTGATGTGTTGAATCCTCTAAGTCATTACGTTGGTGCAGAAGAATTTCCAACGGTATTTAAGTTAAGCCATATTCAACATCTACATCGCTCTATAAGAGCAGAGTTAAAAGCTGGAGTGAATGACTTTCAGCTTATTCAAGCGCTACACCCCACCCCCGCTGTTGGTGGTTTACCTAAAGAACCTGCAATGAACTTTATTCGCCAACAGGAAGGTTACGTTAGAGGCTGGTACGCCGGTGCTTGTGGCTACTTCAATAAGCATGAAAGTGAGTTTGCTGTCGCCATTCGCAGTGCTCGCATAGAACCTGGACGTATTAACCTATTTGCTGGCGCAGGGATTGTTGCAGGATCTGAGCCGGATAAAGAGTGGAGCGAACTTGAAAACAAGTTAACCACTATCCTGTCAATATTGACCGAGCTTTAGCACCAATAAAAATCAATCAGTTATCCTATGATGTAGTGGTTAATCAACTGCTACATCATTTTTATGCTTGCTCTGAAAAAATTCTGCTCTATAATTTGCCGCCCCGATTATGGGTTCACACTACTTTGATTAACCACAAATTGTAAAATTATAGCGATGTTTGCTATTGCGGGTTCCCTCACCCCGCCCGATTTATTAAAAAAGGCCACAAGATGTTGATGTTATCTCAGACGCAGGTTCGCCGTGCGTTACTGCTTTTAGCAGGCTTTCATATTGTTATTATTTGTGCCAGTAACTACTTGGTGCAACTTCCGTTTCAGATCTTTGAACTGCATACCACATGGGGCGCTTTTAGCTTTCCTTTTGTTTACCTTGCTACCGACCTTACTGTTAGAATTTTTGGTCAACAGGCCGCGCGAAAGATCATCTTTCTCGCCATGCTTCCAGCCTTAATCATCTCTTATCTAATGGGCGTTGTGTTTCATCAGGGGAGCTTTCAAGGTGCGGCCGCGTTACTAGAATTTAATAGTTTTGTCTTTAGAATCGCCTTTGCCAGCTTTGCGGCCTACTTTATAGGTCAATTAATGGATATCTTTGTTTTTGCTAAATTAAGACAAACAAAATCTTGGTGGGTTGCACCATCAGCATCGACCATTATCGGTAATCTTGTAGATACGCTAGTGTTCTTCTCTCTTGCTTTTTACGCTTCAACAGATAGCTTTATGGCCGCCAACTGGCCTGAAATTGCAGCTGTGGATTATGGCTTTAAATTAATCGTTAGCCTCGGCCTCTTCTTGCCTGCCTATGGTTTACTGTTAAAGGTGCTACAGGAAAAGATTTTACAAGAGACGGCTCGCAAAACCGTACCGTAGCGCTAATCTGCTCTTAACAACAACTGGCCAGACCTGTTATAATTTCGCCAATTCGTTCACCTTTGCCTCGTTTATTTAAGAGACATTTATGGTGAACTGGCGACAATTATGAGACTAGAAAATGTACACCATTGAAATAGAAGCAATTAGCGAGTTTACACCTGAAGTATTAGCACGCTTAGATCAAGCTTATGATGCTATCCCTGAGTTTGAACAACCATATTCAAGCCAAGAGATCAGCAGCCGCTTACTGTCTACGCCGGCATTATTACTCATTGCTAAAATTGAAGGCGAAGTCGCTGGCTTCAAACTTGGTTATCAAAATGCTGATGACACATTCTATAGCTGGTTAGGCGGTATAGTTCCTGACTATCGCGGCTTGGGCTTAGCTAAAAGCATGCTTGAATACCAAGAACATTGGGCAAAGCAACAAGGCTATAAACTGATGGAAGTGAAAACCCAAAACTGCTTCCCTGTAATGCTGAACATGTTGATCAACAACCAATACCAGATCACAGCCATGACTGCAGATAGCCAGCGCTTAAGTCAAAACAAACTGCACCTGCAAAAGCAGTTATAAAAGTTTATCGAGTCCTTTACATAATAAAACTTGCAAACACAAATGAGAATGATTATTATTAACTTGCGTTCCAGAACTCAGGTTAATGGTTAAAGTTCTCATCATCTTTAATGGTTAACGAGTTTTATTAAGCACGACATTGCTCACACACTCTTAAGTGGCCGGGATTTTTCCCCGGCTTTTTTTTGCCTGTAATTTGCCTCTATGACAATTATACCAATCAGTATAAGAAGTTGATCTACTCAGAGCGTTTTTGGCAAGCTAATTCAAGGCAGGCTAATTCAAAGTGAGTAATGACATAATGGTTATTCCCTTATGAGTTTATTCAACGTAGAAGTAGCAAGCCAAAAACACTCCTACAGGCGAGTTTTAGCGGCTCTGATACTGCGTTAATGAACTTGAGCGTAGAATAACTATGCTCTTCATTCATCGCCTTGCTTCAAAGCCGCTAAACTCTCGCTGAGCGATCAAATCTTTATACTGATTGGTATTACTCTCGTTACCGCAAAAAAACTCCAACTAAGCATCTGTAAATAAATGAATTACCTCAATAACGCACCATTTTAGTCAACTAATTACAGAATTATTTAAATAAAGCTTGCACAACCAAATGATAATGATTATTATTTACATGCGTTCCAGAACTCATCAAAACTTAAAGGCATCTCATCTCCTGAAAGTTTGAGTTTTTTACCAAGTGCACTAGGTAACTGCTTATTTAGCATTAATTTATTGCGACTGGTTTTGCACGACATTGCTCACACACACTCTTTATAGCCAGAATTTTATTCTGGCTTTTTTTTGCCTGAAATTCCTAACGCTATCGAGTAAATGCCTCTATTGTGAGCATCTTCGGCTAGACGGGTATAAAAAAGCCAGAAGGAAAGTTCTGGCTTGTTATATTGAGTTATCGATTAAGTCTAGCTAGTGCTGATCATCAGCACTGCCATGGAACTGCAGCCCTTCGTACGGAGTGTCGGTTTTCGCTTCAACCGCGGTATGGTAAAGGCCAATAGTAAACATACTGCCCTTACCCACCGTAGAGGTCACATCTATAGTGCCACCAATACGCTTGATGATACCGTAGCTTAAAGATAAGCCTAGACCCGTCCCATCTTTGCGAGTGGTGTAGAATGGATCGAAAATACGGTTAAGTTCCTCTTCCGGTATCCCCTTACCTTCGTCCTCTATCTCAATCTTTACCCCTACCGGTTCGCCTCTTTGTACCCAGTCATAGGTGCGGATCCAGATCTGACCTTTGTCATTAATCGCATGAGCAGCATTAACAACTATGTTAATAAGCACCTGTAACAGCTGTGGACGGTTAACCTGAATTGGATAACTAGCGTTGAGTTCTTGATTCAGCACCACTTCCTGCTTATGTATTGAGTGGCGAACGAGCACTAACATCTCTTCAATAATCGGCGTGATCTGGTGCATCTCTAACGGCGCATTGAACTCACCAGGACGGCTATACTGCAATAAACTGCGAATAATGGTACTGATACGGCCTACCTGTTGGATGACAAGTTCAATCTCCTCTTCGACAACATCGGCATTATCGCCCAACTCATACTTTAGCAGCTCCATATTACCGAGGATCACCGCTGTCGGGTTATTGATCTCATGGGCGATACCCGCGGTCAATTCACCAAGTGCTGTTAGCTTTTCATTGATAACCAGTTGCTGACGAGTCTCATTAAGCAAGGCGACGTTGGCTTGTAGTTCTTCGGTTTTTTCCTGCAAGCTACGAGTACGCTCTTCAACTTTAACCTCGAGTTGCTCTGCGGCGGCTTGAATTTGAGTATTACGTCGCTGCAGCAAATCGAGCATGCGGTCAAACTGTTCAGCCAGATTAGACAACTCGTTACCGCTATCAAGACCTAAGGAGCCGATACGAAGGTTTCGGCCTGATTGCACCGCTTTCACTACATGGTGAATACGCTCAATCGGTTGTAATAGGCTATAGGCACCACGGTAAACTAACCAACCAGAAACCAGTAATACCAGCATCAAGATGGTACCCAGTTCAATAATATTCAGCAGGTAATTATGAATAAACGGTGACTCAGAGAAACCGGTATAGATCATCCCAATACGTTTCCCCTGCACATCCTCTAAAGGCGCGTAAGCGGAGATAAACCAATCATTAAATACAAAGGCACGATCGACCCACAGCAATCCTTGATTCAAAACTTTTTCGCGCACCTCTGAAGACACCAGACTCCCGAGCGCTCGGCCACGTTTATCATCATCTTTAGGGAAAAAGTGCAGCGGTACGTTGGTACTGATGCGAATGTTATCGAGGAAAATCGTCACCGTACCAATAGAGCGCTCAGGTAAGGTACCTTTGTCATAAACCAGATCGCGAATATGATCAACAATACGGGTATCTCGATTCAACAAAATCCCGCCATCGAGATACCAAGCCACATGTCCATTGGCATCAGGAATTGGTAGTAACGAGCGACTCAACAGCCCGCGTTTTTCATCAACTTTACTCGGTTCCTGTGCCCGCTGAGTTTTCATTACGGTCACTTTCGCCCGCTCAGCTAATGCAGGATCGATACGAGACAATCGACTTGGCGATAACACCATCAAACCTGAAAACGGTTTGTCGTCTTCAATATGTGGCAGCATCTGCCGCAGATCAGGGTCGGCTGCCGCTTCAGCTACAGTAATCAAGCGCAGAAAATCGAGATCTAACTCAGTTTTGGTAAGCGCTAACTGCTGCTGCAATGCTTTCCTTGTTGCACGTGCATTAGGATCTAACTCTCGAAACTCATTTTGAAAACTCCAAGACTTCATCACCAATTCAAGTCGTTTCTCTTGAATTGTTTGCACTGACTCCAAGGTATTATTGGCGACAGTTAAGTCCGCCTTTACTTTCATAAACAGCTGTTTACCGGTGTAACTGATATTCCAATAAATGGTAATAAACACTAGGCTGACAAGTGTTAACAAGATCGGTAACAAGGTGAGAATAAGAATGCGATAACGCACCTTAGCCTGCATCTGCTGCCAACTAACACCAAATATATTGGAAAAAAATGACACCTAAACTCTCCTGCCCAATGGCTTATTCTTCAATATTCTTTTCACCGCCAAACCACTCTTTATACTTGCGGTCTAGCGTTTTACGCGATACACCAAGATCTCTTGCTGCAGCTGATTTATTACCACCGTGTATATCGACAACGCGGGTCACATGGTCACGTTCAACATCCTTTAACGCCCATTGCAGCGGGTAACCAGATTCTGCCACCATCTCTGCTTTAGGCTGAGCTTTCCAGTACTCTGCAGGTGGCTTGCCGAGCAATATACAGCGTTCAATCATATTTCGCAGCTCACGGATATTACCTGGCCATTCATGTTGCTGCAGTTTAAGCATATCTTCATGGCTCCATACCACCTCTTTAACGCCAAGCTCAGAGGCTAACTGGCAGGTAAAGTGATGGGTCAGCTCTACAATATCTTCAGGTCTATCACGCAGTGGTGGGATCACAATATCAAGCACGTTGAGGCGGTAGTATAGGTCACGCCTAAAGTTACCCTCTTCAACCTCCTCAGATAACTTGCGGTTAGTCGCCGCTAGCACCCGGACATCAATATTAATCTCTTTCTCACTGCCGACGGGTCTAATGGTTCTTTGCTCTAACACTCGCAGTAACGCTGTCTGCATTTTTAGCGGCATCTCGCCGATCTCATCGAGAAAAATAGTACCGCCCGAAGCAAAACTAAACAAACCTTCGCGATTACCTTTTGCGCCAGTAAAAGAGCCCGCGGAGTGACCAAATAACTCACTTTCTAATAATTCTGGAGCGATGGCACCACAATTAACCGCCACAAATGGCCCTTGGCGACCACTCAATGTATGCAGCTGTCTGGCCACCAACTCCTTACCTGTGCCTGACTCACCTTCAATCAAGACCACGGCATTGGTTGGCGCCACACGCGCAATCACATCTTTTACTTCAGTCATCGCATCGCTCTGACCAATAATGGTAGAGGATTGATTAAAAGAGACTTCGCGGCGCAGCATTAAGTTTTCTCGCTTGAGTAAGCGACGCTCAATACAGCGATCGACGGCTTTCATCATCTGCTCTAGATGGAACGGCTTCATAATAAAATCAGATGCACCTGCGCGCAGTGCTTTTATTGCCACATCCATATCGGCATAACCGGTCATAAAGATGATGTCAGATCGTCGCTCTTGATCATTGAGTGCTTCGTGCCATTCAATGCCTGAACGCCCAGGTAAGCGAATATCTACAATAAGCAGGTCAAAGTGACAGCGTGAGCGTAACTGTTCTGCGTCCTCCACACTGGAAGCGGTTTCCACCAGCGCAAACTTCTTTGCCAGTGCCTTTTTCAAAAAGCTGCGCATACCAGGTTCATCGTCGACAATTAGTACTGATACAGCGGAAGGAATTGGCTTCATAGTATTTACTCTCTGGCTCATCTTGTCTTAAACAGGACATTTTGACTCATAATGAACAAAGTCTACCACCTAACGGCTGGAAATAGGTCACTATGAACCACGGTTTAGCGACGTTGGGACATATTGTCTGAATGCTTTTTGATAAGCATGGGATCAAGCTCACACTTAAGCGACTGATGTGATACAAAATCCTCGAATATATAAATGGCATCAAACTTGCTCTTGTTTGCATAAGTGATATCACTTTTCAGTGGGTACTCAGGTATAGAGCAACCCATTTATATTTGCCAAGGAGTAAAAATGTTAAACCTTAAACGCGTTATTGGTCTTGCTGTGACTGCTGCATTGTTTGTTGGAATGCCTGTTCAAGCCAATGAAGTTATTAAGCTAGCAACCACTACCAGTACTGAAAACTCAGGCTTGTTGAAGAACCTTTTACCTACTTTTGAAGCCGAAACCGGTTATAAAGTTCAGGTGATTGCAACAGGAACTGGTAAAGCCCTTAAACTTGCTCGCCAAGGTGATGTTGATGTTGTAATGACACATGCACCAGCAGCTGAAGCTAAGTTCGTTTCAGAAGGTTATGGCAGACTTCCACGTGGGATAATGGAAAACGATTTTGTTATCTTAGGTCCAAAAAATGACCCTGCTAAAATTCGCCCGAGTGATTCAGCTGAAGCGGCATTTGCCAAAATAGCTAAATCAGGTGCGCCTTTCATTTCTCGTGGTGACAATTCAGGCACCAATATGAAAGAGCTTATTCTTTGGAATAAGGCCGATGTTAAACCAGACTTTGCTGGCTATACTTCAGTTGGCCAAGGCATGGGCAAAACACTATTAATGGCAAACGAATTACAAGGTTATACACTTTCTGACCGTGGCACTTTTGTTGCCTACTCAGGTAAGATTGACCTAGCTGTAGATTTTGATGGTGGTAAAGCACTCGCTAACCCTTATCAAATTATGCTGATCAATGCTGAAAAATACCCAGATTTGAACCATAAAGGGGCTAAAGCATTAAGTGATTGGTTGATCGGCGCAGAAGCGCAAGGGATGATCAATAACTATAAAGTTCAGGGAGAACAATTGTTCAAGGCAACTTATAGCGAATGAATGAAGGCTGGTTAGCCCTAACACAGCAGGCGTTAAGCCTGCTGTTTTCATTGGATCCAGAAGTCTGGTCCATTATATCGGTATCTTTTTCAGTATCATTTGCAGCATTAGCTATCACCTTGCTGCCCTCTATGGTACTCGGCTTTCTGCTGGCTTTTTCTCGCTTCCGCGGCCGCTGGCTGGTGACCAACCTGATTCAAACCCTGCAATCTGTACCCACTGTTGTCATCGGACTTTTAGTCTACCTGCTGCTCACTCGTATGGGCCCACTTGGCGATCTTAAATGGTTATTCACCCAAAAAGGCATGATTTTAGGGCAGATGATGATTTGTGCGCCGGTACTTGTCGCCATGAGCCAAGCCGCATTCACCAGTGTTGACCGCCGAGCATGGGAAACCTCTCGCACACTAGGTGCACCGTGGTATAGCGCTATCTGGGCCGTTTGTCGCGAGTTAAAAGTGCCACTATTACTCGCTATCATCGCTGCATTTAGTCGTATTCTGACTGAAGTGGGTTGTTCGATGATGGTTGGCGGCAACATTGCCGGTGTCACCCGAAATATCCCAACTGCTATCGCCCTAGAAACCAGTAAAGGTGACTTTGCTCAAGCCATTGCGCTTGGTCTAGTCCTGCTAGTATTAGCACTAGTGCTAAACTTTGCCTTAGGTACCCTAAGAGGCAAAGCTGAGCCGAGGAGTCATTAATCAGCATGGCAAAAATTATTGCACAAGATCTTGAGATGCGATTTGGTGATAAACATCTGTTTAGCGCCGCCGAACTGATATTTTCGCAAAACCAAGTTATCCACCTGCAAGGTGACAATGGCTGTGGCAAGACCACATTAATGAAATTACTGGCGGGATTGATTAAGCCAACTCAAGGGCAAGTGCAAGCGATTGGCTACTCACTCGCTCCTTGGTGGCGCAGTAACTCCATCGTTGGTAAGGCGCTTTATCTGCATCAACATCCATATCTATTTGATGGCACAGTGCTTTACAATCTCACCTACCCAAAAGCCTTTTCAGATAACGATAAAGTCAAGCTTAACACTCGCACAGAACAAGCGATTGAGATGGCGCAATTAGGCCACTTGTTAGGCCAATCTGCCTCAAGTTTATCGGGTGGTGAGCGACAAAGATTGGCAATAGCACGCGCTTGGATTGTCGAGCCTAAGCTAATGATGCTCGATGAGCCGACATCAAACATGGATAAGCACTCACAACATCTGGTATTGCAGATGGTCGCCGACCTTAAAAAACAGGGTACAGGCATGATCATTAGTAGCCATCAGTCGTGTATGCTGACCCAAATATGCGACCATGTATGGCTTATCGATAACAATAAAATAAGCAATAATGATAAGGTGCCTGAAGCACCACCTACATTAGCAGTTCATATTAATCCTAATATGCTCAACAATATGGCCTAATAGCTGTACTAAAATTGCTACCTCGCCAGCATTAAGTTGCTTTGCGTCGGAGTATGATTGCTATTGTTAAGTAAGCCCCTAATAACAGGAAGAAGTGATGACGATAACGATCGATGCAGTGATCCTCGCCGGCGGTATGGCCAGACGTATGGGCGGCAACGATAAAGGCTTAGTTGAATTAGAAAGCCAGCCGATGATAAAACATGCAATTGACAGGGTAAATCCTCAAGTTAAGGAGATCCTGATCAACGCAAACCGTAATCAAAAGGTGTATTCTGAATTCGGCTTTGAGGTCATCAGTGATCAAGACAGCGGCTATCTTGGCCCGTTAGCAGGCATGATCACTGCCATGAGTCACACACAAGCAGACTATTTAATGGTCGTGCCTTGCGATTGTCCGTTGTTACCGAGTGATTTAGTCAGCAGAATGCTGGCGCAGTTGACCGCGGAAGATGCAGAGCTTGCAGTTGCAAGCGATGGTAAACGCGAACAACCCGTAGTGATGTTATTAAAGCCGAGTTTACGTGCATCAATGAAAGCATTTTTAGATGCTGGCGAACGCAAAATCGATTTTTGGTACGCCAAGCACAATTACGTAGTGACTGATTTCAGCGACCAGCCGAATGCCTTTATTAACGTCAATACGCCAGAACAGAAGCAGCAACTTAGCGAAGCTATCGCCAACGAAAAGAATAACCTGAGGTGTAAATGAGCATACCTTTTACTAATCCGTTACCTATTCCCGTTCTCGGATTTTGTGCCTACAGCGGCACCGGCAAAACCACTTTATTAAAGCAATTGATCCCAGAGCTTAACCGCCGTGGTGTTCGCCTCGCTGTTATCAAGCACGCTCATCATAATTTTGATGTCGATATTCCAGGCAAAGACAGTTACGAAATGCGTAAAGCCGGCGCCAAGCAGATGCTAGTTGCCTCCCATGTTCGCTGGGCATTAATGACTGAAGATGCACGCGACTCTGACCCAGAACTGCCTCATCTTTTAAACCAAATTGAAGCAGACAAAGTCGATATCGTCTTGGTTGAAGGCTTTAAAAAGCTCGAACTGCCAAAAATTGAGTTGCACCGCGCCGCACATGGTAAACCGTTCATCCATACCCATGACGACAATATTCAAGCGATTGCTTGTTGCGATGATACCGAGCTGCCTGCCGAGCTAAAACGGCTAGATATTAATAATGTGCCGCAGATAGCCGATTATGTCTGTGACTACATTGCCAGCTGGAAGCCATGCCCTATCGATCTGCCAATGGCGCTAAGCTGTGGTTGTGAACTCGATAACAGCACCACGCTGTCGGTACGCCAAGGCATAGATAAAATTCTGTCTTACGTTAATCCAGTCACCGCGACTGAAACCGTTGCACTTGATGAGTTAGAAAATAGAGTACTCGCTAGTGATGCGATCTCGCCCGTTAACGTGCCGCAGCATACCAACTCAGCGATGGATGGCTACGCCTTTAAACTCGCTGCAGACGGCCAAGCTTATAAGATGGTTGGCGAAGTCATGGCAGGCCACGCTTATGCTGGCACCATTCAAGCCGGTGAAGCAGTCCGCATTATGACAGGCGCTCCAGTACCTGCTGGCGCAGATACCGTGCAATTGCGCGAACTGGCTAACGAACAAGATGGCCAAGTGCGCTTTGAAGGCGAGATGGCTTTAGGCCAACACGTCAGACAAGCGGGTGAAGATATTGCCCAAGGCGCAACCGCGCTTGCCGCCAATACTCGACTGCATGCTGCCGAGCAAGGTTTACTCGCATCCCTTGGTTTTGGTGAGCTGCCCGTCTTTAAGCGCCCAACTATTGCGGTATTCTCCACTGGCGATGAAGTTTGTCAGCCGGGTGAGCCATTAAAACCTAACTGTATCTTTGACTCCAACCGCTACACCATCAAGTCGATGGCGAAGAAACTCGGTTGCGAAGTGATTGATTTAGGCATTATTCAAGACTCTGAAGCTGCGCTAGCTGATGCACTGAAAAACGCCGCCAAGCAAGCTGATATCGTTATCAGTTCAGGTGGTGTATCGGTCGGCGATGCCGATTACATTAAAACGGTACTCGAGCAGGTTGGCCAGATTAACTTCTGGCGGATTAACATGCGTCCGGGTCGTCCACTGGCCTTTGGTCAAATCGGTGACAGCCTGTTCTTCGGCCTGCCAGGTAACCCCGTTGCAGTGATGGTGTCGTTCCTACAATTTGTACAACCTGCCATTCGCAAGCTTGCGGGTGAGCAAGACTGGACACCGACTATGGTGCCAGCAACCACAGATAAACCACTGCGCAGTCGAGTCGGTCGTACCGAGTTTATGCGCGGGATCTACCATCTAGGCGCTGATGGTAAGTTACATGTAACCACAACAGGTGCTCAAGGCTCAGGGATGCTTAGCTCTATGGTAAAAGGAAACTGTCTCATCGTGATAGGTGAAAAAGATGATCAGTTACAACCAGGTGACACAGTTTATATCCAACCTTTTGCCGACCTTCTTTAAAGGTCTTGTAGGTAAGTAGTATGAGTTTGATCGTTGATAACTTTGGCCGCACAGTCGAATACCTTCGCCTGTCGGTCACAGACCGTTGTGATTTTCGCTGTGTATATTGCATGAGCGAAGATCCATGTTTTTTAAGTAAAGAGCATGTACTTAGTCTTGAAGAACTCGCATGGGTTGGGCAAGCCTTCACCGAGTTAGGCGTGAAGAAAATTCGCCTAACCGGCGGCGAACCATTAGTGCGCACCGACTGTGACCAATTAGTCAAACTGCTCGGTAAGTTACCGGGACTTGAAGAGCTGTCGATGACCACCAACGGCTCACGCTTAACCCGCTTTGCCCAAGAGATGCATGACTCAGGGCTTAACAGGCTCAATATCAGCCTAGATACCCTCAAGCCAGATCTGTTCACTAGCTTAACCCGTAACGGTAAAGTCGATCGGGTAATAGCAGGTATTGACGCCGCATGTGCAGCTGGCTTTAAGAAGATTAAAGTTAACGCAGTAATTTTACGTGGTCAGAATGATGACGAAGTGCTCGACCTCATCGAATTCTGCCGCGAACGCGAACTGGATATAGCCTTCATCGAAGAGATGCCGTTGGGCGTTATTGATGAGCGTAAGCGCAGTCGTCATTGCAGCAGTGAAGAGATCAAAAAGTTAATTCGTGAGCGTTACCAGTTAAATGTATCGAATCGCCGTACAGGTGGCCCTGCGCGGTATTACACTATGCCCGGCAGCGATATTCATGTTGGCTTTATCTCGCCTCACAGCAATAACTTCTGCCACGAATGTAACCGCGTACGCGTGACTGTTGAAGGGCGTTTACTGTTATGCCTTGGCAACGAAAACTCCGTCGACTTAAAAGCGATTGTGCGTGAATTCCCCGGTGACATCGAAAAGCTAAAAACCGCCATTTTAGACGGTATCAAGCATAAGCCCAAAGAACACCATTTTGACCCCAACGGCGAAACCCAGATCCTTAGGTTTATGAATGCCACAGGTGGTTAGGCATTAACGGTTGTTTGAACGGTTATTGTCGCTTTGTTTGTTTCGCTGGTTACAGTCATTACAGTGTTAGATTGTCAGCTCAAGAGTCATAAACATAAAACCCGACGTAAAGTCGGGTTTTGTTTGTCTGAGCGTGATTGTTTGGGATACATTTAGGTTTGATCGCATAAAAGCAGCACTAGACGGGCTAAAAAAGTGGGTTGTACAATGTCGAAAATAGAGATTTAACCAACTGTTTTAATTTTGTTTTAAGTTCTTATTATGTGTTTTTACGACTAAAAGATTTAGCACTAACGAGATGAAGTAAGGCATCTATTCTCTTATGAACATTATTATCTGAGTAGGTATTTCTACACAAAAGTACAACCAGCATTATGAGGATACTTTTAGTCTCCATAAATATGGAATCCTCTTGCATATAAACTAATATATAGAAAATCAAAACTGATTGAATGATTGCGCCGATTAACCAGCTATATTTCGATGGCTTAAGAGATTCGATCTCTAATATAATTTAGTCATGTCTATCTTCCGTAATCGCTTTCAATATTGCTTCTGATTTATCTTGGTTCATACTCGATATCTTCCTTGAACACATAACAGCTTATTAAACCGCAGTAGTGATAACATCATTACCCGTGCAGCACTTCTATTACCAATGCGCCTTGATAATATTCTTTATTTTAATATAACCTATTGTTTTAACATTTTAAATTAAATTTACGAGGACAATGTCGATGAGCGATTCTATTATCATTGACAGGAGCACTCTGATGGAATTTCGATATAACATGGATGAGAATTAGTGACCATATTTACAGCTTCTACTGAGACTAACTGCTAGTACAGCCATCGAATCTCAATAAGAGCTTCTCTGTTTTCGACGGCCTCAATCGCATCGGCACTAGTTTTAAAAGCATACACTCTCTGCCGTGGGATAGGAGCCCACGACTTGTATCAAACCGAGTTATATTTTTAAAGCTGGCTTAACCTCATCGCACGAGTCTGCATAACCCACTTGTCGCCAATGGACATACTCGATGTCAGAAACCTCACTCGTCAGCGGTATTTGTTCGGACTAATATGCTCACAACTAATTGTTGAGGTTACTATGTCAAAATATCTTCTGTGCAGTTTTGCACTTGTATTGCTCTATCCCACAGCCATTGATCTCTACCTTGTCGGTTTACCACAAATTGCAGCAGATCTTCAGGCGACAGAATCTCAGCTACATTATGCCTTTTCGATTTATCTCACCGGTATGGCAACCACTATGCTAATTGCCGGAAAAGTGGCCGACACACTTGGCCGCAAGCCTGTTGCTATTGCCGGAGCAATTATCTTCACGGTTTCATCAATATTTGGCTCTATGGCAGAGCATAGTACTTGGTTTCTTATCGCCAGATTCATTCAAGGGATCGGTGCAGGTAGTTGTTATGTCGTCGCTTTTGCAATTATCCGGGATGTTTTAGATGATACTCGCCGTGCTAAAGTACTCTCCATGATCAACGGGATCACCTGTGTGATTCCAGTGATCGCACCTGTGATTGGTTATTTAATTATGCTGAAATACCCATGGCCGAGCCTGTTTCTCACCATGGCAATCATGGGCGGTGTTGTTTGCTTGCTATCAACATTGGTGTTACAGGAAACTAGACCCCAACATCAAACAAAGAATAATCAAAAAAGTACCGAAAATAACTATGATAAAGAATCATTTTTAGAACGCTTTTTTATCAGCCGCTTGGTTATCACTTCACTCGGCATGATCATCATTCTAACTTACGTCAATGTATCGCCATTACTCGTCATGGGGGACATGGGCTTTGATAGAAGTGAGTACTCGATCATTATGGCATTAACGGCCTTAGTCAGTATGATCAGTTCGTTTACCGCCCCTATCGCTTTGTCTTTCTTTAAAGAACGTACGTTATTGCTGACATCACAAAGCTTTTTTGCCCTCTCTGCAATAGTCATTGTGGTCAGCTATTTTGCGAATTTCGATACTCAATGGTACTTACTGAGTTTTGCACTACTATGTTCCGGCTTTGCTATTGGCTTTGGGGTATCGATGAGCCAAGCACTCAGCCCCTTTGTCACTCGCGCTGGAGTGGCAAGTTCAATATTGGGTATTACTCAAGTTTCTTGCGCTGCGTTTTATATCTGGTTTATGGGGGTGATTGGCGTCAGCGCATTGAATATGCTGGCGATCGCATTGATTATGGGTAGCCTAACTAGCTTGGCTCTAATACTATTGACCCCTAAGTCTTCCCATGGTCAGAGATATGAAACCATCACTAGCCCGTCTTGATTTGAATTTGTTGCATACCTTGCAACTGTTAACTCAAGAGCTCAGTGTTTCGAAAACAGCAGCCAAACTCAATGTCACCCCCTCAACGGTAAGTAAATCGTTGAGGAAATTACGTGATTGGTTTGATGACCCTTTATTTGTTAACACACCCAAAGGCTTAGCGCCTACTCCGCTAACGCAGAGCATGGAGCAAGATCTGGCAGATTGGCTGCAGATGAGTAGCCAAATTCTAGAGAAACACAGTGAAGATTCTCCTCAAGGGATGCACTTTGATTTAGCCATAGAATCGCCGTTGTTGTTATTCAAGCTAAACGAGCTTATCCAGCGAATTCAGCATCGTTATAGCAACGCTAAAATCAACACTCATAACTGGGATTATGATTCAATAGGGGCACTTGTCCGCGGTGAAATGGATATTGGTTTAACGGGTAGGGAAAGCCACCCTCGCTCTAAAGAGTCATTAGAACTACTGCCTTACTTCATTGATTTTGAGATCCTGTTCTCTGATCTTCCGCGAGTGTATTTACGTAAAGATCATCCCGCGTTATCCGAAGAGTGGAATATGGACACTTTTCTTAAGTATCCACATATTAATATTGTGTGGGAACAGAGTGAAACCTGGGCACTTGATGAAGTACTTAGCGAACAGGGTTTAAAACGCGATATCGCACTAACCATGTCGAGCTTCGAGCAATCGTTATTTATGGCCGCTCAACCCCAACAGAATATGCTCACCACAGCGCCTGAATATTGCCTAGGTTATACCCAACAGTTACATCCTGAACTCGTATGTTTACCGGTCCCTATCAATAAAGCTGCGCAAGACAAACTGTTAATCCCCTTCACACTAATTTGGCATAAGCGAAACGCCCACAACCCTAAATTACGGTGGCTGAAAGACACGATTAAATCACTCTATTACCATCAGAAATGACCTCCATTAATGAATGAGTCTAATTCCAATTGCATACAGAATGTACAGTTACAGCAAAAGCACATCTAGCGCGGAATGACTAGATTATCAACACATTGCAATTTGGCATTTGAGCTTAAATATGTGATGCGCCAAGAGCCTACAATTAGCTTTTGACGCCACAGCCCCCTTTGGTAGTAGTTACTTATACAAGCTTTCCACGTACGTATTTGTAGGCGCTTCTAAAAGATCTTGGGGATGATCACCACCAAAAGAAGCCCACTTACTCTTGCCTGAATAGGTTGAGTTGCCAATTTCTTTTTTGGTTTTAGCATCATACGTAATGATTTGAATTTCTAATTTATCAGGTTTACCTGACCATTCTGTGGCACGATCTTCCCAATGGAGAATAATAGGCTGCACATAATATCCATAAGTATTTACGTCGATAGTATCTAAACAACTTTCTGCTTTGCACTTATTGGTCACGGCGACTTTACGCGCGTTCTTAGAAAAAGCATTTCTAACCGCATTAGCAGTCATACGCCCGGAGTTACTATATTCTCTGTCGCTATACCACCCGTTTTCAGGTGTTGAAATTAACACCCCAACGTTCCTGTCGAGCTTCATCTCTGGTTTTTGAAGCTCACTATGTTGATATGACGAGCTACACCCACCTAAAGCAAGTAAGGCAGCTCCCATTAATAGAATATTACGACTCATGTAGATCACTCCATTTCGACTACTTAACGACCGGATACAATGGGCTAACGCTTACTTTCAATTAGTGTAGCTTACGCCCCCAGTTAAATATTACTCTCTATACTCTTACAAAAAAATCAAAACCTACTTATCTTTACTAACCAAGGATATTTTATCGCAATATGGAATATCTGTGGTTCTAATTTCCTCGGTAAACCTTGACCTCCAGAGGTGGAGGTAGCGCCAAATTTTGTATGGAACAGAGTTGTCCATGTAAGCTCGACTATGACATGGCCGTTCATTGGCATCCATGCCATCACGGCATTCGTGAATCCATTCATATCAGATGTACCATCTGAGCCGTTAGGCGATTTTTATTGGAGTGTGAGGCCCGTACTTAATGCATGTAACTCCGTCGTGGCGTCATGGTGGATGCAAGGGCGAAGTCCATTACCATGGACTCTCTGAGCGAGAGTCATGGAAGGCAACTGGCTGATGTTCTTGATAAGGACGAGCAGTCCTCCTTGCCCGGGGGGATGGAATCCCACGACTTTGGTCAGGCGAAGCCTGATGATCAAGAAGTCAGCCACCGCACAGCAAATTTGTGGTTCCCTCAACTTGCAGATACACTTAATACTTAAGTAACCTTTTGAATTATATCCCTATGGCCTTTTCCCGAAAAAAGTGGAATACCATTATCATACTGGCATCTATCTTAATGATCTCAGTACTCACTGTAGTGGAAGATAATCGCCACCAGCCAACCATGCTGACGCAGGCTCTTTTCGATCAATCAGCGCCGCTTTCACAACTGCAACTCGGTAATTACTGGCTGCAAAAACGTCAGTCCGGTTGGCAATGTAGCGAAGAAGTACTTAACTGCCTAGAATGGGCCAATGCATGGAATGAAGTGCATATTTCTGCCTTAGTCGAACAACCTGAAACCGCAGGCGAACCCGCTGAACTAGTGATCCAAATAGCCGATATTGAATCAGCGCAAGTATGGGTGCTATTTAGCGAGCAAGGCTTATTAAAATCACCTGCAGGTAACTGGTACCTTATTCCCGCCAGCTTACGAGAACAACTTACACCTATTATCCGAGCCAAAGTTAACTAAACCATATTCTGTAGCCAACTGCTTAAATTGATAAGAGATTAAATAATGCCGGAACTCCCCGAAGTTGAAGTCACCAAGCAAGGAGTTTCTCCTTATTTAATTGATAACACTGTGACGGATTTAATTATCCGTAACCCTTCACTGCGCTGGCCTGTGCCAGACATAGCGAAACAGATAATAGGCCAAACAATTCGAGCTGTACGTCGCCGTGCCAAATACCTACTGATAGATACAGATGCCGGCACGACGATTGTCCACCTTGGCATGTCAGGTAGTTTGCGGATCTTGCCAGTGAACAGTCCAGTTGAGAAACATGACCACATAGATTTGGTACTCGCCAGCGGCAAAATTCTACGCTACAACGATCCACGACGTTTTGGTGCTTGGCTTTGGAATGAATTGCCAGAACAAGCCCACCCATTACTCTCAAAACTGGGCCCAGAACCGTTAGAAGACTCGTTCAATAGCAGTTATTTATTAGATGCTTTGGCCAATAAGAAAAAAGCGATAAAGCTGTGCTTGATGGACAATCACATCGTGGTTGGGGTCGGTAATATCTATGCTAATGAGGCGCTATTTGCAGCGGGTATTCATCCACAAGCAGAGGCGGGTAAGGTCGATGCTGAGCGCATTACTATATTAGTCGCAGAGGTAAAACAGATCCTTGCCCGTGCGATTAAACAAGGCGGTACCACCTTAAAAGATTTTACCAACGCTGAGGGTAAACCCGGTTACTTTGCGCAAAAACTGCATGTCTACGGTCGGGGAGGTGAAACCTGTACTCACTGTGGTCAATTACTCAGTGAAATAAAGCTGGGTCAGCGCGCAACCGTGTTTTGCAGCATCTGCCAACCGCGCTAATCATCTGTCTTTGTAAGCTGTTTGCCTAATCGGGTGCGGTAAAGATAGATCCCTATCGCTAACGCGATAACAAACAGCACGACGCTCACCTGTAGGTGATGCTCATCGCTCAAGCTAACTCCGGCACCCGCAAAACTAAAAATGAACATCTGCGGCAGAAAGCCCACACCACTGCCAACAAAAAACTGCCACGGGCTGACACAGGTAGTTCCTGCAAGCAGGTTGGTGATGTAATTGCTACCCAAAGGTAACAGACGGATCATTAAGGCTTTAAGCCAAGTTTTGTGAATAATCAGCGCTTCTAGTCGCGCCAGCTTTTGCGCAAAGCGGCGCTTGATCTGTTCGCGAAATACAAAGCGGGAAAAGTAAAATAGGATAATGCAGCCAAGAAGTGCGGCCACGGTAGCAAAAATAGCCCCTTGAACTCCACCAAGAGCGTAACCAAACACAAAAGCTAATACTTGCCTTGGACCACCAATGCAGGAAAAGAAAGCCCCCATCAATACCAATTCAGCTACCGCGCGAGAGCCATTCTGGGCCACATAATCAGCCACCCATTGACTATCACTCAAGCGTTGAAAGAAACCTTGTTGAACTGCCACCGCCACTAATACAGCGATAAACAGCAGCCCAACAAGCCTGACGAACAGCTTAATGTTCACACTTTAATCTCTATTAAGCTAAAAAAGAACTGTTAGAAGCGGTATTCATAAGTACCAAACACTGTTGCATCAGTATCATTCTCTTCGGTTTCAAACTCAGATTGCGACACTGTGCCACCAACACTCATCATGCCATTCCAAATCGGCATGCGATAACTCAGCTCGAGCATCAGCAAGTCTTCTTTAGGTGGCTGCGGTGCCCATTCACTTCCACGGTTGACCCCATCTTTATTCAGCTGAGCGTAACGCAACAGCGAGGTAAAGCCTTTGCTATTGGCGTACTGGCCGATTAAGCCCAATACATAGACATTGGCGTCGCTATCATAGGTACTGCCGAGAGAGCGACCGTAATAGCGCGAACCACTTTCATAGGTTGAGTGCTCATAAAAACAGTTAAAGGCGTTGGCATCTTCACCGCAAAAAACCATGGTGTCGGTGTACTCGAAGAATAGCTTATATTGCTGCCCGTCTAAGTTAAAACGGGTGTCGGCGCCAAACATCGAGCCGCAATCAACAATATCCCATGGCATGCTGCCCTTAGAATCTTCACAGGTTCTCTCATAGTAAAGGCCAAACGGCACGTTGTACCAGGTATCGCTAAAGCGGATATCATAGCCGGCCATCTGATTACCATAGTTGGTACAGCCCGCACCAGTGTCATTGCGGCAGTCTTTCTGACCGGTAATTGATTTAAAGGCACTTTCAAAAGAACACTCTTGGCCATCACCGCAAAATTGCGTGGTCCAAGACACGCCAATCTCTAACTGCCTAAATGGACGAATAGAACCGCGTAAATTCCACAATAGCGTATTCGGAACCGCCCGCTCCTCCTCCATCATGCTAACGCCTGCAGTAAAGTTCCACGGACCAATCCAAGACAACCAAGGAGTCTCGAACGCTTGGGCATTATTGCGGCTTAACATTAGTGATGGCATAGGCCTGGCGTTGTTTGATTTATGTAGTGCAGAGTCAAATCCAGGTCCCCACCACTGCTCGACAGCACCGAGCGTCACCATCCAATTTCCCATCGCCATCGCGAGATAAGAGTCATCAAAACGAAACTCTTTTTCATCTGCAGGATCATAAGTAGCCGAAGCTGATACTTTATAGGCAAATCTATCACCTAAATACTCATAAGAAGCGTTAGCCTCTCCTTGCTCACGATAGTCAGAACCAAAGTGTTGGAATCTTGCAGCATCACTTGCTGCAGCAAGCTTAATGCGGGTGTTGCCACGATTCTCAACCGCATTACGGTAGTTAAAATTAACTCGAGCATAAGCATCTACTAACGCTGGAGGCAGTGTAGAAGGCTCCGCTTTGGCCAAATCAGCACCGATTCCAGACCACATTAACGGGTAGGTATTTACAGGTACGGTAATCACACCAGCGTCTGCCAATGCTTGAATGTCGGCTCGCAAATAGATATCCGAGGTGTCTACCCATGGCGCTGCACTTAACATCGCCGAGCAACATAAACCCAAAAGTGCCAACAGCTTAATACTGAATGATAATGCGAATTTTCTCATGTCTACTGCTTAACCCTGTTCTTTCTTCATTAGTGCATTAGCGACTTTAATGTGGACAAATTGACTAACGTCACCACCATGATGAGCGACCTCTTTCACCAAGGTGGAAGAGATAAAAGAATTCTCTTCTGCTGGTGTTAAAAATACGCTTTCTAAATCTGGGCTAAGACGACGATTCATATTGGCTAGTTGAAACTCATATTCAAAATCTGAAACAGCTCGTAGGCCTCGAACTAACACGCTAGCTTGCTGCTCTTTAGCAAAATCCACCAGCAGTCCGCTAAAACCAACCACCTCTACATTGTCCAAATGAGCAGTGACGGTCTTAAGCAGTTCGACCCGTTCATCTAGGGTAAAGCGTGGTTTCTTTGATGGGTTAAGCGCTATGCCGATAACCACATGCTTAAATAATTTAGCCGCACGTTCAATCAGATCGGCGTGACCATTAGTAACGGGATCAAATGTTCCTGGATATATGGCTCGTGTATGCACAATTATCTACTCATGTTTAAATAAAAATGATGTTAGTTATACCCGTTCTACCTGAAGATGCAGATTTCAGTGACAGTTTAATGGACTCTAAAACAACGGTATTTTAAGGCGACTATCTTACGCGCTATCGGCTAGATTGTGAATGCAGAAGCTTAGATATTCCTTAAGCGAGGTTATCAACAAACTTGAAGCTACTTGACCTTAGGCCAAGTTAACTGCTCAGGGGATTGCCACTGCTGGAGTTGCTCAATTACCGCAGGGCTGTTAAAAGCAACGCCTGATGGTGGGGCAACGCTGTATTGATAAGCTTGCGCTTTATAGCTGAAATTTAAGCTGTAGGCATGCAAATAACCTCTGTCAGACGCATCACCACCATAAAGTTCATCACCTAAAATAGGAACGCCGATACTGGCTAATGCTACTCGCAGTTGATGGGTTTTACCGGTTAATGGTTTGAGCAGATAGAGGCGTATGCCATCGCCGACAGAATGAGAGAAGAATTGTGTTTTAGCAGGGTTATCCATGCTGCGCAGTAATTTATGCATACTGCGCCGAGATTTAGCCATATCACCAATCACCCAACCTTGTTTCTTTTTGGGTTTACCCTTTGCCAGCGCTAAGTAGTATTTTTGAACCTTATGTTGGCTAAATTGACGAGTAAATTCCGCTGCGGCAGCCGATGATTTAGCAAGGATCAGTAAACCTGAGGTCAAGGTATCTAACCTGTGTACTGAATATAACTTAATCCCGAGATCGAGCTCAGCTTGGGCAACCACACCCGCGGAGCCATCTTGACTATGGAAATGGATATTAGCTGACTTACAAATAACGATAAAATCAGCTTCATCGGCAATGATTTGGTACATAATGATTCCACAAACAGGCATGAGCGATTTAACAACCAAGATGCACGGGTATCAAAAAGTAATCAGTACTTTTAGCCCCGGCTGGTTGTCCATTAAGGCTATTTTAGCATTATGCCGTGACAGAATCGCCTTCACCATCGATAAACCTAAGCCTGTACCTTTGTGGTGTCTGCTTGGATCTAAGCGCACTAGCCGCTCAAATACTTTATCGCGAGAGCCTACAGGGATCCCAGGGCCATTATCCTGAATGGATATCACATTACGATTCTGCGAAATAACAATTTCAGCGCCTTCGCCGGAGTATTTAATCGCATTATCCACCAAATTAAATAGCGCCTGAAACAACAGGTACTTATCACCACTCACCTTAAACTCTTCACCAGTCATCAACTTAAGCGACTGGCCGTTAAACTCCGCCATCGCCTCAGCCATCTCAAACAGATCTCGGCTGATATTTTGTAAGCTTAATGATTGTAGTTCTAAGGTCTGTTGTCCCTCTTCAATACGCGTCAATGACAGCATAGCGTCGAATGTTGCCAAACAGTGATCTAGCTCTTCGGTAATAATCGCACAGCCTTCGGCCAACTCCTCTTGAGGCTTATCTGGTAGCTGCTCCAAACCAATACGCAGATGAGACAGTGGCGTACGCAGATCATGGGCAATATTATCGGTAACCCCACGCACCGCAGCGAGGTTCTTTTCGAGGGTGTCTAGTACTCGGTTAAATTGCTGCGCCAACATATCAAATTCATCTTGACGCCAACTGACCGGTAATCGAGTCGAATATTGCCCCTGTTCTATCTGTTCGCTTAAGCGATTATATTGCACTAACCTTCGTAAAATGGCCTTTGAAAACAGATAACCCAGCGCTAAGGTTAGCACCACAGTTAGCATCAGCGCAGTAATCGCTGCATTGGTAAACTTATCGATTAGGGTACCGAGTTGATCAACTCGCGTCGCGATTAGTACCGGTCCATAGCGAGTCATTACCATGCCGCCAGTCAGAATATGTATCTTATCCGGCCCACCCGTAAATACCGGAAACTCCCGCTTAGCAGGTAGCATAGGCATGTCTTTCGGGATCATGCTTAAAGAGCCAATAAGATCGAAGGAGTTGCGCCATACAATGAGGGCGACTTTTGGATCGGCACTGCGCACTTGAGTTGCAAAGCTGCGTCTATCAAGGGTAAGTGCCATCTGCTGATAGCGGGTTTTCTCTGCATCAAGGTGTAGGTCGAGTTGATACTCTTGCTCATTAATCAACTGCCGATACATACCGAGTAGCAAGGTGCCAATAATCAAAGTCACCAATGCAGAGAAAATAATAGTAATGCGCCACGCACTACTCTGGTAGGGCTTAATGCCCTTGGCGTAAGCGATAACCTGCCCCTCGGACAGTTTCAATCAGTTCGCCATGGCCTAGCTCTTCAAATTTACGTCTAAGCTTAGCAATATGCACATCAATCACGTTGGTACGCGGGTCAAAGTGGTAATCCCATACAGCTTCAAATAACAAGGTGCGACTAATCACTTGGTTCTCATGTTCCATCAGGTATTTCAGTAACTGAAACTCTTTCGGTTGCAGTAAGATCTCTTGCCCCTCAAGGGTCACCTTACGGGTTAACAATTCAATCGACAGTGGACCCACACTTAAATCCGTCACCATTGGCTGAGATTCGCCGCGCTGCATCAATTTCTCTGCCCGCACTAACAGCTCAGAAAACGCAAATGGCTTAGTCATGTAGTCATCGCCACCAGCACGCAAGCCTTTGACTCGCTCATCAACATGGCTTAATGCCGATAGAATGAGTACTGGAGTTTGGCTGCCTGTTGCACGCAGTGCTGCTAATAACTTAAGGCCATCGAGCTGCGGTAACATGCGGTCTAATATGATTAAGTCATACTTCATGCTGGTTGCTAGCAATAATCCTTGATGACCATCGGTAGCGGTTTCAATATTGTGCCCCTGCTCTATAAATCCTTTTACAACATATTCAACTGTCGTGGCGTCGTCTTCGACCATGAGTATTTTCATGCGTTAATCCCATTTGAGCAGTGGTAGTAATTGCTTGTTTTCCATGTCGAAGGCTAACTTACGTTTACCATCAACCTCTAAAATTTCTAACTCTATGTAGCTTATGCCAAGGTCATTATCGACCTCTGCTTTAACTAAGTGGCCGCCGCTGTCTTTGCAAACAATCGTGAGCATCTCTGAGAATGTGATTCCATTCTCCTTCAGCATCATAATGCCAGCAAGCTCGTCGTTGTCGCCATTTTTCAAGCGTTCAACATCGCGCTCCTTGAGGCTGCCATCTATCGCGCGGTATTCATACTCTATTTTCGTTTTTGCTTCTGGATCGATAACCTTAAACTCATAGACCAGCTCTCCGTTTTTGAGTTCAGCTTCAAATTCAGAGATCACGCCAGGGTGCAGCTGTTCGAGCTTTTGCATCATCTCTATCGGCGATGGATAATCACCGGTCGACATGAGCGGATACAAACCTTGTCCTGCAAATGCACTACCTGATACTAATAACAATCCAACTAGCCAACGAGCCATGGCTCCTCCGAAAACTAAAACGCTAAATCACTTTCTATAAAGAATTATTGAGAAACCAGACGCATACTGTCAATTTCTATTTCAATGCCTTGCCATTCATCGTCAACTTCACCAATCAAAGTAACCTTGGTGTCACTTGAGACATCCATTTCACGCCACAATGCATTATCAATTTCAACTTCTACATCACCACTTTCGTCGCGAAACAGGTACTTCTCGTCACCTAAACTTTGGACTAGATAACCGGTTAACTCAACAGGAGTGTCATCTTTTGCCTTAGCGGCATCAGCGGCGGTCGAGGCATGACTAGCAACACCTGGGCCATTATAAGCAGCTATTGCAGGCATGGTTAATACCGCAGATAAAATGATTGAACCAGTTAGTGCTTTTTTCACGGAATAAACTCCCCATCAAGATTAGGCGTCCATATTATAAAAAAACACATAACAGCAAGGTGACGTAAAGATTAAACTTTGATCATACATTTTGCCAAAAACTAGCTTTCTATTTCAGTTTGAAGCTCCAAGATATGGATCAATTCAGACTTCAACGCTACCGTCGTCTCCCCGCCTTCAACAAGCTCCAGCTTTTTGGCTAGGTGCAGTGGCACCTCAGCATTAATTTTGTGCTTTACGCCGACCACACTGGCTAACACTCTTACCGTCTCACCCATTACCAACATAGATTCGATAGTAATATCGAGTTTGTTAAAGCTGCGACATAGCCTACCTTGCTTGATCGAATTAAATCTAACGCCCTGATTAGGAATTACCCAGCGGACTTTGGTACCGACATCTAAACTTTCAAAATAGGTACTCGCAATCAGATGCTCACCAAATTTGAGCCAAGTGATCTGCCGCTCTTCCTCTTGCGCTATTACATGGGCATCAAAAATATTACGTAGCCCCATCTGCTTGGCAACCGCTTCATCACGCGGCCTTGTCAGCACTTCTCTTGGCGAACCCTGCTGCAGCATTTTTCCTTGGCTGATCAAAATCATGCTGTCTGCTAGTAGCAGCGCTTCATTGAGATCATGGGTCACCATAATCACCGGAATAGCCAATTGCTCTTTCAAACGAGCAAGCTCTAGATACAAGCGCTCACGGGTTTCTCTATCGACAGCCGAGAAAGGTTCGTCGAGCAGCAATACTGAGGGCTCTCGCGCCAATGCGCGCGCCAAAGCCACTCGTTGTCGCTGACCGCCAGAAAGGTTGGCAGGCAATCTATCGGGTAACCCATGCAGATTCACCCGCTCAAGCCAATCTTTGGCTCTTGCTGCACGCTCAGACTTAGGAATATGATCTAATGCCGCGATTACATTCTCTAAAGCTGTAAGATTCGGAAACAGGCCAAAATGCTGTGGCACATAACCTAAATGTCGTTGCTGCGGAGTGAGCTGAATAGACTTATCGCCGCAGAACCAACTCACATTGCCATAACGAATTTCACCGGACTGCGGCTTATTGAGGCCAGCTATCATTCGCAGCAAGGTTGATTTTCCACCACCAGACGGACCAACAACGGCAAGCACTTCACCCGCTTTACAGGTGAATTCAGCATCGAGATTAATATGTTCTGTTTGCTTAATTCGGCAATAGAGATCAGCGACGGCTTGAGACATGTTGTCCTCCCACTCGTCGCGACAAACTGGTGGTAAGAGCCAACACTGTAATAGCAAATAGCAGCAGCACTAGCGACATATTGCCGGCACTGGCAAAGTCAAAGGCCTGCACGCTGTCGTATATTGAAATTGCGATGGTCTTGGTTTCACCGGCAATATTACCGCCCATCATCAGCACCACGCCGAACTCGCCTAAAACATGAGAGAAACACAACACCATTGCCGTCAAAACACCTGGCCACACCAAAGGTAACTCAATTTTAAACAATACTTTCAAGCGGCTCATGCCACAACAAGCAGCGGCATCTCGCACATCTTCGGGCACAGCTTCAAAAGCGCGTTGAATGGGTTGAATCGCAAAGGGAATATTAACCAATATCGAGGCGATGACGAGTCCGGAGAAGTGGAATACCAATTGATGCCCAAGTAGTCGCTCTAGCATCTGCCCTAACCAAGATTCACTGCCTAACCCGACTAATAAGTAGTAGCCAATCACCGTTGGTGGTAACACTAGCGGTACCATCACCAGTGCTTCAACCCATGATTTACCGCGAAATTGACGGTAAGCTAAAAAACGTCCAGCCAGTATCGCCATCGGTACTAAAATAACCACGGTAACGGTACTGAGTTTAATCGATAGCCAGAGTGCTTCCCAATCCATTAGTTATCCGCTTTGCCAAAACCGTACTCAGCAAAGATATGCTGCGCTTTATCGGTTTGAATATAGTTATAGAAATCTTCTGCTGTTTGACCCGCTTTAAGCGTCAACACCATACGCTGTTTAAGCGGTGTATATAGAGATTGCGGAATCACAATATAATTGGCACGGCGCTTAAATCGTTCGGCTGATGCCAATGAGAGAGCGACTAAGCCGCCTTGGGTTGAGCCACTAAGCGCAAACTGTGCTGCTTGGGAGACATTTTCGCCAAAGATAAGTTGCGGTTGAATGGTTTGCCACAAGTCTAAGTTTTTCAATACCTCTTCGGCGCGTTCACCGTAAGGGGCGTGATCAGGGTTGGCGATTGCAAAGCGTTTAAGCTGCTGGTTTTTGAGTAGCTGTTTCACGCCATTGAGTTGCTCATCTAACTCAAGCGGTGAGCTCTTAGGAGCCGCTAATGCCAGCTTGCCAACGGCATAAACCGCCCCATTACCTTGAGTTTGACCAGCATGGCTCAATTGATTGGTGTAGCGTTCATCGGCTGATAGAAAAAGCTCAAACGG
This sequence comes from Shewanella sp. c952, assembly GCF_019654975.1. Taxonomy (GTDB): domain Bacteria; phylum Pseudomonadota; class Gammaproteobacteria; order Enterobacterales; family Shewanellaceae; genus Shewanella. The sequence continues at coordinate 52,851 of NZ_BPEW01000009.1, forward strand.
CGCGCCGTGCTTTATCTGTGCAACGAAATTACCAGAGGAACCATAGGTGATACGAACCCTAGCACCTGTATCTTGCTGGAACTGTTTCGCAACATCATCTAAGGCAAACTTAATACTAGATGCTGCTGCGATAGCAGGTACATCTTCAGCCGCTAAAATTGGCTTACTAAGCAACATCAACGGCATTAAAGCCGATAGCAAAAAAATCCTAAGCTTCATCAAGCAACGCCCTCAAATTTGATCAATACCCATCCTACTTAAATACTCGTTTAAGAGCTATTTAGCCCGATAGGTATATACTGCTATTTCTTGTTCCACACATCTGCTGCTTGTTCGTCGCTGTCACGTGCTTCAACCCAACTTGCACCCTCTTCACCCGCTTCAAGCTTCCAAAACGGTGCTTTGGTTTTCAAAAAATCGATTAAAAACTCACAGGCGGCAAATGCGGCTTTTCGATGGGCACTGGTTACACCAATAAACACTATCTGCTCACCTAATGCCATTTTACCCACACGGTGAATAATCGTGACATGGTTCAGCGGCCAGCGCTCACGCGCTTGTGCTTCAATCTGATTAAGTACTGCTTCAGTCATACCGGGGTAGTGCTCAAGGGTTAAATCGGTAACGGCACTACCATCGTTAAAGTCACGCACTTTACCAACAAAAGTCACTACAGCGCCATCGCCATTATCTTGGCTAATCAGTTGATATTCATCAGGTACACTAAAATCTGCTGTTTGAACGCGGATCATCTTAACCTCCAGTAACCGGCGGGAAGAAAGCGACTTCATCACCATCTTCAACGCTGGTATCCCATTGGCTTATGGTTTGATTTACCGCAACCAAAAGCTTGTCGGATGCCATCACTTTGGCCCACTTATCATCGGTAGCGGCTAGTGTCGCTCGCAAGCCTTCGGCTGTTTGGGTATGCTCGCCCGCTTCGACTTTAACGCTAGCGGTGCCAAGCAACTCTCTGACTTGTGCAAAAAATAGTACGTTTATCATGTTGTTTATACCTTAAAGTGACCCGATTTACCGCCACGCTTCTCAAGTAGACGCACTTGAGAAATCACCATATCTTTCTGTACCGCTTTGCACATATCGTAAATAGTCAGCGCGGCAGTGGAGGCTGCAGTTAATGCTTCCATCTCAACACCAGTCTTACCTGATAACTTACAAAGGCTACGGATCCACACTCGGTTATGCTCTGGTTGAGCTTCAAGTTCAACCTCAACTTTAGTCAACATCAGCGGGTGACAAAGTGGAATAAGATCTGAGGTTTTCTTGGCAGCTTGAATGCCTGCAATGCGCGCAGTCGCGAACACATCACCTTTGTGATGGCTGCCACTCATGATCATTTCGAGTGTTTCACTCGCCATTTCAATATAAGCTTCTGCTCTCGCTTCACGTTCAGTCACTGACTTATCAGTCACATCAACCATGTGTGCATTACCGTCTGCATTTATGTGGGTAAAAGCATTTGTCATTAGCGTAAAACCTTCTTAATCAATATATTTCAAAACACGGTATAGATCGCTTGCGTACTCAGCATATAGATAGTGCGAGCGCAGGGTATTATCTATAAGTTAGTCTGTTATTTTCTTAACGTGCATCACAAAATTACATGGACGATGCGTGGCATCAAGTTGCTGCTTTAATATTTTATTCCAACCCGTTTTGCAGGCACCAGTGGAACCGGGCAAGCAGAATATTGCGGTTTTATTGGCGATTCCGCCTAACGCACGCGACTGCACGGTTGAGGTACCAAGTTCGGTATAGGTTATATGCCGGAACAGTTCACCAAAACCTTCAATATCTCGATCGAAAAGTGGCTTAACCGCATCGGGAGTATTATCTCTTTCGGTAAAACCAGTGCCGCCAGTAGTGATAATCACCTGCACGTTTTCAGAAGCAACCCATTGTGAAATCACCGAACGAATTTGGTATTTATCATCTTTGATAATTTGACGGTCAGCTAAGTGATGCCCAGCTTCAAGCAGCGCATTTTCTAAAAACTGTCCAGAGGTGTCATTTTCGATACTGCGGCTATCTGACAAGGTTAATACAGCGATATTGAGTGGCAAAAATTGGCTCTGAGTACAATGTCCCATAACGGTCTCTTTAAATAACTAATTTAGTCAATGCAGCGATTATAGCGGCGAACTGACGCAAGGTATTTGCGTCAGATCAGAATCTAACCACCAATAGATGCAAGATGTTGGGTCACGCCAGTGATCCCGTCATGCAAGAAGTGAGTCTCTTTTTTCTGCGCGAGTTGACCATGTAAGCGTTCGATTAACTCCGCTTGCTGATCGGGAGTTTGCAACAAGTCACGCAGGTCGACACCATTTTCAGTAAACAAACATAGGTGCAACTTGCCCTTTGCCGATACTCGCAGGCGATTACAGCTGGCACAGAAATTTTTGGCGTAAGGCATGATTAGCCCGATACGGCCTTGATAGTCTTGATGACTAAAGTTTTGCGCTGGCCCATCATCAACCGCTGGAACATCGAACTGCCAACCGGCTTGTTCAAGCTGAGTTTTAATATCGGCACCTGCTAAATGATGCGCTTTAAAGTAATCGTGGCCTAAACCAGTTTCCATCAGCTCAATAAAACGCAGATCAATTGGCGTACTTTTAATCCAATGTAGGAAGCGTGGTAGATCTTTATCATTAAGGCCTTTGAGTAAAACCGCATTGATTTTAACTCGCTCAAAGCCTGCCTCAAGCGCAGCATCAACACCACGCATCACCTCATCGAATTTGTTCTCACCAGTAATCTGGTAAAACATCTTAGGATCGAGACTATCGACAGAGATATTGATACGCCTAAGTCCAGCGTCATACCATTCTTGAGCATGCTTAGCTAAGCGATAACCATTGGTAGTGGTCGCAATCGTATTGATTCTATCGTTATCTTTAATGATACGAATAATATCGGTGAAGTCTTTACGCAGCGATGGCTCACCACCAGTGATGCGGATCTTTTGCGTTCCGACTTGCGAGAATGCCGACACTAAATGCTCAATCTCATTAAGATCGAGAAACTTAGGTTTACCGTCTGGACGATATCCATCAGGGAGGCAATACGTGCATTTGAAGTTACATACATCAGTCACTGACATACGCAGATAATGAAACCGTCGACCAAAATTGTCTTGTAGTTGGGACATGATCACCTTTCCAAGTAAGGGGAGGTGAGATCATTTCTTTTCTCACCCCGGTGGCGTTATTGCCACGGCTAAAAACCCGTATCTGTCTCGACGTAGGATTAGAAGCTCGGAGAACCGTCAGACTTGATTATAGGCGTATTTTGCTGACAATCCATAGTCAATTCAGCCCAAACAGTGCTAAAAAGCAGCACATGTGGAATATTTGTGACACCTATCACCCAAAAAAATGCTTAAATTTACTGCACTGAAGCTGTTTAAACTCTGTGCCATAGACCTATTTTGAGGTAAGGTGGGCTATATATTAAAACACCCGTTTATAGTGAGCTCAGCTGAAATCACTGTAAATTATCGGGGGAAAAAGAAGGAAGGTGAACTGATGGAACGCGAATCGATGGAATTCGACGTTGTAATCGTGGGAGCGGGGCCCTCAGGATTAGCAGCAGCATGTCGTTTAATGCAAATATCTAAAGACAGTGGCCAAGAGCTCACTGTTTGTGTGGTAGAGAAAGGCTCAGAAGTCGGAGCGCATATTCTCTCAGGTGCAGTGTTTGAGCCTAAGGTATTAGGCGAGCTTTTTGACGACTGGAAAACGACAGGTGCACCACTGCTCACCGCCGTCACCCAAGATGAAATTCACATGCTGAGCTCAGCCACTGATGCTCGCACCATGCCAAACGCTTTAGTGCCTAAGACCATGCACAACGAAGGCAATTATATTATCAGTGTTGGTAACCTGTGCCGTTGGTTAGCAGAGAGAGCCGAAGAGCTGGGCGTTGAAGTATTCCCAGGTTTTCCCGCCAGCGAACTGCTATTTAATGAAGATGGCAGTGTTAAAGGGATTCAAATCGGTGATATGGGTGTTGGCGAAGATGGTCAACCAAAAGACGCTTATGAACCCGGCATGGAGCTACATGCCAAATATACCGTATTTGGTGAAGGTTGCCGTGGCCACTTAGGCAAGCAACTGATTGAGAAATTCCAATTAGATAACGGTAAAACGCCACAGCATTACGGTCTTGGTTTTAAAGAAATCTGGACTGTCCCACCTGAGCAGCATGAGCTGGGGAAAGTGGTACATACAGGTGGTTGGCCTTTAACTGAAGGCGCATCGGGTGGTGGGTTTATGTATCACCTCGAAGATAACCAAATTGCGGTAGGCTTAATTGTTGATCTCAATTATGCCAATCCACACTTGAGTCCATTTGATGAGTTTCAGCGCTATAAAACTCACCCAGTGATTGCAAAAACACTAACTGGTGGCGAACGTATCTCTTATGGTGCTCGCGCAATTACCAAAGGCGGTTTAAATTCTCTGCCAAAACTCACCTTCCCTGGTGGCATGATTATCGGCTGTGATGCTGGCACTTTGAATTTCGCCAAAATCAAAGGCACCCATACCGCCATGAAGAGCGGTATGTTGGCTGCTGAAACGCTGGCACAAGCGATGCTTGCAGGAGTTGATGCTGGTAAAGATCTCAATTGCTTACAAGACCGCTTTGATGAAAGCTGGTTAAAAGAGGAGCTTTATTGCTCGCGTAATTTTGGCCCTGCAATGCATAAGTTTGGCACCTATCTCGGTGGCGCCTTTAACTTTATCGACCAAAATTGGTTTGGCGGTAAATTTCCGGTCACCCTTAGAGATGAGAAACCAGATTACGCTCAAATGGCAGAATCAAGCGCCTATAGTAAAATTGATTACCCTAAGCCTGATGGAAAATTAAGTTTCGATAAACTGTCTTCGGTTTATCTATCAAACACTTTCCATGAAGAAGACCAGCTTTGTCATCTGCGCTTAAAAGATGCACGCATCCCAATTGATGTGAACTTGCTGAAGTTTGACGAGCCAGCACAACGCTATTGCCCAGCGGGTGTTTATGAGATTGTCGAAGAGGCTGGTGAAAAGAAATTTGTGATCAATGGCCAGAACTGTATTCACTGCAAGACTTGCGATATTAAAGATCCGAGTCAAAACATAACCTGGGTAACGCCAGAAGGCGGCGGTGGCCCTAATTATCCCAACATGTAGATATTGAGGCTAACCACAATATTTGTAACCTTTTAACAGTTTGATAATTTTGTAAATTGTTGAAGAACGAGAAAATGCACACCATTCGGTGTGCATTTTTAGTTGCGAACATAACAAAAAGTAGACATAATCCGCCGCGCTAATATAAGAGTAATAATTTCAAACTGAAATTCAGATACCTGCCTTAAATCCTACACGTTACAAAATAGATCCATCTTCACTAAGCTAAGCCGAAAAGGTTTCGCTAGCCTTGCGACGGATCTGCTACCAACAAATTCCATTAATCACGGCTGCTTTAGGCGATCGAATTTTTATGAAACTGAATATGCTCACCATCAAACAGAAAATTCTCCTCACTGTCACAGTGACAGTATTACTCTCCACAGCACTCGTTGGCATGCTTAGCCAACAGAGTGCTAAACAAGTGGTAGAGCAGAGAATGCTGACCTCAGAAATGCCCAATATGTTGGCGCAAATCCGCAACAAAGTTGAACTTAATATATCAACCTTGATGAATGCTGCTGAGCAGCTCGCCAATAACCGTATGTTACTGCAATGGCTTGAGAATGACCGTCCAGAAGTAGATGAAGCATTGGTGGTAAACCAGCTTAACGACGTCTCCCGCCAATACGGCTTAGCCCAAGCTTCGTTTGCCGATAGAGAAACTGCGGCTTACTACACTCAAGATGGCTTTTTGAGGGTCTTAACACCAGCACAGGATGCTTGGTTCTTTGATTACAAGAACAGCGGCCAAGAGAAGATGCTTAACGTTTTCACCGAAGCCAACGGTGATGTGAAGTTGTTTATTAATTATCAGCAACCCAATGGCCGAGGACTTGTAGGCTTAGGTAAGTCACTGGATGATATGGTGCAGCTGTTAAGATCATTCAAAATTGAGCAATCAGGTTTTGTTTACTTAATCGATAGCCAAGGACAGGTAAAGCTACATCAAGATACTAGCCAAATTGGCAAGATGAGCCTTAATAATTTATACCGTAATACTGATACCTCTAGCTTAATGCAGCGCACTGATTTCAACCTATTAAAAACCAGTGTCAATGGCGAAGAGATGCTCATTGCCAGTAGCTATATCCCATCAATGGACTGGTACTTAGTAGCACAAGTACCCGAAAGCGAGATTTTCTCACTGCTTGAAGAATCTGCTTATAAGATCTTAATTTGGACTGCGCTGATTGCAGCAGTTTTTATTGCGCTATCAAGCTTAGTTGCCAGCTCTGTCAGCCGCCCAATCGCAAAAGTAGCAGACATGCTGCGCAACATTGGTGAAGGTGAAGGCGATCTTCGTCAACGCTTACCGGTTGATGGCAATGACGAACTCGCGCAACTGGCAAAAGGGTTTAATAGCTTTATCAGCAAGATCCAAGCCTCGGTGATTGAGGTTGCCGATACCAGCAAATTGCTTGGCGCTTCAGCCATGGATGTCTCTCATCAAGCTCAGCGTACGCTAGAAGATAGCCAGCAACAGAAAGATCAAACTATCATGGTCGTCACAGCGATTAACGAGATGGGTGCTACCGTTAACGAAATCGCCAGCAATGCTGCTCAAGCTGCTGATACCGCAAGAGCGGCCGATACCGACTCAAACAATGGCCAAGTAGTGGTCACTCGAGCACGAGAAACCATTAGCCAGCTTTCCCATGATGTCGAGCAGGTAGGCGAAGTGATTGAATCACTCGCAACTCATACTAAGTCTATCGAAAGTATTCTTGATGTGATTAGAGCAGTTTCGGAGCAAACTAATCTGCTAGCCCTGAATGCAGCTATTGAAGCCGCTCGAGCGGGTGAAGCAGGCCGTGGCTTTGCCGTCGTGGCAGATGAAGTGCGTAACCTTGCTTCACGCACTGCAACATCAACCAATGAAGTACAAGTGATGATCGATAAGCTACAAGCGGAAGCTAGCCGTGCGGTTGAAGCGATGGAAAAGAGTCGTTCTCGCTCTATTGAAGGGGTGAATGCTGTTGATGAAGCCAGTCAGTCGCTCACTGGCATTAGCGAACGCATTGGTTCTATTAGTGATATGAATATTCAAGTTGCCGCTGCCACTGAAGAGCAATCTACAGTAGTGGAAGATATTAACCGTAACGTCAGTGATATTAATGATATCACTCAGCGCACTGCCGATACGGCTGAAGATGCTGCGCAGGCGAGTCAATCATTGACCCAACTAGCACATAGACTCGACTCACTAGTAGCTAATTTTAAAGTATAGCGCTAAGACCGTTATTGCCTATCGAACCCTATCGATAGGCAATGGCATATCTATGAGCGAGGCTTAATAAAGTTAATCGACATTGGGTACTTATAACTCTCACCTTCACTGGCTTTCATCGCTGCGATAATAGTAAATACAATATCTAAAATGGCGATAATCCCCAGCAAAATAAAGCCGATACCAACTAACATTAAAACAGCGCTGATCATCGCATAGATTGCGATGCTGATTTTAAAGTTTAAGCAGTTGCGACCGCAGCTATCAACAAATGGCAGCTCATCTCGCTTCATCAACCAAACGATTAGTGGCCCCAAAATACTGCCAAACGGGATCAAATAGCCGGAGAAACTAGCCAAATGAACGACGATCCCCATGTTTTTTTCATCTTGTGTCACAATTCTACTCCTTGAAATAATGAATAAAAAACTAAACTAAGCTTGTTGTACGCCATATAAGCGCATTTGCCAATCTTCAATGGCATTATTAGCGATTCGGCGCTGTAAACTGCCCACCCAAGAAGCGGCTAGTCCCGGACAATCCACTAAACGTTGGTACTGAACCGCATCAAACTCTGGTAAAAAGTAGATATGCATTGCTTCGGCAACGCTGATCTCAGAACAGCGTTCTAACAGCGTAATCGTATCGCTCGCATGTATCGTTCCAGGCTCCAGCACGCGGTAGAACCAACCACAACGGCCACTTTGCTGCATAGCCAAAGCAAACTCTTGATGGCCAAACTGTAGGTTCAACTTAAAGCAAGGCGAACGAGGTTGTGTCACCTGCAGTTTCACTTCGCCAATTTGAATGATGTCACCGATGTTTACTTGGTGCTCATCGAGTCCAACGGTGCTGATATTCTCGCCCATTGCTGGCGCATCTTTAAAACCTGATATAAGGTCCCAACGACGATACTGACCATAATGTTCACGCGGGAAATGGTGCAGCACCCTATCAAGTCCGCCGTGATGCTTAGGATCAGCTTGCGCATCACCCTCCACATGTTCAGAATCTACAAGCAACTGACTCACCGCTGATTTTTGATTAATAGCCGACTGCACGACACCCAAATCAACAATACTTGAGCCGCGATACAAACCGGAAATCTGCTTTACCAATACTTGAGATGTCATCAATATTAATCCTAGAAAAACTTAAACAATGCTAACACTACCACTATCTACAATATCATCGATATTTAAACAGAAATGCGCCCAGGTATCCTTGCTACCAACCTTTTCGGTAGCAATAAAACCGAGCTTTTCCAGGGTAGAGATTGAAGCGAGATTATCAAGCATGGCTCGAGCAATCAAACGGCTTAAGCCATAGCGTTTTTGAGCTAACAAAATTGCCGCCTTCGCCGCCTCAGTCGCATAGCCTTGACGCCAATGGTGACGTGTAATCCTAAATCCGAGATCAACCTCTGCGAGTGCGTGTTGTCGACTCAGGCCACAAAAACCTATGTACTCTTGCGTATCAGTTAAGTAGAGCGACCAACGGCCAAAACCATGCAATCTGTACTGGTCATAATCTCGAATAAAATCTGCCGCTTGTGCCACATCTGTAAATGCATGGTCACCGGTATATTGCATTACTAGAGGGTCACTATTTAGCAGGTAAAAACCTTCGGCGTCAGCCAGTGAAAACTGCCGCAATTCAAGTCTCGCCGTGGTGGCAACGACTATTGTATCAATAAGACAAAACCACTCGGTCACGACCCTGCTCTTTAGCTTGATACAGTGCGATATCAACTCTGTTAATTAACTCTTCAGCTTTTTCAGAGGCACGGTGTTCGGCGACACCGCTACTGATCGTCACCTTAATTTCGCAGCCATTAACATGAATACGTCGCTCAGCAACCGACTTTCTAATCCGCTCGGCAATATCACTACCGTGGCTTAAATCGATATTAGGTAACAAAATTAAGAACTCTTCGCCGCCCCAACGACACAGCATGTCTTCCTCTCTCAATTCGGCTTTAAGCATGTTGGATACGGTTTTAATCACCAGATCACCAATATTATGCCCATGCTGATCATTAACCGCTTTAAAATGATCAATATCCATTAGCAACACTGACATTGGGGTACTATCCAGCACCGAGCGAGCCAGTGAGCGACCAAAATACTCCTCAAATGCCTGTCTGTTTGCAGCGCCAGTGAGCTTATCGGTAGACGCCATCAACTCCAGTTTGCGCTGATATTTACCTAGGGTTAGATTGGCAATCAATAAAATAGCCAGCGTAACAAAAATACTCACGCCCAAGTTGGCCCAGAAGGTAGTCAACAGTTTCTGCTTACCCATGCTTTCATCCTGCTCTACCAACAGATACCATTTAAAATCAGAGACCAAACGACTATTTAAGTAGATCGTTTTACCGTCTCGTTGATAGGAAAAAGACGCACTAGGGCTGGTTAAAACTCGAGTCGCTAGCGTCTCAAGCCCAGGCGTATTTTGTAAGGTTTCTCCGCCAGCATAACCTTTACTGTGTAGGGTGATATTACCCTGCCGATCGGTAAAATAAACACTACGGTTATAACGTGTTTGGTATAGCTCTATCATCTTCTTAACGCTTTCTACCGCTAAACCTACGCCGGTAACGCCGATGAAATTTCCATCAAAATCAAACACTTTATAATTAACATAGATGACAGTACGATTACGATCCGCTGTGTCTTGGTCAATGTTAACTTCGTAGTCTTCAGACTTAGGCAATGAGCGAACCCTGAAATACCAAGCATCATTGGCATCGATATCATCAATTTTTTTCAGTACACCGCTGGAATGGTAATAATTACGGGTTGATTCTGATACAAAAAAACTCGTGACCGTGCCGTATTTTTCTTGGATCTCGTTGAGGTAACGCACTAACTTTTCGGGTGTTTTTTCCTGATCTAAGGTCCAATCACGCACAAAGGTATCTTGAGCCATTAATGATGAAATAAAGATGGGTTTAAGCAAGTCATGCTGAATTTCAGAGTAGATATTATCACTGGTGAGCGGCAGGGTATTTTGTTCGATTTGTTCACTGAGCGAGTCATGTGCCACTTGATAGCTGATGCCACTGGTGACGACAAAAGCGCCTAATAACAATACAGTTAAAATCCAGATAAACCGTTTCTTATCGTTCCACACCTTATGACCCATACTACACTCACTTCACACATTAATAATTGAACCCGCTCAAACAAGCAGCACTTGTTAATTAACTGTAAATATTAACTGAAAAGTACTTTGGTCGCATTGATTATTAGCGATAAGCTAAGTTGAATTTTTTGAAGCTAGCACACACAAAGATGTAAAAGCCTCACCGTTAGGCCTAATAGATTAAATCATTAAGCCTAAATCGATAACACTAAGGCGTCAGGTAAGCTTTTAACCCCTTTCCGGGAATAGAGCTTTCACAAGCCACGGCATGGCTAGACCAGATTGAAGCCTCCTGCATTGACTCAATGATAGTCAACTTGTTAACTAAGCCATTGATAAGCCCGGCAGCATAAGCATCTCCAGCACCTGTTGTATCAACAACACGGCTTGGCAGCGCCGCAACGAGCTGCTGCTGTTTTTCGCTATATAATGTTGCACCATTTTCGCCATCAGTGACGATAAAGTACTGTAAACTGTCCCCGGCAATTGATCGCGCAAACTGCCACGGTGGCTGCTCACAACGCCCCTGCATGTCACTGAGTGACGCCAATAGAATATGGCATGGTCTAGCTCGCTCATCTTTAGCAAGCTGCGCCACTACCCAGCAATGTTCAATCGCTGTTTTAGCCCAACTGGCCGCTCCTTCTGAGGATGAATTAATATAAAAGGCATCCACCGTATCCCATTTAGGTGGAATAGGTAGCTCAAAGACAGGACGTTCAGGACGGATAATGGTGCGCTCTCCATCTGGAGTCATCATCAACAACATCTCATTGGTTGCCCCTGCTCGGCGCTGGATAAAACTACAGTTTATCCCTTGAGTACTTGCCTCAGCCAATAACCAATCACCGACATCGTCACGACCGACCTCGGTAACGAGTGTCACTTGATGACCAGCCCAAACGAGGCCAATACCTGTATTAGCGCCGCCGCCACCTAGCCGTTGACCACCATCTTGATAATGAAATCGACCACCCGTTTTTAGTGGCTTATTGAGGTTAAAAATACGATCACAATTTAAGTTTGCGACAAGTAAAATATTAGCCATGACGACTCAGTATTAGCATGCGATAACTTGATAGTAAGAGATTTGTACAATCGATCCAAGCGTTAAGCTGCTTTGATGAACTATTTAGCTATTTGCATCGCGACGACCAGTCAAGCCTGAAGTAACTGAACCTTTAACTTGTAAGAGATATCTCAATACCATGTAGGCCACAGTGACATTTTCAATTAGCAAATTAAACCGGAGTAGTGCTAAGCAACGGAAAGCTCTAGTATTTATGAACTATTAATCTTTCATGCTAACTCAGCCATTTGGACTATACTTATCTGTAATGACCTCATCACAGCATCGCTGTGTATGATGGTGACATCCCCACGTAATAGGATAGTTGAATGGACTCAATTATTAGTATGGATGAACTCACGGAGTTCCATGAACCACTTGAAGTGCGACTCGAACGCTATAGAGCATGTCTTTATGAATTTGAGAAGCTAAAGTATACCGATACTTATATTGTGCAGATAAGAGAAGATATCGCCAAGTTAGAGCGGCAAATTGCCTTGCAGAAATAGCAAACAAAGATACGATAAAGCGGCAAATACATCGCTGTATTTACCGCTAACAATTGGTGTCCCTTAAAGAAATACAGCCTTGTCGGCTAGCACTCCTGCTACATATCACACTCTTGTAGTGGTTTACGTAGCTGAGCGCGGACGTTGTCCATGCCAGAGTAAAACTCTTTCATCATCAACAATCCCATCATCTTGCCGTTATCGGTAACAATCAGGTTGTCAGGATCCATCGGATCATTCTTGATAGCACCAATCGCTTTCATCGACGTCATCTCTTTAAATAGCGCGGTATCAAGATTAACGCCAAAGGTTTCACGGAAATACTTACGCGAGAGTCGACCCGAGAACATACCGAGTAAAAAACGATACTGCATCACTTCTTTACGGCCGTAATTCTTCTGCTGCTCAACACCCATATGACCGCTAGCGACTCGCTCCTGATACTTTTTCAAAGAGAAGGTATTCACGTAGAGCGTATCATCCAAGAAACTAAATGAACCCGAACCGACGCCTAAGTATTCATCATAATCAATCACATACTCATCAAAGCCTTCATCATTAGTTTTACCAAAAGCCCAAGCAGACAGTTGGTTATATTGGCCATTCAAGCTATTCAGAATTTGACGGTATTGACGTGCCATATCACCATGAGGTGCGGCCAATTTTCCCTTCACACTCTTACGTGTTTGGTGAGTGATCATTAATGGATAAGTGGTAATTTGGCGCGGATCTAACTTTGACGCCATATCTAAATCTTGCTGGATCACTTCATCAGTCTGGCCTCTAAAGCCAAAAATAAGATCGACGTTAATGATCGGAAACAGCTCTTTGGCCGCCATAATTTTATCGAAAGTCTGCTGGCCAGAGCCAAACTTTTCGATTCGATCTGTCATGGTAAGAATGTCATCATTAAAACTTTGCACACCGATAGACATACGATCAACTAAGCCTTCGAGCTGCTTAAAGCCGTCACTGTCTAAATGTTGAGGGTCAGACTCACAAGAGACCTCTTTGATGCTCGGGAATAATTTTTTCGCATGCTCAATGGTGCGGGCTAATTCATCTTCCAATACCGTGGTGGTGCCACCACCTATATACATAGACTCAAAGTCATAGCCAAGATTTTTGACCATATCCATCTCTTTACGCAAAGAGACAAAGTAGGCACGCGCCTTATCTTCTTTAAACAAAAAACGGTGGAAGGTACAAAATGAGCACAAGGTATGACAGAAAGGCACATGCGCATACAGCATGTATTTCTTACCCTCTACCGGGTTTGGCATCATCTCAGCAGAAATAGTATCCAGCCTTAGATTGCGGTCCACATAGAACTGCATCACCTTTTCCATACCACTAATCATCCAATCAGGTGTAGTGATATTGGCGTTATAAGGTTGAGCACTATCAGGCAAAATAATTGAAGACATAAAATTTCCTATCAAAGATGGCTGTTCAAAAATAAAAAGTGGCTGAACGAATTGAACCAGCGGAGAGCAAAATTAACACTTTAAATCCTGCCAAAACGTGATTTGGTTATAAGTTAACGTTTCCTATCAAGGAAATGTATAGTTTTTTGTTAAGTAAGTCATACTTTAGCAAAGGCTCATAAAATAGACAGTACGAATATTGATACGCCACATACAAAAACACCTCAGTGATTAAATCGACTGAGGTGTTTGTAGATCAAGCCTTAAATACTCAAAAGATTACTCTTTATATTTAAGTGTTCCGTTCTCTTTGATCTCATCGAACCAAAGATTATGGTGTTGGCTTGCCCAAGTTTCATCACAGTAACCAGAAACCATACATTCCATACCGCCTTCAGACATAACCGTAGCCATAAAGATATGTACGATTGAGAAAGCTGTAATGATGATAGCGCTGACAGAGTGAAGCACTAAAGCAATTAAGCTCAGTGTGCGGCTAGGCTCGAACAAGTTCGGGAATAGTAGCAACATACCTGACGCAGAGATCACTAGACCAAATACAGCAAAAGCCCAGAACCATAATTTCTCACCCGCGTTAGCAAAACCAGCATCTGGATGCTTGCCTTTGAATGGACCGAAGTTGATGTAACCACCAACAACCATCATCCACTTGATGTCATACATTTTAGGCAATTGGTTCTTAGCCCAAAGTCCCGTCATCAATGCCCAACCAATCATGAACGGAATCGCCATGATGTCATGCACCTGCTTCGCAGCGTAGACTAGGTTAGACCAAAGGCCTTCACCAATGTATGGCTGGAAGAAGAAACGTCCAGCAAGCAATGTTAAGCCGGTCAAAATCAGTAGCAGACACGGAATAGCGCCCAACCAGTGAATAGACACGTCAAACTTAGACCAACGATATACCAGTTTACCTGAGAAGCCACCGTGCAACTTAGAGATGCCGTTCACTTTGATAAACAGTACAAAGATAATGATCATGCCGAATAAGGCAGCCATTAACGCTGGAGCAAGAATATCACTGCGCAGCTCAAGTACACGTAGATCATAGGTGTTGATTGGCTGAGCGTGGAACTCACTTGTTGAAGTCGTACGACCTTCAGCACCGGCTTTCAACTGTGACCAAATTTGGCCTTCAGTTGCTTGTCCGTCATGCGTGTGCTCAGCACCATCATGGGCAAATGCAGTGACACTAAATAACAGTGCAATCGCAATACCTATCTGTTTAAACCATTTGTTCATAATACGTCCTCTGTTACTCCCTGTTGACTCAACGAATTGAGCCAACAAGCAGTATGTTTGGAAGTAATCAACCTAAGTTAATTAGCCCCAAATTGCGTTTTTAGAACCACGGTATGCAACACGCTCACGGAAGATTGCAGAAACAATTTCAGCATCACCCGCTAGTAGCGACTTAGTTGCACACAGTTCGGCACACATAGGTAGCTTGCCTTCTGCAACACGGTTTGCACCGTACTTCTGACGCTCTGCGTCAGAATGGTTCTCTTCAGGACCACCAGCACAGAAAGTACACTTGTCCATCTTACCGCGAGCACCAAATGCGCCGCCTTGAGGGAACTGAGGCGCACCAAATGGGCAAGCATATAGACAGTAACCACAACCGATACAAGTATCTTTGTCGTGCAGTACAATGCCGTCTTCGGTCTTGTAGAAACAGTTTGCAGGACAAACAGCCATACAAGGTGCATCGCTACAGTGCATACATGCTACTGAGATAGACGCTTCGCCTTTCTCACCATCATTGATAGTCACTACGCGACGACGTTGGATTCCCCACTCAAGAGCAGAGTCGTTTTCGTTCTTACATGCTGTGACACAACCGTTACACTCGATGCAGCGCTTGGTATCACATAAAAATTTCATTGTAGCCATTCTGGCAATTCTCCTAGCTAATTCTGCAATTACGCTTTAACGATCTGACAAAGCGATGCCTTGGTTTCCTGCATCTGAGTCACAGGGTCATAACCATAAGTCAATGCAGTGTTAGCTGATTCACCGATAACGTAAGGAACAGTGCCTTCAGGGTAATTAGGCGCAAGGCTTTCACCGTGCATCTCACCCGCGAAGTGGTAAGGCATCCAAGTTACACCAGGCTTAACGCGTGGAGTGACCATTGCCTTGATCTTAATACGACCACCTTCAGCACCTTCTAGCCATACTGTGTCTCCGTCGCGGATTGCGCGATCAGCCGCATCAGCAGGGTTCATTTCAACAAACATCTCTTGTTGAAGTTCAGCCAGCCATGGGTTTGAACGAGACTCTTCACCACCACCTTCATACTCAACCAGACGACCAGAAGTCAGGCCTAGTGGGTACTTAGCTGCAGTGTCTTTCTCTTGGATTGACTTGTACAGCGTCGGTAGACGATGAACTTGCATATCGTCATATGTTGGGTACTTAGACACAAGATCACGGCGTGGCGTGTAAAGTGGCTCACGGTGAACAGGTACTTGGTCAGGGAAAGTCCAAACAATACAACGCGCTTTAGCGTTACCGTATGGGATACAACCGTGCTTCATAGCAACACGCTGGATACCACCAGAGATATCGGTCTTCCAGTTTCTACCTTCAGCTTCAACTTTCTCTTCAGCTGTAAGATCGTCCCACCAGCCAAGCTGCTTAAGCATGTCAGCGGTGAATTCTGGGTAACCGTCTTGGATTTCAGCGCCTTTAGAGAAGCTGCCTTCAGCAAGTAGGTTCTTACCTTTGTACTCAACACCGTAACGAGCACGGAAGTTACCGCCACCCTCAAGCACATGCTTGTGTGTGTTATACAGGATCTGAGTACCAGGATGCTTCTGCTCTGGAGTACCCCAACAAGGCCAAGGTAGACCGTAGGTATCACCTTTAGCAGGGCCACCAGCAGCTTCAAGAGTCTTGTTGCTAAATGTACCCCAGTTTTGAGTGTGCATTTTAAGACGCTCAGGGCTTTGACCTGACATACCAATTGTCCACATACCACGGTTAATTTCGCGAGTAATGTCTTCAATCACAAGTACATCATTTGCGTCTTTAGCGATACGCTTAGTGAACTCGTCTGCAAAACCAAGCTTTTGAGAAAGACGGTACATGATCTCAAGGTCAGTTTTAGATTCGAATAATGGTTCGATAACCTTTTCACGCCACTGCTGGCTACGGCCAGAGTTAGATACTGAACCTTCAGTTTCAAACTGCGTCGCAGCGGGTAGCAGGTAAACACCATTTTGACGACGATGCATAACACCCGCCATTGTTGGGAAAGGATCCACAACAACTACAGTGTCCATCTTGTCTAGTGCTTCACGAACATCACGTTGACGAGTTTCAGTGTTAACTGATTGGCCCCAGAAGAACGCCATACGAACGCGATCTTTCTGTGCTAGTTTTTCAGGCGTTTCTAGAACACCGTCATGCCAGCGAGAACAAGGAATACCAGGGGTGTTCATTGGAACGCGACCTAAGTATTCGTTTTGATCGAAGCGGTTCTTAACCCAATCAAATTCTAGATCCCAAACGTGGCTCCAATGTTTCCAAGAACCCGTCTTAAGACCGTAGTAACCAGGTAGCGTATCGAACAATAGACCTAAGTCAGTTGCGCCCTGTACGTTATCGTGACCACGGAAAATATTTGTTCCGCCGCCTTTAACGCCCATGTTACCTAGCGCTAATTGAAGGATACAGTAAGCACGAGTGTTAGCATTACCCACGTGATGCTGAGTACCACCCATACACCAAACAACAGTACCTGGACGGTTATCGGCCATCATCTTAGCTGCTTGGTAAACTTCTTCTTCGCTACAACCTGTGATGTTCGCCACTTCTTTAGGTGGGAACTTTTTCACTTCTTCGCGAATTGATTCCATCTCGAATACACGTTGCTCGATAAATGTCTTATCTTCCCAACCGTTTTCGAAGATATGCCAAAGCATACCGTAGATGAATGGAATATCAGTACCAGGACGTAGACCACAATGTAGGTCAGCGTGCGCTGCTGTACGTGAGAAGCGTGGATCAACAACAATGATCTTAGCGTTGTTTTTCTCTTTCGCGATTAAGATATGCTGCATTGCAACTGGATGCGCTTCAGCCGGATTTGCACCGATGAAGAAGATTGCATTTGCATTCTGGATATCGTTGAAAGAGTTGGTTTGCGCACCGTAGCCCCAAGTGTTAGCAACACCGGCTACCGTGGTAGAGTGACAAATACGTGCAGAGTGGTCGACGTTGTTTGTGCCCCACATAGCCGCAAATTTACGGTACATGTAGCAGCCTTCGTTCGAGAACTTAGCACTACCCATAAAGTAAAGTGAATCTGGACCAGACTCTTTACGGATATCTAGCATTTGGTCACCAACTTCGTTAAAAGCTTGCTCCCAAGATAGTTTCTTCCACTTGCCATCAACAAGTTTCATTGGGTACTTAAGACGTTTCTCACCGTGACCATGTTCACGAAGTGCAGCACCTTTAGCACAGTGACCGCCTGCGTTGAATGGGTGATCGAAAGCTGGCTCTTGACCTGTCCATACACCGTTTTGTACTTCTGCGTATAAACCACAACCGACAGCACAAGCACTACATACAGTGCGCTTGATCTCAGTTGGTGCATCATGTGGGATATCTTTGGCTTCAGCTTTACGCATCATGCCTGTACCCAGCAACGAAGCTGCAGCAATACCACCAGATGTGATACCAGCATGCTTCATAAATTGACGACGGCTAATACCTAGAGTTTTTTTCTCTACAGTAGGTGCCGCGTTGGATTTGCGAGTTAATTGCATCGCTTAAATTCTCCTAAACTAGCCGCGTAAGCTATTGTAATAACTGCGAACATGTGCAGTTTCTTGATAGCCATTTGCACTCTTAGTGCTGACAGTATTTTCACTTGCTTGAGCTACACTCACGCCTGTTGCGGCGATTGCGACACCTGCGGTGCCACCAATGGTGAGCGCTTTCAGCAAAGATCTGCGGTTCAGATCAGGCTGTTGCTTCTTCATCTTTACTCCTGGTAGAACGGAATACTCTGGTTATATATCAAGGTGCTTTATACTTTTTGCCACGTCTGCCGCGTTAACAGCATGTTAATAAGTGACCTTAGAAAATGGACCATATCCATCGATAAAAAACACCCAACAAATTGCCCGCTAAATATAAAGAAAAATGTTGTTATAAAAGTTGATCTAAACAGGGTAAAAACGGCGGATATGAGCAGATTTACTAAGAAGTGTTAAGCAGAACATGTTTGTCAAAAGCAGACTGATAAACGACGCTAAAGTTGACGCTATAGTAGTGCAAAATATGTTTAACAAAATGTAACAACTACAGCAAGTTATTGAGCGATAACAACTGAGAATGATTACTAATCAGTAGCCTGTCGACACATTTTTAAAGGGCATTAAGCAGGTAAATTTTAACGGCAAATATGGCTTAAAATTGTGCACTTATAAAAACCAAAAATAAACGATGATTGAGAGTGATAAATTGAGTGATTTTCGGGTGTGTTTTTTACGCTAATACGTCGACTTGGCAATGCCATTATTATTTAAGACAAATCCGATTTTTCCACTGTTAAAAACAAAAATGCCTCGACACTGTCGAGGCATTTTTATCAACGAGCTCTAATTAATCTTTATAGACAATAGAGTTGTTCTCTTTGATTTCGTCATACCAAACGTTGTGGTGCTGGGCAGCCCAGTTTTCATCACAATAACCAGACACCATACACTCCATACCACCTTCACTCAGTACCGTTGCCATCCAAATATGGACAATGGTAAAGGCGATAATAATGATGGCACTAATTGCATGGATCAACAGCGCAGCCATTGATGCTTCACGCGGCAGATCAAGACCTGGCAATACTAGCATTAACCCAGAAGCGGCAATAAATAGGCCGAATATAGTTAATGACCAGAACCACATTTTCTCACCAGCGTTAGCAAAACCACTATCAGGATGTTGTCCTTTAAATGGACCGAAATTGATGTAACCACCAACCACTAAGAACCATTTAAGATCGTACATTTTGAAAGTCTGCATCGGCATCCATTTCACAACACATAGAACCCAAGATACAATAAATACAGGTCCAACCCAGTCGTGAATGAACTTGCTACCATAAATCAGACTAGCCCATAGGCCTTCTCCGATATAAGGCTGCAGTACATGCTTACCTAACATGATGTTAAGACCAGTGAAAATCAACACCATACAAGACGATGCCAACACCCAATGGATCCACAAATCTGCTTTGGTCCAGCGTAGTACCATTTTGCCTGAAAAACCCTTACTTAGTTTAGAAGGGCCATTCACTAGATAGAAAAATAGAAACGCAACAAACACACCGACAACGGTGAGCCCCATAACTGGAGTTAAATACTGGTTTCTAACATCTTTACCTTGGTTACCGGCGACGTTGATCAGCACACCAGGCTCAATACCTTGAGCCACGGTAAACCCAGAGTCACCCGCTTTTACCGCGCGCCAAAGATCAGCTTCGCTGGTTTTACCCGCTTGCTGTTGGCTATTTTGATCATCCGCTGCTATTGCTGATGCACTCAACCCCAGTCCCATCGATAACACGAGTGGGATAACTAGCATTGCGAACAAGCTGCGCAGTGATTTCATAGACATATTCACTCCTTAATTGGGTTATGCACCAAGGTGCATAACCCTATTCAGCCCTAGCCAGTCGTTGGGGTGTAACCCCATATCGCACCAGGGTTGCCTCTAGCAGCAATACGCTCACGGTAGATATCAGATACTACGCCGGCATCACCCGCTAACAGCGCTTTGGTTGAACAAAGCTCTGCACACATAGGTAGTTTACCTTCGGCAATACGGTTTGCTCCATACTTCTGACGCTCCGCATCTGAATGTGTCTCTTCTGGGCCGCCGGCACAGAAAGTACACTTATCCATTTTGCCGCGACTACCAAATGCAGTCTTCTTAGGGAACTGAGGCGCTCCGAAAGGACATGCATAGAAGCAGTAACCACAACCGATACAGGTGTCTTTATCGTGTAGTACAATCCCGTCTTCAGTGCGGTAGAAACAATCTGCAGGACAGACTGCCATACAAGGTGCATCAGTACAGTGCATACATGCCACTGAAATTGACGCTTCACCCGGCTCACCATCATTGATAGTGACTACGCGACGACGTTGAATGCCCCACTCTAGCGCGGC
This sequence comes from Shewanella sp. c952, assembly GCF_019654975.1. Lineage (GTDB taxonomy): Bacteria > Pseudomonadota > Gammaproteobacteria > Enterobacterales > Shewanellaceae > Shewanella. The sequence continues at coordinate 73,639 of NZ_BPEW01000009.1, forward strand.
ATCGTTTTCGTTTTTACAAGCAGTGACACAACCGTTACACTCGATGCAGCGTTTGGTGTCACATAAGAATTTCATGACTGCCATAATGGCTTATCTCCTCATCAAGTTAATTAGGCTTTGCTGATCTGACACAAAGAGGCTTTCGTCTCTTGCATCTGAGTCACAACATCATAACCGTAGGTCATTACAGTATTGGCGGCTTCACCAATCACATAAGGAACCGTGCCTTCTGGATAGTTTTTCTCTAGGCTCTTGCCTTCGAATACACCCGCGAAGTGGTATGGCATGAAACACTCACCAGCGATAACTCGTGGAGTTACCATCGCCTTAACTGTGATTTTTGCCCCTTCAGGGCTGTGAACGAACACATCATCACCATCACGTAAACCGCGATCCGCTGCATCGGCAGGGTTGATCTCGATAAACATCTCTTGCTGTAGTTCTGCAAGCCATGGGTTACAACGTGTCTCTTCACCACCACCTTCGTACTCCACCAAACGACCCGTTGTTACGGCCAGTGGGAAGTCTTTGGCAAAATCCTTATCCTGAATTGATTTATACAGGGTAGGAAGACGAGCAACCATACGATCTTCATAAGTTGGGTATTTAGCAACCAAATCACGACGCGGCGTATAAAGTGGCTCACGATGCAATGGAATATCATCAGGGAAGTTCCACACGACGCAACGCGCTTTCGCGTTACCGTATGGCATACAACCGTGCTTGATAGCCACTCGCTGAATACCGCCGGAAACATCAGTTTTCCAGTTCTTGCCTTCAGCATCCACTTTCTCTTCAGCGGTTAAGTCATCCCACCAGCCAAGTTGCTTAAGCATCTTGTCAGTAAACTCTGGATAACCATCTTGGATTTCACTGCCTTTCGAGTAAGAACCTTCAGCCAAAATATTAACGCCGTTATGTTCAACACCATAACGTGCACGGAAGTTACCGCCACCGTTTTTAACTTCACGACCAGTACGGTACAAGATCTGAGAACCAGGATGTTTCATCTCTGGCGTGCCCCAACAAGGCCAAGGTAACCCGTAAGTCTCACCTCGTGCTGGACCACCTGGTGCTTCAAGCGATTTAATATCGAAGGTGCCCCAGTTTTCTTGGTGCATCTTTAAGCGCTCAGGGCTTTGGCCTGTGTAACCAATAGTCCACATACCGCGGTTGAATTCACGGGTCATATCTTCAATCAATGGCTCATCGCCATTCACTTTAATATGCTTACAGAATTCACCTTCGATGCCCCATTTCTTCGCTAGCTTGTACATGATCACATGGTCAGGCTTAGACTCGAATAATGGTTCAATAACTTGTGAACGCCACTGCAGTGAGCGGTTTGACGCTGACACAGAACCGTAAGTTTCAAACTGAGTGGATGCGGGTAGCAAGTAAACGCCATCAGTGCGCTCGTGCATAACACCTGCCATTGTTGGGAATGGATCCACAACAACCACTGTATCCATCTTGTTCAATGCTTCACGCACTTCACGACCACGAGTTTCAGTGTTAACTGATTGGCCCCAGAAGAATGACATACGAATGTTATCTTTCTGCGCAATCTTAGATTTGTCTTCAAGTACACCATCATGCCAACGTGAACATGGGATACCTGTTGAAGTCATTGGGTCTTGGCCTAGACGCTGCTCTTGATCAAAGCGGTTCTTAACCCACTCATAATCTAAGTCCCAAACTTTACACCAGTGCTTCCAAGAACCCGTCTTAAGACCGTAGTAACCAGGTAGCGTATCGAACAATAGACCAAAGTCAGTTGCACCTTGCACGTTATCGTGACCACGGAAAATGTTAGTACCACCACCTGAAACACCCATGTTACCTAGGGCTAACTGAAGGATGCAGTACGAACGAGTGTTGGCGTTACCGACGTGATGCTGAGTACCACCCATACACCAAACAATCGTACCCGGTTTAGTTTCAGCTAAAAGCTTAGCCACGCGGTACATTTGCTCTTTCGGCACACCTGCAACATGTTCAACTTCAGCAGGATCATATTTCTTAACTTCTTCGCGGATACGTTCCATACCGTAAACACGCTCAGCAATGAAACTTTTGTCTTCCCAACCATTTTCAAAAATGTGCCATAGCAGACCATAAATGAACGGAATATCGGTACCAGGGCGAATATGCACGAACTCGTCAGACTTAGCTGCAGTTCGGGTGAATCGAGGGTCGACAACGATAATTTTCGCGCCGCGCTCTTTACCTTCCAAGATATGTTGCATTGCAACTGGGTGAGCTTCACAAGGGTTAGAGCCAATAAACAGCATGGCTTTAGCGTTGCGCATATCGTTGAAAGAGTTGGTTTGCGCACCATAGCCCCAAGTGTTTGCAACACCGGCTACAGTGGTAGAGTGACAAATACGTGCAGAGTGGTCGACGTTGTTCGTGCCCCACATCGCAGCAAATTTGCGGTACATATATGCTTGTTCATTAGAGAACTTCGCGCTACCCATGAAGAATACTGAATCAGGGCCAGACTCCTTACGGATATCGAGGGCTTGTTGGCCAACTTCTTCAATGGCTTGATCCCATGAAAGACGCTTCCACTTTCCGCCTTCAAGCTTCATTGGATACTTAAGACGTTTTTCACCATGACCGTGCTCACGCAGTGCAGCACCTTTTGCACAGTGTCCACCCGCATTAAATGGGTGGTCAAACGCAGGCTCTTGCCCAGTCCATACACCATTTTGCACTTCAGCATAAATACCACAACCCACTGAACAGTGAGAACAGATAGTACGTTTTACTTCAGTTGGCGCGCTGTGGGGAACATCTTTAGCTTCTGCTTTTCGCATCATACCTGCGCCAAGCATTGATGCCGCAGCAATACCACCAGTCGCGAGGCTCGCAGACTTGAGGAATTGACGGCGGTTTAAACCTAAGACAGCCTTACTACTTGTAGCTGCTTGGTCTGTTTTGCGGGTTAATCGCATCACACACTCTCCTTTAATTATTGACTACGTCGCGCTTATTTACTGCGTAACGAGGCGTAATAACTACGAACATGATCGGACTCTTGATAGCCATCGCCTTTTGCAGCGGGGGCATCTTCAGGTGTCGCAGCCATCGCTTGACCACTCGCTGTCGCCACAACGCCTGCGGCGCTGCCGATAGCCAATGCTTTTAGCAATTGACGACGACCCATGTCGGAAGCTTGCTTCTTCATAGTGTCTCCTTTGGATTATTGATATTGAGATGATTAGCTTAAGTCATTAAGCAGATCACTCGATTAAGTTAGGGATAACTCCCTGTTTTTGTCTACACCTACCAAACTAACTGCTTAGCAGGTGTAAATACTGCTGACACCGGCAAATTACTTATGAAGCTAATTCGTTAGTGCTTGGTTCAATCTTTTCCGCTTCACTACCAGGGCAGTTAACTGGAATATTTAAACTTAACTGTTCAAACTCATTGGCTTCGATAACAAAAAATGCTTTTGCAAGTTCCGCTACCGTGGCATAAAACGCCGCACTTGGTGTTTTCGCTAATGAATCGCAAAAACGGGCTATCCAGCTACCCATGTGACGTTGATAGAAAGCTAGCTGGCGGTAACCCGGCGCTTCTAAAATCAAGGTGCCCATCACTTCACATAAAGCAGCAACATGATCTTCAGGCTCTTTCACTTCCTCTTCACGCTCAAAACCAAGCTGCATAAGGTCGTTACGTAACAAGGCTAATGGCTTATCCATCAATGAGCCTGTCATGAACCAGCTACCGTAAGGTAGGATTTCACCGCTGCCCACGCCTAGGAAGATACTAAAATACTCATCCTCTAGTTGCTCAGATGTGAATTGCTCTGCAGCCAACTTGAGTCCAACCCAAGCTTTAGTCATGTCGCTATCATCGTTAGCGTCAATATCCAAACCTGCTAAGAACTGCAATAACTCGGTGCTTGGCTGGCGACGTAATAGTGCAGCTAGTAACTGATAAATATCGGCTCTTAGCTGGTCATTTTCTGAAACTTCTCTTACTAATTCGGTCATGGCTAAACTCTTATCGCAGTTGCTTTTCAGGATCTTGAAGAATGTCTTCAAACATGTCTTTTACTCGACAGTCGCCACACATTTTTAAACGCTGAGTGTTGGCACTGAAGGCACTGTGGGTTCCTACCACTTCTATCATCCGTTTGACCATGGACTGCGTTGCGAACGGTGTGCCGCAACTAATACATTCAAACGGGGCTTCCTCATGTAAGGTCTGGCGCTCTTGGCGCGCAGCTTTATCAAAATTAACCTGCGGAGTTAGGCTGATAACTTTCTCAGGACAACCCGCTTCACACAAACCACATTGCACACAATCTTGTTCAACAAAGTGCAGTGCAGGTAGGTCACCACCGTCGGTTAACGCCCCCGTAGGACAGGTTGCTACACAAGACATACACAAGGTGCAGCTCTCGGTATTAACACTAACTCTGCCGTAAGGGATGTTGCTTTGAGACAAACAAGTATCGACAGACGCTGCCTGCTCATTAAGGTGGTCGACAGCGGCGAAAATAGTTTCGCGTTTAGTCGTCGCTGCAAATTCAGCAGGGACAATCACTGGCCAGCTAGCACTCGTGGTTAGCAATTCGGACAGTTCGTCTGCACCAGCTTCTGTTAGATGATTTTCAGTGATTAAATGAATACGACGCGGCTGGCCCATCTCATCGAGAATGTCATTGGCTAATGCAAGTTCACCATTAAGCATCTGGGTTAATGTTGGCGCTGTTGCATCAGTATTAAGGATCAAGATTTGGCGTGCGCCCCAAGCAAGAGACGACATCCAATGATCAATACTGGCAACCGTAATCTCTTCCAATTCAACGGGGATGATATCGCCTGCTAATTGGTCAGTGACCAATTCTGCACCTTTACCAATGTCGTGAAATAATACCACTGGAGCCACTTGCGCTTGTGAGCGAAAGCGTGTCACCAATTTATTAAGGTAATTATGCATCGATTGCGGTGTTGGCAAGTCATAGCTAATTGCGCCGGTAGGGCATGCATTTGTACAACTACCCGCACCGTGGCATAGGTAAGGGTCGATTTCGATTTTCTTTTCAACGCTGGCAATCGCATCTGCTGGGCAGAAGTTTAAACAACGATTACAGCCTTCGTTGCCATTGCGACTATGAGCGCAGATCTCGCTGTTGACCTTGATATAACGCGGCTTATCAAACTCGCCGATAAGATCCGGCAGCTGCGCTAATGCTTCAGCTAACTTAGCTTCATCTTGACCAACGTAAAAGTAACCGGGTGGCAGCATCTCTAAGTTGATGCATGGGCTCATGCTTAAATCGAGGATAAGATCGAAGTGCGCCTTACGAATTGCAACAACACTTAAATCAGCGTTACTGTCTTCGTTTTCGACTTTAACTTGAAACTGACCGAGAAAGCCTTTTATCTCAATAAGCTTATTGTAAAAGCTCTCAACATCTTCAGCCGCATTCATCACCTGCTCAAGATGAGCTTCATCTTGGCTAGTGATGGCTTCGTTAGCCAAAATGGCACACTTGCCCATATGAGACAATTTGTCGGCTGCTAGGCGAGCCAAATCTTCTGGCCCGATTACGAGCACATTGCCCTCGGTGGTGTAGCTTACGGTCGGTGGAATTAGGTTTTGAATAACCTGCGTTCCAGCAAGGACCTGTTGTCGAACCTCTTTGAGTCCAACTTGTGTTTCACGATTGCTCACATTGCGTTCCTGAACAGTTCTTTGGCTGTTTCTGTACGTAGAGTCGCTGTTTATTATATTGCGCTAAATTAATGCGCCAGCTTTACCTTAAGTACAGCAATTCACATACCAAATTTGTGGAATTAAAAACACTCTATAGTGACGTTAAACAACTTTGTTATTAGTGTCATCATGGTGTTCTGGTTCATTTTGGGACAGTAGCTCATCATCCTCGTCCAAAATGTCCGATACCGTTTCGGTATCGCTAACAGCTTCAACTTGAACAGTTTCTTCGGTACTGGTCATCTCATCTGACTCTAGTGCCAAAGCTTCTTCGTTCTCCTCCTCATCGTCTTTTTCTTTAACAACATGGCGGAATACTTTCTTTGCGAGTTCAGCCGAGACTTCCGCAGATAACTTGGGCTGATTACTGTAATCGAGTGCGTATTCGAGCAAACCATCGATTTCGCTGTAATGCGGCTGTTTCCAAAGAGCTTTTAATGCTGCTGATTTAGCAGCAGGATCAACGTTTGCTCCCATGAAGCTAGCAAAGCTACCACCAACTTCAATTTTATCTGGGTCAGGTAAGTCCTCTGCAGTAAGTAGCTGCGCTTCATCAGACTCAACAACTTCTCCGCTAGAACTTTCTGCAGAAGGCGTTGCTGTAATTGCAGCATCTTCTGTCTCGACCTGCGCTTCAACAGCAACGGGAATTTCGATGTCGGCTTCAGCTTCCTGCTCTACTTTTTGTCGACGCAAATTCCAGCGCGACAGTAAGCCACTCATGAGTTACCTGCAAAATGGTTAGTGCTCGGGCCTTCATTCTTACGGCGATTCACATGCTTTTGACGACGATGCGCTCGAATTTCAACTTCACCATGGCGAGTAATAAACGCTTCAATCCAGCAAGCGATTGCCTGTGGCATAGGAATGTTAAGTACCGGAGTATCCCCCTCTAAGCAGCCAGCTGCGACATTTTGGTCGGCAGAGATAGCAGCAGGGATCCAATCCCCCTCAAGGGTTTCGTCACAAACGATGTATAACATGGCATTATCCATGTCGATATTGATACGGTAGCTACCGCGCTCGTCTTTATGCAGCTCAAGCAAGACGAGTTTTGCACCTTCTGGTGCGGCGTGGGTGGCAGGAAGCATTTGGTCGACTTCCCACTGTACTGAGGTCCATCTTCCGACTTGCTTCTCAATCTTTTTCAGAGAAACGTACATTGGCCATTGGCTTTCGGTATGTTGCATTCAGTCTCCGTCTTGCCTGAGATGGCTGCCTGGTTGGCAGTCCAACTAAATAGATACTCCTCTAGTGAAGCAATATGTGTGCCACACAATAACAATATAATAATTTGAACTAGATCAACTATTCCCACCAAAGATTAGGACATTTTGTCTAAAACGCAATCTGCAATAGGACATAAAAGGGCGACACCAACGCCATAAGTGTGATCTGTAGCTAACTTATATCCCACTAAAATTAGGTACAGATATTGCTTACCAATAACTGTAATTAAAATTCCATAACTGATGACGGGTCTTATGACAGCAAACAAGAGCAACCCAACTTTGATCAAAACTGACACCGAAGTGCCGCTAACCATTGCGGTCAAAGCCATCAATGAAAAAGGCGAGCAGGTCGATAAATTTATTGCTTGCGAGCGCCCACTGACGGTCTATTTAAATTGGCGCCCAATCGTAACGTTAATGACATTAGGGGCTAGAGCTGAAGCGCTATCACTAGGTTATCTTAAAAATCAGGGGTTTATATCAGACTTGAGTAAGCTTGAATCCGTCATCGTCGATTGGGATGTCAACTCTGCAGCGATTATCACCAGTGAAACAACCGATGATTTAGATGAGAAGCTTTCAGAAAAAACGGTCACTTCAGGCTGTGGTCAAGGCACAGTATACGGCGGTTTCATGGCTGGTCTCGATGAAATAAACCTGCCGACACCACAAATAAAGCAAAGCATGATCTATAGCCTGCTAAAAAATATCAGTGCCTATAACGAAACCTACAAGAATGCCGGAGCTGTGCATGGCTGTGGTTTATGCCAAGGTGACCAAATTAAAGGATTCGTTGAAGATGTGGGCCGCCATAATGCCGTTGACACACTAGCTGGGGAGATGTGGTTAAAACAAGATATTGGTCATAACAAGCTGTTTTACACGACTGGACGGTTAACTTCTGAGATGGTGATTAAGGTCGCCAAGATGGGTATACCGGTATTGCTTTCCCGAAGTGGTGCTACCCAAATGGGGCTTGAACTCGCGCAGAAGCTTGGGATCACTATGATTGCTCGTGCCAAAGGTCGTCACTTCTTAGTTTATAACGGCGCTGAAAACATTGAATTTGATGCTATTTAATCACCTACATCAACAAGCAATAACGATTTTTCGCCACAAGGAATCAAAATGACCGAGCCTACAGAGCTTATCTACATGAGTGCCAGACAGGTCTCTGAATACTTAGATTTGAATGAGAAAAAAGTCTATTCCATGGCGAATGACCGTATTTTACCCGCGACGAAAATCACCGGTAAATGGCTGTTCCCTAAAATATTAATTGACCGTTGGGTGATGGACTCCTGCCATAGCGGCATGCTCTCAGATCGAATGCACATAACTGGCAGTGATGATCCTCTGTTATCCATGTTAGTTGCGCGGATGATGTCGCAAGTTGGCAAGAGCGAACTCATTAGTTACAGCTCCACTGGCTCACGCTTAGGCTTAGATCTGCTTTCTCGCGGTTATGCCGATGTGTGTACACTGCATTGGGGCAGTGTTGAAGAACGTGGCGTACGCCACCCTGCATTACTGCAAGGCTATGCAAACCACCAACAGTGGGTAATGGTGCATGGCTATACCCGTAAACAAGGGTTGATGATGCGCTCCGATATGCATCATCGTTGCCAGCAGTTGGACAAAATATCCCAACAGTCTTGGCGCTGGGTCGCAAGACAAGCGGGTGCAGGTAGTCAGCAGCATTTGGAGCAATGGTTAATGAAGCAAGGTGCGACATTTGAGCAGTTAAACTCAAACTTAGTTGCTCAAAGTGAACGCGAATTGGCTGGATACATTGCTCGTAATGATGCTGATATAGGGTTTGGCTGTCAGTCTGTTGCGCTTGAAAGTGGTTTGAGCTTCGTGCCGTTAGTGACGGAGTCTTTTGACTTTGTTATGCCACAAGGGATCTATTTTAGACGTCAGCTGCAGCGGTTATTCAACTTACTAGCGGAGCCCCAGTCACAGCAGTTAGCAGCTACATTAGGTGGTTACGATTTAACTGACTGTGGAAAAATCATTTGGAATGGACAAGCATAAGCCTATTTAAAGGTGGGCAAAGCATCAAAATGGTCGACAAGGTGTGCCTTGATGAAACACCATTTGCCACACCTCCTTATGCTTGCGCCAGATGGAACTGCGCATAGAAAAGTTGGTGATGTTTTCATCTGCTTTTTTTAGCTTAGCGCGGTAAAAAACCTGACAAACGCCGTCACACAGCTCTCTCACTTCAAAATGGCTAGTTTCAATTGAGGGAGCCCTTTCATCCGGCAAACGTGAAAGCACTTCACTTTTACCAAAACTGCAGCCGCTAGCAGCAAATTCCATAAAATCATCGCTGATCAAACGCTCGAGCTCTGCCCGAGATGATCTCACCTCAGGCTTTTGTAAATAGAGCTCTAGTTCTACCAGTAAGTTTTCAACTTTGAAATTCATAATGCTACCCAGACCACTAAAATAACCGCGCTTCGAGCCAGCTATGTGTCAATACCTTTGCACTGAACAAACAAGGCAACTGAATTGATGACATGCTTGATACCAGAGTGAATTCATAACGGAACACTATTCAACTCAGCTATATTGCTATGAGTTTAGGATAAGATTTTAAAAAATTGAAATCATTCAGCCAGTTATTTTAGCTACTCTCTCTAATGCTAGAGAGATTGAGGCGATCACCTAACGCAGTTCGCGGTATTTTTGCCATAGCAGCTGCTGTTCTACTGTTAAAAATGTCCATGCCAAGATACGAGTAATTTTATTGCCTTGGTGCATTTCAATCACTTTAACCTCACAGGCTTTTGCTTTCTGCAGCATAGCTTGAGCCAGATTCAAGTTTTCCTTCTTAGAAACTAAAGTGGTGAACCATAAACACTGGCTAGCAAACATTTGGCTTTCACTAATCATGTTACTAAGAAATTGTTTTTCGCCACCATCGCACCAAAGCTCTGCTTTCTGTCCACCAAAATTAAGTACTGCAGTCTCTGTATTGGTTGATTTCTTCGTCTCTTTTTTACCTGATTTGGCAGCACGGTTAGCCGCCAAATTTGTCAGCTTTCGGGTAGTACCGGCATTTGCTTCGGCAAGCGATGCATGAAAGGGTGGATTACATAAAGTGACATCGAAACGATCACCTTTGTTGATAATCCCATTAAATACATGTTGTGGATTATTTTGTAATCGGCAACTGAATTTGCGACTTACTTTAGGATTTAGAGCAAATATCTGCAGCGCATTTTCTATTGATACAGGGTCAACATCGCTACCAACAAATTGCCAACCATATGATTGGGTTCCAAGTAGTGGATAGATGGCATTGGCGCCAGTGCCTATATCTAATGCGTTAATTTTGTTGCCTTTTGGGATCTGGCTTTTAGACGATTTTTTTACTGCTAATAAATCTGCAATATGGTGAATATAATCGGCACGTCCCGGTATCGGCGGACATAAGAAACCCTGTGGGATATCCCAGCAATCAATACCGTAATGATACTTAAGTAGCGCCGTATTAAGTGCCTTAACGGCACTTGGGGAGGAATAATCTATCGATAAGTTACCAAAGTCATTAGGGCTAACAAACGGTTTAAGCTCACGGTAGCAATCAATTAGCGCCTCAAAGTCATAACCCGCATTATGAAGGTTACGCGGGTGCATTCCCTTGTTTAGCGTTGATATTACTTTAGCTGGAGCGGGGTTGTTCTGCTTGTTGTCTGTTTTATTCATGTTCACTCAGCGCAATGCATTGGCTATAACGAGGTAGATAATTTGGTTTTACTAAGACGATATTAATCGTAAAGATATTTTGTAAACAGTAGGTTCACCACCAGCTCTTTACCCGTTTCTTGCTCTAACAGGCGGTTGACCATTTGGTAGCATTCGCGCCTAATCTCCTCTTTACCTGTTAGTGATTTCACCTTGTCTTCGGTTTGATTACCTAAGATCTCCACAATTGCTGCACGCAGCAAAGGGTCATGCCTTTCTAGGCTAACCAAGTCTTCTGGCTTTTTTACCATTAACTCAACACTAAGCCTGACATAACCTAACTTGTTTCGGTTCGATATATAGTTAGTGACGATTTCAGGCTCGAAGCCGTAATAGGCGTACTCCTCCAGCGGCTTTTCGTCTGCTGCAAATAGGCTAAAACTGCTACTCAAGCCTAAGAGTAATATCGCAATAAATGTTCTCATTTGGAAAATGACTCCGTCGTCAATATAAGATGAGATAGCTTCTCAATCAGTTTTCTTATCAAGTAGTCCCATCAGTTCAAGCCAGCAACGGCTATCTGAGTCGGCATTGACATGCTAGACTGCTTCGGTTCTAGCATTGTACCGAGAATTAGATGACTGTGACTAGGTTAAGCTTTCCTTATGGTGAATCAATTAAGTGGATTTCACCAGAAAAAATGACCAACTTGCCCTCTCCACCTTTTAAAGACTGGCTATTAAGCAGCAGCAGTTTAACTAAAAAACTGAAAACACAATGCCAAGTGTTTGAAGTCAAAGTACTCGGTGAAGACACATTGTCCCCACTGACCGATGAGTACCCGACTCAGCAACAAGTCTGGATTAGAGAGGTATTATTAATACTGGACGGCATACCTTGGATTTTTGCTAGAACGCTTATCCCTGGGCGGTTACTGGAAAAAAAACAGCAAGAATTTTTAGGATTGGGTGCCAGACCGCTAGGCGAATTACTCTATTCAAAAGATGAGTTTACGCCAGGAAAAATTGAAGTCGCACATTTTGAAGCTTGTAGCAAAATAGCTAAACTGGCTGAATCGTTAGATCAAGATGTCAGCAGTGAACTTTGGGGGCGTCGACGTTATTTCGAGCATGCTCAGGAACAGCTTATTGTGAGTGAGATATTCCTACCAGCAGCTCAGCAAGCGATAACCGCGCTCGACAAATAGCCACATCCTGTTTTGGGCAAACAACTACTCACCATAGTGCCTGCCCTTACTTGTTATGTTTGCTGACGGCGATAACCTGCAAACAAGCATAAAAGCAATAATGACAACATACCTAAACTCCCCCCCCCGGAGCCTGAACTGCTCTTTTGGATGGTTGTTTCCGCAGCAGCGGCAACGTTTATCACCGCAGTCATTACACCACTTTGACCTTGGTTATCAGTCACAGTGAGCGTCACGGTATAATTGCCAGCGGTGTAAGTATGTGATGGAGATACAGCGCTGCTCGTTACCCCATCACCAAATTGCCATAGATAGCTAAGTTCACCACTTCCACCAGATGACGTATTGTTAAATGTTACCGATAAACCACTCGCAGCAAACGTAAATCCAGCATCAAGTGCCGCATGCACTATAACAGTAGTGCTGTTGGTGAATTCAGTGCCATTACCATCGGTAACAGTGAGAGTCACTAAATAGCTACCTGCATTGGTATATGTATAGTTGGGCGCCGAGATAGTGCTAACAGCATTATCTACGCCGAAATCCCACGCATATTGATAATTACCATCTCCGCCACTGACATTGGCAGTAAAGCTTACTTGGCCTCCCAGCTGACTTTGAGAAATAACTGCACTAAGCTCTCCCGGTACAACTGCGACACCTGAATAGGTAAATTTCACCATTGCAGTGCTGCTATCTTCAGCTTGTGCCATCACTTCCATTGAAATGCCAAGCTCAGTCAGCACCATTCCTGATTCAGGCTGCAACGGCGCCGAATAATCAGTGGAATCTTCAAACAATTTATGGCCTGACAAATGTTCATCTTCAGTCGTTCCAGTGCTATAGAAAGACTGATTAAACAAGCTAAATGCTGCGTCACGCACTTGCACTTCAGTATCTAAATTACCAATTAAGTTTTGGTCAGCATCCACCACGCCAATTAAGCTGTAGCCTGCATGTTTGCTAACTTCGTTACTGTTGTAGTCTTCATTTTCAAACCATAGTAATACGCCAGGATCATAACGGCGGCTAATTAGGCCTTTATCCACTCCCTGCTGACTTCGTAACTGCACGATATAACGGCGATCTTTACCCGGACGAGTATCTGTGACACGTAGAAAGCCTGCATATACCGTGTCTGTAGTATTTTCAGCACCGTCAAACAACACTTGAGTCTGCGCCTGATTAATGGTGATATCATCAATCACAATGCCGTAATCACCCACCGCCTGATCGGTCACGTAGTTGATTGATAGCTGCACCGTGCGACCAGCGTATGGGCTCAGGTCATATTCTAGCTCTACCCAACTCTCGCTCCCCTCAGCCGCCGCGAGTTCGCTCGATTTCCCTGTGATGATATTCCGAGCGGAGTTTTGCGGGTTACTTGCTTTGGTGTAATTGCCGGCCAATGCCGTACCATCGACCATCACCTGAACATAGTCATAATCAAGCTCAATATTCCAGTGTGCCTTCATCAGCAATGTTAAAGGTGTTACAGCCGGTAGCTCCACATCAAATGACATCGCATGATTGATCATGTCCCCCTGATCTGAATAGAATTGATACTCGCCGCTGTAGGGCGGTGTAAATGCTAATGGCGCAGCGGGAACAGCCATAGAGATCTGATTGACCTGCTCATGGTTAACCGCTTCAACTAGCGCAACATCCAGCCCGCTTGAATCTAATGCACTGAGCTGTAATTTTTGCTCTGAAACCCAATTACCTTGATACCGTTCTTGCAAATACGAACGCGCATAGGGACTGAACCCAGTGGGCTCAGTACCTCTTATCGCTCCAGCCCAACTGCCAGAAGCCATCACAGACCATAGACCCACCGGGGAGCCTTTGCCTTCACCACTAATATCATATTCATCCGGCAAACCCAGATCATGGCCAAACTCATGTACGCATACACCCAATGCCGCATCTATTGGTTGAATGGTGTAGCTACTCAGCATCATGCTGCTACCTGGAATGGTATAAGGGTTAATAGATGAACGATGGGACCAAATCGCATCGGCACCTAACATGCCACCGCCAGTTTCCTCACCAATACTCGAATGAAAAATCATTACATGATCGATTGCGCCATCAGGCTCATCAAAGTTGCCATTGCCATTGATATCATAGGGGTCTTCAATATCATAAGTTGCCAACTCACTGCTGCTCATTTGCGCGACAGCTGCAGTTACAGCTTCTTTGACTAAATCAAGCGCGCCGATATCATTATCAGTATTGTCATTACCACCGTATGTCGCAGCGTTGTTTGCGGCGCGATACCACCCTTTTACATCACCTGTAAAAAAGAAACTCCCACCTGATTCTGCCTGATAGTATTCATAGCCTGTCATCAGCGTTTGCCCAGACGGCCCAGCGTAACCATTAGTGGAGAACAACAAATTTTTGTAATGCTCTGCAGGATAAGAGCTGTAATACATAGAGGTATCGCTACTACTTAGACCGTTGTCATTATGAGGAAGATCCGGAAAATCAACGAGTACCGCTAACACCTTAACCGTCTTATTCGTAATCGATTGTGCTTGTGGAGCAGCGAAGCTGGCAAATTTGTTAGTTTGTTTACCTTTTTTAGCTCGGGAAACTTCAAACCTTGCTTCTTGAAGAGATATCCTTTTAGGCCCTTTCGAGCGAGCAATAAAAGCTTCAACGGCCTGCTCTTTTTCGGCATTAGATGCATTACTGGCAACTTCGCCGCGCTTGATCAGCCAATAGAGAACTCGCTCTTTGTCAACGATATTGGCATCAGCCGTTATACTATTCAACGGTGCTGCTAAGGCGATATTCATGACAAAAAAGCTACTAACAAGAAAGCTAATAATGACACTTTTTCGGGCTAAAACTTTCATGTTACCTACTCCATTTGTTGCTACTTCTAACTGCTTGCCAAGCACAATAAATAAAAATTTAACTTTCTATCAATAATCAGACCGCATTGTTGCGAAATAGTTTTCAACTTTATTTAACTATTTAGCCAGATGATATGCTAGAAAAGGACTGCGGTATAGAATAGCCGTCCAAATCAAAGCTGAATATAGTTAATGACTTGCTATACGTTTGTACTACACAAATGGATTACCTTCATAAAAGTAAGTGGGAAATACGACTGCTAAGCTACCGAAAATTATCTTTTAATTCGCTATCGACTCAATACTATTCAGCTTGCTTTAACCAACTGTCGTAGATCAGCAGCAGCACCGATGCTGACCAACTAAAGTTGGTGCAATGCAAGCCTTCCCCCGAGATTGGGTTATAGTTTTCTCGGATTGAGCTTTGACCAATAATTCCTTCTCCCTCAGTGACTAATTGCAATGCCAATGATTGTGCCTGCTCGTGATAGCCATAGCGTGCAATACCTTGCAAACCAAATAGTGCTTGGTCTAGCCAAACGGGGCCTCGCCAGTATTGCGCGGCGGCAAAATTGGGGCTATCAACACTAACTGTTGGAAATGGAATTTTGCTGCCAAACTCATTGGCAGTGAGATGTCGCTCCACCATGATTTTAGCTTGCGCTTTAGTGGCTACACCTGCCCATAAAGGCAACCAGCCTTCGACGCCTTTCCCCTTGTCGAGCATCAGTTCGCTGCCTGTCGCACTATAACGAATATCATAGAAGAAGCCTGACTCAGGATCATACATCTGCATTTGGATCTGCTTAGCTAGCCGCTCAGCTTCAACAGCCCACTTTTGGACATCAGCATTAAGCTTAAGTACCTCAGCCATCTGTTGTAAAAAACGCTTTTCTGCATACAGATATGCATTCAAGTCAACAGACTCTTGCGATACAGAGTACCCCACTAACTCGCCACCTTGGTGGTTTTGCCAAACCTGTAAGCTAGCATCCGCATCAAATCTCGGCGCATTATCCATGCCAGACTCCCACGCTGCAGCCTCGATAATAGCTGCAACATTTAACGAGCCATCTTCATTAATGTGAGCGGGGTGAAGATTCGCGCCATACTCAGCTAAACCATTGTCATTATTATCACGATTGCGATACCACCATTGATGGTAAGCAACCAGTTTTGGGTACATCGTTTTAACGAACTCAGTATCATCATCTTGTAGATAAATCTGCCATACCGCCCAGGCAGCTAATGGAGGCTTACCATTGCGCTCGTTCCAGTTGCCGCCTTTGCCACCTCGCTGTGAGTCTTTATTATAGAAAATGGCATCGGGAAGGTTGCCAACATCTTGCGGTCGCACTTTATCTTGTTCGGTAAATTGATAATCAAACATCGCCAGTACGTTTGATTTGGCCAGTTCCGGCTCAAATCTCGCTACTGCAACGGCTTGCTTCCAGGTATCCCACGCCCATACGCCGTTAAACCACTTATAGGTAATTGAGGGGGTTATGCCATCATGTAGCAGTGCACCTGCTGGACTGCGCCAATTATGTATGATGGTTTGCATGCTCTTAACTGCAAGTTGGCGAGCTATTTTATCGCCACCATCAATGAGCTTGTCCATTCTGGCTTGCCAACGACGTTTATTGTCCGCAAGCTGTTGTTCAATCAAGCTCCAATCTGGAGCACCATGAGCCTTTGCCTCCTGGGCAGTATGAAAATAACGTTGTGCGCTTTTAAATAGATGAGATTTTTTGGCCGCTATAGTTACCGGTTCTGCGATAGCCAGGTATCCTGACTGAGCATTAATTCTTATCGACATGTCACGGTCAAACCACAATTGATACTGCGCATCAGCCAGCTGCATACGCCAGGTTTGCATCACAGGTTTAAAATGCCAGTTCACGAGATTATTGGTTGCTTCAACCTCTGCGATAAGTGATTGCTGTGGCTGCTCTGGGTGGCTAGCAAAAGGCTGACCTCGCCAGACAAGCTGCCACTGTTGCTCACGATTTGAAAGGTTGGTTAGCTCAGTCATCACTGTGGCACTGCGATTATCGCTATAACTGAGCGTCAAACTGACTTTTTTATCAGACCAAATATAGGTTTGCACTAATCCATCAGGCTGGCTGTGAATATCGATACTCGCCGCGCTATCAAATGAGATGAACTCATCAGTGGTTACGTTAATTAGCTGTAAACGCTGCAGGCTATCACTAAGATGCAGGCTATACTCTTGGGCAATGAATAGCGGCCCAGTGAAGCTGCCGTAATATTCGGCACTGTTAGGTAGATGAAAGCCATGCCAAGCACCTTGATCAACATATACTGAGCCAATACTGAGATTTTTCTTATTATCTCTTTGCTCCATGGAAGTTGGTACTCCCTGATAGGGCAGCAAATTGTGATAGTCGGTGGAATCTATTGAAGTCAGGCTAGCAGCACAGAGAAGCAGGCAAGTAAGCATAATTATTGTTATTTTTGAATATTGTATTCAGAGTATTGCAGTCTAATAATTGTTCTGCAACATTTGTATCTTGGGTAAGTTTGATTGCAGCTGATTGAAATGGTCTATGACCACATCAATCACTCTGGTTTAGCCGTTACAATGCTTTCATATAGCTTGCCACGCCATCCAAGAACATCTGCACCGAAATCATCACCAGCACCATGCCCATTAAGCGCTCAACGGCTGTTAACCCTTTCTCACCTAATACTTTAGTAAAGACTTTATAAAACAGCAAAATAATAGCGCTTAATCCCCATGCGGCAAGCAAAGCGATTGTCCAGTCCATCATGCGAGTACCGTCAGTATGAGCCAGTAAAATAAGCGCAGCGAGCACCGACGGACCTGCCATTAATGGGATAGCCATAGGCACAATAAAAGGTTCCTCCCCTGCAGCTAGGCCAACAACGCCACCGGGTTGCGGGAAAATCATCCGTATCGCGATTAAAAATAGGATAATACCACCTGCAATACTCACAGATTCAGAACGTAAATTGAGGAAATTTAGAATCGCTTCACCTGCAAATAGAAATAAAAGCATGATAACTAAAGCAAATAGCAGTTCGCGGATCAATACCCGACGACGTTTTTTAGGTTCTATATGGCGTAATATGGAGGCAAATATCGGCAAATTGCCTAATGGGTCCATGATAAGAAACAGCATAACGGCTGCAGAGAAAGTATCCATAGAGTAAAGGATGCCTAGTTACTTGAGTTAGGTGAATAGTCTATTATGTTTTACGACAAAGCTAACAAAAAGTTATAAAATATTTGCACTTGCTGCAAATCCACTCACAATTAACATGAATTTCTCATCGAGAATATATCAATGTAAATTCAACTTATCGCTCTGCCAATTAACCTGAACACTGGTATACTATGGCGCTTTTTCGCTCTCGCGGTTTGAAATGGAATCTCCATGCTGTATCTCTTAGCTAGCTGTATCGCACTACTATTAGGGCCCTTGTTTTACCGATTTTTTTCATCGGGAACTGGGCTACAAAAAGGCCTAGACGGATTTATATTCGTTTCTCTGGGTGGCTTAGTGCTGATCCATATTTTACCCGAGCTACTTGAGCACGGTGGTTTTCTTGCGATTGTATTTGTGGTTATCGGGATCTGGGGCCCCACCCTAAGTGAACGCTTATTTCATCGCTACTCAGAAGTTACCCACAACCTAACTCTTATTCTTGGCATTGGCGGCTTACTGCTACACACTATTACTGATGGTGGAGCAATGATTCTAGCCCAACAAGACGGAAACTCACCATTACTTGCGCTAGGTATTATATTGCACCGATTACCCGTCGGCGTCGCTATCTGGTGGTTATTGAAACCACAAGTCGGCAGCCGCTGGGCAATGGTCGTTTTAGCTGGAATGATGTTATTAACTGGAGTCGGTTATTTTGCCGGTGAGCAACTGCTTTCTCACTTAAGCCTTGAAAATACCGTTTATTTACAAGCCTTTGTTACGGGTTCCATCTTGCATGTTGTATTGCACCAGCCCCATGGACAACCTAATACTGATACCCAAGGTAAGTTTGAATATCAAGCCGGGATCGGCAGTTTACTCGGGATAGGTTTGCTATTTTTGCTGTTGATGATGGATTCTGGCGGCCACGATCATCACCACAGTCATAGCCATTCAACTGAACACTTGTTGGATTGGATGCTTACCATTGCACCAATCTTGTTACTCAGTTATGCAGTCGCCTGCCTTCGATTTCACTTTGGATTATCGCCTCAAAATGAGTCGCTTGGCCAACGCTGGCTGCAGCGGTTATTAGGTCCAGAAGCCATCATCATTACAGGCCTGTTACTCGGACCTATTTTTGCACTGATCCAAGCTACTGCCGTGCTATTGATAGGCGCACTGCTAACTATGAGTAAAGTAGAGCCAACTGACCCACACGACTCAGTACCTAATTCAGCTCTGCGATTTGGCTTTGCCCATCTCGTCGATCGTAGCGCACCGTGGATTGTATTAAGCCTGATTTTGGCTAACCTAATTGGTCACCCTGCTGTGCCTTTATCTAGCCCTATCGTGCAGGTTGCAGTGTTACTGTTGGTCTTTTTACCAATGCGTTTCTGCAACCTTGGCGCTGCCGTGCTATCACTTTCGTTAGCTTATAGCGGCTGGACAACAACCGCTGTAATGCTGCCATTGATTGCGGCTCCCATTATTAATTTTGCGCAGTTAAAACTGATGAACTGGCCACAACGTACGGCACTTTTAGTGCTGTTATTTGCACTCCTTGTGGTAATCGAATGGATACACCCACAATGGCAAGCACTTGGGCACTTACCCAATCTGCTTAACACTGCCAGTCTTTGGGTCGTTGCCATTCTGTTTGCTGCCAGCTTATTGCGCCTGGGGCCACGTAAGTTCATGAGCCGCTTAATGCTGCATAAAGCCAAACCACATGCTCATGAACACTCTCATAAGCATGGCCATCACCATTAGGTTATACATGGCTATTCAAAGAAATAGAGTAGCCATTCACTATCAGCATCAACATTGAGCAATGTTAGCTCATTGAAGCCCCTTCACTACCACTAAATTGCTAATCGCCTAATAGCTTTTCCTACCAATGAGTATTAGTCTGTATTTATCACTCTATTTGAACTTGGCTTATGTGCATTCTATTTGTCGCCCTAAAAGCACACCCTGAATATCCACTCATTATTTGCGCCAATCGAGATGAATTTCATCACCGTCCTACTGAGGCGGCTCATTTTTGGAATGATAATAACCAACTACTTGCAGGCAAAGATCTTGAAGCTGGCGGAACTTGGCTTGGTGTCAACCAGCTAGGTGCAGTTGCAGGGCTAACCAATATTCGCGACCCAGAACTGATTCAGTCTGATATGAAAAGTCGCGGTGAATTAGCGATAAAAGCACTCTCTAGCGGCGGATTAGATGAATCATGGTTGCAGCGATATAGCCCTTTCTATAACCCATTCAACTTGCTCTTTGGTGATGAAAAAGCGCTTTACTGTTTCGACAGTCGACTAAGGCTGTACTCGCAATTGAGTCCTGGGTTTCATTCCATCAGCAATGGTGCCCTTGATGATATTTGGCCAAAGATGGCGCGAGGGAGTCAAGCAATCGAATCCCATATTACGACCAACAAGGAACCTAGTGTCGAAGCCTTACTGGCAATCATGACCGATGGCACGCAAGCCCCTGATGATGAGCTACCACAAACTGGAGTTAGTTTAGAATGGGAGCGGCACTTATCCTCAATCTACATACAGCACCAAGAATACGGCACCCGCTCAACCACAATAATAATGAAAGATAATCAAGGAAAAGTGTACTTTTCAGAGGTGCGCTATGACGGCAAAGGCAGGAAACTCGGCCGTGACGACTTTACCATTCAGCCATAGCATTTAAGTACTGAGCATTTAACCTAATCGGAAGTATGGTCGTGGGTTATCACCCAACGATCATCTATCTTCTCCACTAGCAAAGTGAACACACCATTTGGATTGTCTTTAGCGCGCTCAAGAGACCACCGTCCAACCACTATTGCTGCGTAGTTGCTGAGCATCTTAGTCTCTTTAATAGTAAATGTTAGATGACCTAAGGTCGCCTTGTCTGGGTAATGCTTTTTGTAAGCAGCTAGTGTTTCTTCCCAGCCATAACGGAACTTGCCATTGGAGACAAAACGCATCTGCTCACTATTCCAATACCCTTGCATATAAGCATCAAGATCACCACGGTTCCATGCCGCTTCTTGCTGCTCCAATATGCTTGCAATATCATCGGTCGGTACTGCATTTGCACCGAATGCTACACATAACAGTAAAACGCTAATTCCTTTTTTAAACATGGCTCTCTCCACACTCAGGTGATTGCGTGTACTATACCCAATTACACATCTAAGATCTTGTTACCAATTATGCAGGCTCATTGGTAAAAGTCACAGAAAACAATAATACTTATAAAAATAGCTAGGCGGTTTTGATCTTATGTTTCAATCATTTTGCAAAAGGTTGCTAAAAGTCAGTGGCTGGAAAATAGCTGGCACACTGCCAACCGATCATCAATATGTTGCCATCGTAGGCCCACACACCAGTAATTGGGATTTCATCATTGGTGTTATAGCTCGTGGTGCGCTAGGTGCAAAACTTAACTTTCTAGGTAAGCATCAACTTTTCATTGCACCATGGGGTTGGTTCTTCCGCGCTATCGGCGGCACGCCAGTAGACAGATCTAAAAATAACAATCTTGTGGATGCCGTTGTTGAACTGTTCAAGTCCAACCCTAACTTTAGCTTAGCACTCGCACCAGAGGGCACTCGTAGTCCAGTAATACGTTGGAAAACAGGTTTTTACCATATCGCTAGTAAAGCTCAGGTGCCGATCATTACAGTCGGGCTCGATTTTGGCAATAAAACAGTCGTTATTCCAGAAGGTATGCAGACCACAGATGATATCCAACAAGACATGGATAATATCATCGAGTTTTACCGCTCCATTAAAGGACGCCACGCTAAAGTGATCCCCGACTTTAAAGGTTAATAGCTCTCTGTCGGTATTTGCCTAAACATAATTAGCCCGTTATAGTGCAGCCAGTTTTTAGACATTGTATAAAATATCATGAGTATTGATACTTGGCTGCTGTACCTCTTTGCCATTCTACTGATAGCCATCTCACCAGGCACTATGGCTGTTTTATCTATGGGTCATGGTATTCATTACGGTAAAAGCCGCAGTGTAGCGACGGCTCTGGGTAGCGTCACTTCAGCACTCATCCTAATGATGGCATCGGCCGCTGGTCTGGGCGCACTTTTAAATACTACTGAGTATGGGTTTACCATCTTGAAATGGTGCGGCGGAGCCTATTTGTTATTTCTTGGCGTTAAGTTACTGCTTACTAAAGCTGACGAACAAGGATTAAAGCTAGAGCGTACTAAGGGAACAGGCCAACCTTATCAATTGTTTAAACAAGCTTTTTTAGTGGGAATTAGCAATCCTAAAGATCTACTGTTTTTTGCAGCTCTGTTTCCACAGTTTATCGATATCACCGCTCCCCAAGGTTCACAATTAGCAATTCTTGCGCTCACCTGGGCTGTGGTCGATTTTAGTTTTGTGATGATCTATGCCTGCATGGCAAATGTGCTTGCGCCGACGCTAAAATCGAGTAACAAACTGCATTGGTTTGATCGCACTAGCGGCGGAGTCTTTATCACTCTCGCCGCCATTTTGCTGATCCGTTAATCAGTTACAATATAAAGCCAATGTAACCCTGCAAAACTATCAGGTTAACGATATCGATAAAGAAAGCCCCCACAATCGGCACCACCATAAAGGCTTGTGGTGAAGGACCATTTCGAGAAACTAGTGCCCCCATATTCATCACTGCGGTAGGGGTGGCTCCCATACCAAAGCCGCAATGTCCACCAGCAATAACGGCGGCGTCATAGTTTGATCCCATCAACTTAAACGTCACAAAATATGCAAAAAATCCAAGTACCACGGTTTGAACTAATAGAATAATAAGTAGTGGTATAGCGAGATCAAAAATCTCCCATAGCTTTAAACTCATCAAAGCCATCGCTAAAAACAGTGACAATGACACTGTACCTAATATATCGACACATTCGCTATTGGTCTTATAACCCCTAGTCAATTCGGTAAGGTTGGTAATGACTACACCAAGAAATAGTGCATAAACAAAGTCTGGCATTTTCATCCAGCTAATATTAAATACCGACACCAGATGCTCAATCCAGCGCGCACCAGCCACACAAAGCAGCAGGATAAATAGCGTTTCCATCACGCTTTTTGCTGTCACTCGATCCTCTTCTAGCTGATCATAGGTCACCAGATCGGGATGATCTTTATGATGATTGCCACCTATACCATAAGATGATTCAAGCTTATGTTTATCAATAAGTCTTTGCGCAACGGGGCCACCTATAATGCCGCCCATCACTAAACCAAATGTTGCCGCAGCCATCGCAAACTCTAACGTACTCATGCCGTAATTTTCAGCAAAGGTCTGTGACCAAGCAGCGCCGGTGCCGTGGCCACCAGATAGTGTAATAGAACCAGCTACCAGCCCCATTAAGGGTTCTAACCCCAAAGCCGTCGCTAAACTTACGCCAACAGCATTTTGAATAACAATGTAAACGGAAGCGATGCCAAGGAAAATGAACACCTTCTTGCCGCCTTTGGCTAACAGTTTATAGCTTGCGGCCAAGCCTACCGTACTAAAAAACATTAGCATTAAGGTATTTTGCATCGGCAAAGAAAACTTAAGGGTAATATTCTGAAAATGTAGCAAGGTGGTGATGGCTGCGACCACTAACCCGCCTATGATAGGCTCTGGGATATTGTACTTCTTAAAGAAGCCAACATGACGATTTACGCTATGCCCAATAAATAGCACAAGAATCGCCACTAAAAATGATTCCAGCTCTCCGATTGAATATACGGTATTCATAACACTCCTATCCGTTACTTCGGCTTTAGCTTACAACGCTAAAGCAAAAATTAGCCGGCTATTCTGTCATATCTATTAGGGCAATTAATATTAGCTGCGTCCGAATTATGGTTATCGATTGTAATAAAGTTACCGAATCGCACAACAATTAGCCTATTCGGTGACTATTGATGCGTGCTCTTGCGCTTCTAACGTTGCTAAACGCTCTCTTTCTGCTTTAGAAACGTACTTTGGCTTACTAGCAGTATTGAGTTTCGCATTGGCTTTTTTAACCTTGCTCATGTGTTTTTTGGTGATTTTTTTAGTGCGGTTCATAATTACCAGCCCTCAAATTCAGTTAGATCAGAGTAAGTATAACCCGACATACAAAGAACCTCTGCCCAATGGTTGAAAATAGTATTGAGTACCCAAATAAGGTAAAATATATTATGAATTACGTGATTGCGTACCCCCCCCATACCTTTGAAGGTAAAGCATTGAAAATACTTTTTATATTTGGGACACGACCAGAAGCTATAAAGATGTGTCCATTAGTTTTGGAGTTCACAAAATCCCCCTGCTTTGAAGTAAAAGTCTGCATCACCGCACAACACCGAGAAATGCTTGATCAAGTACTCGATATATATAATATCAAGCCAGACTACGATCTAAATTTAATGCGTAGCAATCAAACATTAGAATGGTTAACTGGAGCTATTGTTGAAGGTACGGGCAACGTTATAAAAGACTTTAAACCAGGGCTTGTTTTAGTCCATGGGGATACAACAACATCATTTGCTTCTGCTCTAGCAGCTTTTTATCACAAAACAGATGTCGCCCATGTCGAAGCAGGTTTGCGAACTGGTGATATTCGCTCTCCTTGGCCTGAAGAAGCCAATAGAAAGCTAACGGCAACGCTTTCCAAATTGCATTTTGCCCCAACTGAATCCGCAAAAAAGAACCTTTTAAAAGAAGGTATCACTGAAGAGAATATTCATGTCACAGGAAACACCGTCATTGATGCTCTTTTTAATGCGATTAATATAACTAAGGCACGTTCGCACAAAGTTTCCCCCGCAGTAACCTCTCTTAAGAAGAATATAGGTAACAATAATCTTATTTTGGTTACGGGACATCGACGGGAAAATTTTGGTCCCAATTTCGAAAATATCTGCTTGGCTCTAAATGCACTTGCTGTGGCGAATCCAAATACCCACATAGTCTACCCTGTGCATTTAAACCCTATGGTTCAAAAACCAGTACGTCACCACCTAGGTTCTCTAAATAACGTGCATTTAATTGACCCATTAGACTATCTATCATTTGTATCATTAATGATGCGCGCCGATATTATTCTAACCGACTCTGGTGGGATTCAAGAAGAAGCACCATCTTTGAAAAAACCAGTCCTTGTTTTAAGGGATAAGACTGAGCGACCGGAAGCTGTAAATGCAGGTACGGTTCAGATAGTTGGGACGGAAAAGGAAGCTATCGTTGACGCTGTAACCCAACTACTAATTAAGCCAGGCTCATTCAAGAGTAAAACCAACCCTTATGGCGATGGTCTAGCTTGCCAACGCATAGCAAAAATAATTAAAGACGAATATGACCTCTAAGAATATCTATATTATCCACAGGGCAATGTTTGAACGAAACGGTAATCAAATCGGTTTCGGTGGTATAGAGAATTATATCATTGCTCTTGCTAGAACCTTTCAAGAGCAGAATTGGAATTGTATTTTAGTGCAACCAAGTAAAGATAGCTTCCAAGCTAATGTTGACTGCCTCACTGTAGTTGGAGTCAGAACAGGGCTGTTACGTGGCAACCTAAAGAAACACGCCTTAGTGCGATGGGTGAAGCAAAGGGCAGAAAAATCAAATGATGTTATTATTTTTGCAACAGACTCATACTCTGTTGGTCTTAACGGTTATAACGCCGTTGCTATCCAACATGGTATATCATGGGATAAGCCTAGGAAATCTCGCTCCAAGCCAATCAACTTTATAGCTTCACTCGTAAATCAAATAAAGTATTTTAGTTTTATTAAACAATACCATACCCTTGTTTGTGTTGACCACAATTTCGTAAATTGGTACCGCACTTGGGCTGATGTATCAATTAACAAAGTGCATGTTATTTATAACTTTTACGATGAGAAAATATCCACTGATAAATTTAATGCAAAGTGGGGCGATTCTAGCTCTGAACAAATCAACTTAATCATAGCGAGGAGATTTGTTGAGTACAGGGGAATAACATTCATCGCTCCAGTTATACAAAAGCTACTTCAACAACATAAAAACCTACATGTTACATTTGCAGGTGATGGTCCTCTAAAGGCTAATTTGGACAATATGTTTTCGAATTCAGATAGGGTTGTTATAAAGCAGTATGCAGCTAAAGAAAGCTTTAACTATCACAGCAGGCACCATATTGCCGTAATACCAACTTTAGGCTCAGAAGGTACGTCGCTTTCGCTGATCGAAGCAATGGCTGCAGGATGTGCAGTAGTTGCTTCCAATGTTGGTGGATTATCAAACCTGATTATAGATGGGTTTAATGGTCACCTACTCATTCCAAATCAAGATAAATTTTACACGACTCTAGATATGTTAATCAAAGATAAAACCCGCTGTAAAAAAATGGCGCTCGCGGGGCTTGATACCGTATCGTTCCCAAGCTCGAAACAGCATTGGGGAGAGCAGTGGGTAAAGTTAATTAGAAATATGTAGATTAGCTATTTGAACTTAGGTGCTGATGTTATTATTTTTCATTAGACTGAATCAACTCAACGACAACAACCAACTTCCCCTTTGCTCATTAAGAGCAAGGAGAAGCAATACACCCTGAAAACTGCGGCATATAACGCTATGGTATTAATCTAGATAAAACGAAGAAGTTAGATAGAAGCTTGCTGAAAAAAATGTTGGGGCTAACTTTAAGAGCTAGCTACCCTGCAATTAAAGCAAAGCAGCCAACCCTCTAATTATATCAAGCTATTGGTTAGCCATGATATTTTCAATTATTTTGGTAGTCGAAATACCATCTTCAAAACACAATATCTTAACTAATCCACCAGCAGCAATAACTTCTTTACCACCAGCAATATCTTCAATCTTATAGTCGCCACCCTTAACCAGTAAGTCAGGTAATAAACGAGCAATCACTCGTTGCGGCGTGTCTTCACTAAACGGAAGCACCCAGTCCACTGATGCAAGACCTGCTAACACGGCCATACGACGACCCACAGGGTTCACCGGGCGACCATCGCCCTTTAAACGTCTGACAGACTCATCATCATTAACTGCAACAATCAACCTGTCGCCTTGGGCTTGCGCCTCCTGTAAATAGCTCACATGACCTGCATGTAAAATATCAAAGCAGCCGTTGGTCATCACCACGCGCTCACCGCGCAACCTCGTTTGCTCAAGTGCGTACATGAGCTGATCTTCAGTCACAACCCCAAAACCAGTCTCACTATGATGAGTATCAGACAATGACTCGATAAGCTCAATGCGGCTCACCGTCGAAGTGCCGAGTTTAGCAACCACGATACCTGCAGCTGTGTTAGCAATTGCACACGCTTCAGCCATAGTACTTCCAGCGGCCAATGAAGTCGCCAGAGCAGAAATAACCGTATCACCAGCCCCTGTGACATCATGTACTTCTCGAGCAACCGTAGGAATATGAAGCTCTTTATTTTCAGTCGTAATCAACGTCATTCCCTGCTCAGAACGAGTGACTAACAACGCTTCCAAATCAAACTCTTCAAGTAATTTATGCGCTTTTTCAACTAAGTCAGCTTCACTGGTAACAGCTCCTGCAACTAACTCAAATTCATGCAGATTTGGGGTAAGCAATGTTGCGCCTCGATATTTAGAAAAATCACTCCCCTTTGGATCGACTAACACTTTGACCCCTTGAGACTTAGCTTGCTGAATAAACGCTAGCGGCTCGATCAGAGCACCTTTGGCATAATCAGATAAAATAACCACATCAACATCAGCCAAAGAATTTGCGGCGCTATCTAACAAGGCCTGGCTATCTGCTTGTAGGTAAGGTTCTTCGAAGTCTAAACGAATGAGCTGTTGGCTACGCGACATCACCCGCAGTTTAGTAATCGTCGGTTTATCTGCAACCACATGCCATTTAGGCTCAACACCTAAAGCTTGAATGCCGGTGGTTAACGCAGCAGCGGTTTCGTCTTCACCAACAATACCCGCTAAAGAAACCTGGCCGCCCAAGGTTGCAATATTCAGTGCTACGTTTGCCGCTCCACCAGGGCGATCTTCTAATTGGTTAATGCGTACAACAGGCACTGGCGCTTCTGGCGAAATACGTCCAGTCGGACCCGTCCAATAGCGGTCAAGCATCACATCACCGACCACAAGAACTTTAGCTTTTTCAAATGCTGGCAGAGAATCTTTCATAACACTCATTACTTTTACAAAATATTAGTTAGTAATTGTACCTAATTTTAGTTCGGGCTGTTACTTTATCTATCTAACTTTCTAGCTGGGGCACTTTTTGCTTTTGTGGCATAGCCGCACAAAACATCATCCCGAACAGCCCTCTTACTACTAAAACTGATATAATAAGCGGTTAAGGTCAGATTAATTTGACCCAAAAGCCATCTGTGTTAAAAATACTGAATACCGCAGAACAAGTTAACCCAATAGTGCGAAATGATAAATGAAGAGAATCCTAGTTTTTAGACATGATAAAATTGGTGACTTTGTACTGCTTTGGCCCGCCTTGAGTTTACTCAAAAATGCTATGCCGGATACCAGTATTGAAGTGTTTGTAACACCAGTACTGAAGAGCTTTGCGCTCGCCTGCCCTTATGTCGATCATGTTATTGTCGATAGTGGAGACGATCTAGCAATACGTAAAGAGATCGACGCTCGTCAATACGATGCAGCACTGGTTTCTAATTCTCAATTCCGTATATATAAAATCATTCGTAATCTACATATTCCCTATGTGTTAGCGCCTAAACATAACTGGTATCAGTACTTTTATAAAAACCGCACTGATGCACAATACAAGGTCGGTGAAGGTTGCTGGCGTGGCGGCTGCATGTTGATCGAGGCTTTTTTAACAGCACAAAAAATGGCTATCCCAGCACTGCCCAAAAGATATTGGGATGTCACTGCAGAACGCGAGCATTGGCAACAATATTACGGCAAACAAAATGATGAAAAGTTGATTTTTGTTCACCCGGGTACCGGGGGCTCCTCAGGTAGTTTGCCGACAAAAGACTTTATTAAGCTCATCACCCAAGTTGACCAGTCAACTCAGCATAAATGCAGGTTTGTGCTAACGTTTAGCGGTGAAGAGGCAAGTTTAGCAAAAGCTATATTTGATGAAGTTAGCAAGCAAGGCGTCAACATTACCCTTGCTAAACCATTAAAGAATCTGACCGATTTTGCCAAATCTATAGTTGCTGCAGATATGTTTATGGCCGGCTCAACAGGTCCTCTGCATATTGCAGGGCTGCACAACGTGCCAACTGTCGGATTTTATGCAGGCAGAAAATCTCAACCCAAAGTTCGCTGGCAGACGTTGAGCGAACAACATAAACGCTTGGCATTTACACCACCAGAGAGTAAACGAACGGGTCGCGACATGAGTTTAGTTGATATTGATCATACAGCTAAAACCATCGCAGAATTTTTAAATACTTACTACACAAAGTAAGTGTGTCCTTTTAAGGTATTGTGAACAATACCGCCCTAAAAGTGGAAGCAAATATGATAGTAGTCACAGGTGCAGCAGGATTTATCGGCAGCAATTTGGTCAAAGCTTTAAACAATATGGGTCGTAATGACATTGTTGCCGTGGATGATTTAACCGACGGTACAAAAATGTTCAATCTCGCAGATTGTGAGATCGCTGATTATCTTGATAAAGATCAATTTCTTAAGCAGATAATCGCAGGTGAATTCGACGGCAAGATTGAAGTTATTTTCCATCAAGGAGCATGCTCATCCACCACCGAGTGGGATGGCAAATTCATGATGAGCAATAACTATGAGTACTCAAAAACGCTGCTGCAGTTTTGTGATAGAACGAAATGCCAGTATATCTATGCTAGCTCAGCTTCAGTCTATGGCGGTAGCGAGAAATTTATCGAGCAAAGAGACTTAGAAAAGCCACTTAATGTTTATGCTTACTCTAAATTCTTGTTTGACCAATATGTACGTCAACAAAAGCCAAACTGCCAAGTTGCCGGTCTCAGATATTTCAATGTCTATGGCCCAAGAGAGCAACACAAAGGCGGCATGGCAAGTGTCGCTTTCCATTTCAATAACCAGCTCAATGCAAATGGGATCTGCCGCTTATTTGAGGGTGTCGACGGTTATGAAAATGGCCAACAACTACGTGATTTTGTATACGTTGAAGATGTTGTTAAAGTTAACTTATGGCTATGGCAGAACCCTGAAGTTTCGGGAATATTTAACTGCGGAACCGGCCAAGCACAAAGTTTCAATGACGTAGCAAATGCTGTTATCGATCACCACGGTAAGGGCAGCATAGAATACATTCCGTTCCCGGATAAACTAAAGGGCGCATATCAAAGCTACACCCAAGCAGACCTCACAAAGTTACGAGCTGCAGGTTACACCGCCGAATTTAAGACTGTTGAGCAAGCTGTACCAGAGTATTTATCTTGGTTAGCGACGCAACACTTTATTGGTGAGTAGCCCTTTGGTTATAGCCAAGAGTTAACAATTCCCCCTTACATTAAATATTCAGCTAGAAATGGCCATTATTGTCCTGGCCATTTATATAGATACACGGTGTATTATGTCCAAAAAAGTTTTAGTTGTAGGTGTTTTCGACTTATTCCACAGAGGCCATGTAGAGTTTCTCAAAAAAGCAGCCACTTTTGGTGATGAATTGATCATTTTGATCAATGGTGATGAGATGACTGAAAAGTACAAGCGTCGTCCGATATACTCAGAACAAGACAGAGCTGCAATATTACTGTCAATGGCTTGCGTTTCTATAGTGGAAGTCACCAACAGTTTTGATGTGAAGCCATATTTAGAAAAACATAACATTGATGTCATCGTACACGGTGATGATTGGGAGCATAGCTCTTATTTGGCGCAGATCCGTTGTACTGAAGAATATTTATTACAGCAAGATATTGAAGTCGCCTATACAGAATATCACTCCTCTGTAAGTACTAGCGCACTACTGAAACGCATTAAGGAATCTTAATTGCTAAATTCAATTGGAAAGCTCAGTACACGCCAACTAGAATTTCCTGCTCAGCTTGTTGTAAGTTCAAATGCCATCTCTAAGTCTGAAGACTTGTTTCAGCAGCTTATTGCTGAAAAAACGCTCATAGCATTAGACGAAGGCGTTCGACAGCTTGCTGAAAAGTCTCTTGGGCTACTTGAGCATCCAAATTGTATTGTACACGCAGTTAAAGCTGCTGATTATGCAAGCATTAGTGAAATTGATATCTTATGTGCTCAGCAGCAAGTCAAAACCATTATTGCATTTGGTGGCGGTAAAGTTTTAGATGTATGCAAACGGCTAGCAACCCTAAGAAAAATTAGCTTAGTTGTTATTCCGACAGCATTATCCAGCGACTGCATATCCTCTCCAGTTGCCGTCATTTTCGACGACAATGGCAAGAAATTAAGCTTACCCGCAGCTATTCCTAACTTCATTCTTGTTGATACCGATATATGCTCGCAAGCGCCACTAAGATTAACTCAGGCAGGGGTTGGCGATCTACTTTCGAATTATAGCGCTCTGTTGGACATGGAATACGCTAAGGAGCAGACAGAAATTGATGGCTTCTCTTTTCTATTAGCTAAGTCAGCAGCAAATGAAATTCTCTATATGGAGCAGAAACCTCTCAATACACCAACAGTTATTAAGCAGCTAGCTGAAGGGTTAATATTGTCTGGTTTAGCTATGGGATTTTCAGGAGATTCGCGCCCGTGTTCTGGTGCAGAGCATTTAATCAGCCATGCTATAGACTATCTACAGTTAGGGAATGGTTTACACGGTGAGCAGGTCGCTTTAGGCACTAAGTACTGCCATTATCTAAGGCAACTGTTACACCTAACAACCCTTCCCGCTCAAGTTATCGCCACCTTAGATGGTTTCAATATTAACAGTTCGCCTGCGGCATTAGGGATAAGCAAAGCTGAGTTTTTCGAAGCACTAAAAATCGCCCCGAAGATGCGTAAAGGCCGTGTAACGTTTTTGGAAAAACTCGAGGATATTCCGTTAGCGACACTAGAAAAAGCTTATTCTCTAGCGTTTACCGATTAACTCAATAGAAAATCGACAATTCGCTTGCTGCATTGACCGTCAACTTTTCCGGCTAGTTCATAAGTGTATTGAGCGCGTTGCTGCGCGAATGATTCAGGTTCTGCAATCTGTTGATCGACAACCGCTTTAAGTTTTTTGTAGGTTTTTGCATGCTTAGCCACTGCGGCATATCGATATAGGTCTTCATCCATTCGCTGGTTAAAGCGAAATTTGAAGATCCCACGATAGCTCCAACGCAAGTGATAAAAATCACACCAAACAACAGGTTTATCTAGCGCGGCAAACTCAAACAATGCTGAAGAAGCATCACTAATCAGCAGGTCTGCACTAGCCATAAATGGTAGTAAGTTAGTCTGCTCTGCAGTAGCAAGGTACGCATTGTCAAAGGAAGCCCAGTGCAATAAGAGCTTTTTCTGTTTTTTATAAGCGGGTTTACTTAAGGAAAAGTAATGCGGTTTCAATAAGATATTATATTCAGAAAATTCGGCTGGCCAGTTGGTGGCCATCTTTTCGATACTGCTAGGGTAAAAAGTTGGTGCATAGAGCAACGTTGGTTTAGCAGGATCCAAACCTAATTTTTCAAGATCGATTCCAGCTTCAATTCCTTGCACAATAGGATCGAGCTTGGCATATCCGGTATCGATAAACAGCTTGTCAGGAAACATTGATTGTAATCGGTTTAAGCGATATTCACCTTCCACAAAACGTACATCAAAGTCTGAATCGGACACGGTATAATAAACTGACTTTGGGCCTATACCATGCTGCATCAGTGCTGTGCCGCAAATCCCTTTTAGCTTTTTGTCTCCATCGAACGTGTTACCAAACACCACCCACTTAGGTTTCTGCTCCAAATAGTATGCTAATGCTTGCTCTTGATCATCTACCCAAGTGACAGAGAGCTGATATTCCTTAACTAAGGCATCAAGCGCAGCTTGCTGCTCATCACTACGATAGATAACAAAATGCACAACCTCACCCCGTGCTTGCAATTCATGCATCACTGGTAAATATTGCGGTAAATAGTATGGATGCAGCGCGTCAAAGCAAATCAAAAGTAAGCCTTCAGTTTAAGGTCGTATTACGGCCGTAAAGCACGGTTCAATTATAACGATAATACCATACTCCAATATTGAAACTATATCAGTAGCGCCTTCAGCGCCAGTAATTGAGGACTAGATTCATAAAAAGCTCATATTTATCACTAATATCAACTTGGATCTTTTTCAAAGCCAGCGAATTCAAGGTATGCTAAGCCGACTAAAAATAGGAACACTTATCAATATGGCTATCATCACTTCTGCTCAATTAGCGCAATGCCAGCGTATGTTATTCATGTCACCCGTTGCTTTAGGGGATTTTCTCTATTTAAAGACTTTTCTTGTCGCTTTGAAGCAACAGCACCCACATATAACATTAGATATTTGGTTAGATGATAATCGCTGTAATAGTGATGAGTGGCGCTTATCGCGCAGTAAAATACTGCAGCAATGGATGGAGGCGGAAGGGGCTTTTAACCTTACCTATGGCTGCACAGATTCACCGCAAGCGATGCAGGCCAACACTGAAAAAGCCAAACAACAAAACTACGACATCATCTTTTGTCATACCGTAAGTAAAAGCCGACAATACTCCCAGCTAGCACGAGAAATTTCCCCTACCGCCTTTATTGTTTCTAGTATTCCGAAAAAGGCTTCTTTCGGGCTTTTAAATTCTTGGTTTTTTCGCCATTCAAATGCAACATTTGTCCTTGAAGAAGCTTTGTTACCAGCGACTCACCATATCACCGATCGCTATCAGCTGATTTTCAACACAGTGATAGGACTATCTGTAGCTGCCACAGAGAGCATGCCCAACATGGTTATTCCTGAAACCATTTTACCTGTGACAACTGATTGGCTAGAACGTCATTTCAATGACCCACAAAGACAAGGGAGGCTACTGTTTGTTAATCATCTTTCTACCAATGTAAAAAAAGACTGGCCTATCAATTATCTTTTTGAGCTAATTGAGAAAATTGCTAAGGTAGATAACAGCCAGCGCTTTATTATTAATACCACTCCTGAAAGTTATCCTGAAGTATCTCGCGAGGCTCAAGCGTTTACTGCAAAGACGGGACTACAAGTCGTGGTGTTTACCGTAGACAAACACTTTTTTGAGTTGCCTTCTCTAATTGCAAAAGCGGATTTCGTCATCACGGTAGATACCGCAATTTTACACTTTGCTTTTGCTGCTCAGCGACCACTGCTCGCCATGATGCGTCAGAAAAAGCCTTACTGGGCTCCGCCGGAATCAGCAACATCTCATGTTATGTATGCTACGCAAGGTAAAGGACATATTGCCGATATCGCAGTAGCGCAAGTTTACGACAAGTACATGCAGATGAATAAAGCAACGGAGAGTTAAAGGACGCTAAGATCGAAAAAGGAGAGCACTTGCTCTCCTTTTTATATACTCTCGCCAATAAATCGCTATTTAGCTTTTTAGTTTACGACACTCTGCTCGCCCATTAACTCAGTAATCACTTCCATCGCAATATCTAAGCCATTGCTCGACTCACACTGCATCAAAGCATGGTTTAGCTGCTGGGCGCTCTCAGGTTGAATAAGATCAAGCAGTCTTAAAGCCATCTCATCAGCTTTAACGCAGCTACTCACCGTGAGCCTTCTTTCTTGGCACACTCTAACCCTATAATTCTGATCTTTAGCCACTGCCGCCGATACCGTCGGTTTTTTCAGTGCTATCGCCTGTAAAAGTGTATCTCCACCACTTAGCACTGCAGCTTTAGAAGCATCCAGAAGATCCATAAAATCGACATGGATCAATTCTTTAATATTAATGACACCTTCATACTCTGGCATTGCCTTAGGGTAACTAGGACCGAAAATCACCACGCATGGTATTTTTGTTGCTTGGTAAATACTTGCGGCGGCCATAGCAAACTCCTCAATACAATGGCCTTGCCCATTTTTGTGTCCACCAGAACCTGCATTAAACAATATAAAATTATTTGCGACTAAACTTAGTTTCTTAAGTAACTCTGACTGCCTAAGCGCAACAGGGCTTGCAAACACTGAACCGATAATAGTCGGCTCAGGTTTGTTAATCAGATTAAGTTTTAGCCTATCAAACGGGCTAATCGTGCCGATAATGAACTCAGGTTGCACCACCCAATGACTATCAGTGACACGCGCTCGTAGTAGCTTCATTCCTCTACTGCGCTTGCGTTTATGCTGACTAATAAATATCACTTTGGCACCCATTTTATTGGCATGCACCAATTGTGAGCGACGACCAGAAGCATCAAAAATAACAAAATCAGCTTTGAAAAAGGAGATGAAGTCATTTACCGCTTTAATATTTTTTGTCGGCGTATCATCTAAAAGTGCCACAGGATAAGGACATGTGAAGGCATAGGGTGCCTGACGACTTATAATGAATTGGATATTAGCATCAGGCCAACGTTGCTTAACTTCGTTGGCTATGATTAAAGAGCGCATATATTCACCCATACCTTCAGAAGAAGACACAGGAACAAATAGGAATTTTGGGGACAGCGACATATAAGCACCCTTAAAAATACAACAAGCGAAACAACACAGTGCTAACTGTTGTTAAATCTTGTTTGATAGCCCTTAATAATAACATGTTGGCCAACGAATCGGAGACTTGTTAACTCAGGCTAATGAATTAATTTTTGTTCACCATAAACAACAGCGCTTGATCTCATCATCACAAAGTCTTTATTGCTCGCTAAATGGCCCTCACCTATAATTTATAAGCCGCCGACGGCTATAAGCTAACCAGTGACCTTTTCATCTTCAAATGCTCAGCAATCACCGTATTTTCTCGAGATCTATATAGATAGAGCAACCTTGCCTAGTGTTCAGCAGGCAACGAAGATCGCTAACAATCAAAACCAGCACCCCAAGTTCATTTGCTGGCGACGGCATCCAGTTAACAACGAAGCCTTATTGAAAGGTATCAATGCCGCATCCTTTGTTAGCATTACTTCACTATGCCAACATGCAACTAAACTGTTGGCAGGCCACCATCACAGTCATATCACTATTTACGGCAACACCTATTGGAGTAAAGATCTTGCTAGGCTCATTAGGTATTTGACTAGAATCTCTGGAGTGGAAATTAAAAAGCTTGAATTGATTGATGATGGCTCTTCGGAATACCAGAAGATGTTTTCTTGGCAACGTTTAAGTTTCGATGAGCAAACCCGCAATCTAGCTACTGGCCTGCAAAACCTAAAAAGTTATCTTAGTGGAAGTGACAATAAACTGCTAAGGCTATTGGCTGGTCACTCAAATAAGCTGCCAAGGCACCTTTCAAGCTTTATGAACTGGCATAAGTTGTTTCCTACGACCTACCACATGTTACGTATGGACTACTTGGATAAGCCTGAACTCAATCAATTGAAGCTGCATCTCGATAACAATACTCAGCAAATCCGTTGGAATTATATCGCGGACAATTTATTTGATAATGAGCAGCAATCGCTTTTCTATCAATTGTTAGGGATCTCGTTGGCGGAACAGCAACAGTTAAGAACAAGCAGACAACAGCAACATGATTTTATGTTCATCTGTGTCGATTCCAGCAATGCGAGCAGTGAGCTTCAAGTAAAGGTAATTGCAGATTCTCGTCAAGAGTCAGGGGTTATTCCTAAGCTTACGGCTAAGAATATGCTGTTTAAAGGCCATCCTTTTGCCGATTTTAATCAGACAATTATAGATGCACACCAAATGGGTGAAATGCCAGCAATGATCCCATTCGAAACGCTTATAATGACGGGAAATTTACCAAAAAAAGTGGGGGGAATGGCAAGTTCGCTCTACTTTTCCTTACCAAAAAACTATCACATTGAATATATTGTTTTTTCTGGTTCAAAACAGGATTTAGAAGAGCACGCGTTACTACAAATAATGCTTTATTTAAAAGTGATAAGCCCTGAAAGAGTTTACTTTTCAGAGCAGTTTAAATCCGACTAAAAAGCGCAGATATTAGCTCCTCAAACGGTCAAACTGCTCAATGACTGCAGCAACCTCAATCTGCTGCATTAACAGCTCGCCTTTAGCTCTTACGCCCCAAGGCACATCGTCACCTTTTTGCTCCCGAATAATGGTGCCGTAAATACTCACAACACTATCTTGTGATAAATACGGCCCTGTTCGACCTGGGTTTGAATGAGCATATAGACCAATAACTGGCGTACCTTGAGTCACTGCCATATGGGCAGGGCCGGTATCAGGTGCAAGTACAATGCTTGCCTGCTTTAATACAGCGAGAAGCTGCAATAGTGAAGTTTTACCCACTTGATTTTCAAGCTGAGACTGAGCAAAACCTTGTATAGCTTCGGCCAGATTTTTCTCCAATGCAGTAGGTCCGCCACACAACATCACTCGATAGCCACAGGCCACAGCGTGATCAGCCACCGCGGCATAACGTTCGGGTAACCAGTTTCGCTCGGCTTTACTTGCTGCAGCGCAAATAACTAAAACCGGACTTCCACTTGGGATCAAGTTTTCAGCAAACTCGGTATCGGCGGCAAGTACCGGGATGTTCCAACTTAAACGGGTATCGGTAACGCCAACCGCCTTAGCAAATCCCATAAAGCCATCAAGTACATGGGGTGTTGCCTGTGGTTCGATGCGGCGATTAGTCACCAACCATTGTCCCTCTTTGGCGCGAAACCGGTCAAAACCAATACGCACCTTGGCTGATATAGCAAGAGATGCAATCGTCGCTCTAAGCGCTATTTGCATATGCAGTAACACATCAAACTGTTGCCCTTTTAGTGACCGCTTTAAATTAAAGTAGCTACGCCAACCTTGTGACTTATCGAAAATAACAAACTCCACTCCAGGCAGATGTTTTAACAGCTGATATTCAACTTTCCCCAATACCCAAGTAATTTTGAGCTGTGGATAACGACGTTGAATCGCTTGCACCATAGCAACCGCATGACATACGTCACCAATCGCCGACAGCCTGAGCAGACACAAAGAGTTAGCATTGGTTAAATCCAATGTATTTGCTTGTGATTCAATATGGTTATCCGGGGTCGTTAAGCTCATAGGACTCGAAGGTTGTTTGGCGTATTCCACCGATCTTAATGTAGAATGGCTACAGGTTCCACGCTTTAGCGTACAATTCTATCTATGAAGTTTAAAAAAACAGCCACAGGCAGCATCGCTTATTGCGAACATACCTCTGAGAATATTGAAACCACTTGGTTTGGTGTGGATTTCTGGCGTGCACGCGAAGCGGTAACTGGTTCATCTAAAGGCCGTTATACCACTTGGTTTGTTGATGCCAGTATTGAACAAGAAAACGCTCAGCAATGGGTGCTACGCCACTATTATCGTGGTGGCTTAATAGAAAAGATCAGCCATGATAAATACCTATTTACCGGTTTAACACGTACCCGAGCAGTAGCGGAATTAGCATTACTAGAAACCCTATATGATCAGGGCTTCCCGGTTCCTAAACCTATCGCTGCTAATGTCGAACGATGTGGCCTTAACTACCGAGCTGATTTAATTATCGAGCGAGTAGAAGGCGCCGAAGATCTCGTGGCAAGACTGAGTAAAACAGCAATGACTACCGAGCAGTGGCAAGCTTTGGGTCAATGCATTGCCCGTTTCCATAATCATGGGGTGTACCACGCCGATCTCAATGCGAAGAATATTCTAATTGTTGATGAACAGTTCTACCTGATTGATTTTGATCGTGGTGAGTTTAGAACACCAAAAGCTGACTGGCAAAAAGCCAATATGGACCGTTTATTACGCTCGTTTAGAAAAGAGTTAGCCAAACTGACACAGCTTGGCTTTTCCGAAGCCCATTGGCAACTGCTGCATAATGCTTACAGTGAACAATTAGCCCTAAAGTAAGCTCCCTCTACCCCACTGAATGTCAGTGGGGATAACTAACTTTTCAGCATTAAATCCACTAGTGTAAACTGCTTATCCAAAGCCCCTCGATTTTGCAGCATAACTTGCCTACCCGCTTCACTTGCAGCCTGATAGCCTTGCTTGTCATTAAACATTGAAATGAGTACCTCAGCTAACGCACCGCTAGAGTCAACGACCTGTAATGCCCCCTCTCGCTGTAATAATTCTGTGATCTCATTAAAATCCCGATGATGCGGCCCAACAAATACCGGCAACCCGACAGCTGCAGGCTCTAATGGGTTATGGCCACCATTTTCGATCAAGGTGCCACCAACAAAAGCTTGATCTGCGGCTGCATATAGCGTGAGTAGCTCACCCATCGTATCGCCAACAATCACTTGAGTTTGCGCAGTGACCTCGTCATCTATACTACGTCTAGCCACCAGCATTCCCGCCGCTTTGACCACTGCCACGGCCGAATCAAACTGCTCTGGGTGACGAGGAACCAGCACCATTAACGCAGTTGGATATTCCTGTAGCACTCGCTGATGAGCCTGGATCATAATGTCGAACTCACCAGGGTGCACTGAGCCTGCCACCCAGATTGGACGTTGCTGTGCCCCCCAGCTTTCTCGCATCACCTGAGCGGCATCTAGACGTGCCTGCTCAATATTGAGATCAAATTTCAAGCTCCCGCACACCGTAATATTATCGGTTGCAACACCAAGGTCGATAAAGCGAGCAGCAGTTTGCTCCGACTGAGCTGCGATTGCATCCAAACTCTGTAGCATGGGTAGGTTCAAACCAGGACGCTTGTGATAAGCATCAGCGGACTTTTGCGACAACCTAGCATTTGCCAACAATACTTTGGCGCCACTGTACTTAAGATAATGAATTAGGTTAGGCCACAGCTCAGTTTCCATAATAATACAAAATTTAGGTGCAACTTGTTTCACGAAGCGTTTACTGCACCAAGCGAGATCAAACGGCAAATAACAGTGCTGCACTTGACCTGCAAATGCTCGAAGTACTTCAGCAGAACCGGTAGGACTGGTTGTAGTGACAGTGATAGATAGGTTTGGGTACGCTGCTTGAATTTGTTTTATCAGTGGAATGGCTGCCAAGGTTTCTCCCATAGAAACACAATGCAGCAACAGATCAGTTTGCCCTAAGTGCTTAATCCCAAAGCGTTCATTCCAGCGGCGACGATAATCAGGGCTTTTAAAACCACGCACAATTAGGTAAACCATTAACAATGGCGAGATAAGATAAAGCAAAGCGGAATAGAGGCTACGATTCATGAATTTTTTTACTTTCGTCAGTTTTGCTTGAAGAATTGGCTCAATGCTAACATGATAGTCACAACTTAACGTAGACGCCTAACCGCGAATATGTCGAGTTGCGCGCGCATTTTTTTATCGCCAAGCCTAATTAGTTATAGCAATTAAGGATGGCGATTTCTTGGATATTAAGCATTTAGGATGAATATGAAGACCCGTGACAAAATCGTACAAGCCAGCTTAGAGTTATTTAATCAGCATGGCGAAAGAACAATCACAACCAATCATATTGCTGCCCACCTAAACATTAGTCCAGGGAACCTCTACTACCATTTCCGCAATAAAGAAGACATTATTCGCTCGATATTCAGCCTCTATGAGCAACATTTAGAATCTGGCTTCCAACCGTATGTCGACAAAGAGGTCGATGTCGATCTTCTCGTCGGTTACTTTGACGCTATGTTCTACACCTTGTGGCAGTTCCGCTTTATGTACGCCAATCTAGCCGACATCCTTAGCCGCGATGAAGCATTGAAAAACCGCTACCTGCAAGCTCAACAAGATGTACTTGCACGTTCAAGTAGCGTGCTTATCAAGCTAACACAAGATGGTTTTTTGAAGGTAAATGAAGCTGATATAGCCCCACTTGCTGATACCATAAAAATGTTGGTGAGCTTTTGGATAAGCTATAAATTAACTCAAACGCAGTCGTGTATTGGTTCTATCACTAAAGAGTCACTCTACGAGGGATTACTACGAGTGATCATGATATTTAAAGCCTACTCAACCCCAGAGTCTGCTGCTACCTTTGAAAGGCTAGAAGAATATTATTCCTCAATGGCCAGCGGTGCTGAAACCGCAGCTTAGGCAATCGATGTTCAACAAGGTGTTTAGTCAATGCCTTGTTGAACGCCGCACTAAGAGTTCACAACTTACAACCTTTTTAAATACAAATACTTGCAATGATTTTTACTAGCTACTCATCGATTAACCAAGATGTAGCCCTTTCATTAAAATTCAAGCTTAATACTTAAAAAACTGCAGCTTAAGCGACTCAGCGCTTATAATAGATATTGTCTTCAACAGCAAAATATCAACTCGCAAAACACAAGCTTTTAATTAGTTTAACTAATCTGAAACATCTTCCAGACCTAATCTGGCTTATCAGGAGGAAGTTGCAGAAAAAAAGGCTGTAGGACTGGGCTTTTTAAGGTTAAAATGCCGCCACTCCAATAATCAAAACAATGCTAATTAAGGAGAATTCGGGTGGCAAAAACCTCATTCTACGACCAAATAAATCAACAGCTTGCCGATGTAAAAGCGGAAGGCCTTTATAAGAGCGAGCGCGTAATTGTTTCTCCTCAACAAACAGCAATTAAAGTTAATGGTGACGAAGTTATTAACTTTTGTGCCAACAACTACTTGGGTTTAGCTAATCACCCAGAGCTAATCAAGGCAGCGCAAGGCGGACTCGATGCCCATGGTTTCGGCATGGCATCAGTGCGGTTCATTTGCGGCACCCAAGATATCCATAAAACATTGGAAGCTAGCCTAAGCTCATTCCTTGGCATGGAAGACACCATTCTTTACTCTTCATGCTTCGATGCCAACGCAGGGCTGTTTGAAACACTATTAGGTGCAGAAGACGCTATCGTCTCTGACGCACTAAACCACGCCTCAATTATTGATGGTGTACGTTTATGTAAAGCTAAGCGCTTCCGTTATGCCAACAACGATATGGCTGATCTTGAAACCCAGCTTAAAGCAGCAAAAGAAGCTGGTGCACGCAATATCTTGATCGCTACCGATGGCGTATTCTCTATGGACGGCGTGATTGCTAACCTAAAAGGTGTGTGTGATCTTGCTGACAAGTACGACGCACTAGTCATGGTCGATGACTCTCACGCAGTTGGTTTTGTTGGCCAACAAGGCCGTGGTACTCATGAGTTCTGCGAGGTGATGGACCGCGTTGATATTATCACCGGTACTTTAGGTAAAGCACTTGGTGGCGCTTCAGGTGGATTCACTTCCGCTAAAAAAGAGGTCATTGATTGGCTGCGTCAGCGTTCTCGTCCGTACCTTTTTTCAAACTCATTAGCACCTTCAATCGTCACAGCATCTATCCATGTTTTAGAAATGCTAAAAGATGGTCAAGAGTTGCGTGAAGCAGTGTGGGAAAACAGCCGTTACTTCCGTGAGAAAATGTCAGCGGCTGGTTTCACCCTTGGCGGTGCAGATCATGCCATCATTCCAGTAATGATCGGCGACGCTAAACTGGCTGGTGACTTTGCCAACCGCCTTTTAGCAGAGAACATCTATGTCATTGGTTTCTCCTTCCCTGTGGTACCGAAAGGCCAAGCGCGTATCCGAACGCAAATGTCAGCTGCGCATACTAAGCCGCAAATTGACAAAGCTATTGAAGCCTTTACCCGTATCGCGAAAGAGATGGGAATTATCAGCTAGAATTAAACCAATTGGGCTACACAGTGTTGTAGCCCTTTTTGTATCAATTAAAAGGTTAACAATAGTTGGCCTGGCATAGGTTATAAGATGAAAGCGCTTAGCAAACTAAAGCCTGAAGAAGGCATCTGGATGGTTGACGCCCCAAAACCTGAAATGGGCCACAACGATCTGCTAATTAAGATCCGTAAAACCGCCATCTGTGGCACCGATGTGCATATCTACAACTGGGACGAATGGTCGCAAAACACCATTCCTGTACCTATGGTGGTTGGCCATGAGTATGTGGGTGAAGTTGTCGATATGGGCCAAGAGGTTCGCGGTTTCACTATTGGTGACCGAGTATCAGGCGAAGGGCATATTACCTGTGGTCATTGCCGTAACTGCCGCGGTGGTCGTACTCATTTGTGTCGTAACACCTCTGGTGTAGGCGTTAACCGTGAAGGTGCATTCGCTGAATATTTAGTGATCCCAGCTTTTAACGCTTTTAAGATCCCAGATGATATCTCTGATGA
Organism: Shewanella sp. c952; assembly: GCF_019654975.1. Taxonomy (GTDB): domain Bacteria; phylum Pseudomonadota; class Gammaproteobacteria; order Enterobacterales; family Shewanellaceae; genus Shewanella. The sequence goes on from NZ_BPEW01000009.1 coordinate 116,781, forward strand.
TTTAGCTTCTATTTTTGACCCATTTGGCAATGCTGTTCATACCGCATTATCATTTGATCTTGTCGGTGAGGACGTGCTGATTACTGGCGCCGGTCCGATAGGCATTATGGCTGCAGCAGTTTGTCGTCATGTAGGCGCACGTCATGTAGTGATCACTGACGTCAACGAATATCGTCTCGAACTAGCTGAGAAAATGGGTGCCACCCGAGCGGTCAACGTTGCCAAAGAAAGCTTGGATGATGTCATGAGTGAACTTGGCATGACTGAAGGTTTCGATGTCGGTCTTGAGATGTCAGGTGTACCTGCAGCATTCCATTCAATGCTCGATACCATGAACCATGGTGGTAAAGTTGCTATGCTAGGTATTCCTGGCGGCGAAATGGCGATTGACTGGAGTAAAGTGATCTTTAAAGGATTAATCATCAAAGGTATTTATGGCCGTGAGATGTTTGAGACTTGGTACAAGATGGCCAGCTTAATCCAGTCAGGTTTAGATATATCTCCAATTATCACTCATCACTACAAAATAGATGACTTCCAGCAAGGCTTTGATGCTATGCGCTCAGGACAGTCTGGCAAAGTGATCCTAAACTGGGATTAAATAGTCCTTGAGGGCTGGCAGAATTTCAGCCCTCTATTTATCTCCAAATTATCGCCAACAACACATTCAATTAATGCAGGTTTTCTATGTCAGCGTTTCAACATTTAAGTGTCAATCAACTTATCCACATGCAAGAAGCTACAGCCGAATTGCAAATAGTCGACATTAGAGATGCTGCCAGCTTCGAAGCAGGACATATCGACAGCTCTTTTAACCTAAGTAATGAAAACATTAGTCATTTTATTGCTAAAGCCGACATGGATCTGCCATTGGTTGTTGTCTGCTACCACGGCATTAGTAGCCAAAGCGCTGCAACCTACCTAAATGAGCAAGGTTTTGATAATGTTTATAGTTTAGATGGCGGATATAGCGCCTGGCATCAAGCTAACGCGTAATACTCGTTTCATTAATTACAGCAGGAGAGGTCGATGATTGAGATAGGCAGCTTACCCAATGGCAGAGCAGCGCAAGCACTCATCGACTATCTCAAAGGGCAGAACATCACCTGTAGTATTATGCCCGCCGAACAAGGAGTGATGCTGGTACTACACGATGAAACTCAACTATCTCGAGTTCAACAAGAGTATCATGCGTTTCTTAGCAACCCTTATGACGAGAAGTATCTCGCCGCTTCATGGGAAAATGGCAGCACCCAGACCCAACTAGACTACGGTAACCCTGCTCTGCAGTTAGTCACACAATTTATCACTGGAGCTGGTCCACTCACTTTGCTGGTATTTTTCAGTTGCGTAGTAATATATGCAGCCATGAATCTCGGCTTTGCAAATCCCATTTTTGAGAGTTTATCCTTTTTTGGCGCCACCTCTCCCGCCTCACTCAGTGAATTCTGGCGACTATTCACCCCAAGTCTTATCCACTTTTCGGCGATGCACATCATCTTTAACCTATTATGGTGGTGGTACTTAGGCGGTAAGATCGAGAATAAAATAGGCCTTAAACCGCTATTTATACTGCTATTAGTCGGTGGTACATTACCGAATATATTGCAGTACTTTATGGCTGGGCCAAATTTCGGTGGGCTATCTGGAGTGGTATACGCCGTAGTCGGCTACACCTGGATAATGGGAGTTAAGCGTCCTGAATCAGGCATTGGGCTACCACCTGCTTACATCGGTTTTATGTTGTTATGGCTTGTTTTTGGCTTTACCGATATGTTCGGCCTTTCTATTGCCAATGGTGCACACTTGGGTGGATTATTAGTCGGTGTTCTGCAAGGCTTTATCGACAGCCGGAAAAAGTACGTTTAACCACAGTAGCTACGCTACTAAATGACCAACATATAGCCTTTTGGCAGCTAAACCTCGCAGAGGCCCTACAAACCCATAGACTCAATTGTCATCTTATGGGCAAACATGTATAACTGATTTTATTTTATTAAGGTTTCCATCCATGAAGCGGATATTGATTGTCAGAGTCGATAAGCTGGGTGATTTTTGTCATTCATTACCAGCAATATCGTTGTTAAAGCGTTCAATGCCCGACGCTCAGATCGATGTCATCGTTTCCCCTTTGATCCACTCATTGGCGAGTCAGTTCGACTTTATAGATAACCTACTTATTTATAAAAAAGATGATCCGAACCTCGTAGAGCTAATCAAAGCTAACCGCTACGATGCCGCCATTGTGATGCATAGTCATAAAGATATGACCAAAGTGATTAAAGCCGCAGGCATTCCCTATCGACTAGGCCAACGTAGAAAGTGGTTCCAATACTTATATACCCATAGAGCGCCACTTAATCGCAGTGCATGTTTAAAACCTGAATGGCGCTACTGTACAGATCATATTGAGTACTTTTTATGCCAACAATATATTCCCCCAGCAGACATCAAATGGCGCTTATGGGATGTCAGCGAGGAAAAAGCTCAATGGCAGCAGTTCTACGGTAAAACGGCTAATGAGAAGCTTATCTTTATTCATCCAGGTAGTGGCGGGTCGGAAGGTTCACTTTCTCCAGAGCAGTTTGCCACTATGGCTGATGTCATTGCTAAAGAGTCAGACGTCGAAATTAAATTTGTCGTCACATTTGGGCCGACTGAAGAGCCTTTAGCTGCCAGTGTAGTCGAATTAATAACAGCTGCTGGACATAACGCACTAATGGCGAAACCGATAAAAGATATCGGCGAGTTCTCTCGTTCGTTAGTCGCTGCAGATATGATGATTGCAGGCTCAACAGGTCCACTGCATGTTGCAAGTCTACATAATGCCATTACGGTCGGTTTTTACCCTCACGGTTCGAGAGATGACAAGATCCGCTGGCAAACATTGAGTGATGACGACCAACGATTGTCTTTTTCACCCCCAATGGGCGAGAAAACAGGAGAGGACCTTTCACTTATTGATGCGAAATATGTCGGTGAACAAGCAGCATTGAAGCTTAAAAAGCTAAGCTAAGAAACTGACTCGTTACACATTAAAGGTGCCAGTTTACGGCACCTTTCACTTATCGCTTACTCTACCATTAACAACACTTGCCTAACTAACTTCTCAATGCCCTTATGAGCTTCAATAATACTACCAGCAAGCATATAAGCAGGTGTACTCACCACTTTATTGACCTCATCAATCACGATATCGTCTACGGCAGCAACTTGATGGCAGCCTCCTTGCAGCTCAAATGCCGCAGCAGTGTTGCTATCGGAACCAATGGTTCCTTTAACACCAGCACCATAAAACTGCGGGATCATTATGGGTGATATGCAGATAAAACCAACAGGCTTTTTAGCTTGAGTAAATTGGCTAATAAACTGTTTTACACTCGGGTCGATAACATGTTCCGCCCCCGCCAAAGCAAAATTACAAAGATTCTTCGCTGCACCAAAGCCACCAGGGATAATCAATGCATCAAATTCGCCAATGACTAGATCTGTAACCGGCTTAATATCGCCACGAGCAACTCTTGCTGACTCGACCAATACATTACGACTATCAGTTTCATCCACCTCCCCTGTGAGATGATTAACCACATGTAATTGAGTAATATCAGGAGCGAAGCACTGGTAACATGCACCAGCACGGGCAACCTCTAACAAAGTTAACACAGACTCATGTAACTCTGTGCCATCGAAGACACCACTACCACTTAAAAGAACTGCGACTTTTTTCATTAAAATCTCCATTTATATATCATATTGTTTTAACAAAATTGCAATAAAGCGCTTGATCAGATTAATTATCGTGCTAAGTTATCACTGCACTTTATCAAACGGCGATTATTTGACCAAGGAATAGGTTTATAAAACGAATAAAAATAAAAAGTCCACATTTATAGTTTAATTGCTCAAAATAGCACTCACTTCACACAATTAGAATTTACCACTAAAATTCAATAACTTAGCGCGCGCTCATTTTATAACTAAAAATAAGTAACTTTTAGTTCTGTAGTTCCATGCACAGAGTTATCCACAGGCTCATCAATATTTATCCGTAGCTGAAACAGCGCTGATATGGCATGCTAGCGCCATCATCGAAACGCGATAAATGAATACCTATTATGCCAAAAATTGCCGACAACCCTTTAGTTCTTGTGGATGGATCCTCTTACCTGTACCGCGCCTATTATGCTCCGCCACATTTGACTAACTCTAAAGGTGAAGCAACTGGTGCTGTATATGGCGTGATCAACATGCTTCGTAGTCTGTTAAATCAATATAAGCCCAGCCAAATGGCGGTTGTATTTGATGCAAAAGGCAAGACATTCCGTAACGACATGTACTCAGAATATAAGGCGCAGCGCCCACCAATGCCTGATGATCTGCGTGGTCAAATTGCGCCACTGCATCAAATCATTAAAGCCCTCGGTTTACCACTCGTGTGTATTTCGGGTGTGGAAGCTGATGACGTTATAGGTACCATTGCCACCCAAGCCAGCAAAGAGGGACGTGCTGTACTCATTAGCACGGGTGATAAAGATATGGCGCAGTTGGTTGACGAGAATGTCACCTTGATTAATACCATGACTAATACGGTGATGGGACCAGCTGAAGTTACCGAAAAATTTGGTGTCGGACCAGAGCTCATCATCGACCTCCTCGCATTGCAGGGAGATAAAGCCGATAACATTCCCGGCTTGCCTGGTGTCGGTGAGAAAACCGCACTGGCAATGTTACTTGGTGTTGGTGGCGTCGATAATATTCTCGCCGCTCCAGAGAAAATGCCAGCACTAGGTTTTCGTGGCTCGAAAACCATGCCGGCGAAGATCGCTGAGCACGCCGATATGCTCAAACTCAGTTACGAACTCGCTACCATTAAGCTTGATGTAGAACTTGAGCAAGATTGGCGCACCATGGATATTGAGCCCGCCAATAAAGATGAGCTAGTTAAATGCTATGGCGAAATGGAGTTTAAACGTTGGTTAGCGGAGGTGCTAGATAACAAATCCACCGCCATCGCAAATGAAGACAGCGATGAAGTTGTTGTTAAGCAAGATATTGAAACTGAATACGACACTATTTTGTCTGTTGAGCAACTCGACAACTGGATTGCAACACTTAGCCAAGCAGATCTCATCGCCATTGATACTGAGACCACGAGTCTTAACTATATGGAAGCAGAGCTGGTTGGGATATCATTTGCAGTCGAAGTGGGCAAAGCTGCCTACCTGCCCTTGTCTCATGACTACGTAGATGCACCAGAGCAACTTGATAAAGCAATGGTTTTTGAAAAACTAACACCATTGTTAGAAAATGAAGCAATTAAAAAGGTCGGTCAAAACCTTAAATACGACATCAGCATTTTTGCTAATGCCGGTATTAAGCTCAAAGGTGTACAGTTCGATACCATGCTTGAGTCCTATGTATTTAACTCTGTTGCATCAAAACACAATATGGATGACTTGGCGCTTAAATATCTTGGCCATAAAAATATCAGTTTTGAAGAGATTGCCGGTAAAGGGGTAAAACAGCTCACTTTCAACCAGATCCCACTGGAAACCGCAGCGCCTTATGCGGCTGAAGACGCAGACATCACCCTAAGACTGCATCAGCACTTGTGGCCTCGATTAGAGAAACTACCTGAACTTGCCAGTGTATTTACGGACATCGAACTGCCGTTGATTGATATACTGTCAACAATAGAGCGTCAAGGCGTTCTCATAGATAGCATGCTACTAGGTCAGCAAAGCGAAGAGCTGGCTCGCAAAATAGATGAACTGCAAACCAAGGCTCATGAGATTGCAGGTCAGCCATTTAATCTCGCATCGCCAAAACAGCTACAAGAGCTATTTTTCGACAAGCTCGGTTACCCAATTATCAAGAAAACCCCAAAAGGTGCCCCTTCAACCGCTGAAGAGGTATTAGTTGAATTAGCACTAGATTATCCACTACCGAAAATTATTCTTGAGCATCGCAGTCTTGCCAAACTTAAGAGCACATATACTGACAAGCTACCTTTAATGGTCAATGCTAAGTCTGGGCGAGTTCATACTAGCTACCACCAGGCGAACGCAGCTACAGGGCGGTTGTCTTCTAGTGAGCCGAACCTGCAAAATATCCCAATTAGAACCGAAGAGGGTCGCCGTATTCGTCATGCGTTTATCGCTCCTGAAGGTAGAAAAATCCTTGCTGCCGATTACTCACAAATCGAGCTAAGGATCATGGCGCACCTATCGCAAGATAAAGGCCTGTTAACCGCTTTTGCTGAAGGTAAAGATATTCATAAAGCCACGGCAGCAGAAGTGTTTGATGTGGACTTCAGCGAGGTCACTAGCGATCAACGTCGCCGCGCAAAAGCCGTCAATTTCGGTTTAATCTACGGTATGTCAGCTTTTGGTTTAGCCAAGCAGTTAGATATTCCTCGCGCAGAAGCACAACGTTATATCGATACCTACTTTAAACGTTACCCGGGTGTACTCAACTACATGGAAGAGACCCGCGCTATTGCCGCAGATCTCGGCTATGTATCGACACTATTTGGACGCCGACTGTATTTACCTGCAATAAAAGATCGCAACGCAATGCGCAGGCAAGCAGCTGAACGCGCAGCAATCAATGCACCGATGCAGGGTACCGCTGCCGATATAATCAAAAAAGCGATGATTAATGTCGCTAAATGGATTGAGACTGAAACAAACGGTGAGATCACCATGATCATGCAGGTACACGATGAATTGGTGTTTGAGGTTGATGCTGATAAAGCTGACAGTTTGCAAGTTAAGATTTGTGAGTTAATGGCCGCGGCTGCAACACTTGATGTCGAACTGCTTGCTGAAGCCGGCATTGGTGACAACTGGGAGCAGGCACACTAAATTGATTGTGACAGGTTAGAGAAGATCAAATCTAATCTATTCAATCACATGGAGTTAGCCCTAATAGAGCTGATTGCTTTTAATCAGTTCTATTAATCTAATCATCAGCATCACATTAATCTAAACCAACCTGCCCCTTGCAAAAACCGGCTAGCCAAATCATCCCTGAACTGAAAATACAAAATTTGTTTCGCAAAAAGATTGTTCAATTAAAAAGCAGTGCAAGCCTATGTTTTTAAATCAGTAATATGAAATATACTGATCAGAATATGTATTTTTATTGAACAAACCTTGAGATCGGCGTCACATTATTGTGTGCTTTTTACAAAAACTGTTTTTCATAATACGGTTAATAGGGTAATATTCTCTGCGTAGGGTACAGAGGTTAAGATGTTCTATCTTTCAGACCTTTTTTTAAATTCGCTAATTTGAAGTGAATTGCCAAATTATGGCGCCTCAGCAGATCTAATCTGCTGGGGCTTTTTTTCGTCTTAAATAAATTTTAGAGTAATTACTTTAATTTGATTAAAAAAACAGTTATGCTGTGGTCATTGAGCGCTATCAACATAGTTTGGTAGGTCTTGAGTCTTGTTGAATTTAGCTTCTCCCCAAAAGAGCTAATTTACGCCGATGGTTTATTCCGTCGGTTTTTTTTTGCCTAAAAAAAACGCCCCTATCATTAGGAGCGTTATTCATATTAAAAGTCTTACAGTGACTGAATGTTACTTATCTGACTCAATTTGAGCTTCAATCGACTCAGCAGCCAGCTGCTCTTGCAACCATTCTGGTTTGCACCACTGGTCAAGAATACCAAGAACCTTGCTTTTACCAATCCCTTTCAATGAAGAGAAGGCTTCTACCTTTACTGCATCATCAAAATGACTCAACTTTTTGCGTACCTCATTAACCATCTTCATTCTGGCACTTTGGCCCAATTTATCAGCCTTGGTTAATAGTGCTAAAACTGGAATATCACTTTCAACAGCCCACTCAATCATCTGCATATCGAGATCTTTCAGTGGATGTCGAATATCCATCAACACAACAACGCCACTTAAACACTCTCTCTTAAGTAAGTATTCGCCTAATGCTTGTTGCCACTTTTTCTTAAGTGCTAAAGGTACTTGGGCGAAACCATAACCAGGTAAATCCACTAATCGACGATGTTTATCGAGTTTAAAAACATTAATTAACTGCGTTCGACCAGGAGTTTTACTGGTACGCGCAATTTTTTGCTCTGTTAATAAATTTAGCGCGCTGGACTTACCCGCGTTCGAACGACCCGCAAAGGCTATCTCTACCCCAACATCGCCAGGGAGGTATTCATCTAAGTGTGCGATGTCTGGCGCACTAATTAAAAACTCTGCTTTACGGAAATCGATACGAGATTCACTCACAATTAACTCCAAAATTTTCTCAACTAACTTTGTTAAATATCGAAGAGTTGCTTACATTTTCACAATTTCGTGTAAAATATTACCCCGATCACATAAAATACATTTTATCACGCTTGCGGGTCTCCCTAGTAAGCTCAGGACAAATATTTTAATAAGAAGTTGGAACGCCATGAAAAAGTTAGCTCTTGCGCTGTCTGTTTTAGCCACAATGTCTTCACCTGTAATGGCTGAAGGTAATGCTGAAGCAGGAAAAACCAAAGCCATTGTTTGTTCTGCTTGTCACGGTGTTGACGGCAACAGCATGATAGACATGTACCCTAAACTTGCTGGTCAGCAAACGACCTATATCGAAAAGCAACTACATGATTTCCGCAGTGCGGCTAAATCAGGTGGTAAAGAAGGCCGTGCAGACCCAATCATGGGCGGCATGGCTATGATGCTTAGCGACGAAGATATCTCTGATATCGCTGCATTCTATGCAAGCCAAACCAAACAAGTTATCGAAGTTAAAGATGTTCCTGCTTTAGGTGAACAACTTTACAAAGGCGGTGACTCTGCTCGTGGCATTACCGCATGTATTGCATGTCATGGACCTGAAGGTAAAGGTTCTGAAGCTGCAGGCTTCCCTGATGTTAGCGGACAACACGCTAATTATATCAAGATCCAGCTGAATAAGTTTCACGATACAAATCGTAACAACGACTTAAATGGCATGATGCAAGATATTGCTAAGAAGCTAAATGCTGACGATATGGACGCATTATCTAAATATATATCAAGCCTTAAGTAAACATTAGTTAATGCTAAAAGGACAGCAGTGCTGTCCTTTTTTATTTCATCTAGTTAACGTTTACGTAAACTGCACGCAAAAACTTACTTGACAGTGATCACAGATTTCGGTTTAATGAGCCCCGTACCGAGATGAACCCAACTGATAGTACAAAAATTATTTAATAATAACTTTCAGATTTTGGTATTTTTACATTTAAGATATAAGAATAAATTAACGAAATAATAATAATATTATTGAGACCACTCACTAAAAATAATAAGAGTAGAGATTTCAGTTTGAAGTCCCGGTCGTAAGAATTTTAGTAAGGATTTGGTTAGGAAGGCCAAAGCGCTATTTAGCATTAACCCTTACATTCAGAGAAACGCGCACCAATAGGAGAATGTTTGTAGGATACAAACATTGGCATAGGAAGCTAATTGCTTTGGATGCACTCGCTGGAAGCTTGTTATCACTGGAAGATACTTAGATACACCTAACAAGGATGGTTACTTAGGCGTCATTGATAGACGATAGGATTGTGATGTGTCATGAAGACCATCTACGGAAACTGTGGTCAGGAAGACAACAGGACTAAAAATAAAGTGTCGGGAAGACCATAAACTAAAATAATTGCACGGAAAGCAATAAAAATAAGACGGATATTGACCGGGATAGTCACTAGCAAGTATGGATACTTGAAATAAGAATTGGTGCTAATTGCACTTTTATAGGCGACAGTTTATCTGTCGCCTTTTTTATTGCCTAAAATACTCCAATCTTTATACTGGTTTACACCCCCTCAAATAATTGGTTTGTATGCTAATATCAATTCAAGTTGTTGAGTGGCCATTCTCTCTTATCTTCAACAGCCTTTGCGGCTACTCTTACCATTAATGTAGCTGGAGTCGTTTTAATGCGTCGATGTCCATTATGCTTTAGTGACAACAATCAGATATTTTTTGAGAATAAAAAGCGCTGCTTATACCGCTGTCATCAATGTGAACTGGTGTTTGCAGACGCAAATTCACACCTGCCACACACGGCAGAACTGCATAAATACCAATTAGCCAATAGTAAGCAAAAATCACTATCTCAATTTCTATTCGATCTAGTCTTGCAATGTGAAACCACAGACCACTCTCTGCTTGGTCTCAATTTTGGTCGAACCCTTAATCCCAAAAGTTTACGAAGAGTGATTGCACGCGGCCACCAAATAAACCAATACGATCCCAGCCTTGCCCCTTGGACTAAGCAGTTAAACCAGCAATATGATTTCATCTGTTGTTATCGCGTATTTGAACACTTCAGGTTTCCGCGCAAAGAGTGGACCTTGCTGTGTGAGTTAATAAAACCTGGTGGTTGGATTGCGATTAACACACCACTACTGACCGATTTAGCCGGATTTGATAAATGGCATTATAAGAATAACCTCACCCACGTAAGCTTTTACCAACAACAAAGTTTCAAATATCTGGCTGAAAACGTCGGTTTTAAGCTATTATTTGCAGCAAACGATCTCATTCTGGTGCAAAAACCATCAGGATCTGGTATAACACGCGACCAAACTTCAATTGTTGATAGAGACAGCTAGTTCTGTCAGCAGCAGAGTCTTTTAAGTTATCGAGATAAGCGAATCATGTCCCGTAGTAAGAAAACGCGTAAGAGCAACGAAAATGCTCCAAAATCAGCTCCAAGAACCAAGAAGCACGAACGAGTTCTTGCGGGTAAAAAACAGGTTGCTGGCAATAAAGCGGGAAGCCGTCATAACGCTTCGATGATTGAAAACCAAGCCAATGGTGGCAACGCCAAAAGCAGCGACCCTCGTCATGGTAGTAAAAAACCTGTTCAGCTCAATATCGTTAAAGAGAAACAGGTAGAGAGTAAGCCTAAAGGGCCGAAACTGACTGATGAGCAGAAGTTATTAAAGCTTGAAGAAGATCCAAGACTAAATAGCCTGCTAGATATGCTTGAAGAGGGTAAAAAGCTTAACCAAGATGATCAAAAATGGTTAAATAAGCAATTAACTCAAATTGAAACTCTGTTAGATAAGCTCGGCTTATCTGATGAAGAGGAGCAACCTAAAGCGAAGAAAGCAGTCAGCGATGACGACTTATTCGACAAGTTTGAATCTGGTGCGGATCTACTAAAAGATTACCAGAACGACTAAGGTTCTGCGTATCAACATGATATGGCATCAGATACCAACGCTCTGAAATAGGTGTGCTATTCAGAGCGTTCTCTAGGCGCTTAATGTAAGTCGCATAGTGTAATAAAAGTTGTTCTCTTTGAGGTGATGCTACGCAACAGTGGGCGCCAGAGACGCTCACCTAGTGCGGCTTTCAAACTCGGTATACGGCGTTAGATGCTCTTGATATAGAATGACTATTAGCTTCAATCACCAGCCTTGTCTATAGAGTTTTGAACTCCCACTGAATGAACATCCTTTAATGGCGTTGGTATTTATTGATGCCATGTTTTTATCTACCCTCCTATTAATTAGAAAACTTTTTGACTGTAACAGGACCTAGCATGACCACAGCGCTTATTGTTATTGGCTTTTTTATACTCGTTGCACTCACAACTTATGCTACCTCGCTACTGCTACGCTTACGTAAGCAAAACCAAGCTAGGGCAAAGCAGCAACAACAGCAAGCGGCTGCTGCTAAAGCAAAGTCAGAAGAGCTGCTAGACAGCATTCGCTACATAGCTGCTGCCATGCTAGAAGAGCGCTGCGAGCTTTCTGAAGGGGTAATGCGTATCGCCAAACTATTCAACTTGGTCGGTATGTCAGAACTTGTTAGCGAGAAGTACCCTGCAACTTTCATGCATTTTGAAGTCATAAAAGAGCATCCAATTAAAGAGCAGCGTAAAACGCTGTCAAAGCAACAACGAATGAAGCTCGACTTTAGCCGTATGAAATCTGAAGCGGAACTCGAAGTTCAAATACTCGAAGAGGCTAAACAACTTAGTGAATTCGACCCAGCTTCACTGCACTAATCAACATCAACAACTATGGTTAAAGCTTGTACTATCTCTGTATCTAGATTCTACCCAGATCGCACTTATAGAAGATTTTGATAATATAGGGTGAGTCTGTGCACAAAATCTACTTAACAGCGCAGACATAGAGCTTAAATTCAGCGATATTCTGTTGCTCTTTGTTACCCACATTCCAAATTTACAACATGGATCAAGGTTATTGCACAAATAACGATGCATACTTCACATGTTGCTAAATTACTAAACGTCGGAGGACATGCCTTGAAGCAGCCCACACAAATTAGCTGGGATCAGTCAATGATCGAGAAGTACAATTATAGCGGACCGCGTTATACCTCTTACCCGACGGCGCTAGAGTTCGAAGATTCGTTTACCGAAGATCAACTGCTGACCTCTATCAAGAACAGTAAAAGTGATAAGCTTTCTCTTTATATTCATATCCCATTTTGCGCTAAGCTTTGTTACTACTGTGGCTGTAATAAGGTCATCACACGTCACCAACATAAAGCAGATCAGTACATTGAGTACTTAGCGGCTGAAATTGTTAAACGTGCACCATTATTTAAAAACTACTTAGTCACCCAAATTCACTGGGGTGGCGGTACACCAACATTCTTGACTCCAGAGCAAATTCTGACATTGTCAGCACTTGTTAAAGCTAACTTTAACGTAGCGGAAGTGGGCGAGTACTCAATTGAAGTCGACCCACGTGAAATTGAACTGTCTATGCTAGACACCCTAAAAGAAGCGGGCTTCAACCGTATCTCTATTGGTGTGCAAGATTTCAATAAGAAAGTACAAATTGCGGTTAACCGTGAACAAGATGAGCAGTTCATTTTTGACTTGATGGCACGTGCTAAAGAGCTTGGCTTTGTTTCTACTAACATCGACCTTATCTATGGTTTGCCACACCAGACACCAGAGACCTTTGCAGAAACGATGCAACGCGTACTCGATCTCGATCCAGACCGTTTATCAGTCTTTAACTACGCTCACCTGCCATCACGTTTTGCAGCGCAGCGTAAGATTAAAGATGAAGACTTAGCGTCTCCACAACAAAAGCTAGATATGTTGCACCAAACAATCGAAACTTTAACTGGAGCGGGTTACCAATACATTGGTATGGACCACTTTGCTAAGCCAGATGATGAATTATCAATTCTTCAAAACGAAGGTCGCTTACACCGTAACTTCCAAGGCTACACCACCCAAGAAGAGTGTGACCTACTTGGTTTAGGTGTTTCTTCAATTAGCCAGATTGGCGATTGTTACGCACAGAACCAGAAAGATGTTCGCCCTTACTTCGAGTCAATCGATGCTAACGGACATGCACTTTGGAAAGGTTGTGGCTTAAACCGTGATGATGAAATTCGTCGTGTGGTGATTAAGCAGCTTATCTGTCACTTCGATTTAGATATGGCACAAATTGAAGAGAAGCTGAATATCAACTTCGAAGAGTACTTTGTAGAAGACTTAAAGCTACTGCAAACGTTCATCGACGATAAGCTAGTCGACGTCACAGATAGAAAGATCACCATCAGCCCAACAGGCCGCTTGTTGATCCGTAACATCTGTATCTGTTTTGATGTTTACTACCGTGAGAAAGCAAGACAACAGCAGTTCTCACGCGTTATCTAGTCTTGTACTAGACAACCTAATAAGAAACCGGCTATGGCCGGTTTTTTTGTACCTGTTGCCCTCCTAAAAGGTCAGACAAACTCGAGCATAAAGGCCATGTTTTTCATAACATTTGGTATAACTTTCCTGCGTGACCTTTAGCAATACAATAGGCATAATCGAACTTATAACAATAACAAAAATCACGGATATATCATGTATAAATACCTGCTACCCTCGGTGTTAATCATCGGCTTAAGTGCCTGTCAAACAGCACCAACTTCAGCTGTTACTGGATCTAACGTTACGACGACGTCAACAAAGTCGCAGATAAACGCACAACTGCAACAATCTATCGATACCTCTTGGCAGATCTCTTTAGATGAAAGCCCAAGCCTTGCGTACTCTTTGGGTGACCAATCATCAGCAGGCAAATTACAAGATTTATCACCAGAGGCGCTGGCATCACTCAATCAACGTCGTATCGAATTACTCCGTCAAATAAAAGCATTAGACCGAGCAGTATTAAGCGCTGACGATGTTATCAACGCCAAAATCCTCCAGGACCAAGTACAAAATAGTGTTGACCAATATCGCTATAAAGATCACTACATCCCTCTGTCTGCAGAAAGCGGCTTTCATGCCTATATAGCTTCAATCTCTAAAGGGCGATTTGCAAAAGTTGAGGACTATCAAAACTACATCAACCAACTTAAAGCGCTACCTACTTACTTTGCTCAGCAAACTTATTGGCTAAAGCAGGGGTTAGCAGCAGGTATCACACCAGCAAAAGTTACCCTTAATGGATTTGAAACCAGTATTAGTGCTTTTATCGTGCCTGCAAAAGAGAGTGGTTACTTCAAACCTTTTACTGAGTACCCAGAGTATTTTACCAAAGCAGAAAAAGCAGCGCTCACCGAGCAAGGCTTAGCCTTGGTTGCTGACACGGTACTACCTGAGTATCAAGCGTTTTACGACTTCATGGTCAATGAGTATATTCCCAATGCTCGTACTGACATCGCCGCTTCAAAGCTACCCGACGGTAAAGCATTCTATGAAAATAGAGTGCGTTACTACACCACCTTAGATATGACTTCAGATGAAGTGCACCAGTTAGGCTTAAGCGAAGTTAAGCGTATTCGCGCCGAGATGCAGCAGATCATCGATGAGTTAGAGTTTGAAGGCAGTTTTGCTGATTTCCTCCACTTTCTAAGAACCGATCCACAGTTTTACCCTAAAACGGCTGAGGAGCTACTCAAAGAAGCGGCTTATATTGCTAAGAAAGCCGATGTGATGCTACCTAAGTACTTTGGTAAACTGCCACGCCAACCTTATGGGATTGCCCCAGTTCCTGCAGAGATCGCACCTAAGTACACCACCGGCAGATATTCAGGCTCTAATCGAGATGATGAAGCAGGCTACTACTGGGTCAATACTTATGCACTCGATAAACGCCCTTTGTATGAGATGGAAGCACTAACATTGCACGAAGCGGTGCCAGGTCATCATCTGCAGATAGCATTAAATCGTGAGTTAACCGATCTACCTGACTTTAGACGCTACAGCTACATATCAGCCTTTGGCGAAGGTTGGGGACTCTACTCCGAGTATCTCGGGTTAGAAGCGGGTTTTTATCAAGATCCATATAGTAATTTTGGCCGCCTAACCTACGAGATGTGGCGCGCAGCAAGACTCGTTGTCGATACAGGCATGCATGCCAAAGGCTGGAGCCGTCAGCAAGCAATGGACTTTATGGCAAGTAATACCGCCCTATCGCTACACAATGTTACTACCGAAATTGACAGGTATATCTCTTGGCCTGGACAGGCTCTGTCTTACAAAATTGGCGAGTTAACTATTAAGCGTTTACGCGCTCAAGCTGAACAAGAGCTAGGCGAAAATTTCGATATTCGAGCTTTTCACGATGCTGTGTTAGCCAATGGTTCTGTACCGATGTCGATCCTAGAACAGCAAATTAACGACTTCATCAAACAGCAGCAAGCCGCACTATAATAGCCATCAATATATAGATGGCCGCAACAAGCGGCCATTTTATCCCCACTAGGAGTTTGCTACACTGCTGCTAACCTTATTCTTTAGATAATCATTATGCCGAATGCCGCTGAGCCCGCTCCATCATTAAGCACTGCAAGTTCCTTTTCATCAGAACATCACCTTAATAGCCCAGAACAAACTGCATTTTGGCAACAGGTTACCCAATCAAGCTTCAAAGCTAATGACGATGTCAGTCTCGCTTATGCCAGCATTATCCGCCCAAATAGCATAGGAACCATAGTACTAAGTAGTGGCCGAGTAGAATCCTATCTGAAGTATAAAGAACTGATGTTTGATCTGTACCAACAGGGCTACAGTTTATTTGCCATCGACCATCGTGGTCAGGGCCTTTCCAGCAGAACAACCACCGATCCACATAAAGGACATATCGACAAGTTCCAGCGTTATGTCGACGACTTTGGCGATTTTATCGACAAAGTTGTTAAACCACAGCCTGAAGAAGATTACTTTCTAGTGGGACATTCTATGGGGGGCGCAATTGGTACTTTATACCTAGAACAGCACTCAGGAGTGTTTAAAGCAGCGGTTTTTTCTGCGCCTATGTATGGCATTAAACTGCCTTTGCCTAAACGCTTTATTCGTTGGTTAGCCACACGATTAGATAATCATAAAAAACAGCAACCAAATTATGTGCTGGGTGGCAAAGGCTACCATGCCGATGAGTTCGACAAGAACGACCTCACCAACAGTAAGCTAAGATATCAAGATTACCGCAAACTCTACCAACAACAGCCTAAACTGCAGCTCGGCTCGCCGACTAACCATTGGTTGGTTGAGTCAATCGATGCCGGCGATGATGCAATTAAAGCCGCGCAGAATATCGATATTCCTTTGCTGGTCTTGCAAGCTGAAGAAGACACCATTGTCAGTAATGCCGCCCAAAAACAAGCGGCTACAGGTCAATGTAAGCTGCTCAAAATCCCCTATGCTCGCCATGAAATATTCATGGAGCGCGATAAAGCCAGAAACTTAGCCCTGACCGCACTGCTGGCATTTTTACAGCAAGCTTAAACTGCGCTCATACTCAGTTGCTATTTGATCTAATGGGTCAAATAGCAGTGCACTACCCTAGCTGCCCCGCCACCATTAGCTCTCGAGTCTCAGGGATCTCATTATAAGACAGTACATGCAAGCCTCGGGCAAACGCCAGAGCGTAACGGGCGAGAATAGGCCTTAGTTGCGGAGAAACAAGTAGCAGTGGGCTATGACCATGCTCTTTGGCTTGCGCCAGTAACTGCGGCATCCTTTGTTGCAACTGTGCCAGTAGTTGTGGATCAACCGGAAAACTATCCAATGCAACTTTACCCTGCTGCTGAGCTTGATTCAGTGCCGTAATTAACGTCTGCTCCAGCTCCGGCGCTAACGTCATCACATTCAATTTTGGATCTGCCCCAACAATTGAGTGCAAAATAGTATTTCTCAATGCACAGCGAACATCGGCAGCCAACAACACCGGATCTTTACTGTTCTCGCTGCAATCGAGCAAGGTGGTTGCGATGGTGCGGATATCCTTCAACGAAACCTGCTCTTTCAACAACAACCTAAATACTTTGAGTTGAAGAATGGGAGGAAGTGCTGCGTTAAGCGACTCTGCAAGCTTAGGCGATTGCTTGGCTAAGCGATCACTCAGCGCCAATACATCATCATGCTGCAGCATGTCAGGCAGCGACTCTCGGATCAGTTTACTCACATGGGTCGCAATAACGGTGGCGTTATCCACCACCGAATATCCTAGGTTAAGCGCGTTCGCTTTAGCTTCCTGCTCAATCCAGATTGCGTCCATTTGATAGGCAGGCTCTTTGGTAATGACACCATCGATATCACCAAAAACGGGGCCACTTTTAATCGCCATCAAACGTTCAGGGTCGAGTTCAGCAGAAACAACGGGATTACCCATTAAGCTTATCTGATAGGCGTTTGGAGCAAGTGACAGGTTATCTCGCACTCTCACTTCCGAGAGTAGGAATCCTGCTTGCTCAGATAAGGTTCTACGGATCCCGGTTAAGCGTTTTTGCAGCTCGGCACCTTTGCTGCGCTCAACTAAATGCACTAAGCGATATCCAAGCCTTACTTCAATCAAATCCGTGAATGGCAAAGCATCCCAACTGGGGGCCGAGGGCTCACTTAAGTTACTTTCGATTTGAGCTTCAACTTTCGACTCTGCAATCACAGGGCTACGTTGACTCTGCTTCCATGCAGAGAAACCAAGTAGAGCAGCAAATGCTAGAAAAACAAAAGTGGGCATTCCAGGTACTAAGCCTAAAATCAACATGACGATTGCTGCCGTCGCTAATGTTTTAGGGTTGGCCAGAAGTTGTTGACGCAACTGCTCAGGCATCTCTTCAGCGTCCGAGACACGTGTCACTATGATCGCCGCAGCAGTCGCTAACAGCAATGATGGGATCTGCGCAACTAAGCCATCACCAATCGTTAGCAAGGCAAACGTTTTAAAGGCTTCAGCAGCACTCAAGTCATGCATGAAGATACCAATCGCCAGACCACCGAGCATATTAATCGCTAAGATCAAGATCCCCGCAATGGCATCACCACGAACAAACTTAGACGCGCCATCCATTGAGCCATAGAAATCGGCCTCACGGGCAACCTCTTGCCGACGATCCCTTGCTTGCTCTTGCGTCAACACTCCGGCATTAAGATCGGCATCAATAGCCATTTGCTTGCCGGGCAATGCATCTAAAGTAAATCTGGCAGAGACTTCAGATATACGCTCGCCACCTTTAGTGATCACCACGAAGTTAATGATCATTAAGATCAAAAAGATTACCGCACCAACAACATAGTTACCGCCAATCACCACCTCACCAAAAGCTTGAATCACTTTACCAGCGGCATCACCACCTTGGTGGCCCTCAATCAATACCACTCGGGTTGAGGCTACATTCAAAGTTAAGCGCAACAATGTCGCCAGTAACAGCACTGTCGGAAAGACCGAAAACTCTAAAGGACGACGGATTGATACACCTACAAGTAACACCATCACAGCTAATACAATGTTAAAAGTAAACAAAATATCCAGCAGGAATGGCGGTAACGGTAATATCACCATCGCTAGAATGGTCAGAAGCATTATCGGAATGCCGATATAACTTGGACTGCCGGAAAAAGTGCGCGAGAACCAGTTCATGAAATCAAATATCCTTTAGTCGTGTTGTAAATTTTTAGGAATAAAAAAGTGGGGTAATGGATCAGGCTTAGTCTGTTTGCCCTGTCTAGCGGCTTTGATTTGCAGCACATACGTAAGCACATGGGCAATGGCGATAAATAGTGCCGCCGGGATCTGTTGATCTACCTTAGTAGAGTAATAAATGGCGCGGGTAAGCGGCGGTAACTCAATCACCTCCACATCGTGACGCAGAGCCACTTCGCGCATATGCAGTGCCAGTTCATCAGTGCCTTTAGTCAGCACATATGGTGCATCTGCTTTATCAATGTCATATTTAAGCGCTACCGCATAGTGAGTCGGGTTAACCAGTAACACATCGGCTTTAGGCACTGAAATATCGGCTCTAGAACGGCTAATACGTTGCTGCATCTGGCGTATTTTTGCTTTGATTTCAGGTTTACCATCTTGCTGCTTATGTTCATCTTTAACCTCTTGCAGCGACATCCTCAGCTCTTTATGGTGATGCCAGTATTGGTAAGGCACATCGATAAAGGTGATAAGCAGTAACCCAAGCCCCAGAAACAACATCCCCAGTGACAACATATCGATAACTTTTGATACTGCCTCGTCAACTGGCAACTGATTAAAGGTCAGCAGTGTTTGCAGGTTTTTTTCAAGAAAAAACCACATGATCCCCACCAACAACACAATTTTTAAAATGGATTTAACCAGTTCAACTAATGACTTAACCGAAGCCATTCGCCCCAAACCTGCGATAGGGTCGATACGGCTGTATTTGAAGCTGGCATTTTTGAAATTGAATACCGGCCCGCCGGGCATCGCGCCTGCCACCATAGCAATCAAGGCAACCATCAAAAAAAGTGGCCCGAGAATGTTTAATATTTCAAGTAAGGACTGGGCTAAGTGACGCGTCATCATTCCAGGCTCATCCAGCTGCGCCTTAGTCAGTAACATATTGGTGCGAGTCATTTTTGCCACTTTAGCTGCAATCCAATCTGCACTTGTGGTCAGTAACAGTGAGCAACCAATAATTAGCGCCGTGGAAGCTAAGTCTTTTGAACGCGGGACCTGGCCTTCATCTTTAGCCTTTTTAAGCTTCTGCGGCGTAGCTTGTTCTGTTTTGCTTTGCCCGCTATCTTTATTGCTCATGGCACGCCACCAATAAACTGATACATAGCCGACAACGCATCGAGACATAAGTCGCTATAGCGGCTGGGTAAACCACTGAAAGAGAAGAACACACACAATAAGCCCATTAACATCGACATTGGAAAACCCAAGGCGAATACATTTAATGAAGGTGCCGCGCGGCTTAATACGCCAAAAGTGACATTTACCATTAACATGGCCAGTACAGCAGGCAGTGCCAACATGAACGATGCCGCAAAAATCCAGCTAATTCGCCCAATCAATCCCATTAAAGGCAGGTCAAACACCCTCATACCAATTGGCCACAACCGAAAGCTATCAACCAGTATACCCAACGCGACAAGATGACCGTCTAACGCCAGAAAAAGCAACGTGCCATAGAGTAAAAACCATTGCCCTAAAATCGGGTTAGAGCCGCCATTTGCTGGGTCATTCATTATTGCCATCGCTAGCCCCATCTGCATCGACATAATCGCGCCAACCAAGGTCATCACATGGATCATAATGGTTAAAAACAGAGCCAACATAAAGCCAACCAGCAGCTGTTCAATACCAAGAAATAGCGCTTTTATCGAGATCGCATCGACTTCTGGAAAGGGTGGTAAAATAGGGGCAACCAGTACCGAAATACTGATAGCCAGCAGAATGCGAACCATGACTGGAATATAGGTACTACTGAGGAAAGGCATCACCATAAAAGCCCCCATAATCCGACAGAATGGCCACCAGAAAGTCGCGATAAAGGTGCTGATTTGCACAGAAGTAAGCGACAACATTAGGCGCTAGCCTCCGCCAACATGAGTGCAGAATGCGCCATCTTCATCAACCTATAATATGGGGAATGTTGAGGAATAAGCGCTGAAACAGATCGCTGATCTGCTGCAACAACCACTCGCCAGCGAACAACACCATCAACAAGGTGAGTACCAGTCGTGGCAAAAAGCTAAGCGTCTGCTCATTCACTTGAGTGGCAGCTTGAAACACTGCAATCAATAGGCCCACTAGTAATCCAGGAACCACTAGCACACCAACCATAGCCACCACCAAAAAAATCGCCTCTGCAAACATTGATGTCAGTTCATTTACATCCATATGGCTACCCAGCTCCGTGAAGCAAAAAGTTAATCACAAGCGGCCAGTCATTCACCATCACCAAGCCTGTCATCACCAGTCCAGAGAGTAGAAAACAACGATCACCTAAAGAGATTGAATCTCGCTGTTCTTGCTTAGCACTCATAACTATTTTCCTTCCTATCAAGCCGCTTATTCAAAACTGCTATCCATAACTCGCCACTAAGGTGCTCACAGTCATAGACCAGCCATCTACCAATACGAAAACCATTAATTTGAACGGCAACGAGATAATCAATGGCGAAAGCATCATCATCCCCATCGACATCAACACGCTGGCAACCACCAGATCGATCACCAAAAAGGGCAAGAACAGTAGAAAACCTATCTGAAACGCTGTTTTTAGTTCACTTAAAACAAAGGCAGGCATTAACACAAAGAAAGGGATCTCATCGGCTGTTAATGTGGTTGGCTCATCAGCAATTTTAAGCATCTGCTCAAGGTCAGTCTCACGGGTTTGCGCTAACATAAATTTGCGCAATGGTACTTCCCCTCTCACCACCGCCTCAGTTAACTCAATTTGCCCCTGATCGTAAGGCAGAAATGCATCATCATAAATTGCTTGCCCAACAGGTCGCATAATGAAAATAGTCATTACTAGCGCGATACCAATCAATACCTTATTAGGCGGGCTCTGCTGTAACCCCAGTGCTTGGCGCAAAATGGCTAACACTACGATCACTCGCGTAAAACTAGTCAACATCATCAGCAGTGCAGGTAAAAAGCTTAACACTGTCATCAATGCCAATATCTCTAGCTTTACGTTTACCGACTGGGCCTCAGCGCCGTCACCTAAAGTAAATAATGTAAAACCATCACTAGCATGGGCACCCGAGGAAAAACCAACGAGTAGCAGAAGCAAGACTCGCCACATAATTAGTCGTTGGCTCCAGTGAGGCTAATCGCTTCAACTTCCAATAAGCGAACCCCATAACGGCCATTCACTTCAACAACTTCACCGCGACCGAGCAAAGCGCCGTTAACACGAATATCTAACGGCTCACCAACCATTCTGTCGAGAGCGACCACATCTCCCTCGCCCATTTGAGTCAATTCACCCAATGACATCTCCGCACTCGCCAACTCTAACGTCACCTGGACCGGCAATTGATGGAAGAAAGACATATCTTTTTTAGGCTTTGGTTGGCTACTCACCTCTTTCTCATTGAAAAATTCGTCATCAAGTAGAAAGTCTTCATCTTGCAAAATATTTTGTTCAGCCATTGGATTATTCCTCTAATTGAAAGGCTTCTTGTGTCAATTTGGCAACCATTTGCCCTTCATGAGCGTGGACGGTGGCATAAAAGATAGGACGTTTGCCCACAGTAACTGGGCAGCGAGAGTGCAGGTTCATCGGTAAGATATCCCCCACTTTAAGCTGCTGTAATCCGGTTACCGGTAAACTCTGTTGTCCAAGCTCAAGCATGACTCTAAACGGAAGTTGTGTAAGGCTTTTAGATAGCTTCTCATTTAAAGCTGGATCGGCTTGATACTGACTAGGTTGTTCAGCCATCAAACCTAAAAGGTGCTCAGCCAAATAGAAGCTGATCCCTGGCCCACGATGCACTTTGGGGAAATTTAACTCGCAACACACAGGGGCTTTTATCGGGGTAGTGTTAGTGACTAGTTCAAGTTCTAACTCTTCAGCATCAATCCGGGCAACAGGTAAGGTATTTATCGCTGCCAACATCAGTCTTTTTACCAGACGGAACTCTGACTGGCTCGGCGACCTCAACGGCGATTTAGGTGCGCTAGAAAAGCTACCGTAATAACCACTTGCCAACTGATCTAACGTGCACTTGTCTATTTTCCACCAGCCTAGCTCTACACGCTGATAACTCAGCAGAAACCAAGCATGGTGTAGCTCTGGCACTACAGCTTCAGATTTAGCCGATAGCGATACCTGAGACAAAGCATGGTGCCCTTGACGAATGATAGGGTTCAGTAACTCATTGACGGCATCCATCATAGGTCGCTGACTATCTGTAAGCTGTATCAATAATCGGCTTCTAGCTAACTTTTCCTTTAATAAGGCAACAGGTCTCACCTCAACGTTATGAGATAATTTCACCAGCTTTGCTTTTGCGGTTGTTTTCATTATAAACCTTGTAACAAAGAACACTGCCAAATATCCGACAGCAACTAGTTAATAGTTATTTAATTGACTAATGACAACTTAATGGCGCGACAATTAAATATAGAAACACATAGTA
>NZ_BPEW01000010.1 GCF_019654975.1 Shewanella sp. c952
TTGAGAGCATACAAAGACAGGAAGTTGAGGCTGCTGAAGTCGCATTGGCGAACGGCCATTAATACACTGCAAGGCTTAGTTCGGGATCCACAAGCAAGCTATTAAATTCGTGGGGATCCCTCAGGGTTGGCATCGATTACCGTACCGTTAGCATCGGTAATTAAAATCGCTAACGGCATTTGCTCAAAGATCCCACCACATAAACGTTGAAATCTAGATGAGCGATCGCGTTCAATAGCTAAACTTGCAAGCAGCGCCGCCTCAGAGATCAGCTCTAAATCATCGGCATTTGGACTTTTGGCCTCGCTGTAATACATCGCGAATGTACCTAATACCCGGCCGTCAGCCCCTAGAATAGGCTCAGACCAGCAGGACTTCAAACCAACAGACAGCGGTAATTCTCTATAAAGAACCCAATTATCATGGCTCGCAATATCGTCAACAATAACCCGTTTCCCAGAAAACGCAGCCGCACCACAGGAGCCCACATTAGGCCCAATTTCAATACCATGAATAGCATTATTATAATGTTCTGAAATATTCGGAGCCGCCGCTTTAAGTAGCCGTTTACCATCAGCGCTGAGTAATAATATAGACCCCTTGCTACCGATCTTCTTCTCTTCAATTAGCCGTACAATTGCATGTAAGACGGGTTTTAATGGCGACTCACCGACTAACATAGCTAAGATGGCAGCATAGCGTTTTGCACTAATAGCACATGTTTTGATAGGGCTAGGATAGTATTCATTCTTGGTACTATGAGCGTTCATTATTATTAGTATGCTCTACAGATAATTCAAAAATTATTGGTTTATTTTACTCAATAGCCAACATCTTACAATCAGTAAACCGCGACTTCTCCAAAAATCAGATAAAACACTTTGCATATTGCATGCAAAGATATTATGCGTTAATTATTTGTACTAATTCAGGATAGTTAACTAGCCAGTTTTGGAGTATTTAACCACATAGTCTCCACAAGAACATATTGACTAGCAACAAATGCTAAAAATGTTAAAATTAAATAGGAATCGTTCAATCTTTTGAATTGTCGGAGATAACAGCTTTCCCTTCCACATTAGCTTTGGCATAGATATACTCGACCTCTATTAACACTAGTAGTCACTATTTAAGGTAAGCCCAAATGGCAAAGATGGATTTCTCAGTAATCAATGACACCACCGCTAAATCTTTTAATGAGCAAAAAAACCTTATTAAGAGAGTTTTCAAAGGGAATACCGTACTTTGCCCTATATGTAAGCAAGCGCTAGAGATGAAGTTACCGACGAAAGATCAACAAGAAACAATTTCGGGGATCCGCTGCAAAAAAGGTTGCACTGATATTGAGCTAGATATGGAATTAGTTCTATAAAGCATAAATCTTAGTTGTTAGCAGGCTGCTTATTTTAGTTTTACGTTCAGAGCTAAAAGCAGCCATTGTGTAAAAGGCGTTGAACTTTATTAAAATTGATAGGTTATACCTAACCCAAAGCCACTTGAAGCCATATCAAATATAAAATCATTGTCATCATAATCAAGGTCCAAATACCTAAAACTGTATTTTAATGCCCAGTTCTCAGAGAGATCTTGGTTCATGGTTAAGTTCACTCCCCATGAAAAATCAGAGCCGATGCCGAAACCACCTACATCGGCACGACTTATAAGGTAAAAGCCCTCACTAAAGCTCCACTTATTTTTAATTCCTATCAGCGGATCATACCAATCATCGCCAAAACTCGGCTCTCTATTCAATTCAAAAAAACGAACCTCTAGTGTGTTACTGATGTCGACAGCACGCGCGCCGGCATAGACATACCATTGATTGTTAGCTTCATTTGAAAAGCGGTAAGCCGCTACGATATCGAGCATCTTTTGTTTGGCAGTCAGTTCAGCTGAAGCAAAGTCTGTTTTGGTCTCATATTTGAGTTTCATATAAACTAAGTCTAACCAAAATTGCCAGTCAGCTTTGTTTGCTTGAAAATTAAGCAGTGCAGCCCCATCTAAGTTTTCAAATATTTCGCTAAATGACATATCCATATCAACAACAATTGGGACCCCGTTTTCGTCGATATACCCAGTTTGACCTTGCTGATTAACAAGCCAAAGGTAGGGAGATATTTCAAACTTCCAAGTCTCAGATTTTACACTTTGAGTCACTAATAGCAAAGAGGTGAATAAGCATGACAATAACCCATTCAATATTTTCGATTTAGAGATATAAGACTTAAACATAGGCGTTCCGTTCCCATTGATTCAGTAAGCAATGACAAGCCAATACCTATTTGACCATTCCCAATAAAATGCGGTCAAGTGAAGAACTTAAGGTTATGAATCGTCGCTATAATTAGCTAATAGTAAGCGTAGTAGATATTCAATGGATTACCTAAAATAGATCAGATGATTTGCAGAAAAAATTCAATGCCTTTGAGTTATTCACTGTATGAGCTTTTATAGGTAATCATGTCGTAGACAAAAGTAACTGCGACAAATTAAGGAACGCCTTTAACTCTACCGTTAACGGTTACCGCAGTTTTAATACTCAGCAGTAACGAACTAGATACTGAAACTGTTAAGGTGACAAAAATAGCGACTAGAATAACAATTTGATACTTAATCGCGATCAACGGATCGACGCCACCTAAAATCTGTCCAGTCATCATGCCCGGTAGGGTTACTAATCCAGTGGTGGCCATTGAAGCCAATATCGGTGCGAAAGATTGCTGCATTGCAGATCTAATAAAGGGCAGCGCTGCTTGGTAGCTGCTCGCACCAAGCGCAAGTGCTCCCTCATATTCAGCCTTCCTATCTTCAAAAGCGCCGAACAATCGCTGTAAAGCGACAATATTGCCGCTTAAACAGTTTCCCAACAACATTCCTGCTGTCGGTATCAAGTATTGAGCACTATATAGAGGTTCTGGAGATAACAAATAAACAATCATCAGCCATAGTATCGGAAACAAGCCGATAGACAGGCCAGTAAGTACAGGAAAATAGAGTAATCGTCGTGATAGTTTTGCTTTACTCACAATCGCACTTGCGCCAATTAACAACATCAACACTAACCATAGAAAATTGACCGATAGACTATTTAACTCAAATAAGTATTGCAGATAGACGCCAACTAAAATGAGTTGAACCAACATACGTATGACCGCATAAAGCATATCTTTATTCAAGCCGAGTTCGAAGTAGCGACTAATCGCAAACGGGATCAGCAATATAATCATAAAGCCTGCTAACTGCCACCAGCTAATATCCATCACAACTCTTCTCTAATGCTAATCTCGTTAACTAGGCAATATAATCGTAATTGTTGAAGAAATCTCGTTTATTAGCAGATAAACCTTAATCACCAAAATCTACAGAACACCACGGCGATTAATACGTTGGATATTGAAAGTTACATGAATAAACAACGGATTAACTTGAGAGTTAAAACACTGAAAAGGCAAATAGTGAGAATGCTTAGTCGAGACTAGCTCAATATTTCAAATTTGGATTAAACAAAACTTGATCAATATCTAATGATTTCATTTTACGCCTTGTTAGACTCTGACCACTTTTCGTTATTAGAAAACTTGAATATGAAGCAATATCTACGTGAACGTTTCCTCAAATATGTCGGCTTTAATACTCAGTCTGACGGTGAACATCACAGCGTCCCAAGTACTCATAACCAGTTTGTATTTGCCCAGTTCCTGCGTCAAGAGCTGGTCAGTTTAGGCTTTGATGAAGTACAACTTTCAGATAAAGGCTACTTAACAGCAACGGTTCCTGCAACTGTAGACAATGTTCCTTGTATTGGGTTCATCGCCCACTTGGATACTGCTCCAGATTACAGCGGCGATGAAGTGTCACCGCAAGTCATCGAAAACTATAATGGCCAAGCAATAGCATTAGGTCTAGAAGAGACTCTCTCACCAGCTCAATTTGAAAGCCTCAACCAATATGTTGGCCAAACGCTCAT
This sequence comes from Shewanella sp. c952, assembly GCF_019654975.1. Classification (GTDB taxonomy): domain Bacteria; phylum Pseudomonadota; class Gammaproteobacteria; order Enterobacterales; family Shewanellaceae; genus Shewanella. The sequence continues at coordinate 3,968 of NZ_BPEW01000010.1, forward strand.
CACTACCGATGGCAGCACATTGCTCGGTGCAGACGATAAAGCTGGTATTGCAGAAATCATTACCGCTCTACACCACTTAATCACTCACCCAGAGATCCTTCACGGTAAAGTTAGACTTTGCTTTACACCTGATGAAGAGATTGGCCGCGGAGCAGACCACTTTGACGTCGAAAGCTTTGGCGCTAGCTGGGCGTACACTGTCGACGGTGGACAAGTTGGCGAGCTCGAATACGAGAACTTCAATGCCGCTACAGCAGTAATAACAGCAACAGGCAATAACTGCCATCCAGGCAGTGCGTTCGGCGTCATGATCAACGCTCAGACTATGGCAGCCCGCTTCCATGCAAAAATGCCATTAAAAGACACACCAGAATTTAGTGCTGACTATGATGGTTTTTTCCACCTTATTGGCATGGAAGGCGTCACCGAAAAAGCCACACTCACCTATATTATTCGAGATTTTGATTTAACACTGTTTGAACAAAGAAAACGCTGGTTAGCCGATTTAGTGGCAAAATATAATAGTGAGTTAAAAATAGGCAAGCTATCTATTGCACTTGAAGATTCTTATCTCAACATGAAACAGCAGATCTTGCCACACCCACATATTATCGATATAGCCAAACAAGCAATGCTTAACTTAGATATCACTCCTATTGTAAAGCCGATTAGAGGTGGTACTGACGGCGCACGTCTTTCCTATATGGGGCTCCCCTGTCCGAATATCTTCACCGGTGGCCACAATTTCCATGGAAAGCATGAATATGTTTGTCTCGAATCTATGGAAAAAGCAACGCTAACCATTATAGAGATAGCAAGATTGACAGCAACTGAGCAGGTACGAGCTTAATACCTGCGATCAAGTCTCCTCAGCAAATAAGCTAATGCCGATTCTAAAATCGGCATTTTTTATAAGTTGAGCCAAGGTAACTCCCGCTTTATCAGCGTTGATTTATGGCAGAAAAGATATAAATAGACTCTGTTTGCATCTACACTATTTACAACCTATTTAGAGAAAGAAAACCATTTATGAATGCAGCCATTATCGGCGCTACGGGTTTAATTGGTCAGCACCTACTGCAAAAGCTAATAGACTCTACTGCCTATAACAAAATTTATATGTTAGGCCGCCGCCAAGCTAGCTATCAGCCCTCTAGCACCACAGAGGTTATATTCATCGCCTGCCAATTAGACGAGCTCGCCACACTCTCATTACCAGAAAATATAGATCAAGCATTTTGCTGTTTGGGTACCACTATCAAACAAGCGGGGAGCCAAGATGCATTCATTGCCGTAGATAAAACCGCCGTTGTCGATTTCGTGCAATTATGTCAGGCAAACAGTAACTTTATTGTCACCGCACTTGGGGCGAATGCTCAATCAAACTCTTTCTATAATCGAGTCAAAGGCGAGACAGAAGCGACATTAGAGTCTAATTTATCTGACAACCTGCAGACTGAAAGCGCAGTCCATAAGCTGGTATTTTTCCAGCCAAGTCTGCTTATTGGCGAACGCACTGAACATCGTCCGCTCGAATCTTTCGGGCAAACAATTTTTAATCTAATTTCTCCGCTATTTATTGGACCATTGAAACGTTATCAACCAATTGCGGGTGACAAGGTTGCCGCAGCAATGCTGAACCTCGCTCTGGGTTCACGCTCCAATGAGTCTAACCATCAGTCTATAAACACAATTGAGCCCCGAGTCATTAGAGTAAATAATGAAGATATGCTGTGATTTGCCAAATTAAAGGCACATGGGGTTTATATCGTTAGAAGATAGATTAGAATGCCCTCCTCTTTTAAATTGAACGTCACAACTGCAGATGAAAATAAGCCAGCGCCTAAACTTAATTGAATCCATGGTAAACAACCGCTATGAGCATATATGGGATTGTTGCTGCGATCATGGCTTGTTAGGTGCCAAGCTATTAGATAATGATCGAGCTTCAGTGGTTCATTTTGTTGATGTTGTACCTGATTTAATGCGAGAGGTAAGCAATAAACTTGAGCGTTTTTACCCCGCTGCGAATGGGAAGGAACAGCGTTGGCAAGTACATTGTATAGATGTCGCTTTGTTACCATTGGTTAAAAGAACGGATAGCCAGCTGATCATCATTGCAGGAGTCGGCGGTGAACTGTTAATCAGCTTAGTCGACGCAATCATAGCAGCTCATCCACTACAGCAACTTGAGTTTATCTTATGCCCTGTCCACCATATTTTTGAAGTCCGTAAAGCACTCAAAGACCTAGGACTTGGCCTGATTGATGAGCGTCTGCTAGAAGAAAACCGCCGCTTCTATGAGGTGCTGCATGTTTCGACTCACTCTAAATTGCCAATATCATTGGTTGGTAGCCAGATGTGGGATTTGACCCGCACGCTCGATCAGCGCTATTTGCAAAAAACCTTATCTCACTACCAGCGTATTGAGTCTGGTCAATTGAGCAGGCGAATTAACACGACAACCTCAGTAACTGATGTTTCAGCTGAAGCTGTGTCGAATATCATTAAGCAATATCAAGCACTGACACCCGACAAAAAGTAGTGTTTAGCTCCGCTCTAAAATTGCCCTAATAATTAGAGGCATTCAATAATCGTATCGCGTACAATCGGCGACCAGTTGCTTTTCTCCCTCGATACAACACTTGCAAAACATTAGGCCGATTAAAACTATGCAGCTTTTAAGATCCACTATCCATCCTGACCTAGCGTCCCTCGAAGGTGAACGATTCCACCGCCAAGCAGCGCGCGGAATTATTCTTGATGGTGAGAATATTCTAATGCTATACACCGAGCGCTACCATGACTACAGTATCCCTGGGGGCGGTGTAGACGAAGGCGAAGATCTACGCCAAGGCTTAATCAGAGAGCTAGAGGAAGAAACCGGTGCCAAACATATTGATGTGATCAGTGAGTTTGGTCGTTATGAAGAGTTTAGGCCCTGGTACAAAGAGGGTTTTGACATCGTGCACATGGAGTCATTCTGTTTTGTTTGCACTATTCACCCAGAGCTTGGGGAAACTCGGCTTGAAGAACATGAGATCCAAAATGGCATGCGCCCCTTGTGGATCAATATCCATCAAGCCATTGCTCACAATGAGCACACCATAGCCAATAGCCCAAAAAAAGGAATGTCGATTGACCGTGAAACCTATTTGCTAAAACGTATAGTAAAAGAGCTTCTGTAACAGTTAAAGGCTTCTACATAGCGAAGCCTTACCAGACTACAGTGACTCTTTCGTCGCAATAGCCAGCTCTAATCGTTTTATCTCACGCTGCAATGCATTACGGTTAACTTCGTTAAAGGTCCACATCTTAATCGCTATCTGCATCATGCTACTGAGCAACAAGGTCACTCCCCAACGGATGAGTTCATGTAAACTTTCAACCACAAAGAAGAACTGATAACCTGACCACAGCATCAAGCCACTGAGTAACAGAGCAATAATACTCATCAACACCATCCAACCACCTAAGCGACCTTTGTAGGCATCGCCCAGCATCGCAAATAAAGATGCATCAGCGGTTTGCTGCTGACTCAATTGAGCCTTCTCTTTAGCTAATTCTTGGCGGATCTTTTTATCGATATCCATAACTAATTCTCCTGCTCTAAAACCTGTTTAAATAACTTTCTAGCTCTAAATAAGCGTGATTTAACGGTACCTTCCGGGATCTCCAAAATGTTTGAAATTTCAGCAATACTCAACTCTTCTAAATAGAATAGGTATATTGCCTGCCCTTCAAGCGGTGGCAGTTTGGAAAGCCCTAGTTTGACTCCCTCCATAACCTCTTCCGGCTCTGTTTCGACCGCCTCACACTCGCTAATTTCTATATCTGACAAACTTTTATAACGATTCTTAACTTTCAGATAGTCCAACACTTGCCAACGAACGAGCCTAAATACCCAAGCATTGATGGTTGCTGGATCCTCGAGTTTATAAATTGTTTTCGATAACTTGATCAGTGCATCCTGCACCGCATCTTGTGCCAAGGTAGAGTCACCCGCTATTTTTGCAGCAAACCCCAACGCACTCGGATAAAAGTGTTGGCACAATGCTGAAAAAGCGTGCTTATCTCCCGCTTGAGCTTCTAATACCCACAACTCAACTTGCGCTTGCAGCATAGTTTATGTGTCACTCCATCTAGTATTTACTACAAAGACGATTACTAGAGATAAAAGGTTCACTAAAAATAAAAAAGGGAGCAAATGCTCCCTTTCAATCTTCTAAATATTAGAAATAAACAAACAGATTGATAATCATTGCATTAATAATATCGATGAAGAAACCACACACTAATGGCACAATAATAAATGCTCTGTGCGCTGCTCCATATTGCTGAGTCACCGCTGTCATGTTAACAATTGCGGTCGCAGTAGAACCAAGCGTCACCCCGCCAAAACCAGAACAGATCACCGCAGCCTCATAATCTTTACCCATCAAGCGAAACACAACGAATATAGTAAACACCACAGAAAGTAGCACTTGTAGAGTCATCACCACCGAAATGTATAATAAACTGCCCTCAAGCTCCCAGATCTTTAAACTCATCAATGCCATGGTGAGAAACATGCCAAGGCAGATATCTTGAATTAAAGACAGACCACGAGAAGCATCTTCGATATAAGTCCGGTCTTTGTTCTTACGACGATTGATTATTGCTCGGCCTAAGTTTCCGATGATGATCCCAGCCAATAAACAAGCAACAAACATAGGCAGTTTTAGTCCCGCCTCTTGCATCGACAGGTCGATGAAATAACCAACAATAAGCGTAACGTTTAGCCATAACCAAGCACGTAATACCCCAAAATAATCAACCTTCATATGCGAAGTATTATTTTGATGGCTGGTACCAATATCAAGCTCTTCATTATGATTAGCTTTTACTTGATGACGCTTCATCAAATAGGCGGCGATTGGGCCACCAATCACACAAGCAGAAATAAGGCCTAAAGTATTTGATGCGATACCAAGTTCACTGGCATTGACGATCCCCAACTCTTCAACGAAAGTCGGCGTCCAAGCCATCGCAGTGCCTACACCGCCGATAAGTGAAATCGAACCCGACATCAAGCCAGCTTTGGGATCTAATCCAAACAGCGTCGCAACAGTTACCCCGGTGAAATTCTGTAAAAAGATAAACACGCTTGCCAATACAATCAGGATCAGCAACGGCTTGCCCCCTTTGAGCAAAGTGGCAAAGTCAGCTTTCAGTCCAATTCCCGCAAAAAAGTACAGCAATAATGTATCTCTGACCGCTAGATTGAACTCAATTTGAATATCAAAGGCGTAATACAATATGCCAACCACTGCAGCACAAGCAAAACCACCCACTACAGGTTCTGGAATACTGTATTTACGCAACAATTCATAGCGAGAGATAATCCCTTTACCAATAAACAGCGCAATAATGGCGAGCGTGAAAGACACAAAGTCTTTAATCTCTACTAATTGTGGTTCCATAAAGATAGCTATCCCTAAAAATACTTTGAAAAAAACAATACAATCATTTGATATAGCGCCGAAGCGCAGCAAAAGGTTAAACAGATGTTATCAACATTAAAGTTAACAGGTTTTAACGCCATGACATAGCGTAAATAGAGATCTAAATGAGCCGAAATTAACCTCGACAAAGGTTTCAACTAATCCGCCATAACCACGCTGTGAATTTATCAAAGACGAATCTAGTCGCTTATTTCTCTTTCACAAATTCGTATAGGCTAAGGCTAGCGTTAAAGAAAACTTTCACAATCGCTAGTTACAATCAAGCTGATTTGGTGGCAGCAATCAACGGTGTGCCTGCTGATTATTAGATGTGAAGATAAAAAAAACGGCCAATCGGCCGTTTAATCTTAAACTCTACTTTTCAGGTTGAGGCGGATAGCTTTGTAACAGTGCACCTATGGCAGCGTTAACAACTTCAACACGCTCTTCTGGCGTATCTTTGTCGCGCACAGTATCAGCGACAGAACCACGCCACATCAACTTACCTGATTTGGTATCGACCAAATCAACAATCAATGTTCCAACTTCATATTCGCGCACAGTGGTTTGAGTATGACCCATCCCCATTCCTCTGCCCCAGCCAGCGCCATAATATGGGTTATAACCATAGTTACTATTAAAGGTATCGACATTAATTTTCTTATCAACTTTAGTAAGATAGTTAACTAATACATCTGCTTTGTCTGCACCAACTAAGCTTAACCCCTTAAGTTGCAGCTGGTCGTTAACCGCTGAACGTATACGTTGATCCATTAATCCATCAAGATGATATGCCGCTTTATCGGTCTTTTTTTCAACCCAAGCATAGGTTTTGACATCTGCAAAATTAACCCCTGGATCATAATCAGAGCTTGTCTTAAGTGAGCTACAAGCACTAAGTGCTAATGCAGCAATAATAACTAAAACCTTTTTCATATTCTCTCCACTATGCCAACGGCATTCAGACACTGTTTTAAATAAGCTTACATAGCAATCTATTAATCTACAACTCAATTTTAGTAAATCAGCTTCTGGTTCAGCTTGACTTAAGTAATTAAGTTAATGATAATGATTATCAGTTACTGTTAAATAGGCTTTTTTATTATGCTCTGGTTCATCATCGCTATTATTGCTGCAAGTATTATGTTTGTCTTTACGCCAGAAAAAGCGGTTCAACATGCTGACAATAGCCCGTCTTTCTTTAGTAAGCTAAGCCAGCATTCGTTGCTATTGTTACCTATTATCGTCCTGACTTGGCTAGTTGTTGCCATCATCAGTGCTCCAATCACCCCCTTTGCAGGAACCGCTGTTGGGTTTGTACTCACTTCCTGCGCAGTTGCTTTACCTCAATTGCACCGATATCTCGCAGTGATAGCCAGCTTAACCTTTGCAGCATTACTAATAGAGCTTTCTTTATACCTCTAACCTTGTTCTTGGTCGCCAATACCATTAGCTATTGGCGATTGAAGATATCCACTCTTTTGACTCCCGCTTCAACAGCATCTTTGTTAGACTACGCTTATCAGTAATTCATCAATAATATTTATGAAATCCGATCCGAACGTCTCATTAGTCTACAGCACCGATATTGGCAGAATCACCGAGGAAAAAGCGACTCAAAGTGCCCCAACTGGTGATGGTATTGTCAGAATACATAAAGATAGCAAAGGCCGAAAAGGAAAAGGCGTGTCGGTTATTAAGGGATTAGGCCTTGCAGAAAAAGAGCTTAAAACCCTGGCCCAAAAGCTAAAGAAACAGTGCGGCTGTGGCGGTACTGTCAAAGATTTTGGTATTGAAGTGCAAACAGATAATAGAGAGCAACTTAAAGCGCTACTCGAAAAGTTAGGTTACACAGTAAAGCTTGCTGGCGGCTAACCACTAAGGACGTTTTATGGATAGCTTGGAAAATCAATTTCTTATCGCAATGCCCTCTTTGAATGATACTTTTTTCGAACGCTCACTCATCTATATCTGTGAACATGATGAAAAAGGCGCAATGGGGATTATGATTAACCGCCCTAGCGGCATCATCGTCGATGAACTGTTACAACAGATGGAACTCGCGGAAGAGCCGCAACCAGTTACCTCACTCGGTAGAGAAGTACTTGTGGGTGGCCCAGTTAATCCTGAGCGCGGCTTTGTACTGCATACCAACCAAGATTGCTGGAGCAATAGTGATCCCATTACTGACTCACTGATGCTGACCACTTCTCAAGATATTCTTAGTTGTTTAGGTTCAGATAAAGCGCCCGATAAATTTCTTATCGCACTGGGCTATGCAGGGTGGACAAGAGGCCAACTAGAGCAAGAGATAGCGGATAATTCTTGGTTATCCGTTCCTGCAACCGCTGAACTTCTTTTTGATATTGAACATGAAGAGCGCTGGCAACTAGCAGCAGAGTCACTTGGCTTTGATATCTGGCAACTGTCCAATTTGGCAGGACACGCGTAAAGTAAGTCAAACTCTGGAGTGAGAAATGAGTTCACAAACTGTATTAGGTTTTGATTACGGTACAAAAAGTATTGGTATCGCAATTGGCCAACAATTAACAGCAAGCGCACGACCATTAATATCGATAAAAGCGGTTGACGGTATCCCTAAATGGGAAGAGATAGCTGCAATTATTACTGAATGGAAACCTGACTTAATTGTGGTGGGCCTACCTCTCAATATGGACGGTACTGAACAAGAGATAACACTTAGAGCCAAAAAATTTGGTAACAGGCTAAATGGGCGTTTCGGCGTCAAAGTGGTTACTCAGGATGAGCGCTTAACAACAGCAGATGCCAAAGCACGACTTTTTGAGATGGGCGGCTATAAAGCACTAACCAAAGGCCAAGTCGATGCAATGTCTGCAGTATTGATTATTGAAAGCTACTTTGAAAATCAATATAGCTAAGCCATATTCATTTCCATATTGAAAAAGCAGCTTACGAGCTGCTTTTTCGCTTAAGAAACGTTAAAAATAAAAAGTTAAGATTAATCTTTTGAATTTGCTTGTTCTTTCTCTTGCTCTTCTTCCTCAAGCTGTTTAATCAACAGCTCTAATCGCAGCTTTTCTAACTCCTCACTGCTAGCGACTTTAGCCTCCCACTCGGGTTCCCCTTCCAACGCCTTTGCACCCGAATAGGCACTATAAGACAAGGCTGATAAAGCAGACACGCAAAGTATAAAACCAACTGATGTGATATTTTTCATTATTACTTCCTTGTAGTTTAGGTTTAGAGTGACATCCAGCTACTCTTTATTTAGGTTGCTTATTGAACATATCAGAAAACATAAGATTTACAAGCCTGATATTATTTAGCATTTCCAGCGTGACTCATTGTTACTTTTCCTTAATTTTAGGCATAAAAAAACCGAGGTAACTAATCACCTCGGCTATTTTCAACGCTTATCGCTAATCTGCTTTTTTATACTCAGTGTAAGCTTCACCCTCTTTAAGCCACTGAGGTGCAGGTTTACCTTTTAAGTAGTGATCAAAATATTCCATCATTCGAATACTGTAATCTAACTTATTAGGGTACTTTTTAAGGTGATGAGGTTCATCCTGATACTGCAGGAATACCACATCTTTACCAGCTCGGCGCATCGCTAAATACAACTCAACACCTTGCTCCCAAGGCACTGCATCGTCTTTATCGCCAAACATAATCATCATTGGCGTGTTAATTCGTTCAACATAAAATACAGGCGAATTCTCGATGTACTTTTGTGGTGATTTGAATAGGCTTTCACCTATGCGGCTTTGACCCGTTTCATACTGAAACTGCCTTGCTAAACCACTGCCATGACGTATGCCACTGTATGCACTTGTCATATTAGACACTGGTGCACCTGTAACTGCGGCTTTAAATATATTGGTTTTAGTCACTGCAAATGCAGTTTGGTAACCCGCCCATGAATGTCCTTGGATCCCAACGCCTTGTGGGTCGGCAATACCGATATCAATTAGATGTTGCACCCCAGAAGTTAACGCTTGTACAGAGCTATCTCCAGGGTAACCGACTTCAAAGCGGATATCAGGTAAAAAGACCGCGTAACCATTGTCAGCGAACCAAGCAAAGTTCGGACGATGATTAAGCTTCATTTGCGGGAACGAATGTAACCTGTCACTCATAAAGCGATAGTAGTAAACTAGTACCGGGTAACGCTGACCCTCAACGTAGTTAGTCGGCTTAATCAGCACACCATCAAGCGACTTACCATCGCCATTGGTCCATTGTACTAACTCAGACTTACCCCAGTTAAATGCCCGTCTTTGTTTATCTAAATCTGTCTGACGGGTTGCGTTCTGTGGTGATAAATAGTCAGCGGTATAAAGATCAGGGAAGAGATCATATTGCTCTTTAGAGAACACCACGGTTTCCGCGTCTTTACTACGAGCTAGTAGCTTTAACTTGTAGTCACCCCCTACAAGTTTAGTCACGCCTGCAGTGCCTATTTGTGCTTGATAAAAACCATCACCTTTGGTGATATCGCTATAACCTTGGAGTAGCACCTGTTGGTTATTGCTCAATACACTTGGACTGTCTTTATCCTCAACCAATCCAGTCACACGATATTGCACTCCCTCTTTACGTCCCTGACCTGCAGTCAGGTTAAAGGTCTCGTGAGAAAGAGTATTTAACTGCCAGATGTCGAACTTGTCATAAATAAGCAGCCCTGAATCATCAGCGAGCCACGGACCAAAACCATATCCTGGCGCATTCGATGGATAATCGTGATCTTCGTCGGCAAAGGATACATCTAGGTTCTTAGTGACATTAATTTTCCTATCATTAGCAATTTCATATAGGAAAGCATTTCCTTGCAGGTAATAAGCAACAAACTTTTCATTGGGTGATAGAACAGGCTCTGACCCACTGCTCTGTTGACTCAACACCGGAATTTTACGACCGGTATTAATATCGACTAAATAAAAATCACGATAAAAGCCAGCCCAAGTGATCATCTTTCTATAGGGGAGATCAGAACTAGCCAGCGCATAACGTTGCTGTTGTTGAATCTCTACATCAGGAACTTGCAAGTCTGCAAGTTGCACCAGGTTATTACCACTGACATGCAGTACAGCAAGATAAGTACGCTTAAGCTCTTTCTTATACTGCTTTACTTCATGAGGCTTAATGCGAGGATCATCACCGTGCCAAACTCGAAGAGCGCGTTGACCGGTAATGATATTTTGATCATACAAATCCGCTTCTTTTTCTACTTTAGCTAACTCAATTTGTTGACTGACCTGTGGCACTCGTCCGAAAAACAAGCGTTGACTGTCATCAGAGAAGCGTAATGAAGCGTAACGATTTAAAGTCCACTCTTCTGAAGTCGGCGTAGTGCTTATGTTTCCCGACTCAATATTGAACAGAGATAATGAGTATTCGCGTCCGAATGGCGCTTGTTTAGCATTACCGAAAGTAAAACCTAAGTATTTACCATCGTCACTTAATGCCAATGACCCAAGCTGCTGCTGTTTTAAACTATGGACTATCTTGGCGGTATTGTTAGCCAAACTGACTAACCTTAGCTCGTGTTTGTCAGTCGTTACATTATTTATTGCAAGCGCAAAGTGCTTACCAGACTTGTCAAAATTAAATGCGGTAACATCTTTAAAGGTAATCGATTTTAGTTCATTAAGTGCAACAAGCTCAACCGTTGAGCCTTTATCGTAATCATCAACTTTAATGTCTTTTTTACTTGTTTCAGCGTTATCTTTAGCTTTAGTCTCTTTTTTCTTGTCTTCAGCTTCATACCAAATGGCTATATGTGAGCCGGTTTCGTTAAATTCAAACGACTTAACCCGCTCATAACGCAGCTCTTTGCCCGTATTGGTATCGACTAACACCATACCTGACTTAAGTTTCTTCTTTTCTTTCTTTGACGCCATCTCAGTTGTCAGCAAAGGTTGCTTGTCAACAAAGGCAACATAACGACCGTCATGGCTTACCTTTGGCTTGCTGCCACCTTTTACACTAAACTCTTTTTTTGTGGTCAGGTTTTTAACTAAACCGCGGCTATCGCCTCTGTCTGGTGAAACCTCAACCGCCAGAGTTTTGCCTGTATCCGAGATCACAGGTTTGCTGAGTGATTCGAATCTCATGATGTCGTCAGGAGTGATTGTATGGGTCGCTGCATAGAGGCTTACTGGTAATAGACTCGCCGTAAATAACAGCAGAGATTTGATAGGTAATGACTTCAAGGTCTTCCTCATTTTTATATAGTTATTAGACTAAAGTAGACTTTTTTAACCTTTAACGATCAATCATCGTCATTAGCGGTGATTTATGCAAGTTACCCTACAGAAAAAAACGTGAGATTGCTCACCTTTTCCTGTGAAAAGTGTTTAAAAGTGTTTAAAATACGTCGCACAAAACGAAAATAATACTAAGGCATGTTGCTACTCCTTTAATGGAAGCTGTTGCCCTTGAATAAATGCTGATATGACTCAAGTGTTTACACGTCAGTTATGGCAGAAAACACAAATGTAGCCAGTATTTCTTCAAGTGCAGCATGATTAGCAACAAACCTTTAATCACTTGCTATGTCCTTAAGACATGGCTAGACAATTGCAGTAACGCCTCAGCGCGGTAGGATTATCCATGACAAAAAGAACTATAACCGTAATTCCTGGTGATGGAATTGGCCCAAGCATTATTGACTCGGCACTGAAAATTCTCGATAAAGCGGGTTGTGATTTTGAGTATGAATTTGCAGACGCAGGTCTTGTTGCTCTCGAAAAGCACGGTGAACTAGTACCTCAACGCACACTTGATTTAATTGAGAAAAACCGTATTACGCTTAAAGGCCCACTTACCACTCCTGTTGGTGAAGGTTTTACCTCTATTAACGTGAGCCTACGTAAGCAATTTAGCCTTTACGCTAACGTGCGTCCTGTATTGTCTTTTAAAGGCACTCAAGCTCGTTACGACAATATCGATATCATCACAGTGCGTGAAAATACCGAAGGCATGTATTCAGGTCTAGGCCAAACGGTTTCAGACGACGGTGCAACCGCCGAAGCGACCAGTATTATTACTCGCCAAGGTGCAGAGCAGATTACCACTTTTGCTTATGAGTTAGCACGTAAAGAGGGTCGTAAAAAGGTTACTATCGTTCATAAAGCTAACATCATGAAGTCAACTTCAGGTCTGTTCTTAAAAGTCGCACGCGAAGTTAGCCTGCGCTACCCAGACATCGAAACTGAAGAGATGATTGTTGATGCAACATGTATGAAACTAGTCATGAGCCCTGAGATTTTTGACGTTATTGTTACCACAAACTTATTTGGTGATATTTTGTCAGATCTTTGTGCAGGTCTTGTAGGTGGTCTTGGTATGGCACCAGGTGCAAACATTGGTAGCGATGCCGCAATTTTCGAAGCAGTACACGGCAGTGCGCCAGATATTGCAGGTAAAAACCTTGCCAATCCAACGTCAGTTGTTCTAGCATCGATTCAAATGCTTGAATACCTAGGCATGAGCGACAAAGCGGAACTTATTCGTAATGCAATCACAGCAGTGATTGAAGAAGGTGACCGTACAACTCGTGATTTGGGTGGTACTCATGGTACAACTGATTTCACTCAAGCAGTTATTGAGCGTCTTTCGTAAGTAGAAGTTCTTGCGCTACGCGCACTAAAAAGGCCCCAAGTGTTTAACACTTGGGGCCTTTTTGATTACGCTAACGTTATGAAGAGGGCTGAGCTGGCTTTAAACATAAATGCACAGTGACTTCGTCACGGTCATGATAAAGATGCTTCGCCGCCATACTAAAGTCTTTAATGCCATTCTCTTTTAAGATATCAGCCATAGTATCGAGTATGATAGTCACTTCTTTATAACGTGTCTTCATTGGCAACTTTAAGTTGAATATCGCTTCCTTAAACCAACCATTAATCGCCCAAGCTTCAACAAGCTCAGCCACTCGAGCTGGTTTTTCAATCATGTCACAAACCAACCAAGTAATATTCTTTCTTGGTGGTTCAAAACGGAAACCGTCAGCTTGGTAATGTTTAACCTGACCCGTTTCCATTAACTTTTCATCCATTGCGCCATTATCAACTGCAGCGACGAACATACCACGCCTTACAAGCTGATAAGTCCAGCCGCCTGGACAAGCACCGAGATCAACCGCTCTCATACCACTGCTAAGACGGGTCTCTTGCTCATCTTTAGGAATAAAGTGAATAAAAGCTTCATCTAATTTTAAAGTAGAACGACTTGGTGCATCAGCTGCGACTCTAAGACGTGGGATCCCCATAAAGTAAGGAGAACTGTTATTGCTTAATGAGAAGCCAACATAAGCTTGGCCTGGTGCAACAAAACAGACGTGAATAATCGGGCGTTTAGGATTTTCTTTCTCTAACAAGTTCCCCGACTTTCTTAACGCCTGCCTTAGCGGCACTGTAAACTTACGGCAGAAGTTAGACAGCTCTTTTGCTTCATTGGTATCAGGTGTTTCAACCCGTAACTCACCCGCCTTATGTATATCAGCCAAAGCTTCGACAATCGGTGTGATACGATCTTGTTCAGGTAATCCCTTTAAGAGCGCTTTAGCGGCAAACATCTGTCTAGCAAAAATCAACGAATCGAGACTGATATTCTTTGCTAATATCTCAGCGTCACCCGCTTGGAAACACTGAAATATCACGTAAGCATCATTGGTGTTTGTTTTAACAAAACCACCAATATCGAGCTCAGCGGCACGCACTTGGATCTCTGCCGCGCAATCTTTCTCATAACCAGCACGGCAAAATAAAAATAGGTTTATCATTGAATTTCCTGAAGATAACAAATAAAAATAGCGGCCAACAAAACTGCTGCCCGCTATTTTACACTTTTACTGCCCAGTAGGGTACTGCCAGTATATTGTAGTACTGCTTAATCGAGCTCTTTAACTCGGTTTCTCCATACTGCGACAGCAATAAACAACCAGCCGAGAAGAAAACAAACACCACCCAGCGGTGTGATCGGGCCAGTCCACTTGGTACCAAGTAAGGCATATAGGTAAAGCGAACCTGAAAACAGCACAATACCCAACATAAAGAGATAACCGGCCCAATCCAATAGGCGTGACTTAAGCCAATGGCCAGCAAACGCTACCGCTATTAATGCAAAGGTATGATAAAACTGATACTCAACCCCAAGATTGAAGATCGCTATCATCTCGGCTGAAGCAACATTCTTTAGTCCGTGTGCACCAAATGCCCCAAGGGCTACAGCCATAAAACCACTTAACGCTGCCAACAATAAAAAACCACTACGCATTTAGCCTCCTGAACCTCATCAACTTTATGCTGTGAGTTAGATTAAGTTTACGCTAGCTCAACACTACGGCGTCAAAACATTATCAAGCTATGAACGCCTGGATCTGTGAAATAGCTTGCGCTAGATTAGCCTCAAACGTGGTACCTGACGACTTTCTTGGTTTAAAACTATGATCGCCATCGGTTAACCAGTGCAATTGCACTTTATCCATTACCGGCCAAGTTTCAACTAAACCTTTATGGCCAAACTTATCACGCTCGCCTTGAATGACCATAAGAGGTGCTTTGCACTTCTCGATAGGCTCAAGCCGAGGTTCACCGCCTTTTAAAGGAATAAATGGGTAACCTAAACAAACAACGCCATCAAGCATCAGACTTTCAGCCAAAATGGCAGACATACGCCCTCCCATCGACTTACCGACAAGGAATACTTTTTGTGGCTTAAAATGGTGCTTTAATATACTCAGTTGCAAGGCATAATCAGCAATCAATTTTGGCGCGCGATCAGGCGGACGTCGTTTACCATCGATAGCATTGGCGCGCATATAGGGAAAATTGAAGCGCACAATTTGCACATTGGCTTGAGCAAGGCCGCTAGCCAATAACGCCATAAACTCATGCTGCATATTTGCACCCGCGCCATGAGCCAGAATAATTAGCGTATCGCAGCTTGGCTCATCATTAGCAGCCAAAGGCGTTAAAAGGTATTCGCTAGCATCATAGACCAGCTCGTCGGTACTGAGCTGTTCCGCGGCAGTTGAAATCGTACCTTCTAAGTAAGCTTGCTTTAATCTATCCGGTAAGGAGCTCACTGCGCGTCTCCTCTTCAAACATGTCTAGCATCCATTCTCTAAAAGCCGCAACCTTACCAATATCAGAATGGTTCTGCTGACAAACTAAATAATATGCATTTTTACTGACTAGAACTTCAGGGAACGGGCATACCAAACGACCGGCTTTAATATCCGGTCTTGCCAGAACGCTGTAGCCTAGCGCCACACCTTGCCCGTGGGCAGCGGCTTGTAACACTAGTGAAGAATGACTAAATATGGGACCTTGGTTCACATTAATATCCGTAATCCCACATTGTCTAAACCAAGCTTGCCAATCTTGACGACTAGAATCATGTAACAGCGTGTGATTTCTAAGATCACTTGGTTTCTCTAATGGCTTAGGACCACTTAATAACATAGGCGAACAAACTGGAATAAGCACTTCATTACGCAGTTTATCGGCTCGCATTCCACTCCAGTTTCCGAGGCCATAATAGATGGCAACATCGACGTCATCGGTCAACGAACCATCCTCATCATCGACGGCTTTAATTCGTACATCAATGTCTGGATTTTTTTCACTAAATTTGGCAAGTCGAGGCACTAACCACTGAATGGCAAAACTAGGAGAAGTCGCTACAGTCAAGGAACCAATAGCACTTCTTGCGAGTAATCTATCGGTCGCATCAGCGAGTTGTGTAAAGATATCTTTGATATCAAGAAAGTAACTTTGTCCCTCTTCTGTTAATAAAAGAGAACGATTTTTACGCCTAAATAACTTTAGCCCTAAATATTCTTCAAGCGCCTTAATTTGATGACTCACTGCCGCTTGAGTCACAAACAGTTCCTCCGCTGCCCGCGTAAAGCTCAAATGCCTTGCTGCAGCCTCAAATGCCTTCACTGCATTGAGGGGGGGTAGTCGTCTGGCCATAGTGATCAAGATCCCGTTTTTTGATTAGTTTTTCTAATGATCATTGTTACATTTTATCGTTTGTAAAGGCCAGTGTTTTTGGTTAAATTTTGCGCCAACGAAATGATACTAGTTGGACAGCCTCTACGACGTAATTGGGGAGTGTCTAACAACCCCAAATTTAAGCCTGGAGGCTATTGAACATGTTAAACCTTAAAACTGTATTTGTTATCGCACTTCTATCAGCTTCTACTACAGTAAGCGCTGATGAAATTACTGTTGATACCACTGACCTTGAAGCGACATTAACTGCTAACTTAGCAGAAAGCATGGATTTAATGCAGGTGCAATTAACTGAAGAGTTAAACACTATGCTCGTTGCTGATGAGCTGCAAGAAGAGACAGCGACTAAAACAGTTCAGCTAGCTGACTAATCACTTAACAACGATTAATACAGTAGAGACACTCTCAGGCACTTTAATCCGCTGATTAAACTCATGCCATAGATGGGAATCCATCTCAGTCTCGTTATTAATATATAAAAAAGCCACCTATGAAGGGTGGTTTTTTTGTGCCTACTGAAAACTTTTCAGTTTTAAAATCACAAAAAAAGCGACCATAAGGTCGCTTTTTCATCAAAGCATTATAGTCGCTACTCTTTAAGGACGGTAAACCTTAACATTACTGTAACCCTGCTCCTGCAGATAAAGCGCCTGTAGCTTACTCATCACACCACGGTCGCAATACAATAAGTAAGTCTTATCTTTGTCTAAATCTGCAAATTGAGTCGCTAGCTTATAGAATGGAATCGTCTTGGTTTCAATCCCTTCGATTGCTAGCGGATCTTTTTCTTCCTCTTCTGGCGCGCGTACATCAATAATCACTTCATCAGCACTGATTGCAGCTACAGTCTCAGCTTCAGTAATTTTGGTGTCCATCTGAGTTGCAATCTCTTTGATGTCAATAATGACAGCATCTTGAATCACTCTATCAATGAGATCTTCAGAGAACTTAGCTTCTTCTGCTTCTACTTTTGATAGTACCGCTTTTACGGTTGGTTTCTGTGAAATCACGCCGCAGTATTCAGGGATAGACTTAGCAAAATCTTCCGTGCCAATTTTGCGACTTATGTCGATAATATCCTGCTTATCCATCGCAATTAGCGGACGTAGTATAAGTTGCTCAGTACAGCGATCGATAACATTGAGGTTAGTCAAGGTTTGGCTAGAGACCTGCCCCATCGCTTCACCAGTGACTAGAGCTTGGATGCCCATTTTGTCAGCAACGCGTGCAGCAGCTCGCATCATCATACGTTTAAGTACCACGCCCATCTGACCATTGTCGACTCGTTCTAGAATCTCTTGTACAACAGGATCAAATGGCACAGAGATAAACTTAACTTTGTGTGATTCACCGTATTTCTGCCACAAATGGTAGGCTACCTGCTTAACACCAATTTCGTGTTGATCACCGCCTAAATTAAAGAAGCAGTAATGAGTACGCGAGCCACGCTTGATAAACTGATAGCTAGAGACACCTGAATCGAAACCGCCCGATATTAGCGACAACACATCTTCTTGGGTCGCCATTGGGAAACCACCAAGACCTTGAATACGTCTATCAACCAAGTAAAGCTGTTCGTTATCAATCTCTAGGTTTACCGTCATGTCGGGGTTTTTCAGGCGTACGCCCGCCGCTTCAGTAAACTGATTTAAGCCACCACCAACATAACGTTCAACTTCAATCGAGTTAAAGTCATGCTTACCTGCACGCTTAACGCGTACACAAAATGTTTTTCCTGCTAGCTTATCTTTATAGACGGCTAACGTTTGCTGATAGATGTCATCAACAGACTCAAAAGTGCTGACGTTCACTTGTAGCACATGGGCAATACCGGGGATGCAACCTAAACGCTCAGCAAATGCCTCAACCAAATCAGGTCTATCATCAGGCACCATCACCATGATCTTGTCCCACTGACGTTGTACTTTTGCAGACTCATCTACTTTTTTAAGTACATTACGAATGTTGGTTTCAAGCATTTTGGTAAAGCGCATTCTTACCGGCTTGCTTTTCATCATGATTTCAGGGAACAGTTTTACGATAAATTTCATTGGTCTTCCGCGGGGGCAAATTTAAACAGCAATGGGAGGATTATAACAATATCCAGACACGTTTGCGTATATCTGATCTGTCATTATCAGCGAATATTCGTCTTTGCAACCACGAAAGTCGCATATAAAGCAGAGGAAAACCTAAATGGAGTGCAGATAGCAACGCTAGCTGCTATCTGCTCGAGAGGCTAGATTAACTATTTTGAGACTTGGATCTCGTCAGACTCTTTTGCCTTGCCCTGTTCGATGGCAATTTCAACACGGCGATTGCGCGCCCTATTTGCTTGAGAGTTATTCTCGACCAATGGCGCTGATGAAGCCATCCCCACAACCTTGAGCCGCTGCTGATCAAACCCTTTCACTCTGATCATTTCGTGAGCGACCGCAACAGCACGCTTGCTCGACAGATCCCAATTTGAACTATAAAGCTCATTCGAGATATTCCAATCATCTGTATGGCCAGACACAGTAACAATACCTGGAACGTCTTTTAGCAGCTCACCGACTCGTCTAACAATTGGTTTAAAACGTGGCTGTAAAAAGCCGGAACCCGATGCAAAGGCACCTTTTTCACGGATACGAATAATAATTTGCTGGCCGAGAGATTCTATTTCAATCGCGCCATCAACAATCTCTTTGTTGAGCTCTTGCGCCATTTTCTTAACTTGCTGATTAATTTGTTCCTGCGCGGCAGCTTCAGCTTTAGAGGCTTCACTTTTAGACTCAGAAGTTGACTTGGCTAGCGCTTGTGCATCTTCTTGCTCTTGCGCTGTCGATGATGACTCGCCGCCACGCTGCTCACCACGTTGCTGCTGTACGCCACCAGCACTGTCATCTTCACCCGCCTGAAACTCTAACATCGGCTCAGTCATTTCATTGGTTTGCTGATTGATAATTTCAATCGGAGTAGACTCAGGACGCCCAGGTCTAAATTCCAATGCAATGACCGATGTTCCTTTAGGAATATCTTTAACTTCTACCTTATTTTGCACCCCAAATGCATACTTCATTGAACCAGCAATTTGCTTAAACTTCATCACATCCATTTCTGAGAATGCGAGTAAGAGTACAAAAAAGCACATCAACAAGGACATCAAATCGGCAAAAGTAGCCAACCACAAGGGGGCACCTGGTGGTGGACAGTCACATTTGACTTTTTTGGCCATGGAGCTAAGCCCCGTCCAAGGTATCTATTGTGCGAGATTTTTCAGAAAGGTAATTTTTGAGGAAGCCCTCAATAACACGAGGGTTCTGACCATCTTGAATCGCCAATACCGCGTCCATTATCAGATTACGGTTAAGCATCTCTTCGTTCATGCGCAGTGACAATTTATCCGCAATCGGTAGCGCAACCATATTTGCCACTACGGCACCATAAAGTGTAGTCAGTAGAGCAACCGCCATTGCTGGTCCAATCGATTTAGGGTCGTCCATATTTGATAACATGCCAACCAAACCAATCAGCGTACCAATCATACCCATTGCAGGCGCTACATCACCGATAGATTTAAAAATTCCAACACCGGTTTTATGGCGCTCTTCAGTCAAAGCGATATCTTTTTCCAGCGCGTCACGAACCACATCCCCATCGTGACCATCAACTAGCATGTCGACCGCTTTTTGCATAAAACTGTTGCTAATTTCAGCCTCTTCCAACGCTAAAAAACCACCTTTTCGAGCGGCGTCAGCCATAGTAATTGACTGTTCAATCAAATCTTCAGGCTTATCAATTTTAAAGATAAACGCTTTCGCGGCGATTTTGGCAGAACCGAGAAATTGCTTAAGGTTATATTTCATCATCACGACAAATAGTGAACCAATCATCACAATTAAGATTGAGGGCACATTAATGAAGATGCCGATCCCACCGCCACTTGCCATCGCCATGATGACGAAGCCAAAAGCACCAATCAGTCCTATTAGGGTTGCTAAATCCAAAATCGCTCCTCAAATACCAATATAATCACGCAGCTAATGCAATCAAATGCTCACAATAATAACTAAAAACGCTAGCGTCGATAAAATCCATAAGCGACAATATTACGCTTGCAACGTGACAGCAAGCATCACGTAAATAAACGGCTAAATAGCACTCACATTTTCAACATTGCACCTAATATAACGACCAAAGTTAAGATCTCTTGAGTGATATTTCCCGCATTTGTTGCGTTAAATCCGTTAAAATAGATCCCAAATGTGTATTTCACGTATTCACTCAACAGACTATAACCAAAAGCGGCTGATGAGATTGCGTAAATAAATACCCTACAAGTGGACTTTTTTCACACGAAAACGTGCTTTTGTGCAAATAGTCAACGGCTTAATTTGACCCTTGTGCCCTGCTGATATACTTTGTGTATCGCTTAATTCTAGGAATGATCATCGTGGCAAAAAAACCAGAAAACCTCTCTTTTGAAGAATCACTTTCCGAACTAGAAAAAATAGTTGCTGACTTAGAGCACGGTGATGTCTCACTCGATGATGCATTAAAGCAATTTGAGCGTGGAATTAAGCTGGTGCGAAATAGCCAGGGTAAACTCGAAAATGCCCAACAAAAAGTCGCTGTGCTTATGGCTGATGAGGGTGTTGACACGCTTAAGCCTTATGACATTGAGGGCGAGTAATTGTTAGCAGAGTCACTTGTTACCTACCAACAACGTATCAACCAGCAGCTCGCTGCTCGTATTGATGTGCTTGACGATATCGACCCTAAGCTAAAAGCTGCGATGAAACATGGCGCACTAATTGGCGGCAAGCGCATTCGACCGTTCTTGGTTTATGCCATCGGCGATATGCTAAACGTTAAACTCGAAACCTTAGATTCTTGCGCCGCGGCAATTGAATGTGTTCATGCATATTCACTAATCCATGACGATCTTCCCGCCATGGATGACGATGCACTGCGCCGCGGTCAGCCAACCGTGCATATCGCCTTTGATGAAGCCACAGCGATTTTAGCGGGTGATGCCCTGCAAGCTCTGGCATTTGAAATCATCAGTGAGCCTATTGAAAACATTGCCCCATCACAAAATTTGGCTATGGTTAAAGCCTTGGCAAATGCCTCTGGTTACAGTGGCATGTGCGGCGGTCAGGCGATGGACTTAAGTGCCACCGATGCACAGATAGAACTAGCAACCCTTATCCAGCTGCATAAACTCAAAACCGGCGCACTTATCCGCTGTGCAGTCGAGTTTGCCATTATTGCTGCAAAGATTAACGATGACGAACGGCAAGCTTTACTCGATTTTGCTGATGCCATAGGGCTAGCATTTCAAGTACAAGACGACGTTTTAGATATTATTGCCAGTACCGAAGAGCTTGGAAAACCTCAAGGTTCTGACACAGATTCAAATAAGAGCACTTATCCGAAGTTGCTTGGTTTAGAAGGTGCTCAACAAACTGCTGCAAGTTTGATTGAGGACGCACTATCAGCGCTGGCTAAATTACCATACAATAGCCAGTTAATTGCCGAATTCGCCCGTTATATCATTGAGCGAAGAGTATAAATAAGAGACAAAGAATCTCGATATGAGTTTTGATATTTCTCAATTCCCTGTGTTAGCACAGGCAAATACCCCAGATGAGCTGAGACAGCTCCCTCAAGCCGTTCTGCCACAATTGGCTGACGAACTTAGAGGTTTCCTTTTGAAGTCAGTGGGTAAATCAAGTGGCCATTTTGCATCAGGCCTTGGCACTGTCGAACTGACAGTGGCGATCCACTATGTCTATAACACACCATTTGATCGACTTATTTGGGATGTTGGTCACCAGGCCTACCCTCATAAAATCCTTACTGGTCGTCGTGAAAGAATGCACACTATTCGCCAAAAAGGTGGAGTTCATCCTTTCCCATGGCGCGAAGAGAGTGAATACGACACCTTTAGCGTTGGCCACTCAGGTACTTCAGTAAGTGCTGCACTTGCTATGGCTGTTGCTGCTGAAAAAGAGCAAGCGGGTCGTAAAGTGGTCTCCGTAATTGGCGATGGCGCAATGACAGGCGGCATGGTGTTTGAAGCCATGAATCACGCAGGCGATCTACACAACGACATGTTGGTGATCTTAAACGACAATGAGATGTCTATCTCTGAGAACGTTGGCGCACTCAACAACCATCTTGCTCAGCTTATGTCAGGACGTTTCTACACCACGATCCGTGAAAACAGCAAAAAAGTGCTTAAAGGCATGCCTGTTATCAAGGAGATGGCGAAGCGCACTGAAGAGCATCTTAAGGGCATGGTTGTGCCAGGCACTATGTTTGAAGAACTAGGCTTTAATTATATTGGCCCAATTGATGGCCATGACGTTGACGCCTTAGTTGAGACCTTACGCAATATGCGTAACCTCAGCGGACCACAGATTTTACATATCATGACTAAAAAAGGTCGTGGTTATGAGCCTGCTGAAAAAGATCCTATCGGCTGGCATGCTGTGCCTAAGTTTGATCCGTCAACCTTTGAAAAGCCAGCTAGCAAGCCAAGTGACCCAACCTTCTCGCAAGTGTTCGGTAAGTGGCTTTGTGATGTAGCAGAAAAAGACGAAAAGCTATTAGCTATCACGCCAGCAATGCGTGAAGGCTCGGGAATGGTTGAGTTTTCTCAGCGCTTCCCAAAACAGTATTTTGACGCGGCCATTGCCGAGCAACATGCAGTTACCTTGGGTGCAGGTTTTGCCTGTGAAGGTTATACACCAGTAGTCGCTATTTACTCGACCTTCTTACAACGTGGTTACGATCAACTGATCCACGATGTAGCGTTGCAGAAACTACCCGTGGTGTTTGCTATCGATCGCGGCGGTATTGTTGGTGCTGATGGTCCAACTCACCAAGGGGCATTCGATTTAAGTTTCATGCGTACCGTGCCCAATATGGTTATCATGGCACCGTCTGATGAAAATGAGTGTCGTCAGATGCTTTATACCGGTTATTGCTACAAAGAGGGGCCAACAGCGGTACGCTACCCTCGTGGCAGTGCAACAGGTGCTAAGCAAGTCGAAACTATGACGGCACTGCCAATAGGTAAAGGCTTAATTAAACGTCGCGGCCAAAAAGTTGCCATCCTAAACTTTGGTACTACGCTGGCAAATAGTTTAGTGGCCGCAGAAGCATTCGATGCCACCGTTGCTGATATGCGTTTTGTTAAACCGCTTGATGTCGACTTGGTAAAAGAGTTAGCTGAAACTCATGATGTGCTAGTTACCGTTGAAGAAAATGCCATTATGGGCGGTGCAGGCTCAGGGATACTTGAGCTACTGCAAACACTTAAGTTGCCAAAACCAGTGTTGCAAATCGGTCTGCCCGATGAGTTTATTAAGCACGGCGCACCTGACGAGATAATCAGTGAGCTAAGGCTTGATGCTGCAGGAATCGAAAAGCAGATTGCTGACTACCTAGCGTAAACGGCTTTAATAGCAATAAATACAAGACATTAAAAAGGACTGCAATTGCAGTCCTTTTTTACTTTATAGCATTGGGGTTTTAGCTTAAGTGATAGCTAGCTGTCACAGCTGTCGCTGGCATGTTGTTTAAGTAGCTTTTTAAAGCTATTAGTCATTAATATTACCGTTAAAATAATCGACGATCCCACAGCCGAAATGTCAAGACTATGGCCAGGCTTATTCAGTTCAAAAAATAACACTGTGTTGTATAAATAATCGATCCAAATTGCCAGAAGCGTAAAAATTAAAACCGTCAAATTGACTTTTTTCTGTTGTTTGCTTAACTCTGCTTCTATTTTAGAAATCATACTTAATCCTCAATAATATCAGCCTATTAGTGGCTGCAGGTCTTACTACAAAATAAATAGCTTACTATCTCCTTTCGCATAAATTTTGCAGTGGTCGGTTACCTTACTTTTTTGACGATTACTTTGGCAAATCTCTAGTGCGGCTTGATTCGCAGTTTCTTGATCTTTTCTGTTAACGCTATATCCCCATGAAAATGCGTCATCATTGTCAATAGCGACAGCAAATGCTTTGGCTTCTTTATAATGAAAATATTGATTGAAGCCCTTATTGATACTGTCCCTAAAACTCCCTCGCGGAGTGGTCTTAGGTGTTTCCTTTTCATCAATTAATGCTTGTACGTCTGCTTGACTGGATAAAGATAGAGTCGTTAAAAACTGCCTAGCTTCTTCACTACTACGTCGTTTCAGTCCTGAATATATTTTATGATTAAAGGATGTTTTTTCATCATTATCTAATGAAACATCAGCTAAGTGCTTTAGCAAGAAATCAGGGGAGGAATAACTTAATTCGTCTAACAATTGTATTTTAAAACTATTAATATCTATCCCATCTTGTTGGGACAACCAAGCCCATGCTTGCTCCGACTTTTTGTCTGGCCAACGACTTAGAATATCCGTTAGTTCGGCTTTTTTGTTAGAAGCATCAGCCAGCCGTTTATTTGCAGCAGTTTCTGGGTCTACATACATCCAATAATGGTAGGCATCATCGATAAGCATTTTGCGCTCGTCAACGTCCTCTATCTGATTCAACTTAGCAAAAACATCATCTGGTGAGATTTTTAGCCATTGCATAAGGGGGCTAACAAGTAAGCCAATATCGTTAAGCTTACGTAGCTCATCATAAAAGGCGCTAAATTCATCACTGGTTTCTAAGTGGTAGCTAACTGAGAAAAGTTCTGATGATATATCAATATCTTTGTTTTTATACTGCACAAGCAAATACATCAGCTCTTCTAGATTGTGCTTAGCGAGTATTGAAATAAAATCAGAATTAGCAGGAACACCAGTGTCACTATCAGTGGTCACAAGGTCTTCTTCAAAGATCTCAAAGCCAAACTCAGGGTCTTTTTCTGCTAAAAGAGCTTTTACACGTTGTAAATAATGATCACTGTCAGGCAATGGGTTGTATTTCTCAATAAAAGGTAATACTTTCCTGGGAGCAAGCTCAATTAACTGTGATGTTATCAAAGGAAGCAACAAATCGCGCTGCACCTTGTTTCTACTATCTAATGTTATTGATAGTGTTTCTAGCTCGGTAAGTGAAAACTCGCTGATAATGCTGTAGAGTTTTATATGTGCTGTTTTATTTTTTGGATTTTCTTCTATATCCAGTAAAAGCTGCTCTATTTCTGCATATGTATTAGCTAGAGTCTTACTGATGTCGGGTTTGCAAGATGCGAGCTTATCGTTACTCTCTATGTGGCTTATACCTGCCAGCTCTCCGCCGTTATTACTCCCCTGCACCGAGGTTCTACTCACCTCTGCCAGAGAGGATATGTTAGTGAATCCTCCCCCTAGCCAATAACCGACCGTAAAGGTAACCGCAATGGTCAATAGCCAATGTATTTTCTTCAATTATTTAATCCTTTAAATATTTGCACACGTTGGCTTTTCAGATGTAAGTTCGTACCAACGTCAAAGTCTAAAACTCTAAAAAGCTGTTAATAAACAATATAACATACCACTATTAGCTCTGTAACCTGTTCACCTTGCCAACTTATCACCTGCTACCGCCAGCGCTCTTAATTCTTGCTGTGGCAGTTCTTGATAGGAAGCCACAAAGCTATTACCTCGGTAATATTCATCGTTGCGGTTCATTGAATAGCCTGATTTAACCCTCCCAACACCTTGATACTCATCCAATCTGCTTGTTGCGACTCCGCCAGACGTTAATCCTCTGCGCTCAGCTCTCTGCCTGCTGAGCACCAATCCTCATCAAAGCTCTTTAAGGCGCTAGCTTCAGCTTGCTTAGGCGCTGTGCTTGGCTCGATAACGGCAAGCAAGCGTTGCAAGCTCCTTTGTTATCGCTCTGCCCTTGCCACCTTGGTTTGCAGCGCAGCCAAGTCATCAGCGCTTGGCGACTGAGCGTCCATTTTGCTGCTAGTGACTGTTTTTTCAGCTTGAAAAAAGTAGTAAAAGCCCGCGCTAGCGACAAGGCACAACCCTGTTGAGGCTAAAGTACTAAATGAAAGCTTGTTATCCATATTATTCAAATCCCTTAGTGCAATTACTTGCAAGCGTTAACACTTAGTGCTTCATCCTTAGCGCACTGCTCATATCCAGAATCCCTATGCGCCTTTTAATCCTCGATACATGGCTCGTAGAAATCATAGGAGACTTCAAAACCGATGTCGCGACCTGCACCAACTGAAACTGAAGGAAGACCAGAGCATTTATTAGCAAGATCTTTTTTATAAGCGTTTGCAACATCAACTCTACAAGTAGACACTGGTTCCTGATCTTCCTGACACTCTTTTTGGGTTTCTTTTTTAGGCTTCTTTGTCGTGTTAAATCGGCCATTAGGAAGTAAGCCTCTGTCAGATGAATGCACACCGGTATCTATTTCGTCATCTCTGCCAGATTCATCACCTCTGTCACTGCGCCATTCATCTTCCCAGTCTATATCCCAACTATCATCATATAACCCCACAAATTCACCTCTTTCCATCTCCTCTTCTGCGCCTGGCTCAGCAGAATCTGGTGGCCGATGACTTCCATCCGTGCCGGCATAAACTGTATTCATCATCGACAATGACCACGGCATGATATCTGTTGAACTAATAGCAAAAGATTCCTCTCCAATGCTTCGAGTTGGTTCTACTGAAGTAAACATACAAACTCCGCCTAGGAGCATATAAGCCGCTTTGTAACGCATAATGTTGAAGTCCTTTTCATTTAAATTAACGACTCCGAATATAGCTATAGTGAGAGCGCCTCCCTAGTGATGTCAGCTTATATCAGCTTATATCAGCTTATATCAGCTTATATCAGCTTATATCAGCTGATGAATGGTGATGTTGAACGAGAAGCTCAGGCATAAAAAATGCCAGTAAGTATCACTTACTGGCATTTCAATTTGTTTAATCAGGTCAGTCTATTTGGCCACTTTATTGGGTAAGCCTATTTGGCAACTAGCCTTGTGACACCATCACCATTGCAGGGCGCAGTAGACGCTCGTTAAGGGTGTAACCTTTCTGCATAACCATCATCACGGTATTCGCCGGGAAGTCAGTGCTTGGTTGCATGCCAATTGCTTGATGAAGTTCAGGGTTAAACGCTTCACCTTGTGGGTCAACTTGCGTCAAACCAAACTTTTCAACTGCACTAACAAAACTCTTAGCCGTTAACTCAACGCCTTCATAAATGGCTTTGGTTGCTTCAGCTTCAGCATCGGTTCCCTGAAGCGCACGCTCCATGTTATCGAGTACTGGTAGCAGTTCATTAGCAAACTTTTCAAGTGCGAATTTACGGGCTTTCTCGACATCAATCGCTGCACGACGACGAATATTGTCCACTTCAGCAGCCGCTCGGATCACTGAGTCTTTTTGTGAATCCACAGTTGATTGTGCTTCTTGCAAAGCCTTCTCTAGCTCTTCAACTCGAAAGTTCGCTTGAGTCAATTCGTCCATTAAAGAGGCTTCATCGCTACCTTCTGTCAGTAGCTCACCCTCTACAATCGATTCAACTTGCTCATCAATTTGGTTATCTTGTGCTTTATTTGTTTCGTTGCTCATTTTTGCTCCAGCTAAAAATGCTTTGTTTCTGCATGCTCTGGGCATATTATGGGGATCAATTTTGAGGTTTCAAGGCCTAAAGCCGGATCTGACACAAATATGAGCAATACCTTTCACACTATTGGACTTATTGGCAAACCTAACCATGAAGGAACCAATCTCACCCTTAAGAGATTGCATCATTGGCTAACAATGCAAGGCTACAGCGTCTTGGTTGAGGAGCGCGTTGCCGCCGATGTCGGCTCACATACTCATTCTGTTGACCTGTTAGAGATTGGCGCGAAATGCGATCTCGCCATTGTTGTTGGTGGTGACGGTAATATGCTGGGTGCTGCACGCGTATTGGCAAGGTTTGATATCGCCGTTATTGGGGTTAACCGTGGTAACTTAGGCTTTTTAACCGACCTGCCACCCGACTCCTTTGAGGAAGCCTTATCTAAAGTATTGGATGGAGAGTTCGATACCGAGCAGCGTTTCTTACTTGAGGCGGAGGTGCACCGTCATGGCGAACTAAAATCAAGTAACACTGCTGTCAACGAAGCCGTGCTCCATCCGGGTAAAATTGCCCATATGATTGAGTTTGAAGTCTATATCGATGACAAATTCATGTATAGCCAACGCGCTGACGGTATGATTGTATCGACTCCAACTGGCTCAACAGCTTACTCGTTATCAGCAGGAGGAGCGATCCTCACGCCTAACTTAGAAGCGATGATTTTAGTCCCCATGTTCCCGCATACTCTCTCTTGTAGGCCAATAGTGGTCGATGCCTGCAGTATTATTAAACTGGTTGTGTCGCCACACAACGGTGACAACTTAGAGGTGAGCTGTGATGGCCACGTCAATTTATCAGTGCTCCCAGGTGATGAGATTATCGTCAAGCGCAGCGTGGATACGTTGCGACTAATCCACCCCAAAGGGCATAACTACTTTCATGTATTAAGAACCAAGTTAGGCTGGGGCAGTAAGTTATTTTAAATTGCCCTCTGAGTCGGTAGTTAGGCTACTGACTCTTTACTTTCAGCCATTTACACACTGTCTCTTATCCGCAACAAGCTAATAACAGCCTGCTGTTTAAGCGACTATTCACACTGATACTAGGCGTTATTTTATGTATTAATTGGTTGAATAATCACAACGAGGTTCACATTAAGTATCTCTAATTAATTCATAGGCTGACCATGACTGGAATTAAAAACAGATATTAAAACAAATACATAGACCACCCACTAGTCATTTTAACTCTAGGCAAAAAACCAAAAGCGTGACGAGCTTCACATCGAGATTTTGTTACTGTAACCAAAGTTAACGTCACAACACGAAAGTATTAGATCAAATAACGCATTTCGTTTAGCTATTTTCACGGTTTCGCATACTGAACTATCAAAAAAACGTCGTAAATAGCTTTTAGCAAAGAAACGAGCGTGATCTAGATCACAGCTGAAAAAACTGGCAAACAATGACGCATCTCACTACTAGCATTCTCAACCACAATTAAGGTACAAACTGATCTAGATCATATTAGCGTTAGCCTATTTAACGTTTAGTACACACCTCAACCCGCCAGTATCAAAAATTAAACATAAGTCGGGTACTTACAATTGAAGTTCGCCACCCAATAATCAACGAGGCAAGCATGACCTTTATTCAACTACTCGCAAGCTTAACGCCGATAATCAGTGTAATGCTGTTTTTGGTGCTTTTACGGATGCCAGCATCAAGAGCAATGCCCATTTCCATGGTTTTTACAGGACTAGCCGCTGTCTTTGTTTGGCAAATGGATACCACTTTTCTCGCAGCGTCAGTGGTTGAAGGCCTGCTTTCAGCATTAACTCCATTAACCATTATTTTCGGTGCGGTGTTCCTACTGAATACGCTGAAGTACTCCGGCGCTATGGATACCATTCGTGCAGGCTTTACCAACATTAGTGCCGATGCCCGCGTGCAGGTCATTATTATCTGTTGGCTATTTGGCTCATTCATTGAAGGTTCAGCAGGCTTTGGTACACCCGCTGCTATTGGCGCCCCACTGCTAGTGCTATTGGGCATTCCACCCATTGCAGCAGCCGTCGTCGCGCTGATTGCCGACTCGACCTCAGTGTCGTTTGGTGCTATTGGTCTACCGGTTCTGTTTGGTATGGATCAAGGTCTTACCCAAGGCGGCGTGAATATGGCTGCTGAGCAAATTGCTCAGCATGGTGGCAGTTTTGCTGATTACGCCCAGTTCATTGCTATGCACATGATCACCATCGACTTAATCACAGGCACGCTTATTCCATTAACGATGGTCGCGATCCTTACCGGCTTCTTTGGCCGCAATAAATCCTTCAAAGAAGGGTTAGCTATCTGGAAGTTTGCGTTATTTGCTGGTCTTTCATTCACTGTACCCGCTTGGTTAATCAACTATTTTGCAGGCCCTGAGTTCCCATCGGTAATTGGCGCGCTTGTCGGTATGGCAATTGTTATTCCTGTCGCTAAGAAAGGATACCTTTTACCAAAAGAGCCTTGGAATGATTTCGCCGAGAATGATGGCCAAGAGCGCAAAGAGCTGGCAACAGAGGCGAAGTTCTCCCAAGTTGCGGCATGGTCTCCATACATTATTATGGCTGCACTGCTTGTGCTATCTCGTACTGTAGAGCCTCTTAAAGCTTGGTTAACCAGCTTTAATATCAGCTGGACGGGTTTACTCGGTACAGAGCTAAAAGCGGGTTTTGCAACGCTATACGCTCCGGGCGCATTCTTTGTATTTGTGTGTATCTTAGGTTTCTTCCTGTTTAGAATGAAGTCTCCTGCGATTAAAGAATCCATTTCAGTTTCTTGTAAATCTATGGTACCAACCATTATCTCTTTAGGTGCATCTGTACCTATGGTGAAAATCTTCCTTAACTCAGGCGAGAACGCATCAGGACTTGCCTCTATGCCGGTAGCACTGGCTGACACATTAGCTGGCAGCATGGGCGCGGTTTGGGCATGGGTTTCACCGATTGTAGGGATCTTCGGCGCCTTCCTATCAGGCTCAGCGACCTTCTCCAACATGATGTTCTCCGGTCTTCAGTACAGCGTTGCCGATAATATTGGCGCTAACCACGCGTTAATTCTCGCAATGCAAGGCATTGGGGCTAACGCCGGCAACATGATGTGCGTGATGAATGTCGTCGCTGCTGCAACCGTTGTAGGTATGGCTGGTCGCGAATCTGAGATTATCCGTAAAACCATGCCTGTTGCACTAGGCTATGCTTTAGTCGCTGGCACCATTGCCGCGATATGGGGCGGTTTCTAGTTCAAAGCTAATCAAATTAATAACAATAATATTGAGAAAGCCGCATAGCGCGGCTTTCATCCACTCTTATAGCAGTGTGTAGAGATAGAATCGATGTCAATTAATTATGAAGCAGTATTAAGAGATCTACGTAAGCAAGTTGGTGAGGACGCCGCCACAAACGATCCTGTACGCCGTTTTGCTTGGTCGACTGACGCCAGTTACTTCAGAATCGTACCTGAGATAGTTGTCCATGCGGACACGTTGGAGCAAGCCAAACGTACACTCGCTATTGCTCGCACTTATGGCGCACCAGTTACCTTCAGAGCAGCAGGTACCAGCCTTTCAGGTCAAGCTATTGGTGAAGGTATTTTACTTATTCTAGGCCACGATGGCTTTAGAACATTAAAAGTAAGCGATGATGCCGAGCAAATTACTTTGGGCACCGCCGTTATTGGCGCTGATGCTAACGCTGCCCTTAAACCACTAAATAAGAAGATTGGCCCCGATCCAGCCACGCTCGCATCTGCAAAGATTGGCGGGATTGTGTCAAACAATGCCTCAGGCATGTGTTGTGGTACGGCGCAAAACAGCTATCAAACAATTGCATCCGCAAAGTTGCTTTTTGCAGATGGTAGTGAACTTGATACCGGCTGCGACGCATCTAAAGCTGCGTTCACTAAGACTCATCCAGAGATGATAAAATCACTGCTCGATTTAGCAGAGATGACGCTAAGCAATCAGACACTGGCTGACAGAATTCGTAAAAAGTTTTCCATTAAAAATACCACCGGATATAGCCTTAATGCGCTGGTTGATTTTAGCGATCCGTTTGAGCTTATTAACCACCTTATTGTTGGCGCCGAAGGCACCCTCGCCTTTGTGGAAGAGGTCACTTATAACACGGTTGATGAAGCACGTTTTAAAGCATCGGCGATGGCGGTATTTTTCAACATGGAAGATGCCGCGAAAGCAATTCCGCCATTAGTCGGTGATAGCGTTGCCGCAGCCGAATTACTTGACTGGGCATCGATTAAGTCTGTTACTGGTAAAGAAGGTATGCCGCTTTGGCTGTCTGAGCTACCTGAAGGCGCATCAATTCTACTTATTGAATCCCGTGCTAACGATAAAGAGACGCTTGAAAGCTACACCCAAGATGTTATTACCAAACTGGCGCATATTGATACAGAGCGCCCTATTACCTTTAGTGACGACCCAGCAGTATTTGGTCAATACTGGGCGATGCGCTCAGGACTGTTCCCTATTATTGGCGGCGAGCGACCAAAAGGGACTTCTGTCATTATTGAAGACGTCGCCTTTGAGCTAGAGCACCTTGCTGCTGCAGCTAATGATTTAACTGAATTATTCCATAAGCATAACTACCCAGAGGGCGTTATCTATGGTCATGCATTAGCTGGAAATTTCCACTTCATCATTACACCAACCTTCAATTCTCAGGTTGATATTGAACGCTTCCATGCCTTTATGCAGGATGTCGCCGAGATGGTTATCAACAAATATGACGGCTCGATGAAAGCCGAGCACGGCACTGGTCGCGCGGTCGCCCCCTTTGTTGAAATGGAATGGGGTAGCGATGCATACACCTTAATGAAGCGCATTAAGCAGATATTTGATCCAGAAAGTCTGCTAAACCCTGGCGTAATTCTTAACGACGATAGCCAAATTCATGTTAAGAATATTAAGCCTTGCCCAGTTGTTGATGATCTCGTCGACAAGTGCATTGAATGTGGTTTCTGTGAAAAGACCTGCCCAACCTCAGCACTTAATATGTCTCCGCGCCAACGTATTGCGACTTTGCGTGAAATTGAGCGTTTAGAGCAGTCTGGTGATAAGCAAGCGGCCGGCGAGATGCGTGCTGCCGCTAAATATGATGTGGTTGATACCTGCGCCGCTTGTCAGCTTTGTACCATTGCCTGCCCTGTAGATAACAGTATGGGTCAGTTAGTACGAAAACTGAGAACGCCTTACATTAGCACCACCGAGCAAAAAGTGCTCGATTTCCAAGCTAAGCATTTTGGTGCAGTTAACCAAGTGATCAGCACAGGCTTCGACGTGTTAGGCACTATTCATAAAATCACGGGTAGCGCTGTTACTGGTGCGATCATGAAAGCTGGTCGCGTAGTGTCTAAAGAGGTTCCCTACTGGAATCCGGACTTCCCTAAAGGCGGTAAGCTACCAAAACTTGCCGCGCCAATTCCAGGGCAAGAAACCGTGGTTTACTTCCCTGCTTGTGGTGGTCGTACATTTGGTCCGACCCCAAAAGACCCAGACAATAGAACCTTGCCAGAAGTGGTTGTGACTCTGCTAGAGCGCTCCGGTTACAACGTTATCACTCCAGAGAAAACCCGTGATCTATGCTGTGGTCAAATGTGGGAGTCAAAGGGTGATTTTAAAAATGCGGATGCAAAACGCAAAGAGTTGATTGAAGCGGTTGCCTCTATGACTCAAGGCGGAAAACTGCCAGTCATTATTGATGCGTTATCTTGTACCTACCGTACTCTTGCCGGTGACAGCTCATTAACCGACAAGGTTGAGATTGTTGATATGGTGGACTTTATCCATGACAAACTACTGAATAAGTTAACCATAACTAGCAAGAAACCAGCGGTTGCACTGCATCTAGGCTGTAGTGCACGTAAGATGAAGATTGAGCCAAAAATGGAAGCGATTGTTGATGCTTGTAGCACACAAATCATTCGACCTGCTGGCATTGATTGCTGCGGATATGCCGGTGAAAAAGGGCTTTATAAGCCCGAAATCAATGCCAGCGCCCTACGTAATATCAAAAAGCTCATCCCTGTTGATGTCAAAGAGGGCTATTATGCTAATCGCATGTGTGAAGTTGGCTTAACTCAACACAGCGGCGTGTCATACCGTCACTTAGCTTACTTGCTAGAAGAGTGCACTCGATAGCAGCAGTAAATAGTTTGCTTAGGTTCACTAGCTAATTACCACCGAACAAACTTAAGCTTAGCTGACCAAAGATAAAGAATTAGAGGCTATATCAGCCTCTAATTCTTTTTGCTTTTCATTAACATATAGTCTTTTCTCACCTTATCCACTTTTAAAAAGTATCCACTTCCCCTTTAGAGTATTAACTCAATATATCCATACTAAACAGCCACCTAGCTTATTTTCATTTTTGCAAAAGTCCTCCTCTTTATTTACTAAATTAGCACTACTTTTTATAAGGTTATGAGCCTATATTTACTGGGTGAGGAAATCTAAAGCGAATATCGAGCTAAATTAAAGTCCGCTTCTTGTAGGCTTTTTGCGGCTCTTAAATCGCATAATAATGTCTGCAAATAGAAGAGAAAGCACAATGAAGATAGCACTTTTCATTCCGTGTCTAGTGAACCAAATGGTCCCAGAAGTTGGGATCGCGACACTTGAATTACTAGAGAAACTCGGTCACCAAGTCATACTGCCTGCCGGTCAAACCTGCTGCGGTCAACCAATGACGAACTCAGGCTGCTTTAACGAAGCCAAAAAAACCACATTAAAACTGCTCAATGCCTTCAAAGGTGTTGAGTGCGATGCCATCGTCTGCCCAGCCGCTTCTTGCCTGGTCGCTGCTAAAGAGAATTTTCACGAATTCGATGACAGCCCAGAAGCACAAGCCGTTATCGCCAAGCTTTATGAGTTGACTGAGTTTTTACACGATGTCGCGCCGATCCCAGCATTTAGCAAGTCCTTCCCACACAAGATAAGCCTACAGATGAGTTGCCATGGTATACGCATGCTGGACTTGGCCACCCCAAGTGAGCAGATGGGGCCGCGCATGAATAAGTTCGAAGCGGTGCTTGCTGCTATACCTGAAATTGACATTGTTTACCCCGATAGACGCGATGAGTGCTGCGGTTTCGGCGGAACATTTGCTGTCGATGAAGGTGCGGTATCAGCCAAGATGGGCAAAGATAAAGCTCAAGCTCATGCGGCAACGGGCGCTAAATACGCCGTTGGATTTGATCCATCTTGCCTGTTGCATATTGACGGTATGGTAAGACGTCAAAAACTACCGATTGAGACGCGTCACATTGCGCAGATCATCAATGCAGCGCTATAGGAGCAGACATGTCGACTTCAAAATCTAACGTTCATGCCCATAAAGCGGAGATCTTCTGTAAAGATGAATCTCGGGTAGATTGGCACTCTAAAGCCCTTTGGATGCTGCGTGAAAAACGTGACAAAGCGGCTGGCAGCTTGCCAGAATGGGAGCAGTTACGCGAAATTGGCTCTGAAATGAAACTGCATACTCTGACGCATTTAGCTCAATATTTAGAAGAATTTGAACAAAACTGTGTTGCCAACAATATTAAGGTCCACTGGGCAAAAGATGGTGCAGAGCATAACCAGATAGTGCACCAAATATTAGCTAAGCACCAAGTCAAAAAGGTGGTTAAGTCTAAATCGATGCTCACCGAAGAGTGCCACATGAATCCTTATTTGGAAGACCGTGGTATTGAAGTCATCGACACCGATTTGGGTGAGCGCATTATTCAACTCGCAAAAATGCCGCCATCACATATTGTGGTGCCCGCTATCCATATGAAAAAAGAGGAAGTGGGCGACCTTTTCCACGAAAAGCTCGGTACAAATGCAGGAGCTTCCGATCCTCTTTACCTAACCCGGGCAGCGCGCAGTCATCTGCGTGAACAGTTTTTGTCTGCCGATGCAGCAATGACAGGCGTCAACATGGCGGTTGCTGATACTGGTGCTGTAGTGGTTTGTACTAACGAAGGTAATGCCGATATGGGCGCTAACTTACCTAAGCTACAGCTGCACTCAATGGGCATAGACAAAGTCGTACCTGATCTTGATAGCGCAGCAGTGCTGCTGCGAACACTAGCAAGAAATGCCACAGGTCAACCGATCACCACTTATAGCTCTTTCTACCGCGGTCCACAGGAAGGCGGAGAGATGCATGTCATTATTGTCGATAATGGCCGCACAGAGATGCTTAAAGATAAGATCTTAGCTGAATCACTAAAGTGTATTCGCTGCGGTGGCTGTCTAAATACCTGTCCGGTTTACCGTCGCTCGGGTGGTTATAGCTATAACTACACCATTCCGGGTCCGATTGGAATTGCGGTTGGCGCGCAAAATGATGATACCAACTCTATACCTTGGGCATGTACATTATGTGGCAGTTGCTCCTATGTATGTCCAACCAAAGTGCCGCTAGACAAGATCATTCACCACCATAGAAGACTAAAAGCTGAAGCTGGGAAACTGCCTTATGGAAAGTCGAGTTACATGCCATTAGTCGGTAAGTTTATGGCCAGTGAAATGGCACTTAACTGTTCAATGGGCATCGCCCGTACAGCACTAAAAATACTACCAGGTAGTGTGCTTAAACCATTCTCGGGTGCTTGGGGTAAATATCGCGAGTTACCAGTGGCACCAAACTCAAGCTTTGAAGCTTGGTTTAAGAAAAATAGAGGTTAAAACATGTCGAGCAAACAGCAAATTTTCAATGCACTTAAAAGTGCCGCGATTGCCCCGCAAGCGATGCCATGTATTGATATCGCGCCTCGCATCGACGACTTAGTCGGTCAATTTGAAACAAGCTTAAATACCGTTGCAGGTACGCTACACCGTGATGGCGGCTTAGCAGCACTGCAAGCAACAGTGGATGAGTATATAGCAAAAGGGATGCAGATCATCTCTATGGTCGATGGTATTAATGGTAATCGTGTTGTAAGTGAAACCGCGCACGAGCTTAAAGATATCGACTATGCGGTAATTCCAGGGGATTTAGGCGTTGCTGAAAATGGAGCTATCTGGGTTAACAATAAAAGTCTTGGCCATAGAGTCACGCCTTTTATCTGTGAGAACTTATTGCTGGTCATTGAAGCTAAAAGTATTGTTGCCAATATGCATCAAGCAGCAAAACTCATGACATTAGCGCCTGGGGAGTTTGGGACTTTTATCGCAGGACCGTCTAAAACTGCAGATATTGAACAGGCTCTAGTAGTCGGTGCTCATGGCGCGTGTAGTTTGAACGTCTATCTGACCTAGATATTTAGGCCAATTCAAGCTGGCGGCTATCACCAATAAAAATGAGGTGCTCTTATCGAGTCACCTCATTTTCTTATTTCTCCAAATCAACGAGATTACCGTATCGTATAATCGAGCTGAACACTCGACTTTGCAGCGACCGCTTTACCATCAACAAACTTAGGTGCATAGCGCCATTTCTTTAATGCCTCAAGCGATGCTTTATTAAAATTAGAACCGCCCTTTGAACCAAGAATAATCGGATCAACTACAAAGCCCATCTCATTAACAGTAAAACTTATCTGACTCCAGCCTTCTTTTCTCTTTTTAAGCGATGACATAGGATACTTTGGTTGCACTCTAAATAAAGGTGTTTGCTCCTGCTCTGAACTCCAAGGCTGCATGCTACCGATGGCAATACAATGCTGAGTAGATTTATCACTCTCGCCTTTTAGCTCGTAGAGCTCCACCAATTTCGCGTGTGCTGCCAGTTCATAAGGGTGATCATACTCAAGCGCTTCAAATTGCTCAATCACGTACAACAAGGCCGTTTCTGCTTTATCGTAATGTTTCTCGGCATATTCAATTGAACCGACTGTATAAGCCGCTAATACTCGCTTCATTGAATTTTCAGGCAGTAACTGCTGATAAGTTTGATAAGCATCAAGCATATAATCACGTACTTTGCGGGTGTAATACTGGCTATTAGAGAGCATTTCGAAATAGGATTTTTGCGTATCGGCCAGCAGCATTGGATTGTCTGAATCTTCTGCAATGTCTAATGCGTCATTCAAGTATTCTCGGGCATCTTTTTTACGACTGGAATCTGCCAAGCCCATTAATGGATCGATTAACTCAACCGCGTCATCACCATATTCTTTTTTATAGTTATCCAGTGCGACTTTATAGAGCGCAAAAGCTTGCTCTTTTAGGGCATCTGCTTTCGCTTTATTTTCTTCAGTATAGGTATTAGCCGGCATATTTTGAATTGATGCATCGCCAGCATTTAAGGCGAGCATGGCAACATCGAGACTATCGGCGGCAAATTTTTGTTTGCCGAGTTGATAAGCTTGCAGCGCAAATTGCTCAATATCGGCATTGTTTTTTGCCACTACTGCGGCTTTGTAAGCCTTGTAGGCGTCACTAAACTCAGAGGCTGATAGCGGGCTAGCCATTAACATTGAGGTAGACAATGCTACAGCTAAGATAGCTTTGGGGAATAACTTCATTTTTAACATCCTGTTTTATAGCCTTATATTGGAAATTTAAGCCCTGCATACAGGCCTGCAATTTCGCAATAACAACGATTCCTTTTGACACTTTACTTTTTTACGACTTGCTTATACAACTTTAACTGATGAAATACTGAATGAATTTCTGTTCATGTTCAAAGATGTCACGATAAACCAAGTCTTTTACTTGCAGCTAATAATCCCGATTCAATCTCTTCTCGATTGAGAGCTGACATAGACAACAACTCTATTCTTGAGTCCATCGCATCATCAAGCTCAACAATTGATAGCTCAGACTCGACGCCATTAAATCCAGCAATACCTTCATCAGTTATCATCACCGCTTTCAAACGGACAACATCGAGACCTTTTATGAGTTCAAGCAGCTTATCAAAATCAAATTCGTAGCTTACATCGAATACCCAACCACAACTGTAAAAACCATCGGCTTGTTTGGTCTTACATACTAACCCATGCTCATCAAACTCAAGTTGTTGCACACTAGTATCCGCTGAGAACAGCGGACTGTAGTTTATATCTAAAAGGCGGGCTTTAGGTTGAATAGTCACAGCTTGCACCGCTGGGACATTTGTCGCAGCGGACAATTTATGAGGTAAGTTGATTGACGCTAAAATCGCAGGCATTAACGCTTCATTCTGGGTATAACTCCAAGGCTCAACGGTCATGGCTTGCCCCTTTTCTGAAGTGTTATCTTTAAGATATTGCTGCAACTCACCAATAAGCTTTTCGCCATAAGTATCTGATTTACTGGCTAGCACAAGATCCGCCACCTGCAGCTGCTGGTTAAATATCTCATGCTTGGTATAGCGGCAATCACTGAGCTTTCGAGCATCAACGAGAGTGATACATGACTTCATTGATAACACTTGCTGATAATGCGCTTGGGTCAACACCTTTAGCACTTCTTGTGGATGACCGAGTCCTGTGGGCTCAATGAGTAAACGGTCTGGCTTTGCCTTGGCAATCAACTGATTGATTGCTACCTGCATGGGCAGGCCTGCAGCGCAGCACATACAGCCTCCAGCCACCTCTTTTATCTGTACTTGATCCGTTTTATTGCCTAACAGGCCGGCATCAATACCAATCTCACCAAATTCATTGACCAATACCGCCCATACTTCATCTGCCGGTTTTTGGCCTAATAGCATTTTAATGAATGATGTTTTACCGACACCGAGAAAACCAGTAATGACGTTGGTAGGTATTATTTTTTGGATCATGATGACAGCTCTTTAACGCAAGGTGTTCGAGATTTTAATCGGGAACAGCAGTCAATGTCACGACTGATATGGTAATCAGAACTCCAAATCCTTATATCTCTGTTGTGGCACAGAAGACTTCGACGAGAAACACCAGCAAAATTTGTAGCTTCTGCTAGGTTTTATAGGTAACAAATCAAAAACTTGCCGATGGAGTGTGACATTTCTATGCTACTTAAAAAGCTCATGCTATGGCTGACATTTGTTGCAGCGTCATTGCTACCCAGTTACCTTTTCGCAAATTGGTCTTCCTTTGAGGCGCCCGAATTAACTAAGCAAAGTCAGTCCATCGCGCAACGAACCAAAGCATTACCTGAACTGCACATTGCGACAGTTCGAGATCAAGGACAGGCAACGAGCATACTCATCGACACGTTTAGGGAGCAGCAATCTCATGCGAAATCCCTTAATCAACAGCTGCAACAATTTAGAAAATCTAACACTGACAAGAATTGGCTCAGCATTGAACAAACAAGACTTTCGCTTGATAGCCTGAGTCAGAACAAAGCGTACCTTTTAGCTTATGTGCCGCCGAGCGTTAATGAACGCTTTACTGGATTTGGCCCGGATGGCGTCAGGCAGCTTCTATTAGAGATTCAAGTCACTGAAGCCATCATCAATTATCAGCTCGTATTCCAGCTACGAAGCTTAGCCACATTCATCGCTGATCTTAAAGTCTCCCCCTTCCCGCTATTAGTATTGGTTTTCAAGCTCACTTTAATCGCTATGCTACTGTCATGGTGGCTTAAACATGCACCAAAGTTAATTGTGACTCAGCTCGAACACACTAAAAGCAAACCGCTAACTCGCGAACCAATTAGCCACTCTTTTTGGCGTTATCTTAATAAAATACAGGCACCACTAGCTTGGTTTATCACCCTTTCAGTGGTGCTAAACACCTTAGTCAGTTTACCTGGCCTTGATAGCATCAATTATCTCAGCGTGGTAATTAACTGGAGCTTTGCCGCCGTCATTGTTATTCGATTAATCACCGAGTTTGCTTCACACCATAGCCATTACAATAATCAGTCAGAGATTGTTGAGCTACGAGTTCGCACTGTAAAGCATTGGGTATGGACAATTGTGATTGCTGCTATTGTATTAAAAGCTACGGCAATGAGCGTCTACCAAGGAACGATATACGCTTGGGTTAAAACGCTAATTCTACTTATATTACTGCTTCTGCTGATAAAGACATTAAGAGATTGGCGCAGCATTGTCTTTAAGCAGCTAGGTCAGTTTGAGGAGCAACCAACCTACGTTGCATGGGCTATATCAAAGAGTAATAATCTTTTTTTAGCGCCAATAGCCACATTCATTGCTGTATACCGCCTGTTTTCGCAACGACTATTCCAAGCCGTTTTTAACAAGCTTTCTAAATACGAAAATTTTAAGCACGCACTGGCCTACTTCTTTAGAGTAGAGGTGGCTAAACAAAGTAAAGCAGACAAAGAGAACGCCAACATGGTACGAATTAAGGGCGATAGTACCTATCATTTTGTCGCTCCAGGCCATGAAGATAGTGAACTAATTGAAGATTATGCTAGTAATGAACTCAATGAAATAGCGCGCTATGTGTTAGCGCCCTCCCCAGCAATGGCGCTGATCTACAGCGAACGCGGACTTGGCCTCACTACACTATTAAAACGGGTCATCTATCGGGCTCAGTCAGAAGATGCTATTTACATCAATTGCCCCCATGCAGGATATAGCGCACTGATAGCACAGATAAACAGCGCTGTTGGCTTGCCTGAAGAAGCTGATGAGACAGAGCTAATTAAACTGCTACGTAATACTGATAAACGTTATGTATTTTGTATTGATGATTGTCAGCGCATCATTAGCCCTAAAGTCGGCGGGTTGAACCTCTTAATGAAGCTATCTAAATTACTGCGCCGAGGTCGTAACCAGCACGGCATGTTGCTTGGTATTGAGCAGTCAGCATGGCGGTTTGTGGACCGGGCCCGTGGTGAACGCTTGCTGTTTGATAAAGTCATCGCGATGCCGCGCTGGAATGAGACCCAAATAGCCGCCTTACTCAGTAGCCGTATTGCGACTGATGGCGAGCATGTTTTGAGCTTTGCAGGCTTAAAATTACCTAAGCAATGGGATGAACAGGAACTGTCTGAAATAGAGCGCGCAGAACAAGGGTTTTACCGTATTTTATGGGACTACTCAGATGGAAATCCTAGCGTTGCACTGCGTTTCTTCAGGCAGTCACTTCATCAAGATAAAGCCACAGGTGAAGTGTTTGTGCGGATCTTCAAGGCGCCTGATGCCAAAGAGCTTGAAAGTATGCCAAAGCCTATGCTCGCTGTTCTTCGAGCCATCGTGCAACTAGAGGTTGCTTCAGCAGAAGAGCTAGCGGCTTGTACCCAACTGGGTTTTGCTGAGGTACTTAATACCCTGCGCTATTTTCAAAACCGAGGCTTTATAGAACTGATTGACGACAAGGCAAAAATATCTTCGCATTGGTTTAGGTACATCACCAATACCTTGCATAACCAACATTTATTGGTGAAGTAGATGAAAATACAATCGTACGCAACACTATTGCTACTGGCGTTATTCTTAAGCTTTCAAGCGCAGGCCGAAGCGTTATCGCCTAACCTCGATAGTCTTACCGAAATTGCCAGTCTTATCCGCTGGAGCGGTGTATTTATATCAATGTTAGTCCTGTTTGTTGCCTGGTTAATGCTGAAATTCACACAGAACATCGTTGACTCGATCAGCAGCCAATTTGCCCAACGGCGAATGCTGGCGCAAAAGCTACAATCTTTCTTTCAATTTTTTGTCTATATGACAGCAGGGATCTCAGTATTTATGCTCAGCTTTAGAGTCGATGACAGAGTACTGACGTTAATAGGAGGAACGCTGGCAGTATCAGTTGGCTTTGCCATGAAAGACCTTGCGGCTTCCTTTATTGCCGGCTTAACAGTAATGATAGACAGGCCATTTCAAGTCGGTGACAGAGTGACCTTTGAGGGGCATTATGGCGACATTATCGCTATCGGCCTGCGCTCTGTACGCATGTGCACCTTAACTGACGATATAATCACTATCCCCAACAGTAAGTTTTTAAGTGATGTAGTGGTCAGTGGCAATTATGGCGCTCTAGATATGCAAGTGGTGATCCCCTTTTATGTCGCACTTGATCAAGACTTGACTTTGGCGACCGATATTATCCGAGAAGCTGCAGCCTCAAGCCGCTATATTCATCTACCAAAGCCTATCGTGGTGTTAGTGAAACAGGACATTAGCGACAGCTACTTTGCCATTAAACTCACTTTAAAAGCCTACGTGTTAGATATAAAATACGAGAAGCTATTCGAAACAGATATCACCCTTAAAGTGATGCAGGAGTTTAAAAAGCAGCAAATCTGCCCACCGGCAATCATGCAAAGCACTAAACTCACTCGTTAAGTGATTAATCAGCAACTTTAGCGTCGAAAAAGTACTAGTTGATAAAATGCTGCTCGATATAAACGCACCAGTGTTCAGAATCAGCAGCCGGTAATGACTCATCACCTCTAATTCCTAGCTTAAACTCCACCACGGAGCGCCACTCCATCGAGCCTAAATCAGGGCCATGACCTTGACCATCACCGCTGGTTATTTGTCTATCCACTTTTTCAAACCATACTTGGCTGCATGGGCTTTCAATCGTCTGAAGACCCGATGGTTTCTTTTCTAACTCGCCATCAGTGCATGCAACAGTTAAAACACATAGTATCGCGGCTAAAATTCTTGTACTAAAACACCTAATTTTCATTGGAAATTACCTATTATCAATTGCAGGTAGTCGTTCAATATTCTCTCCCTTATAAAAATTAAACAAGCTTTAAGCAATTGCATTAAAATATAAACACACACATTCTCTCCATCAAAATCAATTAACCGGCAACAATGTATTGCAATTTACGACGGTAAATAAGTATTTATCCAAATGAAAATTTATTAAAAATTTGCATCTTTTTAGCGATAAGCACGTCATAGTTAAAATGTAATATTGATTATAAGGCGCAGTTTCTATGGTATCAGAATGGCAAAATCACAAGGCGCAGCTTCGCGGCTACGTTAGTAAACGTATTGACGACCCTGATGCGGTGGACGATATCCTGCAAGAGGTGTACATCAAAGCCAGTAGTAACCTGCACCAACTAAAATCTAAAGGTAGCCTTAAGGGCTGGCTTTATCGCATCGCATATAACACCATTATGGATTTTTATCGAGCGCGCCAACCCCACGAAATGCTGCCAGAGGAACTTGCGATTGAAGAGGAAGATGTCAGTTCGCTAGCACATAAAGAATTGGCCCAATGTTTACGGCCGCTGATCAACGAATTACCAGAGAAATATGCCATCCCTCTGCGCATGGCTGAGCTTGAAGGGGTATCACAACAAGCTATTGCCGATGAGTTAGGGTTATCGCTTTCTGGCGCGAAAAGCCGAGTGCAAAGAAGCCGAGTTAAATTTAGAGAGCAGATGATGACTTGCTGTGACTTTGAAATCGGTCAGCAAGGTATTATCGATTACGTGCCGAAAAAGCCTATATCTCGCAAATGTTAATCCTCGATCGTTAGCGCTATTGCCACCATTTAGATATTTATTGTCAATTTTTGCATCCTTTCAGTTATTCCAACGTCTTAGTTAAGCCGTGTACGAATTAGTGCACGACTTAAGCCTGCTTGCATCAAGCAGTTTTCTCAAAATAGTAGTTATAACGATTAGCCTTAAAGATAGGATCAGTCATCATGCACAATAACGCCGCTTCCTTGTTAACAAACCAAGTCATTGCAGAGGCCACCGAGTGGGCCATTATGCATGGCGTTGCTTTTCGGCAAGCAAATAATAGCGCTAGGCATTGTCCTTTTAGTATTGCGCCAATGACTATGGAGCGAAAAATATTTGAGCAGCTAGTAAAAGTGACACCTATTATCAGCAAACTGATTAATAATGTATCCGAAGATCATGATTTTCTGCAGACATCACTGCAAGACGTCGCTAAAGCAGATCCATTTTTCAAGCGCCTGCTAGCGCTGCACCAACAAGCTCATGGTGACATTGACGCT
The DNA here is from genome assembly GCF_019654975.1 of Shewanella sp. c952. Lineage (GTDB taxonomy): Bacteria > Pseudomonadota > Gammaproteobacteria > Enterobacterales > Shewanellaceae > Shewanella. Next base: position 48,849 of record NZ_BPEW01000010.1, read on the forward strand.
CGAATCCAACCAGCTCGCAAACCGCTGCTATTAATGCGCACTGACTTTATGGATGATCGTAAGCTTGGTGCTAAGGTTATTGAGTTTAACGGTATCGCAGCAGGGATGGCACCTTTTGGCCAACGCGCAACCGAGTTTCACCGCTACATGAACAATCAATGGCCAGAGACTTATCATGACTGGATTGAAAACAAGCGTGCTACTCCCGCTGAAAACCATGGGCTTGAACAACTTGCCTATGGCATCACACAAGCAGCAACCAAAGTTAAAGCTCAATTTGAAGAGTCAGATAAGCCTACTTTTTTAATGGTGGTTCAAGAGAATGAAGACAATGTTTATGATCAGCATCTGCTCGAAATTGAACTACAAAGGCTTGGGCTACGCACTATTAGGCGTACTTTCAAACAGTTAAGTTCACAGCTTTCAAGTGGCAAAAAACAACGCTTATTATTACAAGGAGTGGGCGCTATTGACGTAGTGTATTTGCGTGCTGGCTATCAGTACTCAGACTACCATGCTCCCAAGCTCGATGAGGCAGTTTGCTGCCAAACCTTAAGCCAAACAAGACTATTTATAGAACAACACCATGTCGCAGTTAGCGCGACTTTCAGCCAACAGCTCGCTACCAGCAAAACCATGCAGATGTTACTCAGTCAAACGCCTATAGAGGAGTACGCACGTTGGGGGCTTAGTCTCGCCGAAGCGAGATCCGTAAAACAGGTATTTACTGAGATGAAACCTATTAACGCTGACAATATAACTTGGTTTAACCATCAAGCTATCAAACAAGATTGGGTGCTAAAAAACCAAGGTGAAGGCGGTGGTCACTGTATATTTGGTGATGATATTAGTGAAAAGCTAGCGTTACTGGCTGCTGAAGAGTATGACGCATGGGCGCTAATGCGGCGTTTATATCCCCATGAACGTGAGCGGCCAGCGTTAGCTATTCGGAATGGTAAGCAACTGCAAGTAGATAATCTCATTAGTGAAATTGGTTTATTCAGCGCCTATTTCGACTCCAAACCAGTGACGCAATTGAATGGTTACGCAGGATATTTGATCCGCAGTAAACCCGCCAGTGAAAATGAAGGCGGCGTTCACAGTGGCCAAGGCATTCTAGACTCTCTCTCGCTGATTGAATGACTTTAGAAACTACACGCGTAAATTGATTACGACTGATAAATCATATTTATTTGCGTCTTTTCTAATGCTGCTACGTCTTACTATTATAAATCTTAATATTCGGAGAGAATAGATGTTCCAAGTTAAACCCAAACAAACTGAAATCAGTGATAAATTTATCAAACGCGATAGTCATATGCTTAAGCAAGTCTACGGTACCGAGGATGTAACCCCTTATTGGATTGCAGATATGGATTTCCCTATCGCCTCCCCCATTAGTCATGCGATGCAGCAATTGGTCAGCCGAGAAACTTACTCATATGAGTTCGATTCAAAAACGGTGTTCAATGCCATTGCTGACTGGAACCAAGAGCGCCACGGTCTCAATCTGAACCCTGAGCACTTTGTTCAAGTGCCTGGTGTATTAAGTGCAATAGCCATGTTGATCCGCGACTTTACCAATGAAGGCGATGGTGTACTCATTCAAACACCGGTCTACCACCAGTTCCGTCGTTTAATTGAGTCAGCAGGCCGTAAAGCAGTAAATAACACGCTGCAGATTGAAAATGACCGTTACGTCATCGATTTTGAAGATTTTGAACAACAGCTAAAAAGCGGTGTAGTCAAAATGGTGCTGCTTTGTAACCCGCATAACCCAGTAGGCCGCGTATGGACCAAGTCCGAACTGCAAAAGTTAGTCGCAATAGCTAAGAAATATCAAACGATAATCATCAGTGACGAAGTACATGCCGATATTATTTTTGCGGGTTCAACGTTCACCAGTTTGGCGTCTCTAGATTACGACAACAGCCTGACGATTATTGGATCACCAGCGAAAAACTTCGGCCTAAATAGTATCTCTAATGGTTACATCTACAGCGATAACACGGCATTACGTGAAAAAATCAAAGCGACCTCAACATCAATGTCACTTGACCACGGAAATGCCTTTACAACCTACGCCACGATTGCCGCTTATCAGCAGGGCAAAGAGTGGTTTGATTCTTTCCTAAGCTATACCCAGCATACCCGAGATTGGATTGTCGCGTTTATGGCGCAACAGCTACCCCAGGTAAAAACCTTCGTCCCAGAAGGTACAAATCAAATCTGGTTTGATTTTACCGGACTAGGGCTCACTCCGACGCAGCTAAAGACGCTATTAACAGAGCAGGCGCAGATGGCATTAACCCCGGGGACTTGGTTTGGAGAAGCGGATGAAAACTTCTATCGAATGAACTTTGCATCGCCTTTAGAGCAAGTTAAAACATCATTGAAACAGCTAAAGCTGGCTGTTAATAATTAGCCATCATAGTCCCCAATAACTGCGCAGTTTGCCAAGGTACGCTGCGCAGATATAAAAATAAGCACTTCCTCCATGCCGTGAGTATAAGATGAGATTTTACAGTCGGTATTGTTATCCCAAAAGCCGTATCAATGACTCATTAACTAGTCCCTATATCCCCACCAATTTGCAATTATCAAGTTGTTTACTATCCTCAATTTGTGCTCATACAGTATCGATATACAAGAGTACAACTTACACGCGCTAGTCTATTCGCTAAGGATAGTAATTAAAGTAATCAAAGGAGTTAATGATGAAACATATCACTTTGCTAATATTGAGTTTGATGTTTACCTTAGTTTGTACTTCAGTACAGGCTAAAGATGAAGGCTTATACTTTGGAGCTTCAGTCGGTTCTGCCAGCATAGAGCAGTCAGGCAGTGATGCTGACCTCGGCGATTTTGATTTCAATGAAAATGATTTTGCTTGGAAACTCTTTGGTGGTTATCAATTTTCAGGCTTACTCGCTATTGAAGCCGGCTATGTTGATTTAGGTTCTCCGTCAGACTCCAGAGCCAGCGTTGATCCTTATGGCTTAGATGTCTTTGCCGTTGCAGGTATTCCACTCGGACCGGTAAGAGTATTTGGCAAATTAGGAGGGATCTATTGGGATGCAGATTTAGAGTATATTGGGAAAAACATCTCTAATGATGGCCTGGATTTAGCGGCTGGTATTGGCCTGGAGTTTGAATTAGGCAGTATTGCCGTCAGAGGTGAAGTTGAGTACTTTGACATATTAGATCAAACTTGGATGTACACCGTGGGTGCCACCATCACATTTTAACCCCAGTCTATTAAGTTAATGCAGGTCAAGCCTATGCGCTATTGCATGATGGACTAACAATATGCTTATTTAATGGCAAACAAACTGAGGTTAACGAGATAGCAGGCTGGATCGTTAATTTATCCATTCAGCACGCAGCAGAGCGATAAATTACAGCTAGAGACATTGCTGAAGCTGCAATATGACTTAATGATGAGGTTCACCATCAACCTCATCATTTTTATCAGTAACCGTTATTTGGTTCGACTCTTACTACGGCCATAACTATTTTTATCACCGCTACCTTTAGACGCTTTAGCTTGGCCGGTTTTTGACTCACTACGTCTTTTCTCTTGATATTTACGCTTATTATGACTTCTCTCTTTAACCGGCTTTGCGATGACATCGCGATAGCGAGCAGGTAAAGGTGCGCCCTCTTCGTAGCCTGGCAGCGTAATACAAGGTAGTGTCATTTCAATAATCGTTTCAATCTCACTCAACATCGCTTTATCTTGCGGTGATACAAACGATATGGCTCGACCTTCTAAGCCAGCACGTCCTGTACGGCCGACTCTATGGACATAATCTTCAGCCGCAAAAGGCAACTCAAGGTTAATCACCAATGGCAACGCTTCAATATCCAACCCGCGAGCGGCAACATCAGTGGCGACCATCACTCTTAACTTACCGCTTTTAAACTCTTCTAATGCTCGATTTCTAGAGCCTTGCGTTTTATCACCATGAAATACTGCACTTTTAACACCATCAAGTTTCAGCTCGCTATGCAAGTGTTCAGCACTCTCTTTACTGCTGACAAACACCAGAACTTGCTGCCAATTATTACGGCCTACTAACTCTGACAACAATTCAGCTTTACGGCGCTTATCTACCAGATAAACCTCTTGGGTTATTTTACTGGCAGTGGCAGCGGTAGTCACATCGATCCACTCTGGCGAAACTAACATCTTCTGCGCTAAAGTTTTTACTTCTTCGCTGTAAGTTGCTGAGAAAAATAGTGTTTGATGCTCAACTGCCACCAGCCTTTTTACTCTTTCAATATCTCTAACAAAGCCCATGTCTAGCATGCGATCGGCTTCATCAACCACTAAGTGAGTCACACTGCCTAAATCCAAACCGAACTGGCCGATTAGATCAAAAAGTCGACCTGGCGTCGCAACCAAAATATCAACCCCGGCTTGCACTGCTTTACGCTGTGGGTTCATGTTTGCGCCGCCATAAACCGCTGCCGTTTTAAAAGGTAACAACTGTGCGTAAGCTTGAATATTATCCGCCACTTGTATGGCAAGCTCACGAGTTGGCGTTAACACTAGAACTTTTAGCTCTGACTTGTATTGATTAAAGGCATCCTCTTCAGCAACATTACTTTGCTGTAATGCTTGCTCAACTAGGGTATTGAGCAAAGGGAGTGCAAATGCCGCCGTTTTCCCGGTACCCGTTTGCGCACAAGCCATAATATCTTGACCAAGCATTGCAACAGGTAACACATGGCTCTGAACTTCGGTTAGCGCTTTATAACCGCGATTCGATACTGCATCTAGAATGTGAGGGTGTAGATCAAATGCATCAAAGTTCATGGTCGGCTCAATACTGGTTATAAAATAGAGGAATAAAAGTGAGCGCGGAGTCTATCAAAAACCCAGCACAGATAATACTACCGAGTGCAGCAAAGCGGCGATGGCTAGCTATTTATCCGCTAGGTGATGAGCCGAAAAGCTCAGACGGCAACCATAATACTAAACTACTTACTTTTGTTAACAGCCTTTGTAGCGTCTGAATGACTCTCTTGCGGCAATGCATTTTGCTTATACTCTAAAGCAGCAGTGATGCAGCTAGCCTCAAACTCTTCAGCGGTAACGGGCCTTGAAAACAGATAACCTTGACCATAGTCGCAACCCGCATCCGCAAGCACTTGACGCTGATAGTCTGTTTCTACGCCTTCGGCTATGACTTTCATACCGAGCTTATGTGCCATGACAATTATCGCTTCACAAAGGGTAAAATCATCGCTATTGCTGTCGAGGTTTCGGGTAAAAGATTGATCTATCTTTAAAAAGTCTATGTCGAACTTTTTAAGGTAGGCTAAAGAGGAGTAACCAGTGCCAAAATCATCCAGTGATATTTGCATGCCGGCATTGCGATACTGCTCTAGCTTACTGTAAATAGTCTGGTTGCTATCTAATAGTAAACCTTCTGTGATTTCGACGCAGATAGAGTTCCGACTAAGGTTCAGTGTTTTAAGCAGTGCAACCCAAGAATCTAGACTCTCTCCTTCATCTCTAAACTGTACTGGAGATTTATTAATACTTATCTGTACTTCAATTCCAAATCTATCACGCCAAAGCGCGCACTGACGTGCTGCTTGCTGAAAAACCCAATTACCTATCTCTACGATTAAACCCGTTTCTTCCGCAACTGCAATAAATTCGATGGGAGACACTAAGCCACGCTTTGGATGATGCCAACGAATAAGTGCTTCAGCTTTAACGGTGGGATCACCCGCTAGACACACTATTGGCTGGTAATAAAGTTCAAACTCTTGGTTGGTCACCGCGAGTCGTAAATCTTGGATTAAGCGCATCCGGTACTTGGCATTTCGCTGCATTGAAGGTGTAAAATAGTGGAATCGATTTCGGCCCTGATCTTTAGCCGCATACATGGCTTGATCAGCGTGTTTGAGTAGCCCCTCAATACTGCTAGCATCATCAGGGTAAAGAGTAATACCAATACTTGCGCTGATATAAGAGGTTTCTTCTCCAAGGCTAAAGGGCTCAGCAAGACGATTCAAAATATTTTGGGCGACTTTATCCACGCCTTTTATATCTGTTATCCCAGATAGCACCACAGTAAATTCATCACCGCCTAAACGGGCAACAACATCGCTGTCTCTAATGCAGCTCTTTAGGCGCTTAGCTGCTTCAGTTAACAGTAAATCTCCCATGTCATGACCAAGTGTATCGTTTACCTCTTTAAAATAATCGAGATCGAGGAACATTAGTGCGAAGTGTTTTTCACGTCGGTCTGACTTTAAAATCTCACTGCCTAGATAATCAAGCAACATGCGACGGTTAGGCAAACCCGTTAAAGGATCATAATTAGCCTGTTTCCAGATAATCTGTTCAGCCTGTTTTTTATCGGTAATGTCGGAGAATAGCGCCACTCGTCGCTCTGTTTGGGCTTCTGAATCAAACAGCGTATTTATCGTTAACCAGACCACTAGCTCTTCGCCATTTTTGCGCCTAAGCCACATCTCTCCTTGCCAGCGTCCCGTCTCCTCTACTGCCAGACTAATCTGTTCATATACGCTGTAGTTGTTACGCTTGCACTGCAGAATTTGAATATTCTGATGTTTGATTTCGGCTTCGCTATATCCAGTAATATCGGTAAAAGCTGAATTAGTGGTGATAATAACGCCAGCTTCATCTTGCACACTCATCGCTTCGCTACTGTTGTTATAGACTGACGCAGCTAATTTTAAAGACTCTTCGACTCGCTTACTGTCAGTGATATCAGAATGCACCCCACACATGCGCAACGGTTTATTGTTTTCATCCCGACTAACAATTTTGCCAGAATCTAAAATCCAGCGGATCTCTCCAGTATGAGCATACATGCGATACTCTATTTTATGTTGATCACTGATACCGCTAAGATGCTCATCTATTGAACTCAGTACTTTCACGCGATCATTGGGGTGAATTGCACGCATCCAAAGCTTAGGATTTTCATTAAGTGTGGTGACATCACAACCCAGCAAATTGGCGCTGAGCTCATTACGCTCTACTTTATTATTAACAATATCCCAGTCCCAGAAACCCAATTCACTACTACCTAGTACCAGTGCGAGTTGCTCCTGGCTCGCCAACATAGCCATTTCAGCTTGTTTCTGTGAGCTTCGGTTAAGCAAACCAACAATAACCAATTCAACTTTATCTTGGTTGCGTTGGCATGCCACGGTCATATGGGTATAAACAATAGAGTCATCGCTAGCAATCAGTCTGATATCGAGTTCAAATTCATCGATTTCCCCCGCGAGCATATCGGCGTAATAGTGCCTATAGAGGTTAAAATCACTATGATGCAGTAGGTCAGCCCAAAGTAATTCAAGCAGCTCTGACTCGCTATATTGCAACATCTGACAAAGATTTGGATTCACCTTTATCCATTGATGGTCAACGTCGGTGATAGCAATGCCCATGCTGCCCGCTTGAAAGTGGGATTTGAATAATAAATGGTCTTGAAGTTTTATCTTTTGGTCTCGCTGGATCTCAATGCGTCGAGATAGCAGCATTCCCAATAAAGCCGTGGTGATAGGGAAAATAACTAAGAAAGGTAAAGTGATCGCTTTCAATAGTGAAAAAGCCACTTCAAAGGGCATAACCAAGCCCCAAAGTAAGGCGATAATGTGCAAGCTAAAACCAAATACTAACAGCTCTCTAAAGCGAATATCACCAATATCGCCGCTGCGGTACTTACCCCATAAATAGCCTACCAAGCCCGAGGTCATAATTGTCCCCACGCCAGACCATACCGCTACGCCTCCTTCACTAAGTCGAAATAATCCGCTAATAATCACAGCGACAAGTGTGGGGATCCCACCGAAAAACATCCCTGAAACACCAAGGATAACGGTTCTTGAATCAAAAAAAACGCCTTCCGTATATTGCCAAGGGCTCAACATCACGGAGATAGAAATCACCCCAACAAGGGCGCCAATGCCCACTCTCCAAAGCACATCTAACTCTCGCTTATGACTACGCGGGAACGCGTCATATACGAACACCATTGCTAGTAATAGCGCTGCATTTTGAATAAGCGAGAAAAATAAACTTTGATCCATAAAGAACAATTCGTCCGTGCAGTAATTTACATCTATTTGATCAATATTCTAGCAGATTAAGGGGTAATTAATATCTATCTTACAGTTATGCTTACTTTCCAAAAGTGCAAATTACAGCAGGTTGCGTTAGAGGGTTACAACTAATGAAACAAAGTGGGTATCTAATCAGAACGTTAAGTTATTATCAGTCGGCCAATATTTAGCATTACAGACACAAGAATTCACAACATTAAGACTCTGTAATAAAGCGTAAAAAGTTACCATTTCCAAGCCGAATGAGTGGGGTTACCCACACTCATTCCACCGTTTTCTGTTAGCTGGTACTAAGCAACGCTATGGTTAACAAGCGTAGGCTTAAGCAGATTTTCATGCACTGGACAACGGTGACAAACGGTATCGAGGAACAGATTCTTCTGCTCATCATCAAGCTGAATATCATCTATTTGAGCATCCATGACCACAACAACATCAATCAATTTGAAACCAACTGGATCCTCAGAAGGTTTACCGAGTAACCCAGCAGTATTAAGCTGTGCTTTCATCGATACATCAAACTGCTGCAGATCTATTTTTTGCTCACGAGCAACCATTTTGGCGATTGTTGAAATACAACCAGCCAATGAGAAAATAAAGGTTTCCAAAGGATTAGCGCCTTCATTACCACCGGTTGGCTGGTCAATCACTAGCTGATGCTCACGGATTTGCGTAGTCACCTTCCAGCCTTCTGCCATGTGTGTATTTACTTCAATAGTCTTATTCGCCATTTTCACATCACTCCATTAGATTTAATTCAATGAGTTTATTCTAATGGATTTACTGGTAAAAACTCAAATTAGTCTCACAGTTTTAGCATTCAACCTAAAGTCGCTCGAACTCACGGCTTATGGCGCTAGAACCAAGCGATGGAAATGTTGCTGGTGAAGGTGACGCTGTCATTGAAATCAGCCACTCCAAGTGGTTTGCATATAGGTATGTTAAACTGGTGCCACTTTCATCAATATTTATCATTAGACCACAATAAATATGCCCTCGACTAAATCAGTACAACAAAGTAAAACCTTTAATTTCCCGGTACAGATCTACTATGAAGATACCGATTTTTCTGGTGTTGTGTATCACCCTAATTTCTTGAAGTATTTTGAGCGTGCTCGTGAACATGTGATTGGTGCCAAGAGCTTAGCGAGTTTATGGGACGAGCATGATTTGGGTTTTGCAGTTTATCGCAGTGACATGCTTTGTCATGACGGCGTAGAGTTTGCTGACATTATCGATATTAGGACTCGTTTTTATTTTGAAAGTAAATATCGCACAGTTTGGCTGCAAGAAATTTGGCGCCCTAACGCTAAAAAGCCTGCAGTAACGGCACAAATCGAGATGATATGTATGAACAAGAACCGCCAACTTTGCCCTATGCCTCAGATATTAATCAATCGACTTGGCGAAGCATTTTCACAGCCTGTTACTTTTTAGTTCGTGCTATTGGATAACGGATGACAACTTCGGCCACTTGACCTCAAGTTCGGCCGGAGTCAAAGGCTTTGCAAACACATCGCCCTGAATTTTATCTACGCCCATTTGAACAATAATCTGTTTTACCACTTCGGTTTCGACGCCTTCTACAGTAACTTTAAACCCCAAGCCTTTTGCTAAACGAATACTGGTATCCATTATGTGTTTTGCTTGCTCATCAGTTTCTAGTCCTTCAACAAACGCTTGATCTATTTTTACTTCATCAACGGGCAAGTATTTCAAATATGCGAGTGAAGAGTGGCCGGTGCCAAAGTCATCTATAGCGATATCAACCCCAATATTACGTAATCGATTAATAGCAAGAACTGCGCTATCAATATCTTCCATCAATTTACTCTCTGTTAGCTCAATTGATAGCGCGTCAGCGGGAAGTTGATACTTGACTAACCTAGCTTCAATCTCTTCAATGAGTGCCTGATTCTTTAAATCTTGAGTCGACAAATTAACAGCAACTTGCAGTTCGATCCCCAATCTACGCCACTTAGCTTGTTGAATAACCACTTGATCGAGCACCCATTGGCTGATCAAATCAATCATTCCGGCATACTCTGCTAGCGGAATAAACTCAGCCGGAGAGATATTGCCTAAGGTTTTGTGTTGCCAGCGCATTAACGCTTCAACTTGGTTACACCCTAATGGCCGAAAGTTTTGTTTAGGCTGATAGACCATATAGAGCTCGCCGTCCTGCAGCGCTTTCACTAGGCTATTAATAATCGATACTTCGCGTAACTGCACTGCATCATCGCCAAGTTCATAATGAGCTATGGCGCTATCGAACTTTTTAGCTTTTTTAAGGGCTAAATCCAACCGACGCAACATAGTGCTGATGTCGCCATAAAAACGCTCCAGCCCTAAATGCCCAATCTGAACACGCACTGTAATCGGGCTTTCAAACACACTATAGGGCTGCTGTAAATATTGAATAAAAATGCCTAGCTCTGTCTCTGTCACTCCTTCAGGAAAATAGATCAGAAACTCATCTTCATTCATTCTGGCTATAGTTGAACTGGAATGGACATCAACTTCAATCCTGTTAGCAATCTGCTTCAATAGCTCATCACCAAAACTGAAACCAAAGAGGTCATTCACATAGCGGAATCGATATATATCAAGCAATACCAGGCTTCCCCGCTTAAGCGGCATCATGCTGGCCAACTTTTGCTTAATGCTTAAACGATTACTTAACCCGGTTAATTTATCGTATCCAGCTAGATGCAATTGCTGTTTTAATTGAGAAACCACCTGCTCAACTTGCGAGAGTGATTGCGGCGCACTCTCTAATGAAGAATTAACCCGAAAAGGTTCACCTGATTGGTGACTTACAGATGAGTACAATTGCTTAAGTTGACGCCGGCAAAGCAGATACTGCCAAAAAGCTACAGCTAATAGCAGTACGAGCACCATACATGCAACCGAGAGTAGCTCAACTTTATCCATTCAATATAACTTTAACTGTTATCTGCCTAGGTATTTTAATCGCGTGTTCCTCATGAATTTGATGCAGTAAGAAGACCTGATGCTATCCACTCTAAAGCTGCCTTAAACTATAGCCTAGCCTTTAATAAGTAGCTTACTCATAACTCGCTTTAATTGAGTAGTAAATCTCCAGAAATTCATCACTTGCTAACTCTGAAGGAGATACAGGAATTGCTTTGGCGCTAAAGACTGCCAATCGAGCCTCTAACTCATTACCCGAACGCAGCTCACCGGTATAAAGTGCTGCAGCGCGAATAAAGTCGAGATAACCCACCTCTTCGCTAGAGTAAGATAGGTCAGCCCAGCGCTCTACCACTTCCATGACACTGGGAGAGAAAGCCCAATTTTTAAGTACTGCACGGCCAATAGGACCTTGTAGTTTACGCACTAAAGTTCTTAATTGGTCGATATCATCAACGAGGTTTGGATCCGCTTCAACTTCCGTTAAAACAGGTAAAGCACCAATATTATGTACCAAACCCGCAAGTGTCATAGTATCTGCATTTAGACCGCTATTAGGGTGCTTACGGTTATAGAGTTGCAACAAAGCGACCGCTGCCGAGGTGACATCAATAGAAGTACGCCAAACCTCATCCATCACTTCCCACACTAACTCATTCGTCGATATGAACAACTGCTCCATCGCAATAGAAGTCACAATGGTCTTTATTTGGGCCAATCCAATTCTGTTGATGGCCGCATTGACGTTACCAGCTGGTACGCCACGTGAATATATTGCACTATTTGCCACCCTAATTATTCGGGCTGAAATAGCGGGATCTTGTCCAATAATATCGGCAACATCTTTTAGACTAGTGTCGTCGCGACCTACGACCTCTTGCACTCGCATAGCGACCTCTGGCAAGGTCGGCAATACTAATGAATCTGCTTTTAATTTTCTTAACAAACCAACTAATACTTGATGCTCTTTTGACATCTTTACTCCCTATATTACTCGTATTAATTTGCAGCTGGTCGAGTATATCAGTTGAATCCTCGTGAGCACGTGCAAAATAGCCATATTAGGTTAATACTTAGATAATTGTTCAAATGAAAGATGAATTGAGTAAAAAACGTTACCAGCATCACAAGAATTCAAAATAAACGACTCAGCTCGCTGCGTTAGCACTTAATATAAGCGGTCCTGCGCCTTGCATTAGCCCCCTTTGATTAAGTAAAATGCGCGGCCGTTTGCCTAAACCTTACCCGTTAACAGAGAAGTTATTATGTTTAAACCTGAGCTACTATCCCCAGCCGGAACCCTTAAGAATATGCGTTACGCCTTTGCCTATGGCGCTGATGCTGTTTACGCCGGTCAGCCAAGATACAGTCTTCGAGTACGTAATAACGACTTTAAAATGGAAAACCTTGCTGCAGGCATTAAAGAAGCTCATAGCTTAAATAAGAAGCTTTATGTGGTGAGTAATATTGCCCCGCATAACGCCAAGCTAAAAACCTATATCAAAGATATGGAGCCTGTTGTAGCAATGCAGCCAGATGCGCTGATCATGTCTGACCCAGGTCTTATCATGATGGTCAGAGAAGCTTTCCCTGATCAAGTCGTACATCTATCGGTACAGGCAAATGCAATTAACTGGGCTTCGGTTAAGTTTTGGGAGTCTCAAGGCATTAAGCGTGTCATTCTTTCTCGTGAGCTTTCTCTTGATGAAATTGAAGAGATCCGCCAGCGCTGTCCAGACATCGAACTTGAAGTATTTGTCCATGGTGCATTGTGCATGGCGTATTCAGGCCGCTGCTTACTCTCTGGTTATATCAATAAGCGCGACCCTAACCAAGGTACATGTACCAATGCTTGTCGTTGGAAATATGATGTCCATGAAGCAAAGCAGACTGACACAGGCGATATAATTGCCGTTAACCCAGATGTGCAAATAGAAACGCCAACACTCGGTGCAGGTGAGCCTTCAGACCAAGTGGTTTTATTACAAGAAGCCGGCAGACCAGGCGAATATATGCCAGCATTTGAAGATGAACATGGTACTTATATCATGAACTCTAAAGATCTTCGTGCTATCCAACATGTTGACCGCCTAACAAAAATGGGTGTTGACTCACTAAAAATTGAAGGCCGTACTAAATCTTTCTACTACGTAGCTCGTACTGCGCAGCTATATCGTCAAGCGATTGAAGATGCCGCGTCAGGGAAAGACTTTGACAGAACATTAATGCATAACCTTGAAGGCTTAGCGCATAGAGGTTATACCGAAGGTTTCTTACGCCGCCACGTGCATGATGAATACCAAAACTATGACTACGGCTACTCAATCAGCGATACACAGCAGTTTGTCGGCGAATTTACCGGCCAACGCAACGAAGCAGGCCTTGCAGAGATTGATGTTAAGAACAAATTCCTCGTCGGTGATAGCGTCGAAGTGATGACACCACAGGGTAACCTTACAATTAAGGTGGATAGCCTAATCAACCGCAAAGGCCAAAGTGTTGAAGCGGGTCTAGGTTCAGGGCACTTTGTCTTCTTAGACGTTCCTGCTGGCGTTGAGCTAGATAAGGCGGTATTACTGCGTAACTTACCGCAAGGCCAGGATACTCGAAATCCTCATCAAGCTACTGACGCAGCAGCTAAATAATCAGACAAAACAATAAGGCGCGTTATCAGCGCCTTGATAAAGGTATTAAGTAAGCAATGGCATTATTAATCGACGACAGCTGCATTAACTGTGACATGTGTGAACCAGAGTGCCCAAATGAGGCTATCACCATGGGCGAGGAGATCTATGAGATTGAACCGCTGCTTTGCACTGAATGTAAAGGCCATTACGATAAGCCAACTTGTATTTCAGTTTGTCCTATTGATTGCATTGCCGTCGATCCAGACAACAAAGAATCTGATGATGAGCTACTGGTCAAATACCAAATAATTACCGGTAAAACCGTTTAACAAAAAGGCGCCAACGGCGCCTTTTTATCGTTAATCAACGCTTGTTAACTTCCCATCGCTATCAAACGGCCAGTCAATTCCTAACCAGGCTTTAAAGAATGCTTTTTGGGCACGGCTTGGCTTAGCAACGCTACTAATCGCCATTTTGCCACTTTTCTGTTCGCCGAGCGTCAGTTTGACCTCTTTCAATCTGTCATTACTAAACAGAGTCAGGGTGATCTCTCCACCAGCTTTAAAATCTTTGATACGAGAGTCAAACCCTGCTGCTGTCACTTTTAAGCCATTAACTGCAACGATTTCATCGCCAAGCACTATACCTGCATTCCATGCCGGCCCATTGCGTAATACACGTGACAGTATCAAACTATCAGATCCCAGCGTCACTCCAATAAAAGGTTCTGATTTCGCATCAGCGCCATAGCCAACAGCTAATCCTGCTTGCTCTAACATAGATTCAAAGTCTAAACTTATCGGTGAATTAACATGTTGCTGCCACCACTTCTCATAACTCGTACCTGAAAGTTGCTGCAAGATACTCTTTACATCATCGATATTGTAGCCAGCTGGAATACGATGCGATTGGTACAGCTCTCGATGAACGTCTCGATATGAATGCTTTAATTTAGTTTCATTTAGCAACGAAAAATCAAGCGCTAACGATGTCAAATAACCTTCTGAATAAATATTTGTACTATGGTTCACCGCATAATCACCACCGGTACTAGCCCATTGGTTAGCACTGGCGCTGGCAACCGATTGAATTTCACGCCCTGGCGTTTGCTCACTTTGCGTCACTCTTTTAGCTAAATCCTCAAAAAATTCTTTTGCTGTTATGACTCCTGCACGTAGCAGTAACTGGCTTTGAAAGTAACTTGTTGAGCCTTCTGCTATCCAAAGCAGTTGTGTAATCCCTTCCTCTTGATAGTCATAAGGAACTAACCCTTGAGGACGGTAAGCTTTGACATTCCAAGTATGAATAAACTCATGAGAAGCCGTTTTAATAAAGCCAAGATAATCTTTACGGTCGCGGTAGCTAAAGCGCGGGCGCTGAATAATGGTTGAATTCAAGTGCTCTGTGGCACCACGAGCTCCGCTGGTTGCATGCACCATGTAAACATAACGTTCGAAAGGATAATCGTCCCAAATGACCTCTGCTTGGCCACTTAGTTTGCTCAAGTCATCAACCATCTTATCGATGTCGTAATTCCCCTCGCCCCAAATCACCAATTCATATTGCTTGCCGTCAGCTGTAAACTCTCGATGCTCGTTGATCCCGGTTTCTATTGGAGAATCAACCAGAATGTCGTAATTAGCAGCGGTAAAACTATGGGCTGTTTGTCCTTTATCCATACCTGAATAGCTATTCCATTCAGCAGGTACAGACAAACTGACATTGATGGGCTCGGCTCTAAACTCTGGGCTGTACACAAATGTACCACTAGCATCGAGAAAGGCATGAGAGGCATCAATATGATTGACTCGTTGCCCAAGCTTATTTGCATACAGCTGATAAGAAACAGTCACAGCCGTTGGCTTATCAAGCGCAACGGTCCACTCTCCACTTGCTGTTCTTGTCCATGGAAGCACACTCCCACTGGAGTCCTTTGCAGTAAAAAGCCTTACAGAATCGGCCAGAGGCAGCACTTCGTACTTACCGGTACGCCAAACTGGAAGATTTACCACTAATGTTGCAGATGATGTTTTAGGAAAGCTCACTTCGACTTTAGCTAAATGATGCTGTGGATTCAGTAAATCTATTGAGTAATCAACGTCTGCAATCGCTACTGGAGAAATTAATGCGCTAAAAGTTAATATTAGGGGGAGTACTGGTTTCACTCTCGCTTCCTTCTGTTATTATTGTTTTAATTAAGCCGAAAAGTATAACATTTTGCTTAATTACACCAATTAAAATAACAAAAATATTTAGCTCATTAGCAGATGCTTAGAGCAAGGAATTATGTTCCCATGCGAAGTTTGTTTACTCTCTTTTTCATAATATTATCTTTTACCATGTGCCAGTCAGCTTATGCAATAAGCCGAGATGCTGTTGCGACGGAACGTGAATTTAGAGAGTTCCCAAATAAACTACGCCAATCCGTTAATCTGAACCTGCCTGTCATTCCCGAATTTGCTAATGAAAATGAACTGCGTCAGTTTGCAGTTCAAAAAGGTATTGCTGTCGCTGACATAAAGCAAGAATTACGCTTGCTGGCAAGGTTATCACTCGATCTATCATCTAAAGATGATGCTCGATATATAACAGCTAGAAAAATCATTGATCAGCTTGAGCTGGTGGCTGAAAGTGGTTTTGATAACAGTTATGTACTGATGTTAAATGGCCGCTACATAGGCAAGAACAAGCAAGATTTTCATACCGCTATTGAGCTATATCAACAAGCAGCTAACGCACTACCCGCGACTAAAAATAGAGAGGAACAAGTATTACTCTTCATCATCAATGATCACTTAGGAGTGCTACATATGATGCTGCGACAGAAAGACCCCGCTCTGCAGTATCTCATGAGTTCAAGAAATGTTGCGCTAGAATTAGCAGATCCCTATATCCGTGCTCACGCAGAGTCTGTACTTGGAAAGTACTATTACAAACTGAAACGATTTGGCAAGTCGCTATCACATTACTCTGAAGCCATTAAGCATACTAAGGTAGAGGAAAACCCAACTCAAGATGCTCATATACAGCTGCAGCTTTCACGGGTTTATCGTGAACTAAAGTCCTGGGATGACGCTATTCTTTATGCTACTGGCGCCTCCGATATTTATCAGCGTCTTGGCAAAGAAACATATGTATCTTCAACGATGACCGTGATGGCGATGATTTATGCTGAACAAGGGCAATGGTATAAAACCATTGACTACTACTTAAATGCCCAGCAAATCGATGCCAAACTCGGCAATTATATCGGCCAGGCATTGAACTTTCATAACCTCGGCGAAGCTTATTACAAAATAGAAGACACTAAAAATGCGATATCACACCTACTTCGAGCCAGTGATATCTTTGTATCGCGTAACAGCAACCATTACCTAGTTTACAATCATCTATTAATCGCACAGGTATACAGCAGCCTCTCAGAGTGGGAGTTGGCTTTAAAGTATGCCAACTCAGCCGCCAACATAGCCGTTGACATGAAACTGAATGATGAGCATATCGAAGCATTGGGCTATAGCGCTGCGGCTCTAGAACAGCTTGGTGATTTCAAGCTGGCTTATCAACATATTAAGAGAATATCGAGTCTGAAAACCATAGACACCCATCAAGTAAATAATGAAGATCAGGCAAATACATTATTTCAGCTGCAAAAAATCAAACTCGAACAAAGCCAGACTAAGACTGCATTACAAAAAACGGAAGACCAGCTATCAAGCAGTCAGCTAGTCCTAGTCCTAGTCCTCACTTTGTTAGTATTGTCCTTAATGACGATGCTATCTCTGTATCTATGGCGTATGAAGAAAACTCTGCGGGCACAATCGGTTGAATTAGAAAAAAACAGCCTCTTGGATCCGTTAACCCAAACGGCTAACCAAGCCGCCTTTATCCGCGACTTTGGCTACTATAGTAATACTTTTAAGACGCTCGCTTTAATATCGTTAACAGATCAGCTTAACTTTGATCTCGCTCAAGGCTATGAATGTAATACCAAAATGAATAAACAGCAGCTAAGCGCTCTATCTAATGACTTAGGTTGTATTATTTACTTCATTCGCCCAGGTATCTTTCTGCTTAATTTCGATATTCAAGTTGCCCCAGATACGCTATTAAATAATGTTAGGAATAGCTTACAAGACAATTATGGCGATACGAGCTTACACATGGGATTGGTCAGTCTGCCGTTATTGACCAACCCAGCGCTTAAACTTTCTGCAGAGCAACATTTTGGCGCGCTGCAGATGATGCTATCTGCCGCAGTCACCCTTGGCAGTGATAAAGACTACTATGTGACATTAAAACCGCTTAAATTTGCATCGTCAGGCATATTTGTTCCGCCGCTATATCTCAATATAGAGAAAAGTATTATACGCGGCATCATCAAAATAGAGACCAACGGTCATAAGAGTGATATTGTTTGGCCAAGGTGGAAAAGTCATAAAAATGTCAACTTGAGCACTGAGTTAGATTAATCAAACTCATGTAGAGCCAAATTGCATTTAACTTACAAATAACAACTGTTAAAATAAAAATACACTTAGTCTTCAAAACGCAACGATCAAAGTTGTTGATGAAGCAGTAATAAATTGAGTCTAAACGTGTTGATAAAGGAAAATCTAATTAGATGAAGGATGCAGTAGCCAGCACGTCACAGCTAAGTGTTCTACAACAAAAGCTTTACTCAGCGAGGCAAGCCCTTGATGACATGAGTGAAGACTACAATGAAAAGTTACAACTACTTTTACAATTCATTGCTCAATTAAGCATAGCGTGTAAAGGGCAAAATATTGAGCTAGACAACAAACTAGCAAAGCTGCGTCACAAGCTAAGTCGTTTTAGTCAGATTGATGAGTCTCTTGCCGATCTCGAAGAGGTCGACGGAATATTGAAGCAACAATATAGCCGTGTCATGCAGCAATTAGAAGAAAGCCGCGGTTCTTTATCCAGCATTATCAGCCAAATCCAGCGACTTGACTCTCTTCCTACTAAGCTAAAGAAAGAGATCTCCTATTTTAAAAAAGAGCTAGCAAAACCTTTTCATACCTATTGGGATTACATTCCTAAAGTGGAAAAGATTGTGCATTTCTACAATGAGATCCTTAACGAGCAGCTAAAGCTCGGTGACAAATTTGAGGTCTTACCTAAACATCGCCAATCAGCTCAAGAGCTGGCGCAAATATTATCAGAAATTGAATTTAGAAAAGAACAACAAGAGCAGATTTCTGCAATAAAGTTATCGTTAACTGATGATTTCGAACTCGATACGCTATTAAGTGCTTACCAGGTAGTTTTAAGCCTACTTCTCGATAATATCGCTAAAGAGAAAACGGCATCTCAAGAGTTCCTTTTCATACTCAACGGTGCGCTAACCAACGTACGAGAAGTCGTTACTGATTCTTACAGTCATTCAGTTAAAAGTTTTCAAGTTGCCAAAAAGCTCAACGGCGAGATAAATAGCCAAGTAGATAATATTGATGGATCTGTAACTGATATTAATGATATCAGTCATTTGAAAAACCAGGTTACAGAGCAATTACTTGCGCTACGAACCGCACTCAGTCGTAAAGAGGCGTTAGAAAATAGAGAGCAGATCCAATTAAGACAATCTGTCGACGCACTGCGTCGAGAGCTCAATGAACTTAGTAAAGAGACAGAGAGCTATAAAGAACGTTTATTTGAACAACAAAAGCTAAACTTACTCGATACCCTAACGCAATTGCCAAATCGAGCCGCTTTGCAGGAGCGAATGGAAATTGAATACCGCAATTATAAACGCACTAAACAACCTTTATGGGTAGCTGTAGCGGATATTGATCACTTTAAATCTATAAACGATAGTTTTGGCCACAGTACTGGTGACAAAACGTTGCAAGTCATTGCAATGGCTCTTAAAAATTCTTTACGAGATACAGAATTTGTTTCACGATTTGGCGGTGAAGAGTTCGTGTTTCTTTTACCTGATGTTAGCGAAAGTGATATCAAACCTTTACTGAACCGAGTAAGAGAAAAAGTAAAAAGTATTCCCTTTAAGTTTAAAAATCAGAGAATTACAGTTACAGTATCTATAGGCGCAGCACAAATTATTGAAAATGAGCTCATTACTGAAACTTTTGAACGAGCTGACGCGGCGCTGTATAAAGCCAAACATCAAAGCAGAGATAGAGTCATCATTGACTCATAGGCTCTCCCCAGGCGTTATCCATTGTTAACGCCATCTATCTTTGAGGGACTGCCAAACTATCGCTGCTAAGGAGCTGCTATGATAGTGAAAATTAGTCCTAGAGGAAGCTTAGATCAGCTTTCACAACTCGAAGTTGACCGTCTCAAACAAAATGCTAAGAGTGAGCTTTACCAGCTCTATCGTAGCTGTTCGCTTGCGGTTTTAGCCTCAGGCTTGCAAAGTGACAATGCTAAAGACTTATTCAGTCGATTCTCCGATTTTAATATTAATGTGCTGAGGCGAGAGCGTGGCATAAAGATAGAGCTAACCAATCCCCCTTTAGAAGCCTTTGTCGATGGCGAAATTATCGCAGGTATACAAGAACATCTATTTTCCGTTTTACGCGATATTGTTTATATCTATGATAGATATGAGAACTTAAAGCATATCAATCTAACCAATGCCAATCACATCACTAACGTTGTGTTTGATATTTTGCGTAACGCCAGAACAATGCCAATGTTCGATCCAAATATCGTCGTTTGTTGGGGCGGACACAGCATCAACGCCATTGAGTACCAATATACTCGCGAAGTCGGCTACGAACTCGGTTTACGTAAACTAGACATCTGCACCGGCTGTGGACCTGGTGCAATGGAAGGACCGATGAAAGGGGCCGCTATTGGACACGCTAAACAAAGGGTCAATCATGCGAGATATATCGGTTTAACAGAACCGAGTATTATTGCCGCAGAGCCACCAAACCAGATCGTGAATGAGCTGGTTATCTTGCCCGATATCGAAAAACGTTTAGAGGCATTTGTCAGACTTGGGCATGGCATCATCATTTTTCCTGGTGGTGCAGGCACAGCCGAAGAGTTGCTCTATTTATTGGGTATTTTGCTTAACAAGCACAATCAAGACATCCCCTTCCCATTGGTGTTAACCGGTCCAAAAGAGAGTGAAGAGTATTTTCTTCGTATCGATGAGTTTATTGCAGCAACGCTAGGCGCTGAAGCGCAAAGCAAGTATCAAATTGTCATCGATGATCCTGCTGAAGTGGCGCGTATTCAAAAAGAAGCGATGGAGAAAATTAAAGTATTTCGTAAAGATAATGGCGACTCCTATCAATACCAATGGTCTTTAAAAATAGAACCTGAATTCCAGCTACCTTTTGAGCCGACTCACGAAGTGATGAGTAATTTAGATCTTCACGAACAGTCTAATAAGGCTGAGCTTGCGGCAAATCTAAGAAAAGCATTTTCCGGCATTGTCGCAGGCAACGTCAAAATGGAAACCATCAAAAGAATTGAAGAACAGGGTCCCTTTGAGCTAAAAGGCGAACCTAAACTCATGGCATTAATGGATGAACTCCTTAACGCTTTTGTTTCACAACAACGAATGAAGTTACCAGGAAGCGCTTACGTTCCCTGCTACAAAGTAATTAAATGAATAAATTTGTGATTCTAGACGGTATGAACTTAGTGCGGCGCATCCACGCCGCACAACCTAATGAAACTGATATCAGTGGGCTTAAAGAGCGTGTTCATGGTGCTTGTAAAAAGCTACTAAAGTTCCACCAGCCATCCCATGTGGCAATTGTATGGGATGGTAATGCGCTATCTTGGCGTAAGGCGTTATACGAAGATTATAAGAAGGGCCGTAAACCGATGCCAGAAGCGTTAGCTAACGGCCTTGACGATATCAAGCGCTATCTAGCCGAGCATCATATTGCTTCACTAGAAGCTGATTCTGAGGCTGATGACGTTATCGCCACTTTAGCCACTAAGCTTGTCAGCATTGGTGGAGAAGCGATTATCGTTTCGACTGATAAAGGCTTCTGCCAATTAAAGCACCCAAACATCAAGCAGTGGGATCACTTTAACCAAACCTATATGACGGTTGAAGCCATGGAGCAAAAGCTAGGTGTTGAACATAAACAGTTTATTGATTATCTAGCACTTGCGGGTGATAGCGGCAATAAGATCCCTGGAGTGCCCGGCATTGGGCCGAAATCTGCGGTTGAATTGTTAAAGATATTCAGGTCACTTGCCAACATTTACAGCTCGATAGAACAGGTCGGTTCCAAACAAGCCAAAAAACTCGAAGAGGGTAAGCAACTTGCAAGGCTTAGCTATAAACTTGTTCAACTTCAATTGGATATGCCACTTAATGCTAACCTTAAGCAATTTAGACTGCCAAAAGAACAGTAACGAATACTAAACTCAGATGTTACACCACTTACAACTGTTAACAAAAAGTTAGCAATTTGGCGTTTACCACAATCAGTTTGCATAGTATCGTAGCCAGTAATTGGAATTGCCTCGCAAGGAACCCGAGTACAAATGAAATCCAAAGTCCCCGTAATCATAGGCTCAATCTTTGTAGCCTATATTGCCTTTGTCGCTGTCATTATGGCCACTTATGACCCTACTCCGGATGAAATGGATTGGGAAGATAGACAAGCTTACAATAGAGCCCAATTGACAGAACTCGCGATCGGGCAGAGCATCGATGAAATAAAAACCATGTTTGGTAAAGCTGACTTCAGTGAAGCTAAAATCTCCAATCAACAAAATTTGCAGATATTATTTTACCGTACTCAACACAAAGAGTCTGATGGCGAAACAACTAAAGAGGAATGCACTCCGCTGCTATTTAAACAGGGAAGTCTTGTTGCATGGGGTGAAGATACCTATCAGCAATATTTAACCAGCCAAATAGACAGTCTGTAATGTGCCTTTTTTGCTTAGTTTTTCACGCTTAGAGCTAAAACGAGGGCAAGCTCTCAATTGAGCTTGCCCTCCTAGTCTGTTGTACCTCAAAGATGAGGTTTAACGATATTAGCCATCATTTGAATATGGTCATCATTATCATTTAACGCTGCGATATATCTGAACTGTTTGCCGCCAGCTTCTTCAAAAATCAGTCTGTTCTCACCCGCTATCTCTTCTAGGGTTTCTAAACAATCGGCACTAAACGCCGGACATACCACAGCAATGTCAGTAATACCGTCATTCGGCAAAGACTCCATCGTTGCATCTGTATAGGGCATCAGCCATTTTGCCTTACCAAATCGAGATTGGAAGGTTGTAATATACTGCTCTTCAGTTAGCCCAAGTTTTTCAACCAGCAGCTTAGTAGTGACTTTACAGAAGCAATAATAGGGATCGCCAAGATGAAGGTTACGCTCAGGCATACCATGATAAGACAGCACCAACTTTTGTGGCTGTCCATTGAGCTCAAAATCTTTAGTAATAGATGCAGCTAACGCATCTATAAAGTCAGGGTTGTCGTGGTAAGTGTTGATAAAGTGCAACGCGGGCAGATAGCGCCATGTCATCAGCTCTTTCGCTATCGCATCAAATGCCGACGCTGTAGTTGGCGCAGCATATTGCGGATAGAGCGGCAGTACGACTAACTTATCAACCCCCTCTTTATGCATCTCTTTCAACGTTGAAGCCACCGACGGCTGGCCATAACGCATACAGAACTTCACAGAAATGTCTTCCGAGCCTTCAAAGTGCTCTGCTAACTTCTTTGTTTGGCGTTTAGTGATGTCCATTAATGGCGAACCATCTTCAGTCCAAACTTGCTGATAAAGTGCTGCAGATTTAGCCGGTCTTACTCGCAGAATAATCCCATGAAGGATCAACATCCAAACTAACTTTGGAATTTCAACGACACGGGGGTCAGCCAAAAATTCTGCTAAATAGCGCCTTACTGCCGAAGGTGTGGCTTCGTCAGGCGTGCCCAAATTGACTAGCAATACACCGGTTTTACTGCGTTTTTTGTGCCCTTCTTCCTTGGATAACCCAGAAAACTTAGCCAAGAGAACTCCTTAAAATTTAATGTTGAAATAGATAACCGAAACAAGAATAGCAGTAGCTTTGAATACCTAGCGTACCTTAGCTTTTATTACGCTCAGATACATAAAAAGATCAATTTCTTATAATAAAAAGCTGACAATACAGTATATTGCCAGCTTGACCTTAGCCAAAGATGAATTGCCCTGGTTATCCAGAGCCTAAAACACTGATGTTAATCAAGGTTAAGGGTGACACCATCCATTGATGATGTACTGGTAGCATCTGAACCTTGCAACTTGATCATTAACCTCAAGTCATTAGGCGAATCTGCATGATGCAGCGCATCCGCATAGCTAATTTCGCCGTCACTATATAATTTTAATAGTGCCTGATCGAATGTTTGCATCCCCTGCTCGTTCGACTTAGACATGGTTTCTTTTAGCGAATGTAACTCATTTTTAGCAATCAAACTCGCCACTCGCGGCGTGTTAATCAATACTTCAATCGCCGCTCTACGCCCTGTCCCATCGCTTTTAGGCACCAGTTGCTGCGCCACAATACCACGCAAGTTAAGCGACAAATCAAACAATAACTGATGATGCTTACTTTCTGGCACAAGGTGCATAATACGGTCAAGTGCTTGGTTAGCATTGTTAGCGTGCAATGTCGCCATACAAAGATGGCCCGTTTCAGCAAAAGACAGCGCAAACTCCATGGTCTCCTGACTACGGATCTCACCAATCAAAATTACATCTGGAGCCTGACGTAGCGAGCTTTTGAGCGCCGCATCAAAAGACTCTGTATCAATGCCCACTTCTCGCTGAGTGATGATACTTTTTCGATGATCATGAACAAATTCAACAGGATCTTCAATGGTCAGAATATGGCCACGCGCATGAGCATTTCGGTAGCCAACGAGTGCAGCCAGCGATGTCGATTTACCCGTTCCCGTGCCACCAACCATAATGACTAAGCCACGCTTACTCATCACTAAATCTTTTAAAATAGGCGGCAGCATTAGATCGTCAACTTCGGGGATTTTGGTTTCAATACGGCGCATTACGCAGCCTGGTGCTTCCCTTTGCCAAAAGGCGCTGACACGAAATCGTCCAAGATCTTTAGCCGCAAAAGCAAAGTTACACTCACGAGACTCATGAAACTCCTCTTTTTGCACGTCAGTCATTAACGACTCAACAAACTCCAATGCTTGTGCTGGGTTAAATGCATTCTCACTAAGAGGGCGCAGCTCACCGTCTATCTTGGCACTAGGGGGAAAACCAGCCGTAATAAAAAGGTCTGACGCTTTTCGCTCAATCATCACCTTTAAAAAAGGACGAACATCCATAAGTATTTACCTATTAAAAATTGGTTTGCTTATTTGAACTCTTAAGCAAGGCATCTTCACGACTGATTTGACCGCGATTGACTAAGTTTTGTAAACATTGATCCAACGTTTGCATACCATGCGCCATGCCCGTTTGAATTGCAGAATACATTTGCGCCACTTTATCTTCTCTTATCAAGTTACGTATTGCCGGCGTGCCCATCATGATCTCATGAGCAGCAACTCGACCACCGCCCACTTTCTTAATCAACGCTTGAGAGATCACCGCTTGCAGTGATTCAGATAACATCGTTCTAACCATGCCCTTCTCGCCTTCAGGGAATACATCGACCACACGGTCAATGGTTTTAGCCGCAGAAGTCGTATGCAAGGTACCAAATACCAAATGACCGGTTTCAGCAGCAGTCATTGCTAATCTAATGGTCTCTAGATCTCGCATTTCGCCGACAAGAATAACATCTGGATCTTCACGTAATGCACTGCGCAAAGCCGCATTAAAACTATGAGTATGGCGATGTACTTCTCGTTGGTTAATCAAACATTGTTTGTTTTGGTGTACAAATTCTATCGGGTCTTCAATGGTTAATATGTGGTCGTGTCTGTTTTCGTTAATGTAATCAACCATTGCAGCCAAGGTGGTACTTTTACCTGAGCCCGTAGGCCCGGTAACTAATACAAGTCCACGCGGGAAGCTCGATATCTTCTTGAAGATCTCCGGCGCTCCTAACTGCTCTAAACTTAATATATCGCTTGGAATGGTACGAAACACAGCTGCAGAACCACGAGATTGGTTAAAGGCGTTAACACGAAAACGTGCAAGGCCGGGTACTTCAAATGAGAAATCTATCTCTAGATGCTCTTCATAATCTTTGCGCTGCTTATCATTCATAATATCGTACACAAGACTGTGAACACCTTGATGGTCTAGAGCGGGAAGATTTATCTTCCTCACTTCACCATCAACACGGATCATAGGAGAAACCCCCGCAGAAAGGTGTAGATCTGATGCATTGTGCTTTACACTAAAGGCAAGTAACTCTGTGATTTCCATAGTTTGGGATATCCATTCAACCAAAAATATACAACATGACAACAATAACAGACAGACTAGCGCTCGCCCAGCACAGGATTGAACAAGCGGCACAAAATTCTTCACGAAACTCTGCAGATGTGCAACTTTTGGCGGTGAGTAAAACTAAGCCAAACGAGCAGATCATAGAAGCCTATACTGCTGGCCAAAGGCGTTTTGGTGAAAACTACGTACAAGAAGGCGAGGAAAAGATAAAAAGCCTAGGTCAAGATTACCCCGATATAGAGTGGCACTTCATTGGCCCTTTGCAATCGAACAAGACCAAAATAATTGCAGGTCTGTTTGATTGGATGCACACCGTTGAACGAGAGAAAATTGCTAGCAGACTAAATGACCAACGACCACAGCACATGAGCCCATTAAATGTCTGCATTCAAGTCAATATCAGTCAAGAAACCAGTAAATCTGGAGTGACAACGGCTGAAATTGCGGCCTTAGCAGAGAAAATCCACTCGCTGCCTAACTTAAACTTGCGTGGATTAATGGCAATCCCCTCAGCCAGCGTTGATAATGTCACTGCAACCGCCGAACTTGCTGAGTTACAAAAGCAATATCAGCATTTGTCAGCTAAATACCCGAGTGTAGACACGTTGTCCGTAGGCATGAGTAATGACCTTGAATTGGCAGTCGCCCATGGCTCAACCATGGTACGGATCGGTAGCGCTATATTTGGCGCACGTGATTCCCCCTAAAATGGAGTCATCAGCAATTAGGCTCAACTATTTAGATAAATAATGTTTAATACTTAAAGGGCTTGGTATTGGGCTACCTCACCCAAATATTAAGCCTTAATAACGTGTAATACTAATCAGTTTAAAGATTTAAAAATAGTAAAAGTGTCGTCCTAACTAAAATAAAAAGAGAAATCAATGTCACAAAAAAATGTCAGTTTTATTGGCGCTGGTAACATGACCCGCAGCATCGTAAGTGGATTAGTGAAAAGTGGCTATTCCCCCGAGTGCATTACAGCTGCAAACCCAAGTCAACCCAAGCTTGATGCGCTAAAGCAAGACTTTGGCATCAACACGACTAACAATAATATTGAAGCAGTAAAATCTGCTGATGTCATCGTGTTAGGTGTAAAACCTCACCTAATGGCATTAGTTGGTGAGCAGTTAAGTGATTTGGATCTCTCAAATAAGTTAATCATCACCATCGCTGCAGGTGTAACAGCTAAACGCTATAGTGATTATTTTAAGCAAGAGATCAAATTAATACGCACTATGCCTAATACCCCAACTCAGATCGGTGTAGGCTTAACGGGATTATTTGCAGGTGATGATATTTCAGCTGAAGATAAAACATTATGCGAGACACTAATGGCAACCGGTGGTGAGGTTGTATGGGTCGACAAAGAAGAAGAGTTAAACCAGGTCATCGCTCTGGCAGGAAGTTCGCCTGCATACTTCTTCCTGTTTTTAGAAGCCATGGTTGAAAGTGCCGTTAAGAGTGGCATGTCTGAAGTTAGTGCAAGAGAAATGGCACAACAAGCGGCATTGGGCGCAGCATTAATGGTTAAACAGAATCCAGATTTGAGCTTAGCGCAACTACGAAATAACGTAACTTCAAAAGGCGGCACCACGGCGCAAGCTGTCGCCACTTTTGAAGAGGGTAATATACGAGGCCTAGTTGATGATGCAATGACAAATTGTATTGCTCGGGCGCAAGAGATGGCAAAGCAATATTAATTTTTATTAAACGTGATAAGTAGAGTAAACAGATGAATGCATTTAGTTTTCTAGTAAGTACAGTATTCGATTTATACTTAATGGTGGTCATTTTACGGATCTGGCTACAGCTCGCTCGAGCCGATTTTTATAATCCATTTAGTCAATTTATCGTTAAAGCGACACACCCGATCGTTGGTCCATTAAGACGAGTCATTCCATCATTTGGCAATTTTGATACCGCCTCGTTTGTACTGGCTCTTACCGTGGTGGTTGCCAAGTTTGTGCTGCTTAGTTTGATGGCTGGCGCCGCGCTAAACGTACCAAGTATTTTGCTTATATCTTTAGTGTCTGTATTCAAAGAAGCGGGTGTATTACTGTTTTGGATGCTTATCCTAAGGGCGATATTGAGCTGGGTGAGCCAAGGCCAAAACCCAATAGAGATGGTTATGGGACAATTGACTGAACCTCTTTTAGCGCCAATACGCCGCATGCTGCCACAAATGGGTGGCTTAGATTTATCACTATTAGTGATGATGATTATTCTAAACTTCCTCAACATCCTACTTGCCCAATACGTACCTTTCTGGGCAAACGTATAGTGGTAGCAGTCTGTATGCAGCAGGGAAACCTGCTGCTTCAGCTTTATGTTCAGCCTAAAGCGAGTCGAGATCAGATAGTAGGGCTGCATGGCGATGAGCTAAAAATAGCCATCACAGCTCCACCTATTGATGGTAAAGCGAACATTCATCTGACCAAATATCTTGCTAAAGCATTCAAGGTCCCAAAGGGCGACATTGACATACTTAAAGGTCTCACGGGACGTCATAAGCAAGTGCTTATCTCCTCGCCCAAGATCATTCCCGCTGAAATACAAAACCTTTTGTAACCTTATACTTATAAGAAGTATAAGGCGCTTACCACACTTAAGTTCTATACTAATATCAAAGCTAATACCTAAGGAAAGCCAATATGCTCCGCTCACTAATAGCTGTTTTGCTGCTCAGCCTCTGCCTAACCGGTAGCGCATTTGCTGAACAGAAACAAAACGTCGGCAACTACGATATTCATTATGTCGCCCTCAGTAGCACCTTTTTAACTCCCAGCATTGCCAAGTCGTACGGCATCAAACGTAGCAGTTATTCAGGGATCTTAAATATTTCGGTGCTAGATACCAGCGTCGACGGTAATCCCGCTGTCCCTGTTGAAATTACTGGGGTGGCGAACAACCTTCTCGATGCACGGGTAGAGTTAAAATTTAGAGAGATCCGTGAAGGTGATTCAATTTACTACATTGCAGAAGTCCCCTACCGTGATGATCAGGAGATAAACTTTAATATTGCAGTTAAACATGGCTCTAAACTCAATACGCAGCTCAAGTTCAAACAGAAGTTCTACGTAGAGTAATCTTTAGTAGGGGGAGCAATCCCCCACTCCATCTGCCAAACTTGTAGCTCAGCAGATGAAGGTGCAATGTTCTCTCAGTAGAAATGCACCTATTTATCAACACATCAGAAGTTCCCCTCCCTCTGCTTATAGCTTTTCTGCTTGATATAAGTGATGCATTTAACGGTACGGTTCGTTATTATTGCCGCCATATTTTCAGACAGCTCAAAGGTCCCCGATGAACCAAATCGTCCTTGCAAGTGGCAACAAAGGCAAACTCAAAGAATTTTCCGAACTGATGGCCGATTATGGTGTGGAGATCCTCGCCCAAAGTGAGTTTAACGTTTCTGAAGTCGCAGAAACGGGAACCACTTTTGTCGAGAACGCCATAATAAAAGCGCGACATGCGGCAGAGATAACCGGTCATGCAGCGATTGCTGATGATTCTGGTCTAGAGGTCGATTTTCTGCAAGGCGCACCAGGAATATATTCGGCTCGCTATGCTGGTGAAGGAGCTAAAGATCAGCAAAATTACACTAAGCTGCTAAAAGCTTTAGATAACCAAACACAACGCAGTGCTCGTTTTCAGTGTGTATTAGTATATATGCGCCATGCAAAAGACCCGACTCCCATTATTTGCCAAGCATCATGGGAGGGCAGCATAGGTTTTAGCCCACTTGGTGACAATGGTCATGGCTACGATCCTATTTTTATTCCTGCTGAACATAAGTGCAGTGCCGCGGAACTGAGTAGCGATGAGAAGAACTTATTGAGCCACCGTGGTAAAGCGTTGGTTTTACTGATTGAAGCAATGAAGCAACAAGGTATTTTTAGCTAATGTTAACCCTGCCACCATTAAGCTTGTACATTCATATCCCCTGGTGCGTACAGAAGTGTCCATACTGCGACTTTAACTCCCATGGCCAACATGGAGAGCTACCACAGACGGAATATGTCGACGCGCTTATTGCTGACTTAAAACAGGATTTGCATTATGTCCAAGGTCGGCAGCTACACACAATTTTTATTGGTGGCGGCACCCCCTCTCTGTTTGATGCAGCGCAGATAAAACGCTTACTCATAGAGGTTGATAAACTGATTAAGTTTAAAGCCAACATAGAGATCACCATGGAGGCCAATCCAGGTACCTTAGAACATGATGATTTTGAGGCCTATCAGCAAGCAGGCGTTACACGCTTGTCTATTGGAGTTCAGAGTTTTTCCAGTGATAAACTCAATCTGCTTGGTCGTATTCATGATAAAACAGAAGCGCAAGTAGCAGCTAAAAAGGCAAAAACATCAGGCTATAAAAGCTTTAATTTGGACTTAATGCATGGCTTACCAAATCAAAGCTTTGATGAAGCGCTCGCCGACATTGAAACTGCTGCAGCGCTTGCCCCGCCGCACTTGTCTTGGTATCAACTCACTATCGAACCCAATACGCTGTTTCACTCCAAACCTCCACAGCTACCCGATGATGAAAAACTCTGGCGAATTTACGAGCAAGGGCAGAAAAGACTTGCTGAACTCGGTTACGTTCAATATGAAATATCGGCTTATGCGAAAGAAGGGTTTCAGTGTCAACACAACCTTAATTACTGGCAATTCGGTGATTACTTAGGAATAGGCTGCGGCGCACACGGAAAAATAACTCAAGTAGCGCACAATAAAATAGTACGAACGGTAAAAATCAAGCATCCCAAAGGCTACCTAACGGCAACTGACTACACCTCTGAGACCACAATTGTAGAAGAGGAAGAAAGGCCGTTGGAGTACCTAATGAACCGTTTAAGACTAATGACTCCAATCCCTAAAGAAGAGTTTGAACAAAGAACGGGCTTAGAGCGAAGTGTTATTTCTCAAGGTATCGAGCAAGCTTGTGCTAAAGGGCTTATGACAGAAAGCCAAGAGTACTGGCAACTAACACCTAGAGGACATATGTTTGTAAATGACTTATTGTCACAATTCTTATAAAGCATTGAATATATTCGTCATTACTAAACAAAATAGCTCAACAGAAACATTTTCTAACACTTAGATCAAAAAATTAACTCTAGGCTTCTTTAGGATAACAATCATAATTCTAAGGAAGTCTAAAAATGCCAATAAAAACAAAAATAACTGTCGTCGCTCTGTCCCTCTCTATTTGCTTAAGTTCAGCGGTATATGCCGCGCCAACGTCAGCTCCCGATTTAAGTCCAAGTGAGCCAGTGGCTCAAAAGACTAATAGTGAATCAGAAAAAGCTAATGCGCTGTTTGAAGCCATTTTCATGGAGAATGTGCAAGCAAGTCCAATAT
Source organism: Shewanella sp. c952 (assembly GCF_019654975.1). Lineage (GTDB taxonomy): Bacteria > Pseudomonadota > Gammaproteobacteria > Enterobacterales > Shewanellaceae > Shewanella. The sequence goes on from NZ_BPEW01000010.1 coordinate 80,280, forward strand.
CTCAAACTTATCTCGGTATAAAAACCGATTATGACAAATGGGATGAGATGAGTGATGCGGCAACAGATGCAAATTTAGCGCGCACTAAAAAGCATTTAGCCCAACTAAATATGCTCAATGTAGATAAGCTAGATAGGCAAACAAAATTGAGTTATCAACTACTGACTCAAAAGCTTGAGCAAGAGATAAAAGATGATCAATGGCGTTACCATAGCTACCCAGTCAACCAGATGTATGGTGGTCACTCTCAAATAGCCTCATTCCTGATCAACCAACATCAGATCAGCGATATTAAAGATGCTAAAGCCTATATTAGCCGTCTAAATGGCGTACCTAAGCGCCTTTCGCAGCTGCAAACAGCACTTGAAATTCGTGTTAACAAAGGCATTATTGCACCAAAATTCGTCTTTCCATATGTCATCTCCGATAGCAAAAACATTGTCAAAGGCGCCCCGTTTGATGAAGGTGAAGACAGTGCTTTATGGGCGGACTTCAAACGTAAAGTCAACGCCTTATCAATCAGTTCAGATGAGCAGCAGCAATTGCTAACAGCAGCCAAGGAAGCATTAGTTGATGACGTAAAACCAGCCTATGACAAGCTGATTGGTTACATGGGTAAGCTAGAAGCCAAAGCGGATACTCGCGATGGTGCTTGGAAGTTTCCAAAGGGCGAAACTTATTATAGCAATGCACTAGCACGCACAACCACCACTAATATGAGCGCCGATGAGATCCACAAGCTTGGCTTATCAGAAGTGGCACGTATACACGGTGAAATGCGCGACATTATGAAAAAGGTCAACTTCGAAGGCAATCTCCAAGAGTTCTTTGCCTTTATGCGAGATGATCAGCAATTTTACTATGCTGATACAGATCAAGGTCGCCAAGCTTATTTACAAGAAGCTATTGCGCTGATTGACACAATGAGTAGCCGTCTTGATGAAGTGTTTAAAGTAAAACCTAAAGCACCGATGATAGTGAAACAGGTCGAAGCTTTTCGGGAAAAGTCAGCAGGTAAAGCCTTTTATAACAATCCATCACCTGATGGAAGTCGCCCTGGAACCTACTACGCCAACCTATATGACATGAAAGCCATGCCTAAATACCAAATGGAGGCGCTGGCATACCATGAAGGTACACCAGGGCACCATATGCAGATAGCCATTGCACAGGAGCTAGAGGGAGTGCCTAAGTTCCGTAAGTATGGCGGTTACACCGCATACATTGAAGGTTGGGGTTTATACAGCGAGTATTTTCCTAAAGAGATGGGCATGTATGCAGACCCTTACTCTGACTTCGGTCGTTTAGCAATGGAGCTATGGCGTGCCTGCCGCTTAGTGGTTGATACCGGTATTCATGCCAAAAAATGGACACGTGAACAATCTATTAACTACTACGTATCTAACACGCCTAATGCCGAGTCTGATGCCATCAAAATGGTAGAGAGACACATTGTCATGCCTTCACAAGCAACTGCTTACAAAGTCGGTATGCTCAAGCTACTTGAGTTGCGAGGAAAAGCACAAACTGCACTAGGCGACAAATTCGATATTAGGGATTTCCATACGATTGTATTGCAAAATGGTCCCGTGCCGTTAGATGTACTAGAGTCTGAAATTGATCTTTGGATTGAAAAAAGCAGCTAGTGATACGTAGGCTACTTTATCCAAATAAAGTAGCCCTCAAAAAACCAATAAAAAAGCCACTAAATACAGTGGCTTTTTTATTGAACTGATTTTGATAAGCACTATCTAGGTTTTTACTTATAGTAGTAAATAACCCAAATTGTAGGGTACAGATAAAGTTCAAGCGCTTAACAGAAAAATACCCCGGTAAAAGCCGGGGTAAACCAAAACTAGGATGATGGTTTTAAGGCTAGCATTGTTTTAGTTCTTAAACTTCTGCCAGCATCGAATCAAAACTGCGTAAAGCTGATTTGTACAACACAATAAAGAGGGGTCATTCTGTATTGCGTTATAGGACTCAAATCATTTTGAATCAACTGCATGCATTGTATAAAATTAAGAACAAACTGCAACCTAAACCATAAAAACCTGCATTAGTAGCGCCTAAATTCGCACCGACTAAATAATCAGCAATACATAGTAAAGCCATGATAGTAAAGACTTTTAACCATCACAGAGTCATGGCAAAAGTTCATTGTTCAATATTTAAAACAATGTTTCCTATTTTTACTTACGTTTTGCATACAATTCTTTATATGGGTCATCCCAATAAGGCGGTGAGCCAATATGATCTTTAATGAAATCAATAAATGCACTGACCTTTGGTGCAAGGTGTTTACGTCGAGGATAAACGGCTTGCAAAGGTAGATGATGAGTTAATTGCCATTCATCAAGAATAGGCACTAACGTCCCTTTAGCTATTTCATCTTCAAGCAAGTAACTCGCTAGATAGACAACTCCTAAACCGCTAACAGCAGCCGATTTAAGCGCAGGGGCATTATCGACTCTAAAATTACCCGAGACCCCAATTTCGCAATAGTCATCACCTTGCTTAAACTGCCAAACACTGTGCTCATGCCACTCACCTTGATATACAAGACAGTTATGATCAACCAGTTGCTCAGGACGGCTTGGCATACCATGTTGTTCGACATATGAGGGAGATGCAGCCAACAAGAACTGACACTTCATCAGCGGCCTAGCAACCATACCTAAAGGTAACTGCTCAGACATAGTCAGCAGTAAATCTAACCCTTCACTGACAACATCAACTTTATGATCAAGTAAGCTAACTTGTAGCTCAAGTTCTGGATGCTTTGCCATAAATTCTGGTAGAGCGGGAATGATGTGCATGGTACCGAAAGATTGTGAAATACCGACTTTCAATACGCCGCGTGTTGCATCATTTAAATTATGAACGCTAGCAACAGCTTGATCTGCATCTCTTAACAGCTCTTCGCCTTGAGCATAAAGCAACTGACCAGCTTCGGTAAGGCTTAAGCTACGAGTGGTGCGCTGTATAAGTTGAACACCGAGCTTATGTTCAAGATCTGCAACTTGAGTACTAACTTTAGACTTAGATATACCTAACTTTCGTGCTGCAGAGCTAAAACTACCCGCTCGAGCTACATGAGTAAAAATTGCGATTGGTTCTAAAAGTTCTAACATGTAAATCGCCTTAAGGTGTTTACGACAGTAATAGTACTTCCATCGCTAAGATAAATCTGACACACAAATATGTTACAGAACAATATCTTAAGTGAATATGCGTACGCTAGAGTAGAGTTGTATTTATTTAACCACTAAATGGTTTTGCTTTTATTTTTAGAAGTATACCAAAAAAACCTTAGATCTCATCATATAAGTACTTTTGTACTAGCATAAGTAAGGCATTTTTATAGGCTTTGGCGTTTCAAGGCAGAGGTTTCGGTAACTGAAATATAAGCCCGCTAATTCTATTTAGCGTTAAAGCTAAAACTAACGGAACAACTATGGGGTTTAAACGAAAACCCCTGCATAAAGGTGGGATGCAGGGGTTGTTGCAATTTGGTCAGGCAACACAAGGATTATTTCAAGGATTTTACATTTAACAGTTACTAATAGTGCTTATTCAAGCAGCTCTTTATTTGCCGTTGCCACCAAAGAATAGTTCGCTAATTCAGGGATTTGAGTTTGAAGCTTTTTCTCTAACACTGCTAAAGTCTCAAAGTTCTCACAAAGTCTTTCTCCACGCGCTTCTAAGTCTTGTGCTTGGTCTTCCATTTGAAGCTCGATATCTTCACCGATAGAGTCCATTTTTACTGAAAATGCATCCATTTTTGCCTCAAAAGAATCACCATCGCCAGACATCATTTGGCTGCCTAAGCTCATCATCATGGTACCTATTGAGTTTTGAACTAGCTGCTCCATCTCTTTTTCAAACTCTTCACCAAATGCACTTTCAAGAGAAGACTCGGTAGCCCCAAGATAAAACTTGTCACCATTTTGGTAAGCGACCTCTTGAATTCGATCTTGCAACCCATCCATCATCTCATCAATTTTTGATCCGGTTGCATCGCCTAATAGTGGCGTCAGTGCCATACTTACAGCGGTTGATGCCATCGCTACAGCATCATTAACTAACTCAATGACCTCAGGAACCTGTGATGACACTTCATCAGCATATTGGCTAACAAGTTGTTGTTGCTGCTTGTTCAGTGATATTTGCTCACCATTAACAAAAAGTTTATTCACCTCTATGCGGTATTGCTCTTTACCCACTTCACTCACGGTCAGCTTTTTAGGCTCAACGGTGACATCATAATTAAGTGATACTTCACATTCATTGTTAAAGTGTTGACCTGACTCGTCATGGGCACTGACCATTTGCAAACTAGAAGCTGACAGTAATACGGCTGAGACGCCAACAGAGGTAAGAAGTTTTTTCATTGCTGTAATCCTTTATCGCTTATAAATATAATTAATCTAGATAAAGCACAGAGCATGCCAATAGCGCTAAATAATTGTTAAAGATAACAAAAGCAAAGATTAAAGCTTAGTATTGCAGTTGTTGGGCAGCAGAAAATAGCCAATATTGCGAACTATTGGCTAAATATGACATTGCTAAGTGAGCAAGATAAGAATACTAAAAAATTGAACGGCCCAGAGTCTGACAAAGACTCTCTAGCGCAGCGGTTCCCGCGAGTGAGTTGCCATTAGCATCGAGCTCTGGAGACCAAACACACACCGACATATCACCAGGGATCACTGCGATGATCCCGCCGCCGACACCACTTTTTCCGGGCATACCAACACGATAGGCAAACTCTCCAGCACCATCATATAAGCCTGAAGTGGCTAGTAACGCATTTAGCTGCCTTGTCTGCACAGGCGTTATCAGCTGCTTACCTGCCAAGCTCTTTCCACCATTAGCTAGATAGATCATCGCTTTAGACAGATCGGCACAACTCATTCTCAAGGAGCAATAATGAAAATAACTCTTAAGGACAGTGTCGACATCATTATTGAAGTTTCCAAACGACTTCATCAGATATGCGATAGCGGCATTACGCGCACTATGTTGATATTCAGATCTGGCAACCGTTTTATCGTAACCAATTTTTTGATTATCACTAAGCCCGCGGACAATCTCCAACATTCTCTGTTTCGGCGCGCCTAAGCGACCTTGCAATAGATCTGCAATAACCAAAGCCCCCGCATTAATGAATGGGTTTCGCGGTAGGCCTTTTTCTAACTCAACTTGCACCAGAGAGTTAAATGATTGACCCGATGGCTCCTTGCCTACTCGAGACCAAATTTCAGGCTCTTCGTAATGCATTAGTGCCAGCGTTAAACTGAAGACTTTTGAAATACTCTGAATTGAAAAGGGCTCGAGATAATCTCCAGCCCCTATTGTGACACCATCGCTGGTCGTCACAGCGATACCGAGCTTATTGGCATTGACCTCAGCAAGGGCTGGAATATAATCAGCCACTTTACCTTGACCTAAAAGAGGTCGTACTTTTTCAATAACCTCTTCAAGCAATGCCAGCTCAGGCATTAACTCCACCAAATATCGTAAAGCTCACCGATTTCAACATCAGAAACTGGCTGACCTTCAAAGAAGGTTTTAACTGCTGCTCTGTCTTCATCAGTACACTTACCGATAGCTTGAGTAGCAATAATGCCTTCCCATTCTTTATGGCCGCCACCATGGAAACCAAGGTCTCTAGGCTCAATAACCTCTTCAATGAACTGATCAACAATTGAGTCAATCTGCTCTTCGGTTACAGAGTCATTGAAATTCCAGTTTGTATCGAAACCAAACTCTTGAAACTCATCAACGCGTAATTTTTTACGTAAACGACGACTACGATTAGCTGCCATGGTTATTCTCCTAGAAAGGTTATTTTATAAGTATGTCAATTTCAGTAGAGCGCTTAAACACGCTCAAACATGAGATCCCAAACGCCATGCCCTAAACGGTGGCCGCGCGCTTCAAATTTTGTTAGCGGACGATGCTCTGGACGCTCGACCACATCACCAGTAGCTGATTGGTTTTTGTAACCAGGCGCAGCATTCATGACTTCTAACATATGTTCGCTGTAGTTTTCCCAATCAGTAGCAAGATGGAACACGCCACCCACTTTAAGCTTACTGCGAATAAGTTCAGCAAATGGAGCCTGTACAATTCTGCGCTTATGGTGACGCTTTTTGTGCCAAGGATCAGGAAAGAACAACTGCACCCGAGCTAAACTGCCTTCGGCAATGCTATTTTCAAGCACCTCTAATGCATCATGATGATAAACACGAAGATTAGTCACCCCAGCTTCTGCTGCAACTGACAAGCATGCACCAACACCAGGCTTATGCACTTCAATACCGATAAAGTTAAGTTCTGGCGACGCCTTAGCCATTTCGACTAATGAACCTCCCATACCAAAACCAATCTCTAGCACAGTGTCAGCTTCGCGGCCAAACACCTCGACTAAATCGATCGCTTCAGGGGTATAATCTAGCCCCATAGATGGCCACTGCTGTTCCATCGCTTGAGCCTGTCCTTTAGTAAGGCGGCCTTCTCTTAATACAAAGCTTCTTACTTTGCGAAGGTATTTACCCTCTTCATTGAATTCAGCGGTTGTTACGTCGCTCATTTTCGCCCTCGCTTAAGACAGCTATTAATTAAAAAGAAAGGCATTATCCAAAGTTAAACCTTTAGTGCAAGCCCTATTGAGGCAAAATTATACCAATAATCTCAGTTTGTGCGAGTTACAAGCACTGTTTTACAAAAAATACTCATCAAGTCAGCTATTTTACCGCCGTTTAAGCAGGATTCACTTACGTTAATCGTTTAAACGAGATAACAACTGTTGCTTGTTAAAGTATTCCTCTGTGGTTACACTGCGCCGATGAAAACTCCAGCCCCCTTTTCTCAGCGAATTATCAGTTGGTACGACCTACATGGTCGCAAACAACTTCCATGGCAACAAAATAAAACCCCATATAAAGTATGGATTTCAGAGATCATGCTGCAGCAAACTCAAGTTGCAACTGTTATCCCCTACTTTGAAAAGTTTATTAGTCGCTTTCCAAGCATTGAAATATTGGCAGCTGCAGAGCAAGATGAAGTGCTCCATCACTGGACCGGTTTAGGTTACTACGCCAGAGCGCGTAATCTGCATAAAGCCGCTCAGCAAATTGTAGCCTTGCACCAAGGTAGCTTCCCCGTTGACTTTGAAGAGGTATTATCTTTACCAGGTATTGGGCGTTCTACGGCAGGCGCAGTGCTTTCATTGTCACTTGGACTAAATCACCCCATTCTTGATGGTAATGTAAAACGCGTACTGGCGAGACATGGAGCTATTGATGGCTGGCCAGGAAAGAAGCCTGTAGAAAACCAGCTGTGGCAACTCACTGAAGCGTTAACCCCAGCAAAAGATATTCAGAAGTATAACCAAGCGATGATGGATATTGGCGCAACGGTATGTACTCGCTCCAAGCCCAACTGTGCAGCATGTCCGGTAGCAATTGACTGCAAAGCACAATTAAGTGGACGTCAGCTTGAGTACCCAGGTAAAAAGCCTAAAAAAGTGATCCCAGAAAAATCAGCATGGTTACTAGTAATAGAGCACGATGACCATGTTCACCTACAAAAAAGACCACCAAGCGGCATTTGGGGAGGACTCTGGTGTTTTCCTCAATTTACCAGCCAAGCTGAACTTGAAGAATATATAAGTGAACAAGCATTTAACATCAAGCATCGTGAAGATCTCGTTGGCTTTAGGCATACATTTAGCCACTTTCACCTCGATATTCAACCAGTTTTGGTTTCAGTAAACAAGATTAGCGATAACCAGATCATGGAACAAGACTCCTCTGTCTGGTATAACTTACCTCATCCACCTAAAGTTGGTTTAGCCTCAGCGACTGAGCGCATTCTAGCGAGTTTAGGTTCTGTATTAATTAAGGAGTAATCATGGCTCGCACAGTAAACTGCGTATATTTGAAGAAAGAAGCTGAAGGTCTAGGGTTTCAACTCTACCCTGGTGATTTAGGCAAACGTATTTTCGACAATGTGAGTAAAGAAGCGTGGGCGCTTTGGCAGTCCAAGCAAACGATGCTTATCAACGAAAATAAACTCAACATGATGAATGTTGATGATCGTAAGTTCCTTGAAGAGCAAATGATTAACTTTCTGTTTGAAGGTAAAGACGTTGAAATTGAGGGTTATGTACCTCAAAAAGACGACGAATAGTCTTCAACAAAAAAAGCGCCGCAAGGCGCTTTTTTATTATTCTAAACTCGAATTACTTTTTAATCCCTTCAACCACCAGATTTAGGCTTACATGGGAAGAAGCAGGTCCCAAGTCCATCTGTACGTTGTAATCTTTAAGCGCAAATTCGGTGCTGCCGGTAAAACCCGCTCTGTAACCGCCCCAAGGATCACTACCTTCCCCTATTACCTTAGCGTCAATCGCTAGCGGTTTAGTGACACCGTTAAAGGTAAAGTTACCGTTGAGCACAAACTTACCATCACCTTTGTCATCAACCGAGGTTGATACAAACGTTGCTTCAGGAAACTTCGCCGTGTTTAAAAAGTCAGCGCTACGTAGATGCTTATCGCGCTCTGCATGATTTGAATCAACGCTTGTAGTATTGATGGTAACGTTGACTTTCGAGTCAGCGATTTTAGATTCATCAAATGAGAAGTCACCTGCAAAGGTATTAAAGCGGCCAGCAACAAAGCTATATCCTAAATGACTAACCCTAAATTCTATCGATGCATGTGCTCCCTCAGTATCAATAACATAGTCAGCTGCCTGAGCGGAACTTGCCATCATTAAACTTGCTGCTAATGTTGTCGCTAATAAACCTTTTTTCATCTTACTCTCTCCCTTTAAGTGCTAATCTTGTTTAAATGTAGTCTTGTTTAAATGTTAGTCTTGCTGAGTTTTAATCATTCTAAGTAATGTTGAATCTTTATCGATAAAGTGATGTTTCAATGCCCCAATAGCGTGCACAATGGCCAAACCAATCAAACTGTATGCTGCGTACTGATGGATAACTCCAGCAATATCGGCCTGGTCATCAACAATGGCTCCAAAGCTAGGTATTTCAAACCAATCAAACACCCATATACCTCGGTCATCAGCAGTTGATATCAAATATCCACTCAACATGATGAGCACTAAAAGCAAGTACAAAACGAAATGGGCAACATGACTGCTTTTGACCTCCCAACTTTTATGAGTAGTTAAACTCTCAGGTTTTGCGGTGAAAAGTCGCCATAGTATTCGACAAAATGTCGCGAAAAGAAGCAGTAATCCGATACTTTTATGCCAATGCGGCGCAGTTTTGTACCATTCACTGTAATAGGTCAAATCAACCATCCAAAAACCAACAGCAAATAAACCGATTACGGTAAATGCAGAAAGCCAATGCAACAGGATCGCAATTAACCCATAAGAGCTTTTAGTATTTAACAGCATCATGTCCCCTAAATAAGTAATATAGAGCCATCATACATTCTATTTTTACAACTAAAATCAGTAAATATAGGTCTTTACATTCTACTTTTTAGAATAGAAAGCCATTACAGGGCAATAACTCCAACTCCTTAACTGCTAGTGTTAGCTAACTAAATGCTCATTTATTCCCGTTAAAACCTATTTATGAGTCGTTAGCATTGTTCTTTTTTTTGCAACTGCACACAAACTAAGCGAACAGTAAGACTAAAAACAAAAAGCACTTGCAGGATAAAACTCAGCGCTATAATATACGCGCACTCCAAACGACACAGGCTTTAACAGCTTGGTTTGAAGTAGCAAATCTAACGCTTATATTTATATAACGATAGTTGCCCGAATAGCTCAGTCGGTAGAGCAGAGGATTGAAAATCCTCGTGTCCCTGGTTCGATTCCGGGTTCGGGCACCAACATTTTATAATGAGTTCTCTGTGTAGACAGTAACTTGTTAGCAAGATAAGCCGGCATAGCTCAGTTGGTAGAGCAACTGACTTGTAATCAGTAGGTCCCGAGTTCGACTCTTGGTGCCGGCACCATAAAAACAAAAAAGCCACTCAATAGAGTGGCTTTTTTGTGCCTAAAATTTACATTCACTCGCTAGTTATACCAATTGCATTAAAAGTTTGACCATTCAGCGGGAATTCAAAGCGCTGTAGGCAAGTAGTGGGATTTGAGCTAATAGTTATTCTATATCCAAATCTCATAGCGAAGCTTACAGCGTTTTGAAACCCGCACTACGTGAGCCCCTCAGTCTTTCCACTTCTGCTTTGTATTGGCTTAAAAGGGAATAACCATTTCTTTACCAATGCGCTTTGAATTGAAAAGACTGAGGGGCTCTGAACGGGTCAAATACTTAATGCAATTGGTATTATCTTTGATCCAAACCATGGTTGCTACGCAAAATCCCACTCAACTATCCAGATCAATGACTGGCCAATATTCATGGTGAAAGCCATGGCATTAACTTGAATAGCATTAACTGGGCTTTTTCTAGGCAAAATAATCGGCAAATAATCAATTATCATCACAATTCAGTTTGTACGGCTATTTGTTAGCCATATATCGAAAAAAGCGCTTGCACCACGCAAAGCATCGCTATAATATACGCGCACTCCAAACGACACAGGCTTTAACAGCTTGGTTTGAAGTAGCAAATCTAACGCTTATATTTATACATTTTATTTATATAACGATAGTTGCCCGAATAGCTCAGTCGGTAGAGCAGAGGATTGAAAATCCTCGTGTCCCTGGTTCGATTCCGGGTTCGGGCACCAACATTTTATAATGAGTTTTCTGTGTAGACAGTAACTTGTTAGCAAGATAAGCCGGCATAGCTCAGTTGGTAGAGCAACTGACTTGTAATCAGTAGGTCCCGAGTTCGACTCTTGGTGCCGGCACCATAAAAACAAAAAGCCACTCTATAGAGTGGCTTTTTTGTGCCTAATAGTCTCACTTTACCAGCCTCTCCTAGCAGCAGCTAACTCTCTATTAATTTTATCAAGCTACGCTTGACGAAAGTCGTGGCGCTTCGCCCACACCCGTGTTGGCACTACGGTTATTTCTTCAACGTACTTCGGCAACTTCGATGGGGAGTTGTGTGTTCTGTAAGTTTTTGAAACTAACTTTTGCCCCAAAGTTAGTTGGACCTCTATAAGTTTTATCAAGCTACGCTTGATCAAAGTCGTGGCGCTTCGCCCACACCCGAGCAAGGAGGACTGCTCGTCCTTATCCTCCTTGCATCCACCATGACGCCCCTACGGAGTTGTTGCTCCTCATGCTCCAATAAAAATGGCCTAACGGCTCAGATGGGACATCCATGTCCCGCCGAGCCTGAACCATCATCTGATAGACAGGATGCTTAAATGTCTTGAAGTGCATGGATGCGCGGGAAAGACCATGATGGTTCTACGGCATTTTCATCTCCGCATTTCGGCAACTCCGATGGGGAGTTGGTATGTTCTATTAGTTTTGTAACTCAATTTTGCCCCAAAGTTAGCTAACTTTAGGTTAAACGTGGATTACGTATTCTCATGTAGGTTGAAATGAAGCTGGATATTTACACAGGTATAACTAAAAGTGACTAAAAAGACCCATTATCGCGCAAATAAAGATGCCAAAAACTGTCCTGCTAGGCATCGATAATTTTTTAACATTTCACAAAATCTATAAAAATCAGACTCATGGGAAATATATAAAAGTGATACACGGACCCATTGAACACCCTAGGCTCTCTTTCTCCGCACTCAACAAGGCTGTTTTTGTAGCCTGAACTTAGAAATTATCTATTTACAGCAATGCCTTAGCAGTGATAGTTTGTTAAAAAATTAACGAGTTGCTAAGAACGTTATCGAGCGACTAATGAATAAGCTGTATGTTTTCAGTAGCTTCCGTTGAAGCATTAATAATGTGTGATGAATATAAATCAGATAGATATTTTGAAAAGTTGTACTCGAGTAAGTTAAGGATTAGTCGTGGTATTCTTCGAATGGAAAGGCATGGAGCTTTAACGCTCAGCGCTATTCTTGGAAATCAATTTAACGTAGAAAATTCTAGTTTAGCTTCAGATTTAGAGTGGCTATTTTCGTGGAAGTTAAAAGCTTGTCATACTCCAGAGTACTATTGGTGTGATGGAGTTGAAGAAATAGTATTAAACCAAATTGGAAAATACGAATTTCAAATTACGGCAACGCTATGGATTGGTCCTGAAGCAAACGTTAATAATCTTAACAAAGAAAACGTAACTGGAAATGTGGTTTTAAAACCTACAGGTAAAGGTTTCAAAAATTATCATTTTACAATTAACTATGGCAATGACAGATTGGTGTTAACGAAAACATAACAAGCTGTTCAAGCGGGACAAATTACAGTTGGCTGGTTCCGCTTCGCTTCACATTTTAGCCAACAACAATTTGCCCCTTAACAGGGCGTTATAAGCCAAAGGGAATTTGCGTCATATGAAAGCATCTGATGTCCTCAAAGAAATAAGAGAAGCACTTGATCCAATAAAGAAACAAGGGCACTCAACTTTCTCTATAGAGGCTATGGAAAATTATCTTAAACTATTTGATAAAGACGTAGAAAACGATACTTATTATAAATCACAAGACCACGAATCAAGGCTTGCTAAATTTAAAGCTGAAAATGACCGTAATATTGCATACGCAAATAATGAAACTGCCCATTCTCTTGAAATGTTCAAATCTGTAATTACGGCAGGTCAATCAGCATTAAAATCTAGTATGGTTATTAACGGTGGCGCGGCGGCTGCACTTCTAGCTTTTACTGGAAAAATTTGGGAAACATCAACATCTGAAGTTGTTGCAAACAGCCTAACAAGCTCCATCTTTATTTTCTGTTTAGGTGTTCTTTGTGCTGCTTTAGCTACGGGTACTACATATTTATCTCAACTTTCGTTTGCTAACGGTTGGTTAAAGCTAGGTCATAGCATTAATACTTTTAATATTTTTGTAGTCTTGTCTTCCTATGGCTTATTTTGCCTTGGTGCATTTAAAGCAGCAAATTCGTTAGGTGCGCATTTTGGCTTATAACAAGCAATTCAACAGGACTAAAAACAGTGGGCTGTTCGCTTCGCTCCATTTTAGCCCACTATTTTTAGCCCGTTAATTAGGCGTTACCACATATCCGTTTGCCATACTTTCCCTAATGAAACTCAACACCCCAAGCGCTTTAACTCTAACAAGGTTTTGTCCAATAATAAGTTAGCGACTAAAGTGGGCTTACTCGTTATTCATCTGATTTGAGCTGTGCAAGCTTCTAAATCATGGATCATTTAGCAGAGCCTATAGGGATATATTCACGGCGACTTGCAAAAGCTCATTACAGCTGAATTACCATATATTTTCTGAACCCTTATACTGACCTTTAAACTCTTTGTGCTAAGGCATTTCTGTCCAAAAGTGGTTAAGTGGTAGATGCCCTCCTCAGTGTAAAAAAGAGAACTATCAGAGAGCCTTCTACAGGAACTCTATTGCTCTAGCCTAGCGACAAATAAAAAAGGGAGCCCATGGCTCCCTTAAATAGATATTGCTGCGATGAACTGTTAACTAGCTGTACCAGCTACCAGCTACGCATCTTATGGCCTTTAAGCGCATAGAATAGAATGAATAGGTAACAAGGCAGACACACCCAGTAAGCTAGCTGTGTATTGTCAGCAAAGTGAGCAACCTTACCAAAAACTAGCGGTAAGATAGCGCCACCGGAGATCCCCATAATTAACAGTGCAGAACCTTGCGCGGTATATTTACCAAGTCCTTCAAGCGCTAGAGGCCAGATTGATGGCCAAACCAATGCATGCGCAAGCCCCATCATCGCCACGAATGTGACCGTATTGGGAATAACAGGAATACCACTCCAGCCCCATAAAATGTCCGCTATAAATGTGCTATCAGCGGATGCAGTCGTTGCACCAACAACACATAAAATACCCGCTATAGCCGAACCTAACAGTGCTTTTTCTTGAGTAATAAATCGAGGAATACAGGTGACACCAATAATATAACCCAGCACCATAAATACCATGGTATACGAGGTTAATGAGGCAAAGTTATTCACCCCCAAGCTAGCACCATACAAGCCAATTGTGTCACCGGCGATCACTTCAACACCGACATAAGCAAATAGTGCTAAGGCACCTAATATCACCTGCGGGAAATGAGTAATGCTGCCTTTAGTTTGGTGATCGTCCGCGGCTTCAAATTCTAATTCAGGCAGTGATGAAAATTTCACTAAGCCAATCAAAAATGTCAGAGCGATAGCCATATAGATATATGGCGCAACAAGACGTGAAGACAATTCACTAATTTGCGCTGTTCGCTCAGCTTCACTCAATGCTGCTAAATGGTCTGCTGTGAAGTTTTCAAAACCTGACAGTACTAATGCTGTAAACAAAATAGGCACGATAACGCCCGCACCTTTGTTAATGAGACCCATGATGCTTATTCGCATCGCAGCACTCTCTTTAGGGCCGATATGCACCACATAAGGGTTAGATGCTGTTTGCAAAATAGTAAGTCCAGTACCTAAAACAAACAGTGCACCTAAGAATAGGATAAAGTTGGCACTTTGAGCTGCGGGGATGAACAGCAAGGAACCGACAACCATGATGGCAAGGCCGATAGCCATCCCATTTTTATAGCCGGTTTTCTTGAGTATCGATGACATCGGTAGTGCCATCACCGTATAAGCAATATAAAAAGCAAACGTGACAAATAACGCTTGGAATTCATTCAGCTCACAGATGATTTTAAGGAATGGGATCAAAGAGCCGTTAAGCCATGTCACAAATCCAAAGATAAAAAAGAGCACACCTATTATGGTCATAGGTAGAATACTGCTCTTAGGGCTAGCTTGAGCCTGAGTCGTTGCTGTCATGTATTTAAACCTGCTTCTTATAGTAATTAATTTGATGATAACAGAATCGCCTGTTATCCCATCCTTCCATGTTCTTGACTTATCAACAACAGATTTTTATCTGCTTTTAGTACCCAATGCTGGGTTATTGTTTCATTGATGTTAAAACATTACCACCAAAAAGACAACGCTGTCATTTTAACTTTTAGCGAATTAATTTCATACACCAGCAACTGCTATCCAGTCGCTTTAATGGCGCAACTCAGCAGCTTAATTACAAAGACTTAAACCTTTATGAAAATTGATCGTTTATACATCCAATAGAGCACTAACCACTGCACTAGTAATAATCCGATTACTGCCATTAAGCTCTGAGCTGGTACAGGAAACCAATTGATAATCCCGCCAAATAGGCTTTCAGCAGTATACTTCCAGTTAACAATACTGGTGGCAAGGTAGATAACTATCGCGTTACAGCCAATCACAATAAACGGAAATGCCCAGCGACTAAGCTTCATAACATCGATAACGCCATAAAATAGCGTCAATAACAACAAACTCCAACCGGATGTAACCAGCACAAAACTGCTGGTCCATAATGTCTTATTGACCGGAATAATAGGTGATATCAGCCAGCCCAGAACGAGTAGCCCTAAACCTAACAAACACATTACAGCAAGCTTATACCACTCCCCTTTGGCATGGGTCTTAACAATAAAGTGACCGACAAAAACACCTAGGAGGCCGTTAACGACTGCGGGAATAGTTGATAAGATCCCTTCAGGGTCAACCGCTGCATTTTGATAAGTGACGCCAGGTAATAACATGCTATCGATAGCCGCATTTATTGATCCGGTAGCTGTAAACGAGCCTGTGCCATCAAGTGTGACTAGTGGAAACAGTTGCAATACCGCGTAAGCCACTAAAATAGTAACACTGGTGATCACTTGGGTTCTGAGGCTCGTATGCCAAACGAGTAAGGCACAAAAGAACCAAGCAAAAGCAATACGACCCAATACACTTGCGTAGCGAATATCTCCCAATGCCATAGGAGCACCTGTGCCCCAACCATGGTTATAAATGACCCCGAGCAATAGCAATAGCAGTAACCTTTTTACAGCGTGCTTATAGAGTGGCATTCGCTGATGCATTGGCAGCTTATCTAGCCTTTTTGGTGATAACCCAAGTGCAACACCTGATAAAAATATAAATAGCGGAAAGATTAAATCGTAGAAGGTGAAACCATGCCAAGTGCTATGGTGCATCTGTTTATCGAACCAATTTAAGCCGCCCCACCCCGTTAATACGATGAGTGCTGCAAATATTGCTTCGCCGCCTAAGATCCAAAACATATCGAACCCACGAAGCGCATCGAGTGACTTAAGTCTTACTTTTTTCTGTTTAGGGCTGGGATCTGTCTGTGAATGGGTATCTTTTATTATTGTCATTAGTATCACTCTTTAAACAAATAGCTGCTATGGCTCAATTTCAACGATTTAGGTGTATAACAAAAAACCTCGATAGCCTAAGCTACAGAGGTTTAGGTAACATGAATCAAATACCTTTTAACGCGCAGAAAAAATTAACTGTCCGCCGATATAGGTTTGCTGCACCTTATATTCATCGTTGATTAACACTAAATCAGCACGCTTCCCAATCTCTAGTGAACCGAACTGCTTATCTATACCTAAGAATTTGGCCGGGTACAGAGACGCCATTCTCATCGCTTCCTCTGGTGACAGATCAAGCATAGAAACGCTATTCCTAACAGCTCCAGCCATATCAAGTACGCAGCCAGCAAGCTCGCCAGTTACCGCATTAAGCCGATCACCAACACGTATGACTTCTGTGCCAAATAGCTCGAAACTCTCTTCGCTATCAAGCCCTACTGGCGGCATAGCGTCAGTGACTAACATGACTTTGCCTTGAGGCTTGGCGTTAATAGCCACTTTAGCGGCTGCTGGGTGGACATGATGCCCATCAACAATAAGTCCACACCATGCATCTGCACTCTCAAGCGCTGCGCCAACCATGCCAGGGCTACGTGAGCCAAAAGCAGACATTGCATTAAAGAGATGAGTAAAACCTGTGGCACCGGCATCTAAAGCCGCCTTTACCGTGTCATAGTCAGCATTAGAGTGACCCAAGCAAACCTTTACGCCACTTTCCACCAGCGCCGATATAACTTCAGGTGAAACATTCTCCGGCGCCAGAGTGACAACTCTTACTCCTAAATCTTGACGGCTAAACACCTCAAGCTCGGCATTTGAAATACGCCTAATATGTGGCTGTGGGTGAACGCCCTTTTTCGGTATTGATAAATGTGGCCCTTCAAAATGAACGCCTAAAACACCAGAGCTTTTAGCGGCTATAGCATCAGCTACTGCATCGGCAGCATGTTGCATTACACTTACGTTGTCGGTTATTAATGTTGGTAAGTAGGCTGTCGTTCCAAACTTTGCATGAGCAAGACCTATTGCTTCGATTCCCTGACGAGTAGGGGTTGCATTAAACAGTACTCCGCCGCCGCCATTTACCTGAACATCAATAAATCCGGGGCAAACAGTGCCATTCACTTTAGACTCTTTAGCGCCCTTGACGGTATCAAACGCGATAATATTGCCGTCTTCAAAAGTGATAGGCAGCTCAGAATGAAACTGCTGCCCATCAAAAAGTCGCTCTGCTACTATTGTCTGCTTCATTTGAAACTCACTATCAATTTTTGTCTATGCCACCATCGAAACAGCACCAAGCTATTTCTGTTGCAGCTTATTATGCTGTTGCTGTGCGTAGAATGCTGCGCCCCACTCTGGAGGCTGTAGCGTCGGAGCTATTTCAGCTATAACATCATCATCTAACCAATTGGCCAGCGGTTCAGCAAGACCACCAATCATAGAGAAACGCGGTGGTTCTATAGTGAATAGCTTTCTTGCCAGCTCGCTTATATAGCCAGCGCCCTCACGCACAATGTCTTGTGCAACGCCATCTTTTAATTGGGCAGCTTCAAACACATTTCTCGCTAACTTGGCATAGGTACTAGACGATTGCCCAGCTAAATTGTCTACGATCCCCATGGCATTGTTAACATTGAAATGAGCGAATAAGCGTTCTGTGAGTATGGTTTTCTCTCCAAAACCATCTAGCGCGAGTAGCACCTGTTCACTGGCTTGTTGTCCAAGCCATGCCCCACTACCTTTATCACCTAAACCAAAACCATGACCACCAAGACAAAGCTCCTCACCAGCAACATGTGCGTAGCCACAAGAACCGGTGCCGGTAATGATGACGGCGCCATCACCACCTTCATGAGCACCGATACATGCAGTATGAAGATCAGTAGTTAGGTACATACAAGCAAACGGATGTTGCCAATTCAATACTTGCTCATAAAGCCTAGAGACATTAACGCCTGCAAGTCCAAGCCCTGCTATTAAGCGTTTACTGTCCGAGCTTTTAAGCCCTGCATCTGCCAACGCCAATTGAGTTGACTCTTCAATAGATTGGAATGTTTGTGCTAAACCATGCAGCGGATTGGCACGTCCTGCGACGCCAGTTCCCACAATGCTGAAATCACTCGCATATATAGTTGCGCGGCATTTACTGCCACCACCATCAATACCAATATACAAGGATGCTTCTTTCGCCTGGCCTATGCCCATGACAAACCTCTTTATCGTTCTAATATTTAATGTTGAGCTGGTAAACTTAACTGAAAAACCCAATAAGTTAACTGTATGTTACAACAACAATGACAGCGTTGTCATTTGTTTTTTCACATTGCTTTTAGGACAATAATAAATGCAGTAACACCTGTTAGTTACCGCATCTAACCTAAGTAAATACTCACATCATCACAGCGCTCTGCCTGATGCTGTTATTATTTAACCCGCAACGTTCGACCTTTTCGCACACCGTCAGCGGCAATAGCTCGAACTTCGACGTTGCCCTTAACAAGCGCACCCGCGTTATAAAGCTGCCAATCGCCACCATTAACTCGATACTCTATCGCCAGTCCTGGATAGATAAGGTTAGCGAATAGTTTATTATCTTTTATTACTGCACCAACAGTCGGCACTCGGTAGCTAATGCCAGCTTTATCAAGCTTTATCAACTCTTTGTAGCCTAAGGTGTTAGCAATCGCCTGCCACTCTAATGCCTGTTGGGCTCGCATATCTTGAGTAAACATTCCGCTCTGTTGGTTGTAAATAGCCCCTTGATATTGGTAAGGCACTTCCCAACTAGGCTTATGCCATGCTCGTTCGGCTAACATCAATACACGCGGGAACATCAAGTACTCGGCAATCTCGTCACTGCGAACGGTTTCGCTCCAAAGCTGACCTTGAATACCGCTAAATTTAGCCGACTTAGCAAGCGGTCCACTTACAACATTGCCATTTTCATCACGTTGAACGGTGTCATCAGCTTCGAACGGCAAGCCTTCAATATCAGTCCATTGTTCAGCATTGGCAGGCAAGTTATCGGTCATAAAGCTATGCACGTGCTTGCTGTTACTTTGCCTAATGCCCCAGTAATAGCCGTGCTCCTTTGGATCAGCTTCATAGGGGAAGTCAAAGTAGAGTACCTCAGGCTGACTCAATACCGTCTGCCACCCCAAGTTAGCTTGTTGATGAGCGCGCTTATGGCCTGCATGTGCAACAATGTCCCAAATGTTTGACTGTACCTTTTTTGGCATATTTTCTGGGCGAGTATGGCTCATACCATCGCTCCAACCGGCAGCTTCTATGCCTTTTACAGCAAGTAACGAAGCAGTTCTTTCGATGAAATAAGCCCCAAGTTCACTGCTGTCTTTAACACCTTTATCGTTATTGGCGATAAAGGTTTTACACACAGGAGACTCAAGCCAAGCACCAGCAGTTTCGTCAGCACCAATATGGTAAAGCGATAGCGGTACACCAGCCGTTTTATGCAGTTCCGCTATTTCATCAATGACCTTATCGATAAAGGTAAACGTCGACTCCATACACACATTGAGGGTGTTATCGTCATAGTATTGCACCGATGAATAAATCGTTTTGTCGTTACTATCTGATAGTAAATACTGCTCTGCTTCAGCCGTTAAGCCTTGTGCTAGCAGTTTGCGGTAACGTGCTTCCATCGACTTAATGGCCGCACGAGAGTGACCCGGCATATCCATTGATGGAATAACTTGGATTTGTCGTGCATTTGCAAACTGCAGAATCTCGATATAGTCAGCTTTACTGTAGTAGCCATTGACCTTTACATCACTAAAGGGACCGCTGCCAAGCTGAGGTAGTAAACAGTTATCCTCAGTTAAGTCATGGCAGCGTTTACTGCCGATATCAGTAAGCTCGGGAAGCCCTTCAATCTCTAGACGCCAACCTTCATCGTCAGCCATATGCAAATGTAACTTATTGAGCTTATAAGCGGCCATTTGATCCAACAGATCTAATATCAGCTGTTTACTATGGAAGTTGCGAGATACATCGATGTGCATTCCGCGAAAATCATAGCGTGGGGAATCTTCCACCGACATTGCGTTTACGACTAGCGTGTTTACATCAACCAAAGATGTTAACGATGCTAACCCGTAAGAAAAACCAGCATCGTCATTAGCTGAAATAGTAATCTGTTGTGCACTAATATCGAGATGGTAACTGCCTGGCACGGCTTTTACTGCTAACGGTAATAACGTAACTGAGAGTCCTTTATCTGACTCCGCAACACCTAATCTTGCTAGACGTTTAAGTGCAGCCTCAACTGACTGAGGCTTAACCTTGTTATAGTTGACCTTTAGCCCATCTTTCAAAGAGACTTGCGCAGTATCAGCGGTTAACTCAACCGATGTAGGCGTTGGTATAATGCGGTTTTCAGCCAACTTAGCATCGGTTT
Source organism: Shewanella sp. c952 (assembly GCF_019654975.1). Classification (GTDB taxonomy): domain Bacteria; phylum Pseudomonadota; class Gammaproteobacteria; order Enterobacterales; family Shewanellaceae; genus Shewanella. The sequence continues at coordinate 100,990 of NZ_BPEW01000010.1, forward strand.
TAGTCGCAAGATTATTACGAAATAAAACGCCCGATGTCGCCCACTCAACTTTATCATTCTCGGTGCGCTTATACTGCTTTTCGGCATCGGTAAAATCTGCAGCGTAAGGCCGAAGCTCCAGGCCAGTCTCGGTATCAATGGCAACCTTGGTGCTGTCGATGAGTACAGGATCTGAGCCATTAGCAACAATATAATAGTTAGGCATGGCATCAGTTTCAGCTAGCTGCCAATTATCGCCTCTAAAACGAATCGTTTTAGTCTGCCCTTTTACTAACCCTTTAAACCCCGTTGAAGGTTCAATTTTGTGCAGATCGCCTTTAACACGAGAAATGGTAAATTCATCACCTTCAATCGATTGCACAGGTCTCATCTGAGAGTAGTAAATAGCCCAATCTTTAGCCGCGACATCCACAGGAAAGGTCAAATCTATTTCTGCCACAAAGCACTTGCCAGCTGCAGAGTCTTTATCGCAATTATTATCAGCAACATTAGTCACGACTCGGTAGTTCACAGCCAACTGCTGACCGATGAGGCTCAACTTATCTTGACTCAGTGCAATGGGGGATCCGTCTTGTGCACCTTTAGCCGTTATTTCAACATCCTTTTGAGAACACGCGCTGGTCGCCAATATCAAGCCAACAGCTGCTACAATTAATCTTTTCTTCATTACAATCCTCATTTCCATATTCTTTTTTATAGGTGGAACGATTTAACCAAGTCGCGTAATTTCTCCCCCTGGTGAAATAAACGATCACTTGATTTTGCAAGTTTTTCACTGTCTATTGAAGCCGAACCCGACACCGCCACTAGATCATCTAAGCTCTTAGAGATCCCAGCTGTAACCTCTGTTTGTTCTTTTGCTGAACTGGCAACATCTAAATTCATATTGCTGATATTAGATACAATTTCTGTCACGTTACCTAGTAAAACTTTAATCTCTTTAGAGTGAGATAGCGCCTCGCTAGATAGAAGTTGGCTCGACTGCATTACAGTGACAGTCTCTGTCACTCGATGCTGTACCAGCTGGATCATCTTTTGAATTTCACCTGTGGCTTGTTGCGTTCTGCTCGCTAGAGTTCTCACTTCATCAGCAACTACCGCAAAACCTCTACCCTGCTCTCCTGCTCTGGCAGCTTCAATCGCTGCATTAAGTGCCAGTAAGTTGGTCTGCTCCGCAATGGCATTAATCACCACCACAACTTCATCAATTTTTTGCGTCTCTTGTTGTAACTGCTCAACGGATGATGCAGATAGCGTTAGTTCATTGGCTAAACGGTCAGTAAGCGCTAACCCCGCATCAAATTGTGACTGGCTGTGCTCAACCTCTTGATCGGCTCGAGTAGCCTCATCCGCTGTTGATTTGGCACTATTTGCTACTTCAAAGGCGCTACCACTTAACTGAGTTATCGCGGTTACAGCGGCTTCTGCATCGAGTAGTTGTGACTGTACTCGCTGATTATTGGTATTAGAAAGTGCATCAAGCGCTGTGGCGTCGGCTAATATCTGCTCCGAGGTTTCACTGACTTTAATGATAGTGCCATGGATCTGCGCAATAAACTGATTAAAGGCTAAGCCTAATCGACCAATCTCATCTTGACTCTCTACCGGCAATTTACGACTTAAGTCACCATCACCAATTGCAATCTCATTCATCGCCTCGACGACATGAGCCAGAGGGGCAATCACTAATACGCGTAATATAAAGAATATAGCGACAACACTAAAAACCAGAATAAGCAGCGCCATAACAATGTAAGTCGTCATGAGCTCATTCATTGCGCTATGAATTGGCGCGGCTGAAAACTCAATTGATAATTGCCCAGTCGCCTTACCATTATTGGTAAATTTAATGCTGTGGGCTAATAGCTCACCTGCATCAACGGAATAGGGTTGACTGGTCTCTGCCATCGATTTACCACGATGGTCGAGGACTGAGATTGAGTAGATTTGGGAGGACTTTAATGATGTCGATAGCGCTGCACTAATCTGCTCAAAATCATAGTTAAATATCGGTTGAGCCAGGGTAACTTCTAGATTGGCTAAGGTATTTAGTTGGTAATCTTCAAACTGCTGCTCTAGTTTAGATTTTTCAAGTAGGTATGCAGAGCTAAAAAGAATGGTGACGACAACAAACAACGCCGAAGCTAGACCGATTAATACTCTTGTAGATAAAGAATTCATTACATAGCTCCTTCAATACTAAACAGGTCCAACCATAGCTCTGATCTTGATATCGGCGTGAGCGGGCTTAACCCTGGGGTTTTTAAACGGATAATCGCTCTTTGTTCAAAGTTTGCTTTGGCATAAAGTTCATCAATCTTCAGATGCTGATTAAACAACTTATCAAAGCTGCCATCATTAACCATCAGCTCCAATCCCTGTAATAGATCTTTAGCAAGCTCAGGTTGTTGTGGAGAAACGAAGAAATAGGCTGGAGAGCGATACTGCAGTAACACTCGATCATCAACCTTTAAACGAGGATCAGGATGTTTATCTAATTCGCCCCAAATCTCCTGTGCACCAAGGGCTAAATAGTCAAAGCGCTCACCTTCAAGCATCGGGTACAAATTCTTGTATTTATAGGTGGTAACAATAGGAAGACCGCCAGCACGAATGATATCGGCATCTGGCCAATAATGATTTTGCCCTGCTGTAAATTGCTCAAAGTCTGCTTGATTGAGAACACGATTAAAATCAGCTTGAGACTGCTTGCGAATAATAAGCAATCGATTGCCAAGCAAACCTTTAAATATGGGGATCCGAATAGGTAAAACCTGAGACTCAAGTTCAGCTGAAGTCATACTCCAAAACACATCAACATTGCCCGCTAGCGACTCTTCAACTTTACGCTTTTGGTTCATCTCAGTGGTGATTATTTTAGACTGATACTGGCTGTTGACTCGCTCAAGAGCTGTTTCCATTAGCGTTAATTGCCAACTCTGAGGAATAGTGGTCACCACGTCCTTTGCAAACGCATGACTGGCCATAAGTAATGCACTTAATAGCAGTATAAGCGTCATAACTGTTTTGTTCATATTAGTCACTCCATTAATGGCCTAATCGTGGCTACGGTAGTCAACGCTAGGTAAGAGCTATTATTTTTATTATCTAATGATTAAAACAGGCCAAGCCTCTTAAGAAAAAAATGGCCGAGCACTTAACAAGCACTCGGCCCACACTAGTTTCTGGGGAGAGACTATAGGAATAACAAACACTATTTGTTTGTTAAAAAAACACGAATTAGGAGACCTCATCCTATCCATGCAGACCTTACAAACAACTGTCACACAAGCAGATGACAACGCTGTCATAAATAAACATACACAAGAACAAACAAGATTTCTACATTTTTTTGACAATTGTTTTTAGCAAGAATCACTATATCAAGAGCCTAGAACTACGATCCCCTATTCACTATGGCTTTCAGCAAAATTTAGCGGGTAGAATTTAATGACAACGCTGTCTAAAGTAAGTAACATCTTGAACACATCTGAATGATATTTTAATAATAACTAATTCGTGAGGTGTTTTTTATTGTGTCGTTTTTAGCTGGTTTTCAGCCTAGTAGATTTAAAAAGATCTCTTTCATTACACTATCAGCATTGCTTTGGCTTCTTTGGGCTATGTCATTTGACTCTAGCTTTGAAGTGACGAGTCATTATTTCTACTTTTTATTTTTAGGTATTATCGGTGCCATATTTGCCAATACCACGGGAGCGGGTGGAGGAGTGGTGTTTATTCCTATTTTTAATTCATTAGAATTAAGTGAACTTCAAGCCCTCTCCACATCTTTCGCCATTCAATGCTTTGGTATGACAGCAGGAACATTAACCTGGTGGAGATACTATAAAGACAAAGTAAAACATCACTCACAGCTCAACGCTAATGATTGGTCACAGTATCCAATCATTTTAAAATGTTGTATTCCGGCCTCTATTGCAGGCCTATGGCTTTGTCAATTCACCGACCTTCAACCTCCACAATCGATGCCATTCACTTTTGGGGTCTTTTCCATTGTTCTCGGAGTTATTTTGGGGATCAATTGCATTTATCGAAATCAGCGATCAGATCGTCGGCTTTTATCAAAGAAGGAGCTGTATACAATAGTATTCATAAGCTTTTTGGGTGGAATTATCACTGGCTGGCTTTCTGTTGGTGTCGGTGAGTTAGTCGTCATATATTTGCTATTAAAAAGAACAGCACCAATAGTCGCTATAGCCGCAGGAGTGACCGTATCAGCAGCGACTGTGTGGGCTAGTGCATACATTCATTTTACTCCATCAGCTCAAACCTATTTTCAGATTGTTCTCTTTGCTGGACCTGGCGCTATTCTTGGTGGGTTATTAGCGCGAAGAATCGTAACGTTAATGTCTGTTAAAAATCTGAAACTAGTTTTTTCTTGCTGGATTATCGGGAGTGGCATATTTATGTTGCTGCTATAACTAACGAAAATATAAATAAGGAATTCAACATGGAAGCAGCATACGTAGCTTTAAATAACAAAGAACATCAAAATATTCGTATAAAAGATATGAACAATTTTGAAGAGTTTAGCAATGATCATATGGCACCATTGATGGTGCAAGAGTTTATACAGGCTTCAGCATCTTTTCCCATCATCTTTACCAAAGATCCAAAATCAATGCAGTTTAAAGCCGTCGCTTTATTCGGACTAACCCCCGAGACCAATCAATTTGTAGTTGAAGGAAAATGGACTGCACGATATCTACCAATGGTGCTGCGAGGTCAGCCTTTTATTGCTAGAGAAAATGAACAGCAGAGCATCATGATAGGTTTTAACAGTAACTCAAAGCTTGTTAACACAACTGAAGGCAATCGCCTTTTTGATGAAAATGGTGATCAAACTGACTATCTAAAACAACAGGTAGCGTTCATGGGAAAGATTGCCGAGTATCACCATATAACATCATTATTTATAAAGCATTTAACTGACAACGAGTTGCTGCAACAAAAAGTGCTCACCATTAAAGGAACCAATGGTAAAGACCATAATATTCAAGGCATTTACACCATAGATGAAGAACGCCTTAAAGCGCTACCCGATGACAAATTAGTCATGTTTGCCAAGCAAGGGCTATTTGGTCCTATCTACGCTCATTTATCCTCTTTAGGGCAAGTTGATTTATTAATAAAGTAATAGTTAGTTAGGGCATCTAAATGCAAGGTGCCAACGATATGTTTATGGCGGGAGTGTTTTTATGAAAATTAAACCAAAAAGCATCGTTATTGTTGGAGGCGGTACTGCTGGATGGATGGCAGTAAATAGCTTACTTTCTTCATGGGGAAATACAGTCCAAATCACTCTTGTTGAATCAAAAGATATTGGCATTATTGGGGTTGGCGAAGGCTCCACCCCTTATTTGAAACAATATTTTAGCAGCTTGGGAATTAAAGAGTCGGAATGGATGCCAGCTTGTGATGCAACCTACAAAGCGGGCATCAGCTTTCCTGATTGGTCTACAAAAGCTGGATATGAAAGCTACTTCCACCCTTTCTTTTCCAAACTGGATCTAAAACCGGCAGATCTGTTTTTTCATAATAGCGGTCAAAGAAGAAGGGGAATAAAGGTTGATGCTCTACCTAACCACTACTTTGTATCATCGCAACTTATAGAGTTAAACAAATCACCAGTGCCTAGAATTGACCTTCCATTTGATGTTGATTACGGCTATCACTTTGACTCCGCAAAACTAGGTCGTTTTTTAAAAGAGAGAGCATTAAAGCTCGGACTGACTCACGTCATTGGCAACGTTGCAAGTGTAGACACCTCCGTTGACGGGCATATAACAGCCGTCAATGTGGAAGCTCAGCAGTCACTTAACGCTGATTTTTTCATCGACTGTACCGGCTTTACAGGTTTACTTGTTAATAAAACATTAGGCCTTTCATTTTGCAGTTATAAAGACTCCCTTTTCAATGATTCTGCAGTCGCTATACCTACCAATTTAGCGTCACACACTGAGGTTCCTGCCCAAACAGTTTCTAGAGCATTAACCAACGGTTGGTCATGGAAAATTCCATTAACCTCAAGGTGGGGTAATGGTTATGTTTTTAGTTCTGATTTTATTAGTCCTGATAGTGCAGAAACTGAATTACGAACTCAGCTTGGGCTATTAGATGCTGATATCGAGGCTAGACACTTAAAAATGCGCGTTGGACGCCTAAATCAACATTGGCACAAAAACTGTTTAGCTGTAGGACTGTCACAGGGGTTTATTGAGCCACTAGAGGCAACAGCACTAATGCTAATACAGTTTACCATCGACCGTTTTATTAGCAGCTTTGAAGACGATTCAAAGTCCGATGAATTAACTAAAGCTGACTACAACAAAGACTTAAATAAAACTTTTGATGGTGTCAGAGATTATATTGTTGCTCACTACAAGTTAAATAGTCGTAATGACAGCGCTTATTGGCAAGCATGCAGAGAAGATGCACGAACACCAGATTCATTAGCTAACTTGATAACAACGTGGGACAGTGGAGGTGACTTTGAGAGTGCGCTTAAGCAACAACAAGACTCACTGGTATACCTGCGCCCATCTTGGTACTGCCTTTTTTCAGGGATGGGACGCTTTCCCTCTACTACTATCGAAAATGCTCAATCTGTCCCCGCATTAAGAGCAAAGGAATATTGCCAAAAGGTAGCAAATGAATATTTTATCAGCCATAAAGCACAGTTAGAAAAAGTATATCAGAGGTAAGGTGAACATAAATTAAGCACTGTGATAACCACGGTGCTTAACTTACATATTATACCAATCAGTATTACGAGTTATAAACTTGCATCAATTGTTCTTTATGCTTTATAAACCCTTCAGCCTTTTTAAGGCATGCCTCTTCAGCCCTTTGATGATTGCGCTTACCTGCTCTGACTGCAGGTTTATTAGCGACTTGAAAGTGGTTCATTCCAGCTAAAATGCAATACCAAGACGTTTTAAAGTAAACTTGATTATGTATATTTTCTCTTAAAACTTGATCAAAATTACAATTGCTAATCCAGCCATCTAAGATAGAGCTAAGTTCTTTAGACAGGTATGTGTTAGCTCTGCAATCTTTCCAATACTGCGAATCATTACGACCATTCAGCTTATAATGTGCTTGCAAATAATCCCGAGTGCCATCTATAAGTGCGTTAATATCATTATTAAATTCCTGCTGATACTCTCGTGTAAAACCTGACTTTTCATACAGCTCTACAAAATTCTCAATACTACGTTGGATGATGTTTAGCATCGGGGCTTCTAGAGGTTCTAAAAAGCCTTGTGAGAGCCCTATCGCAACGCAGTTATTCTTCCAATGCTCGCTTATACGCCCAGGAGTCCAATTCAAGTGCAGCGCTTTTACACCTTCAGCTTTTTCACCCAAATGTTGCCTAAGCTCAAGTTCTGCCTCTTCAGGTGATAGGTAATCTCGACTATATACATAACCATTACCATATCTGCTTGCTAAAGGTATATGCCACACCCAACCATTGCTAAGTGCTTTAGAAATGGTTTCAGAAGAGAGTTCATCATTGCTATCAATAGCAGTCGGAATCGCGACAGCACTATTGTTAAATAGTTGAGACTGATAACTAATCATCTTCTCACCTAATGCTTGTTGAATCAGCAGGCCTTTAAACCCGGAGCAGTCAATAAATAGATCGGCTTTTAATTCACCATTATTTGCCGTAACAACGCTATCAATATCTCCATTTATATCCAATCGAACATCAGATACTTTATCATCAATATGCCTTACCCCCCTTTCAATTCCCTTTAACTTCAGAAACTCACCCAACAGACCAGCATCAAAATGGTAGCCATAATCCAAACGTTGACTAACTTCCTTTTTCGCAATTGGAGAACGGCATTGCATAGCAAGTTTGGAGGTGACAAAAAAATCATCCGGATGCGCATTAACATCCATTCCCTCTCGGCGGAAATTAGCATTTGAAAAAAATAGTGGTACTTGAGGACTGTCAATATAGGAGTAAAAAGGATGGAAGTAGCTGGTTTTATCTGACGCTGTTACCCAATCGGGAAAACTAATTCCACATTTATAAGTCGCATTTGCCGCTTTCATCCACTCTGACTCTTGGATGCCTAAACGATCGAAAAAACCTTGAAAAAAAGGAGTTGTTCCCTCACCAACCCCAACTGTGCCAATTTTTGTTGATTCAACTAACGTAATAGTGCAATTTAATTTAGCCCATCGATGCGACATTAAATTTGCAGCCATCCACCCTGCAGTGCCACCACCAACGATAACGATATGACGAGGGGTATTCATATTCTTACTCCTTAAGGTCGCATGATTAAATCTAGAAAAATGCTACATTTTACTTTTCTATACCATTGTACTAAAAGAAAAAGCCAGTCAAATGACTGGCTTTTATTACTTTCTATTTAACAATCATTACTTAACATTGGTTTACAAGCGGAAGCTTGCACCAAGGTAGTAACGACGGCCATTTGAACTTTGAGTTCCACCTAAACGAGCACCGTCTGAATCACGCTCATAATAGTTTTCCCAGATTTCATTGGTAATGTTTAGCGCTTCGAAAGAAATAGTAATATTTTCCGTCGCATTCCAACTTAACTGTGCGTCCACTTGCTGTTGCTCATCACGATATTGGTTACCGATCTCTGTTTTAGCAAGGAAGTATTCACTACGGTAGTTATAGTTAACGCGAGCGCTAAATAGATCATCCTCGTAGTAAGCACCTAAGTTGTATGAATTTTTAGATGTATTTGGCAACTCAACATAACTATCTTGTGTCGCTGCAACAACACTGCCATCTGGATTGGTAATCAATACAGCTTCAGTGACTTTAGCATCTGCAACATCAGTGTAGGTATAGTTAACATAACCACCAAAACCATTGTCAAATGCATGCTGCATCTGGAACTCGACTCCATCAATAGATGTATTACCACCATTTACAGGAGTTCTCAGCTGGTTAATCTGCTCACCTTCAATTACAGCTGAAACAGTCGTTGTATAGATGAAATTGCTTATATCTTTCTTAAATGCCGTTAGTCCAAGTACAGACTCAGGCGTGAAATACCATTCAGCACCTAATTCATATTGAGCCGCGGTTAGTGGCTCTAGGAATGGATTACCCGCAGAACCTGAACTAGTCTCAGGGGTCAAGTTAACCGCTGGAGCTAATTGGAACGGTGCTGGACGAGTTAATGCACGGCTTGCTGCTGCACGTAAGATAACGTCAGATGACAGGTCATACGCGATATTAATACTAGGTAACCATTCAGAATAATCACTCTCATATTTAACTGGGTCGCCAGCTACAGTGCCTTCTGAAGTCGTATCAGTTTCTACGTAACGAAGACCAACATTACCGCGTACACCTTCAACATCAAATTTCGCCATCGCATATAACGCACTGATTTTCTCAGCTACATCAAAAGAAGAGCTTCCTTGGAATACATCGGTATTACGACAAAGGCCAGCGCTAGTTGCTGTACACTCGTTAACGGCATAAAGCGCATTATACATAGTGTCACGGTCAGGCATGAAATAGCTTTGAGATGGCATGCTGGTATCTGAATGGCTTACATTAACCATATCACCAGACCAGAAATCACTTGCAGGGCCTAAGCTACCTGCACCGATTGGATCTAAGCCACTAAGATCTGTCTTCCAACGATTCTGCTCCATTGAACGATCGCGGTATTTACCACCGACTTTTATTTCTTGGACGCCACCAAAATCGACATACCAAGAATAATCAAGCTGTGCATAGGTTTCTTTATCTGTAGTTTCATTCAATTGGTCAAAAATACCACCTAACCACATCTCATCACCTGGATTCTCCAACCATGGGCTTGCTCCAGTGAAGTCGATAGCAGGTGCCGTTCCACCTGGATTGGTGAAATCAAATGCTGCTCGAGGGTCCGTAGCGTCAACCCAGAATTCAGTAAAGAAATCTCGGTTTGTGCCCTTACCTTCAGTCATACCCAATTGCCAATGTAACTTGCCAGTATCTAGCGAGTAATTACCATCAAAATCGATAACTTGGGTCGACATTTCAGAACCATCACGGAAAATATTATCGTAAGCCATGTGACGTGCCCAACCTGGACGGTTTGGCAGACCAGTAACGTCCAGTGAATCAACAATACCGTTAGTGACTGTACCTTCGTTAGTATCTTCGCCTAAGAAAGCAACACCACGGAAAGGTATGCCAATTAAGTTAGAGTTAACGTTATCAGCTTTCATTGTTGAGCTAAGGTAATGCAGCGTCATATCAAGCTCGTCAGTAGGCGCCCACTGAGCGGTAACATCATAACCGACGCGTTCTCGTTCTTGCTCGAACAATGCAGAACCAATCCCCCAAGGAGTAGCACCTTTCTCATCAGCTCCTTTAGGTGGTTCCATTAATGGATCAATACGCTCGATTGATGGGCCAAACCAACCAAAATCTTCGGTCGTTTCACGGCGAACTGAACGCTTCTGGTACGACGCAGAAACTAACATACCAAACGTTTCTTCTTCGTTTTTCCAGCTATACAGTCCAGATAGACCTGGGTCCCACTCTTCAGAGAGATCGCCATACTGGCCTTCTACTGATGCATTAAAAGTATTAGCTTCTAAATCAAGCGGCTTACGGGTATGTAAAATAACGGTACCACCAAGAGCACCTTCATCAATATCCGCTTGGGAAGTTTTATAAACCTCAAGGCCAGAGATCATTTCTGATGCTAAAAGCTCAAAGTTAAAGTTACGGGTCGCATCTGAAAGAACAAACCATTGGCTAGTACCAACGGCTTGACCGTTTAATAGTGTTAAGTTTTGGTCAGGCTGTACACCACGAATAGTTACGCCTTGGCCTTCACCAAATGTTCGGTCAATAGTAACACCAGGTATACGCGCTAAGGTTTCTGCAACGTTTTTATCTGGAAATTTACCAATATCTTCAGCGGAGATGGCATCAACTGTTCCGTCAGCAAAACGCTTTGAGTTCAAGTTGGCAGCCTGTGAAGCACGAATACCACGCACTTCAATTTTCTCAATATTTTCGTCCGCAGCAGCTGTTGCATCAGCATCAGCCGCTATAGCAGACATAGAAAAAGCACTACCGAGCAGTAATGCAATGTTTGTAGCTAGTACAGTTTTCTTAAAAGTAGATGGTCGCATCTCGTTTCCCTTCCATAACTTATTATCTTTTTTTTATATCCATAACCATTCCCCAACCGGAATGACAACGCTGTCATGTCTAGAGCAAACATTACACAATATTTAACAGCTACGCCACAACAAAATAACTAGCGCATCAAATATATCTCTCAAAAACAACATTAAGATAAAGAGTCGAACATTATTAATCTTTAAATACAGACGGTTAAATAACTAACGTCTGTTGGATAAAGATGTAATATTTTTTTAAATTCTGGAAAAAAATCTAAAAAACTACGCCTTGATGATTGCTAATTCCCCTAAAAGTTCGCACTATACGGCTAAAATCGATAACAAATACTGCTATGCACGACTTAAATGTTAATGGTGTGTAGTCGCTGAAGTACTGTTGTCCAGCTCTCTAATTAATGAGAAAACAGCTTTATGAAAGTCACAATTAATGATGTCGCTAAATATGCTGGCGTATCGATAAAAACAGTCTCGAGGGTCACTAATAACGAACCTTCAGTTAAACAGGCAACCATTGATAAGGTTAATGACGCAATTCAAGCGTTAAATTACCAACCTAATCTTGCAGCGAGAAATCTGGCGGGAACAAGCTCTTATGTCATAGGTTTTATTTATGATAATCCGAATGCCTATTATATTATCGATATGCAAAATGGTATTTTGTCCGCTTGTAAAGATCTTGGCTATGAACTACTTATCCATCCATGCGACTCTAAGTCTGCAGATATATGCGAAGAATTAATAAAGCTTGTAAAGCACAACCGTTTATCTGGATTAGTGCTTACCCCACCGTTATCTGAAGATCCGATAATATTGGCAGCCCTTGATCAGATTGAGGCTAGCTATGTGCGTATTATTGCGGGTGAAAAAGTTGAGAATAACAATGGTCTTGCGGTGCTCGTCAACGATAAGTCAGGAGCCATTTCGATCACACAACACTTGATTGATCTCGGCCATAAACGCATAGCGTTTCTTAGTGGCGATGAGCAACATGAATCAACTAAAGAGCGATTATCAGGGTTTAAGCAGGCCTTAAAAGACAATCACATTGCTCTCGATGATGGTTTAGTCATTGATGGTCAATATTCATTTGAGTCCGGTGTAGAAGGGGCCAAGAAGCTACTTAGTCAGTCAGATAAACCAACCGCTATCGTTGCATGTAACGATGAAATCGCGGCGGGAGCATTGTTCGCAGCGAGGCTTGAGGGCGTTGATATTCCGGCTGATGTTTCAATTGTTGGTTTTGAGGATAGCCCTTTCTCTCGTCAAACTTGGCCTAAATTGACCACTGTACATCAGCCTAACGAGAAAATTGCCCAGATAGCAACCGAGCTGCTAATTGCAAAGCGTCGTGCCCAAACTTCTGAACAGTCTAGAGTATTTGTACCTGAGCCTGTTATTCGCGACTCATCAGCCTCTCCAAAATAATCGTTTTAAACCGTTAGCCAAATAATCTGCGCCGAGACTAAGCTACTTTTCACATGCTTTATTGGATTAAAGCATGTGAAAAGGCTGCTCGAAGCTTAAACAGCTTCTTCGTTTTCTTCGCCGGTACGAATACGAATAACACGCTCAATATCAGTAACGAATATCTTGCCATCGCCTATTTTACCTGTGCGGGCAGTATCAACAATCACATCAATAGCTTGATCAAGTTGTTCATCTTGTATGACCAATTCAATTTTAACTTTCGGTAAAAAATCGACCATATACTCTGCGCCGCGATATAACTCTGTATGGCCTTTTTGACGGCCAAATCCTTTAACTTCTGAAACCGTCATACCGGTAATACCAATATCAGCAAGTGACTCTCGCACATCATCTAACTTAAAGGGTTTAATAATGGCTTCGACCTTTTTCATTGTAATACTCCTAAAACTTGCTGAACTGACTAATTCTATGGCAGATAGCTTAGCACGCAGCCCCAAAACTCTGAAGTCTAAAGTGATTTGCTGCTGACCTTAAAAGTAAATGCAGTCTTCTTATAACGGAACAATCTAAATAATCAGCCTAGATTGACTCGCCCACAAAACTACACTCATTAGTCCATCCCACTATATCATTCAAGGATTGAATTTGATGTTAAAGCAAGATCAGGGGTTTACTCTAATAGAATGCATGGTAACGTTAGTTATCCTCACAATCTTATTAAGTGTATCCATTCCCAGCTTAAGTGCAGCCTATGCACAAGTTAGAGCAAACTTATCCATAAAAGAGATAAAACAATCCATTCAACTAGCAAGAAGTTATGCAATATCTTATGGCCAACGTGTGACAGTTTGCCCGCTAACAGAAACCCGTTGTAATTCTAACTGGGGTAACAACATTTCAGTTTTTAGTGACACCGGAGAGTCAAATCATATTGATGGAACAGATCAATTACTATTCACTATTGGGCCTTTTGATTCTCGAGATTTTGTTCAATATAATCGTAGAGCAATACGATTTTTGCCCAGCGGCCTAGCCTCTGGCACCAACGGTACACTCACTTATTGCCCCGAGTCACTAAATAGCCAATATTCAGCCGCGATTATTGTCAGCCAATCGGGACGCTCAAGGTTTTCTAATAACAAAACCATTGCCTGTAAATAGCCGTAAACGCCATCAGTACTTACTCGCCAACATTTAGTTACTTAGTCATTATTTTGACTGGAAATTAACGTTAATTTCTACTGTAACTATCTATTAACTCCCATATACTAAGAAGGATATTAAAAGTGAGATAAGTAATGAATAAGCGATATTATGATAAAGCATTCACATTAGTAGAACTGATGGTCACTCTGGCTATTGCTACCATTTTATTAGCAATAGCAGTGCCATCATTTACCGATTTCTATGAGAACTCGCGAAGTGAAGCAGCCAGCAGTAATATTCAGCAATCACTCTTTATGGCTAGAAGCCATGCGATAAGTTATGGAGCAACGGTAACCGTTTGCCCACGCTCAGGCTCTAAATGTGGAACCGATTGGATTAATGGATTTGATGTGTTCATCGATGTCGAAGGAACCGGCTCTTATGATTCAACTAAGGATCAGGTTATTCGCACAATAGATGCATTTAATAGTAATGATTTTATTAAAACCAGCCTTAAAAGCATAAGCTTTAACTCTGAAGGTATGATTTCTGGAACAGCAGGCAATCTACAGTTTATCTATTGTCCAGCAAATAAAGCCAATGCTAACTCCAAAGCGATTGAGGTTTCTGTGACCGGTAAGATCAGGAAAACCACAGGTAACGTAAATTGTAGTTAGCACAATAGTCCTTATAAAATCAAAGAGGCTAGCTAATAAAAAACTAAATAATCAAGGAGGTAAAGCAAAGTCTCAAGCCTTACCCTCAACAAAACACCACAAAGTATTACCTCAGAGTTACACTATCAAGTTTCTGAGCTTTTAAGCTTGAGAAGTTTTCCTTTAGTGCAACACACTCATATACATCTTTTATATACGCGCTCTGTCCACGCTCATTCTCAGCGGCTCTAGATGCTGGTAAAGACGCCATTAGACTTGCGGCCTTGTTCTCTTGCCAACGATAAAAAACTACTTGTTCATCTATCGTTGTGTCTACATAACATTTAAAGTCTTGTTTGGAAACTTTTGCCTCTTCAGCATATGCTGCACTGTTGAAAAAGAGGCTGATTAGCATTAACCACTTCATTACCAACATCCTGTAGGGCTCTTTGCCCCTGTCTCTGTAATTTCAATCACTTTACAGGCTGAATCTCTCGATGCCTGCCCACCTTGTGCAGTCGCTTTCAAAGTGAAACTACCAGTACCTGTTATTGTTGCGGCTACACTGTAATAACCACTTTCAGTAACAAAAGGGTTTATAGCATACCCCAAACTAGCCATATTCGATGAATAGCTGCGGTTATCTAAATAGAACTGCTCTTGGCGGTTTGCAGCATCTGTAAGCACAGTTAATGCCTCGGCCCTCACTCCTTTTGCCACGTAATCAATATATGACGGGTAGGCAATTGCTGACAAAATACCAATCACAGCCACAACTATCATCAATTCAATCAACGTGAAGCCTTTATCAATTTGCATAATTACACCTAGTCTTCAACATGATAGTAAATTCGGTTCACTCCAAGACCACCACCTACGCAATTATTATCCCCAGGCTGACATCGGGGAGGTGGTGGACAATTTAAACTTCCTTCGGGGCAATCTTTATATTCCATTTTATCCCCTGCTGCACCGATCCCAATGAGATACATATAACTATCGTCCTCACCATTTGGTGGAATAACAAGTTGAGGCGTATCAGGAACTCGCTCTCCCATCTCTAAATATTCATGAGTGTATGAACGTATGCCTCTGTGCAAATCAAAGCCATATAATCTACCAACACCTGAAACTAAGCACTGGTTGGCGTCAGAGTTGTCACCGGGGACATAGGAGGTAAAAAAGACTCGCCCTTGAATAATGGTTGCCGCGGAGAGACTTTTCTCACCATTACCAGCAAACTGATAATACCAACCACGTTTTGTACCAAATTCAATATTTTCAGAATCTGTCTTTGGAGCGGCAGAAGATACGTTGTACAGATTCCCCAATGTGATGGTAGTAGGGATCTCGTTACCCTTGCCGCCGTTAAAGGGACGAGTTATAACATTTCTATCTTGCAGGGTAAAAAACTTATCGCTTCTTAATAAATCAAGTGGGTGAGGACGATGACCAGAACCAACTACAACCGCATCATACGGCACGTTTTGGTATGTTTTTGTACTCGTTGTTGTGCCGCCCACTGTTACATCAACTTCTGAAATATTAGTAAACATGGTTTGAGCTACTGCGGGTTCAGCAAAGAAGCGTCTATCAGAAGTCGTAGCACCTCCACCAAGATCGGCAAACTTAAACGCGGTCCATGGCTTAGTTGAGTCCTTTGGATTTGCGCTAGGTAAATCTATACGCCAAACATTTGCGCCTGTATCTGTTGCATAAATTCTATCCGTTAGCTTGTCACCGTTACTGTCTAACACAGCAACCGAATTAGGAATACTATCGGTTATCCCTGGAAGCTGGGTAACTGACGCTCCCCCGCTAGCTGCAAATGAATGAATAAGCGTGCCTTTTTCTGCGTCAACAATAAAGACTCCACGTCCAAGCGTATCAGGGCTACCTACAGCTGCGCTATCTTTGGTTGCTGGCGAGTAGCCTGCGCCAAAAATAAGCACTGGTTTAGCTTTTGAAAACTCGGTATTCCCTGCTGGCCAACCAGGTATATATGTCACGACAGGCTCAGCCCAAGTCTGCCCAAGCTCTTCCATGCCGGTGCTATTGGAGTCTATCTTCCACATAAAAGTTGGCTTGTCCGGGCTACTTACATCGAGCGCGTAGTATGACTTTCCTCCTCGGCGCATCCCAACAAATACCCAGGCCTTTTCTATTGAACCGTCTGCGGCAGATTTGACATAGGAAACGGGAGGGCTATCTAGTCCATATACTGAATGGACACCAGTTGGCACGTTAGCTTTCAATTCTCGGATATTTGGTAACAGCTCATAAGGCATAAATGCCCATGATTCCGATACTGAAGTATCTTCATCTTTAAACATATGTAAAAAGCCATGGTTGGTACCAACTAATACCCTAATATCCGGTGAGGCAGCACTGCCAAAGTTCATAGCCAATGGTTTAGAGTGCAGTGGATCACCGAAAATGTCTTGCCGTGCATCAGTCTTTGAAGAGTCGTTATCGTCATCATCGACATCCTTACCTTTAGCCCAATCAAAATAACTGTTTAAGCTACTTTGAGTCACTCCCATATAACTCGCTAGCGCAGCATCCCCACCAGCTATCGACGACGCATTGTTCTTACTAAAGGTAGCCAATCCACCATTGTTGCTGTCGAAGTTACCATATATCGTGCGGCTAGAAGTACTCCTTAACTCATGAGCAACTCCACCGACCCTTACATCGTTACCATCACCTCCGCCGCTGCTAGCACTACAAACACTGTTTGGAGTCCAATATGAGCAAGCTGAATTACTTAAATTACCATCAGCACCAAGAGCTTTATTACCATTTTTGTCAACAATATCGCCACTGCCTGTTACCTTAAACTTCTTAATGTTGCCCATCCACCTAGGCCCTTTATTAGGCAAAAACATGGCATAGTAAACAGAGTCAAAGGTTTGAGTTCTATCGAAGTTGTTACTTGCTATCGACGGCGAAGTAAAACTCGCATTAACTTCCAAAATTTGTGAAAAAACTTGCTGTAGGGCAGATTGAAGTTGAGTCGCGTTTTTGGCGGCAAAGTAAGTTCCACCGCTTAGCTCAGCAGTTTTTTTAAGAATCGGCGCAGCATCTGCAGCTCCCTCACTGAAACCAATGGTATAGGTAGTAACAAATTGGTCACCCGCTAACGAAGGATTCACATCTTTACGGTGCATAATGCTTGCCAGAGCAGGAAGGTAACTCCCATTAACTCGCTCTGAAGACTTATAGCCACTCATTTTGGACACTTTGATATTTGCCGCTGTATCACTAGTAGGCGAACCATCTGTAATGTAGACAACATAGGACCGATTCGAACACTGGCTACTCTTAAAGGGAGATATGTAATTTCTGCCACTTTCAATACTATTATCTCTAATAGGCGTCATGCTGCCGGCTTCGGTGGCAAAATGAACGCCACCGCCCGAGAAATAACGATATGCTTCGTACAATGTTTCACAAAGTGGTGTGTTAGTTTCAGCATTTAAATCGTTAATTTTATCAACGAGACTAATTTTGTCTCCGGTACTAAGTCGTTTAATACCAGAAATAATACGTCCACCGTCTGAACGACTGCTGGTGTTATAGTTGAAAATTGCAAGACCAAAATCTACACTTGGCGTGGTAACGACCGTATCTTCCATTACCCGTTTAGCAATTTTCATTCGAGTCTGCCAACTACTCCTTTTATAACCATGGTACCAATTAATATACCGCTCAGTGTAAAGCGTTACAGATTTTCCAGTACCAAACTTGGTTAAGAATGCGCTATCTACCGCATCTTCAATATCAGAAGATGTAGCACTGCTTGAAATATTAGTATATGGAATAGGCGCCGCCTTTGATCCTAGGCTATCGACTGGAAATCCATTAGCAACACCGGTAGCGTTCCCAAACTTTAAGCTCCCTTCAGTTTCGAAGTCTTCAAAACAATCAACTTGAGAGACTGAACTCCCTAAGGTATCTGGTAGCTCTAGCCAAGTTCCATTTTCACCAACAAAACCATATTCCCTTACAAAGCCCGTGAATACACCATAATCAGTTAAGTACTCTTTTGATGACTCACAACCATTAACTGATTGATAAAAATAATTACTGCTTGTTGGGTCAGGAACTGCACCACCACCTTTTGCATAATAAAGCTTAGTGCTATCCGCAACAGTTTCACCACGAGAGTAGAAGTTCTCACTGTACTCTTGGGTTCTCATACTGCCTGAGTTATCAAAAATGATGAGAACCTGAGGCCTAGAGCCTGAGCGTGCAGAAGATTCAAATACATAAAGTTCAGTATCATCAGAATAACTTGCGCCTGATATCATGATAAGCGCAGTTGCAACTATGATTAAAAACTGTCTAAATTTCATAATCAGTTCCCTGTTGATCCTAATATTTCTTGCTGAATTCCAGAGACAACAGTTAGCTGCCCCATATTATTTCGACCAAATATCGCCTGACTGGATATTTCAATAGTCACACAAGCAACCAAATGTGGTTCTGTCGCATGGATAGGTCTAATACAAGCACCACCATCAGAAAGTCGGTTTAATGAACTCGTTACAGTAAATTCACTATCTGTAATATCTGCAGGTTTGGCCGGTAGGGTTGCGAAAACCTTCCCTTCGTTACTGTCAATGAGTCTATCTTGTGCCCCGTGGGCATTTGCCATCGCTTCTATACGTTCAGAACCAGCACCAGCCATTCTTATTGATTGGGTTGAGTTAACCGCTAATGCAACTCCTATCACCGTCATAATAAGCAGGATGATGATTGAGAAAAACAACACGATTCCCTTCTCTTTACGAACCTGCATATTAGTTACCCACCAATATTGGATTTTCTAGCACGATAGTAGAAGATAATACCCGTCTTCTAAAACCGTCGTTAGTTGCAGCTATCGTCTTATCACCAAGCAAGTAACTATTGTCATTATCATAACTATTATCTTCTTCGAGCGTTCTCACTAAGATATATACTCTTAGTGCCACTAACCTTTGAGCCGGTGAACCATCCCACATTGTTGAAGTTACATTTGCGGCAGGCATAAAACTGTCAGCACTATCATCACCATCGAAATCGAAGCCATATAACACCCTAAGGTTCTCAACGCCTTCAACTAGTTGCTCATAACTAGCAGTGGTTTTCATACCACCAACTCCGAGAGTTCGTCTCATAAGCACTGGTAAACCGTTATCTATTTGGATGAAATAAACATGATGCTGATACTCCCAAAATCTTCCATTATCTATCGAAGGGGCAGCTTGATTACCAGAAAAAATGACAGCTTCATTGAGGTTTGTCGCCATATAGTAAGAATTGGTATTAAACGTTGTAACAGCTGGGCCGATTAAGCGCTTTATTTGTAAAACATCAGTTCCAGATAAAGTAGAACTCAAACAGCCTAATGATTTAGCAGAGACTCCACTTTCATAACCCCATATTTTTCTAAAGTTTGCCAGACTATTTTGAACCGGAAAGCTAGCATTGTTAACCCCTCCAACACAATCACTCGCTGTAGCAATAGCACTAGCTTGAATCGTTGTATTCACGCCAACACTGAGATTAGTACCTGTCAGCTCAGCCATGAAACCTGCTTGGCTCACATCCCGTTCGATCAGTGCCAACGCTACACGGCCATTTTCTTGAAGTTGGTTAAACTGACTAGTTGTCGCTACATTAGATGATGACATTGCGAACATGGAAAAAAGACCAGCAGATAAGAACAAACTCACCAACATTGCAACCATCAGCTCTACTAACGAAAAGCCTGTTTGCCACTTCCCTATTATCTTTTTATTCATAATTTATATAATTATTGTTTTCAAAGAATAAATTCGACGGCGCTTGTTCGCCGAACCACACCCTTTTACCAAAGTAGATTGTTCGGTTCCAGCCGCACCATCACTCAACTCCCTGATCCCCCTCCAACTCATCACCACTTCAACATTGCCGCTACTCTGCGCAGATATACAGGCTGTTGCATCATCCAGTTCAGTAAATAATGTTTCCCATTGATAGAGATCCCAAGATAAAGTTTCAGCATTAGTACAGGTTGCATTGACACCAACACTCACATCGCAAGATTTAGCAGGTTTAGATAACTTGCCAGAATAGGTTCCGGTATAGGATGTGAGTAAACCACGGTTTAGTTTTATTCGGTTGATGATATCATTGGCAAGATAGGCTGCTTGAGTTTGCTGAAAAGATTCAAAACTGCCACGTTTTGCAACAAGGTGAAGATTAAAAATACCAATAAGACCAACAACTAAAATAACTAACGAGACCATTAGTTCAATTAGCGATAGCCCCCGTTGCTGATTTTTCATTGCTGTCAATTCCTTTGCTTTCGTCATATTCTTGACGTCAAATCAGTTTTTTACTCTTTTAAATCTGTTACTTAGCTAACAAACACCAGCATACAGGTTAAATAGAGCTTAGTCGAATACTTGCTTAGCACAAGTCGTCTTTTAAAGAGTGATTAACAATGATGTGTCTGAATTTTAAGCATAAAAAAGAGGCGTTAGCCTCTTTAATAATTGATATTTACCAGAAATAGTTAGCGTAATTCAGCGGGTACCGCAAATACGGTATCTTCTAGTCGCCCTTCCACTTCGGTAATAACACTAGGTGCCATATCAGCAATAGCATCTACCACCTGCTTGACTAGCACCTCTGGTGCAGACGCGCCAGCAGTGACCGCAACGCGCTGAACGCCGTTGAACCAAGTTGGATCAACATCATCAGCATTGTCTACCAAATATGAGTTAGTGCCCTTCTTTTGTGCTAACTCGCGCAAACGATTAGAGTTTGAACTGTTCTTGGAACCAACAACGATAAACAACTCCACTTCTTCGGCAACATTGCGTACAGCATCTTGGCGATTTTGTGTGGCATAGCAAATATCGTCTTTACGCGGCCCTTCAATAGCAGGGTACTTCTGTTGCAATGAAGCTATTACATCGGCAGTATCATCCATTGATAGCGTCGTTTGAGTCACAAAGCATAAGTTGTCTGGATCTTTAACTTTAAGCTTAGCCACATCATCTGGAGACTCGACCAAATGAACTCCGCCTTCAGGGTTGTCATACTGCCCCATCGTCCCTTCTACTTCAGGATGACCGGCGTGACCAATCAAAATACATTCAATACCTTTACGGCTAGCACGTGTCACCTGTAAATGCACTTTTGTCACCAGTGGGCAAGTAGCGTCAAATACTTTTAAGCCACGTGTTTTAGCTTCTGCACGTACTGCTTGAGACACACCGTGGGCACTAAAAATAACAATACTTTCATCAGGTACTTGATCTAACTCTTCAACAAACACTGCCCCACGATCTTTTAGGTTCTGTACTACGTAGCGGTTATGAACCACTTCATGTCGAACATAGATAGGCGGAGAAAAAAGCTCTAATGCACGCTCTACAATACTGATAGCACGGTCAACACCAGCGCAAAAACCTCGAGGGTTTGCTAAAAGAATTTTCATAATTACAGTACCTGTACCACTTCAAGCTCAAATGTTAATACTTGACTTGCCAAGGGATGGTTGAGATCGATAGTCACAGAGTCGCCAACAACATCACGTACCATTCCAGGCACTTCACTGCCGCCAGGGCCTGCAAAACTAACAATCACACCAGGCTCAAGCGTCATATCCGCGGGGAAACGACTCTTATCCATATGATGCACAGCATCTGGATTAGATTCACCAAAAGTATCACCAGGCTGCAGGGTAAAGCTGTGTTTGTCACCTTCTTTAAGGTTAACAATTTCAGCCTCAAATGCAGGGCTCAAGCTTTCATCGCCAACATTAAATCGTGCAGGCTTACCACCTGAACGGGTACTTTCAGCTGTAGATCCATCTTCAAGTACGATATTCATGTGGCATAAAATTGAATGGTTATCTGACATTGATATCACTCCTTTATATCATCTGATTTTTTGACATCTTTATCCGATACAAAAGAATCTAAAATAATCAATCCCGCACCGACACAGATTGCTGAGTCAGCAATGTTAAAGGCAGGGAAATGGCTGGTGTTCCAATAAAAATCTAAAAAGTCGACCACAAAACCATGCTGCAGTCGATCAACTAAATTACCTAACGCCCCGCCAATAACTAAGGTATAGGCTAGGTTTAGTCGCCACATTTTGCTCGGTTGCTGACGCAACCAAACCGACAGTAAAATACTGAAACCGACCGCGACGAAGGTAAATAACCAACGCTGCCAACCGCCTGCATCACTTAAAAAACTAAATGCAGCGCCATAGTTACGCACGTAGGTAAAATTAAAAAACGGTAGTAAATCTACCGATTCTCCTAACTGAAAACCAGACAATACCCACTGCTTAGACAGTTGGTCGGCGATAAACACCAACACAACTATCCAATACCAACGTAGGCCACTGTCTTTCCAAGAAGTGGGCATTACGGATCCTTTATGCAAACTGGCGAGTTTCGCCTTCACCTTCAATGTTAGTCACACAGCGAGTACACAGTGTTGGATGCGAAGCGACTTGGCCTACATCTTCTCTGTGATGCCAGCAGCGCTCACACTTCTCAGCTTCAGACTTTTTAAGCCCAAGCTTTAGCGATGCAAGTTCAGTTTCAATCGCATCAACTGGCGCTTCACTTAGTGCTACAACCTCTGTTTGAGAAGTTAACAGTACAAAGCGTAACTCATCACCAAGAGTGCTTAGTGCAGCAGACAATGCTTCATCAGCGAACAGAGTAATTTCAGCTTCTAGTGAACCACCGATCTGCTTTTCACGGCGAGCATTCTCAATCACTTTGTTAACTTCTGCGCGAACTGCTAGTAATTGATCCCAATATTCGTCACTAAGATCAGAATCAAGAGTGACCGATTGTAGGCCTTCGTACCAAGTTTCGGTAAAGACAAACTCTCCACGCTCACCAGGAAGAAGCTTCCAAATTTCATCTGCAGTAAAGCTTAATACTGGCGCAATCCAACGCACCATAGCTTCAGAGATAAGGTACAGTGCAGATTGACAACTACGACGAGCATTGCTGTCATCTTTTGCGGTGTACTGTCTGTCTTTAATGATATCGAGGTAGAAGCTACCAAGTTCAACTGAGCAGAACTGCATCAACTTCTGTGTAACCAAGTGGAAGTTGTATTGATCGTAAGCTTCAACTAACTCTTGTTGCAGCGCAGCGGCGCGGCGAACAACCCAACGATCCAGTGCAACCATATCTTCAACGGCAACCATATCAGTCTCAGGGTTAAAACCGTTGATGTTCGCAAGCAAGAATCGAGCAGTGTTACGAATACGACGATAAGCATCAGCACTACGCTTTAGAATTTCGTCAGAAACCGTCATTTCGCCGCTGTAATCTGTTGCAGCAACCCACAAACGTAAAATGTCAGCACCCAGCTTGTTAGTGACGTGCTGCGGTGCAATCACGTTACCAACAGACTTAGACATCTTGCGGCCTTTACCGTCAACGGTAAAACCATGAGTCAATACTTGCTTGTATGGCGCTTTGCCATTCATCGCCGTAGAGATCATCAGCGATGACATAAACCAACCACGATGCTGATCGCTACCTTCAAGGTAAAGATCAACTTCATGACCATTGAATTCAGGACGTGAAGCAACTACTGACGAGAAGGTCGAACCGGAGTCATACCAAACATCTAAAGTGTCAGTCACTTTACGGTACTGTTCAGCTTCATCACCTAACAGCTCTGCGGCATCTAGATCCCACCAAGCTTGAATACCTTCTTGCTCGATACGGTTAGCTACACGCTCCATCAGTGACACACTATCTGGGTGCAGTTCTTCGGTTTCACGATGTACAAACAGAGTAATTGGAACACCCCAAGTACGTTGACGAGAGATACACCAGTCAGGGCGGTTCTCAACCATCTTTTCGATACGGCTCTGTCCCCAGTCAGGGATCCACTGTGTTTTCTCAATCTCGCTCAGCGCTTGTGTACGCAAGCCTTTTTGATCCATTGAGATAAACCACTGCGGCGTCGCACGGAAAATAATTGGCGTTTTATGACGCCAGCAATGCGGGTAGCTATGGTTAATAGCAACATGGTTAAGCAGCGCGCCTTTCTCTTCCAATAGCGCGACAACGCTCTTGTTAGCTTTAAATACATGTTGACCGGCAAATATTTCAGTATCTGCTTTATAAACGCCATTATCGCCAACAGGGTTAGCAACCTCTAAGCCATATTTTTGACCGACGACGAAATCGTCTTGACCATGGCCAGGAGCGGTATGCACCACACCAGTACCAGAGTCGACCGTAACATGCTCACCAAGAATGACTGGCACATCAAAATCATAGAATGGGTGGTTAAAACGCAGTAGCTCAAGCTCGCTGCCCAACACGTTAGCGAGTACTTTGTGCGACTCGGCACCAAAACGCTCAACACAAGATTCAACTAACTCTTGTGCTAAAACTAACGCTTGAGTTTGGCCGTCTTTAACCATCTCAACCAAGGTGTAATCTAACTGTCCCGCAACCGACAATGCACGGTTAGCAGGCAGTGTCCAAGGCGTAGTGGTCCAGATAACCATTGAGATAGGATGCGCGTACTCAGTTAAACCAAATTTAGCTAACAGCGCAGGCTTATCAACAACGGTAAATGCCACGTCGATTGCTGGAGACATTTTGTCTTCGTATTCAACCTCAGCTTCAGCTAACGCTGAACCACAGTCAGTACACCAATGCACTGGCTTAACACCTTTGTGCAAGTGACCGCTGTCGATTACTTTCGATAGTGAACGAACGATATTAGCTTCAGTGTTGTAATCCATCGTTAGGTAAGGGTTTTGCCAATCAGCAAATACACCTAAGCGGATAAAGTCATCGCGCTGACCGTCGACTTGCTTAGCAGCATATTCACGGCACTTTTGACGGAACTCAGAAGCGGTAACCTTATGACCCGGCTTACCCACTTTCTGCTCAACCTTCAACTCGATAGGCAGACCATGACAATCCCAGCCTGGAATGTACGGCGCGTCAAAGCCAGACATGGTCTTTGACTTAATAATAATATCTTTAAGAATTTTATTAACTGAGTGGCCAATATGGATATCACCGTTTGCATATGGAGGACCATCATGCAAAATAAACGGTTTGCTATCTTTACGGCTTTCACGGATCTGTTGGTACAGTCCTTTCTCGTTCCAGGACTTCAACATCTCTGGCTCACGATTAGCCAAGTTACCACGCATCGGAAACTCTGTTTCCGGCAAATTCAAAGTAGATTTATAGTCGCTCATTAACCCTTTACCGTTTTGTTAGCTAAGCTATTAGCCTGCATCGCTGCCAAGCAAAGCTTTCGCTCTGTCAGCATCATTTTTAATTTGTTTTTTCAGCGCATCTAGTGATCCAAATGGCTGCTCGTCTCTAATCTTTGCCACCAACTCAACTTCAACAGCCTTACCATAAAGGTCACCATCAAAATCAAATAAATGGACTTCTAACTGACATACTTGGCCATTAACTGTTGGTCTAAAACCGACGTTAGCTACGCCTTCATATATATCACTATTGTCCCAATAAAGCTTAACGGCAAACACACCTCTTACAGGGGTAACTTTGCGCTTTAATGCGATATTAGCGGTGGGAAAACCAATGGTTCGCCCAATTTTCTGGCCATGCGCGACCTTGCCACTCAGGATAAATGGGTGTCCAAGCAAGCGTCTTGCTTGTTCCATATTGCCATCTGCAAGTAGTCGTCTGACTTCTGTAGAGCTAACGCGTTTATCGCCAAGGACGAAACTTTGTGTACTCACTACCGCAAAGCCGAACTTCTCTCCCGCTTTGCGCAGCATATTGAAGTTACCTTGACGCTGCTTGCCAAAGCAAAAATCATCACCTACCACTAAATACTTTACACCAAGAGCTTTGACCAGTAACTGCTCAACAAAATCTTCAGCGGTATAGTCGGCAAACTTCTTATTGAAGTTTATACAGAGCATTCTCTCAATTGATAACTCGTCAAGCAACATTACTTTATCGCGTAATAAGCTTAATCGTGCTGGTGCATTCTCACCGCGAAAAAACTCTTGTGGCTGCGGCTCAAATGTCATGACAACCCCAGGTAAGTCTAAATGCTTTGCCTTCTCTACTAGCCGATTAATCACTTCAGCATGGCCACGATGGACTCCGTCAAAGTTGCCTATTGTTAATACGCAACCATGATGCTGAGGTAAAATATTATGAATACCGCGGATCAATTCCATTATCTTACACGACACATGAGAGTAAATGGGCGGATTATATACCAGCTAGCCTTTATAATCAGCACTCAAACTGCAGCTTTCATCTTCCAAGGACGAATTCCCAACAAAACTAAGCAAATAAAGTAGCAAATTGCTGCAATTGCAATCAACTTAACCAATTCAACACCACGCTCAGGCAACGAAAACGCTAACCAAGCAGCAATAGTCGGTTGCAAATAGTAAATGACAGCCACCATAACAAGCCCAGCAATGAATGTCTTAACCGCAAAAATAACCGTCGATGTACTCAATCGGTATACATTAGCTTTATGCAACCCTCGGTATAATAAGCACGCATTTAACAGTGCTGACATCGATGTCGCAATAGCCAAACCGACATAACCAAAAGGAATAGCAAATATAAGGTTGAAAACCATATTACTCACCATCGCAATAATGCCATAACGCACTGGTGTTTTAGTATCTTGGCGTGAGTAATAACCTGGCGCCAAAATCTTAATTAACATAAAACTAAGCAAACCGCTGCCGTATGCCATTAAGCTATATGAAGCCATTTCTACATCTTCATAGGTAAACGCACCGCGCATAAACAGCACCATCAACATTGGTTTAGCCAGCATAATCAAGCCACACATTGCAGGCAGCCCAAGTAAGATGATCGCTTTTACTCCCCAATCCATTGTTTGTGAAAAAGCTTGGCTTTCGGCATTTACATGACGTTTTGACAACGCAGGTAAGATGACCGTCGCAATCGCTATACCAAACAGGCCAAGCGGAAATTCAAGTAACCTATCTGAGTAATAAAGCCAACTAATGGAGCCCGTCATTAAGAAACTGGCGATAAAGGTATCGAATAACAAGTTGATTTGTGACACAGAAACACCGAATAGCGCAGGGATCATTAATGTTCTAATTTTGGTGACTCCTGGATGGCTCCACCCCCAACTTGGTTTTACTATCGCTTTTTCTCGTAACAAAAACGGAATTTGAAACAAAAACTGGATCAAACCTCCAAAAAATACACCCCACGCTAAGCCGATTTCAGGCTGCTGTAGATTAGGTGCTAAAAATAGGGCTGCGGTAATAATGGCAATATTAAGGAAAACAGGTGTAAACGCAGAGACAGCAAAACGTCCGCGCGTGTTCAATATTGAACCAGCCAAAGCAGTAAAAGTTATAAACCAAAGATAAGGAAAGGTTATTTTTAGCATTAAAGAAGCGAGTTCAAACTTTTCTCCGCCGGGCGCATCGTTTAGCCAAGCAAGAAACCAGCCTCCGCCAAACAAGGCCGCTAACACTGGAGAAGCTATTACGCCAAATAAAGTGACCACACTAACGAGTACGCCAAGAGTGCCGGCCACTTTACCAAGCAGATCTCTTATCTCTTCATCACTGTTTTTTTCTTGATACTCAGTTAATACCGGCACAAATGCTTGCGCAAATGCACCTTCAGCAAAAAGGCGCCTTAAAAAATTGGGTATTTTGTTAGCAAAAAAGAATACATCTGCACTGCTGCCAGCGCCCATAAGATTCGCAATAACCACATCTCGAACCAAACCTAAAACGCGCGAAATTAGTGTCATAGCACTGACAATCATGCCAGATCGAAATAGCTTTCTGCTCAAAACGTCCCCTGCTCTTGTTGTTAGAGCTAAAATACTTAGGCGATATCGCGCACAAAATAGCGCTTGCCTCTATTGTCTCAAAGCAATACCTGCTAGAATTGCGCACCATATTACACGAGTTAGGTTGAAGATAGCCAAGCTGGTTGGATTATTTTGAGTTAATCGAACTGATTCAATCATTGTCATTGACAAAGTGACATAAATAGGGCATATTCCTCGACCTTAAAAATACCAAACCCAGTTTTAGGAGTTGCACCTTGGCTAATAGCAAGTCTGCAAAGAAGCGCGCGCTTCAGTCTGAGAAGCGTCGTCAGCACAACGCAAGCCGTAGTTCAATGCTACGTACTTACGTAAAGAAAGTAATCGCTGCAATTAATGCAGGTGATCACGAATCAGCTACTGCTGCTTTCGTAACAGCACAACCAATTGTTGACCGTATGGCGACTAAAGGTCTTATTCATAAGAATAAGGCTGCTCGTTATAAGTCACGCTTGAATGCTAAAATCAAAGCACTTGCTGCTTAAGTTTTAGTTTAAAGTAATTAAAAACCGGCCTCGGCCGGTTTTTTTATATCTGTAATTTGAGCCCGAGCAGTGGCAGAGCGTTAGCTTACAAATTTCAGACAAAAAAATAGAGAGGATATCCTCTCTATTTTCACAATTATTGAAACGTTAGCGTTAAAAGAAAGCCTAAACTTGGCTTTCATCTTTTTAATACTATTACGCTACCGTTTGTAAGCTTTCGCTGTAAATATTATTAAGTAGCTTAATAATCTCAGCGACTTCATCACTTTTTAACGAGTAATATACTGTTTGAGCTTCTTTACGAGTTTCAACTAAATTGTCTTTACGTAACCACGCAAGGTGCTGCGAAAGCGCTGACTGGCTTAATCCCAATTTCTTGTTCATTTCACCAACGCACATCTCCCCTTCATTAAGAAGATAGCACAAGATAAACAGACGACGTTCATTAGCCATCGCCTTCAACAATACAACGGCATGGTCTGCTCGTTGCTGCATTAATTCTATATTCATTACGAGCTATTTCTCCTAAAACAAACCGACGGCCTAATATAGCGTTGCCTTACAGATATAGTCGGGACATGAAGCACACTTTTTGCTAGATTGTTTTCAAAAATGGGACATAAGTAATAAAAACAAAGGAAACTCATGAAAAGTATCTATCTCAAAATAACTGCTGCTGTCTTTTTGTTCAGTTTGATTGGTTGCCAAACTCAAAAAATGAATAGCCAAAATGAGACGATTGCCAAGCAACTTCAACAGCAAGCATTAAGCTCAAATCTTGCTTACGAACTCGTCGAGTCATTAACTGTTGAAGTTGGGCCCAGACTCGCTGGCAGTGATAAAGATCTTATTGCAGTGCAATGGGCAGAGTCTAAACTTAACTCTCTTGGTTTTGATAAAGTCTATAAAGAAGCAGTACAGGTGCCCGTATGGCACCGAGGAGACGCTAAAGCTTCTATCGTAGCCCCTTACCCCCAACCACTTGTCATCACTGCTCTAGGCGGCAGCGTCTCAACACCTGAAAATGGTGTTGAGGCGAGTATCATTCGTTTCGACAGCTTAGCGGCTCTAAAACTTGCAGAACCTGCAGAGGTACAGGGAAAAATAGTCTTTATCGATCACATTACTGAGCGCCATATTACTGGAAAAGGGTATGGTAAAAGTGTCGGCGGTCGCTCTAGAGGTGCTGTGGCGGCAGCAGAAAAAGGCGCTGTAGCCGTCATGATCCGCTCTATTGGCACCGATCATGACCGTATGGCTCATACAGGCATGATGAGATATAAAGAGGGCGTAACTAAAATCCCAGCAGCTGCAATGTCTAGTCCTGATGCCGATTTGATCAACGCGATGTTAAAGCGTGATAACAATATTACGGTTAATTTGCAGCTTTCATCTCAAAACCAAGGCTTTGCCACTTCTTATAACGTAATCGCTGAAGTGACCGGCTCCAGCAAACCTGAAGAGATAGTGTTAATTGGTGCTCATCTAGATTCTTGGGATGAAGGCACGGGCGCCATCGATGATGGTGCTGGTGTAGGTATTGTCACTGCCGCAGGAAAGCTAATTCAAGATCTCGCCACAAAGCCCGCTAGAACGATAAGAGTTGTATTATATGCGGCAGAAGAGGTTGGGCTCGTCGGTGGTAAAGCTTATGCAAAAGCACACCAAGCTGAGCTAGATAATCATTATATTGCCGCAGAGTCTGATTTTGGTGCTGGCCTAATCTATCAAGTTGATTTTAGAGCAAGTGAAAGCGCCTACCCGCAACTATTAGCCCTTTCAGCACCAATGACTAACAATGGCGTTGTTTTGGGCACTAATAAAGCCTCAGGTGGCCCAGATGTCTCTATGCTACCTTCACAGGGGGTTCCGGTTGCTTCATTAAGACAAGATGGCACAGATTACTTCGACTACCACCACACACCAAATGATACTTTAGACAAAATTGAACCCGCTGCGCTTAAGCAAAATGTTGCAGCCTATGCCCAGTTTGCTTACTTAATGGCACAGTCAACCATCGATTTACGTCCCATTGTGGCTAAATAGCCAACGTTGAATAACGGGGTAAACAAGTGCAAACAAAAAGCAGCCATGAGGCTGTAATGCCGATAATTTAGCGGTTAATTGATCGGTTGACCGATCCTTATAAGATGGCAAAATCCGAGTGTTTTTAAACACTCGGATTTTTTATGGACGTATCTCAAGCACTTAATATCATCAATGATTGGAAGCCGAATAATATTGCAACGTTGGCTGACTTACTTCCTCTAGAGCTTATTGATGAAGCCTATTCTCTGACTGACACTGTGACCATGCGTAAACGCAAGTTAACTTTGGAATCCATGGTATGGTTACTCGTTGGTATGGCTATTTATAATGATAAGTCCATGAAAGACCTTGTTAATCAACTTGATATTGTTGATAGAACAGGGAAAGCCTTTGTCGCACCAAGTGCATTAACTCAACGCCGCAAAACACTTGGTCAGGCAGCAATGAAGGCCGTATTTCAACGAATGACTTCGTCTTGGCTAGCCAGCGCTCATTTGCCTTATTGGAATGGGTTAATGCTCTTGGGAGTTGATGGTGTGGTTTGGCGAGCCCCAGATAGCCCAAAGAATAATGAAGCATTTTCACGTCAAAAAAATACGCAATATCCGCAAGTAAGAATGGTTTGTCTGATGGAATTAAGCAGTCACCTGATCACAGGAAGTGCTTTTGATGACTATAACGTCAATGAAATGATACTTGCGGAGCAATTGATAGAAACCACGCCTAATCATAGTGTCACCATGTTCGACAAAGGATTTTACTCGCTAGGTCTTCTGCATAAATGGCAGCAAAGCGGTACTGAAAGACACTGGCTTATTCCGCTAAAAAAGAACGTCCAATATGAAGTTGTCCAATCACGAGGGCGTAATGATAAATTGGTGCTACTACATAGCAATCCAAGAGCGAGAAAGCTCTGGCCTGAGTTACCTGAAACGATTCAAGCACGCCTTGTTACACGTAAAATAAAAGGTAAAACCTATGAGGTGTTAACCTCAATGCTTGATGCCATGAGATTTCCAACAGCCGATATAACAGGGCTGTACGAGCATCGTTGGGAAATAGAGCTAGGTTATCGTGAGCAGAAGCAATACATGTTAGGTAGCCGTCTTACCTTACGCAGTCGTTTACCTGAATTAGTTAAACAAGAGCTATGGGGTATCTTACTGTCATACAATTTAATCCGTTACCAAATGGTTGAATTAAGCTTTAGTTTGAAGGGAAATTATCTGCCATATCAACTCAGTTTTAAGGGCACACTTGCACGAATAACAGCATTACTAGTTGGGCTTCCGTACTCCACTCCAGGCGCAATACCTCGGCAATTAAAAGGGTTTCACAATATGGCTGAAAGCTTAATTTTAGAGGGGCGCAGAGAAAGAACTTTCCCCAGAACAGTAAAACCTAGGCCTCAAAGGTATGCCAAAAATAAAAATGCCGTTCACCTTAAGTGAACGGCATTAGCCATGAGGCTGCTTTTTTAATATTAACAGGGGCTGTTGACCTTTCACGGTTGTTTTTGCCGCAGTTTATTGGCTATTTTGACAAGGCGGAGGCTATGTCGTTTAGTCATTCTCCACAAATAACCTACAACACAGTCAAAATAGCCAAGAAGCGCGGCCCTTCGGGTTCGTTTCAATTCTTTTATTCTTTTATGACAAGAGTGCGTTACGAGCTTTTCGCTTAGC
>NZ_BPEW01000011.1 GCF_019654975.1 Shewanella sp. c952
ATATTTTGACCCACGGTCGTCGTTTTAAAGCTGCTGTAAAAGAGTTGTCTCTTGAAGACTTGAAAGACCTTTCAGTAAAGCTAGAAAAAATCATCGAAGAAAAAGCATCTCAAGCAGAAGCAGAAAGCGAAGCAATGGCTGAGCGTAATGCTAAAATTGAAGAAATTCGTAAACAAATGGAAGCCATTGGCTTATCAGTTGATGATATTGGTGGCGCTGGTGTTAAACCTGCTCCTAAGAAACGTGCTCCACGTCCTGCTAAATACCAAATCGAAGTTAATGGCGAAATGGTGCAATGGACAGGTCAAGGCCGCATGCCAACCGTATTTAAAAATGAATTAGAAAATGGCCGTACTATGGAAGACTTCCTTATCTAAGTTTTCTCTTTGGCCTTTAAGAACCCAGCATTTGCTGGGTTTTTTGTTAATTAACGCTATATTTACATTCAAGGTTACAATTACTACTTAGTATTTAGCATTAAGTTAAGATATCCTCACAGTTCCGCCATCCCCTATAACAAACATAAGTACGATAATGCATAAACATAAAATAAAAGCCCTTGTCGCCCTACTTAGTGTATTGAGCAGCCATAGCGTAATAGCCAATGAGCAGCTGACAGATAATACTCCAAAAATCACAGCCTTAAGTCATGCTACCCTGATGTTAGAGCCAGGAGAAATATTGACTGATGCGACTTTATTAATTGAAAACAATCGAATCAAGTCAATTATAAAAGACAATGATATTCCAGCAGGAGCCTTAGAAATAAACCTGTCAGGTCATATTATTTACCCTGGATTTATCGACCCATTCACTGAATATGCTATCGAGTATGAAGCACAGAGTGAAGATAGCGATGGTCCCGTTTATGAAATAAAGCGAATTGGCGGCAATGCCGATAATGGCGCGATCCATTCAGAAAAAGAGTGGTTTAATTATGTATATCCCGACAAAGAACAAGCTGAAAAA
Organism: Shewanella sp. c952; assembly: GCF_019654975.1. GTDB lineage: Bacteria > Pseudomonadota > Gammaproteobacteria > Enterobacterales > Shewanellaceae > Shewanella. The sequence goes on from NZ_BPEW01000011.1 coordinate 970, forward strand.
TGGATTAATAATGGCTTTACCAGTGTGCAGTCTAGCTATTTAGATGGCATATTTAGAGGACGTGGAGTCAGTTTATCTCTGGCAGATAAAAAAGCGAACGATATAATATACAAAGCTAAAGCCAATCAATTTATAGCATTCGATAAAGGCTCATCAATTCAAGATTACCCGCAATCATTAATGGGTAGCATGGCGCTCATTCGACAAACATTCTCAGATGCACGTTGGTATAACAATAATATAGCCAAAAGTACTAGTTCAACTAACAATATTGAATTCAATATTGCATTAGAACGTCTTTCAAACTTGAAAGAGCAACGTTTCATCTTTCAAACAAAGAACTTAAATAATCAATTAAGAGCCGCTAGATTATTAAATAAGCAAAAGCTAAAAGGCAGCTTAGTTGGTAATGGACATGAATACGCTAGAATTGATGAACTAAAGTCTTACCCCTATAGTTTAGTGTTACCTTTAAACTATCCTGCTGCACCAACCATTATCGATAGCGATAGTGAACGAGATGTCAGTTTGGCATCTTTAAGACATTGGGAAACAGCCCCGAGTAATGCCGCCATGGTCGCCAAGGCTGATGTGCCTTTTGCGCTTACGCAATACGGTATTGATGAAGACAAATTTTGGCCTCGACTCAAGCAAGCCATTGAGCGTGGTTTAGATCAACAAACCGCACTTGCTGCATTAACGACTGAGGCGGCAGAGATTGCAGGGATCAGTAATATCGCTGGCCAATTAAAGCCTGGTTATATGGCAGATTTAGTCATTAGTCGTGGCAACGTATTTGAAGATGGAAAAATCACCAGCATCTGGTTACAAGGTGAAGAACGCCAGCTTATCAACCGTGATCTAACCCTACTCGCGCAGCCGTACCAACTCCAAATTAATGAACTTACTTTCGACCTTAACATTGAACAAGATCCGAGTTTATCAGGCACCTTGTCAAGCGGCGAACAAGAGATCAGCCTAGCCAACGTTAATTTCAGTCAAGGTCGAATGACCTTTAGTGCGGATTTAACCGACGCAGGCATTACTGGCATTAGCCGTTTCACATTGTGGTTTGATGACAATGGCATACGTGGTCGCCTGCTCGATAGCGATAATCAAACTGTTCCTTTTGGTGGCACCAAACTTGAACAAATAGCATTAGATGATAACGATTTACAGAATGAGAAGAGTACAGAGCTACCGATAATCGCTAAGCAAACTTCACCTAATGTTGCTTATGGTTTGTTAACTCAGCCCGCTCAAGACAAGCTGCATATCAAAAATGCCACTATTTGGACATCAGCTGAAAACGGTGTATTGCACAACACGGACTTGATTATCTCTCGCGGTAAAATTGAAGAGATAGGAAGCCAATTAAGCACACCTTCGGGATATAAAGTCATCGATGCCTCAGGCATGCACCTCACTGCAGGTATTATTGACGAGCATTCACATATCGCACTAAATGGTGGTACTAACGAAGCGACAGATGCTGTCACCTCAGAGGTAAGAATTGGTGATGTGATTAACCCTGATGATATTGCTATCTATCGCGGCCTTGCTGGCGGCGTCACTACGGCACAGATTTTACACGGCAGTGCAAACCCTATTGGCGGTCAGGCGCAAATCATTCAACTTAAATGGGGTGATAACGCCGAGCAGTTAAAATTTAAAGGTGCTCCTGCAAGTATTAAATTCGCACTGGGTGAAAATGTTAAGCAAAGTAACTGGGGAGACAACTTTGACAGTCGTTTCCCTCAGAGTCGTATCGGCGTTAAATCTCTATTCAGCGAGGCATTTAACGAAGCCTTAGCCTACAGAAAATCGCAGCGTGATTATAAAAAAATGCGTTCTAGCGAACGCAGACGCACTGTTGCCCCGCAATACAACTACCGCTTAGAAGCTGTTGCCGAGGTCTTAGAGCAAACACGTAGTGTGCATATTCACTCCTATGTGCAATCTGAGATCTTAATGTTCCTCAGATTAGCTGAAGCTTACAACTTTAAAGTAGGCACTTTCACCCATATTCTTGAAGGCTATAAAGTAGCTGATGAAATGGCTAAACATGGTGCCTATGCATCTACCTTCTCAGACTGGTGGGCATACAAATTTGAAGTTTATGATGCCATCCCACAAAACACCTGTTTAATGCAAAATAAAGGCGTACTCACTAGCATCAACTCTGATGATTACGAAATGCAGCGCAGGCTCAACCAGGAAGCAGCCAAATCGATGATGTACTGCGGCATGAACGCAGAAGATGCTTGGAAGATGATCACAATTAATCCAGCAATACAGTTAGGCATCGAGGAAAAAGTTGGCTCACTGGTTGAGGGAAAACAGGCTGATATCGTGCTTTGGAGTGACTCACCACTGTCTGTTTATGCCAAAGTTGATTCCACTTGGATTCAAGGACGTAGATACTTTAGCCGTGAGCAAGATAAGTTAGCTCAATTAGCGGTAGAAAAAGAGCGCGCAGCACTAATCCAAAAAGTGTTACTTAGTGATGACGCCCACAAGCAAGGTGAAACCAGTGTTGAGTTAGCGGAGCCCGAATGGCACTGCGATACCCACTTTAATGCTTGGCAACAAACAGCTCAAGGAGCACTGTAATGAAGCTTACTCAATCAATTAAAATAGCAGGCTCATTTGCTAGCGTTATTACCTCATGCTTGTTTAGCAGTGCTGTTTATGCCCACGACATGCTGCCGGCACCAACGCAAACTTCGGCAATACTATTTACCAATGCCACTGTGCACACAGTGACTCAAGGCCAACTGGACAATACCGACGTACTTATCGCAGATGGTAAGATTATCGCTGTTGGACAAAACCTAGCAACCGCAAAATCTGCTGCGAATTTTAGCGAGCAAACAGATAAGCCAGCAGCCCAATCAGAAACAGCGCTCATTGCCGCCAATGCAGTCGTGCTTGATGCAAGCAATAAACATATCTATCCCGGACTTATCGCATTGGATACCACAATGGGGCTTGTTGAAGTAGAGATGATGCGCCCAAGTAATGATGCCTACGAAGTGGGCTTTATTAATCCACAACTTGAGGCAATTTCCGCCTTTAATCCTGATTCCGAAATCATTCCCACCGTACGTGTTAATGGTATTACTCACGCTCAAGTCGTTCCTCAAGGTGATGGGCTAGCGGGTCAATCAGCACTCGTGTCGATGGACAGTTGGACCATTGAAGATGCATTAGTTGAGTCAAACAAACAGTTTCACCTCTATTGGCCTTATATCCGTTGGATCTCTTCTGATGCAGACAAACGCCAAGAACAACTTGATGATCTTGGCAAGCGCGTAAACAAGGTTCATGATGCGTTTACTGACGCTTATCGTTATCAATTGGCGCTAAAAGCCGGCAAAGTAGCTAAAATAGACCTTCGTTGGCAGGCTCTAACGCCACTATTTGATGGTAATGCACAGTTGTTCATTCATGCACAATCGCAGAAGCAGATAGAGGAAGCGATTGCACTGAGTAAAATCTATGGCTTTAAAATTGTTATCGTTGGTGGTTATGATGCATGGCGTTTAGCCGATGCATTGAGCGAGGTAAATGCAAAAGTTGTCTATACCCAAACATTGAGCTTACCAAAGCGTAAAGACGAACCGATTGATCTGGCCTTCAAAATTCCCGCACTGCTTAAACAAGCCAACATCCCTTTCGCGCTTGGTTTTTCGTCTGACTGGAATAGCCGTAACTTGCCTTTTGCCGCTGGGCAAACCGTGGCTTATGGATTGAGCAAGTCACAAGCACTACAAAGCATCACCCTTGATGCGGCGAAAATACTCGATATTGACGACATGGGCGCTATTGCCCCTGGTTTTAAAGCCAACATGATTATTGCAACGGGTGATATTTTAGACCCAATGCAAGCGGCCATTGAGGCGGTTTATATTGATGGTCGTAAAATTGATCTAAATAATCGTCATCAACAGCTTTATCAAAAGTACCTAAAGCGCTAGAATTTCAAACTTATAGCGCTAGCAAGACCGTTTAATGAAAAGTGCTCTTTATGAGCACTTTTTTGTACGCCTCTTTAGTGAAAGCTAACCCCTTTTACTAACCTAATAACTCATATAACAGGCATTCATTATGAAATACCTACTGCCAGCAACTCTCGTCATTTTACTCAGCGCATGTGCGGGTGAATATGCCTTTAACAGTAACCTCGATGGCGAAGCAATTAACGATTACTTTAAAGTTGGCGATGTCACTCTCTATGAAGGAAGTATTCAACCTAAAGGGCCTTATGAAATAAAAGGTTTAGTTGAAGGTGAAACTTGTCAAATAGGTGAAAGCGATGCACCAGCCTCTATTGTTGAAGCGCGCACATTAGCTCGCCACGCCGCAGCAGATAAACAAGCAAATGGTCTTGTGATTAAGAACTGCTTACTAATCGAAGAGTCTACCCCAAACTGCGTGACTCGCGCGCTGTGTGTTGGCCAAGCCATTGTGACTACTACAGCGCAGGAATAGCCTAACCGCTAAATAAGTGACTATGTCTTTTACCAATCAGATCCAAGCAGTAGCGTACTGCCGCACACCCTATAAACAAAAGTTCGGTATCCCACGCCAACCAGGCCTTGTGAGTGCCGCACGTGGTTTTGTTGAGCTGGCTCCGCCTTTTAATCAAATTGATGCAGTTAGAGGCCTAGAACAATACTCTCACTTATGGTTACTCTTTTGTTTCCATGAAAACCTAGCCCAAGGCTGGAAAACCACAGTACGCCCTCCTCGCTTAGGCGGTAATGAAAAGCTTGGAGTATTTGCTACACGCTCAACTTTTAGGCCAAATGGTATCGGTCAATCAGTGGTAAAACTCCATGGCGTGCACACCGATAATGGTAAAGTCCGCTTAGAGATCTCTGGCATGGACTTGCTTGATGGCACCCCAATCGTAGATATTAAGCCCTATATTCCCTTTTCTGACTCAATTGAGCAGGCTGTAGGTGGGATTGCCCAAGAAGCTCCAGTTCTGGCAACGGTTACGTTTTGCCAAGCAGCTCAACAGCAATTAGAGCAGTATCAAAGAGATGATAACTATCCACGGCTTGCTGAATTAATAGAAGGGGTATTGGCACAAGATCCTCGCCCAGCTTACAAAAAAGCAAAAGCCGACCCTAAGCTTTATCAAGTGGCACTCTATGACTTAGATATATTATGGAAGATGTCCGCCGGCGGTATCGAAGTGCTTGAGTTAAGGCCGTCACAAGTTGGCGCCTCTGCCAAATTGGAGAAAAGTGATGACTGAAGTAGGCAAGCCTGACTACCAAACTCAACATAAAAAGCGCCTGTCTTACATGCCATGGCTGTATTTCTCCCTCAAAGATAAACACCTATCTTGGGCTAAACCTTGGCAAGATGAAGTGCAGGCCCACTTTTGCAGTCTCGAAACCATCTCTATCGCCGAAAACAGCTTTGTTGCACCAGAGGTAAATCTGTTTGCAGAGCGCGGACGCGAGATTAAAATCGGTAGACAGTGCATGATTGCAGCCGACAGCTTTATACATGGACCGCTCACTTTAGGCGATGAGGTTGCGATAAACCATGGTTGCTCAATCGACGGTGGCCGTCATGGTATTACCATTGGCAATCAAACTCGTATTGCCAACAACGTTACCATCTACGCTTTTAATCACGGCATGGCACCTGAAACACCAATCTATCAACAAGCTTCCAACTCAAAAGGCGTTGTTATTGGCGAAGATGTTTGGATAGGCGCACAAGCAGGTATTGTTGATGGCGTCACAATCGGCTCCCATGCTGTCGTCGGAATGGGTGCCGTGGTCACTAAAGATGTCGCGGATTACGCGATTGTCGCAGGTAACCCTGCAAGGGTGATTGGTGATAGGCGAGATAAAACATAGGACTTTACAAGTAAAGTCAGCCAGTTTATCTGTGTTAAGACAGTTGCTTCGCCATTACTACAGATGTAATTTCAAAACCTAAAGGGTGCACCCATAAGGTTTCTTCTTTAGCCACAAAACCTAGGCCTTGATAAAATTTAACTGCATTTAAAGAGGAAGAGAGCGTTAACTGCTTAACGCCTGCGCGCTTGGCTATCAACAGCAGTTCGCCAGCAATGAGCTTTCCATAGCCTTTACCTGCGCAATCAGGAGTAACAAAAAGAGCCTCAAGACGACGTTGCTGAATATCGACAAAGCCAAAAGCCAATAGCTGATTTTGTACCTCAAAGACCAATGCACCATGGTGCACGAGTACATCAGCAAACCCATTAGGCATAGGCGCACTTGACCAGTTAGATACAGTTTCGTGACTATAATGGCTGCAGCAACTATGTAATATGGCCTGGGTTCTTATCTGCCACACGCGACTAACATCGGCCGTGGTCACTTTTCTTATCATCTATCCTCCACTCTACAGAGTTAAACCTTGATGGTAATAAGCAACATTTAAGCGGGCTGGCACCCGCTTTTATCGTTCTGTTATTGCGAATTCTATTAGCAATGTATCTCTCAACAATAAGGAAACTCTAAATGGAAACTTGAATGACCAATATATCAATCACGCTGTCCGAATTATTGACTAATCCGTGCTCACCAAATGGCTGATTTACAATCATATCACCTTTCTTTATTGAGACATCTTTGCCATTTAACTTCATCGTACCTTGCCCTTCAATAACGATATATATCTCTTCATTATTGGCATGCTTGTGGTAACCCACAGTTGAATTAGGTGGGATCACCACTCTATCGATAAAATCAACATTGCTGCTAAAGTCAGCGCGGCTCCAAATCTCATATAGGTCATATTGGCCACTACCATAATGGGACTTTGCAAGCGATTGCTTTTTTGCATCAAGAAAATTTTTGATCAACTGAATGACCTCTTTATCAATAAACGGTGCTGTATTTTCAGAATGAGCAGTATTCTCGATTACGATTAACTAGCTGCGACACAAAAAAGGCCGAGTCATCACTGAATTCGGCCTTAAAAATATCAATATACGCTTAACTTAACTTGCAGCAACCGCTTTTGGATTACTGCCGTAGCTATTTTCATCATGGCTGTCTTGTACAAAAAAGACGATAAGTACGATAAAGCCAATAATAGGGATGATAAACAGCAACTGCCACCAGCCACTGCGGCCAGTATCATGCAATCTTCTAGCACCAATACTTAATGATGGCACAAGCAATGCTAATGAAAAGAGAAGCGAAAACAATTCAGTGCCAAGCAATGAACCCACTAGCGCTATGACCAAATAGAATATGGTGTAAAACAATATGAACATCCAATACTCAGTTCGTCTTGCACGTCCTGAAAAATCAGCGTATTTCTTTAAAGCTCCGATAAAATAATCCATTACCTTGGACTCTCCTTGTTAAGATCAATTCCTATGCTCAATTTTTGAGCGAACTTTCCTATCAAAATATCTGAATATGGCTTAGCCAATACTCCTTTTCGATATTGCGTCAAAGTTAAATTAAATAGCGTTAATTAACAACCTTTTAAATTGACAAATTGTATTGATAAACACGTTAATCTACATCCTTGGTTTAAAACCCAGTCGCTAGAATCGACATGTTTGCAATGCTCGTATGGGCATTCTGGTTTCGAGATAATTGCTAAGGCATGTGCATTAGGCGATCTAGACAAATTCACCTGCTAATTTAAAGCAGATATTCATCGCGATTATCCCCAGTTCACCTGCAAGCAGGTCTATACCCGTGCTACCTGAAGTTGCAGGATTCAGTGGGAATTTAATGGGCTTTAATCAAGGTCAGTTATTGCTCCTGCTAAACAGACATTCGCACCATCCCTGGCGCTTGCATTGATTGCCATTAATGGTCGCTCCCTTAGTAAAATCAATAACACCGAGTAAAGCCCATGCTTTTTATATAAGAAACGCCCATCGCAGAAGGCATTGTGCCAGCCCACTTCGTTGTTGCACTAACTTAAAAGGGAATAACCATTTCTACATTAATGCGCCTAGAATTAAACAGGCACAATGCCTCTGAAACGAGCATTTTCAAGTAGAACGGGTATATATAATTCCAACTAAAAGCAACAATTTTGATTATTGTCGAAATCGTTAGGTGACATCACTTCTACAAGTGATAAAATGACGCCCATTCAACTCAAATTTGGACATTCGGTAATGCGCGTAAGCAAGTACCTGCTATCAACTCAAAAAGAAACACCGGCTAATGCAGAAGTCATTAGTCATCAGTTAATGTTACGTGCGGGCATGATCCGTCGTAATGCATCAGGCTTATACAGCTGGTTGCCGACAGGTTTACGTGTACTACGTAAAATTGAAGCGATTGTTCGTGAAGAGATGAACAAAGCGGGTTCTGTAGAGATCCTTATGCCAATGGTGCAGCCTGCTGATCTGTGGGTTGAGTCTGGTCGTCTAGAGAAGTTTGGTCCTGAACTGCTGCGTTTCCAAGATCGTCACAACCGAGACTTCGTGTTGGGGCCTACTCACGAAGAAGTGATCACTGACATCGTGCGTAAAGAGGTTAACTCTTACAAGCAGCTGCCACTGAATCTATTCCAAATTCAAACAAAATTCCGTGATGAAGTCCGTCCACGTTTCGGTGTGATGCGCTCACGTGAATTCTTGATGAAAGATGCATACTCTTTCCATTTAGATCAAGAAACAATGGACGAGACTTATGAGTCTATGTTCCAAGCTTATAGCAACATTCTTACTCGCTTGGGCCTATCTTTCCGCCCAGTAATGGCGGATACAGGTTCTATTGGTGGCAGCTTGTCACACGAGTTCCACGTATTGGCTAATAGCGGTGAAGACTTAATCGCTTACTCTACCGAAAGTGATTACGCTGCGAACATTGAAAAATGTGAAGCGCCAATGCCGACTGAAACACGTCAAGCAGCCACCGTAGAGATGACGCTAGTCGACACGCCTAAAGCGAAAACGATTGCAGAGCTTGTTGAACATCACGGCATTGCGATTGAAAAAACCGTTAAAACACTTATCGTTAAAGGCGCGACTGAAGAAGCTCCTTTGGTTGCTCTTGTTATTCGTGGTGATCATGATCTTAACGAAGTAAAAGCAGAGAAAATTGAAGCCGTTCTGGCTCCTTTTGAATTTGCAGATGAAGCTGACATTCGTAAAGCAATTGGTGCAGGTCCCGGTTCTATCGGCCCTGTTGGTCTTAACATTCCAGTCTTCGTTGATCACGGCGTAGCGGTTATGAGTGACTTTGGCGCAGGTGCAAACCAAGACGATAAGCACTACTTCGGCATTAACTGGGAGCGCGACCTACCGAGTGCACCAGCATTTGATTTACGTAATATCATCGAAGGCGAAGCCAGCCCTTGTGGTAAAGGCACTATCGCACTGCTTCGTGGTATTGAAGTGGGTCACATCTTCCAGCTGGGTAGCAACTACTCAGAAGCGATGCACGCTAACGTACTTGACCAAAATGGTAAGTCTAAGACACTCCTTATGGGTTGCTACGGCGTGGGTGTTAGCCGCATGGTTGCAGCTGCAATTGAGCAAAACCATGATGACCGCGGAATTATTTGGCCTGCAGCCATTGCTCCGTTCCAAGTCGGTATCTTACCAATGAACATGCATAAGTCTCACCGCGTTAAAGATATGGCTGAAAAGTTATATCAAGATTTGACTGATGCGGGTATGGAAGTCTTGTTTGATGACCGTAAAGAGCGTGCAGGTGTGATGTTTGCTGATATGGAGCTGGTAGGCTTACCAAATGTTGTGGTCATCGGTGACCGTAATATTGATAACGGCGTATTCGAGTATAAAAACCGTCGTACTGGTGAGAAGCAAGATGTACCATTCGATCAAATTGTTGAGTTCTTAAAAGCACAACAAGCTTAATCTAAAGATTAGTGAGTCTTGTCGTTCAAAGACAAGATTCAACAACTAATCAACGATAATAAAAACGCCGATGATTTATCATCGGCGTTTTTATTTAGCTCAACCTTTTAGCTTTCTATCGTCTATCGTCTATCGTCTATCGTCTATCACGATGCCATCATTAGGCAAACTACCTAAAGGCTCGATACTCACCTCACCAGATAACTGTGTCACGGCACGTATGGTTTGCTCAATAACACCCCTATCGACGTTACTTATCTCAGCCTCTGCCACCTCACAGCGTAACTGCATTTTGTCGTTATCATCTTCTCGACTAACAACCAGTCGCAAGCGCTGTATCATCTGATGCTGCAGTCTTATCCGTTCAACTTGTTCAGGATGCACAAACAAACCTTTTACTTTAGTGGTTTGATCTGCCCGTCCAAGCCAGCCTTTGATGCGTATATTACTGCGGCCACATGTGCTTGAGCCTTTAAGCTCAGCAGATAGATCGCCAGTCGCGAATCGGATCAACGGATAACTAGGGTTAAAACTAGTAATAACAATTTCACCCACTTCTCCTCGCTCTACAGGTGTTAATGTGCCAGGCCTAACTAACTCTAAAATAATATCTTCAGCGACGATAAGCCCATCATCAGTGACACTCTCAAAAGCAATCAGCCCGATATCGGCAGTTGCATAAGCCTGTTTGACCTCGATATCAGCGGCAATAAACGTGGCTTTTAATGCCGGAGTTAATGCTTCCCCGGTCACTAGCGCTTTTTTGAATGGTAAAGTCTGTTGTTGAAGATTGGCTTTATCCAGCAAAATTTTCAAAAAAGACGGCGTGCCACAATAACCATTTGGCTTAAGGTTCTGCGCAATCTCTAGCTGTAACTCGGTTTGACCAGGGCCTGCAGGAATAACGCTGCAGCCGCAAGCTTTAGCGCCAGAGTCCATAATGAAGCCACCCGGTGTAAGATGATAAGACAAGCAGTTTTGTACAATATCCCCCTCCCTAAAACCTGCTGCAAAAAATGCTTGCCCCATACGCCACCAGTCATCCCCATCAGCCTCAGGTTCATAGATAGGCCCTGGTGATTGAAATACTCTGCCAATGCTCGCCATATTAGGCACCATGTCAGCAAATGGCATCGCAGCTGCTTGTAGTTTGATTAAATCAGATTTACGGGTAATAGGCAGCGTGGCCAAACTTGCTCTGCTATCTATTTGGCTGATATCGATGTCAGCAAACAGCTGCTGATAGTAACCTGATGAATCCTTAACAAAGCTTAGAAAATCACTTAAGCCTGACAGCAATGTTGCTTCTCGCAGCGCCATCGACTGCTGCTCTTGAGCACTATAAAAAGACATAGACGAGACTCCTTTACAACCAACGTTTACGGCGTTTATAAGACTTTAAATTTTTGAAGCTTTTACGCTTTTCATTACCGCCACCCAGATAAAACTCCTTCACATCTTCATTGTTTAATAGTTGCTCACTGTTACCATCTAGTACTATTTTTCCTGACTCCATAATGTAGCCGTAATTCGCAGCCTTTAGTGCATAGTTGGCATTTTGCTCCACCAGCAGCATGGTGATCCCTTGGTCACGATTGATTTTTTCAATGATGCCAAATACCTCTTTGACCAGCAGTGGTGATAACCCCATTGACGGCTCATCCAAGCAGATCATTTTAGGCCGTGCCATAAGTGCTCTGCCTATAGCGAGCATTTGCTGCTCGCCACCCGACAAATAACCTGCCAGACCAGTTCGCTCTTTTAGCCGAGGAAAATAATTGAACACCATATCGATATCTTGATGAACTTGACCATCGTTACGGGTATAAGCGCCTAGTTTTAAATTTTCGATAACACTCATATCTTCGACAATACGACGCCCTTCCATGACCTGAAACAAACCAGAACGCACAACATCTTCTGCATTTTTAACGTCTATTCTCTCGCCCATGAAATGAATATCACCGCGAGAGACTTCGCCATTTTCTGTTTTCAGCAATCCAGATATCGCTTTCAGGGTGGTTGATTTCCCCGCGCCATTAGGCCCCAGCAAGGTCACGATTTCGCCCTGAGGAACATCAATACTGACCCCACGCAAAACTTGAATCACGTCGTCGTAGACCACTTCAATGTTATTAATCGACAACAATGGGGTCTCAGGCTTTAACTGCACAGCTTGTGACATAACAACTCCAACTTTAATGTTATTACCTAGCAGGTGACCGCTCACCCACGAGGCAGGTATACCGTTTAAGATTAGTAAGCAAAATTTTGCAAGCGAGGCTTAGTAACCTAACCAATCAACACGGCGTTCCAGTGTCACCTGATTCACTTTTTCAACTCGCACATCACCACCATTAAAGTTACCTTTATAGATGTTGACTTGGTTGATACCGCGATGATCTTCTGGTGTCCAAGTTGCCGCTAAACAAACTCCTTCAAGCCCTTTCGGCACCCAGTTTTTACGTGCGTACATGCCCTTTTTAACGTTCTCTCCGGTAACACCGCCATTTGCTTTGGCCCACTCCATCGACTCTTTCATAAAGTAGGTCGAGCAGACACCGCGAATGTAATGGTGTAGACGTTCCTCATCACCATCGCTATCTGACATCTTTGAGATCTCGCGAACCAGCTTCATACCAGGTACGTCATCGGTCCAAAACGGTGTCATGGTTGGGAAAATGTAGTTTTTAACTCCCTCTCCCGCTGCCTTAAAGACCAGTTTGTCGCCGCCCCAAATATTCGACATAAACTGGATATCGGTACCGACGGTATTACAAGATTTAATCAGTGACTGCACCGAGCCACCCAAGTTACCGATGTAACCGTAGTTGGTTTTAGAGCTTTTAAGGCTCAAGCACTGAGCTTTAAAATCACCCGGCTTCATTGAAATAACCACTGGAGGCTGAACATCAAAACCTAGCTCGGTTGCGTATTCAGCACATGCCGCCTTAGGAGCGTTGGGAAAAGGATGGTTAGCGCCAATGTGAGTAAACTTTGGCTTACCTTGCCCTCCTTTGGTTTTCCAATCATTGGCCGCCCACTGCACTAAACCGCGACACGAGTCTGAGTAAGATGCACCGTAGAAAAAGTTATAGGGAGCCGGTTTTTTTGTCTTAGGGTTCTTGCCTTGCGGGTCGGTTAAATGCCCTGAGTAGGATGCCGAAAAAACCGGTGTTTTGTCTTTTGCGGCAAACGAGATTAGCGCTTCAGTATCTGCCGTTCCCCACCCCTGCATCGCAACCATATTCTTACGTGATTTCCACTTTTTATAAGAAGCGATGGCTTGCGGCACTTTATAAGCATAATCGATAGTTTCATACTCAAGCTTAGTGCCATCAATGCCGCCATGGGCATTGATATAAGCTAACGAGTCTCGCACTCCGTCAGCGTAAGGTTTACCCACAAATGCTGTAGGCCCCGACATATCAGCCAAGTGGCCAACAAAAATGGTTTCCTCTGCGCTCACTAAGCCACTGGCTGTGGTGGCTAAACAAGCAATGCTTGAGCCCAGAGCCAATTTCAAATAGTTCACCTTGCTCAATCCGCTTTTATCAGTATTGTTATGCATTATTATGATCCTTCAAATGTTCAATCAAAATTGAAAGCTGTATACCGCTGCTGTACAGCTCGGTAAAACCTGGTCGTTAGTAAGCGAATGGGTAGAATTTCCAGTAATTCTTAATCTGAGCCCAACGATGGGCTAGCCCTTCTGGTTCAAAAATTAGAAACAGGATGATGACAAGTCCAATCGCCATCTCTTTGATGTACGCTAAGCCATCAGTCACCATGGGGATGTTGCCCCAGTCGGTATATTTCATTAGCCCAACAATGCTCTCGAGCACTTCCGGCAATAACACCATAAACACCACGCCCATTAAGGTGCCTTTTATTGAACCAAGGCCACCAATAATCACCATTGCCAGAAACTGAATAGACATCAAAATGGTGAAGCCTTCTGCCGAAACGTAACCTAAGTAGTGAGCATATAGCGCGCCGCCAATACCTGCGTAAAATGAAGATATTCCAAATGACAACAAACGGTATTTGTTAAGCTTCACCCCCATGATTTCAGCTGAGAGGTAGTGATCTCGCACCGCAACAAACGCACGGCCATCGCGGCTACGCATCAAGTTACAGCCCCAGATATACATAAATACCAGTGCAAATAACGCGATATAGTAGAAGCTCTGATCAGTATCGAATTCAAAGCCAAACAGGTTTACTGGCGCCGCCATAGAGCCAGATGAACCGCCAGAGAACCATTCAGCTCGAGCAAAAAAGTCCTCGATGATGAACTGCGCCGCTAAAGTCGCAATGGCGAGGTATAAACCTTTAATCCTTGCAGCAGGCATGCCGAACATCATGCCAACGGCCATGGTCAGAAAACCTGCCAACGGAATACACAGCACCACTGGAATTTGAAAACTAGTGTTTAACCACGCCGAGGCAAAAGCACCAAAGCCAAAAAATGCGCCGTGGCCCAATGAGATCTGCCCAGTAAACCCCACCAAAATATTGAGACCTAGTGCTGCAATCCCTAAGTATGAGATCTGAATGAACAGTGTTAGAAAGTAGCCATCAAGTACCAATGGCGCACCACAAGCAATGGCGATAAGCGCTATCGTCATTAGTCGGATAGTTTTAGTTTCAAATATTGTATTGTCGGCTTTATAGCTGGTGCGGAAATCACCACACGGACGCATCGCTAAGCTAGACATAAAAACTCCTTAAACAAAAAATTGGCGATAATAAGTAACGTAGGACAGGCGCTTAAATACGCTCTATGTCACGAGTACCAAACAGGCCGTAGGGCTTAAACCATAAAATGATCAACAGCACGTAAAACGGGGCGATGTCGTACATGTTGCCAATGTGCAGATACTGACTATCAAAGAATTCAGCGACGTTTTCTAAAATACCAATGGTGATCCCACCCACAATCGCGCCGACAATTGAGTCAAGACCACCGAGAATAACCGCAGGAAAGACCTTGATGCCGATAGAGGAGAGAGAGTCTGAGACACCATTCACCATGCCGATCACTACACCTGCGGTTGCAGACACAGTCGCTGCAATTCCCCAACTCATGGCGAAAACCTGTTTCACTGATATACCCAAACTTTGTGCAACTTGCTGGTCAAATGCGGTTGCCCGCATTGCCAAGCCATGTTTGGAATACTTAAAGAACAAGAAAAAACTGACCATAATAATGAGCGCAATCACGGTACTCATTAAGTAAGCCAACTCGATATTAAGCCCAAAGATTGAGATTGATTGGGTATCGAAAACTTTTGGGTAACTCTGTGGCGATACGCCGAAGATCCACTTAGTCAAAGACTGGAAGAAGATAGATAGGCCAATAGTCACCATAATCACTGAAATGATTGGCTCACCAATCATTGGCCTAAGCACTATCATCTGTAAAAATACGCCAAACACCGCCATAAAACAGAGGGTGAGTAAGAAGCCTAAGAAGAATGGCAACTGTAGGTACACCAATAGTGCCCAACATACCCAAGCGCCCACCAGCAAGAACTCACCCTGGGCAAAGTTTACAATCTGGGTCGACTTGTATACTAAAACAAAGCACATCCCCACTACGCCGTATAACAGGCCAACAATCACCCCGTTGATGATAAGTTGCAGTAACAGTTCAAAATTCATGATGCTCTCCTTTGAGAAATACTGCTTTGAGTAGCTGCTGAAGATTCAATAACAGTTGCCACCTTAAGTTGGGTTTGAATGCGCGATTGACTGCCATCTTGGAAGGTAATCACGGTATCGATATCAACATGGGATTTATCGCTATAGAGTGACTCGATAATGTCAGCGTATTTTTCAGCAATAACACCTCGGCGAACTTTACGGGTACGAGTCAGTTCGCCATCGTCAGCGTCGAGCTCTTTGTATAGCAGGATGAATTTATTGATCTTCTGCGCATCCGGTAGCGATTGATTAACTATCTCTACCTCTTTAGTCAGTTGCTGATAAACCTCTGGTAACGTTGATAGGTTGGTGTAGTTAGTAAACGCCAGCCCTTGTTGTTCCGCCCACTTAGAGACAATACTGAAACGAATACAAAGAATGGCTGATAGAAACGGCTTGTCTTTGCCTAAAATCACCGCTTCACCGATAAACGAAGAGAACTTGAGTTTGTTTTCAATATATTGCGGCGAGTACTGGATACCATGGCTGGTTTTGGCCAGATCTTTGATACGGTCGATGACCACCAAATGTCCAGATGGCTTAAAATAGCCCGCATCACCGGTGTGCATCCAACCCTCTTTAACATCTTCGTCAAAAGCAGCTTGGTCGCCAAGATAACCATTAAACATACCTACGGTTTTAGCGATAACTTCACCGACCCCTTCACTATCGGTATTGATCACCTGTAGCTCAGCGGTATCAAAGGCAACACCCACACTGTCATAGTCAACATCATCTTGATGGTGAATGGTGTAAGCGCCGCACATCTCGGTTTGACCGTATAGTTGGCGCAGTGGCACCCCTATACTTTGGAAGAACTTGAATGTGTCGGGCCCCATTGCCGCGCCGCCAGTAGCTGCAGATTTTAGAAATGAAAAACCCAGCCTATCGCGCAGCGCTTTCATTAACAGGATATCCGCCAACGTCGAGCGCTTACCTTGAGCAAGTGCTGTTTCTGCCCGTTTCATCGCGAACTCAAACAGCTTTTTCTTCAGTGGTGTCGAGTCCATCATCCGCGCCTGCACGTCGGCTAAGATGCCCTCCCACACTCTCGGCGCGAGTAACACAAAGCTTGGGCCTATTTCGCGAAGATCAGCCATCATGGTTTCTTGCTCTTCTACGAAGTTAACGATCTGTCTGGCAATCAGTGCCTGGCCGACGGCGTAGACCTGCTCCATAATCCAAGGCAGAGGCAATACCGATACATAGTTGTCACCAGGCATTCTTGGATCGGCACGCAAGTATGAGCAGCAGTGGTCAATAAACTTACTGCCTTGTAACAGAACAATTTTTGGTTTTGAGGTCGTGCCAGATGTGGTGCAGTAGATGGCAATATTGTCAGCTTTGCCCGCATCGACTAGCTCGTCATAAGCACGTGGATGTTGCTTATCAAGCTGTTGTCCACTCTTGTATATGTCTTCAATGTTTATCAATCGCGGATCGTCGTACTTACGCATTCCTCTAGGATCGCAATAGACAATGTATTTTACAGATGGGATTTGATCACCAAGCTCAAGTAACTTGTCACACTGCTCCTCATCTTCAGCAATCACCACCTGCGCATTGCTGCGGTTAAGCAGGTATGCGACCTCTTCATGCAGCGAGTCTTGATAGATCCCTAAAGAGAAACAACATAAGGCATGAGCTGCAACTTCGCCCCAAACCCACTCAGGTCGGTTATCGCCTAATAGCGCAATGGTTGTTTCGGCTTCAATGCCCAAATCACGCAGGGTCAATGACAGCCACTTAACGCGGTTATGGTAATCGAGCCAGCTAAACTCGCTCCAAATGCCAAACTCTTTTTCACGCATGGCAATATCATCACTCCATAGGAGCGCGTTGTGGCGCAATATTTTGGGAAAGGTATCCATATCACCCATATCGAAGCGATCTGCAGCGCCTTCTTTTGCAGTTTTCATTAACCCACCTCCTGCAACTGCTCATTATCATCTAAACCCAAGTAAGCTTGCCTAACATGTTCGTTTGCCATAACTTCATCCGGTAAACCGCTAACCAATTTCTTACCAAAATCGAGCACCATCACTTCATGAGAAATATCCATTACCACTCCCATATCGTGCTCAATCATCACTACGGTAATGCCGAACTCTTCATTGAGATCTAAGATATAGCGCGCCATATCTTCCTTCTCTTCTAAGTTCATGCCCGCCATGGGTTCATCAAGTAGGATTAGTTTTGGATTTAGTGCGATAGCACGAGCCAATTCGACCCGTTTACGCAAACCGTAGGACAAAGTGCCAGCAATCGACTTCCGCACATGGGATATATCAAGAAAATCGATTATCTCTTCAACTTGGCGCCTATGCTTAAGCTCCTCTTTTTGCGCAGGAGAAGCCCAGTAAAGCGGCCCGGTTAACCAGTTATTTTTCATCTGGTGATGGCGGCCAACCATGATGTTGTCGAGAACTGACATATGACCAAATAACGCAAGGTTTTGGAATGTGCGTCCAATGCCCAAATCAGCACGGTCATTTGGTCGCATGTGCGTGACTTCTTGGTCATCAAAATGAATAGAACCTTCATAGGGACGGTAGCGACCGGAGATACAGTTAAGCATCGATGTTTTGCCTGCACCGTTAGGTCCAATAATTGAAAACACCGATCCTTTTTCAACTTCAAAACTGACATCTGTTAGCGCTTTTACGCCACCAAATGCTAAGGAAATCTGTTCAACTTTTAAGATTTTATCTGCCACACCCATACTCCTTTACACTCAACATCGTTCTGCTTGTCGCACTTTTTGTCACTAAGTACTTATGTCGGACGACTGTCATGGGGAATCAATAACTGAATACAAAAATACTTATTCACATCAAAATGACAGCAGAGGGAACCCTGCTGCCATCAATGACTAAAGTGCGTAACGGAAAGAGAGCTGTGCATAATCGGAGTCGACATCTTGATCGCCAATTTCAAAATTGCCCACCTCAAAACCTATCGCTAAATGCGGAGTGAGGTTTTGGAAAAGGTTAACGCTCCACTGGCTGCGCTCGGCATTACCAATGTCAGTTTCAACTCGGCCATAAAGCGCGGTACTTCTTAGGGTGTCGGTCCAAAAATGACGATAAGCGGCTAGATAAGATGTGGTGCTTTCAACCTCCTCGCCAACCAGATCTCGTGCGACACCGATACCGACATAACGACCCACCTCGCCTTGGTGGAATTGAAAGCGCAGATCATCTTTACCAAAGGTTTTAATACGTCCAGCAATAGAGCCACCAAAAGCAGTTTCACTGTTACCAAGGTCAGTATTTAGACTGCGACCAAGTGCAGATATTGAGATATCGCCCCAGTCACCTTTAAAGTTATAACGGGCAACAACATCGGGAAGATCATCGTTTGCGGTATCACCACCAACACTTTCAGGGTTTTCTATTGAAACTTGAAAACCGCCGATGTCGTAACGAATTTGACCTTGACGAATAAAGGCCAACCCCACCGTTGCGCCAGCAAAATCTGCCGTCTCAGGAATCGCGCTAGTGTTCATAAAGGTGGTCCAGGTTTGACCTGCGGTTAACCCTTCATATTTGATAAATGCATGACGTATTCTTGGGTTTGCGGAGTTGGAAACAACTTGGTTACCACCACCTCCTAGAAAATCCATTTCAATAAAGCCCATCACATCACCGTGGACATATTTGGTGTTAAAACGTGTTTCGTTAGCGAAGATTCTAAATTGAGAAGCACTTGCCTCAAGCGGCGTACCGGTACCAATCCAAAAGTCACGGTAACCAACATCACCACTGACATAACGCGCATCAACTTTAATGTAGCCACCGAATGTTAGTTTGCCATCTTCGCCAACTTCAAAGTCATAACCGGCAGCGGCTGAACTGGCTAGTAAACACAACGAACCTGCTAATGTGATTTTTTTTATTTTAGAAATGAGCATCTTTTATCCCCTTTAATGTCTGCACTCAAGATGCAGAATTAAAAGTATTTGCTCAATTGTGTAATGGTATTAGTGCAGTAGTATTAATACGTTAGGCGCAATACTCGCGAACTAGACACACGGGGTTAACCACAATGGATTAAGACTTAAGTCGATAGCGTTCACTGCTCTTAATAAGTGAAAATATGATATGTTAAATTCTATAACAACTAAGGAAGTTCTCGCTTATTAGTCGAAGAGCTCCCAATAAAAAGGTGTAACAACAGCATGTTTCCTAATTGGCTATTGGTGACTATCAGTATTAGCTATATTGGTTTGCTATTTCTGATGGCGTTTCTGGGTGATAAGTATCGAGAAAAGCTTTTTAAACAGCAGCATACAATTATCTATTCACTCTCTCTGGGCGTTTATTGCACCTCTTGGGGATTTCTAGGTACTGCCGGACAGGCTGCCAGTAACTCTTTCTCCTACCTGCCTGTTTATATTGCCCCCATCTTACTTTTTATGTTTGCTTGGCCTTTTATTCAACGCATTATCCGCGTCTGCCTTAAGCTCAATATTACCTCTATTGCCGATCTACTCGCGGCAAGGTTTGGTAAGTCACAGCTGTTGGCGACGGTAGTCACCTTTGTCGCTTTGTTTGGCACCTTGCCTTACATCGCGCTACAACTAAAGGCCATTGTTAACTCCTATGAAATTCTAAGACAAGATCACCTGCTCTCCTCTTGGCAGCTAGGCTTAGTTGTGAGTCTTATATTGGCCGGTTTTACCATCATATTTGGCGTGAGAGCCATTGATGTCACTGAGCGTCACCCCGGCATGATGCTGGCCATCGCCTTTGAATCTTTCGTCAAGCTCATCGCCTACCTGACTATTGGCATTTTTGTGTCTTTTTTTCTATTTGACTCTCCCATGGATATTTGGCGCCAAGCTAATGAAACTCTGCCGGTTTCGACTGAGTTTACTTATCCTAATATGGTGTCGATGTTTGGTTTACTGTTTATTGTTATGTCGGCATTTTTGTGTTTGCCACGTCAATTTCAAGTATTGATTGTTGAGCTAAAAGAACAAAAACATGCCCTGTGGAGCCGCTGGACCTTCCCGATATATATCTTAGTATTTGCTTTTTTCGCCATGCCTTTGGGGCAAGCTGGCAACATACTCTATGGCGATTCACTACAAAGTGATGCCTATGTACTGTTTCTGCCCGCCTTTAGTGGTGATGCTTGGTTAGGTTTGTTTAGCTTTCTAGGAGCAATATCAGCGGCAAGCTCTATGGTTATCATTTCAACCATTGCATTAAGCACCATGTTAAGCAATGAGGTGGTTTTCCCTACCCTATTTAAAGTCACTAACATTCAGAGTACTGATTTCCATAAGTTTCGCACTCACCTATTAAATATACGCAAAGCATTAATTTTGTTTGTGATTTTTTTAAGCTACGGTATGTTCCTGCTCGCCCCACCCGACACATTAGCCTCATTAGGGGAAGTAGCATTTGGTGCAATCGCTCAGATAGGCCCAGCCCTGTTCGCCGCCTTCTTGTGGCGGCGGGTGACCTTAATTGGCGTTCTAGCAGGAATTAGCAGCGGTTTTACGCTTTGGCTGACACTCAATCTATTACCACAATTAGGTCTTTATCCTCACCCATTTGCGGGAAGTGAGTACTCTATGACCACCATGGCGACTCTGGTTGGTTTGTTTGCCAATATCACCATGATATGGATAGTTTCATCATTTACTCGCCAAAGCGTGCATGAACAGATGCAAATAGCGCATTTTATAGAGCGCCCTGATCTTGCGAAATTGCAACCAGCCCTGCCTAAATATATTAACCCTACCGAGCTGGAATTGCTGGTTGCCCGCTTTATCGGCCAAGAAAAAGCCGCTCAAGGATTTCATGCGTTTTTCTCAACGCAGCAACCAATATCAGACAAAGCAGCTCATAACCAAGCATTGACCTTCTATACCGAAAATATGCTGGCCAGTGTAATGGGATCAGCCTCAGCTCGATTAGTCATATCTTGCGCCCTTAATGGCCGCGATATTGCCATTGAAGATGTGGCACAGCTAGTTGAAGAAGCCTCTAGCCATCGAACCGAATTTAGCCGTAATGTGCTGCACAGCGCCATAGAAAATGCCAGTGAAGGGATTTCTGTCATCGACAAGGATTTAAATTTGGTTGCTTGGAATCAGCACTATTTGAATCTATTTAGCTATCCTGACGACCTTGTTTATATTGGTTGTCCAGTGAAACAACTTATAAAATTCAACTTAAGTCACGCTTACCCATTACAACATGATTTGGCCCAACAAGTTGAACGACGTTTAGCTTACCTACGCCAGGGCAGCCGTCATAGTACAGAGCGAGTTCAGCCCGATGGAAAAACAATAAGAATTGAAGGTAACCCGATTCCTGATGGCGGGTTTGTGATGATATTTTCTGACATCACCATGTACCGCGAAGCGGAAAAACTACTTAAAGAACAGAATCTAGATTTGGAAGCAAGAGTATATGAACGGACTAAAAAGCTAGAGCAGGCAAACTTGAGCCTAGAGCATACCAATCAAGAGCTGGCGGTAGCACTGCAAAAGGTTGAACAAGCCCACCAGAAAAAGAGTCAATACCTAAAGGCCTGCAGCCATGACCTATTGCAGCCACTCTCTGCCGCAAGACTGTTTTCATCAGCATTTTTACAAGACAGCCAACTCAGTCGTAAGCAACAACAGCAGATAGGTTATATCGATAACTCATTGCAAGTAGCCAATGAACTGCTACTCGATTTAAACGAAATATCCCGCATTGAAAGTGGCACCATCATTCCGGAGATCACAGAGTTTGCCCTGCAAGAGGTGATTGACTCGCTCGTTGACGAGTTTGGCGCCATAGCTGCTACATCCAGTGTGAAATTCAAGTTTATTAACACTCAGCTTTGGGTTAAAAGTGACAAAGTTCTATTACGGCGGATCTTGCAAAACCTGATCAGCAATGCCTTTAGATACGCAGGTAAAGGGAAAATACTGCTTGGTTATCGCCGCCATGGGGATAATATCTCAATTCAGGTAGTTGATGATGGACCAGGGATCCCCAAAGAGAAACAAAAAGTTATATTTGAGCAGTTTACCAGGCTACAGCATTCAGGCCATGACGGCGTTAATGGTCTAGGGTTAGGGCTAAATATCTCACAAGGACTTGCCTCTCTACTTAACCATCAACTGACGCTTTCATCAAAGGAGGAAAAGGGCAGTATTTTCAGTTTACGACTCACCACTGTACAACCTCAACAACTTGCACCTAAAGCGCCGGTAGACATTTTGACCCTTAACGGAGTGCATGTGTTATGCGTCGATAATGACCCGAATGTACTCGCAGGCATGGTGCAACTACTTAACAGTTGGAACTGTCATGTTTATCAAGCGTCATCTGCTCAGCAAGCAAAAAAGGAGTTTGCTAAACATGCGCACAAGATTGATATAGTGTTGATGGATTATCAGCTTGAAGATGACCAGAATGGGCTTAATTTGATGCTGGAGCTTCAGCAGCAAACAGACTTAGCGCTACCTGCCATATTGATAACGGCAACCATTGATGAAACCGTGGTAAATAGAGCTAAAGAGCTCGGCTATGGCTATCTACGTAAGATTATTAAACCTATCGCATTGAGAGCCGTTATGAGCGCAACGCTGGCCAAAAACCTTCATAGTAACTATTCGGCAAGCAAGACATCTAATTACACTGTAGAGGAAGAGTTGTAAGCCACAGTGCTAACACGATTAAAGATTAACACTGTGAGTTATAGATAAAATTAAGCAGTAAGAGGTGTTTTTTCTAGTTGCAGTTCGTTCATCGCAATCACTGCCTGGGTGCGGGTATGCACCCCGAGTTTTAAAAATATTGCGCTGGCGTGCGCCTTAATCGTCGCTTCAGAAAGACCTAATTCGTACGCTATTTGCTTATTGAGTAAACCATCGGCAAACATCATTAAAATACTATGCTGCCTAGGCGAGAGGCTAACAATTTTACTGGTCATGCTATCCGCTTCTATCGCTTCAAAATTACTGCAACCTGCAGGAACCCATTGTTGACCCGCCAATACTGACTTGATCGCCGTAACCATCACTTCAACGGCTGTCGATTTAGGAATAAACCCTGCAGCACCAAACGACATACTCTTGCTGACGGTTATTTTATCTTCCTGCCCCGAGATGACAACAACCCCCATTTGAGCATGACAATTGCGTATACTCACCAAGGTATTAAACCCATGCGCTTTTGGAATATTAAGATCCAGCAACAACAGGTCCGCATCATGCTGCTTTAATACTTCATCAAGTTCGGCAACTGATTCCGCTTCAAACAAACTCACATTTTCAAAATGAGTGGTTAAGATATTGACCAATGCTTGTCTAAATAATGGGTGGTCATCAGCTATTATTATTTTTAGTGGCTGTAACATGTTCGATCCCTCATATGTACATTTTTTCAGTCTACTCCATTGCCTTTTATTATCAACTCGCCACAATTATGCACTTGTTCGCCAAGCTCAAAATTTAACACTTTAATTACAAATAGATAGCACTGCGCTATAGCTGATAAGCGAGTAAGGCAGTGACATAAACATAGACTTATTAACTAGGTCTACTCTAAAGTTTTTGTGTTAGATAAAACCTCACACCGACAAAATCACCCCGTTAACAACACCAAATCCGTAAAAGACAAACAGCGCAATGCTAAATCATCGAAAATTAAACAAGCATAAATAACTCAGTACTAAATGTGGTTTAACACTTGTACATAAAGCGACTCTCACATATTCTGAATTTAGCGCTAGTTTTGAATAAGTTTTATTTTTCAATTGATAAGGAACGCCAATTTGCCAGAGAAAATAGCATTAGTATTGGGTGGCGGTGGCGCAAGAGCGGCGTACCAAGTCGGTGTCCTTAAAGCTATCGTACAGTTTTATCCCCGTAACCATGGGATCCCCTTTAAAATTGTTTGCGGTACTTCCGCTGGTGCAATTAATGCAACCTCTATTGCGACTCATGCCTCTTGTTTTCATTTAGGCGTGCGAAAACTAGAATGGGTTTGGCGGCATATTCATGCCAAAAAAGTCTATCAAGCTTCTATTAGCGGCGTACTAAAGCATTTGGGGAAAATGGCGTTAAAAGGGGTTCAAAGTGACGGCGCCTCGCGCAGCGCTGGTAGTTTGTTTAACAGTGAACCTTTACGGGGGCTACTGAGCGATTTGATAAGTTTTGAACGCATAGGCCGAAACATTAGCAGCGGTGCACTGGATGCTGTTAGTTTAGATACTTCTTGTTATAACAATTCTCGCTCAGTGACTTTCTTTCAAGGTAATCCGCTGATAGAGGACTGGCAGCGTGCTCGTCGTTGCGGTCAGCGTACTCGCTTAAACACCGATCACCTATTAGCAAGCTCTGCTATTCCGTTGATTTTTCCATCTGTACGACTAAATCAAGAGTATTATGGCGATGGTTCAGTGCATCAATTGGCACCATTGAGTAGTCCAATTCATCTTGGCGCTGATAAAATTATGGTGATCAACTTGGAGAGCCCCCATAAAGCGCAACCAAGGGAACTTGAGCATCACCCGAAAACAGCGACCATTGCCGGACATTTACTCGACACCATATTTTCAGACACCTTAAACAGCGATCTTGAACGACTTGAGCGGATCAACAGCACCTTGTCGCTGATCCCCGAACAGAGCCGAGAAAATCTCCCTCTAAAGCAGATTGAAACACTGGTTATCAAGCCCAGTGAAGATTTAAGTGTCATCGCATCGCGCTACTTTCAAGATATGCCATTTGCGATCAGAATGATGATGAAAGCACTGGGGATCAATGAACACTCAGACTCGAGTGTTGGCTCATACCTGTTATTCGAGCAAGGATATTGCAGTGCGTTAATAGAGCTAGGTTACCAAGATGCCATGTGCCAAATTGATGAAATTAAGTCCTTTTTCAATATACAGTCTCATTAATCATTTAAAGGATAAATAATTCCCTCATTCAATGAGTGGACAGTATACGAAGGTTACTTGGTCATAGTTTTGTCACTAATTGCCTCAACAATACTGTCGCCCCAATGTTGGTAGATAAGCTCTCCAGGATGGAAACCATCACTGGCCATCTGCGCAGGTTCTGGCTTTGAGCCAAAATCTAACAAGGTAAAAGGTTCAGACTTGGAAAGCTGTCTCAACAAGCCATTAAACTCATCACTACGCTTACCAAGAAACCAACGCAAAGGTTGCGGCAAAGCAGGAAAGCTTCCCATGGGTGGGACTTGAGTTAATATCAGCTTACGACAGTTAACGCTTTGGGTAAGAAACTCTATTAGCTCAAGTTGTTGTTGCAACCACTCTCGCGCCGATAATGGACTTAGCACATCGTTAACCCCAAGTGACACCACCACGATATCGAACTCAAACGCTCGCTCATTATATCTCTTGTTGAGCATTTTTAGCGTTTGTGCAGTATTAGCACCAGATCTAGCAATAAGCTGCCAAGACACTTCGAAATGAGCAGCGAGACCAGCACTGACCGTGCCACTTAAGGCATCTTTTTGCTGCGCAACGCCCACACCTGCGGCAGCTGAGTCACCTAAAACGAGCAAGGAGACAGCGGGGCCTTCTCCCAAACAACCGCTACGCTCACCCGCTGCTTCAGGTAACTTCGGCGTGTTCTTCTTTACTCGTCTACCTTGAATAAACATCAATGGTAGTAGCAGTATAAAAATAATCTTGTGCAAAATAACGTCCTTATTATCTCTGTTAACCTTGTAGTAAAAAGGTTTCGGCCTTTTCTATTCGTCGAGGCTTTCCAAGCAATATTAGAATATCACCCGGTTTGATCTGCCAGTCCAGTTCAGGATTATCAACTTCGGCGCCGGCCCGGCGAACTGCTCGCAGTTCAACTCGGAGCTTTTCCCAGGGTATATCTGCCAGCGTTAACCCAACGGCATTAGCCCCTTTCGGTAATGACACGGCATGAAGTAATTCAAGGGTAAAATCTGTTTCAGCACCAGAAAAGAAGCCATGCAAATATTGATAATGGTTACGCCGTTCTGATTCTAAACGCTTTAGGATTCGTGCGAGCGGCACACCACATTGATAGAGCACTTGAGAAACCAGCATTAAGCTGCCCTCTAGCGTTTCAGGAATCACCTGGCTGGCTCCAGCCTCCTCTAACTCTTCCATGCCTGAATCATCGCGGGTGCGTACTAAAATTTTGGCGTCTGGCGCAAGCTGACGACACAGTGGCAACACCTCTTCCAATATGCGCTCACTGCTAAAGGTGATCACAATGAGCTTTGCGTGACGAACATGCGCCTGCTTGAGAATACTGCGCTTGCACACATCACCAAAGTAAACCGGCTCTCCCGCCGCTCTAGCCTCAGAGACTCGTTTAGGATCTAAATCGAGTACAAGATAGGGTATCGCCTCAGTTTTCATGAATCTGGCAATCGTTTGCCCAACTCGTCCATAGCCTAATATGAGAACCATATCATCGGCAACATCAGCTCCGACCGCTATCGGCTCACTTTTCTCGGGCTTAGGTTTCAAACCCTGTAGCATTCTTGCTATATCTACACTATGGCGAACGAGCCAAGGCGCAAGAGCCATCGATAATACGGCTACCATCACTAATGTAGTGCTAGTCTTCACATCAAGTAGCTGATAATTTACCGCCAGCGCCAAGACCACAAAACTAAATTCACCCACTTGCGCTAGGCTAAGCGCTGTTGATACTGATACACGAAATGACTCTTTTGCGAGCTTTAACAGCGAAAAAATCACTAAAGCTTTGCCTAAAATCACTGCTATTAGCACTAATATTATCTGCCACCAAAACTGAGTCACGAGCTGGAAGTCGAGTAACATACCGATAGAGATAAAAAACAGTCCCATAAGAAGATCTCTAAAGGGGCGAATATCAGCCTCCAACTGACGGCGGTATTGGCTTTCACTCAAAAGCATACCCGCCATAAATGCGCCTAATGCCATCGACAAACCTAACCACTGGGTAATTGCACCAGTCACTAAGGCAACCACTAGGGTAGATAGCACAAATAATTCATTTGAACGTGAACGTGCCACCTCATCAAATAGCCTCGGCAGCGCCCACTTACCAAAAGCCATTAGCGCAATAAAGGCTAATATGCCTTTTAATAACGCGTAAGCAACATCACTTAATAACAGTGGTGCACCATCGCTTGCAAGTAGTGGCAAAAGGATCAATAACGGGACCACAGCAATGTCTTGAAACAGCAACACACTGACAGATAATTCGCCATGGCGACGACGTAGCCAGCCTTGCTCGTTGAGTAGTTTAAGTACAATTGCAGTTGACGATAAAGCGATGGCAGAGCCTACGACGATAGATTCGGTCACGCTTAAATTACATAACAAAGCGATGACGATACTCAAAGCCGCTGTCACCAGCACTTGTGCACTACCTAAACCAAATACGGTTCTACGCATCGCCCAAAGCCTCGGCAGAGAAAACTCAAGCCCAAGGCTAAACATCAACAGCACCACTCCAAGCTCCGCAACCGACTGCATCTGATGCTGGGTAAACCAATGGAAACCACTCGGGCCACTAATTATCCCTGTCATCAGGTATGCCAAAATCGCAGGCAATCCCGCCCGTCTCAAGATGGCAATAGACACAATGGCGACCACTAACATAAGCAGTATTTGGATTAAAAAGCTGTGTTCCATGTGCTCAATGTACTCCTAGGGACAATATGAATTTTCAAGCTTGGGTTTGACGCATCTATTTATCATAAAGAATAATACTTGTACTACAAGCCAAAGAAACGATTAAACATTTAAAAATGAAACAATAATTGTGTTTACTAATACCAATTGCATTAGGCATTTAATCAATTAACAAACGCTCAAGCTTTGCTATTCAATGCACTTTAGAAAAAGAATAGTTACCCCCTGTTGAGCCAAGGTAAAGCTGAAGTTGAATGCTTGAGCGCTGCCCTTTGGCTGGGCTGCAAAGCAGCTGTATGCTGCGGCGAAAACTCTTGCTATGGAATAACGATTAGCTTCAAGTTTCCAGCTTACCTTCGACGCTTTGTATTGCCACTGAATGAACAGATACCTAATGCAATCGGTATAACACCTTAACGGCTATACTTTTTATGAGTTGTAGCCCAAAGTTCATGTAGCAAACAAGTGTAATTTTCTGCATTGTCAAAATCCTGTCACCTCAAACCCCAACATCTGAAATAACCAGGTAAGCAATTGATAAATAATAACAATCAACAACAACGTCGCAACTGGCATGATTAGTGCTTAGTTATAGCTTAGTAATGCTGTTAATTTATTTGGAGTTGAGTACATGGAATTTGGCCTAGCGACCGAGCTTTTTCCTAACGAATATCGTGTAGAAGCTGATCTAGAGTCAGTCTACCCGTTAGATCTTGATCTTGTCACCATCATCCAACAACTGCATCAACATTTAGATCCGCGGACAGTGTTTGCCTGCTTCGGAAAAATTATGGGGCAATATTTGCCGCTCCATGGGGTGCAACTCTGTTATAAGCAATATCATTTTCAGTGGGGACGCCAAGGCGGTTACTCGATTGAACAGCATCTAACATTGGCTGACACTATGGTTACGGTTAACTATAACCTAAAAGCGCCTTTAGTGCCGTCGCAAGCTCAGCGCTTAAACCAGCTACAAGAACTCGTGTTACAACCCTTGTTCAACGCGATTCAGTTTCAAGAAATATCCAAACAAGCGATGTTTGATGCACTGACTCAACTAGGTAATCGACACTATTATCTTGAACAGATAAAAAAAGAGATCGCCCGCGCAGAGCGAAACCATAGCACCTTCTCATTAGTCACTTTAGATCTCGATAACTTTAAGCAGCTTAATGATCGCTTCGGTCATCAGTTAGGCGATGAAGCATTGGTCACTTTTGCCAAACTACTTAATCGGGTAATTAGAGATACCGATCAAGCCTTTAGAATTGGCGGTGATGAGTTCACGATTCTAGTACAAGGTGATGCACAAGCGGCTGCGATCCTGTGTGAAAGAATTTTGAGTGCCTTGGAGCAACTTTCAAATATAGAGAGTTATCAGGTTCGAACCAGTTTAGGTATTGCCCAGTGGGCTAACAATGATTCTGAGCAGAGTTTATATCAAAAATCAGATAGCGCTCTTTATCAAGCGAAAGCGATGGGCAGACAGTGCTACAGTATCTATCAGCCAAAAGATTGCTAATTAATTCAATAGAAAATTAATTAGCGGTAAACGTCAGCCCTTGCTCACTCTCAGAGCACAGATAGGCTTTTTCATTCCAGTAACCGATGGCGCATACCAATTTACCGTTGTAGCACAATAGCGGTACTTTAGCTCTTGCCCACGGCGGTACGGCAAACTCCTGCCATAGTTTCTTCAACTCGCGGCCTTTACTGCGATTGTGCGGCTGACAACGAGTACTTCCAGCTAACGAAAACTCAATAGTCACCTTTTCATCTTCACGTGGTAAACGCACCCCAGCGCCAAGAAATAAGTCTGCTTGTACCCGTTTTTCAACACCACAGCTAACCCCCAGTGCAACTAACTCATCTATTGATGACACCGCGATATTGCACAGTGGAGCCTGTTTAGTTAACGCAAGAAAGTAACCAGCACCTTTAAAGCGTTTTATGACAACGTCCGCTAATTTTATCTCGATGTTGGCATCAGCTTTAGCATCGAGTAACTGGCTAAGAATTTGCTCAGCCTGTACTTTTGAAGGTGGGGCAAATCCCAACTGTTCCATATGCCCTCGTAGCAACAGTGCTTGCCAAGCTGCGGAATGCTCAGCTAAAGCAGCCAGTTCAATCACTGACTCTTCTCCCTGCTGTCTTTGAATAGAGGGCAACCGCGCTGCCATCTCCTCATCGACCACGCTCTGCTGCATAGCGCATAACTCAGCGCTGCGACTGGCTGTAGCAGCAATGGCGCTCCAGCGCTGCTTTAGCGATGGAATGATAGATTGGCGTAAAAAGTTTCGATCATATTTTTCATCAAAATTGCTCTCATCTTGAATATGATTAATTTGATGTTTTATTGCGTAGGCTTCAACTTCACTTTTGCTTATATCGAGTAGTGGTCGAATAAGCCACTTATTTTTGTCGAATGACTGTACTCTGCCCATCGCCGACAGACCTTTTGGGCCGAGTCCACGTTTTAGAGCCAACAAAATGGTTTCGAGTTGATCATCTTGATGGTGAGCTGTCATTAAAATATCAGCAGCGTCCATCTGGGCCAATAATGCCTGGTAACGCACCGAACGTGCTTGCGCCTCGACACTGACCCTTGGTGCTAGTTTCACCTCTACATGAGCGACAGAGCATGGTAACTGATATCGTGCGGCCTGCGCTTGGCAATGTACAGCCCAGCTATCGGCGTTAGCACTCAAACCATGATGAACATGCAGCAACTGATATTCAAATTGTGGCTGCTGCTTGGCATACAGCGACAGACCCTGCGCTAAAATCTCTGAGTCGACGCCTCCGCTATAAGCCAGCACGATTTTAATTGGCTTATTATCTTGCTCGGCCAATGGTAGTTCATCGATACAGCGCTGGATCAATTGTGCAATGTTCATAACTTAAAATACGATCCGAACTTTGCTTGAGCCTGTTAGCGACTCAAGCGCCAGCATTAGGTCATCAGTCGGATTTACCCGCCACTCATCACCCAGTGCAAACTGAGCCTTAGTTTCCGGCTGGGCATAATTGACCAAAACAGGCACTGCGCCATTTTTCCATGGCTCAACCGCAGCTTGAAAACGGTTCAACCAATCTCCATCTATATCTGTCGATTGCAGGTCAACTTCTACCGCATTCGCAAAATGGCTACGCGCTTCGCCCATCTCTATAATGTTACGCGCCGTCATGCGATTACCGCCGGAAAAATCATCAAAACTCACTTCGCCCTCGATAATCAAAATACGATCTTTTTCAAGCAAATGGTTAAACTTCTCGAATGCTTCGGTAAATAACATTACCTCTAAACGTGCGCTCTTATCATCCAAAGTCACCAAGCCCATTTTCGAGCCACGTTTGGTCATCATGACTCGAGTCGCCACCACCAGCCCTGCTGCTTTCATGGTTTTACCACGCTCTGTTGGATGAACGTCTTTCAGCCGACCAGAGGTATAATGCTTAAGCTCTTTGAGGTATTGATTGATCGGGTGACCAGTTAAATATAAGCCTAGGGTGTCGCGCTCGCCCTCTAGCCAGACTTTATCTGGCCATGGTGTACACTCAACGAACTGCTGTTTGTCATCTTCTGGCTCATTATTTAATAAACCAAACATATCATGCTGACCAATCGCCTCTGCTTTTGCATGTTGATCTGCGGCGCGAATAGCTTCTGGTAGTGTTGCGACCAGTGACGCTCGATGCGGGCCAAGATTATCTAATGCTCCCGCGCAAATTAACTTTTCAATCACGCGGCGATTGAGTTTTTTAAGATCGATTCGAGCACAAAAATCAAATAAGTCGGTAAACGGGCCATCTTTTCTGGCTTCCAGTATCGAGTCGACAGGCCCTTCACCGACACCTTTAACCGCGCCAATACCGTAAACAATATTAAGATCTTCATCGACGGTGAATCTAAATAACCCCTTATTCACATCGGGTGGAATAAGCGGTAACCCCATACGTTCACATTCATCAACTAAGGTTACAATCTTGTCGGTGTTATCCATATCAGCCGACATCACCGCGGCCATAAACTGCGACGGGTAATGGGTCTTTAGCCATAGTGTTTGGTAGGATACCAATGCGTAAGCAGCAGAGTGAGACTTGTTAAATCCATAACCCGCAAATTTTTCCACCAAATCGAAAATCTTCATCGATAGTGGGCCATCAACGCCGTTCTTGATTGAACCCTCTTCAAACGTTCCACGCTGCTTTGCCATCTCTTCTGGCTTTTTCTTACCCATAGCACGACGTAACATATCCGCGCCGCCCAAGGTATAACCTGCCAATACCTGGGCAATCTGCATCACCTGCTCTTGGTACAAAATAATGCCGTAGGTTGGCGACAGTAACTCTTTCAATGATTCGTGCTGGTACTCTGCATCTGGGTAGGAAACCTCTTCACGGCCGTGCTTACGCTCAATAAAGTTATCTACCATGCCAGACTGCAAAGGACCGGGTCTAAACAGTGCTACTAGTGCAATCATATCTTCAAAGCAGTCAGGCTGAAGGCGTTTAATCAAATCCTTCATACCCCGGGATTCCAGCTGAAATACCGCCGTGGTTTCGTAGCGCTGTAGTAACTTAAAGCACTTAGGGTCTGTCAGCGAAATTGACTCAATTCGCACATGCTCTTCGCCATTTTTGTCTTTAACGGCGTTTACCATCTGTAACGCCCAATCAATAATGGTCAGCGTTCTTAGACCTAAGAAATCGAACTTAACCAAACCTGCGGTTTCTACATCGTTTTTATCAAACTGAGTAACCGGGTTAAGCCCTTCCGAGTCACAGTAAATAGGAGAGAAATCAGTAATTTTGGTCGGCGCGATAACAACACCACCAGCATGCTTACCCGCGTTACGCGTTACACCTTCCAATATGCGGCACATGTCGATGAGATCTTTAACCTCCTCGCTACCATCATAAGACTCTTGCAGAGCCGGTTCGACTTCAAACGCTTTAGCCAGAGTCATCCCCGGTTCAGCTGGCACCATTTTCGAAATACGATCAACAAAACCATATGGGTGGCCCAATACTCGACCCACATCTCGTATTACCGCTTTAGCCGCCATGGTACCAAAGGTAATAATCTGCGATACCGCATCACGGCCATAGAGTTCAGCAACGTGGTCAATAACCTCATCTCGACGATCCATACAAAAATCGACGTCGAAATCCGGCATTGAGACACGTTCTGGGTTAAGAAATCGCTCGAACAGTAAGTCATATTCCAGTGGATCGAGATCGGTAATTTTAAGCGCATACGCCACTAATGACCCAGCACCCGAGCCTCTGCCGGGACCAATGGGGATATCGTTATCTTTACCCCACTGGATAAACTCCATTACGATAAGGAAGTAACCAGGGAATCCCATCTCGTTAATCACTTTAAGTTCAATATCCAAGCGTTCATCGTATTCTGGCCGCTTCTCTGCTCGAACCTCTGCATCGGGGAATAAAAACTCTAAGCGCTCTTCTAAGCCTTTTTCAGAGACATCAACCAGAAAGTCTTCAATAGATAAATCGCCTGTGGGAAAGTTAGGCAAGAAATATTCATTCAAGCGTACAGTAACATTGCAACGCTTAGCGATCTCAACCGTATTTTGAATCGCCTCAGGGATGTCTTCAAACAATTCGCACATCTCTTCGCTGCTCTTAAAATACTGCTGTTCGCTGTATTTTTTAGGGCGGCGAGGATCGGCCAATGTGAAACCATCTGAAATTGCTACTCTGATCTCATGGGCTTCAAACTGCTCTGGCTTGTTAAATACCACTTGGTTGGTGGCAACAACGGGAAGATCTTTCGCCTGCGCTAGCTCAATAGCCATGTGCAAGTAACGCTCTTCATCAGGACGTCCGGTACGTAATAATTCTAAATAGTAGCGGTCTGGAAAGTGCGTCTGATAAAATTCAATTAAAGAATCAACTTGAGCCTGATTCTCTTTCAGTAATGCACGGCCCACGTCGCCATGCCGACCACCAGAGAGTAAGATCAAACCGTCGTTATACTTAGCTAACCACTCATGATCAATGACTGCTCTATCGTCAATATGACCGCGAAGATAGGCATCACTGATAAGTAACGTTAAGCTCGAGTAGCCTTCATTATTCATTGCTATTGCAGTAATAGAGCAGAGTTCGTCGACGCCCGGTACCTGCACCCAAAACTCAGTGCCGATAATGGGTTTTATTCCAGCGCCATGACAACCGCCGTAAAATTTAACCAGTCCACACATATTCGTCTGATCCGTCAGCGCCACCGCAGGCATCCCAAGCTCGCTCACTTTAGCAAGAATAGGTTTAACCTTGGACAGTCCATCAGACATTGAAAAGTCACTATGGACGCGCAAATGCACAAATAAAGGATCAGACATATATGGAGTATCTTTCTTTTAGGTAGATGAAGACAAATAGTCAATCTTACAGAGTAAAACATGGACTAGCAGCAAACAAGCGAAACCGCTAATCCAAGCAACGGATGGATAAATTTTTAGCGACCATCATTGCGGTGTATACACTTAAGAACATTGGGTAAAAAGGACAAGCTCTACATCGCTTCACGTACTGGTCGAAAACTCTTGCGATGCTCTGCAAGAACGCCGTACTTCGCTAATGCTTCAAAATGAGCCTTAGTCGGATAACCTTTGTGTTTCTCAAATCCATATTCTGGATATTGCGCAGCTAAAACATCCATCTCACGGTCACGTACCACTTTTGCAACGATTGATGCAGCGCTTATAGCATCAATAAGACCGTCGCCCTTGATAATAGCATGGCTCTGCATACCAAAATCAGGACAGCGATTACCGTCGACTAATACAGAGGTCGGCTTAATCGATAAGCCTGCAACCGCTCGCTGCATGGCCAGCATGGTGGCGTGCAGTATATTTATTTCATCAATTTCGATAGGTGTTGCAGCGCCAACGCTCACACTTAAAGCTTTCTGTTGAATTTGTTCGTACAACAATTCACGTTTTTTTTCAGATAATTTCTTGGAATCATTCAAACCAACAATAGGATTATTGGGATCTAAAATAACCGCAGCGGTTACCACATTGCCAATTAGCGGGCCACGACCGACCTCGTCCACACCAGCATATTGCCCAATACAAATAATTTCTATCTGCTCTGGGGTGATACCTTTAAATACAGCCATTAACCTTGCTCCTCAACTAGCTTAATCACCGCGTCAGCTGCACGCGCACTGGCATCACGACGAATATCATTATGCATCGCCATGAAACGATCATGTAACGGGGTAAAATCGCTATCGAGCTGAAGAGATACTGCATCAGCAATCTTTTGTGCAGTGCAGTTCTCTTGAATCAATTCATCAACGATATCATCGTCAGCCAACAAGTTTGGTAGCGAATAACGTTTAGTGAGCATCATACCTTTCGCAATGCGGTAGGTAATAGGGCTAACTCTATAGGCAACGACCATCGGCCTTTTAACCAGCATAGCTTCAAGTGTTGCGGTACCCGATGCGAGTAATATGCAGTCGGCTGCAGCCATCACTTCGCGCGAATGCCCCTCAACTAAATGAATCTCTAAATCTGGTGCAAACTCGCTAAGCGCTTGTTCGAATTGTGCTCTGCGTTTTTCATTCACCAGCGGTGTGACAAACTTGATGTCGGGATAACGTTGCTTAATCAAGCTAGCCGCCTTAACGAACGGCTCTGCAAGCATTTTTAACTCGCCACCTCGTGACCCAGGTAAGATAGCCAAATATTCAGCTTCGCTATCAAGTCCAAGTAGTTCGCGCGCTTCAGCTTTGTTGCTTTCTAGCGGAATATCATCTGCTAAAGTATGACCCACAAAGGTACAGGGGACTTGGTACTTATCGTAAAATGCTTTCTCAAACGGCAATAGTGACAACACCATATTGGTTGCCTTTGCAATTTTGAAGATCCGCTTCGGTCGCCATGCCCATACTGACGGGCTAACATAGTGAACCGTTTTTATGCCACGAGCTTTAAGCTTTAACTCAAGTCCTATATTAAAATCAGGCGCATCAATACCGATAAAGCAGTCTGGATTACATTGCGTGATCTCATCAATGAGCGACGCCCTCACTTTCAATAACCTTGGTAAACGCGAAAGCACTTCAACAATCCCCATCACTGCGAGTTCTTCATAAGAGAACAGAGATTCAAAGCCAAGCGCGTCCATACGCGGACCACCAATACCAACAAAGCGTGCATCAGGATAGCTTTGTTTAAGCGCCTTTATCAGGCCAGCGCCGAGAATATCACCTGAGATTTCTCCGGCGACCATAGCAAATATACGAGGAGTGTTTGAGCTCATAGAGAGGAGTCTATTTTTGTGATGAATGATAAAGAAAAAACCCGCTATATAACGGGTTCTTATTCTTTCTAACGAACGATGCCTCTATTAGAGGAAGCAATAAAGTCGACCAACAGTTTAACTTGTTCATCATCCACTGCCGCCTCCTTTAACTGCTCGACCGCTTCTTCTACGGTTAAGCCGTTACGGTAAAGCGTTTTATAGGCTCGTCGAACGGCAAGCTGAGATTCTTTACTGAATCCTCTACGCTTTAGCCCTTCACTATTAAGGCCTCTTGGCACTGCGGGTTGACCCGAAGCCATTACAAACGGTGGCACATCGTTCAAAATTAAAGAATAGCCAGCCGTAAATGCATGAGCGCCGATTTTAACAAACTGATGTACGCCAGTCATGCCACCGAGAATTGCATAATCTCCAACATGAACATGTCCAGCAATTGAGGCATTATTTGACATAATAACATTATCACCAACGACACAGTCGTGGGCGATATGCACATAAGCCATAAACAGGTTGTTTGAACCGATACGGGTTTCCCAATTATCTTGAGTTGTACCACGGTGTATCGTTACCGATTCGCGAATAATATTATTATCGCCAATAATAAGACGAGTTGCTTCACCTGCAAACTTCTTATCTTGGCAATCTTCGCCTACAGAGGCGAATTGATAAAATTTATTACCTTTACCGATAACTGTCGGGCCTTTCACAACAACGTGTGAACTAAACCAACAGTCATCACCAATTTCTACGTTTGCGCCAATATAGGTCCATGGACCTATAGTGACGTTATTACCAATTTTGGCATCTGGATGGATGTAAGCTAATTTATCGATCACTTGGAAATCTCTCTCCGTGCACACATTATTTCGGCTGAACAAACAACCTCGCCATCCACTTTGGCTTCGCCAGTAAATACGCCTATTCCGCGGCGCTCTTTAATCATTTTCACTTCGAAATGCAACTGATCACCTGGTTCTACAACACGCTTAAAACGTGCTTTGTCGATCCCAGCAAAATAGTATAGTGCATCGTTCGAAGGTGCATCACTCATCGTCTTGAATGCTAAAAGGCCAGTAGCTTGCGCCATAGCTTCTAAAATCAATACGCCTGGCATCACAGGTTGAACCGGGAAGTGCCCCTGAAAGAATGGCTCATTAATGGTGACGTTTTTGATAGCGTGTAGGGTCTCACCAGGGGTGAAGTCCAACACTCTATCAATCAATAAAAACGGGTATCTATGAGGTAAAAACTTTAGGATCTCTTTGATATCCATTGTATTCAATTGATTTGACACGAAACTTATTCCTTAATCTGCCCAAGGCAGCTAATCATTTACTTTGTGTTTTTCTCTAGTAACTTCACGCGCTGAAAAAGCCCATCAAGTTGTCTAAAGCGAACAGTATTTTTACGCCACAGTTTGTTATCCATCGCAACCGTTGCAGAAGAATATACACCTGGCTCACGGATCATACTGGTAATGTTAGTGCTACCTGTAATATGCACACCATCACAGATGCTTAGGTGGCCTGAGATGGCACAGTTGCCACCCACAATACAGTGCTTACCAATAGTCACGCTACCTGCAACGACGGTGCTCCCCGCTATCGCAGTATTAGCGCCAATAATATCGTTATGTGCTATCT
Organism: Shewanella sp. c952; assembly: GCF_019654975.1. GTDB lineage: Bacteria > Pseudomonadota > Gammaproteobacteria > Enterobacterales > Shewanellaceae > Shewanella. Next base: position 39,142 of record NZ_BPEW01000011.1, read on the forward strand.
GAACTTGGTTATCTATAATCACGCCGTCATGAATTTCGGTGTGATCAATCGCGCCGCGATCAACGGTAGTATTTGCGCCAATCTCAACTCGGTCACCAATTCGAACACCACCAGTTTGTGGAATTTTAATCCACTGACCACGTTCATTGGCATAACCAAATCCATCTGAGCCTAAAATAGTACCCGAATGAATAATACAGTCTTGACCTAAGTGTACATTATGATAAACAGTCACATTAGCCCATAATAACGTGTTAGAGCCAATAACACTGTCTTGCCCAACAACACTGCCCGCGCCTACTTGGACATTGTTACCGAGAACAACATTTTCGCCAATCACTGCATTGGCACCAATAGCAACATCCTCTCCTAGCATAGCAGAAGCAGCTATTTGCGCAGAAGGATGAATATTTTCAGCGGCTTTTGGCGTGGTATCAAGAAATTGTGCAATGCGGGCAAAACCAACATATGGGTCTTTTAGGACAATTGCATTGCCTTTAAACCCGTCAGCGTCTGCCGGACTCATCAAAATCGCTGACGCAGCTGTAGTTTCAAGCTGTGAACGATATTTTGAGTTTGCCAAAAAAGAGATTTGACCTTTACCTGCACCGTCCAAAGTGCCGACCGTTGATATTTCAACGGAATCGTCACCTTGAACATCTGCATTAAGATGGTCAGCCAGTACTCTTAAAGTATAGCTAGTCATCTATTTACTTGCCTTTACCTAGAGCTTCAACAACCTTGTTGCTGATGTCAGCAGTTGGCTTAACGTAGATAACTGCACCACGTTGTAGCACCATGTCATACTGCTCTTTTTCGGCAATGGTATTGATTGTCTTTTGTACTTCAAGCAACAATTTATTTTGCTCTTCACCGTTACGACGACGCATATCTTCGTCTAATGCTTTGCCTTTAAGTTGCAGTTCAGCCTTCATTGATTCCATTTTACGAACCATTTCAGTCTTCTGAGATTCACTCATAAGCGCTGCATCACGTTGTTGCTTTTCAAGCAAACCACGTAACTCTTCTTGCATTTTCTGCACAGCAGCAACACGGTCACCAAATTCAGCTTTTAAGGTTTCGTTAACCTGCTCGCGTTGAGGTAGCTGTTCAAATACAGCTTGCATATCAACAACTGCAATCTTTTCAGCGTGCGCAGCTAGTGGTGCACCTAAAAGAACTAAAACCATCATTGCGCGATTTAACATCTTATTCAAAACAAACTCCTTTATCTCAGCAAAACTTGCCGATTACATTTAAATTATTTTTAGAAAGTTTTACCAATATTAAACGAGAAGATTTCTGTTTCATCATCCTCGTATTCCTTGATTGGCCATGCAAGACTAAACACCATAGGTCCCATCGGCGACAACCATTGCACGCTCATACCCCAAGAGGCACGAATACGACTCGGATCGCTATAATCTTCAAGTTTATTAAACTCTTCTATTGGAAGATAACGATACGACTCATAGTCAAACTCAGTATCCCATACGTTACCCGCATCCACAAAGAAGCTTGTACGAACCGAGTTGGTATAGGCTTCATCTAAGAACGGCGTAGGTACAATTAACTCTAAACTCGCCGTTGCAATGGCGTTACCACCAATTGAGCGACCTGAGCTAACTTGAATTTGGTTAGGATCCCCTGGTAGCGTACAACCCGTTCCAGAAGGATCTGGTGAACATGGTTCGCTGCCACGATATAAGTAGAATGAACGTGGACCAACCGAGTTAGACTTAAAGCCACGTAATGAACTACTACCACCTGAGTAATAGTTTTCCCAGAACGGTAGAATTTGGTCATTATCATTAAACTGACCATAACCGTTACCGTAACCTAAACGGCCTCGCGCTAACATAACAAAGCTGTGACTGCGGTTGATTGGGAAGTAAAAGTTGGTATCAAAGTCAGCCTTAAAGTACTGCAGGTCAGACCCTGGAACCGTCATTTTACCATTTAAACGTTGTGACGAACCGTCTGACGGGAACGTACCACGGTTCAAGTTACTGCGTGACCAACCAAGGCTTAACTCAAAGTTATCGAAGCTTAGACCAGCATTAGGATCATCAGAATCACGGTAAATATCATAAAAACGAACTGCTTGCTCATAAGCCGAAATCTCTGAAATTTCGTTATGGCGGTAGCCAATGCCACCGTTTATGCGGTTGTATTCGTTAATTGGAAAACCGGAGTTGATTGCAATACCGTAAGAACTATTTTTATAGGCCTCTAGGTTTGCTTCATCAGCATCAAACTCACTCCAATATATGCTACCACCAAGGCTTACACCATCTTTAGTGAAGTATGGATCTGTAAACGATAGATTGACATTTTTAGAGTATTTATTGGTATTTAAATTAACACCAGCTTGGTTACCAGTCCCTAAGAAATTGCTTTGCTGTACACCGAACTGCAAACTAAGCCCAGATTCAGTACCGTAACCTACGCCTGCGTTAAATGAACCTGATGGTTGCTCTTTAACGTTAAAAGCAACGTCAACTAAGTCATCAGTGCCTGGAACTTGCACGGTTTCAGTATCAACGGTCTCAAAGTAACCTAAACGGTTTAAGTTTGACTTAGATAGTTCAACCTGAGCAGAGTTTAACCATGCCCCTTCCATTTGGCGCAGTTGACGACGCATAACTTCATCTTTAGTCACTGTGTTACCAGTGAAGTTGATATTACGCACGTAGACACGCTTACCTGGTTTAACATTGATATTTAACGTCACTTCTTTAGTTTCGTCATCAATTTCCGGGTAAGTCTTAACTTCAGGATAAGCATAACCATAACGACCTAGATACTTACCGTACATCTCTTCGGTAAATGTCACATCGCCGCCGTTATACATATCCCCTTCTTTGATAGGCAAGATAGCTTGTAACAGCTCTTCACGCCCCATCAAATCACCCGTTAGGTTAACGTCTTTAACCTTATACTGCTCGCCTTCGTCTACATTAATCGTAATATAGAGACCTTTACGGTCTGGCGTCATAGCGACTTGAGTTGAAGTCACATCAAAGCGAATATAACCACGGTTCTGATAATAGGTTTTAATCGTTTCTAAATCGGCTTGAAGCTTTTGCTTTTGGTAACGACGTTCACCAAATAGATCCCACCAAGCAACATAATCTTTAAGCTCAAGCATACCGATGAGCTCTTCATCACTAAATTCGCTATTACCAACAACGTTGATTTGACGAATCTCAGCAGCTAAGCCTTCGGTAAAGGAGAATTTAAGCTCGACACGATTACGTGGCAAATTGACGATCTCAGCTTTTACCTTAGCGCCATACTTACCTACGCCATAGTAGAAATCTTGAAGGCCTTTTTCGATGCCAGACAACATGGTGCGGTCAAGTGACTCACCAATTTTAACGCCTGATCCATCAAGACTTTCTTGTAACTGCTCATCTTTAATGTCTTTGTTACCTTCAAAGGTAACAGAGCTAATTGTCGGTCTTTCGGTGACTTTAACCACCAAAACATTGCCGTCGCGTAACACTTCTATCTTTTCGAAGTTAGTTGACGCATATAAGCTCTTAATTGCTTGCTGCAATTTTAATTGATCAACAGTATCACCTACCTTTACAGGTAGATTTAGCAGAGCTGCACCGAGCGCAACTCGCTGTAATCCTTCAACTTGGATATCAGCTACTTCAAAGGGTTGAAAAGTATCAGCCCAACCGTTCCCTGAAAAAGACGCTCCGACTAATAACATCGAGGCAAAAATTTTATTCAATCTCATAGAGCACTTCTAATTATTTGTCTGTCCCTGATCAGAGTCGGGAAAAATCATTGAAGAGCGCAACACTCATCAAAATTAGCAGCAATGCTGCCCCAAATCTGAATCCAATTTCCTGAACCTTTTCAGGTACAGGCCTGCCTGTTATCACTTCAACGAAGTAATACAAAAGGTGTCCTCCATCTAGCACTGGCAAAGGCAAAAGATTAATGATGCCCAAGTTCACGCTAATCAAAGCAAGAAAACCTAAAAAGTAAACCAATCCGACATTAGCACTATTTCCCGCACCTTGTGCAATAGAAATAGGTCCACTCAGATTTTTAACTGACACGTCACCAGTTAATAACTTGCCAATCATCTTAATGCTGACGGAGACAAGTTGCCATGTTTTATCCACTGCAACAGGAAAAGAGTCAAAAAAACCATACTCTAACTGCAATTTCATGTTGTCTGGCCAAGGCTCAGAGGTAGGAGCAACCCCAATCACTCCCTCAATGCCACCATCAGCATTTTCTCGTGACTTAGGAGTCACCTTCATCACGAGCTGCTCACCGTCACGCCTAACAGTAATATCAACGCTTTTATTTGCCGATTGCTGGATGATTTCCACAAAACGTGGCCACTCACTATAACGTTCACCGTCAATAGCAACCAAGATATCGCCAACTTTAATACCTGCAAGCCCTGCAGCACCTTCGTCACTAACCATTGCTAACGTTGGCAATATTTGTGGGCGATACATGCCCAAACCGATAGCGGTTATCGGTAGCTCTTTTTCAGGATCGAATTTCCACTCGCGAGTATCTAATGTATATTGCTGCGCATTCGAATTTGTCCCTTCTAAGCGATTCAACGGGGCGACTGAAATATCGACTTGTTGGTTACCTATGTGGCCTGCAAGCGCCAGATTAACCTCTTCCCAGTCTTTCACTTTTTGGCCGCCAACAGTCATGATCTGCAGTGGCTCTTTGACAACAATTTGCGCAGCGGGAGATCCCGCAATGGTTGAATCTATGACAGGTTTAATGGCGGGAACGCCAATAAGATACATTGCATATAGCGCAACGATAGCGAAAATGAAGTTTGCAATGGGGCCAGCACTAACAATTGCAATACGCTGCCACACGCCCTTGCGGTTGAATGCTTGATCTTTCAATTCTTCGGGTACGTCATCAACTCGCTCATCAAGCATCTTGACATAGCCACCCAGCGGGATCATCGCGATAACGTACTCTGTACCATCTTGTCCGGTTTTACGCCAAATAGCTTTACCGAAGCCAATAGAGAATCGCTCGACTTTAACGCCGCACTTTCTAGCGACCCAAAAGTGTCCATATTCATGCGCAGCGATCAAAATACCCAGTGCTACGATAAACGAACCTAGGTTCCAAAAAAAATCTATCATTCCCTTCCTCTGAACTATTTGAGCTTATTAACAGCTTCTAATGCATATTGTCGTGCTTGGCTATCTAACGCCATAATATCGTCAATAGTGGTTAATGATTGCGCCGTTACGTGCTTAAAACTCTGTTCATTGATAATGGCTATATCGGTGAAACGTATCTGACCATCTAAAAACGCCTGAACTGATATTTCATTAGCTGCATTTAGAACGGTTGTCGCTTCTTGTCCTTGTTTACAAGCTTCAATTGCTAACGCTAAACACGGGAAGCGATTGAAATCAGGTTCTAAGAAGCTTAACTGTCCGACTTTGAAAAAGTCTAAAGGTTCAACTCCCGAGCTAATTCTCTGTGGAAAAGACATGCAATGCGCAATAGGTGTACGCATATCAGGATTTCCTAACTGTGCGATAACCGAGCCATCTCGATACTGCACCATAGAATGAATCACACTCTGTGGGTGAATAACGACTTTTAACTGCTCAGCACTCGCATTAAACAACCAGCGTGCCTCGATGTATTCAAGACCCTTGTTCATCATGCTAGCGGAATCAACCGAGATCTTCTGCCCCATCGACCAATTAGGGTGCTTACAAGCTTGTGCGGGCGTCATTGAAGACAGTGTAGTTAACTCAGAATTTAAAAATGGCCCACCTGAACCCGTTAACAAAATATGAGATATACCAGCACCGGCTAAATCACAGCGACCAATCTCTAATTGAGTTCGTTCAGATAAGCACTGAAAAATTGCATTATGTTCGCTGTCGACGGGTAAGACTGTCGCACCTGAAGATTGCATCGCCTCAATGAACAATTGGCCTGACATCACTAACGACTCTTTATTCGCCAGTAATACGCGCTTGCCAGCTTTAACAGCCGCTAATGTCGACGGTAGACCCGCTGCACCTACGATAGCAGCCATCACAGTATCAACTTCAGAGCAACTCACAAGCGATAAAAGTTCATCTTCACCTGTAGTGACTTCAATCGCCAATTCAGCTGGTAGTAACCGCTTAAGTTCAGTAGCAGCGTGGGCATTTACCATATGAGCGACAACAGGACGATGTTCAATACAAATATCAAGCATCTTGGCGACATTGGTATTCGCAACAAGTGCAAATACACGGTATTGATCCTGATTGCACTTAACGACATTTAAGGTGCTAGCGCCGATAGAGCCTGTAGCACCTAGAATCACCATATTTTGCATATCGTTACATCCAAAAAGCTATATATATTAAAGTAAATACCGGCAATGCTGCAGTTAAGCTATCAATACGATCTAACACACCGCCGTGACCGGGTAAAATTGTGCCTGAGTCTTTAATATTCGCAACTCGCTTAAACATACTTTCAGACAGATCGCCCACCGCTGAAGCAAGTGCAACAAATAGGGTTACAGAAATTAAAAGCCCTAGCTCTTGTTCCGGTGAAAAATACATGACCCCAGCAACAATAAGCATGGTTGTCGCCAGTCCACCGAGCAAACCTTCAATGGTTTTAGCCGGACTCACGTTAGGCATAAGTTTGCGTTTACCGAATGATTTACCCGCAAAATAAGCGCCTGAATCAGTCGCCCAAACGACTAACATGACTAAAAAGACCAATGTGCCACCGTAATAAGGTGAGGCTTCAGTACTGAGTGCTTTAAGAGATAATAAAGAGACGAAACATGGTATTAGGGTTAGCTGTCCGAACATGGATTTAAGCATGTGGCTATTTTTCCAAAAGCCAGCACTTTTGGGAAAAGAGATAACCATCAAAAATGAGATAAACCACCATAGCCCACCCATTGCAATCACCCCTAAAAATATAGGGTGCATCATACCTTTAAACCATATTTCGTTTGCTGGCACCATAATATTGAGTGCTATTAACAAAACACCGATGGTTATGGTGAAGCTCCATTGAGTCATTTCACACTGACTATCAATGATACGCCCCCACTCCTTAGCGGCAATTAAAAAGACACCCAATAGTGCCCAGGAAAAATACTCAGTTGGTAGGCCAAATATGGCACCAAAAACTAAAGGGATTAACCATAATGCTGTTGTTATTCGTTGTTTTAGCAAAAAAATGCCCTCTTTTTATAATTACAAAGCGCGAATAGTATCAATTTGAGTTCCAGTCAAACCAAAACGGCGCTGTCGGCTTGCAAACTTAACGATGGCATCTTTGAAAGCATCCTCGTCAAAGTCGGGCCATAGCGTGTCAGTAAATACTAACTCTGCATATGCGGCCTGCCAAAGTACAAAATTGCTGATCCTGAAATCACCACCAGTGCGGATCATTAAATCAACTTCAGATTGGTTATGCATACAAAGATGCTCGCTCAATGCCTCTTCGGTGAACTGCTCGCTAGTCATTTCACCCGCTTCAACTTTTACCGCGAGTTTTTGTGCTGCTTGCATGATGTCCCAACGCCCACCGTAGTTAGCTGCAACATTGAGTACTAAACCACAATTGTTAGCCGTTTTCTCTTGAGCGGTGGCAATCTGCTTTTGCAATCTTGTTGAAAAGCGACTGATATCACCGATGATATTAAGTCGTACATCATTTTTATCGAGTAACTTCAACTCCCGTTGTAGCACCGTAAAAAACAGTTCCATTAACAAGCTGACCTCTTTATCAGGTCGACGCCAGTTCTCGCTAGAAAAGGCAAATAAAGTTAATGATTCGACGCCTAACGTACGTGCTGTGCTCACAGCCCGTCTTACCGCTTTCACGCCAGCCTTATGGCCAACAACTCGCGGCTTCCCTTGCGCCTGTGCCCAACGTCCATTGCCATCCATAATGATAGCAACGTGTTTAGGGATAGACTGTTTAACCAGTGCTGATAGCTCATCTGGTAATGCTTCTGACACATCCTCGTCAGATGGGGAATCGAATGACATCTATTACAACCCTTAAAAATAGACAAACGCCGTGTAGTATAACTCTACACGGCGCCTGAACTCTATAGCCTGTTTCCCTTTCGCGTTCAATATTTATTCAACCATTAAACTTTTAGCGTAAGGCGTGAGCAATAACCGACTGCACATTTTAAGAATTCGCTATAAACACTGATGGTGTCTAAAATTAGAACTCCATCAATTCCTTTTCTTTTGCTGCTAGAATTTCATCAATCTTCTTGATGTGCGCATCGGTAAACTTCTGCACTTCATCTTCGCTGCGACGAACGTCATCTTCAGTACACTCTTTCTCTTTCTCAAGCGCTTTAACATCTGAGTTAGCATCACGACGTACATTTCGAACAGCAATTCGGCCATTCTCAGCTTCAGCGCGAACGACTTTAATAAGGTCTTTACGACGCTCTTCAGTTAGTGCTGGAAGAGGAATACGAATTGTTGCACCCGCAGACATAGGGTTCAAGCCAAGGTCTGAACTCATGATCGCTTTTTCAACTGCTGCAATCATTGTGCGGTCAAAAACTGACACATTTAGTGTGCGAGCATCACCAATTGAAACACTAGCAACCTGCTTTAATGGAGTCAAAGAGCCGTAGTATGGCACCTGAATGGTATCAAGTAGGCTTGGGTGTGCACGGCCTGTACGCACTTTAGCCATTTGAGATTTAGTTGACTCTACACATTTATCCATGCGTGTTTGCGCATCTGTTTTAATTTCGTTTATCACTTTATATGTCCTTTTAAGTCACTAGGAGCTAGTTGCCCTTTAGGGCCTATTGAATTCATTTTGCACAGAAGCGAGGCAAATTAAGAGTATAATCTAAACGCATAAAACATCTGATTATCTTGCTCTCACGTCCTGCGCAGTACCAATGACTTTTAGGCTAGCATCTTCTGATACAGAGTAAAACTCAGTCGAGCTCGACATTGGTACATTTTGTTTCAGTTGCTGTTATAACAAACAACATCAGCTATCACTGTAAAGGTAATTAACCAGCGTTAATTAACGTCCCTTCTGGCTCACCCATAATAACGCGGCGCAATGCACCAGGTTTATTCATGTTAAAAACCAGTAATGGCATATTATGATCTCTAGCCAAGGTAAATGCAGCCAAATCCATGACTTTAAGTTCTTTGTCTAAGACTTCGTTGTAAACCATTTGATCGTACTTGACCGCTTCAGGATTTTTAACTGGATCATCAGAGTAAACGCCATCAACCTTAGTGCCTTTAATCACGATTTCAGCTTCAATTTCGATACCGCGTAAACAGGCTGCAGAATCTGTAGTACAGAAAGGGTTACCTGTACCCGCAGCAAAAATAACAACACGACCAGACTTTAGCAAACTGATTGCCTCCGCCCAGTTGTAGTCATCACAAACGCCTTTAAGCGGTATAGCTGACATTAAGCGTGCGTTTACATATGCACGGTGCAATGAGTCACGCATTGCCAAACCATTCATCACAGTTGCAAGCATCCCCATATGGTCACCAACAACACGATTCATACCCGCTTGCGCTAAACCTTCACCGCGAAACAGGTTACCACCACCAATGACAACACCGACTTGAATACCGAGTTCAACTAACTCTTTGATCTCCTGACCCATACGATCAAGCACTTTAGGGTCGATGCCGAAGCCTTCTTCACCCATTAGGGCTTCGCCACTTAGTTTTAAAAGAACACGGCGATAAGCAGGTTTAGGATTGGTACTCATATTTATTATTCCTGATAATGGCTTTAGGGAATTGTATACTCAAATAACCTCACGATGTAATTTTAGTCTCACACATCATAAACTTATTTCAGTAAATACAATAAGACCGCAGCAATAGCTACGGTCTTAAGTTGGCTAAAAAAGGAGATTAACCTTTAGTAGCAGCGATTTGTGCAGCTACTTCAGCAGCAAAATCTTCTTCTTTCTTCGCGATACCTTCACCAACTTCTAAACGGATGAAGTTAGAAACTGAAGCACCTTTCTCTTTAAGAATAGCGCCAACAGTTTTCTTTGGTTCCATGATGTAAGCTTGGCCAGTAAGAGAGATCTCACCAGTAAACTTCTTCATACGACCAAGAACCATCTTCTTAGCAATCTCTTCAGGCTTGCCTTCGTTCATAGCGATTTCGATCTGAAGTGCTTCTTCTTTTGCAACAAGATCAGCAGGAACATCTTCAGGGTTAACGAATTCAGGCTTAGAAGCAGCAACGTGCATTGCAACGTGCTTAAGTGTTTCTTCGTCAGCTTCACCAGCAACAACAACACCAATACGCTCACCGTGACGGTACTGAGCTAGGTTTGCACCATCGATGTATTCAACGCGACGAACGTTGATGTTTTCACCAATCTTAGTAACAAGTGCAACACGAGTTTCTTCGAACTGTGCTTTAAGATCTTCGATAGTCACTTTAGATGCAGAAGCAACCTCAAGTACTGAGTTTGCAAACGCTAAGAAGTTAGCATCTTTTGCAACGAAGTCAGTTTGACAGTTAACTTCTAATAGAGCAGCGAAACCTTCGCCATTCTTAATAAGGATTGCGCCTTCAGCAGCGATATTACCCGCTTTTTTAGCAGCTTTTGCAGCACCGCTCTTACGCATGTTGTCAATTGCAAGCTCGATGTCACCGTTAGTTTCGGTCAAAGCTTTCTTACAGTCCATCATGCCAGCGCCAGTGCGGTCACGAAGTTCTTTAACTTGGGCAGCAGTAATTGCCATTGTTAAATCCTCTACAGATAATTCTTCAAATTCAATAGATATAGAACAGGGGCAAATCACCTTAGATGAAATAGCCCCTGCTCACCAATCATGTATCTTGGTTAATAAGGGAGATGGAAAAAACCATCAAACTTATTATTCAGCTTCTACGAAACCGTCTTGCTCAGCTTGAACAGCTAGATCTTGGTTACGACCAGATTTAGCAGCAGTAGCAACAGACTCAGTGTAAAGACGGATAGAACGCATAGCATCATCATTACCAGGAATGATGTAGTTGATACCGTCTGGAGAAGAGTTTGTATCAACAACAGCAACAACAGGAATACCTAGGTTGTTAGCTTCTTTAATAGCAATATGCTCGTGGTCAGCACCGATTACGAAGATCACGTCTGGAAGACCAGCCATGTTCTTGATACCACCAAGAGACTTTTCTAGTTTCTCAAGTTCACGAGTACGCATAAGCGCTTCTTTCTTAGTAAGCTTGTCGAAAGTACCGTCGATAGACTGGCTTTCAAGATCTTTAAGACGCTTAATTGATTGACGAACTGTTTTCCAGTTAGTCAACATACCACCTAACCAACGGTGATCTACGTAGAACTGGTCACAAGAAACAGCAGCTTCTTTGATAGCTTCGCTCGCAGCACGCTTAGTACCAACGAAAAGAACCTTACCTTTTTTAGAAGCGATGTTGCTGATGAACGCTAATGCTTCATTGAACATAGGCACAGTGTGCTCTAGGTTAATGATATGAACGCCGTTACGTGCGCCGAAGATGAATGGCTTCATCTTTGGGTTCCAGTAACGAGTTTGGTGACCGAAGTGAACACCGGCTTGTAGCATGTCGCGCATTGAAACTGTAGTCATTTTATTTACCTTAAATAATTAGGGGGTTAGACCTCCACATATCCCATATCTTCGACCCGGTTAGGGGCACCCCGAAGAATGTGTCGATATGTGTGTGATTTAGTATTTTCAATTAGCCATGTATAATGGCCGCCATATTAACGCTGTCGCTCTACCGAAGGTCGAACAACAAGAGTCAAACATAACGGCGCGCTTTATACCATATTTTGAAAAAAAGCACAAATATTTACGTCGTTTTAGGGCATAATAGCCTTTATTGAAAGACAGCAAATCTAAAGACAGAAGAGACAGTTGAATGAGTATTGTAATTAAGACGGCAGAAGAGATTGAAAAAATGCGCGCTGCAGGTAAATTGGCAGCCCAGGTTCTAGAAATGATTGCTCCTCACGTAAAAGCGGGTGTCACCACCAATGAGCTAAATGACATATGTGCCAAATTTACAGAAGATAACGGCGCGATCTCGGCTCCTCTTGATTATCATGGCTTTCCAAAATCTATCTGTACCTCTGTAAATGATGTTATTTGTCATGGTATCCCAAATGATAAGCCACTTGTTGATGGCGATATCATCAACATCGATATTACGGTGATCCTTGATGGTTACCACGGCGATACCTCTAAAATGTTCCTAATCGGTGAGGTTAGCCCTAAGAATGCTCGCCTTTGTCGTATCGCCCAAGAAAGTCTGTATGCCAGTATCAAGAAAGTCCGCCCAGGTATGAAACTTGGTGAAATTGGTACCTTAATCGAAAAGTTCATTAAATCTAAGAAGACCGGTCTAGAGAAATACAGCATCGTCACAGATTATTGCGGTCACGGTATTGGCGCTGTATTCCATGAAGAGCCACAAGTGATGCATTATAAAAACAATGACAAAACTGTGCTGCGTGCCGGTATGTGCTTTACCATTGAGCCTATGATCAATGCTGGTCGTCACACCAGTGTGCTTGATAAAAATGATAACTGGACGGTTACCACCTCAGACGGCAAGAATTCAGCCCAATGGGAGCATACTTTGTTAGTCACCAAAACAGGCGTTGAAGTGCTAACGCTACGTGAAGAGGAAAAAGATCTTCCACGTATCATCAATCATTAAGCATTGATGCAGGTTAAAAGGCGTGATTTATCACGCCTTTTTTGTGCTAACGACTTCCCATCCACAGATAAGTTAAGCACTTAGCTTACAAAACTCCGTTTCCAGTCAATTGTTTGTCATCCCGATATTATTTATAGCGATAAAGCACTTCTAATTTGTTTTTTTTGCATAGATAATCATTAGACTCTCCCAATAAAGCGCATTAAAGAAAATATTGATGAACAGTGCCCAAACAGCAAAAAGTGTTCTTATCGACTTAAACAGCACATTGCTAGACTCTTTTAATAGTCAATCTGATATTCGTGCGATCGTCAGCGAACGCTGTCAGCATGTAGATGCACTATTACAAAAAGAGTGGGTCTTCCATGGTCTACAACAATTCGCTATCGCACTGGTTGCTGTTGGCGGCTATGGTCGTGGGGAGTTACACCCGCAATCTGATGTCGATTTACTGTTTCTTACTGACGGAGAATTAACCGCGCAAGCAGAGCAAGCGCTGGGAAAGTTCATTACCTTTATTTGGGATGCTGGTCTCGAGGTCGGTCACAGTGTTCGCTCTATTGATGAAACCATGGCTCAAGGGCGCAGTGATATTACTGTTGCTACAAACTTACTTGAATCTCGCTTACTTTGTGGCCCTCAAGCGCTTTATAGCACGCTTTACTACAATATCCGCCAAGACGAGTTTTGGCCGAGCAGTGACTTTTATGTCGCTAAACGTGATGAGCAGATTACTCGGCACGCAAGAGCTAACGCCTTCGATTTAGAACCCAACTTGAAAAGCTGCCCAGGTGGCCTCCGAGATATTCAGACCATAGCTTGGGTCGCTATGCGTCATTTCAATGCTAATAAGTTAGAAGATTTGGTTGTTTACGACTTTCTAGAGCCACATGAACTGGATGAGTTACTCGAATGCCAAGATTTTTTATGGCAATTACGTTGTAGCTTACATTTAATTTCTGGCAGAGATGAAAATCGACTACTGTTTGACCTACAGCGGCAAGTCGCCGACTTAATGGGTTATGAAGATCAAACTCAGCTCGCTGTAGAGCAGATGATGAAACGCTATTACCGCACCGTAAGGCGAGTCATGGAGCTTAATCAGATGTTATTGCAGCTCTTTAAGCGCGCAACATTAGGCCATATAAAAGCCTTGGAAGTTGTGCCGATAGATGAGCAATTTCAGCGATGTGGAAAATTCATAGAAAGCCTTCAGCCAGCGCTATTTGATAGCCCTGAGAACATTCTAAAACTGTTTCTTTGTGTTGCCAAAAATTCAAATGTCAAAGCCATTTATGCAGTCACACTGCGTAGTTTGAGACAAGCGAGAAGAGCCCAAACTCAAGCCTTAATGTTCAATGAACAGTGCCGCAAGATTTTTATGGAGATCTTACGTCACCCTCGTGGCATTGTTGCACTGTCACTGATGCATAAACATGGCATTTTATCGGCCTACCTGCCCGCTTGGAGAAATATTGAAGGTCAAATGCAATTTGATCTTTTCCATGCCTATACCGTCGATGAACATACTCATAGGCTATTACTCAATATTGAACGCTTTTCCCAACCAGAGCAAAAAGAGGAATTCCCACTTGGCTCAGTACTGATCAATCAGTTACCTAAAAAGGGACTATTAGTGCTTGCTGCGATCTTTCATGATATCGGCAAAGGTAGAGGCGGCGACCACAGTAAGCTTGGCGCCGTTGACGCGCTTGAATTCTGTAAACTACATGGCTTAAATGATCATGATGGTCGATTGGTTAGTTGGCTTGTTGAGCACCACCTTGTTATGTCGGTAACCGCTCAAAGACGCGATATTTCAGATCCTGATGTCATCGGCGATTTCGCCGCAAAAGTGCGTGATGCGGTTCACCTCAGTTACCTGTACTGTCTCACAGTAGCCGACATATGCGCCACTAATGAGAAAACCTGGAATAGTTGGAAAGGCTCATTACTTCGCGACCTTTATTTTGGCACTCAGCGAGTATTAGCAAGAGGCAAAGAGAAGCCTGTCGATATCAGAGGTCGAGTCCGCGAACATCAGGCTAAAGCTAAAAAAGAGCTTTTGCGTCGTGGCATAAAAGAGAAAGATTTAGATCTATTATGGCAACGCTTTAAAGCAGACTACTTTTTGCGCCATCAACCAAATCAAATAGCCTGGCATGCTGAAGCAATAATAAAACATAAGCATGATGAAACCTTGGTGCTAATATCTAAACATACCACCAGAGGCGGAACAGAGCTGTTTATATACGGTAAGGACAAACCAAAGCTATTTGCCACTGTGATGGCGATTCTAGATAACAAGAATATCAATGTGCATGACGCAACAATCATGAACTCTAAAGACAACTACGCACTAGACTCTTTTGTTATTTTAGAACAAGATGGCATGCCAGTATCTCAGCTATCGCGGATCCAAGGGATCAAAAAAACGTTAATTAAAGCGCTGAGTAGTGATACGCCAAAGTTGCCAAAATTTAGAAATCTTTCAAGAAAGATGAAACCTTTTAAAGTAGCCACTCAAGTCAGTTTCCCTCCTACCCGCCGTCATGGTACAAGTATGATGGAACTCATTGCATTAGATGCACCAGGGTTACTCGCGAGAATAGGTGAAGTATTGTTTCGATGCGAGGTTAGACTGCTGGCAGCAAAGATCACCACCATTGGTGAGCGAGCAGAAGATTTCTTTCTGTTGCAAACAACCGATGGCGAACAGTTAAATGAAACGCAACAGAAAAAATTACGAATAGCACTCACGAGTGCACTTTAGATATATTGATAACCAAAATACCAGGAGAAGTTAATGGAGGCTTTACGCCAACGTATAGAGGCGGCTTTTGAAGCTCGCGCAGAGATCAGCCCAACATCAGTAGAACCAAGTGTTCGTGCAGATGTAGAAAATGTCATTGCAATGCTAGATAAAGGCGAAGCAAGAGTCGCAGAGAAAATTGACGGCGAATGGCATGTTCACCAGTGGCTAAAAAAAGCTGTGCTACTCTCATTCCGAATCTTCGATAACGGTGTAATCGACGGCGGCGAAACCAAATACTTCGATAAAGTGCCAATGAAGTTTGCTGACTATGATGATGCTCGCTTTAGAGAAGAAGCGATTCGAGTTGTACCACCAGCAGCAGTGCGCAAAGGCTCATACATCGGCAGAAATACCGTGTTAATGCCATCTTATGTAAACCTTGGTGCTTTTGTTGATGAAGGCTCTATGGTTGACACTTGGGCTACAGTCGGTTCATGTGCTCAAATTGGTAAAAATGTACACTTATCAGGCGGTGTCGGCATTGGTGGTGTTCTTGAGCCATTACAAGCTGGCCCAACGATTATTGAAGACAACTGTTTCATCGGCGCGCGTTCAGAAATTGTTGAAGGCGTAGTTGTTGAAGAAGGCAGTGTTATTTCAATGGGCGTATACATCGGCCAGAGTACGCGTATTTTTGATCGTGAGACTGGTGAAGTTCATTACGGTCGCGTTCCAGCAGGCTCTGTGGTTGTATCTGGTAACTTACCGTCAAAGTGCGGCACATACAGCTTGTACGCAGCAATCATCGTAAAGAAAGTTGATGCTAAGACACGCGGGAAAGTAGGCATCAATGAGCTATTGCGCATTGTTGATTAATCTACTTTTTGGCTAATTAAAAATCCCACTATTAAGTGGGATTTTTTTTGCGCGATAAAAATGCCCAAATTGACACATTTTGTTACCCTCAGTCATACAATGATCCCAACTCCACACCTTGATACAGTTCGCTACACAATCGTTACAATCATTTGTCTGTCATGCGCTTTACTCAATGATGAATCCCAATGGAAGAGTAGGAGCAGGACATGTTCAAAACACTCGTAATAGCAGGTGCCGCGCTAGCAATGACATTTAGCGCAAGTGCAGCAATGACGCCTCAAATGGAAACAGCACTCATATCAGTGTGTAAAGCGGGCGCAAGTAACAGTAATTATCGGTTCAATAATACAATGAAAAGTTACCGTATTAACAAAAGCCGAATATTCCCAAGATTGGTTTGTAATGGTGAATCATTCTACAACTTTGCCCTTAATGCAGGCGCAGATAAAACAGCGGCAAAAATAGCCCCTTACGCTAGAGGTACTGTGACCATTAAAGATATTGCACAAACTGAACAAGACAGCGATTTTTATGTTGTGAATTATTAGTCTTATTTGCTTAAATAAAAAGAGGCCTCAAGCCTCTTTTTTGATCGCGCGATTTAAAAAACGACGGTCTTATTGCCATAAACAACGACATCTTCGTTAATCACCAATTGCAAAGCCTTGCTTAACACACTTTTCTCAACATCTCGGCCACACTTAGACAATGCTTCCACGCTATAACTGTGATCAACAGGAATAACGTCTTGCTTAATAATTGGGCCTTCATCTAGCGAATTAGTCACAAAGTGAGCCGTCGCGCCAATAATTTTAACCCCACGTTCCCAAGCTTGTCGATAGGGCGACGCCCCGATAAAAGCCGGTAAAAATGAGTGATGTATATTAATAATTCTATCGGAGTAATGGCTGACAAATTCAGGTGTTAAAATCCGCATAAATTTTGCCAGCACTAAGTAATCAGGTTCATAAGCCGCTATCACTTTAAGCATTGCTTGTTCGTGCTCAGCGCGATTTAAACCTTGATGGTCAATATGATGAAATGGTACATCAAATTTCTCAGTAAGAGCGGCAAGCACATCATAGTTGCCCACGACGGCTGCAATCTCAACATCAAGAGCCCCCGAATAAGATTTAATTAATAGGTCGCCAATACAATGTGCTTCTTTAGTCACTAGCACCACAATACGCTTCTTTCCCACATCAACTAATTTGGTATGGTTCTTCACTGGCAGTACAGCTTGTAACTGCTCCAATAGGCGAGCAGGCTCAAAATAACCTTCCAGCTCAGTACGCATAAAAAATCGGCCTTCGCAGTTATCCACAAACTCGCTATTCTTAATGATATTAAGTCCATGCTCAAAACACGCAGCCGTGATTTTGGTAATAAGGCCTGGCGCATCAGCGCAGTCAATAATCAACACCTTTCGTTGCATATACATTCTCACTATCATTTGAATTGCTAAAAACAATCACGCCATTAAAGACATGAATCAAGCTCAACATTAAGAGGCTTAAACAGTCGAGGCAACCTAGATTAAGCCGTTATCCCTATAAACCGTTAGCAAAGTAAAGATTCTTCAACACAAGTTAGACTTAAGTGATGATTTCACATAAATTTTGGTTCTATAACCTAAATAAAGGGAATAAAGGGAATAAAGGGAGGTTATCTATATAGACGTCTTGTGCCATTAAAACAAAACGATAGAAGTATAATTTGGCTAAGATTGTGCAAGATTAACGCGCTAAATATACAGAGAATGATATTAAGCGCATGAACCGAATGCGGCAATTGTATTTTATAGCTGCAAATCGAAAACCCGTTGTCATGACAGTAATGAGGCTGAATATCGCTCTACTCAGCCTCAAATATACACACTTAGGCTGCCAATTCGTTATCAAGCGCGTTCCAACTTGGTAACCATGCTAATGCTTCGACTTCCGGCTCCATCGTCTCGCCGGCATCGATTTTTAAAAAATCGCCTAAGCGTTTAGCGCCCAACTCTTCAAATAAGCTCGCTAACTGCTCTGCAGCCCCACAAAACGTTTCATAGCTGGAATCACCTAGACCAATAATACCGAATTTGAGCTCCGGCAGATAAGGCGCTTTTGACTGCATATCATAAAACCATGATTGAATATCATCAGGTAGATCGCCCTGCCCTGTGGTAGAACATACCATTAACAGCAGCTCATCCTGAGGCGGTACAAAGCCGACAAGCTCATCACTTTGATATAAAACAGCTTCTCGTCCTAAATCAATTAAAGCCTGTTGCAGTGTTTCAGCAACGTATTGCGCACCACCGTAAACTGTTCCAAAAACTAGATTCACTTTTTTCATGTTTTACTTCGCCTAAAAGTCATTTAGTTATATCCTTAACATACTGTATCGATGAACATTGCCGCAAGCCCTGCCGCAATTAAAAGTCAATGTATGAGGATCAGCCGTAATGAAACACTCTTGCAGGCAAAAGCACCGAAAACATCTCAATCGTTCAGCACACATCAGAAGGATGTGCTATTTCCACACGGTACAGTGCTTAAAATCTTCAGTAACAACCAATGACAGCTTGCAGATTAATACCAGTAAATTAACTGACTCCTCTAAAGCACTTTCTTAGTCAGCAGCAATTTGAATAGCGTTGTTGGATCCCGACAGCGCTTCGTCATTCCAACCAAGCTCATCGAACAAGGTGAGCCACTCTTGCTCAAGTTCGGTTTCAACCGCGACTCTTTCACCTGTTCTTGGGTGATTAAAGCTGAGTTTTTTAGCAATTAGCCACAGTCTGTTTATGCCAAAGTGTTCTCTAAAGAATTTATTTTGCTTACCATCACCATGGGTTGTGTCGCCAAGAATTGGATGACGAAGGTGCGCCATATGGCGACGAAGTTGATGCTTGCGGCCAGTATGTGGTGATAGATGCACTAGCGCGTAACGACTGGTTGCATAGCGCCCAGATGCATAAGGTATTTCGCTGTTAAGTAGCGGTTTATAAGAAGTCACAGCATCCTGAGCCGCCTTATTAGGATCAACATCTTTATCCGCTACATCATCCAACTCCTCTTTAAGAGCATAGTCCAATGTCGCGGCGTCATGCATATTGCCACGCACTATCGCAAGGTACTCTTTATCAATCGAGTGAGAGGCGAACTGCTCACACAGAGCATTTGCCATTTCACTGCTTTTGGCAAATAACAAAATACCAGAAGTCGGTCTGTCTAGACGGTGCACAGGGAACACATGACAGCCAACTTTGTCACGAGTTAATTGCATCGCGAAAAAGCGCTCTCGCCTCGCCAAGTAGCTTCTATGAACCAGCAGGCCTGCTGGCTTATGAATAGCAACAACATCGTCATCTTCAAACAAAATCTCGATATGAGGAGCAACCTCTTCCGTTAGCAGTTGCTCTGCAACCGTTTCGCTATCAACTGTTTGTTTTGTTTCATCAGTCATTCAATAATCTCTTTTGTCACGCCGTTACTGCTTAGCAAGGAGTCTATAGCCTGGATTACACCAATTAACGTTTGGTACTTCGTTTCGCGTTGCCAAATATGCTGCGCCATTGGTGCAATGGATATTGCATTTGGCAGCGGTAAGTCACTGTCGAGCATAGTGTGCATCTTGGGTAAAAAAATAAACTGTAACCACTGCTCAAATGGCATCAAATCACATGCAAAAGGAGCGCTACTAGCCAAAGCTTCTTTTGTTGGTGACTCAATGCTCAATAAGTTTTGCGCTGCTAATTCCGCCTCTAATGCGACTAACAACTCTCGTGTTTTAACCGTTATCACAGATAAGGCTCCACAGAAATGTGTACGGGGCTATGCCTAGCATAGGAAATTTAGCTCGCGATGATACCATCTAGGTCGACTTATCCCTATAATACGCCCTAATTCACCGACACTCGATAACGATATGACAGAAATAACGACCCTCAGCCAATTCTTAAAAACCGCTAACACTCAGTTCCAAGTTTATGATTTGGGCCGTAGAGTACAACATATCGATATGATGGCTTTTCACCAGATAGAGGAACTGCTCACGCCGTACCCCTCCCCCATTCAAGGCCATGCACAGTTTGCTATCGTATTTTGGGATGCCAGCCAACAGCATTACATTTGGTTCATTAAGTTAGCATTGGATGAGCGCGGTTTGCTTTCACCAGCGCCAAGATTACAGTTCATCAAGATGATCATTGAAGCCTTAGGCAGAGATCCAACTCAACCTCTAACAGAGCAACAGCAAGAGCAACTGGCAAACCATCCATTTAACTTTAAGCCTACTCAAGAAAAATTAGCCGTATTTAACGCATTAGTGCGCAAACAACTTGGCGAAAAAGCATCAGCACAATATGAGTTTGCCTACCAATATATGTCAGGGCAACATCCTACAGACCAATGGCAAAACATAGGTATGCAGGGGATTGCTGATGTTTGCGTAAGAGCTAATGAACTTGACCATCAACAGCATATCAATGCCAGTTTTGAAAATGCAGCAACCGAAGTGCAAGTAGCGATGTGTCAGTGCCTAGAACATCTCAATATCGACGATAGTCTCGCCGCCCTCGTGTTTGATAAGCTTATTGCAGTATCAACAGAGCAACAAGCTTATCTGTTAAGAGCTCTTGCTTCACATACAGAGCAAAGTCAAAAAGCGATTGCACATCTAGATTCTATCGAAGGCTTGTCTGCCGACCTATTGATCACCATTGCAGCACGTAACTGGTCTGCATTAAAAGATGAGCAAACTCTCAGTATCTATCTAGAAGCGCTTGCGAAACAAGAACAACACTTCTTTAACCAGATTTTTGCTGATATTGTGGCTATACCATTAATTCGCACGCAACTGCTTACTCAACTGCGAAACCCGAACCGAAGTGCAGAACTTTCTGCAGCTATTGGCGGCCTATTTAAGGTAATGAAAGCATGATGACAGATTTCTTATTAATCGTAGCGGTAGTGGTTATCGCTGCATTTTTTTGGCAGTTAAGACAGATGGCTGAAATGAGCCGTATGTTTGCGACTAAAGAGTGCCAAAAACAGAAAGTACAATTGTTAGCGATTGCACAAGAAACCGCAAAGCCAAGTCTTGGTGGCAGCACCGGGCTGACTTGGAAAGTAAAATACCTATTTGAATTCAGCACCGATGGTATTAACCAATACAGTGGCAGCTTATGGATGCATGGCAAGAAAATTCAAAAAGTGCAGTGGCCTATTTTCCCTGAGCCAGAGTGGCACGATGCGCCAGAGTCCCGCGGTTCCGTTGGCGGTGGTTGCGGTGGTGGACGCGGTAAGAGTAATTGCAGTTCAGGTGGTTGTAAGTAACCCTACAACAAGGGGTTGCTAACCATTAAATGCTTTAGCATTTGGTTTATCACATATCCTTTTATATGAGCCAGTAGCGATACTGGCTCTTTTTATTTCTGATGAATATTGGCCCACATACCGCGCTGATACGATTTCTCTTCAATGAGTTAGGCGCTCCGACGGGGGAATTGGCGTTTTCTGTTAGTTTTGTAACTCACTTTTTCCACAAAGTTAGTTGACCCTCTATTAGTTTTATCAAGCTACGCTTGACCTAAGTCGTGGCGCTTCGCCCACACCCGAGCCAAGGGGCAAAGCGCTTGCGCCCCTTGACAATCCCCCAGCGCCCCAGGCGAAGTTGTCTCCCTCGTACTTATTTGAAATCACCTAGCGCTTCCGATGGGACATCCTGTCCCGCGAAAGCTATACCCACATCCGTGTGGGCACTACGATTATTTCTTCAACGTACTTCGGCAACTCCGATGGGGATTAGTGTGTTCTGTAAGTTTTTGAAACTAACTTTTGCCCCAAAGTTAGTTAACTTTAAGTTAAACGTGGATTACGTATTCTCATGTAGTCTGAAATAAAGCTGGATATTTACACAAGTATAAATAAAAGTGGGGGAAAACACCCATTATGGCGTAAATAAAGATGCCAAAAACTGTCCTGCTAGGCATCGATAATTTTTTAATTATTCACAAAACCTATAAAAATCATACTGATGGAAAATATAAAAAAGTGATACACGGACCCATTGAACACCCTAGGCTCTCTTTCTCCTCACTCAATAAGGCAGTTTATGTAGCCTGAACTTAGAAATTATCTATTTACAGCAATGCCTTAGCAGTGATAGTTTGTTAAAAAGTTAACGAGTTGCTAAGAACGTTATCGAGCGACTAATGAATAAGCTGTTAGAAGACTACGATGATATATGAACCTAAGGTGGTATTAATTGAATCACCATATAAATCAGACCGCTGCACGATAGTTGATGAAGTTAAATTGTCAGATAAAGGGTTAGATATTATTGTTGAGTCAAAGAATTGGAAAATCAAAGCCAATTTTGATGCCTCATGGGGCTTTAGAGTTCTTGATGAAGGTGACTTAGGTGAGTTTTGGTCTGAGTGCGACTTAACTAAAGGTTGGTGTTTTGAAGTTATCGAAGGTGGCTGGAACTCCCTAGAGAAAACGCGAGATCACTTCGTAACAGGTAAGCTTTATGAACCACATGAATACCTTATTATTGGTTTAAATGAGTGCGTATCCGTTCTCGCTCATGAGCCTCCAATGATTACTGAACTAGCGTCTTCTAACAAGTCGTTAAAGCAGGTCAAATAACAGTTGGTTTTGCTCCCGCGTCGCTTATTTTAGCCAACAATTATTTGCCTCTTAACGAGGCGTTACCGCATATCCGTTTGCCATACTTTCCCTAATGAAACTCAACACCCCAAGCGCTTTAACTCTAACAAGGTTTTGTCCAATAACGAGTTAATCATTAAAATGAGTTTGCCAGTTATTCATCTGTGTTGGGCTGTGCAAGCTTCTAAATCATCGATGATTTAGCAGAGCCTATAGGGATATATTCACGGCGACTTGCAAAGGCTCAATGCAGCTGAATAGCACTCGATTGATGAGTAAAGGGTAAATCCAGCATCGATTATTGAATCATAGCCAAAGAAAAAGCGCGGCCCCTGAGGGGACGCGCCTTCGCCTATCTCTTTGTAAGCTCATCCTGCTATTTTATGCTCCTTGCACCATCCATGCGTAACTTGGCTCCCTGCCCATCCATGTATCCTTTTTTCCTTGTATCTTTCGATACTCATCCCTATACCTTAGTAATCCATTTACTAAGCTTGCTCATCCTAAGCGTGTCCTACATCATCCTTAAGAGTCCATTCATTAACTATCCGTAGCATCCTACCTTCCGAGGTAGTAAACCTTCCATCCTGGATTGTTTAACCGCTCCTTGGTCGTTATGGCAATCATTCCTTGAAAGCCCGTCCATGATAGTTATCCATATTAAGTGCGAATCCTTCGTCACTTTTTAGATCTTCCTAATCTGTGAATCCTTTCCACATGCGTCCTTGCACAATCAAATAATAATTCAAAATCGAACAAATGTTAGCTAACGATCGGTAATTTAACATTCGTTCACATTGGATACACACCAACAATAAACGCTAAGTGCCTGATTAATACATCAATTCCTATCAAGTATGCTAAATAACGGCAACTTAAAGCCCTTATTTCGCACGAGGCTGTAAGAGATCTCTCACATGGAACCGAGCAAATCATCAAACCATATGTTTAACTAAAAGAAAGGGCGCACCTTTCGGTGCGCCCAGATCTAGCTTCTTTTAGCTTTCCCGCTATATATGTGCTCCCTGCATCATCCTTGCTTAACGTGCATCCTGCATCTTCCTTGTAAGTCCCTTTATATCCTTGTACACATGGTACAAAATCCATTTATTAGCTTATCCTAAGCTAAATTCCTCTTCCTGAGGTTGTCCTAGTTGCTTCCTGCAAATTCCTAACTCGTTAATAAGCATACGGTTAATAACCAAGCTCTATAGTGGCGATGACTAATCAAGCATCACCAATACTAAACTAACTTATCCTTAAGTTAGTGGCTTAACATACTTATTGACTCTATAACCAAATATAACAATCGACACTGATACGGCTACTCATATCGAGTAAAACCACAGCGGTATCTCTCGCGATTTCTTAAGTTAAGTATATCTACTCATTAAGCGAAAAAAGCGCGTTCACTATCAACCTTCAAAGTTGTAACATTATTGTAGCAAACAGATCTGTTCGTAATCGTATGATTTAAATGAAATAAGTTTGAAATAAGAGCGGCTATCAACAATAAATTCATTTAATATCCCACAGTAAAGTAAGAGATCTCTTACAGCAATGAGAAACTAAACGGAGATCACAGTTTAATTTTTCCACGGATAGCAGCAAAATACATAACCCAATCAGCCAGTAAGCTATACAAAGGGTACTCAAATGTCGCAGGCCTATTTTTTTCAAACACAAAATGCCCGAGCCAGGCAAATCCGTAACCTATAACTGGAAGCAACAAAAGTAGTAGCCATTGGCCTGAGTAGAGTACAATCGCCAGCATTAAAATAACCAGAGAACTACCGACATAATGCAGAGTTCGGCAAATATTATTTTGATGCTGCGAAAGATAGAAGGGATAAAACTCCGCAAAACTATTAAACCGCTTACTCATTGTTTTGGCCTCGATAGAACATCAGCTCTCCAGCCACGTTGCCTATCGCTAGCTCCTCTAGTTTTTCAAAGCCATGGCTTGCGAATAACCTGTTATGGGCAGGATCACTAACAAATACACCAATACCATCAAGATGCGGTTGTTCATCACACCAACTTAATACCGTTTTAACAAGCTGGCTTCCGTAGCCTTTACCCTGCTCATTCGTTGAAACAGCAATAAATTGGATTATTCCACAGTTAGCATTTGGTAAGCTTTCCACTATCTGATGCTCTTTTTTGATCCAAGCCTGAGTTGATTGCCAGCCAGCACTAATCAGCATTTTTAAACGCCAATGCCAGTAACGCGCCTCACCAAGGGCTACTTGTTGAGTTGCAATGCATGCAACTCCAATGAGTCGTTCATCTGAAAATATACCTATTAATCCCTGCTCTTGTTGCCACAGTTCATTTAACTCTTCACGAATTGCACCGCGTAATTTTTGCTCATACTGTGCAGTATCATTGCGATATAGAGCGTCCATAAAGAAAGGGTCATCGTGATATGCGTTATAAAGAATTGAAGCGGCGACTCTTAAGTCTTCAGCTGTTAGATATACAGCTCGGCACTCTTCCATGGCTTGATTTTCCATTGTTATTTTCCTTGATCGAGATCACACAATACCAATGTATCAAGCTTTACGAAAAGTGCAATTATTAATCAAAGCAAACAATAGCAGCCGCTCTTTAGCGCTAATACTTTAGCTTTTCGTGATAAAACTGTGACTAGGACTGTAGACCTTTTGAGCTTAGTTTTTGTTCGTATTCAATGCTTTTAGGGCAAGGCTTGAGCGATGATGTTTAGCTCGCAAAGTGAAAAGCTCGTAATGCAGCGATTAGAAACAGCAGATATATGAGGTTTGAGCCATACTATAGCCAAGCACTTTTCAGCGGAGATAACGGCATGGATACCACCCAGGGGGATCTTGAACATTTATTTCAGCAATTAGGTTTACAAAGTGATGCTAATTCCATTGAGGGATTTGTTAGAAAGCATCAATTATCAGAGGGGCTGCTTATTCAACAAGCTGGCTTTTGGAGCGAATCACAACGACATTTTTTGGCAGAAGCATTGGCAGAAGATGCCCAGTGGTCTGATGTTATTGACCATCTGGACACCTTATTAAGAAAGTAATTTGGCGGGAGTAACGCTTAAATTTTGCTGTAAGCCATCTCACCCCAGCCGACGACTGCGTTATTACTAATGACGACAGGAGTACATTCGTCTTTAGTCGTTTTACCGTCACCTTTTAAACGTTGAGTTCGGTAAAATAGTACATGTACTTCTTTATCTTGCTGAATATAGGCTTCATTAAAATCTGCTGTGCCCATAAGCGTGGTCACTTGATCTTTAGACATACCCAAGGAGATCTTAGCTAGATTGCCACGGTTAGTTTCTTGTGTTTTTTGCCAAGAACCATTGTTATCCCAATCTGATTCACCATCACCAACATTGATCACACAGCCAGTTAGCCCTATGCTTGCAATCCCAAAAAACGCTAAACTTAGTAGTTTTTTTCTCACTTTAACTTCCTGTATTTATTTTGATTTTATAAACTTCAATAAGCAAACAGTGTGCCAATAGTTAAGTTCATGTTTTAATGGGATTTAGCTAATTCATGTTTATCCTTTAAACTAAATAGACTATCAAGAGTAAGGAATTTCACCAACGATGAGCCCACTAGACCAAGTACTCTACGCCGCAAAACAGCTTAGCGATGCAGGTAAAAACCCTACTCTAGCGTTAATAAAAACCAAATTAGGGATCAGCGTTGCGATGCCAACCTTGATCCAAGGTCTACAACAGTACAAATCGATGAGTGATGCTGACAAAGCCAGTATCAAAACAACAGCGCAAATCAATGCTGCCGCACAAGAAAATCTGCAGCAGCAATCAGTTGACGATCAACATAGAGTGGAAAAATTGGAGCAAGAGCTTGTGCTACTTAAGAAAGAGCTAAAAGCTGTAACGCAAAGATTGACCATACTTGAATCGGCAGCCAAAAAAAACAGTGAGAAATAAAGATAATGCACGTCGTTGAATTAAGATTTGAATGTTTTGACAACACCACTATCACAGCAGCAGAAAAAGCAATTAATGGGTTACTAGAGGCTTACCGCGCTAATGGTCAAATACTTGGCCGTGAATTTGCTGTTGCCTTTAATGAAGGTGAGTTTAAAGCTCGCTTGTTAACCCCGGAGAAAAGCAGTCTTGCTAAACGTTTTAACAGTCCATGGGTTGAAAAAACACTCACGGAACTCACTGATGCTAAATTACTGGCCCCACGTGAAAAGTATGTTGGTCAGGATATTAATTCAGAGGTTTCAAGCCAAGAAACGCCAAGCTGGCAGCTACTTTATACCAGCTACGTGCATATGTGCTCACCGCTGAGAAATGGCGACACACTGCAGCCTATACCACTTTATCAAATACCGGCCACAGCCAATGGCGATCATAAACGCATGATCCGCTGGCAGACCGAGTGGCAAGCATGTGATGAACTACAGATGGCAGCAGCGACAAAAGCAGAATTCGCAGCACTAGAAGAGTTAACGAGCCATCAGAGCGATCTGTTTAGACGAGGCTGGGATCTGCGCGGCAGAGTTGAGTATCTAACCAAGATCCCAACTTACTATTATCTCTATCGCGTTGGCGGTGAAAGTCTCGCCAATGAGAAAAAACGTTGTTGTCCAAAATGTGGCAGTAATCAATGGCTGCTTGATGAGCCATTATTGGATATGTTCCATTTTCGCTGCGACACATGCCGCATCGTATCGAATATCTCTTGGGATCATCTGTAATAACATTCAATAAAAAGCCTGAATAAACACGTTATTCAGGCTTTTTTATTGAAGCAAGGGATTACTTACCCAGCAAATTACGCCACATAATCTTCATTCGCTGCCAGATCCCTGGATGATCATAGGCAGGTATCACTTCCTCCACCAGTTTAACCGGTGGAGTGACACGCGGGCTAATCTCGCTGATAAAGCTATTTAAAGAGTCCGCTAGCTTAACACTTTGAGCTTGGCCTGCAATTTCTACCCATACACTACCATCACTATTATTTACCGTGATCATCTTGTCTTCATCATCAAACACACCGATAAACCAAGTAGGATCCTGCTTAAGCTTCTTTTTCATCATCAAGTGGCCAATCACATTTTGCTGCAGATGCTCAAAATCACTTTGACTCCAAGCTTGCAGCAGCTCACCAGTGCCCCACTGTGAGTCAAACATCAGTGATGCGGCAAAATGAGAGCCATAAAAGGCATTAATATCGTCATGTAAAGACAGCTCTAGCGCATGCTCAACATTATCAAATCGTCCGGTATCGACTCGAACAACGCTCTTCCACTGCAGCGCCTCTTCTGTTTCAACGTCAACATCACCCACAATACACTCTGACGCCTGTTGCTGCGCATAGTAACGAGGATGCTCACCTAATATATCGAGGTAAGCGTGTTGATAGTCGTTTAAAAAAATATCCAGAGCAGGTAAAGAAGACACTTAAGCCGATCCCAAAATCAGTTATAATAAGGGTCTATTTTGACATGGAAACCGTATTGATGACAAAACATCATGATCCCTATAGTGACGCACCCGAACTTTCACAACTTACATTAGGGAAGTCGACTGGCTATCAAGAGCAGTATGATGCATCTTTGCTGCAGGGTGTGCCGCGTAAATTAAACCGTGATGCTATTGGCCTTACTGATGATTTACCCTTTCATGGCTGTGATATTTGGACTGGCTACGAGCTTTCTTGGTTAAATGCCAAAGGCAAGCCAATGGTCGCTATTGCAGAGTTCAGTTTGGATTACCAAAGCGCTAACTTAATTGAATCAAAGTCATTTAAGTTGTATTTAAACAGCTTCAATCAAACTAAATTTGATGATGTAAAAGCCGTTCAAGCGACCTTGAGCCGCGATCTATGTGAATGTGCACAGGGTGATGTCAGTGTTAAAGTCATCGAGCCTAAGCAATTTAGCCACCAACGTATTGTTGACCTGCCAGGAACCTGTATTGATGATCTCGATATTGAAGTCGATGACTATCGTTTTAATCCTGACTATTTAGTCGACAGTGTTGATGAAAAAGTGATGGTCGCTGAGACACTGACCTCCAACCTGCTTAAGTCAAACTGCCTAATCACCTCTCAACCCGATTGGGGCACGGTAATGATCCGTTATCAAGGACCTAAAATTGATCGAGAAAAACTACTGCGCTACTTGATCTCATTTAGGCAGCACAATGAGTTTCATGAGCAGTGCGTCGAGCGAATTTTTGTTGATCTGAAACATTTCTGCCAATGTGCAAAGCTAACGGTTTACGCACGATATACTCGCCGTGGCGGCTTAGATATCAACCCCTATCGCAGTGATTTTGAAAACCCTGCCGACAATCATCGTCTAGCCAGACAGTAAATTGTCTCTAAACAAAAACCGAGCTTTATTTTGACCTCGGTTTTTTTATAGCTCTAATGTTTGGACAAGTTCTGTTAACTGCTCTCGTAACCAAGCATTAGCACTATTTCGCTGCAGCTTTTTACTCCAAATCAAATGATATTCGATCGGCCTTGTTTCAAAAGGTAGCGGATATTGCACCAAATTAAATAGCTGCGCATATTCTTTAAGGTAACGAGAAGATCCCACGGAGATAGCATCAGTTTTAGATGTCGTCGCCAACATACTTAATAGCGAAGATTGCTCACTATAGGTTTTACGTTGCGGTAGAACCGTTTCACTATACAGCTCGGTAATAGCAAGATTTGAACGGCGCATCTTAAACACCACATGCTTCTCAGAGAAGTACGCTTCAGAGCTCAACTTATCTTGTATTCTCGGGTGATCTTTTCTCGCGACACATACCAATTTATCACGCATTAACGGGCTAAGACTTAATGAAGATGGTATTTGGCTCATGACATCTATCGCCAGATCGACTCGTTCAAATTGCAGGTCTGACTGAAGTAGCTCCTCATTCGACGGCGGCTCCTTAAAAACAATGTCGACTGCAAGCCCAGCGGTTAATTTATCGATTGGCGATTGTAATAGCTGCATGATGACTTCATTGGCATACACCTGAAACTGTCGTGAGTGCCGTTTAGGGTCAAATCGATCCATCGCAGCGACTACATCATCAATAGCATTAAAGTGACTATCTAGCTGATGATACAAGTTATGCCCAGCAGAAGTCGCCTCCACCCCACGACCGACCCGAATAAACAGTTCATCGCCAAGCTGTTTTTTCAAACGGCTTATCGCATTACTCACCGAAGATTGCGTTAAGTCGAGTTGTTCGGCAGCTCGGCTAAATGAACCACAGCGATACACAGCAAGAAATACCGGAAATAGATTCAGGTCAAATTGGTTAGTTTGCGGCATTGGGCTCAATACTATTTACACAGTGAATACTAAATTACAATCTAGCTATAATTACTAAATAATACAAGCGATCTACACTAGCCTCAATTCAATTTGTATTGACTCGGTTCTAGCTCAAATCATGTTTAGAGCCCTTTTTGAGGAAACACCATGAAACTTTCAACCCTTGCTCTTGCCATTATAAGCACTGTCACACTAGGTTTTTCATCGACGACTATCGCCGCTCAGCATGAACACGATCACATTACCGTTCACTATGAAGGCAAGGGCGCGACCCAGCACACAGCAGAGCATAACCAAGCTATTGCTGAAACGCTTAACTTTGCTGACACCAAGGCTTTTGAGCAATCCTCAAAAAACCTTGTTGCAAAGTTTGATCAAGCGACTGCCGATATACTTAGGGCTGAGTTTGCTTTTATCAGCGAGCAAACACCCGATTCGGTTAACCCATCACTTTATCGCCAAGCGCAGCTAAATATGGTGCCAAATGGCTTATACAAAGTGTCTGATGGGATCTATCAAGTACGTGGCACAGACTTATCCAACTTAACCTTAATAAAGGGTAAAACAGGCTGGATCGCCTACGATGTGTTGCTCACAAAGGAAGCCTCAAAAGCATCTCTTAGCTTTGCACTTAAAAACCTACCTGAAGGCAGCGACTTGCCGGTTGTAGCAATGATTTACTCTCACAGCCACGCCGATCACTTTGGTGGTGCCCGTGGTATTCAAGAGATGTTCCCTGACGTCAAAGTCTATGGCTCACACAACATCACTAAAGAGATAGTTGATGAAAACGTGCTTGCTGGTAATGCTATGAGCCGCCGTGCAGCTTATCAATATGGTGCTACGTTAGGTAAGCATAACCACGGAATTGTTGATGCTGCTCTCGGTAAAGGTCTCTCAAAAGGCGAGATCACTTATGTGGCTCCAGATTACACCTTAAACGGTAAAGGAAAATGGGAAACCATTGAAATCGATGGCCTAGAAATGGTGTTTATGGATGCCTCAGGCACCGAAGCTGAATCAGAAATGATCACTTATATTCCGTCTAAAAAGGCACTTTGGACCGGTGAACTGACATATCAGGGAATGCACAATATTTACACGCTACGCGGCGCAAAAGTACGTGACGCGTTAAAATGGTCGAAGGATATCAACGAGATGATCGGTGCTTTTGGCACTGATGTTGAAATACTGTTTGCCTCTCATTCAGCGCCAGTTTGGGGCAATAAGGATATTAACCAGTTCTTGCGTCTGCAACGTGACAACTATGGTTTGGTTCACAACCAAACTCTTAGGTTGGCTAATAATGGCGTAGGGATCCAAGACATTGGTGATGCAATTCAAGACACTATTCCAGAAACCGTATACAAGGCTTGGCATACCAATGGTTATCACGGCACCTATAGTCATAATGCCAAGGCGGTTTATAACAAATACTTGGGTTATTTCGATATGAACCCAGCTAACTTAAACCCATTACCGACAAAGCTCGAATCAGCTAAATTTGTCGAATACATGGGTGGTGCCGATGAGGCTTTAAAGCGCGCTAAAGCAGACTTTGCTCAGGGTGAGTATCGCTTTGTCGCTACAGCGCTAAACAAAGTCGTAATGGCAGATCCGAGTAACGATACCGCGCGGCAACTATTGGCTGATACCTATGAGCAGCTAGGCTATCAATCAGAAGGTGCAGGCTGGAGAAATATCTACTTAACTGGCGCACAAGAATTGCGCGTTGGTATTCAGAAAGGCGCGCCTAAAACCGCTTCGGCTGATGTGATCAGTGAAATGGATATGCCAACCTTGTTCGACTTTTTGGCCGTCAAAATCGATAGCCAGCAAGCCGCTAAGCACGGCTTAGTGAAAATGAACATCATCACGCCAGATACCAAACAAGTGCTCTACATTGAGCTTAGTAACGGCAACTTGAGCAACAATCTGGTTGACAATGAGCAAACTGCAGACGCTAATCTTATTGTTAACAAGGCTGACGTTACCCAAATTTTACTCGGGAAGACTACTCTTAAAGCCTTGCTAGCATCGGGTGATGCTAAAATTACTGGCGACAAAACAGCCTTTAGCAAGATAGCAGGCAGTATGGTGGAGTTTGATCCAGCATTTGAAATAGTTCCAACACCAAAATCATAAACGCTTAACCATAAGCTAGCACGAACAAAGGGACGCTCTATGCGTCCCTTTTCTATTGTTGCTGGTTATGAATAAGCTAAAACCAATGTGTTAATACTGCTCATCTGCGCCTGATACTCAATAGAGTCTGCGGCAATAGCCTGTCCATCTATACTAATCGCAAAGCGGTATTCGTCATTCAAATGACCTAAAGCGCAGTGCCAAGTATCAGCTTCACTCGCTGACATGACGTTAGGATGAGTCACACCCGTAGGCTTATCAGCGCCAAGTTCCTTGTTATCACTCTTTGATTCTTGCTCTGCAAAAAGTTGCAAACCAACTTGCTGCTTAAACAGCATCTGCTCAGTAAAGCCTGTTTGTTGTAACTCTGGCGGCGTATTTTCGCTCGACTGCAAAATTAAAGTGCTTTGCTTCATAACAGAGAGATCAAACCCAAATGATTTTAACGACAACGCTAAGCCTAAGCCCTTGGCTTTAATATAGGACTCTTTCAGTGCCCAAAGATCAAAAAATCGATCACGTTGCAGCTCACAAGGTAGTGCAAGCAGCGCCGCGGTTTCTGGCTCAGAAAAGTAATGATTTAGTATGGAATCAATATTGGTGCGACTGCGGCAACGCTCTATATCAACACCCAGCTCCAACGGCAGCATCCCCAGCGGTTGCTGGTAAATAGCCAGCAACAACCAGTCGCCACTATGGCTTAAATTAAAATCGATACCACTGAGTGCAAATTGCGCCGGCGTTAAACGCGGCTTGCCCTTTTCACCGTATTCAAATTGCCATTCGTTTGGTTTAAGTGTGCCATGCTGCGATAATATAGCCCGTAAATAGCCGCGCACCATTAACCCCTGCACTTGAGCTGATGGCTGGATATAGCGATCCACTTTATTAATCTCGTCTTGAGGTAACCACGAACGAATAGTTATCGCCACTTTATCGTCCAGAGACGATGGCAATAGCGGGCAAAAATAGAGTTTGATACTCGATGACGAAGAGATTAGCAGTGGCAAGGCGAACTCGAAACAGTGGCTTATTACACTTATTGTGGCCTCTTTTGCTACAAAACAACAGAGGAGCCAACTGAATTATTCAGTATTTGGCCCTCTGAAATTTCAAAATGTACTAACAAATCACCCATAGTTAGTTCGTTAACTGCAACTCCTTATACGCTTTGTCGGGAATAATGTCATAACGGCTAAAACTCATTGAGAATAGTCCATCTCCACCGGTCATTGACTTAAGCCGAGTTGAATAGTCTCCTACATTTGCCAGCGGCGCCTCCATACCAACCTCCACCCTGAATAGTCGATTTTCTCCTGAGTAGCAAAGGTGATTTTTTTTACGATTTTGCCTACTCTAATTAAACATCATCTTTATAATTTATTTTTTTAGTGAACTTTTTTAAAAGCTATGACTCTCATTAAATAGCAGAACGAAAACGCTAACGCCGTTAGCAACATGTTAATTCAAGCGATTACATACAGCCGTCAACCGCTTAAAATCCCATCAAACAAGCCAATTTCAACCAGCCAGTCAAAAAAGTATAAATCACTACGTAAAAGAATTAGTACAATATAATTATCTCCCACAAAAAAACACACTAAAAGTATCAGCTTTAAAGTCAAACAATTAAAAACACTAACAAAACAGATAGATACAGTACGAAAAACCGCATACTTAATATCGTATACAAATAATATAATTCCCACCTCGACAAACATCGCGAAACTAAAGACCAACAAAAACATATTATACAGCACAAAACACCATCAAGAGGCCAGATGGCAAACAATAAAACCACCAGCAACATTAATATATTTCACTAATACATTGCCAATTACCAACCAAAGTATTACAAAAAGAGACCAAGCGGTTAACGTGTTGTTGCAATTTGTATCAACGCTTTATTTAAGGGAATTATTATGTTTTTGAACTCTAAACTAGCAAGCTCAGTAAAACTGGCTATATCAGTAGGCTTAACAGCCTCACTGGCAATGCCTGCTTTTGCTGAAGAAGAAACAACAGAAGAACAAATAGAAAGAGTTGCAGTTACCGGATCTCGAATAGCAAAAGCTGAACTTACTCAACCAGCTCCTGTTGTTAGCCTTTCTGCAGAAGAATTAGCCAAATTTGGTAATTCAGACATTGCAAGTGTCTTGGCGGAACTGCCTTCAATTGGTGCAACAAATACCATCATTGGTAACAATAATAGTAACGAAAGTGCTGGTGTTAGTTCTGCAGATTTACGTCGACTGGGCGCGAACAGAACATTAGTATTAGTTAACGGTAAGCGTCATGTGGCTGGTGAGCCCGGTTCAGCTCAAGTTGATTTATCAACAATCCCTACAAGTATGGTCTCACGAATAGAAATTGTTACTGGTGGTGCATCAGCAATTTACGGTTCTGATGCTGTATCAGGTGTGATAAACATTATTCTTAAAGACAATTTTGAAGGCTTTGAGTTCAATGCACGCACAAGCGGTTCACTTGAAGGTGTTGGCACTCAGGATCATTCTTTTGATGTACTGGGTGGTGCAAACGTTGCCGATGGACGTGGTAATGTAACTTTCTACGCTGGTTATGAGCGAACAAAAGAAGTGATGTCTACGGAAATCCGTCAGTTCGATGCATGGGGAACAATCGCAAACCCAGAAAATGGTGGTGAAGAAGACGGTATTCCAGATAGACTTCGTGTTCCACGCGTTTATTCAGAAATGATCAATGATACCGGTGTTATCAATGCGTTTGGTGCCGGCATTGGTCGCTCAACATTTGACCAAAACGGTAACCCTATTGCCCAAGCAGAACGAGATGGTAGCAACAGTTTTGCATTTGGTAATTTCCCTGACGGCTGTGATACTTGTTTCGATGGCGAAGCTTATGAAAACTATATTCCAGCAGTAGAAAGAATCAACGTCGGCTCTACGTTTAACTACGACTTTACCGATGAGATTCAATTCTATACTGATTTTAGATATGTAAAGTCAGATATTAAACAACAATTCCAACCATCATTCCGTTTTGGTAACGTAAGCATCAACGTTCAAGATAATGCATTCTTGAATGAAGACTTACGCCAATCGTTATTAGCTGGTGGTCAAACTGATGCAACATTTGCTAAGTTCTTCGATGAGCTAGGTAACCGCTCTGCAGAAAACAGTCGTGAACTTTTCCGTTATGTCGGTGGTTTCAAAGGTGGCTTCGAGATAAGCGAGTCTATTTTCGATTACGACCTTTACTATATATATGGTGAAACAAATAACCGTCGTAAGACGCTAAATGACCTAATTCCAGATAATTTTGTTGCTGCACTTGACTCGGTTATCGATCCTGATACTGGTTTAGCTGCATGTCGTTCACAAGTACCAAGTGCACAAGGTGATGATTATACTGACCCTGCATCAGTTAATGGCGGCGACTGTGTCGCGTACAACCCTTTCGGCCTAGGCCAAGCTTCTGCTGAAGCGCGCGACTGGGTCTCTGCTGATGTAACTCGTGAAGATAAAATTACTCAACAAGTGATCGGTGGTACTTTAGCTGGTGACTCTGAAGAGTTATTTGAGCTTCAAGGTGGTCCAGTAGCTA
Organism: Shewanella sp. c952; assembly: GCF_019654975.1. GTDB lineage: Bacteria > Pseudomonadota > Gammaproteobacteria > Enterobacterales > Shewanellaceae > Shewanella. Next base: position 75,214 of record NZ_BPEW01000011.1, read on the forward strand.
TGGTAGTTGGTTTTGAATACCGTGAAGAAACATCAGGTTCAACAACTGATGAATTCACCAAAGCGGGCTTCCTAACTAACGCCCCAACACCAGATTCATACGGCGAATATGATGTTAGCGAATACTTTGTCGAATTGAACTTACCTATTCTTAAAGATCTACCTTTTGCACATGAATTTAGTTTAGACGGTGCTTACCGTAAAGCAGACTATTCACATGCTGGTAAAACAGAAGCATGGAAAGTAGGTATGTTTTATGCGCCATTAGAGCAAGTTTCTATCCGTGGTACGATTGGTGAAGCTGTTCGTGCACCAAACATTGCTGAAGCATTCAGCCCTCGCTCACCAGGCTTCGGTCGAGTTTCTGATCCATGTGATGCAGATAACATTAATGACGATCCAGATCGCCCTGCAAACTGTGCTGCACTAGGTATGCCACCTGGATTCCAAGCTAATGATAACGTAAGTGTTGACACCATCTCTGGTGGTAACCCTGACCTTAAGCCAGAGTCATCAACGTCATACACTGCTGGTATAGTCTGGACACCTACATTTGCTGATAGTCTTTCATTTACTGTCGATTATTATGACATTGAAATTGAAGATGCCATCATCTCTGTACTTACACAGACAGTTGCTGATAACTGTGTTGATGCAACTGGCGCTCCAGACCCAGACTTCTGTGGTCAAGTTGATCGTAACCCGACAACCTTTGACATCGAACTTGTTCGTTCTGGTTACCTAAACGCAGCGGCAATTTACACTAGTGGTATTGAGTTCCAAGGTGCTTATGAACTAGACCTTGCTACTTTCGATATGCCAGGTGAGTTCCGCTTTAACCTTCTTGCTAACCAACTACTTAAATTAGAGCGCCTTGAGTTCCAAAATCGCCCTGATGAAGTAAATGATGAAAAAGGTGAAGTTGGCGACCCTGAGCTGCAATTCCGCTTCGGTATGGATTATCGTCTAGACGATCTAACTGTAAGTTGGAATACTCGTTATATTGATAATGTTGTGACTTATGATGTGTCTGAAAATGGTGGTTCTCTAGAAGATCTATCACCAGGAACTATCGGTTCTATGACAACTCACGATCTAAGTGCGACTTACTATATCTCTGAAAATGTAATGATTAATGGTGGTGTGCGTAACTTGTTTGACGCCCTACCTCCAGGGTACACAGCTAATGCAATGTATGACCTAGTTGGTCGTCGCGCATTCTTTGGTCTTAAAGTAATGATGTAACCTTGCAATAAAGTAAATATCTAAAATGCAATCTTTGAAAAAAGGTTGCATTTTTTTTGACTAAACTCAGCACACTAAATTACGATTATCGCGAACTTATACCTATTGTTTAAACGCTTCCCTCCTTAGCATCAAATCTGTTAACAATTCACTTTCATAATAAATATTTGACCTAGATCACGCTTTACTTTGCCAACGTTAGTTACTACACAAAATAACACTTTAGCTTACACTTGTTCACTGAATCTGGTCATATCAGCGTTTATTAAGTCCCAGGTGATTGTATTGCTCTAAAAGCTGATGTAGTCTGCACATCCATTGGCCAAAATATACTAGGTTAATTACCAGAAACATTGAACTCCCGCGAAGTTCATTAGTCATAAAAACGTAATTAAGTCCCAGTAGATTATTAACGGAAACCCGCTAAATAGATGGCAGAGCAAGTTAACACAAGCTTAAATTCGGCAACAAGCAATCCGAATAAGTGTACGCAAAGCGCTACAGAAGCTCGGCACAGCAATGCCACCACGACTCCCGAGATGCGTCGATTTATCCAAGAATCGGACCTCAGTGTGAGTCAACTTTCTAAAGTGCTGAATATCAGCGAAGCCACTGTACGCAAATGGCGCAAGCGCAATTCGATAGAAAATAGCCCAAATACACCACATCACCTCAATACCACGCTAACGCCGCTGCAAGAATATGTCGTCGTCGGTTTGAGGTACCAACTGAAAATGCCACTCGATAGATTACTGACCGCAACGCAGAAATTTATTAACCCCAATGTGTCACGCTCAGGCTTAGCTCGTTGCTTAAAACGCTATGGCGTTTCACGTGTTAGCGATATTGAAAGCCCTAACGTACCGATGCGTTATTTTAACCAACTACCGATAACCCAAGGTAGTGATGTACAAACCTACACACTGCACTATGAAACACTGGCACAAACCTTGGCGTTGCCAAGCACAGATGCAGACAATGTGGTTCAGGTGGTTTCATTGACGATCCCACCGCAGTTAACCGATGAGCAACCCAGTTCAATCCTGCTTGGTATTGACCCCCATAGTGACTGGATATATCTCGACATCTATCAAGACGGTAATACCCAAGCAACCAACAGATACATGGCCTATGTGCTTAAACATGGGCCGTTTCACTTACGAAAGTTACTCGTCAGTAACTATCACAGTTTTATACAGCGCTTTCCTGGTGCGACGCAAAATCGCCGTACCTCTACAGACAAGCCTAAAACAAACAACAAGACGCCTGAATGCCAGGCATCCACTGGAGACTCATAATGAGCCAGACCTCTAAACCTGAACAATCATCAGCATCAGAGCAAGCACAAGACTCGCAAGCTGATACACGCTTAAATAAACGTTTAAAAGATATGCCTGTCGCCATAGTCGGCATGGCAAGCATCTTTGCGAACTCGCGTTATCTCAACAAATTTTGGGATCTTATTAGCGAGAAAATTGATGCCATCACTGAGCTACCTGCCACTCACTGGCAGAAAGAAGATTACTTTGATACGAACAAAAGCACCCCAGATAAAAGCTACTGTAAACGCGGCGGTTTTTTACCTGATGTAGACTTCAACCCAATGGAGTTTGGCCTGCCGCCAAATATCTTAGAGCTGACTGATTCATCGCAGCTGCTCTCTTTGATCGTTGCAAAAGAAGTCTTAGCTGATGCTAACCTGCCTGAAGGTTATGACCGTGACAAAATCGGAATTACCTTAGGTGTCGGCGGCGGTCAGAAGATCAGCCACAGCTTAACGGCTCGTCTACAGTACCCTGTACTTAAGAAGGTTTTTGCCAATAGCGGTATTAGCGACGAAGACAGCGAGATGTTGATCAAAAAGTTCCAAGATCAATACGTGCATTGGGAAGAAAACTCATTCCCTGGTTCATTGGGTAACGTTATTGCCGGTCGTATCGCCAATCGTTTTGATTTCGGCGGCATGAACTGTGTAGTTGATGCGGCTTGTGCAGGTTCCTTAGCGGCAATGCGCATGGCACTAAGTGAGCTGGTTGAAGGTCGTTCAGAGATGATGATCACTGGCGGTGTTTGTACTGATAACTCGCCATCTATGTACATGAGCTTCTCTAAGACACCCGCATTCACTACCAATGAAACCATCCAGCCATTTGATATCGACTCAAAGGGAATGATGATTGGTGAAGGTATCGGCATGATCGCATTGAAGCGTCTTGAAGATGCCGAGCGTGATGGCGACAGAATTTACTCGGTCATTAAAGGTATTGGTTCATCATCAGATGGTAAGTTCAAATCAATCTATGCGCCTCGCCCTGAAGGCCAAGCCAAAGCACTCAACCGTGCCTATGACGATGCTGGTTTTGCGCCGCACACTCTAGGTCTGATTGAAGCCCATGGTACCGGTACTGCCGCAGGTGATGCTGCAGAATTTGCCGGTCTTTGCTCAGTGTTTAGCGATGGTAACGACACCAAACAGCACATTGCGCTAGGTTCAGTTAAATCACAAATTGGCCACACTAAATCTACCGCGGGTACTGCTGGACTGATTAAAGCAGCATTAGCGTTACACCATAAGGTATTGCCGGCAACGATTAACGTCAGCCAGCCGAGTCCGAAGCTTGATATAGAGAACTCACCGTTCTATCTCAATACAGAAACGCGTCCTTGGTTACCTCGCGTAGACGGCACACCGCGCCGCGCAGGTATTAGCTCATTTGGTTTTGGTGGCACTAACTTCCACTTTGTACTGGAAGAGTACAATGCAGAGCATAGCCGCGAAGATAGCGAGAAAGCTAAGTATCGTCAGCGTCAAGTTGCACAAAGCTTCCTTGTTAGCGCTGCAAACAAAGATGCACTTATTAAAGAATTAAATACCTTAGCTGCTGCAAGTTCTGCTGCTGAGTTTAACCTTAAAGATGCCGCTGCAAATTACGCAGTACGTGAATTAGCCACTGATGCACCGCGTATTGGTCTCGTTGCCAATAGCGCAGCAGAACTGGCAAGTTTCATCAAACAAGCGCTATCGAAGTTAACCGCAAGCGACGATACTCAATGGCAACTGCCAGGTGGCATTAGCTACCGCGCTGCGGCGATTGAAGGCAAAGTGGCAGCATTATTCACAGGCCAAGGTTCGCAGTATCTTAATATGGGACGAGATCTTGCCTGTTACTACCCAGAGATGCGTCAACAACTGGTCACAGCAGATAAAGTATTTGCCGCCAATGACAAAACACCTTTGTCGCAAACGCTATATCCAAAACCTGTATTTAATAAAGATGATGTCAAAGCACAAGAAGCTGTGCTGACTAACACCGCTAATGCACAGAGTGCTATCGGTGCCATCTCTATGGGGCAATATGCGCTATTTACCGCAGCAGGCTTTAATGCCGATATGGTTGCAGGTCACAGCTTTGGTGAGTTAAGTGCGTTATGCGCTGCAGGTGTTATTTCAACAGATGACTACTACAAACTCGCCTTTGCCCGTGGCGATGCCATGGCAACCAAAGCGAAAACTAAAGACGGTCAAGATGCTGATTGTGGCGCTATGTTTGCGGTTATCCATAAAGCAGAGGATTTGAGCACACTTGAAAGCACTATCGCTAAATTTGATGGTGTTAAAGTGGCTAACTACAACGCACCGACTCAGTCGGTCATAGCCGGCCCAACAGCTAGCACTACAGATGCAGCTAAAGCATTAAGCGACCTAGGTTATAAAGCGATCAATCTACCAGTGTCTGGTGCATTCCACACTGAGCTAGTTGGCCACGCTCAAGCACCATTCGCCAAAGCGATTGACGGCGCGAAGTTTACTAAACCTAGCCGTGCACTCTATTCCAACGCTAGCGGCGCGCTATATGAAAGCACTGCAGCCAAGGTTAAGGCCTCGTTCAAGAAACATATGCTGCAATCAGTTCGTTTCACCGCTCAGCTAGAAGCGATGTTTGACGCTGGCGCTCGCGTATTTGTTGAGTTTGGTCCGAAGAATATTTTGCAAAAATTAGTGCAAGGTACCTTAGCAAGCAAACTTAATGAGCTCAGCGTTATCTCTATCAACCCAAGCCCTAAAGGCGACAGCGACTTGCAACTTAAGCAAGCAGCTCTGCAGCTAGCCGTTGCAGGTGTGAAGCTTGATAATATCGACCCATACCAAGCCGATATTGCCGCGCCTGCGAAACGCTCACCAATGAGCCTAACGCTAAATGCTGCCAACCATATTAGCCCTGCGACACGCGCTAAAATGGCTAAGTCATTAGCCACTGGCGCAGTGAAGAGCGCTACTATCATCGAAGAAAGAATCGTTGAAAAGGTGGTAGAGAAAGTCGTTGAAGTAGAAAAAATTGTTGAAGTGCCAACCATCATTGAAAAAGAAGTTGAAAAGATCGTGGAGATTGCCGTACCAATGTCTAATGAACATGTAGTGTCTACTGCCCCAGTTCAAAATAATTTCGTTGCTTCAAATGCAAGCGCTCCAAGTGTAAGCGTTAGCACTGATGCCTTAAGTCAGTTCTTTGCTGCACAGCAACAAGCGGCCGAGTTACATCAGCAGTTCCTCAGCATCCCACAGCAATATGGTGAAACTTTCACTACCTTGATGGCTGAACAAACAAAACTTGCAGGCGCAGGTGTTGCATTACCTGAAAGCTTACAGCGCTCTATGGAGCAGTTCCACCAGCTTCAAGCGCAAACCGTTCAAAGCCATACTCAGTTTTTAGAGATGCAAGCTGGCAATAACAATGCTGCGCTAAACATGCTTAATGGTACTGCTACAGTGATCACCGCACAGCCATTACAAGCAACAGTGCAGAGACCTCAGCAAGTCGTTCAACAGGCCACAGTTTCAGCACCAGTAGTTTCTGCACCAGCAGTGTCAGCGCCTGCAGTAACAACTCCAGCAACGCCTGTTGCGGTTGCTCCAGTTGTTAACAATACTCCGGCGCCAGTTCAACATGCCGTTGCAACACACATTCAAGCTGTTGCTAAAGCGGCTGAAGCTGCACCGGTAGTCGTTGCGCCGTCATCAGCACCAGCTGTGCCCGTGAGCAATAGCGCAGCAGCTGTTCTTAGCGCCGAGAAGGTTCAAGCAACCATGCTTGAAGTGGTCGCTGAGAAAACTGGCTACCCTACAGAGATGCTAGAACTTGAAATGGACATGGAAGCCGATTTAGGTATCGACTCTATCAAGCGAGTAGAAATTCTCGGTACAGTGCAAGATGAGCTTCCAGGTCTACCTGAGCTTAGCCCTGAAGATTTGGCCGAGTGTCGTACACTGGGCGAAATCGTTAGCTACATGAACAGCAAACTATCTACAAATACCGCCGCAGGCGCTGCTAATACAGTTGCCGCTGAAGGCTCACTCTCTGCACAAAAAGTCCAAGCGACTATGATGTCAGTGGTTGCAGAAAAGACCGGCTACCCAACAGAGATGTTAGAGCTTGAGATGGATATGGAAGCCGATTTAGGCATCGATTCTATCAAGCGTGTAGAAATTCTTGGTACTGTTCAAGATGAGCTTCCAGGTCTACCTGAGCTGAGCCCTGAAGATTTGGCTGAGTGTCGTACTTTGGGTGAAATCGTTAGCTACATGAACAGCAAGCTCTCTACAAATGACGCTGATGGCTCTGCTAATGTAAGTGCTACAGCGCCAGTTGCTTCAGCTTCTAATGGCCTATCAGCCGAAAAAGTCCAAGCTACCATGATGTCAGTGGTCGCAGAAAAGACTGGCTACCCAACAGAGATGTTAGAGCTTGAAATGGATATGGAAGCCGATTTAGGTATCGACTCTATCAAGCGTGTAGAAATACTTGGTACTGTTCAAGATGAACTTCCAGGTCTACCTGAACTTAATCCTGAAGATTTAGCTGAATGTCGCACACTAGGCGAGATCGTTAGCTATATGAACAGCAAGCTCTCTACTAATACAACTGCCGCCGCAGGCGCTGCTGACGTTTCATCTGCAGGTGCAGCGCCTCAAGTTGCTACTGCCGAGACAGCCCTGAGCGCGCAAAAAGTACAAGCCACTATGATGTCAGTAGTCGCTGACAAAACCGGTTACCCAACAGAGATGCTAGAACTAAGCATGGACATGGAAGCCGATTTAGGTATCGACTCTATCAAGCGTGTTGAGATCTTAGGTACTGTGCAAGATGAGCTTCCAGGCCTGCCTGAGCTTAATCCTGAAGATTTAGCTGAGTGTCGAACTCTAGGCGAGATCGTTAGCTACATGAACAGCAAGCTCGCTACTAATACAAGTGCAGCTGAAGGCTCTACTAATACCAGCGCCGCTGCGCCAACGACTAATGGTCTGAGCGCGCAAAAAGTACAAGCCACCATGATGTCAGTGGTTGCTGACAAAACCGGTTACCCAACAGAGATGCTTGAGCTAAGCATGGACATGGAAGCCGACCTTGGTATCGACTCTATCAAGCGAGTCGAAATTCTAGGTACTGTGCAAGATGAGCTTCCAGGTCTGCCTGAGCTAAACCCTGAAGACTTGGCAGAGTGCCGCACTTTGGGTGAAATCGTTAGCTACATGAACAGCAAACTCTCTACAACTGCCGCCGCAGGCGCTGCTGACGTTTCATCTGCAGGTGCAACGCCTCAAGTTGCTACTGCCGAGACAGCCCTGAGCGCGCAAAAGGTGCAAGGCACTATGATGTCAGTGGTCGCTGAGAAGACCGGTTACCCAACAGAGATGCTTGAGCTAAGCATGGACATGGAAGCCGATTTAGGTATCGACTCCATCAAGCGAGTGGAAATTCTTGGCACTGTGCAAGATGAGTTGCCGGGTTTACCTGAGTTAAATCCAGAAGACTTGGCAGAATGTCGCACACTAGGCGAAATCGTTGCATACATGAACGCTAAACTGGCCAATGCTAGCAATGCAGCAACGGCTGTCATCGCTGACGCAGTTAAATCAGTCGCTGACACAGTAACATCTTCTCTTGAGCTTCCTCCTCATAGCGAGGTAGCGCTAAAAAAGCTTAATGCGGCGGATCAAATTGTTGATTGCTTCGCCGCAGACGCAACTGTCGTGATCACAGATGATGGTCATAACGCAGGCGTACTTGCTGAGAAACTATCAAAACAAGCCCTTAAAGTCGCGGTAGTTCGCCTACCAAAAGGCGCAGCTCAATCACCGCTCAATAGTGATATCGCGAGCTTCCAAGCAGATAGCCTTGATGAAGCTGGGATCAACGCGGTTATCGCTAAAATTGAGCTGCAACTAGGCGTAATTAGTGGCTTTATCCACCTGCAACCACAAGATGATAACAATAGCGTAAATGATGCGATTAACTTAAGTAGTGATAGTTTCACTCACGTTAGCCAAGCATTCCTTTGGGCTAAGCTGTTGCAGCCAAAGCTAAACGTAACAAATGATAAGCGTCGCAGCTTTATCAGCGTTAGCCGTATCGATGGTGGTTTTGGTTACTTAGACACTAAACAGCTGCAAGATGCTGAGCTAAACCAAGCAGCATTAGCAGGATTAACCAAAACACTGAGCCATGAATGGCCAACGGTTTTTTGTCGCGCGTTAGACGTTGCACCAAGTTTAGACGCAACTCACTTAGCCGATGCGATTGCTAACGAGCTATTCGATAGCGTGGTTAACCTGCCAGAAGTGGGTGTTGCTCTCGATGCGAAAGGCAACGTTGCACGTTCAACCTTGATTGCGGCAGATGCGAGCAATAAACATACTGCAGCTGAACTCAATAGCGCAGATAACATACTGGTGACCGGCGGTGCAAAAGGGGTGACCTTTGAATGTGCCCTAGCACTTGCTAAGCGCACTCAGTCGCATTTCATCCTTGCGGGGCGCAGTGAACTACAAGCGATTCCAGCTTGGGCGACGGGCAAACAGGTTAGCGAGCTTAAACCTGCTGCTATTGCACACATTATCTCTACAGGCAGCAAGCCGACACCTAAACAGGTAGAAGCCCTAGTCTGGACAGTGAAGAGCTCTATCGAGATTAATACTGCCCTAGCAGCATTTAATCAAGTGGGCGCAAGCGCCGAGTATGTCAGCATGGATGTGACCGATACTGCCGCAATTACTGCAGCACTAAACGGTCGCTCAGCTGAGATAACCGGCCTTATCCACGGCGCTGGCGTACTGGCTGACAAGCATATTCAAGACAAAACTCTTGAAGAACTTGCCCGGGTTTATGGCACTAAGGTCAACGGCCTAAAAGCACTGCTTGCAGCACTTGAGCCGAGTAAAGTTAAATTGTTAGCAATGTTCTCGTCTGCTGCAGGATTTTACGGTAATACCGGACAGAGCGATTACGCCATGTCTAACGACATTCTAAACAAGGCTGCATTGCAATTCACTGCACGTCACCCACAAGCTAAAGTCATGAGCTTTAACTGGGGTCCTTGGGATGGTGGCATGGTTACCGATGCGCTGAAGAAAATGTTTACCGAGCGCGGTGTATACGTCATCCCACTAAAAGCAGGAGCAGAACTTTTTGCCACTCAGCTATTAAGTGAAACGGGTGCACAACTGCTTATTGGTACATCAATGCAAGGTGGAACAGACACTCAAGAGGCTGCATCTGTAAAAAAGCTTAATGCGGGAGAAGTGCAAAGCGCACTGATCCCGCTAGCACCACTGTCTTTAACAAGAGCCTTAGATCCTAATGCAATGGTCTTTATTCAAGACCACCGCATTAGCGGTAACCCTGTGCTGCCCACTGTATGCGCTATACAGTGGATGCGCGAAGCTGCCAGTGAGATGCTTGGGGCTCAAGTTAGAGTGGTTGATTATAAGCTACTGAAAGGGATCATCTTCGACAGCAGTGATGTTCAAGAGATGACACTAACGCTAACGCCAAGCGGAAACGATCAAATGATTGCGTTAATCAGCAGTCAAGGACGTCCGCAATATAAAGCGACTTTAGCCCGCGCAGAAAGCGTTAATAATACGCCATCAAAGGTATTTAGCGATCTGGGTAAAGCGGTGACCACAGCTGCTGAGCTTTATAGCAACGGCACCCTGTTCCATGGGCCACGTTTGCAAGGCATACAGCAGGTGTTCAATTTTGATGATACGGGCCTGATTGCTAAGTGCCAGTTGCCACAGGTCAGTGATACTGATTGCGGTCAGTTTGTTGCAAGCAGCCATCTTGGTGGCAGCCAGCCCTTTGCTGAAGATTTGCTACTGCAAGCGATGCTCGTATGGGCAAGACTTAAGTACGGCGCCGCAAGCTTGCCATCAACTATCGGTGAGTTTAACTCTCACAAGCCGCTGGCATTTGGTGACAAGGCGATACTTGCGCTAGAGGTGGTTAAGACAAGTGCTCGCTCACTTGAAGCTAACGTTGCGCTTTACCATGAAAATGGTGAACTAAGTGCAATGATGAAAGGGGCGAAAGTCACTATCAGTAAGAACCTCAATAGTGCTTTCTTAAATGAAGCTGCCGTGAGTGACAAAGATAAAGCCTTGAGCACTGGAGAGCAGCCATAATGGCCAATTTGACTGCCAGTGCTACTCGCTCAAGCGATCAGGTTATCAAGAGTGAGATGCCACTGCGCATCGCACTCTTGGTGCTGCCTGCTCCACTAGACTTAAGCGGCAATACTGAACAAACATCAGAGCTTATTTCTGTGCTATTGCCTGAGTTACATAGCTCAAAGTTATTACAGACATCAGAGCTTGTCTCCATCAAAGTCGACGACTTTGAAACTAACTTAACCGCCACTATCGATGCGATAGAACAAGGCAAAATAGTGCAAATTTATACAGCGACCAGTTCGCTGTTAATGATGCATGCACTTAAAGCTGCGCAAAATAGGGTTCACCCCCACGCTCAGCTTGCAGCAATGCAGATAAGTTCATTGACTCAGTCTGCGTCAACAGTGCTTGCAGACTCATGCATGAATAATGCATTGAGCCAAGCCAAGCGTCAGTTTGACAGTGTCAGTAAACGTATCGATTTGCCCCAGCTTGATAGCACGCAGCAGTTTAATGCCGTGTGTGAACTGATTAAAGATCTCGCCTCTCGTACCCATCACAGAACGCCTGATTCGATTAGTGCTAAACAAGCTGCAAGTCACTACTGGTTTACAGAGCACCATCAAGCACGTGTGATGGCTATTAATTTAACTAATACAGTAGAAAATACAGTAAAAAGTACTGCAACAAACACGACAAGCTGCATCAGCTTCATCGTTTCTCAAGGTACTGGCTTTATCGCAGCCAAGTCGATTATTGATAGCAAACGATTACAGTTTATTGTCAGTGCAAATAGTGAAGCTGGATTGCTTAACCAGCTTAGCAAAATAGAATCTAAGCTCATTACAGAAGCTGATTCAGTACTGACGCTTATGCGCGACAACCTTATCGCTTATGAAAAGCAGCATAGTGATAAAGCAGTAATCAATAAATACGCTATTACCCTGCAGGCAAGCTCAGTTGAAGCCATGCTGCAAGAGCTTAAAGCCATGGCCGATGCTCTGCCTAAGATCATCAGTGAACAAGGTCAGTACCGTACCCCAGCAGGGAGCTACTTTACCGCTAATGCTTTAGGCACCGTCGAGCAAAATGGTTTAGCGTTTGTTTACCCTGGAGTGGGTACAGTCTATAGCGATATGTTCAGCCAGTTGCACCGATATTTTCCTTCTCTCTATGCCAAGCTTGAGCGAGAAGGTGATTTAAAGTCGATGCTTCAAGCAGACACTATCTACCATTTAGACACTAAAGTGACGCCAGCTATGCCCCTTGGCGATCTAGCTATTGCAGGTGTGGGGAGCAGCTACTTGCTGACTCAATTACTGGTTAACGCATTTAATGTCACCCCACGTTTCGCGCTCGGTTACTCCATGGGCGAAGCATCAATGTGGGCCAGTCTTGGTGTATGGAGCGATCCACACGCCTTAATTGAAAAGACTAAGACGGACCCGCTCTTTACCAGTGCGATTTCTGGCAAGCTAACGGCGGTTCGTCAAGCTTGGCAGCTTGATAACACCAGTCCTGATATCGTGTGGAATAGCTTCGTTGTACGCTCTGATGCGAAAACTATTGAAGCACTTCTGCCTGAGTTTCCACGCGCTTACCTTGCCATAGTTCAAGGCGATACCTGCGTGATTGCAGGTTGTGAAATCCAGTGCCGCGAATTATTAGCACGAATGAAGAAACGCGGCATTGCTGCCAATAGAGTCACTGCAATGCACACTGCTCCCGCAATGGAAGAACATAGCAATGTAGAGCAGTTTTACATACAACCGCTACTCGAATCACTGCCTACTGATATCAAGTTTATTAGTGCCGCCTCTGGTGACAGCACGGTTTCAAACGCGACAGCGGGCCTAGACGGCCAAATTATTGCGCGTTCCATTGCCGATACCTTCTGCAATACCTTAGACTTTACAGCGCTTATCCATAGCGCTCAAAAGCAAGGCGCGACATTATTTGTCGAGCTGGGTGCAGATAGACAAAACTGCACACTTATCGACAAAATTGCCAAACAAGACCGTCAATGTGGCAGCAAGTCTTCAGACTTTCCATGTTGTACTGTGCCAACAAATGCCAAAGGCGGTGACGATATCACCACTTTACTCAAGGCATTAGGCCAGCTCATTAGTCATCGAGTTCCGCTGTCAGTCACTCCACTTATCGATGGATTACATCGTGAAATAGCACTGGCTCATTTAGCCGCTAGCGCGAAAAAGATTGAGAGTGAACAGCAGCCAAACCTAACATTACAAGGGGAAGTCTAATGTCTTCTTCAGACAAAACACCGCTAAACACAGCAACCGGCTCTAAACAGAGCAAGATCGCTATTGTGGGTTTAGCGACACTGTACCCAGATGCTAACAGCCCACAGCAATTTTGGCAGAACTTACTCGAAAAACGAGATTCTCGTAGCACCTTGACCGATAAAAAACTCGGCGCCAACAGTGTCGATTATCAGGGTATACAGGGAGAGTCTGACCGTTTCTATTGCGATAAAGGCGGTTACATTGAAAACTTCAGCTTTGATCCATCAGGCTATAAGCTCGCAGCAAATAGCCTTGAAAGTTTAGACAACAGCTTTCTATGGGCACTCGATACTAGCCGCAAAGCACTAGCGGATGCGGGTATTGCACTTAACAATGACGATTTGCTTGCGCGAACTGGCGTAATAATGGGTGCGCTATCTTTTCCAACCGAGCGCTCCAACGACCTGTTCTTGCCTATTTATCACAGTGCGGTAGAAAAAGCGTTGCAAGATAAGCTTGGCAGCCAAAACTTCAAGTTAAGCGCCACGAATGCAGCGAGCCCGCGGGCGACTAACGACTCCAGCTTAGATACTGCTAATGGCGCCATAGCCCACAACACCTCTAAAGTGGTTGCCGATGCGCTTGGACTTGGCAGTGCTCAGCTAAGCCTCGACGCTGCTTGTGCAAGCTCAGTTTACTCACTTAAACTTGCCTGTGATTACTTGAGCACTGGCAAAGCCGATGTGATGCTTGCAGGCGCGGTATCAGGTGCTGACCCATTCTTTATCAACATGGGATTCTCTATCTTCCACGCTTACCCCGATCATGGTGTATCTGTGCCATTTGATGGTAACAGTAAGGGCTTATTTGCCGGTGAAGGTGCGGGTGTATTAGTCCTTAAGCGCCTTGAAGATGCTGAGCGCGATAATGACAAAATCTATGCAGTGGTCAGCGGTGTCGGCTTATCCAATGATGGCAAAGGCCAGTTTGTATTAAGTCCAAACCCTAAAGGTCAGGTCAAAGCTTTTGAGCGTGCTTATGCCGCTAGTGACATAGAACCTAAAGATATTGAAGTGATTGAGTGTCACGCAACCGGCACACCACTGGGTGACAAAATTGAACTCACCTCAATGGAAACCTTTTTTGAAGATAAACTGCAAGATAGCAGTGCTCCGCTTATCGGCTCAGCTAAATCAAACTTAGGTCATCTGCTCACCGCTGCTGGCATGCCAGGGATCATGAAGATGATCTTTGCCATGAAAGAGGGTCTATTGCCACCGAGCATTAATATCAGCGACGCGATCTCCTCACCGAATCAGTTATTTGGTCAAGCGACCATGCCAAACTTAGTACAAGGCTGGCCTGATAAACCCTCTAATAATCATTTTGGCGTAAAAACTCGCCACGCTGGCGTGTCTGTATTTGGCTTTGGCGGTTGTAATGCTCATCTATTGCTTGAGTCCTACACACAAAAATCGGCACCAACCCAATCCCAAAGTTCAGCGGTCACAGCAGCAACACCTGCACCATTGAAAATAGTTGGCCTCAGTTCGCACTTTGGACCTTTAAGTACCATTAACCAACTCGACAGTGCCATTGCTAATAACAGTGATGCATTTATTGAGCTGCCAGAAAAGCGCTGGAAAGGCTTAGAGAAACACCCTGAGTTACTGGCACAGTTTGGTCTTAACGCTGCGCCGAAAGGGGCTTACGTTGATAACTTTGAGCTCGATTTCTTACGCTTTAAACTGCCACCAAACGAAGACGATCGCTTGATTTCACAGCAACTGATGCTGATGCGCGTCACCGATGAAGCGATTCGTGATGCCAAGCTACAAGCGGGTCAAAAGGTGGCTGTGCTAGTGGCGATGGAAACAGAGCTTGAGCTGCATCAGTTCCGCGGCCGAGTAAACTTGCATACTCAGCTGCAACAAAGCTTAGCTGCGTTAGGCGTTAACCTAAGTGATGATGAATACCAAGCACTTGAAGCTATCGCCATGGACAGCGTACTAGACGCTGCCAAGCTCAATCAATACACCAGCTTTATTGGCAACATTATGGCATCACGTGTGTCATCTCTATGGGACTTTAATGGCCCAGCCTTTACCATATCGGCGGCAGAGCAATCGGTCAGTCGCTGTATTGATGTCGCCCAAAACCTTATTGCCGAAGACAACCTTGATGCTGTCGTGATTGCCGCAGTCGACTTATCAGGCAGCTTTGAACAGGTTATCTTAAAGAACAACATCGCCCCAGTCGCCATGACACCAACGGGTAATGCTACTGCACAAGCTAACTGGAACGTTGGTGAAGGCGCTGGTGCAGTCGTGTTAGTCAAAGATGAAAGCACATCAGGGCGCGCATACGGGCAGATTGATGCGCTGGCATTTGGCCATGCACTGCAACTGCCGCAAGTGACCGATAAACTACTGACACAAACTGCAACCAACAACGCCAGCATCAATGTTGTTGAAACCAATGTCGCACCAGGCAGCTTAACCACAAACGTGACATTAAGTGACAGCTTTGAGAACGCCGTTGCCACCAGCGCCGATAATCGTATCGGCCACTGCTTTGCAGCTGCAGGTATGGCAAGTTTACTCCATGGATTATTGAGTGCATCTCGCAACGCAGCAGCAAGTAACAAAGCGCTGATCACCAATGTGAGTGAAAACCAAGCTTCTCAATTATTGATTAGCCAAAGCCAGAGCGAGCAGCAAGCATTGGCTGCACGCCTAGCCAATGAGCTTAAATCGGACGCAAAACATCAGTTAGTAAAGCAAGTCACCTTAGGTGGTCGCGATATCTACCAACATATCTACGACACACCGCTAGCGAGCTTGGCTGCAATTAAGAACAAACTGGCGAATGGGGCAGTATCCACCCTGCCCCAACAACCACACAAACCAATGGTAGTTAGAGCGCAACAGACAGCTCAGCTTTCAACCTTACCTATGAGTGCTGTAAATGCTGCCGCTATAGACACGGCAACAGTTGCGACTCAAACGCTCAGCACTCAAACATTAGGCACTTCAACGATGACGACTCAAGAAAAACCGACTCATAACAAAGCAGTGGTCAGCACTGCAATTGATGTATCTGCCGGCGACTTAGCTGCATTCCAACAAAATCAGCAGCTCGCCCAGCAAGCACATCATGCATTTCTTAAGAGCCGCTCTGCAGGTATGCAAGTTGCTGACGCCTTGTTAAAACAACAACTTGCTCAAGCAACAGGCCAAACTGTAGCATCACAAACGGTCACAGCAACCGCGCCAGTAGCCGTTGCTCAAGTCGCACCTATTGCAGCGCCAGTTAATGTTATCGCTCCCGATCACGCCAACGTGCCACCTTATATCGCGCCAACGCCAGCACTGAAGCCTTGTATCTGGAACTACGCCGACTTAGTGGAATACGCAGAGGGCGACATTGCTAATGTATTTGGCAGCGATTACGCGATAATCGATAGCTACTCGCGTCGCGTTCGCCTACCAACCACTGACTACCTGTTAGTATCTCGTGTCACTAAACTTGATGCGACTATGAACGAGTTTAAGCCTTGTTCAATGACCACTGAATATGACATCCCAGTCGATGCGCCTTATTTGGTTGATGGTCAGATCCCGTGGGCGGTTGCGGTTGAATCAGGTCAATGTGACTTGATGTTGATCAGCTACTTAGGTATTGATTTTGAAAACAAAGGTGAACGAGTTTATCGTCTACTAGATTGTACCCTCACCTTCTTGGGCGATCTGCCTCGTGGCGGTGATACCCTGCGTTACGATATTAAGATCAACAACTATGCCCGTAACGGAGAAACTTTGTTGTTCTTCTTCTCTTACGAGTGTTTTGTTGGCGACACCATGATCCTTAAAATGGACGGTGGTTGTGCAGGCTTCTTCACTGATGAAGAACTGGCCGACGGTAAAGGGGTTATTCGCACTGAAGACGAAATTAAAGCCCGCAGCTTAGCGGTGAAGAAAACCTTTAATCCGCTACTTGATTGCCCTAAAACCAGCTTTAGCTACCCTGAAATCCACAAGCTATTAACGGCAGATATCGAAGGTTGTTTTGGCGCGAGCCATAAGGGTAATGCTCAACCATCACTTTGCTTCGCATCAGAGAAATTCTTGATGATTGAGCAGGTAAGTAAAGTTGAGCGCAATGGTGGCACATGGGGCTTAGGCTTGATTGAGGGTCATAAGCAACTTGAAGCTAACCATTGGTACTTCCCTTGTCACTTCCAAGGTGATCAGGTGATGGCAGGCTCATTAATGGCTGAAGGTTGTGGTCAGTTACTGCAGTTCTATATGCTGCACCTTGGTATGCACACCCAAACTAACAATGGTCGGTTCCAGCCACTTGAAAATGCTTCACAGCAAGTACGTTGTCGTGGTCAAGTATTGCCGCAATCTGGTGTATTGACTTACCGCATGGAAGTCACTGAAATTGGCTTTAATCCGCAGCCTTATGCCAAAGCGAATATTGATATTTTGCTTAACGGCAAAGCCGTGGTGGATTTCCAAAACTTAGGTGTGATGATCAAAGAGGAAGATGAGTGTACTCGTTACCCGCATCTTACGACAAACACTGAGCAAGCATCTGCTACGGCAGGCCATCACGCATCTGTTAAAAGTGCGCCTGCAGCGTCTAGTAATAATGCGCCTGCGGCGTCTCGCAATAAAGACTACCAAGCTGCATCGGTTAATGCTCCATTGATGGCGCAAATCCCCGACCTGACTAAAGCGCCTAACAAAGGTGTGATCCCAATTTCACACGTTGAAGCCCCCATCACACCAGACTATCCAAACCGTGTACCCGATACAGTGCCATTTACGCCGTATCACATGTTTGAATTTGCCACGGGTAATATTGAAAACTGCTTCGGCCCTGAGTTCTCTATCTATCGCGGCATGATCCCACCACGTACTCCGTGTGGCGATCTGCAAGTGACTACCCGTGTTATCGAAGTGAACGGTAAGCGCGGCGACTTTAAAAAGCCATCATCATGTATCGCTGAATATGAAGTGCCGACAGATGCTTGGTATTTTGATAAAAACAGCCACCAAGCAGTAATGCCTTACTCCATTTTGATGGAGATTTCACTGCAGCCAAATGGCTTTATCTCAGGCTACATGGGTACAACTCTAGGCTTCCCTGGGCTTGAACTGTTTTTCCGTAACTTAGATGGTAGCGGTGAGCTACTACGTGAAGTCGATTTGCGCGGCAAGACTATTCGCAATGACTCGCGATTACTATCTACAGTGATGGCAGGCACTAACATCATTCAGAGCTTTAGCTTCGAGTTAAGCACCGATGGTGAGCCTTTCTACCGCGGCAGCGCAGTGTTTGGTTACTTTAAAGGTGACGCACTAAAAGACCAACTCGGTCTTGATAACGGTAAAGTGACTCAACCTTGGCACGTCGCTAACGGTGTTGCACCGACAACCACAGTTAACCTGCTGGATAAGCACTGTCGTCATTTCAATGCCCCAGCAAGTCAACCACACTACCGCCTAGCGGGTGGCCAGCTTAACTTTATCGACAGTGTTGAAATTGTTGATAATGGCGGCACAGAGGGCTTAGGTTACCTGTACGCCGAGCGCACTATTGACCCTAGTGATTGGTTCTTCCAGTTCCATTTCCATCAAGATCCGGTCATGCCAGGCTCTCTAGGTGTTGAAGCGATTATCGAAACGATGCAGACTTATGCTATCAGTAAAGATCTAGGCGCTGGATTTAACAATCCTAAGTTCGGTCAAATACTCTCGAACATCAAGTGGAAGTACCGTGGTCAGATCAACCCATTGAACAAGCAGATGTCGATGGATGTCAGTATCACCTCTGTTAAAGATGAAAATGGCAAGAAAGTGATCACCGGTAATGCAAGCCTAAGTAAAGATGGTCTGCGCATATACGAAGTGTTTGATATTGCAATTTCTATCGAAGAATCTGTTTAAATCTGAGTGAATGACTGGCTATTTTACTCAATTTCTGTGTCAAAAGTGCTCACCTATTAGCATAGGCTGCGCGCTTTTTCCTAGAAATTGAGCAAAAGTATCTGCGTCCTAACTCGATTTAATAATAATTTATTTAAAGAAAAGAATAGCTAAGAGCCGCTGGCTCAAAACAAATGATTAAGGGTCTTAAATATAATGAATCCTACAACAACTAATGAAATGCTATCTCCGTGGCCTTGGCTGGTCACCGACACCAACATCAGCTTTGATGTTGCCGTGATGGAGCAGCAGCTAAAAGACTTCAGCCGTGGCTGTTATGTAGTAAATCATAGTGACAAAGGCATTGGCATCGCGCAAACAGCAGAACTTGTCGCTGACCAAGCCGCTAACAGCAATAGCCTACCTGTTGCCGCTTTCACCCCTGCACTCGGTACAGAAAGCTTAGGCGACAGTAATTTCCGCCGCGTTCACGGGGTAAAATACGCTTACTACGCAGGCGCAATGGCAAATGGGATCTCTTCTGAAGAGTTAGTGATTGCGCTCGGCCAAGCGGGTATTTTGTGTTCATTTGGCGCTGCAGGACTTATCCCAAGCCGCGTTGAAGCCGCTATTAACCGTATTCAAGCCGCGCTGCCAAATGGCCCGTACATGTTTAACCTTATTCATAGCCCAAGCGAGCCTGCATTAGAGCGTGGCAGTGTTGAGCTATTTTTAAAACATAAGGTGCGCACCGTTGAAGCATCAGCATTTTTGGGCTTAACGCCGCAAATCGTCTATTACCGTGCAGCAGGTCTAAGCCGTGATGCTCAAGGTAATGTCGTTGTCGCCAATAAAGTTATCGCAAAAGTGAGCCGCACCGAAGTCGCTGAAAAGTTCATGATGCCGGCCCCAGCAAAGATGCTGCAAAAGCTTGTAGATGAAGGCTCTATCACGCCAGAACAGATGGAATTGGCGCAGCTTGTACCGATGGCAGATGATATTACCGCTGAAGCCGATTCTGGCGGCCATACCGATAACCGTCCTTTAGTCACTCTTTTGCCTACTATCTTGGCGCTAAAAGAGGAGATCCAAACTAAATATCAATACCCAACACCTATTCGTGTTGGTTGTGGTGGCGGTGTCGGAACGCCTGATGCGGCGCTAGCAACCTTTAATATGGGCGCAGCCTATATCGTAACGGGTTCTGTCAACCAAGCCTGTGTTGAAGCGGGTGCAAGCGATCACACTCGTAAACTACTGTCGACCACAGAGATGGCCGATGTGACTATGGCTCCAGCAGCGGATATGTTCGAAATGGGCGTGAAACTGCAAGTGGTTAAGCGCGGTACCTTGTTCCCAATGCGTGCCAACAAACTTTACGAGCTCTACACTCGTTATGACTCAATAGAAGCGATTCCAGCTGATGAACGTGAAAAGCTTGAGAAACAAGTCTTCCGTTCGACCCTTGATGATATTTGGGCTGGAACCGTGGCACACTTTAACGAGCGAGATCCTAAGCAAATTGAACGTGCGACAGGTAACCCAAAGCGTAAAATGGCACTGATTTTCCGCTGGTATCTAGGCCTTTCTAGCCGCTGGTCAAATTCAGGTGAAGCCGGCCGTGAAATGGACTACCAAATTTGGGCCGGTCCTGCTTTAGGCGCCTTTAACCAGTGGGCAAAAGGCAGTTACTTAGACAACTACCAAGATCGTAATGCTGTCGATGTTGCTAAGCATCTAATGTATGGCGCAGCATATCTTAATCGCGTAAATAGCTTAACCTCACAAGGCGTTAAGCTACCAACACCGTTGTTACGCTGGAAGCCGACGCAACGTATGGCTTAAGAGCTAGGTGTTAGGTGTTAGGTGTTAGATAAGAACAAAAACCATCGAGTAGATTCGATGGTTTTTTTGTTTATATCTACAGGCCTCAATTATGGCAACCCGTTACTCACCAATCACTTTTATGCAATCCGTAAGCAGCATGATCATACATACGACCATTGAGCTGTTCAGCTCGTGTTATAACACCTTCAAATTTGAACCCTAAGCGTTCACAAACATGGCGACTGGCTTGGTTCTCTATAGCAACAAAAGCCTCTACCTTATCCATTTTCAGTTGATTAAAAGCGAGATCAATGAGTTTAGTGACTGCTCTGCTAATGATTCCTTTACCTTGATAACCTTGGCTTAGCCAATAGCCTATTTCTACTTTTCCTAATTTTTTGTCAATACTATTGAAACTGATATTACCGACCAGTTCGCCCCTATAAATTATGCCACACACTAAAGAGTTACCCGCTGCATAGTCATGCAATGATTTTTCGATAAAACGCTCAAAAAACGCTTCATCATGGGCAAGTGGCGGCCATACAAGCCATTGCGCTAAATAGTCTCTTTGCAAAGAGACTATATCGAGGTATTTACTCGCAAAAGAGTGCTCCACCAAAGCCAGTGCTAAATCTGAATCTACGTCCAATGTAAACATCATCTATCTTCCTTTCTTAAGAGGCTAAGCTATAACCCTGCTTCAACCAGTTCCTTCACTCTACTTGCCTTAACAAAATGATCCAGTTGGTGTGTTTCAATCCACCAAGTCGCGACTTGCATTAATGACTGTGGATCATCATTTTTGTTAGCAAAAAATGCGTAAAATGAAACCCCAACAGTATCACCTTTCTGAACAATCTTTTTATCACAGATCGCCACTATTCTATCTCTCATTATTTTTTGCATCATATACTCTTGTGTCATTTTCACTGTTATTTAAATAGCCAAAATCAAGTGAGTTGAAAGTATTTATCTAGCTATAGAAATTCTATTGTATTGCATCAATGCCAACGCCAGAGCGAATTAATTAACTACTGCTACAATTAATTCAAACTCTTCTCAGTGCATTATGAAAATGTAACGCTCATATAGGTGCAAAATAGGCTTTGAAAATCCTCAGTTTTAATCAACTTCAAATTCGAGTCTTCACCCTCATCGTTGTGCTTTTCACTGCGGTAATCTTTAGTTATCGATTTTTCATTCAAATTCCACAACTCGAAACGACCATGTTAAAGCTGTCCGAGAGAGAGCTAAACAGTATGATTTTTGCCATTAATCGCATCAATAAACCTATGACAACCCTTAATTATGACTATGCAGTTTGGGATGAAACCTTTGAGTATGTACAGCAACCGACTTCAAAGCATAGTTTGCGTTATCTGGTGGAAAACTATTTAAATGACACTTTTATCCGCTTAGAAATAGATGGGGTATTTATTTTAAACAGCCAAGCTAAGCTACTATATTCAAAAGGTTACCATCATAAAGACAAACATGAATTGAGCTTTGATTTCCATCAATTTGAAGCCTTTCCAGAAAATAGAATACTGATAGATACTCCCTATAACGGCAAAAAGATCACCCCAAAAACCGGCGTCCTTTCAACTCAATCAGGTCCAGCGCTCTACAGCTCAACTCCCATACTTTTATCAGATAAGAGCTTAGCTTCAAACGGTTTTCTAGTGTTCGTTCGTTTGATTAATCAAGAGTTGATTGATGAGATATCCCTGTTTACAGCTACACCAGTAGTGATGACATCAATCAACAGCAAGGCAGAGGCTAAAGGACTCAAAGATTGGGATGCTGACGTTAACCTCACTCAAGTATCGCCTTTTACCCAACGAGTCATTCGCAATACCAAGGGAGAGGCAATACTCAAGTTAACGCTATACCATACCAATAGCCAAGCGCCATCGATTTGGGGAGTTGGCATGATAAGCCTTATCTTCGCCATGATAGTGCTCTTAATTACAGTCTACCTTTTACTCGCAGGGTTTATTATTCGCCCAGTTCAACGCCTTGCCCGAAATATCAAAGCGATGGACAAAAAACAAAAATATAAAGAGCTGCCTAAGAACTACATCATTACTGAACTTAGAAAAATATCTTTTCATTTTAATGCTCTAATGGGCACAGTTCAGAGGCAAAATACTCTGCTTAGCCACCAAGTTTATGTCGATGAGTTAACGCAAATCGCCAACCGCCGTGCTTTTGAACTACATCTAGAAACACAAATTCAATTGTTAAAGCGGCAAAATATTGGTTTCACACTCATTTTGGCTGATATCGATTACTTTAAAAAATACAACGATACATTAGGCCATTTGGCTGGTGATGAGGCATTAAAAGAAGTGGCTATATTGCTAGAGCAGCATTTTAAACGCGCTGAGGATATGTGTGCTCGCTTCGGTGGCGAGGAGTTCATTATGCTCTACAGTGATATTCCATTTGCACCGCTCGAGCGCAAGCTTGAGGAGATGCTGCAAGCTCTAAAACACCGAGCTATTCCCCACCCCTGCTCAGAAGTCGCACAATATATCACCGTAAGCTTTGGCGTTTGCCAAGTGCTACCTATGCCCAACCACTCTTATCAAGGTAGCAGCTTTGTGACAGGTAAACAGATTACAGAGATGGCTGATAAGGCACTTTATCAAGCGAAAGAGAACGGACGTAATCAATATTATAAGGTGACTATCACCGCTAATGATATCCCCTTTGAGAATGAAGGCTAACGATTTGCTAAAAACCACAGACTCGCTTAACGTGGTTTTAATTCCTGTGCAATGAGCAACTTTTAAACGGCAATAGCATTAAGTCTTCGCTAGATAAGCAAATAGTACTTCTGGTAGCTCTTTGGTAAACTCAGCAGCTGTTAAGCTACATGCAGTAGCTGGAGTCAGCCCAGGGTAAAGAACTTTGTCCAATAAAGTATTTATCATCATATAGACGCTGATGTCACTTGCTTGCGAGTTATTTCCTGCAGTGATCTCGTTGTCAAAACGCAGTAAAATAGCAGATAGCTTTTGATAAACCATGTCCCTGCTTACCACTTTATCTGATGTTAATATTTCCGAATGTAGCCTAGAGTTTAAATGCAACGTACGAAATACACTCTCCTTTTCCAATAAGAAAACATAAGTCGCGTTAACCATTTGCACTAACGCATCATGCAGATTTGAATAATCTTCACTTTCCACTTCGCTAACCCACACCATTAAGTCATGGCCAAAATCTTGATACAACAAAGGCAATAGCGATTCTTTATCCTTAAAACGACGATAGAAAGTGCCTACTGAAACTCCTGCAGTATCAGCGATATCTTTAACACTAATATGTTCGAAGAATTTATCAGCCAAGCAGCGGTGTAATGCTTGTAATAGTTTTCTTTGAGTATCTAGACTGCGCTGTTGTTTCGGCACTAAATCACGTTCAGTTGGCATACATTAGGACAATTGAAAAATAATAAGGGCTCAATAATAACAGATTACTTTCTGCAATAGATTATTACTATATCCGCTCTACCTGAAGGCACTGTGTCAATTGGCAGCCTAATGGACTTTTGTCACAGGTTCACTGTTTCAAACTGAACCTAAGCAGTAACACCAACAAAATATATATTTTACCTTGAAATCAGATGGTTAAGCCACCAAGAATTGATAATACCATTCTAGGTTAAGGCGCTTAGATATTAATAATGATAACTGATGCTTGCGGCGCCATAATTGGTGTCAGATATTTGCCCTTCAAAATGATCGCTACCACGCAGTGTTGAGAATAAGATCCCCCAACTCCCCCAGCGCATGGCAAATCCCATGCTCAATTGGCCTTGCTCATTGATCAATTCAACAGAGTGGCTATTTTTGAAAGTATTACCATCAAGCGTAATATCATTTAGCACATAGCCACCATAAGCTGAAAAAAACAACATCCAGTTAAAACCTTTATCGGACATATAGGCATAGGGGTTAGCACTATGAGAAGCGGTTGGATTAATACTGGCGTAGGTTTCATCCAGACCACTTCCAACTCTAAATGTTAAACCGAAGCCAGCATCACTGCGTAAATTCCCCAGTCCAGCTTGACTGTAAAAACTCACATCAGTAGCCACACTATCTGACAGTGCTAATTGGCCAAAACGATGTAAATATTCTGACTCAATGCGAAATACAGCTTCGTTTTCAAGTTGATTATCCCAACCCTGAGGATCTTTAGCGTCGATAATTGCGTGAATCATACTTTGAGTTTGCTGGGCTAATGAGGCTGGGCCAACGACGCCTAGATTAAGTGCAAGGCTTGTAGCGACATTGTCATCATACTGGCGTAATTTTGCCTGCCACAACAACACCCCAGCATAAGGTCTATCATCAACAAGCAGCTGGTCTGTATCAAGATCTGACGGAGTGTACATCCCTTGTAAGATGGAATAACTAATGCTGTACTGCCCGTTACTGCCCTGATTTATATAACTCCAACCACTTGCGGCACGGATCCAAGCAGGCATATCAATATCGTCAAAAGCCCTAACAGAGGTATCTCCCCACGCATAACCAACACCATTACTGTAACCGTCATCAGTTGGCTCTAGTACGCCGAAAGCATCATTCTCAAAGGTAAATTGCCCCCAGTGATTTGGCTTTAATTCTGTTTCGCCAGCAGCTGCAACAGCATGAAAAAAAAGCATTAGGCCACAAATTTTCAATAATAAAATATTTTTTTGCACGCAATATCAAGGTTCTAAGAAGAGGTAAAGTAATTATAGGTGAGGCTGAACAAAGGGCGAAGTAAATAAGTAGCATTCTCTCTTATGGATCTCATAATTGACACTAACATGGTTTAAATAGCAGTCATAACGGGAGAGTCAAAGACGAGTCAACTGCTCATCTTTTTTAAATCTAATCCCCTCTTGGGCTAACTCCACATCAATATTGCAATCTAACTGAGATTGGTCGAGTTTTTCACAGCGGTTGAGCGTCAACTCGTACTGTTCATTTGCTAAGGCTGACATGACCTCATCACAACTAAAAGATTTCTGATTTATCTCTTTAAAACATAAGCCCTGTTTGCTAACTTCATCCCCGTCTTTGGCAACTAAATAATCCCAATCGTCGCCCCATGACTTAATTCGCATAGTGTACTTTTCATCATCAGTGAATATAGTCAACTCAGGGGCAACCTTTACCCCAAAGTCCATCTCATTGATTGCATAAATACCAATATCACAAGCCACTGATTCCTGTTGAGTATCAGCACTGAAGCGAGTGCTTTCAGCCGCTAATGCAATCTGAAAAGTTAGATCTTTTTGACATGCAGATAAGCTTAACAGCCCCACACTAACAACAAGATATGTAGCCAAGTTCATTGCGTAATTATTCACAAGTGTAATTATTTGTATCGGATACTAACAAAGATAAAGCAGATTGTTTAGCGTCTGAGCAAGTGAGCAGGCTAGTGAATTGATTTTATAAAATTAAACATACGCGATAAACAGAATAAATAGTCAGTTAAAGTACAATTAACAAATAAATCTACCATAACAGACTAATTATTCAGCGTTACCTCTGCTTTTTGACTCCGAAAAAATTGCGAATAAAAGTTCACAAATATATCAATTAAAGGCACAAAGTGCCTTTAATTGATATATGAAGTCTAATTACCTATTGAGCATTTACCTCTATTCGGTGCAATAATTTACCAGGCAAGAAAGGTGTATGTTGCTGAGCAGCATACTCGGCAAAGCCTGACCGATAAAAATCGGACAATGGATGACCGGATTGACCTCCAGGTATGGTTAACACGCCATTTTCCTCATCACCAGCTTGCACAATAAATCGCTGCGACGCGCCAAATGAAGCTCCCTGAACCGCTGGCATATAACTATCACCAAAACCGCTGACAACAGGCATATCGAGCAGTGTGCTTAATATCGGGATCTGTTTAGAGAAAGGGTGCTGTACTTTTAGTTGGTTAACGAGGCCCCATGCTAAATCATCCATATCATCGTCTTTACTGTAATTGGCCAATAGCTGCTGCTTACTTTGTTGGTAACTGCTGATCATAAACTCCGACCAATCAGCATATTGACTCGGTAACCAAGATGCGGATTTAGCTTCTATTAGTTGCCACATCGCAGGTTCCAAATAGCGTTTAACCGGCGACAAGCTTTGTGAAGACAGACCTAGCTGCGTTTCGAGCGGTGCAAAAGTGCTATCAATAAGTCGCTGCCTATATTGTCTTACCAAAGTATATCCGACAGAATCACTACAGGCGCACGCTTGCCAATGATTTAAGTAAGCGATGTCCTTAGCAAAGCGCTTTGACTGAGTACTTAAAAGGGCCACTAATTGCTGATGCCAAGGCGCTAAAAAACGCGCTTCATTATCTAACTGTAATTGGTAGAAATCATCGACAGAAAAGTTATTTCCGGCAAAGAGACGGTCTCGGATCTGTGAGCTGCGCGCGCCAAGCGCATAGCCACCGTCTCCTAGCACTTCATGTTGCTTTGTTGATACTACGCGGGAGTTACCAGACCACAATCGATGGCTTTCTGGATTAATCATTTCTGGCAGCTGGGCATGATCAATAAGCCAGTTATCGGCTTGATACTCAGACTCCTTAATTGCAACGTCACTTGGATTTGTTCTTGATGGAAAAGCACCAGCAGGTTTCCAAGCTGCATTACCTGCAGTATCAACAAGCATCATGTTTTGAATAGGGATACCCATGTTGCTAGCTATGATTATCGCTTGCTGCACATCTTTTACTTTATCGAGCTCTACTAACGACATATCTACCGCATAATCCCGGTGCCCGACCCAAGACAGAGCATAATGCTGTGCTAATGTTCCTTTCACCGGTCCATACTCAGACATCAAGATCTTATATTCAACGGAAGAATCAGGCAGTAAAATCTGTTCATTTTCAAATGTCAGATCTGAACTATTCTCTATTTCAATCCAATCAGCAGTATCGATGTAGGCGTTGGTAAAGCCCCAAGCCACATGACCATTACTGCCCACCACGATGGCTGGAGCACCTGGCAGTGATACGCCAGTAATACTGATATCCTCATCACTTTGTGAGTAATTAAGTTGCGCACGGTACCAAATGATAGGCACAGCAAAAGATAAGTGCATATCATCAGAGAGCATTGCCTTACCATTTTCGGTTAGCTCTCCCGTTACCGCCCAATTATTACTGCCGATATCCAAGGTTTCTGTTATCGACTTGGTTTTAGCCTGAGCGACATACTGAGGTGATATCAGTGGGATAGTAGGTTGCTTCAAACCAATTAGGCTGCCATCGAGCGCAGCTTGATAGCGGCTAGGCTGAGTAATAAAGTCCAGCATCGGCGCACCAAATATCGATTGAATGTAGGTAAGAGTTAGATCGCGCTTGATAGTATTGCCCTGCAGATCTAAGTACATACTGTAGATCACTAACAGACTATCAGCGGGCTCCCAAGGTCTTGGCTTTGCCCCAGTAACTAGATATTCAAAGCTACTTATTACTTGGGCATCAACAGCATCATTAACCCCTTGAGCGTAACTTTTCAAAAGCGCTAAATGATCCTTTGATAGTGTTTCAACAATACCATTGGCTCTTTTTCTTAATTGGTGAAAACGACGGCTTTTGTCCAGCTGCAAAGCCTTTTCTCCAAATATTTCTGATAGCTCTCCCGCAGAATTTCGTCTCAGCAGATCCATTTGAAAAAAGCGATCTTGCCCGTGGGCATAACCTAAGCCGTAAGCGGCATCTTGGCGGCTATCAGCCGTAACCACGGCCGTGCCTAAACGATCTCGCTCAATAGTGATGTCATTACTGATGGCGTCACTACCAATCGAAGCATCGAGTTTAGGCAAGCTCATAAACAGTAATAGGTATATTGAAACTGCAGATACGAACACTATGGATAGCAGCGTCACGACCGATATTTTTACTATTTTTATCATTTACTTACCTGTAATGCTTTTGATAAAACTCCCATTTGGCAATCATCATAAACTGGGTTGCCAATTTGTTAAACACTCTTTTTAATTATTCAAAAGTTAGTTTGACTAATTAAACAGCGACAGCACTCTACTTGATATGGCAAAATTATCTGCAACATAAAACAGTAAAGCTAAATCATGGCAAAACCCAATAAAAAAGGGCCAACGCAAACTGTTGAGATATTTTGCGCAAAATGCAAAGCCATCCTCTTTAAGTACCGAAAAGGCGGCAAAGGCGCACTAGTAAAGTGCTTTAAGGAGCGTATTGTCACCGACTACACCACGACGGCTTGTCGTTGCCCGAAATGCGACCAGATATTTGCCAGAGATACACTGATCCGCGGTGCTCCTGCCTATAAATTTGTCGGCGGAAAAGTCACCATGAAATAGCCACTATGTATAAGAACAATATCACCCGATTATAGCTACATACTGTTATAATCTATTGCAGCGACCGTGATAACTCGGCGCTTAAACCTGCAATACGCAATATCACAACTGATAACTGAGACTCACCATGCCGTTTTCTAAGCTTGGATTAAGCAATCCAATCGTTACCGCAGTAGCCGAACAAGGTTACACCAGCCCCACTCCAATCCAAGCAAAGAGCATTCCAGTGATCTTAAGCGGGCGAAACTTAATCGCCGCAGCGCAAACTGGTACAGGTAAAACGGCAAGCTTTGTATTACCTATCCTGCAACTCCTTAGTCAATCGCAAACCCAACGTAAAAAGCGAATTAGAGCATTAATCTTAACGCCCACTCGCGAGCTTGCGGTGCAGGTTGAAGCCAACATTGCGCTTTACGGTAAACATTTAGAACTGACTTCAATGGCAATGTATGGTGGCGTAGATGCCAAGCCGCAACGCCAGCGTCTGCTAGATGGAGTGGACATATTAGTCGCAACACCAGGTCGTCTGCTGGACATGTATACCCAGCGAGCGATTCATTTTGATGAGTTAGAAATTCTGGTGCTTGATGAAGCCGATAGAATGCTCGATATGGGCTTTATCGAAGACATCGATAAGATCATGGATAAGCTGCCAGCAGACAGACAAAGCTTACTCTTTTCAGCGACCCTGTCCCATCAAGTGAAGGCGTTAGCGAAAACGACGGTCGAGCGACCTGTCGAAATATCAGTTATCGCCAATACTGATTCCAAGCCTAAAATTGAACAATGGCTAACCACAGTAGATAAAGATAAAAAATCGGCGTTATTGAGCCACCTGATTAAGGAAAACAATTGGCAGCAGGCGCTGATCTTTATTGAAACTAAACAAGGTGCGGCAAAGCTAGTAAGCCAACTCGAAAAGCGTGGCATTTCTGCCGAGTGTATCCATGGTGGTAGAAGCCAAGAGGTTAGAGAAAAGATCCTTGCAGACTTTAAGGCTGGAGAAATTGGATTATTAATAGCCACTGGAGTTGCTGCTCGGGGTCTCGATATCGATGAATTACCTTTAGTCATTAACTATGATCTACCCTACCCCGCTGATGACTATATCCACCGCATTGGTCGAACTGGTCGCGCTGGAGCCAATGGTGAAGCGGTATCTTTAGTTTCTAAAGATGATTTTAAAAACTTATGCATGATTGAAAGTCGCCTAGGCCACCTGCTTGAAAGAAGAGAGGTTGAAGGTTTTGCTCCTCGAAAAGAGGTACCGATATCAGTCTTAAACTTTAAGCCTAAATTTAAAAAGATGACAGACAAAAGCAAGGATAGCGAGCAGTCGAAACCCAAAGCTAGTTTAGGAACTTCATCATCTAAGAAGCGTAATGATAATAAAAGCGCGAACAGCCAGTCCAAAAATAACGTAGGCGATAGCAGTAATAAGCTACCTCCGAACCCTTGGAACACATAGACATATCATCAAGGCCGCTTATTTTAAGCGGCTTTTGTATATTACACTCTGAGCTAAGACCTATAGAACTCTTGCCTATTTTTTCTGAAATAGCACAGCATTATCTCTATCAAAATTAATAATATTTGACATAGTATAGTTATATTTAAAGGATGTTCAGATGATTTATAAGCTAGTCTAAATCATTAGAACCTTAATTGAATTAGTAAATAAAGGATTATAATTAATGGGTCGATATCGCTCTCAGCTCTTCATTCTTATCGCTGTGATAATCGCGATTTTGGGTTTTATATTCTACCCGCAAGATAAATCTACTCCGATAGAAAAAGGTGCCGTCATAATATTACCGGTTAAATCCGCTTTAATGACTCATGCGGGGTTGTGGCAACAGTATGCAAATCAGGAATCCATCATTGCCCTGCTACACCAATCTAATATGCACCCCATACTTCAAGTTGAAGATGTGATTAATTTATTAGCACAAAATACTAGCTACATTGAAGATACTCGACCGCTGAAACTGTCACAACTAATGACTCAGTCAGGCGCAGCTTTGGTCGCAGACACAACGTTATCTAAAGAGGATGGTAGCTACCACCTTAACTATCACCTTTACGGCCCAAACCTTGAGCAAGCTGGACAAGTTAGCGCTGAGGATATTAACTCGCTCTACCTAGATTTTGCCGAACTAATTAACCAAAAAACCGGCGCGGCAGTCAGTGCTAAAAATATAACTAGTACATACTTTTTTGATAACCAGTTACTGATTCTAGCGCTGCAGCAGCTGCAATATAGTGAACTAGACAACGCTGAAGTACTGCTAGATGAGCTATTAGTGGCTGAAGAAAATAACCTAATAGCACAAAGACAAAAAGCCGAAATACGGCTTAAAAAAGGCGACTATTCCAAAGCCGATAAGTTAGTCAATACTGGGTTAATACAGGCAAATTCAATCAATAACCGCCGAGAATCAGCGAGGCTCGGCTTAACTCTCTCTAAAAGTTATATCGAGCAAGGAGAGTTAACGCGAGCACTTTCAACCTTATCGCTAAGCCGCACCCATGCTGCAAACTCCCAAGATTGGCTTTATTTAGCATATATTGCGGCGTGGGCGGGTTACGTCAATCAGCGTCTCGGTCGCTATGACACCGCAAGCCAACAATACCAGTTATCTGTGGACTACCATAAAATGGTCGGAGATCAAGCTGGACAAGTGATTGGACTGAATAACTTAGCCCGACTGGCACTTATTGAATACAACTATTCGGCGGCCTATAAATACGTCAAGCACTCAGTGGATATTGTGACGCAAAAACAGCTAACCAAACTAAAAGAGGAAACAATGTTGCTGCTGAGCAAGGTCGAGAATAAGCAACAATGAATTGCTAAAACGATGTGAGCGGCTAACTAATCATTAGCCATTAGACGCACACAATCAATTACTTAAGTTCTAATGCCTATTAAATAGGTCCATTGCACTGGCGCTCATAGCTCTTACACCCGTTTTGATCGTTATTGGATAGTCGGGAGCGAATTGACTGGAGTGTAATGAAGGCAAACTGCTTCCCTCATCTAAACTTACTTGGTAAGCGTTTGGTTCGACTGCGCCTAACCAGAAAATAGTGATCGGGCGCTTTTCTGCAGTAAGACCATATAGACCAAAATCTTCACCAGCCATAACGGGCTCAGATTTAGACACATTTTCAACGCCTAACTCCGTCTCTATGCTTGTTTGTATTTTAGTTGTCAAAATGGGGTCATTATAAGTTGAAGGGATCCTTTCCTCTTCGTGGACATATACCACTGGCATTAGTTCATCGGGCACCCCTGCACTAATCGCAATCCCTCGAGTTAGGCGCTTAAGTGCATCAATTTGCTGCAAACGCACATCCGGATTATAGGAGCGAAGTGTAAGCTGCAACTTCACCTCATCTGAAATAATATTGTGTTTAGAACCGCCATGAATTGAGCCCACAGTCATCACATTGGGTTCTAGTGGCGAAATCTCACGACTCGAAATAGTTTGCAACGCCAACACCATACGTGATGCTAGAACAACAGGATCTTTAGTCGAGTGAGGATAAGCACCATGCCCCCCTTTGCCTTTTACGGTTATATCTACCGAATCAACATTTGCCAAAGCATATCCTGGCGCTATGGCGACTTTACCCGCAGGTAGCCCTGCACTGACATGTAACCCGAGCACGTAATCAGGTGTAGGGAATTGGCTAAACAGTCCTTGTTTCAGCATCGCTTTTGCACCGCCGCCCACCTCTTCAGCGGGTTGTGCCACCATCATCAATGTGCCTTTCCAATCTGCTTTATGATTAATCATCTGCTCTGCAGTACCAATCAGGCTTGTCATATGAATATCATGGCCACAGCCGTGCATTATCCCAACAGTGCTATTACTAGCGTCCGTAGTTGTTGCTTTTGACGCGTATGGTTTACCAGTTTCTTCAGTAATTGGCAATCCATCGGTGTCGGCTCGGATCATCACCGTAGGACCGTCACCATTTTTAAAGATGCCAACAACGCCATAACCACCAAACTGCTCAGTCACATCAAACCCGAGTGCTGATAGCTCTTTTGCCATGCGTGCACTGGTGGCTTTTTCTTGATATGACAGCTCAGGATTTTGATGCAGGTGTAGATAGAGTTCTTCAAGTTTTGGCATCGCACTATCAACTGAACGGTCTAAGCTTGTAACGGCTGCAATTGCAGTCAATGGAGCCGTAAGGGCACATAGCAAGCCCAACGCAATAGGTGTTTTTAAACGAATTTTCATAACGATGCTTTCCCTTTCAAGTTGTAACAGAAAGGTTAAGCTAACATAACGGTTGGAGACTGTTGATCTTTCGTAGTTGTTTTGGCCGCAGTTTACTGATTATTTTAACAAAGCTGAGGTTATGCAGTTTAGTCATTGTCCGCAAATAGCCTATAACGCAGTAAAAAGTGCTTTTGTCACTGCGTTACCAGCTTTTCACTTAGCTCGCTAAGCATCATCGCTTAAGCCTTGCCCTAAAAGCATTATTCCTTACGGTAAAGAATCGAACAACAACCAAGCTCGAAAGAACTACAGCCCCAGTTTCAAGCGGGAGCACATGTTTATTTTGCAGCTAAAAACGGCGACTCGAATTGCGATAGCGACCGCTCAAATATAGATTCATCAAACTAAAAAAAATGCAGCCATCGGCTGCATTTTTGAATAGACCTATCGCTATAGACGATAGGTTAACGACAACTTAGCGTTACGCTCCTCTCCTGGCATACCGCCTAAGAACATCGCTTTACTGTAATACTCTTGGTTGAAGAGGTTATTGACGTTAAGTTGCAGCTTCCAGTGCTCAACATCATAACTAATCGCAGAATCGAGTACTGTGTAGCTCGGTACGTAGCCATCTGGGATCCCAAATGAACTTGAGTTAGTACTGCGGTCATCAACATATTTAGCGCCTAAACTGATGTTAATTGGGCTAGCAAGAGAGAACCAGTCCGCACCATAGGTGACCCAGGCGCTGGCTGTCACATAAGGCACACCTTTTTGACGAGTATCGTAGCTGCTTCTATTCGGATCTTTCTTATCTCGGGCATCTTGATAAACGCCGTTTAGATTAACCATCCATTGCTCGTTGATATGGGCATTTAAATCAAGTTCAACGCCGGTAGTTTCCTCTTTACCGTTATAAAAGCTCTTCGCAGTTCCCGGAGCAGAAACCCCCTCTTCATAGTCTGGGTTTCCATACTCTAGGTTAGTTCGCGCACTTTTAAAGAAGACTAAAGACGCCAACATTTGATCTTCAAAAGCTTTATAGCGAATACCTATGTCGTCACTGACAGATTCAGAATCAGCGCGGTCATCACCAGTACCTTCAATGCCACCAAGAATACTATAGGCGGTACGTCCTTTTGAATGATTGACAAACAGTGACAAGTCATCGGTTGGCATGTAAGTCACGCCTAAGTTGTAGGTAACTCCATTATCCGTTGTATCAGCTTCTTCTCTTGGCTCAGCTTTACTTGCAGAGTAACGAGGATCGACACCGAGATGTTGATAAGACTGTTTAATCTCGTTAAATGCCACACCAATACGGGTGGTAAAGCCATAGCCCAAGTATCCGACATGCTGTAGCCCTACGCCCCACGCATTAACCTTTTTATTGTAGTTACTGGTCATCAATGGGTCATGTTCTTCAAAGCTACCTTTAGCCCAATTAGGGTTACGAATATCATAGATATAGGGCAGCGAGCCTTGATAGATAACATCGCCAGCTTTGTTCTTAATGACTTTATCGGCGTCATAAATAGAGTATTGCTTGAATGCGATATCTCTGTCTTCGAAATTAGCATTTACCAATAATTCGTTATCAATCTCGCCGATTTGGAAGTCATAACGTAGATCGGCGAAGTACTGCCAAGACTTTTCATCAGCCTCAACTTTACGATACTCCTGACGACGTGCCGCAAATGGATACAGGACGCCATCCTCAACTAAAGGCGCTCGAGGCTCTTCATTAATCTTCCCACGTCTGTCCCAATAAACGTAATTATAAGCACCGGTCTGACGTGCAAAGCCTGAGGTGTAATTGCGGTACTGCAACTGTTGGTTCAAGAATAGATTGTCGTTGAAATAGATATTATGAGTTAACTTAAAACGCAGCTCTTCACCTTCATTATCTTTTGCCATCGGTGAGATAATTCCGGCATGGCCAAATGCATAGGGGGTTTGTCCATCGCTACTTGAAAGCGAGTTAGCAAGTTGCTGGCGCTGTTCATCCGTAAGCTGCAAGCCAGCATTGTTAGGATCATTAATTAGGTCTTCCCAGTTAACTTCACCCGCGCCTTTGCCACCCACAGATTCAGCGTTAAAAATACGAATTGGGTGACCAATTGAATCTACCGCTATCGCATCTTTAATATAACTGGCGGACAGCATTAGATCTTGCGTGTCACTCATTACATATTTCAAAGAGGTATAAATTTCATCTCTATCGGTACCAATATCACGGTAGCCATCGCTGCGCGCGGTCTTAGCCACTACTCGGTAAGCTAAGTTGTCGGTGATCCCTGCGGTGCTATCAACCGAGAGTGAGTAGCTGTTCCACTGACCAACTTCTGCAGTGAACTCATTTAAAGATTCAAATTGTGGTTTTTTCTCTATAAGGTTGATTACACCACCCGCACTCCCCATACCATAAAGACCGGTAGCAGGCCCTTTTAGAACCTCTACCGATTCCACATTGGTAAGAGAGCGAGTTGGATTAAAGGTATTTCCTAAACCCGCTCCACCATACATGCCGTCATAGGTGTAGTTTGCACCCAAGCCACGAATAACTAGATTGTCACCAATACCATAGTTGTTACCTGCTTGAGTAACACCACTGATATTACGCACTAAATCTTGCAGGTTATCGACACCTTGCGCTTGAATTAATTCTTCGTCGACAATCACTACTGCTGCAGGCGTCTCCATTAATGACATATCTGACTTAGTTGCTAAGCCTGAATTCATCACAACTTGGTTTTGCCTACCGTAAACGGTGATCCGTTCAATAGCGCTCGTTTCAGCGGTTTCTGCCGCGTAAATCGTTGCTGGTAAATATGTCGTAGCACATGCAATTGCTAACAAAGAATAGCGAAAATGTTTCATCCAATAACCCCACTTAAGTATTATGCGGCGTGATGATAACGATTATCATTAACAATACAACAAGTGTAACAGCGAGTGATACAGTTAAAAATGTGTTTAGCATTGTTTTTATTAGCTTTTTATCTAAAAGCTTACAAAGTAAATTATAAAAATAACACGC
Organism: Shewanella sp. c952; assembly: GCF_019654975.1. Lineage (GTDB taxonomy): Bacteria > Pseudomonadota > Gammaproteobacteria > Enterobacterales > Shewanellaceae > Shewanella. The sequence continues at coordinate 111,577 of NZ_BPEW01000011.1, forward strand.
AACCAGTGATTAAGATCACGTTTTTACGTCATTAAAGTCTGTCAATCCAAACTGGTTTAGCCATTAATATGCATGACAAAATCACAGTTCCGAGCTCTCTGTTACTTAGAAACTTGCAAATGGGCGGGATAGATTTGATGTAGGAAATAGCAACGCCTTTCTTTTGACTGCTATGACTCAAAAGACAAAGGCATCAACTCTAGATTATCTAAAAGGAATAACTTTAGGGTGCTGCCTGCAAAACTGAACAAGATTGTCAGTTAATCGGTCATAGAGATCGTCATTAATATAGGGCAACTCTTCGACATACACTCGGCTATCGAGCTCTGTCGGTAAGATAAAGCAAGATAACCTATCGAGATCTGCAGCTATCTGTTCTTTATCAGCGACAGTTAAGTAATGGGCCAGCATGGATTGACCTAAGAAGGCCTCTCTTAGATGTGCAACAAGTGCATCAAAGCTTGCATCCCAATTGAGGTTACTGTTGTTTTGTGCCTCCCAAGACAGTAGTTCAATGGCACGAATAACCTCACCTTGCAGAGAATCGGCTGAGCCTACTTGAGGCACAAGATGCTCCCAAATCCACAAAGCAACGTCATGGCTATCACCCGCTAAATTAACCTCTACTGGCACAGAACCGCTTAAGGGTATTGAATTAACCACTGCTGTAGAAACTGACTGATAACTCATAGAATAGGCAATTAACTGGCTGTTAAGGTCCTAATTTTCCAATGTGGCGGCGAATATATCAATAGCTAATTCTCAATCCACTTTTTATCATTATTATTGACCACGAGTTAAATTTCTACGTGAAAGTCCCAATGCAAATATCACCAATATGCCCCACAGCGACATGCTTCCACCATGCTCAGTCTCTATCTCAATATACTCATCATCCCAATAGCTGCTTTCTAATGGTAAGGCGTAGAGGCTGTCAAAATCATTTGAGCTGACCGTTGCTACAATATCGCCATAACCCACCTCATAGAGATCGATAAGAACATCGTAATGATCCGTTGTATATCCGGATTCCAGCGTGGTTAAGACCTCATAATCGTCATCAGTAGCGTCACCGAAAATAGTAAATATATCTGTGGTATAATAATGCTCCCAAGGACCACCATTGCGGCTTAAGTATAACTCTGCAAACACATTGGCAGTTTCATTGATATAAGCCCCACTAACATCTGCGTCAAAAGTGACACTAAAAGTTTGATAAAAGCCATCAAAGTCGTTATCAACAAATAAACGACTGTATGCATCGTAGATATAAAAATCACGGTAAACGCTATTGGCATATAACGCGGGCGAAGCCGATATTTGTCGTAGACTCTCCGCTTTAAGCGCATTATCGATGTGGCTTTGCATCACCTGCTCTCTGCTTGTCTTGCTTGGTACTTTATTCGTATTTTCTAAACGCTGCCTTGTCAGCAACTCTTGCTGTTGCAATGTTAACTCTGCCCCAGCTCTAACACTGCCGTTCCTCTCTTTTTCCATCTTATAGCCAGCAGAGGTACTCCGTATCTGACCTAGCTCTTGAGCCACCGCTTCTAGAGGTAGTAAAGCACCTAGAAAAAGCACTATCAGGGAGAGTCGTTTGGTTTGGCATGTAAGTTGGCTCATCATCACCTCGAACAATATATTAAGTTTCGCTTATTAGAGACCAACCAAAATGAACACAAGCTGAACGTTAAAATCAGTTACTTAAGTCTGGTTACGACCTCCTTTGGTATTCAGGTTGGGTTCATCTTACAAACGTTATATCTAACAAACTGAATCTCGAAACATAATTTCTTCCATATATTGAATTGAAATTTGAAATCTTGGAAAAGTGATGAGCTTAACTCGAATTGGTATAATGACTAATCTAGCGGGATCTTTTAAACTGATAACATCTCAACTCTTTGGTGCTCTTAATGAAAGCTGTTTTACTGTTGATATTAATATCACTTGCACTATTAGGCTCAATGCCTACCAATGCTAGTGGCCAGTACCTCACTTTATCGGCAGCCTCTATGGCGATGGCGACAAATCATACTGGAAAATCCCTTAAAGTGAGCAGTTCACAGCAAGCTGCGCAATTAGTTAAAAGCCGCTATTCAGGTAAGATCCTCAAAGTTCAGTCCACCCGTGTAAACGGCAATCCCGGATATCGAGTCAAAGTACTTTCTAAAGATGGAGTCGTTTTTTACGTATCCGTAGATGCCAAAACTGGCAGTATCCGTCGTAATTAACGGCGACAGACAAGGACCGACTATGAGACTTTTACTCGTTGAAGATGATCTCGCACTGCAAAGTAACCTTAAGCAACATCTACTTGCAGCCAACTATACTGTCGACACGGCAGATGACGGTGAAATAGGCCTTTTTCAAGGAAAAGAGTACAATTATGATGCGGCAATTATTGATGTTGGACTGCCAAAAATTGATGGTATCGCGCTTATTACCGAGCTTCGAGCTCTAGCCATTGAGTTTCCGATCCTGATCTTAACCGCTCGTGATAGCTGGCAAGATAAAGTTGAAGGGCTAGATGCAGGCGCCGATGATTACCTCACTAAACCCTTTCATCCTGAAGAGTTAGTTGCCCGGCTAAAAGCACTCATTCGCCGCTCAGCAGGAAAGGCAAGCCCTGTGATTAGTAATGGGCCTTTTTCATTGAATACAAGCAGTTTAGAACTGACTAAAAATGGCGAACTAATTAGCTTAAGCGGCTCAGAATACAAGTTGCTCGAATACTTTATGCTGCATATTGGCGAAGTAAAATCTAAAACTGTGCTCACTGAGCATATCTATGATCAAGATTTCGATCTCGACTCCAACGTCATTGAAGTCTTTATTCGCCGCTTACGTAAAAAACTAGATGCTGATAATCAACTTGGAGTTATCGAAACACTCAGAGGTCAAGGATACCGTTTAACCAAACTGGCACCGCATAATCAACCCGAAAAGCCGTCATAACATGTTTTCTGTATCGCGCTTAGCAACAGCAATGCACTCAATAAAAGCCAGACTGATCGTGAGTGCATTACTGCTTATTTTGATTTTAATGCCGTTGATCGGTTTCGGTCTTAATGATGCGTTTAAGCAGCAAGTAAAGAGCGCTTCACTGAATGAATTGAAAGCCTATGTTTATGCAGTTTTAGCGGTAACTGAAGTCAATCGAGCCGGCATATTAATGCCTGAAGTGCTGTTGGAGAACCAATTTAACGTCATTCAATCTGGCCTTTATGCGGCAATTACCACTTCAAAATCACCAGAGAAAACAGCTAGGAATAACGCAAATTTTGATGCGAAATTTGTTAAAAATCCAGAACAGGCAACCACGAAAGATAATTTGAATAAGCGCAACCAAACACAACATATCGCTTGGCAATCGAACTCTTTATTGGGTATTGAATTACCAAAGACACTACCCACACCAGTAAAGGGAATGGGGCAATTTAGCGAGGTGAAACTGAATGGACAACCACACTTAATTTACAGTTTTAGTGTCAGTTTCGAGCTACCCGCACTCGATAGTAAAGATGGCCAACAGTCAGATAACCGCTTTCCAATCACTATCCATATCATTAAAGATCAAACAGAGTTTCAACAACAAGTCAGTCAATTTACCCAGCAATTGTGGCGCTGGTTAATGATCCTTATGGGGTTATTAGTCGTGATACAGATGGCTTGGCTGTGGTGGACCTTAAAGCCATTATCCAGCTTAGAGACCGAGCTTAGCGCGATAGAAAATGGCAAAGCGAACCAGCTAACCCGCCAGTATCCGACAGAACTTCAAGCGGTGGCGCAGCAACTTAACACCTTATTGAATACCGAACAAAATCAGCGAAAACGCTATAGAAATGCACTCGCAGATCTTGCCCACAGCCTCAAGACACCGTTAGCTGTCATACAAAGTCAGGTCGATTTAAGTGCAGAGTCGTTTGAACAAGTCAGCCATATCAATCGGATTATTGGTCACCAATTAAAACGTGCGCAATCCGCAGCAGGCAGCGCTTGGCACTTAGGTGTGCCAGTTGTTGACGTGTCCGATAAATTGGTTCGAAACCTGCCAAAAATATACAACCAACCGCCAATAGTTATTGAGCAAGCGGTTAAACGCGATGCCATCTTTAAAGGCGACCAAGCAGATCTTTCAGAGATGTTAGGTAACTTGCTCGATAATGCCTGCAAAGCGGCCAAGAGTAAGGTGTTATTGAGTGTGACTCACAATGCTGAATCATTGGTAATGCAAGTCGAGGACGACGGCAATGGTATTGATGAAACGCTGCAAACACAAATATTTGAGCGCGGCATTAGAGCCGACTCCTATAAGATGGGGCACGGCATCGGCCTTGCCATCGTGCGAGATTTAGTCGATAGCTACCACGGCCAGCTATCCATTGGCCAATCTGACTTATTAGGCGGGGCTCGTTTTACGATAAGTTTCAAATCCTAGTACCCATTCCCTAAAGCTCGGTTACAGCAAAAAGCATCCATAATCGATCTGTTTTTGGCTTTCAGCTTATGTTCATCTTCGCCTCTTTATAATCTGCTTATCGTCACTATTCGATAGGAAAGCATATGAACATATTCAAACAATGCTGTTGCTTGTCTCTGGTTATCGCTTTGCAGTGGTTAACTCCAGCAAGCGCATACGCTGAGGATTATGAAAACGCTCAACAGGCTCAGCTCAATGAGGGAGAACTTGCGCAGATGTTAGCGCCGATTGCACTCTACCCAGACAGTCTGCTGACACATATCTTAATCGCTGCCACCTACCCATTAGAAGTTGTTGAAGCCCAACGTTGGCAACAAAAAAATCAACAACTCAGTACCGAGAAGCAAGTCTCGAACGCCCAGAACATGCAATGGGACCCAAGCGTTATCGCGCTGATTGCATTTCCTACTGTGCTACAAAAACTCAGTGAAGACCTGCAGTGGACACAATCACTCGGCGATGCTTTCTTGCAAGATGAAGCACAGGTGCTAGCCAGTATTCAAGCCCTGCGCCAACAAGCTGACAACGCCAACAACCTTAATGATATGGAGAACATGCAGGTAACCCGGGTCAATAATCAGATTGTGATTGAACCAGTTAGAAAAGAGATAGTTTACGTGCCCTACTATGACCCTAGAGTCGTATATGGAAGCTGGTATTGGTATAACTATCCGCCAGTATACTGGGCTATGCACCCTGGCTATGTGCGACCTAGATATGGTCATTTTTACTGGCACACAGGCGTCCACATCAGCTTCAATTACTATTTCAGTGCGTTTCACTGGCATAAGCATCATGTCGTGGTAGTGCATCATAAAAACTCGCGTCATTATCGTCATCGCGGACGAATTGTCACTAGCCATGGCGCCAAACGCTGGGCTCACAAGCCACAACACCGACGGGGCGTAGCCTATAGCAATAATGCTTTAAGGCATAAATATAAAAGTCATAACCCAAGCCGTGCCCACAGCAAAACACTTAGGACTAAAAAGCCCTACAAAGTGAATAAAAGCCGTGAAATGCAGTTTACTAAAAATTTAAAGCAACAACCCAAAGTGCGCAATGCTCACTATGGCAATAACAAGGCGATGAAGAGCCATCAGCGGGTTAACAGTCATCAACCAGTTAACAGCAAACAGCGAGTTAACAGCCATCAACCAGTTAACAGCCAACAGCGAGTTAACAGCCATCAATCAGTTAAAAGCCAACAGCGAGTTAACAGCCATCAACCAGTTAAAAGCCAGCAGCGGGTTAAAAGCCATCAACAAGTAAATAGCCGTCAGCCAGGGAAGAGTCATCAACAGGTAAAGAGTCATCGACAGGTAAAGAGTCATCAACAGGCAAAAAGCTATCAACCACAAAAAAGTTATAGACAAGCACAGAGTCACAAGCCAACCAACAGCCATAGAGGAAGTGGCCACAAACAAAGAAGGGATTAAGCAAGATTCACGCTCCATAGATACAAGCGCATCTATGGAGTACTTTTTAGCAAACGACTTTATCTTTCACTGCAAGACTCTGGGGTAAGCAGCTTACTTTGCAACATGTTTAACTGAGACAAGATGTCACTAAAGCGAGGACGCAGTGCAGGACAGGTTTGCAGACAATCATCAGCAAGCTGGCGTAACCTCACCACAATCTCAAGTTGTTCAGTTCGCTGCGTTAATCTGTTATCCAGCAGATCTTCAATTAAGCAAGCCAATGCCCTCACCTCAACACTCTCCATCGCCGCTTGCTGTAATCCAGGAAGTTGCTTCAAGTTAGATGAAGCACCGAAGTCACCAAAAAGCATATCAGCTTGGCTATTAATCATCGTGTTATGTGCATATACGTCACCATGACTAATACTATTTTGATGCAAATGAGTCATCGCTGCTGCCATTTGTATCAGCACTAACAAAACATGCTCCAACGACAGCTCCTGACCTTTAACAAAGGTGTCTCTAGTGCAAGTATCGAGTGAAGGTGGCAGACCAAGATTTGCAAAAGAGCTAGGGATAAGCTCCATCACGAGTCCAAGCTTGCCTGCATCTTTGATTTGAGCGACGACTTTAATTAGATTGTCTTGTGCGCCAGCCTGTAAGCAGCATGCAAGCTCATCAGACGGATAACCATCACTGGTCACTTCACCTTTAAAAAGCTTAACTGCGATATTAGCTGCAGTGCCTTTAAGTGACTGGGGCTGATTAAGCCACTTAGCACTGTAGATAACGCCTGACGCACCTTGGCCTATCACTTGACCTAACTGAATATCAGCTAAAGGCGCCGACAGCATTGCTTCGCTCGACTTTGCATTGATTAAGCTTGCTTTATTGTCAGCGCACAAAGGATTACCCGCTAAGGCTAACCAAGCAAGTTTCGGTAATTGAAACAACCAATCTGGAAATTGAGTAAACTCATTGGCAGACAGGCGAGCCAACTCCAAATTTGAACAATTAGCCATACTAATAGGCAAAGCGCTTAGCTTGTTACCCGCTAACGCTAGCTTTTGTAATCGAGTAAGTGAACCTATATCTTCAGGCAACGAAGTTATCTGATTATCAGTCAAAATAAGCCAACGAGTCTGCACGGGCAGCGAGCCTGTAGCAACCGTTTTCAGCTTATTGGATTTAAAGCTTATCATCTCTAATTGAGGACAAGCAGCTATGACTGCAGGGACTTTTTCAAACTCATTACCAGTTAAGAACAGTAGTTTTAGTTTAGTTAAACAGGAAAAATCACTTGGGAGCTGAGAAAGCTTATTCCCGGAAAGATCTAGCACTTCTAAAGAATCGGCAAGAGTAAGAATAGCCTCTGGAAACTCAGTTAACTCCTCTGTAATAGTGAGTCGTTTTATGCCTTTTAGTTCACCTGAAGCGAGTTGTGCCAAAGTATGCAAAATCTACTGCCTTTATTATTTATAATCGAAGAATCAAAATGGCGGCAATGGTAATACATCTCCAGTTAATGAGAAAGCTGTGATTAGAACTAAACCGATAATGGATATAGATAGTCCTAATAGATAGTCCTTATAGATAGCCCTAACAAATAGTCCTAACAAATAGTCCTAACAGATAGTCCTAACAGATAGTCCTTATAGATAGCCCTAACAAATAGTCCTAACAGATAGCTCTGCTTTAAGCTGATCCATATTTACTTTATAACGTATTGCTTTAGCATGAGTTAAGTCTGCTAAAAAGGCAGTTGAGGTTGAGTCATAATGAAAAACAAGCAAACCGCTAAAGTTCCAACAAGTCGCCTATCTCGATTCTCCTCTCTAGGAGGGTTAGCCTCTCGGTTAGCTGGCAATGTCATCGTTGCAGGAGCAAAGAAGCTAAGTCAGGGTCAAAAGCCGTCGCTCAACGAATTAGTGATGACTCCACAAAATATCACCCATATGGCCAATAAACTGGCGGAACTTCGCGGCGCAGCAATGAAGGTGGGGCAGATGTTGTCGATGGACTCTGGAGAGCTACTACCTAAAGAGTTAAGTGACATACTCTCTAAACTGCGTTCTGATGCTAAAGCTATGCCTCATAAACAGTTAATAACAATTCTCAAATCAAATTGGGGTGACGATTGGCTCGATCCTTTTGCGCACTTTGAACTATCTCCATTTGCTGCGGCCTCTATTGGACAGGTTCATTTAGCAACATTAAGCACAGGCGAAAAACTGGCAGTAAAACTGCAATACCCAGGGATCCGCAATAGCATTAACAGCGATATTGATAACGTTGCGACCATACTCAAATTATCTAACCTTATTCCAAGTAACGTTCAGTTTGACCAGCTACTAGACGAAGCAAAAAAACAGTTACATGTAGAAGCCGATTACCATAGTGAGCTAATAATGCTGCTGCGGTTTCAATCCTTTATAGGCAACGGACAGATCGATGGAAATAACTTCGTCATACCGCAAGTTTACCCATCGCTGTGCAATCAGAACATTCTAGTGATGGAGTTTATCGAAGGGCAAAGTATCGAATCAATAGCTACACTTGCACAGCCTATCAGGGATGAAGTCGCGATTAGACTGTTCGAACTGTTTTTCAAAGAGCTATTTTGTTTCAAGCTTATGCAAACAGACCCCAACTTTGCTAATTATCAATTTCAAATCACTAGCGGCAAATTAGTATTACTCGACTTTGGCGCCAGCCGAGTTATTCCCGACGCTTTATCGGAGCAATATAGGCAGCTCATGTCAGCCAGTATTACCGATAATAGATTGGCAATGGAAAGTGCAGCTCAGGGTATAGGGTTCTTCCAGGATTCAATTACTGCAACGCAGAAATCTCTGGTACTCGATATTTTCTATATGGCCTGCGAACCGCTACGGTTTGATGGCGAATATGACTTTAGTCGCAATACCTTAGCCAGCAGGATTAAAGAGGCAGGTATGGCGATGAGCATGCAGAGCAATGAGTGGCATAGCCCACCAGCCGATGCTATTTTTATCCACCGAAAACTAGCTGGCTTGTATTTATTAGCAACGAGAATAGGCGCTAAAGTCAACGTTAAACAGCTATTTGAAAATCTTTGATTGAACATTAACTGGGGGCAGCTGACCTTGCAAGCCTATTTGTTGTTCGATTTTTACCGTAAGGAATAATGCTTTTAGGGCAAGGTTTGAGCGATGATGCTTAGCGAGCTAAGTAAAAAGCGCGTAACGCATTGAAACGAAACCTAAGCGCCGCGCTTCTTGGCTATTTTTATAGTGTTACAGGTTATTTGTGGATACTGACTAAACCACATAATCTCTACCTTGTTAAAATAGTCAATAAACTGCGGCAAAAATAACCATGAAACATCAAAAGCCCCTAATAGCTAACTCTACTTAGACTGATATTTAATCGTGCGCTCGGTTTTTAAAAGCTCTTGCCCTTGGGTTATCGCCATCACCGCTTTTGATTTAAATTCACGTCGATACAGGGTCACCACAACAAAGACACTCGCAACAATAAGCAACAGGGGATGAAAAAACCAACAGAGCGCCGCCATGGCAAAATAGTAACAACGCAGTCCGTAATTATAGGAGTGCGCAGCTTGATCTTGTACTACGGCCATCTGCTTAGCATAGCGACGTAAATTTTCATTTAGACCGTCTTTATCATAAGGTGCAGCGCCAATCATCACATTGAGAAAACCATACTGGCGCATCGACCAAGTAAACTGGAAAAAAGCCATTACGAAGATGAAAGTTAATACACCCAGCTTGACCTGCACCAATGCATGATTTGGATCCGCGGCATAAGGAATAGAAGCAATGACGGCTTCTAAGCGCTCAACTTGAGCAAACAGTGTTAACACACCGGCAAGCACTAGCATGGTTGTGCTAGCGAAAAAGGAGATGTTACGTTCAAGGTTCGCCAGCAATGCCGCTTCACCGACTCTGATTTCTCGGCTGATCAGCTCGTACATCCAATGGATCCGATGTTGATGCAAACAGCGAGCAATACAGTTAGTCGTTTTAGCCTTACTTTTAGCAAAACGAGCATAGCCAACCCAGCTAATAATAAAGCTCAAAATCGCTATCATATCTAGCACTGAAATAGTCATAACACTCTCAAAGAAATTGGTTAATGCAGCATTTACATTGGCTACGAACTAGGTTTTTAGTTTACTTTCGAGATCTGAACTGACGATTTTCAAAGCTGCTAATGCGACTTCTGGAGCGATGTTATTGGATTCAAAAAGAAAAATAAGGTCCACAGCTAACTTTACCTCTGCTGGTGCTGCAGCCAATCCCGACTCATTACTATCACTCACGCATTTATCCCCACTAAATTCAGTCAACAAATATCACCCCATTTTATAGCAGTTCTATTCTAACTGGCTTTGAATTAAAAAACAGGTTGAAAAAAGAGGCTAGAGTCGCAGCTACGTTTAGCTGCTGCTTGTACGATTTAGGGGAAATCCAATTTGATTTAATCATTAGCAACGAGCTCTAAGGCAGGAGCCGTGCTAAAAGTCTTTAAGCTAGCATGTATCTTAAATAACTAGTGCTTGATCATGACTTCCAACAATGCTGTCTTTTCGAGTGGTTTGTGAAAGAAATAGCCTTGAATACTGTCGACCTCTTTTTCACTGACAAAAGCCAGTTGAAGATGGCTTTCGACCCCTTCAACCGTAACATCTAAATTCAAAGCCCGACTTAACGCAACCACAGCAGAAACTAAAGCCGCCTGCTTTTTATCGTTAACATCTCTAATGAAGCTTTTGTCTATCTTAATAATATCTACAGGAAATTCACTTAAATAGGATAAAGATGAATAACCCGTACCAAAATCATCAATTGCAATTTTGATCCCAAGCTCACGTAATTGGCTTAAAGAGTTAATCAAATGCACCTGCTCTTTCATTAGCAACGATTCGGTAATTTCTAAGGTTAGCTTATGAAAAGGGAACCCTTCAGGGCGAATTTTGGTTGCTGTTTCAGTAATTGAATTAATTAGACAGTCTTGGAGATCATGGGACCAAAATTCAAATGTAGAGACATTAATAGACATCCCAACATCCAGTCCTAGCGCTTCAAATTCAAGTAACGTTTTCATGGCCTCAACACGCACCCAACGCCCTAATTCAATAATTAAACCACTTGCTTCTGCTGCTGAAATAAACTCGTCAGGCCTGACTAATCGGCCATCATGTCGCCAACGAACGAGAGCTTCGACATGGCGAATTTTATGTTGTTTGGCACACACTATTGGCTGGTAGTGCAATTCAAATGCATCATTTTCAATCGCCAACTTCAGTGCATTAGTTAATTCTGCCGTTCTCTCAGCATCTGATTGCATCTGATCATTAAAAAAGTGAAACTGGTTTCGACCTTGCTCTTTGGCGCAAAATAACGCTTGATCGGCACAGTTCAGCAGCTGCTCTAAGCTACATGCATCTTGAGGAAATCGGCTAATACCAGCACTCAATCGAGTAAACACCCGTTGATGAGAATCTAGCAAATATTCTTGTGAAACGACTTGGTTTAGTTGCTGAACTAACTTTGACAACACCTCGGGGCGCACTTCATCAGGAATAATGAGCGCAAACTCATCCCCACCAAGTTGCCCTAAAACGTCGTTCTTTCCCATGCAGGCTTTAATTCTTTCAGCGACTTGAATTAGGACTTCATCTCCGAGTTTGTGGCCTAAGCTGTCATTGATCTGTTTGAAATTGTCCAAATCCATCAGAATAAAGCTGAAGCAAGCATTTGGATTCAGTGTTGACATTTTGATCTGTTGTTCAATTTTCTCAAACAGATGTGGTCGATTCGCTAATTGAGTTAACGGATCAAACTTTGCCTGATAATGAATAATTTCAGCAGCTGATTTCTTATCGGTAATATCAGCAAAAATCCAAGCGTAGGAAAATTCGGTCTCACCTGTATCTTTAAATGCAGTAACATTCACATCGGCGCAAAATATACTGTTGTCAGCTCGGCGGCCTAATAACTCACCTTGCCACGCGTTACCTGTTTTTATCTGCTGAAACAGCTCAATGAGCTCTTCCTTGGAGGATTCTCCAAAGACAAGCTGTGGTGCAAACTCAGAAAGTTCAGATTGAGTGGAACCGAGTGTATTAAAAAATGAAGGGTTGGCATCTGACGAATCCCCACAAAAAGACAAATAGAAATAATGAGATAGGAAAAATAATAAGGAACATTCATGGCATTTGGTGATCAAATTTATCGCCAAACAAAAATTACCACGAGTAAATGCCATGAATG
>NZ_BPEW01000012.1 GCF_019654975.1 Shewanella sp. c952
TAGCAAAATGCACTGGCAGAGCGAGTGAATGGTATTTTGAAGCATGAGTTTCTGCTTTGTCGTTGCCGAACGATAAAAGAGCTTGGTGTGTTAGTTAAAGAATCGATAGAGATTTATAACCAATTACGGCCGCATCTTAGTTTAGGAATGAAAACGCCGAACGAAGTGCATGAAAAAGCCAGTAGGGGGTACCAACTGGCTTAATAAAAACCGTCAACCTATTTTAGGACTAGACATATTCAATAGTTAGCCAAAGGGACTAATTATTTTGCATCTAATATTCTTGAACTACCTATCTCAATTTTTCTTGGCTTTAATGCCTCAGGGATCTCTCTCTTAAGATCAATGTTGAGTAAACCATTTTCAAGATCTGCGCCAATAACAGTAACATAATCAGCAAGCTGGAATGTGCGCTCAAACCCGCGTTCAGCGATGCCTTGATATAGATACTTACGCTCTTCGCTCTGCTCTGCTTTGGTGCCTTTTACCAGTAACTTGTCGCCTTCACTGGTTATATCGAGTTCATCCATGGTAAACCCAGCAACGGCCATGGTAATGCGATAGCGGTGTTCATTGAGCAGTTCGATATTGTATGGTGGGTAACCTGAATTGCCTTTGTTTGACGCGGCATGTTCAGCAAGTTGTGCCAAACGGTCAAATCCAATAGCGCTACGGTAAAGTGGTGTTAGGTCGTAATTTCTCATGGTATATCCTTGTATAAAGCAATATATTTAATTTTATTGGCCGACTCATTCAAAATGTGAATAGTTGTCGCACCGGGCTAATTTTCACTAACGTTCTCGACCCCGAAGGCATCGTAATCTTGCTAGCTAAGAACCTCGTTGAGCGTTCCATAATTAATATATGTAGCCAATATTTTGCTTTTCAAGGGACATTTCACAATTATTTTTAATAATTCCTACAATCCACGATTTTTAGCATTCAATGTGCAACGAACATAAAAAAAGCAGCCATTAGGATGCTTTTTATCTTAAAAGCTACAGGTTTAGTTTGCAGCAGGTGCTGCTGGGCAACCCTTCAATGATTCGCCACCAGCAAGGTATTCAATATCTCCAGCAACAGGGTTAAAGTCACCAACTAAAATTGAATCCTGAGTTTCGATATAATCACGTAAAACTAATGCATCAGCGATTTCAATTGAAGTCGCTTCAATTGCTGGGTAACCATCACCACCGGCCGCCAAGAAAGTAGAAAGTGAAAACTTATAATCTTTACTTGCGTCGAATGTTTCGCCAGCGATTTCATTAATCGTTACTTTTTTAGCATCACAATCTACAGAAAGCTTAATGCCATCTAACTGAGCGTAAGAACCTGCACCAACAGTTTTTGTTGCAACTTCGTTCATATACTCAATAAGATCAGTACCACTCATAGTCGCATAAGCTACCATGTTACCGAATGGCTGTACGGTTAATACATCACGGTAAGTAATATCACCCTCAGTGATTGAAGCTCTAACTCCACCAGAATTCATGATACCGAAATCTGCTTCTACCAGTTTATAAGCGCTTTGCGCTCTTGCAAGTAAGTGGCCTAGGTTAGTTTGCTCATAACGAACAGTCGACTTTACACCAACAAGTTCACCATCTGTAGAGCCAATAACTACGTCCAATAGCTTCTGTCCCTCTTCTTGATAAGCTCTCAATGCTTCTAAGACACCCAAGTTTTGTTCAATTTCTGTCGTTCCTGGGATCAAAGTCCCTGACATTGGATCATCTCTATCTGCTAGTTCAGGTGAACCATATTTATTAAGCACCATCAGGTTTACAGGAACAAGCTTATAGGTCGCGAGATGAAGCTCACCATTAAAGTATTCAAAATCTGCTCGACCTACATACTTACCCCATTCATGGGCTTGCATGATATATGTGCCGTTTTGTGTATCTGGTGCACAATCATCGCCGCGATTAAAGTCAGCATAATTATTAGTACCAGGCTCCATACATACAGGGTTCTGAGAATGACCGCCTATTACGGCTTGAAGGTCACCTGCAGTGACTGCACGAGCAAGTGCAACATCACCCGGTGCGTTACTACCACTAGCAGCATCTGCATAGTGGCCCATATGAGTAGTCGCAAAAATCAAATCAGCGGCATCAGCGCCTTGTATTTCTTTAATAACTGCTTTTAGCTCTTTAGTTGGGTCTTTAAAATCAAGACCGCTGATGTATTCTGCGTTACCGATTCTGACAGTATCTTCAGTCGTTAAACCAACAACAGCTATACGCAAGCCATTAACATTGAAAACCTTATAAGCATCAAAGTAACGTTCACCTGTCTCTTTGTCATAGATGTTTGCAGCAAGCATTGGGAAATCCGCAAGTTTACGCTGCATTTCAACAACATCTAATGAGTTATCAAATTCGTGGTTACCGACAGCCATAGCGTCATAACCTATTAAATTCATGCCAATAAAATCAGGTACAGCATCTTGCATATCAGACTCTGGTACACCAGTGTTGATATCACCGCCAGAAAGCAGCAATGTTTCACCACCTGCAGCTTCAACTTCGGCGCGGATCTGATCGATCAGCGTTTTACGCGCCGCCATACCGTACTCACCATTGGCACTTTGCCAGAAGCGACCATGGTTATCATTGGTATGTAATACGGTGAACTTTGTACAAGCTTCGCCAGCTTCTGCACACGTAGCAGGTAGCACTACTTCTTTGTTGTCATCATTATCGCTACCACATGCTGTTAACGCTGTAACAACAGCTGTCGCGATTAGTCCTTTAATTAAAGTCTTTTTCATTACAATCAACCCCTTGATTATTTTTATGTTTTTGCAACATTTTATATATTCGGCAGAAATAACCCTATTTTCGCCGAGAATCATCTTAGCAAAGATTATGCTTTATTTGTGTCACATTCATTACATAAGATGATCTAAACCACTCTTTATTAAGTGTTTTGTTTCAAGTTATGTATCATTAACAGAACAAGGGGGTACTTGGTGAATTTAATATCAACAGCAGATAAAGGGATTGTTACTAATACTGGAAACTAAAACAAATAATTTCATTACGTTATAGGGATAAGGAAGATAGAATCGATTGTTTCTAATAGAGAACAGGCGCTGCCCTATTTAGCAACGCCGGATCGAACAAAAAAACAGCTATTAGTTTTCACTAATTTTAATTAAGTAACTTTTGCAACCATATAGAGATATCTCGTAGCTGCTCAGGTAACACATTATGTCCCATATTATAGGTTTGCCATTCAGTAGCATAACCTTGGCTTTGCAATAGTTCGAATGCCATTATGCCGGCATTAAGCGGCACAACTTCATCTTGAGTACCGTGTTGTTGCAAAATAGGCGTAGCGCTATTCTCAGTAGCAAGGTCAACAGGCATTTTATCAGCCGTAGGCAGGTAGCATGATAATGCCATAATTCCTGCTAGTTTTTGCTTAAATCTTAAGCCACAAAACAGACTCATTACTCCACCTTGGCTAAACCCAGCAAGGACGATTCGGTTTGCCTCAATGCCGAGTGCTATTTGTTCATCTACTAACGCACTAATTAGATGCTCGCTTTCAAGCACTCCACTCATATCAGCACGGTCGTGAAGATCCATACTCTTTATGTCATACCAAGCACGCATAATGTAGCCACTATTAATAGTGACAGCTTGCTCTGGCGCGTGAGGAAAAACAAAACGAATACTGTGACCATCTGGTAGCCCTAACGCTGGTACCACTGGGGCAAAGCCTGCTCCCGAATCACCTAATCCATGTAGCCAAATAACACAAGATGTAGCAGGAATTGAAGGCTCAACGGTAATTCTCTCTAACGGCTTATCTAGCATGACTTTCCTTTTGTTTTATTTAGTCCAAACTCAATTGCTGCATCATATCAGTCTCCCTGCAAACATCCTATATCGTTATTTAATAGAAAGGTTTGAGCAACTAAATGCACTTTAATACTGCCGCAGCTGCATCTAAGCTGAGCTAATTGATATAACAGAATACAGGCGAATAGCATGGGTTTACTTCAAAACGGACAGTGGGTCGATAAGTGGTACTCAACTGAGGAGACAGGCGGTAAATTTACTCGTTCAGAATCAAGCTTTAGAGATTGGGTAACCCCTGATGGCAAGCCGTTTGCAAACGGATTTAGAGGCTTTAAAGCTGAATCGAATCGTTACCACTTATATGTATCACTCGCCTGCCCTTGGGCTCATAGAACTCTAATTTACCTTCAACTCAAAGGTCTACAAGAGATTATTGGAGTAACCGTTGTCGAGCCGCACATGTTAACTAATGGCTGGGAGTTTTCTGGTAGTAAGCAAAGTCTAATCGCCCATCATATTGAAGGCGCTGATGTTGATGAATTAAACGCTGCTGACTTTCTTTATCAGATCTACCAAAAAGCAGATGCTAGTTATAACGGCCGAGTGACTGTCCCCGTGCTCTGGGATACGCGTACAAATACGATCGTCAGCAATGAATCTGCTGAAATCATACGCATGTTCAATAGCGCCTTTGATCATTTAGTTGATAGCAGTAGTGATTTTTACCCTCAAGCGCTGCATGCAGAAATCGATGAGCTAAATAGCTGGATCTATGACAGCATCAATAATGGCGTCTACAAGGCAGGCTTTGCCACGACTCAAGTCGCATATAATGAGGCATATGATCAACTGTTCACAGCTTTGGACACATTAGAAGAGCGACTGTCAACGCGCCGTTATCTTACTGGAGATGAATTCACAGAAGCTGATATTCGCTTGTTTACCACTTTAATTCGATTTGATGCCGTTTATGTCGGACATTTTAAAACCAATAAACAACGGATAGCAGATTACCCTCACCTGTTTGGTTATGTAAAAGATATTTATCAAATGGATGGTGTGTCACAAACAGTCGACTTTGACCACATTAAACAACATTACTATTTTAGCCATGAGATGATAAACCCAACTAGAATAGTGCCCAATGGGCCAGATATTGACTTCAATCAGCCCCATGGTAGAGAGCAAATAAACTAGCCGATCCCTAGCTCAGTTTTAATCTGTTGCAGTTGCTCGTCATTGTCTAACTTAAGGTTCCAGCGCACAGCGCCTGCATCAGCAATCATCATTAATGCATCTTGATGGAATTTGATGTCTTCCACCATGGCATATAAGTGACATTGATTATTTAGCCTTACTTGCACTTCAAATGGCGTGAGCACAATTTTTCCATTACTAAACTCAATAATCATCTATGGTCTCCGTTTTTAGCGCTATATTAAAAAAGCCCAACTCAGTTGGGCTTTTAATAGGCATTAACTCAGCTTAGTGCTGATGTCCGCCCTTACCATGTGCATGTCCATGAGCAATCTCTTCAGAGGTTGCATCACGTACGTCTGCAACTTCTAAATCAAATGTTAATTCACGGCCTGCTAATGGGTGGTTAACATCCACAGTTGCCATAAACTTACCCATTTTAATAATGGTGACTTGGCGTTGACCTTGATCAGTGCTGATCAAAGCGCGCATTCCAGCCTTCCATACTTTAGCGCCTTGTAGATGCTTAACAGATACGCGTTGTTCTGCATCTTCGTTACGCTCACCGTAAGTTTCGCTAGCAGGCAATGTGACAGAAAACTTAGCGCCCACTTCTTTACCAACAAGTGCATTTTCAACACCAGGCATCATATTGTCGTGACCATGAAGGTATGCGATAGGCTCAAGACCTTCGTTGCTCTCTAAAACTTCGCCCTGTTCATCACGTAATGTGTAGTTAAATTGCACTACAGAATCATCTTTAATACTCATGGTAATCCTTAACTCAAATTTTGTTGCGTGAGCTTAACAAAAGTCATTCAAAGCCACTAGTGTTATCTCCTATTACAATTGAGCACCTGGCACAATCGTAATATGCTCAATCTGCTGCAACACTTGATGATTGGCCAAGGCAAGTTGGCAAACACCAGATGTGATCTTATGCTTCGCAGAGCAATCTACACTCCATTGGCGCAGTAAATACCCTGCTAACGATGCTCGGCATGTCAGCATTAAGCGTTGATTTTCCATTTGGTAATCAAGCTCTATTGCTTCAGGGTGAGCCAAAGAGGGATGAGGAATGAGTTCAAGTTCAATTTCTTGTTGCCAATATTTATCATGCTCATAAGTCTCTAGGTATTTAACACTAGCATCTGAAAGCACGGCACTTTTAATACGAGTCACCACAAAGTCTGTAAACAATTGGTTAGCCCTATCAAATGCTCGAACATGCCAACGCTGACCATTATTTACCAACGCATGGGGGACTATCTCTCTGGGTTTATTGCCCGATGACACTGACACGTACTCTATCGCTAGTGCTTGTTTGGCTTGAATAGCCCGCATTAGTGCTGCAATGATGTCTGTGTCTGGGTGAATAAGTTGTATCGCATCAATACACACAGCGCTTGGCTTGACCGGATGTGATAAGCCATCTCCAAAACCTTTGGCAAGACCATGCAATATGGCTTCAGGTTCATGGGCAAATAGCGCTTTAAACTCTGGCAGACGGTGATAACACTTAGTCTGGTGTACCAAGCGCATATTTGTCGGCGCTAAAGTTTTATAGCTCTGAAAATCTCGGGTAGCCGCCGCTAAGCCGGTAGCAAATTTATTGATTAAATCTTGACGGGAAACTTGACCGAAATACTGCAAACTAAAATCAATAAAAGCGAGACGTTGTCGTTGCGCGTGAGAAAGGTTGTCCATTGTAATATGCCATTCCAGTCGATAACTTTATTGAAGAAATTCAATCTAATATATCGACAAAAAAGATGCAATCGTTTTGATTGCACCCTTTTTTTAAATCGCTATTTGCCTACTGGACTTTCTGCTTATTCAACACCGAGTGCTTTAAAGGTCGCTTCGCTTGGATAACCATCAGCGACCAAACCATTACCTTTTTGGAATGCTTGTAGTCCTTTTAAAGATTTAGATCCCAAGATACCATCAGGCTTACCGACATCAAAACCCAGCGTATTGAGCTGGCTTTGCAGTGCCTTTACCTTTGCGCGGCTCAAGTTTGGCATTTTAGGTGGCTTAACTTTAAGCCCGGCAGCACCATTGATTCTGTCAGCTAGATGCCCTACAGCTATTGCGTAAAACGTAGAGCGATTCCACTTCATAATGACATCAAAATTGTCATAGCCCAAAAATGCAGGACCAGTATGACCTGAGGGCAAATAAAGAGCAGCTTGCATGTCTGGTGTACTTAATGGGCTTCCATTGGTTTGTGTTAAGCCAAGTTCTGCCCACGTTGTCAAAGGTTGTGCTTCCGCTCGGCCAAGATAAGCGTAGGAAAAATTATTAGGTAGACTAACTTCTCTTCCCCAACGCTCGTCGCGCTTCCAACCTAGGTTTTGTAAAAAGTGCGCCGCTGAAGAAAGCGCATCCTCAGTGCTGTTCCAAAGATCCGCTTTGCCATCACCATCACCATCTACAGCATATTTAGCGTAAGCCGACGGCATAAACTGAGTATGCCCCATCGCGCCCGCCCATGAACCGACCATCTGCTTTTCATCAAAACCGTATTGCTCTTTTAACTTCAAGGCTTGCATCAATTCGGTAGTGAAATATTTGCTCCGACGCGGATCACACGCCAAAGTAGCTAGCGAGTTAAGCACTGACATTTTACCTTTATAGGAACCAAAGTTTGTTTCTAAGCCCCAAAATGCTAACAAATACTGTGGTGGAACACCGTATTCTTTTGCTAAGCGTTGCAGTAGTTCTCTGTGTTCTTTATAGAGCTTTCGCCCTTGTTGGACACGCCAATCTGTGACCCGTTTAGTAAAATAATTTTCAAAGGATGAGCTAAATTCTGGTTGTTGGTTATCGAGCTCAATGACCCTCGGCACAAATTTTACATTTGCCAAAGTGTTATCAATGGTATTTTGCGATAACCCTTGGGTTTTAGCTGTTTGTTGCAGATTAGCGACACAAGTCGCCCAATCAGGGGATGCGACGGATGCAAATACGGTAGAACTGCTAAAAACAAGCGTTGCTGCAAGGGGGATTAATTTAAACAATAGAAGGCTCCCAAAAAATGAATGACGCTAACGTATGAGTACACATATTACTGTGAGGTTAAAAGATTAATCTTACCTTAAAAAAAACAACTTTATAGATGATTTATAGTTCATTAAATCGATACTAGAAGACCTTAGACCGATTCACTGATAAAACGCCATCGATATCGACTAATATAGACTAAATTGAGACGGTTATAGCGGTAAATTCGGTCGTTTAGTTTGACTGCTCAAATTAACTGCTACGTATGCACTGCTCAGTCATCAAATACGCGGTTAAACAATCGAAAACAGTTAAATAACTTGCCAAAAGGTATGCGCAGTTGCAGACTACTGCCAATAGAGATAATCAATATCTTTCATTAACCAAAAGAGATTAATCATGACTGAGATGACTCCAGCTTTAGAAAGCTTTATCAACAACGTAAAGCAACACCAAGTGGTTTGGGGCCTGCAAGATGAAACAGGTGAAGGTTGGGTTGTATGTGACTCATCTGAATTTGAAGCAACAGATGTGATGCCTTTATGGTCTGAAGAAGCTCAAGCTAAAAGCCACTGTACTGACGAATGGCAGGCATACAGCGCCGTGGCTATTACTCTAGAAGAGTTTTTAGAGTACTGGGTAGGCGATTTAAATGATGACGGTGTGCTAGTTGGTCTTGATTGGGTCGCTGAGCAAGAGTGTCTTGAAGTTGACCCTATCGTTCTTGCTACTTCACTGGTTAATGTTGAAGAAGAGTAACCGTCTCAACAACCAGAACCAATCTAAAGTAAGCGCTAATCGTCAAGATTGAGCGCTTTCTTTTTAATAAAGGCCGTATTTAATAGGTGAAGCATATTGTTTGAACAAGCCCCGTTAATCGACATTCCATTTGATCGCAGGCATCAATGCTGGTTTTGTGGTGAACCTAGCTCAATGCAACTCAGTTACGCTAAAGAACATTACACTCCTCACCCATCACTGATGGTTCCAGCATGTAAGGAATGTTTTAAGATAGCTAAACAACACAAGCTAACGTCTATCTGGGACTGTAAAATGGCAGTTAAAGATGAACTCATGCGTATTTACGAAAAACATCTTGCCATTGGCGTTAACTGGACTAAGCAAGAACTTGAAGAATCAGAATTTGAAGATAAAGTTTTTGGTGGATTTAAGAAAAGCGCTTGGATGATGTATGAGATAGCAAGAGATAGAGTTAACTACCCTGCGTGGCCATTAAGTCTTAATGGTGTCGCTATTGACGACTTTGGTTACAATGCAGACTTTAGTTTTGACGGTGTTAACTACAGTTCTGTCACCCAAGCCATCAAATTCTACGCAAAACAATTTGTGCTCGATAAACGCTTTCTAGAGGATATTATCAGTATTGTTGGTAAACAACGTTTTGGATTTGCTATTCGAGTTGCACAAATCAATATCGCTGCCACTTCAGAGCTTAAGCGGCAGATCATCAATGACTTAAAGCTAGAACATCAGGATTAGCGGTTTAATGACTGCGTCAGCAGAGCCTCTGATTGACGCAATCTATCTTGCACAACTTCAACCAGTAGATCCGGCTGAAACTTCGAAATAAACCGGTCACAGCCTACTTTCTCAACCATTGCATTGTTAAAACTGCCACTTAGAGAAGTGTTTAAAGTGATGTAAAGATCACTCATACGTTTGTCTTTACGGATCTCATGAGTCAACTTGTAGCCATCCATTTCTGGCATCTCAGCATCTGTGATCAGCATAATAATATGTTCGGAGACGTTTATACCGCTGTCGCACCATTGTTGTAACTGATTAAGTGCCATTAACCCATCGGACACCTCTATAACTTCGAGCCCTAGTTGTTCAAGCGTCTCTCTCACTTGACGTCTAGCAGTAGCGGAATCATCTGCGATAAGCACCTTTCTACCTTGCATTAATGGCAACAGTTGTTCGTCTAACACTCCATCGGATAGTTTAATATCGTATTGAATAATTTCTGCCAGAACCTTTTCTACATCAATAATGGAAACAAGCTCTTGCTTATCTTGATATTCAATTCGGGTTATCGCAGTGAGATAATTATTAGGTCCGACGGTTTTAGGCGGAGGTAAAATATCGCTCCAAGTTAAATTGACTATGTGCTCGACTTTATCAACTAAAAACCCCTGAACTGAACGATTGTACTCAGTAATAATGAGATTACTCTGCTCATACACTGCCGAAGGTCGAAAGCCGATGGCTTTACGCAGGTCAATGACCGGAATGGCTAATCCACGAAGATTCGCAACACCAATAATACTTGGATGACTGCCAGGCATTGCAGTTAAAGGCGGTACTCTAACCACTTCCTTAACTTTAAAAACATTAATGGCAAATAGCTGGGTCACACTGATCCTGAACAACAACAGTTCCAGTCGGTTTTCACCAACCAGTTTTGTACGTTGATCTACACTTGCAAGCATTTGCGTCATGATGTTTCCACCTAAAGTACCATTAGAGCAGCGATTATAACGATATACGCCATAAGATAACTAGGTCAAAAATAACTTTAATGCACAGATTTTATTCAACATTACAAGTTTCGCAAGAAACATTGATCTCAATGACAAAATAATCGTGCCACGAACTGAATATGCTGGATTCAGTGGGATTTTAATCACAGGTTCATTGCTACAAGGTGAACCCAAGCACCGACATTCATATAGGCGAGGCGTTGATTGCCACTAATGGTCATTCCCTTGGTAAAATCAATAACGCTGAGTAAAGCCCACGCTCTTATACTAAAAAGCTGCCCATCATAGAAAGGCTTTGTGCCTGCCCACTTCGTTGCTGTATTCACTTAAACGAGAATAATCATTCCTACGCTAAAACGCCTAGAATTGAACTGACACAATGCCTCAGAAACGAACACCTTCAAGTAAAGCGGATATATGTGATCCAATTCAATTCAACCTGCGTAGTGGTAAACAAGAGCCAATAAAACAATATTTTGGCGATATTGATAGGCAGAGTGAAAATAATGCAAAATATTCAATCACAAAGTTCCCAAAGTCGTTATGCTAAGGGGTATGTTCCTTTCAAAAAGCCTTATATGGAAGAATCAAACTCAGATCTACAAGCACAGCAACTCAAAGAGAAGCTCGTTAACGTGGCTCATACACGTTGCAAACGAGACTACGCCGAACTATTTAGTTTCTTTGCGCCAAAAATATTAGCATTTGGCAATCAAAGGCTATCTACCCAAGGGTTAGCCATGGATCTTGTACAAGAGACCATGACGGCGGTTTGGACCAAAGCACATCTTTTTAATGCAGACAAAGGTGCCGTGACCACTTGGGTGTTTACTATAATGCGTAACCGTTGCTTTGATATGTTGCGAAAAGTCCAGCATAACAAAGAGGATACGGTTAGTGATGACATCTGGCCCATCTTTGAAACAGTAGAAGAAAACGAACCAGAAGATCACATACTCACCAACAAGCTTATGCATCATGTTGAGGAGCTTCCTCCTTTGCAACAGCAGGTAGTGCGAGGCATTTACCTTCAAGAGTTAAGCCAACAGGAGCTCGCAAGCAAGCTAAATGTTCCGTTAGGCACTGTAAAATCAAGGTTAAGATTAGGTTTGGTCAAACTTAGAAGTATTTTGGAGAAACATCATGATTAATTACCATCCAAATAACGACATGTTGCTCGAACATGCTAAGGGTAACCTCAATCTTGCTATGGCAACGGCTGTATCTGCACACTGCGAACTCTGTCAGAAGTGCCAGCACGTCCTAGCTGAGATGACTCAATTTCAAGCAGATGTCGCTTTATCCGAAACCGATAATTCAGCGCAGGAATTTGAAACCAGTATTGATCTAGATGACATGCTAACGTCTATTATGCAGCTTACCCCTGCATCAATAGCCAGTCGCCTTCCTCAACACGCCATTGTTTCAGTCAAAGGGCATGAATTTAGCTTACCTACAGCCTTCAGACAGCAAACAGACCAGACATGGAGCGGTATAGGTAAAATTAGTCGAATGCGACTTGATACTGAAAAAAGCCCTTCAAGAGCAAGTTTACTGCACATTGATGCTGGCGGAGAAATACCAGAACATACTCATCAGGGTACAGAGGTAACCTTACTGCTTGAAGGCCATTTTGAAGATGAATTTAATCGTTATGGTCCTGGAGATTTCATCGTACTCGATAGTAATCATCAGCACTCACCAAAAACTCAAGAGGGTTGTCTTTGCTATACAGTGGTTGATGCACCATTGCATTTCACCAAAGGCATTAGCAAGCTTTTAAACCCAATTGGCGAGCTAATCTACTAGTCAGCTTGAAACTAAAAAAGGCCGCATATTGCGGCCTTTTTATCAAAATGTTCTATTACTCTGGCGCGATGGGAACCACTGGAACGATACGCGAACCATGTTTGACCACTGTATTCATAATTCCAAAATGAAGCTCTTCTGAAACCAATTGGAACTCTGCAAAATCGGTTGTGCCGATGTAAGCAAAAACGTTCAGTTGCAAACCATGTAATCCAAAACCCTTAAAGGTCACTCTCAATGGTGTTTCATCCACTTTTTCGTGCTCTACAAGTAGGCTTTTTATATCGTCAATAATTCCATGTAACTGCTCAGTATTGGTTTTATAATCCAGCCTAATATCCGTTTTAAAACGAATTTTTTCTCGTTCTGATATGTTTTCGATATCCATTTCTGATAGTCGTGCATTTGGCACATTGATCACCGTTCTATCAATGGTTCGAATGCGAGTGCAGCGCAATCCAATCTCTTCTACCGTGCCCGAAATGGTGCTGAACCGACCAACGTCTCCTACTCTTATTGGCGCAGAAGAATAAAGAGTAATCGTACCAATAAAGTTTTCAATTGACTGTTTAGAGGCTAATGCAATCGCTACTCCACCAATCCCTAAACCGGCAAGGATCGTTGATGCATCAAAGCCTAGATGTTCAAGCCAGATCAAGATAGTCAGTGCGACGAGGATCACTCTTATAAAATTAGCTAACGGTCGTAACAGTGATGCAGTTTGACTCTTGCCTTGATTAATCCAACGTAAGCGTAAACTGTTCTGCAATACGTCAGTCAAACTCCAAATGAACCAAATTATTGCAATAACGAGTAGAAATCCAGTGTTAACTACCGCCATTACATTTGCCGAAAGCGTAGTGTTAGCCATCCAAGCACGGTCTAGCAATAACGCTAATAACAATCGAGAAGGTCCTACAACTAAATGGGCTAAATCAGCTTTATATTGATATTGGCTGCGAAGAATGAGTTTTTTTGCAAGCCAAGTCAGCGGAATAACAACCAGCAATGCCAGAACAAGGTAGCTAATCAGCAGTGCCCATTCCCACAAGTTCAGTTTAAAAAAGTGCCCTTGAGGAATATTCTGTACGTACCACTCAACAATGGGGCCATAGCCGAGTTCGCTATACAACATTGGTACTTTAGCGACTGTTGCATTGGAAATTTTCCAGATTTTACCAAGTTGCTTATCGGGGACTTTTTGCAACAAAAGTGTGATTTGATTGCCTTTAACTTCTACCCGGCCAAATGCGTCGCGATAATTTGGCAATTGGTCGTCACTTGCACCACTGGGTAAATCACTTATCTCTTCAAGGTTGACCCAAATATTACGCTCAATAATCGCCACTAATTGCTTGGCGTACTCAGGCCCAAGATCCTTTGACATCCCATCGGGCAAATAACGTAGATCTAGATACTTTGCTGCTTTATCGAAGTTCTGCTCAAATGTTGCCTCAAAGAACCCCTCTATCGTTCCCCGCGGAGTATCTCTAAACAAACTATCTTTATAGTCATAACTACTGGCTTTGGCGCTGGCAGTATTCAGCGCTTCTGTCGATTCAACATTCGGCTTCACTGCGCTCGCGAGTCCTGGTGTAACCGCAGATACAATGCCAATATTGCTTGCTAGCAATATCAGTCCCAAATAAAAAATAATCCTTGCCATTAATAGACCCCCTTTAAAAGCCAACAACTAAGAAGCTACGTTAAACTTAGCATGGTTCAACGTATTGTTAACATTTAATAATTGATAAGACTTTCACTTTAAGTGTTGACAAGTTGTACTAACTGGATATAATCCGCTCAGTTTTAGAGATATACCCTTTTTTGATATACTTTCACCGCCTTCTGTAAAGTCCACGATTCGTCGTTTGATCCCCACATAAGCGTTATCACAACAGGTTCGATCATCTTAATCGGCAGTCATTTTACTGTCATATCTTTATGTTTTACTTCGTTGCAGCTTGAGAATAGTTCAGTATTTGTGATCTTAACGACATATTCGTTAACAATACTGCGTACCAAGCCACTTGTATAAGCATAAAAAGATGAGTAATCTCGAATGGAACTTAAATTCATCTTTCGCGAAAATGCTAAGGATATTCTATCGTTATAAAACACTACCAATATTGGTAGCATTAATAAAAAGGAGTGTGACCATATGTCATACCTAGTAAATGGACATGAAATTACCGTTAACTTTCCAGTAGACTCAATTTCTGTCAACAAATCATCAATCGCCTTTACTGACAGTCAGGGTAAAAATAGACAGACTTTTTCAAAGCGCACTGAAGCGCTTAAATTTATGAAGTGGTTATTGTCTTCAAGTAAGTAAGTTTTAAATCTGTAGTACCGACTTTTCGATACATTTCCTCTCACTCGTATCGATAGTTTGTCTTCATAGGCAAACGAATAGGACTGAAACATATTCAGCTATTTAGTTAACTTCATTTGGTTCAGGCTTTACCTCTGCTCAGGTAAAAAGCCTAACCAAGTGGATACCCACCCTCTCAATGATAAATCTCCCCCGACTCAGTAAATCATAATGACACTAAGTCGCAGGATACTTACGTTGGTAACGCGGTAACATGGTCGCATTCCCCAATAAACCACCTTGATGAATATAAAGTATATTCGTGTCTTCGGTATCTGATAACAGTTTTTCTACACACATCCACCCTTTTGGATCATACAACAGTTCAAACTCTATCCCTTGCTCGGCAACTTTTTGCCAAATCTGATAAAACTCTCGATACAGTTTTCCAAAATGATATTTTTTGTCTGTTTTCACTACTTGGGGATGAAACGAAACGTCTGCAATTAACGCTGAGAATTGTTGAGAAAGATAGCTTTCATCACCAACACAAGCACAGGTTTTGACAGAAATATTCGGGGCGTTAAGTAGAAAATATTCATTAAGAAAAACAGCCGTTGTACCTGTACCTGACGGTAAAAAGACAGTTAATTCTGTCAATTCACTCAGTGAAAACCAGTCACTTATTTCTTTAGCCAGTTGATGTACCCCTTCCCTAGCGTAAAGACAGCGCCCACCTTCAGGAACAAACAGTGCTTGGTTGTCAGCAGGGAGCACCACTTGCTCTATATATTCACCACAACTTCGATTTTGTCTGTCATCAACTAGCGATAAATCAATTACATTCGCTCCGTTTGCTAACGCCTGCACATAATTGCCCTTTTCAGAACTCAATACTTGAGCTGCTATATGATCGGTATAAAAATCAAATTGCCAACCTTTCAGCTTTGCCAATGCGGACATAGAATAGAGAGAATTAGCTACCGGAGAGCCGTAGCCAACTAGTCGTGAAACACTGGGGAACTCATGGTTCAAAAAGTAGGCGAACTTCCGTGCTTTGTTTCCAGAAAACTCTTTATGTAACAGGTCATCTCTCTTAACAAAAATACGACTTCCGTTATATTCAATACTATCTATTGGTGTGTTGATTAACACAGGCATTCTCGTTAAACCATGGAAGGGTAATTGTAACCCTTAACAGTATCGAGTTCAGGCTATAGCGGTGCAAAATACCACTTTTTAGTGGTTTTGATTAATCCTAATCATTCAAAATAGCCCTAAATAACTATAAAACAACAACTTAAAATATGGCATGATTATGGCGTTATGGTAAGTTGGGTCATCGAGATTGATGACTAAATTTTATTTTGAGGGATCTTAAATGGCAGTATTGCGCTTAGTGTTTAACATAGCATGGTTTATTTTAGGCGGCTTTGTAATGGGTCTTGCTTGGTGGTTTGCAGGCTTACTGTGTTTCATCAGTATTATCGGCATCCCTTTCGGCAGAGCCTGTTTCGTGATTGGTGAGATGACATTTTGGCCATTTGGCCAAGACTCTGTTAATCGCCGATCTCACACGGGCATGGAAGATCTAGGCACTGGCGCATTTGGTACCATCGGCAATATTGTTTGGTTCTTACTGTTTGGGATCTGGCTGGCCATTGGTCACATTATGCATGCTTTTGCTTGTGCAATTACCATCATAGGGATCCCGTTTGCACTACAGCATTTAAAGCTGGCTATTTTAAGCTTAACCCCTATAGGTCAAACCGTGGTTGCGAAAGCTTAGGGCTGTCATAACAACACCTTCTTTAGCTGCGCGATTAGCGCAGCTGAACTATCTAAGCTGATATCATGCCCAGCATTATCAAACTCTACATGCTGACATCGGTAATGTTCTGCCATAGATTTACTACTCTCTGGCGAAACTAACTTATCTAACTTACCACTAAAAACAACAATAGGTTGCTGCAGTGAATCACAGCACCTAAACCAAGTACATGCCCAAAGTTGACGCAGTGCATTCCAAAATTTAACTCGGTTTTCTAACTTCAACTCAGACCAATGCTTGGCCATTGTGTCGTTATCTCCAAAGCGTTCACTGGACAATTTGAGCGCAGTAGCTTCCATGCAATCAATCCCGTGGTTTCTATTTCGCATCCGATATGCAACTAAAACTGCAGGTAAACTAAAGCGCCTATACCAAGGCGACAGATTGGCGGCACTTGCATTAATGACAACAATATTACTGACTTTTTCGGGGGCTAAACGTGCCATTTCAAGAGCTATCATTCCCCCCATTGAAAGCCCTATTATATTGTTATCATTGCCCTCCAATTGCTCCAATAACGCACGGGCATATGCCGTAATGGTTAATGGACTTTTCTCATGACTAAACACACCGTTACCTAAGCTATCCATTGCAATGACATCTACATTGAAAGCTATTACCTCAGCAGATAAAGACCCAATGAAATCTTGCCAATGACGTTTATCACGCATCAAACCACGCACAAGTATCCACTTAGGATTTTTATTGTCAGAATGTCTATCCATCAGCACCGAAACCATCGATTTAATGCTGCACTATTCTGTTTTAACAACAATTCTAAATTCATATTCTCCAACTCTCTACTTGCAGCTAAGTCCATTAAAAAATGCATTAAAACAGTATGTTTTCGCAATGTCCTTACCTGTCGATGCTGCTTTTGTGGATTGAACAATCCTGCAAAATTAAATACTTGCCGTGGATTTTTTTTTACCCAGCTCCAGGAGCCCATCTCTAATGTTAATGGTAGAAAAGACTTATCATTTTTTGGCGTTGCAAGGTAATCCCAAATATCACCATGAGTCCGATATATTAAGCTTTGAGGTGAGAAACTGTAGTGACGATGATGTGGATAACTTGCATGATATAACTGCTCCAAATAATGGATCTGCCCTAAACTTTGAATCTGCCTGTTAGAGCCTGCAAACGGAAACCAGATGTGATCGGTCATACCAAAGCCTGAATGGGCATCTAAAGATATAAGGCTAGAGCTATTAGTCTTAAGCTGTTCAACATATTGGATCAAAGCCTGCGTTTCTTGCTCTACACCTTGATGGCCCCTATACCAAGGCAAATGAGATGAAAGTTTTTGCCCACCAACAAGAAATGTAACCTTTGTTTCCGCCTCTATGGGAGCATTGCGCATTAGGTCCACCCGCTGTCCATTGCAGCGTGTACCGTTTAGTAACCCGACAGGATTAACAATTGGAACAAAAGCGAGTTTAATTTTGGTTAACAACAGCTGTAATTGACTGTCCCATTCAAGCCTAGATAGAATACTTTCAAGCAACGCCATTATTACCTGAATACCAATTACCTCAACGCCATGCACGCCTCCAACAAATAATACACAGGGCACGTCACATCCCTTTGCTCCCAACTCAACGCTAATAACGGGATAGCGATAGTTTTTAAACTCCACTTTAGCCAACGTTCTAGCATGCAACTGCGGATAGCGCTCAATCAAGTCCACTAATGTTTGTAACTCAGTAGGCAATGTTTCCATGATTTAATAGCGAAGTGATTAAGGTTAAGAGAACAAAGTAAGCGACTAATAAGACAGAGTAAGGTCAAGCAGATGACAAAGCTATTGCGGCATGTTCTGTTTTAGTATTTTATCCACATCGATTTTAGCCAAACCTTGATTAAAAAGATCGCGCCACTTCTTACCTTCTTCATTATTTTTAAAGGCAATATAAAGCTCTTTGTGGGTCAAAATACGTTTATTCAACTGTACTCGACTAGCAACAGGCTTCATATCAGGTTGTGCAAGTAAATAACCCAAAACATAGGTATCGATAACTGCAGCATCTATGCGTCCTGAAACTACTTTTTTAATATTATGGATATCTGAAGCGACCGCTTCAGCTGGCTGTACACCTTGGGCAATCATATTATCGAGTTGCTCGGTGTTAATGTACCCTTGGACTACGCCAATAGTGTATTGATTAAGGTCACTCTGATTTGACCAGCTAATAGGGTGACGTTTTTGCTCAACCAACCCCAAGGGGCTACTGCCCATCGAATTAGAAAAGACGAATTTTTCTGTTGGGTAAGCATATTCAGGTAAATATCCGGAATATTTTGAATCATCTCTCGATGCCATTCGCACAGCACGGCTCCAAGGATAGAAATCGACCTGAACCTTATGCCCGACAGCTGCTAATGCCGCACGAGCTATCGCAATACTAGCCCCCTCATTCTTCAACTGACTGCCAGCATAGGGTGGCCAATGCAAAGAGGTTAAATACAGTGTATCTGCATAGCTAAGCGATGATGCGCTGCTTAGCAACAAAAACAACATAAACCATCGCCGCTTGCCGATTACATCAGTTACTGTTTGAATATAAGTAAAAATATAATTACACATACTGAGTATTTAGCCTCCTTCGCCTTCTATCTCGCAGCATTAACATTCACTGGCCTACCAAAGATTCTAGTCAATCATAGCGATATCACCAAGAATAGCGCCTCAACCCCCTAAATAGTACTCTATAGAGTAGCGTAACACTCCAAGACTCAGAACTTATGCACAGCTAAAACAACGAAAGGAATTGTTACAGTTGCTTTTACCTATCATTGGAGATCAGGCATATACTCAGTAAGTACAATTAACATACAAAGCCTTAATCGCAGGTGTTGAATGTTAGCCACCCTCAACGAATCACAGGAGAAGCGAATGCTAAAGAAAACACTTATTACAGTCGTTGGTGGATTACTGACACTAACAGGTGCAGCCCTCATAATATTGCCAGGTCCAGCTTGGTTATTGCTACCGATAGGTTTAGCAGTGTTAAGCTTAGAATACACGTGGGCGCGGTATTGGCTTAAAAAAAGCCAAAATCACATGAGCAACACGGCTCGTTGGCTCGATAGGAAGATTTTACTGCGTAAATTGAAACGATAATAACCCATGTGTTATCTCGCTGTATTTCGCGTTATAGACTCTAGAGACAAACGTGACACTATCAAACAGAGACCGCTCACCCTAGCAAGCAAAATTGATTTCTACTGCGACTAAGATCCCATTAAACTAATCCAAACAAGCGATAGTCTCAATCGATTCAAAGAATTATCTTCAATAAAAATAATAACTTAATATAGCCCCACAAATAACCATACACAATGTAAGTTTATAGGGGCGCCCATGACCAAATTATCGATTCTTACCCTCGCCATGACTACTGTTTTTTCTGCAACGGCATTTGCTGCAAGCGAACCTATCGAGATAATACCTGCAGCAGTAATCACTAACCCAGAAAAAGTAGAGCTCGGTAAAATGCTATTTTTCGAGCCAAGGCTATCCAAGTCAGGTTTCATCTCTTGTAACTCTTGTCACAACTTGTCACTTGGCGGCGTCGATGCTTTGCCAACGTCAATCGGACATAACTGGCAACAAGGGCCTATTAACTCCCCTACCGTACTAAACGCTGAATATGGATTGGCACAATTTTGGGATGGGCGAGCAAAAGATCTTAAAGAGCAAGCCGGTGGTCCTATCGCTAACCCTAAAGAGATGGGCTTTAGCCACGAACTGGCAGTAGATACTATTCGTTCAATGCCAGCTTATCAGGCGCGATTTGCGAGCGTTTACCAGAGCGATGCGATTACGATTGAAGAGATCACCGACGCCATAGCAGAATTCGAAAAAACACTTGTCACACCAAATGCACCATTCGATAAGTTTTTACTTGGTGACAAAAATGCTATTAGCAGCGAAGCAAAAGCGGGATACCAGTTATTCAAAGACAAAGGTTGTGTGAGTTGCCATAACGGGCCAGCGGTCGGTGGCACCATGTATATGAAGATGGGACTTGTGAAGCCTTTCCACACCAATAACCCAGCTGAAGGACGAAAAGGGGTTACCGGTAATGAAGCCGACAAGTTTGTGTTCAAAGTACCAACGCTAAGAAATATTGAACTCACCTACCCGTACTTCCACGATGGCAGTGTTTGGGAATTGGCTGAAGCCGTAAACACCATGGCTGATATCCAGTTGGGTCAGGCATTAACAGAAACTGAAACTAAACAGATGGTATCGTTTTTGAATTCCTTGACCGGTGAGCAACCACAGATTGTATTGCCAATTCTGCCTCCATCGACAGCAGAGACGCCTCGCCCAGTGCCATTTGCAAATTAACCTCGCCAATAATTAAAGTTTAAAAGCAAAAAAGCCGCATAATGCGGCTTTTTTATATTCTTAGTTTCAACCTAATTTACATCGCCGGCTGAAAAGATAGCACTCTAAAACGCTCTACAATGGCGTTTAATACACCTTGTTGACGCATATTACTGAGTACACCAGGACTAAACCTGTCTAAGCGAGACATCGCTGTGACTAACAACTGACACTCATATAATGTGGCATCTGCTATATATTCAGGACGGTCAACCATATAGCTATTGTTGTACCACTCATCCCATTTAAATGTTTCAAGCAATAAGCCGTCACGGTCTAGATGGGCAACAAACTCTTGTAAACGCTTGTCTGAAACAAAATGATTACCAATAACAAGATCTTGAGCATACTCTTTATATAGACCAGCTGCGTGGCTCTGTATTGTTGAGTTGTTCATACTATACCTCCGTTTAGAACTGGCCATATGCTGCTCTTTAATATAGAGAAGACTATTTATGTAGATAATTGATATCTGCATAAGGCATACCAGTTTTCAATGAGGTTATTCTAATTGATGCTTGCTGAACGCAAACTTAACAACGACATATCGCTGTTAAGTGCTTATAAAACAGGCTTGAAAGTGTTATTCCTGCTAATTGCACCAAGCTAAAAACTTGCGAATTTTAAATAATATGTGCCACAGTTCCTTTCTATATATCCAGATTATTCCTCAGCCTTCTGTTACTTTTTCATTATTGTTTGCAATATGCTAATGCAATCTGCATTGACTATACTTAGTCGTAATGAATAACAGCGTTGAGAGTACTATGAAGTTAAAAATCAACAGGATTGTATTTGTACTACTTGCAATCTTCATCAGTAGCGGCTCTGTGTATGCATCTGACAAACATGACAAAAGTGACAAGCAAAAAGGTAAAAATAAGCAACAAACGCTGCCCTATGGCCTGCAAAAGAAAGTTGACCGAGGAGAACCATTACCACCTGGCTGGCAAAAAAAGCTAACACGAGGCGACAGGCTAAGTGACGAGCTATTCTCTCGAGGCAGAGTCACATCGCCTATCGACTCCAATGGAAACCTTGTCATCGACATCGATGATGTGCCAATTAAGGTCAATAACAAAACCCGAGAAATTATTGATATTCTCATCAAAGATAATTAGTCTAAATGTAGATGCTCATTTTTAAGGCCTGCTGCCAGTTCAACTCTAGATGTATGGACGTAGAAACGGTTATTCCCTTTTAAGTGAGTGCAACAGATAAGTAGGCTGGCACCAAGCCTACTATGATGGGCTGCTTTTAGTAAAAATCGGTGTTATTGATTTTACCAAAGGGACGTCAATTAGTGGCAATCAATGCCTCGCCTAGATGAATCTAGCAGGATGGATTCAGCCTGCAGCAGTGAACCTGTGAACCTGTGAACCTGTGAACCTGTGAGCAAAATGCATTAAACTCCCACTGAATCTAGGATTGTTAAGTAGACTGGGGAGAGGACAAGGGCAATTAAAATTACTCACCTAACTTTGTTGTATCTTCCGCAGCAAACTCTTCCATGATCAATTCGGTAAATAAACGCCCAGCTCTGCCTAACGGGCGCTCCATCGTGGATACCAGCTGAGGTGTAAAACTAAAACGATTGCCACCGCTAAAATCGACTTCGACCAACTGACCGCTATTAAGCTCATCAGCAATCAAAAAATCAGGCATCCAGCCAAAACCTAACCCCATTAGTAGTGCATTCTTTTTCATGATAAAACCAGACAAGTAGAACACTTTGTCGCCGCCAAATTGCAACTCATCACGATGCAACTTTTCCGGTGAGGAGTCCTCAATAGTAAGTTCAACATGGCGCTGCAATTCAAAAAGACTAATGTTTTTCTCAATCGATAATGGATGGCTTGCTGCTGTGACTAATATACTGGTTATTTCTGGCAACGGCTGAGGCCGATAATGGGGGCCCGTTCGATAATCTTTAACCAACATTAAATCAGCACTGTCACGCTCAAAACG
This sequence comes from Shewanella sp. c952, assembly GCF_019654975.1. Classification (GTDB taxonomy): domain Bacteria; phylum Pseudomonadota; class Gammaproteobacteria; order Enterobacterales; family Shewanellaceae; genus Shewanella. Next base: position 22,841 of record NZ_BPEW01000012.1, read on the forward strand.
TTCTTGAACTCCCCCTAGAAACTCCATATTGAGCTGCACTTTTGTCGGGATTTGTTGTTCCGCCATTCTTTTTAACGCGCGCATAATCGGCTTCATAGGTAATGCACCGTCAACCACCAACTCAAGCTTGGGCTCCCAGCCTTCACTAAACCTGCTGGCTAAATGTTCAATATTTGTTAGGTACTGCAGCAACCTTTGCCCTTCAGCCAAGATAACTTTACCTTCAGGTGTTAATTCAGCGCGGTATTGATCCCGACAAAAAAGGTTTACACCTAGGTGTTGCTCTAGCTTTTTGACTTGATAGCTCACCGCAGACTGCGCTTTATGCAATCGCTCTGCAGCCTTAGCAAAACTGCCCTCTTCCACCAGCACTTGCAGCACTTTAAATGCATCGACATCAATGCGCATATTACTCTCCTAGCGTAAACACAAACATACCATCTAAAAAATAGATTAAGTTGGGTTAATTATTATTCTTTTTTTTGCTGTTGTTAGCAACTAAATTGATAACAAGATCACATTATTAGAATAAGTGCGAACGCACACAGAAAGGAAAGCCAGTATGCCATTTTATGTGAAGCAGGGAGAGATCCCTACCAAGCGTCATATCACATTCAAAAAAGACAATGGGGAGCTTTATCGTGAAGAGCTGTTCTCGACCCATGGCTTTTCCAATATCTATTCCAATAAGTATCACCACAACATGCCAACAAAGGCATTAGAAGTCGCGCCTTATAGCTTAAGCCATGGTGCAGACTGGCAAGACTCTTTAGTACAAAATTATAAGCTAGATACTAAACAAGCTGATTGCCAAGGTAATTTCTTTAGTGCCCGCAATAAGATTTTCTTCAATAACGACGTGGCGATGTACACCGCTAAAGTGACTGAAGATACCGACGAGTTTTATCGTAACGCTTATGCGGATGAAGTGCTTTTTGTTCACGAAGGCCAAGGGACGTTACTAAGTGAGTACGGTGCCCTAGCAGTTAAGAAATGGGATTATCTCATCGTTCCAAGAGGGACTACCTACCAACTTAAATTTGATGACTATAAGGCCGCTCGCCTGTTTGTCATCGAGTCGTCGACCATGGTTGAGGTTCCGAAACACTTTCGTAACGAATATGGGCAGATGCTTGAATCAGCGCCTTACTGTGAACGAGATATCCGCACCCCAGTTTTGCAAGAAGCCATTGTTGAGAAAGGTAATTTCTCATTAGTGTGTAAATTTGGCGACAAATATCAGCTAACCGCTTTAGAGTGGCATCCGTTTGATCTCGTCGGCTGGGATGGCTGTGTTTATCCATGGGCATTTAATATTCAAGAATATGCCCCTAAGGTGGGTAAAATTCATTTGCCGCCGTCTGACCATCTGGTATTTACAGCGCATAACTTTGTTATCTGTAACTTTGTACCACGCCCTTATGATTTCCACCCACAATCGATCCCAGCGCCTTACTACCACTCCAATATCGACAGTGATGAAGTGCTTTATTATGTCGACGGTGACTTTATGAGCCGCACAGGTATCGAAGCGGGTTACATGACATTACATCAAAAAGGTGTACCACACGGACCACAACCCGGAAAAACTGAAGCCTCAATAGGCAAAACAGAAACCTACGAATACGCAGTGATGGTCGATACATTCGCCCCACTCAAATTGACTGAACATGTAAAGAACTGCATGAGCATCGACTACAACCGTTCTTGGATTGAAAGTTAGACTTAACCAAGAGCAACAGCCATCAACGTAATGGCGACTAAGAATTGATAAAGGATATTACAATGGCAAGCGAACAAAACCCACTCGGCTTACTCGGTATCGAATTTACTGAGTTCGCGACTCCTGAGCAAGATTATATGCATCAGGTTTTTATTGATTTTGGTTTTTCTTTACTAAAAAAATCCAAATCTAAAGAGATCCTCTACTACAAGCAGAATGATATCAATTTCCTGCTTAATACCGAACGTAAAGGTTTTTCTGCAGAGTTTGCCAAAAGTCACGGCCCAGCAATTTGTTCAATGGGTTGGCGCGTAGAAGATGCACAGTTTGCTTTTGAAGGCGCAGTTGCTCGCGGTGCAAAGCCTGCAGATGAAGAAGCAAAGGATATGCCATACCCAGCCATATACGGTATTGGTGACAGCCTTATCTATTTCATCGACACTTTCGGCGAGAATGACAATATTTATGCCACTGACTTTGAAGATTTAGACGAGCAAGTGATCACCCAAGAAAAGGGCTTTATTGAAGTTGATCACCTGACGAACAATGTTTACAAAGGCACGATGGAACATTGGTCTAACTTTTATAAAGATATCTTTGGTTTCACTGAAGTTCGTTACTTTGACATTAAAGGTTCTCAAACAGCACTTGTGTCATACGCCTTACGCTCACCAGATGGAAGCTTCTGTATTCCAATCAATGAAGGTAAAGGTAATGACAAAAACCAAATTGATGAGTACTTGCGTGAATATGACGGTCCAGGTGTACAACATTTAGCTTTCAGAAGTCGCGACATTGTCGGTTCTTTGGATGCTATGGAAGGATCATCAATCCAAACCCTCGATATTATTCCTGAGTACTACGACACTATTTTCGATAAGCTACCGCAGGTGACTGAAGATCGTGAACGTATTAAGCACCACCAGATCCTAGTTGATGGTGACGAAGAGGGTTATCTGCTACAGATCTTTACTAAGAATCTATTCGGCCCAATCTTTATAGAGATCATCCAACGTAAGAACAACCTTGGTTTTGGCGAAGGTAACTTCAAAGCTTTGTTTGAGTCTATTGAACGTGATCAACAAAGACGCGGTGTACTCTAATTTTTTAAAGAGTAGAACCTAAGCAAATATTTACTTTATAAAACCAGCTTAAGTCTGCCAAATGACTAAGCTGGTTTTTTGTCTCTATAGTCAGAACATTTCTCGGCAATGATATATCCAAGCCGCCAGTAATTATCTACAATAGCTCTCAGTCTTTTGACTTGTAGACGTTCTACCTGAAATATCGCTGATACCAGCTACTGAAGCAATTACTAACGAGATCCCTCCCCCATGCCAGATATCGCTCTACTCGCCGTATTTCTACCGACCTTCTTTTTTGTCTCTATCACCCCAGGGATGTGCATGACGCTGGCGATGACACTAGGGATGAGTATTGGTGTGCGCCGTACTATGTGGATGATGGCCGGTGAATTGGTGGGTGTTGCACTGGTGGCTGTAGCAGCCGTTATGGGCGTTGCCAGTATTATGCTGAACTACCCAGAGGCTTTTGCAGTACTCAAGTGGGTTGGTGGTGCTTATTTGGCTTATATCGGCATCAACATGTGGCGTTCAAAAGGTAAAATGGCTTTAGTTGAGGGCCAAACTGCGCCAAGTGTTGGCAATTTGGAGTTAATGACTCAAGGCTTTATGACCGCCATTGCCAACCCTAAAGGCTGGGCGTTTATGGTGTCCTTGCTACCTCCGTTTATAAACGTCGAACGGGAAGTGGCGCCGCAGTTATTAGCACTTTTATCCATTATTATGTTTACTGAATTTACCAGTATGATGGCTTACGCCACTGGCGGTAAAAGCCTGCGGGTATTCTTGAGTCGTGGCGATAATATCAAATGGATGAACCGCATTGCCGGCTCATTAATGATAGGCGTCGGTTTTTGGTTAGCACTGGGTTAAACAATCAACGCGCTGTATTGCAAACTACAAACCTCTGCTAATTGCTTAATCAGCGGCTTGTCGATAAGGCAACTTGCTGGTGAGTTGTTGCATATAGCTCTTAATGTTGTCAGCCTCTTGCAGAGTAAAGCTTTCAATAGCGCTGCGAAATTCTGGATGCGTGATCTCATGAGTTGAGTAAGTGGCGATAGGTTCAAATCCTCGAGACACCTTATGCTCACCTTGCGCGCCAGCGTCAAACACTTGTAGTTTCTCAGTGATGCAGTATTCAATACCTTGATAGTAGCAAGTTTCAAAGTGCAAGCCGTCGATATCGACCAAGCTCCCCCAATAGCGACCGTAAAGATGAGTTGTGGACTTAAAATACAGTGCAGATGCGACTACCTGCCCCTGTGTATCTTGCACCAATAGCAGCAAGACATTATCAGGCATGGTATTAGCAATTGACTCAAAAAACGCTAGATTTAAGTAGCCCGCATGCCCTGAGCGTTTTGCATAAGTTTGCCTATAACAGGCGTAGAAACTTTGCCACATTGCAGCCGTCGTATCACTGGCTGCAACGAACTCAAAGCTCAACTTATGTGGCGTTAGTTTGCCACGCTCTTTATTGATATCTTTACGTTTACGTGAGGTCAATGACATTAAAAAACCATCAAAATCCTTATAGTCTCTATTGTGCCAGTGAAACTGAGTACTCAGCCTTGTTAAACATGCATTCTCAGCGGTATGAGCTTGAGACATACTGCTGAACTGTGCTTTAGGGAGGAATAAACAGTGCCAGCTAGAGAAACCGTTTTCTATCGAAATATCACCAAGCACCTGCGTAATTGCATCGCAAACAATTAGCAGAGGCATATCAGCCGCGATGCCAATCCGTTTGCCTGTAACAGGGGTAAATGGAATGGCTGAGACAAGCTTTGGATAATAGGGGATTTGATGTCTTTCATACGCTTCAGCCCAGGCCCAGTCAAAGATATATTCACCATAGGAATGACTTTTTATATACAAGGGCATCACAGCGACGATGTCAGTTAGGTGGTACACAACAAGATGCAATGGTTTCCAGCCTGTACGCTGGCAAACACAACCACTGCGCTCCAATGCCGCTAAATAGGCATGATTATTAAATGGATTATTATCATCCATTAATCGGTCCCAAGTTCTAGGACTGATCGCATCAATACTCTCAACAAATTCAGCCCTGAGCTGAAAATCACTATTTAGGTCTGTGCTTTCTTTGGCTTGTTGCTTATCCAAACTCTTTTATCACTCCCGTTATGTTTAGGCTCTTTCAATACTAACCACCAATATAGATGATTAATCTATCACTATTGCATTTATACCCGATAAGCGGCACATTGCTAGTCTAATTTAAGAGTTGAACTGGTTTCTCCAAAAAGAATCAACCTCTACAGACAATAAACAAAGGATTGAAAATGCGCTCGTTTAAGGCCTTAGCATTTGCCATTTCAATGGCAATTCCCTTCACGACTCTAACACTAACCGCCAGCGCACCGCTATCGGTGAGTGCCGCTGAGACTTCTATCTACAGCCATATGGCCACCGCGCATCCAGTTTGGGCTGAACACGGTATGGTTGCCAGCCAAGAAGCATTAGCAACCCAGGCGGGAGTAGCAATACTTAAGCAAGGCGGTAATGCTGTAGATGCTGCAGTCGCAGTAGGTTTTAGTCTAGCGGTCACCTTACCAAGAGCAGGTAACATTGGTGGCGGCGGTTTTATGTTAGTGCATCTGGCCGAGCAAAATAAGACTGTTGCAATCGATTACCGAGAAATGGCTCCAGCTAAGGCGCACAAAGACATTTTCCTAGATGAAAAAGGAAATGCAGTAAAAAAACTTAGCCGTGAACACGGTCTGGCAGTCGGGGTACCTGGAACAGTGATGGGGATGGAACTCGCACTAGAGCAGTACGGCACGATGACCATGGCACAGGTCACTAAAACTGCTATCGATATGGCTAAAAATGGCATAGTCGTTACCCCTGATTTAGCTTCTTCATTATCAGGGTTAAAGAGACGAATTGCCCAGTGGCCAAGTTCAGCTGAAATTTTCTACAAAAAAGATAACACTGACTACCAAAGCGGTGAAATCTTAAAACAACCAGAATTGGCGAATTCCTTGTCGCTAATAGCAAAACAGGGTAGCAAAGGGTTTTATCAAGGTGAAACGGCCGAAAAAATCGTCGCAGCAGTTAAAGCCGCCGGTGGCATAATGACGCTTGATGATTTAAAACAATATCAAGCTATTGAAAGAAAGCCTGTATCGGGTAATTATCGCGGCTATCAAGTCGTTTCTATGCCGCCACCCTCATCAGGTGGTATCCATATTATCGAGATGCTCAATATGTTAGAGCAATATCCGATAGGAAAACTTGGCCACAACAGCGCCGCCACTTTGCACCTAATGACTGAATCCATGAAGCGGGCCTATGCCGATCGCAGTGAGTATTTGGGCGATCCTGATTTTGTTAATGTGCCGGTTGATGCTTTAACCAATAAAGAGTACGCCAAAACTCTCTCTAAAAAAATTGTCATGAATAGGGCTACGCCTAGCAGCGAAATTAAACCCGGCAAACTCGCACCCTATGAAAGTAACCAAACCACCCATTATTCTGTGGTGGATAAGTGGGGCAATGCGGTATCCAATACTTATACCCTTAATTTTAGCTATGGTTCAGGCTTAGTTGCCAAAGGCACTGGCATATTACTTAATAATGAGATGGATGACTTTTCAGCAAAACCTGGAGTGCCCAACGGCTTTGGCTTAATCGGTGGTGAGGCTAATGCTGTTGAGGGCAGAAAACGACCACTGAGTTCCATGAGCCCGACTATCGTAATGAAAGACGGTAAACCGTATATCGTTACTGGTAGTCCTGGTGGTTCTCGCATTATCACCACGACCTTGCAGGTTATTATGAACGTGATTGACCATGATTTTAACATCGCTGAAGCGACCAATGCAGCTCGAGTTCACCATCAATGGTTGCCTGATGTATTGCGAGTGGAACATACGTTGAACCTCGATACTCGTCAGCTGTTGGAGGAGAAAGGCCATAAGATAAAGGTCAATAACTCTATGGGTTCGACACAATCAATCATGGTGACTGAACAAGGTATATTTGGCTCATCAGATCCACGTCGAGCAGGCAGCGCGACCATAGGTTACTAGATTAACGACTAGCACCGATTATCAGATAAGCTTTAGCAACAATGCGCTTTCATTATTAATGGAAGCGCATTTTTTGAAGGGAGAAAACCTTACCAACCAAGCTCATTCTGGGTAACGTTTTTTCATTTTGGCAATTGAGTCGCGGATCAATTCAGTCAATACCGCTAAATCTACATCACTTAACCGCTTTATATATAAACATGACTTACCGGTTTTATGTTTACCAAGCTTAGGTAGAATCTCTTGGTAATCACCAAAACCATTCATAAGGTATATAGTGATATCATTTTTTCTTGCTGCAAAACCCGTTATCGGCCAATCTCCTTCACGACCAGAAGCATAGCGGTAGTGATATTGGTCAAAACCTATGATGCTGCCCCACATAACAGCAGGTTGTTTGGTTACAGTAGAAAACAATTGCAGCAGTGCTTGGCAATCTTCAAGCTTTTTCCCTGAAAGTTTCTGTGTTAAAAATAAAGAGGCGTCCGCACTGGTAGGCTGTGTCTTTAATGATTGACTCACTGACCTTGTTACAGATTGAACCTTTTTATTGGCAGTATTAACACTTGCAGCCATCTTTCCCCTCTCTGTTAATAACCATTGCAATGGCAATATCTTTAAATAGTGTAGCTACAAACATTAACAGTGTAATAAAAAGGGCAAAGCGTACGCCCTGCCCTTTATATGGAGTTGTGTTAGGGTCTGTTGATCTTTCGAGCTTAGTTTTTGTTCGATTCTTTACCGTAAGCAATAATGCTGCTACTGCAAGGCTTGAGCGATAACGCTTAGCCAGTTACCTGAAGCGCTCATAGCCCATGCTAGTCATAAAAGAATAGAAGCAATGAAACGAATCCAAAGGACAGCATTTCTTGGCCATTTTTTCTGCGTTAAAGGCTATTTGTGGAGAATCACTACACGGCATAGCCTCTGCCTTGCCAAAATGGCCAATAAGTTGCTGTAAAAACAACCATAAAAGTTCAACAGGCCCTAGTAATAACAGACTAAAAATCTTTTTCACCTTTAATGATTTCAGGGTAGCCACATATCGCTCGAGATGTTTGCATTCCCGCCATGGTTGCCGCTTCAACGCAGCTTGCATTAATCCCGGTTTTAATCCAATCACCAGTCACAAACAGGTTATCTATGCCGGTACCATCAGTATCGACTCGGTATTGAGTACTGCCCTTTACTGACATCACATAACGTTCAGAAGGATCAACATTAGCGCGCCAGTATTGGCTATCAAATCGAGCGACTCCAGTCGAATCGTTTTCATCATGAAGCCACTGCCAAGGGAATCCGCCAGTTGTCAGCGCTGATTGGCTGCCAGGCGCAGGCACATTATCCCAAAGCTTATAGATTTGGTTATCTAACTGCCCTATCGCACCCGCTTTTGCTATTGATGTTTTATGAGCTTGGAAACCGGTTTCAGATGCTGGCGGGTAATGCTCAACAGGTAATGCAGAGCAAAAATAGCTCGCATTTTTAGGTTGAGCGCCCTGCCAGTCTTCCATCTTAATCAAATGCGTTAACGACGCCCAAGTATCAAACGGTTCAGTAAACCCTGACAGTACAGGCTCTTCGCCATTATCAGGCCTTAAAGGCCACCCCATGCCCGCTAAATCCTGATCCAGCCACAGTTGATAAGCCTGAGTGGCAACCGTTTTTACTTTCTCAACACTTTTGCTTAAGACTTCACTTTGCTCCATGACCTCTTTAGCCACATGAGGCACTGAGCCAATAGACAAACCAAATATCACCTTGTCAAAATCTTTACCCTTTACTAGCCGCTTTTTAGGCAATGGCTGTCCATAATGGGCCTGATAAACCTCCTGCCAATTACTCCAGAAATGCTCCAAATTAACATCATGTTGCTTAATCAATTGCGCTTGCGTTTCATCGAGTTCTTCGAGTTTAGGTTGGCTTGGCCAACAATCAAGCCCCTTAACATCAACAAGTGGCGAGTATGATTCAACACCCTGTTTTAGTGCCACTTGCTCAGTGATCTCTATCGCCTGAATACTGTGGTTAACACACTCTAAGTTATCGACCTGATTAAAGAAGTGAAAATTAACACCACGACGTTTAAGCACTTCATAGTAAGGCGTAAAGACGGTATCGCCCATACCAGCCTGCATCTCCCACATCACCCCGCCTTGGTAGCACAGTGCAATCCGCATCATTGAACGGATAATGGTACCGGCTTCCAAGTTAGGATTATCAAAATTGCCTTTTTCATAGGCAAACACCAGATCGTAAAAACCACGCACTGGCGCAGAATCGACAGTAAAGGTTTGATTCGCACCGTGCTTAGTTAACCACTCACGGTAGTCATAATCGTTAATAACATCAAAGCCATGCTTAAATACATCATCAACGAACATGCCTTTTAAGATGGTTAAACCCAGATCAGCTGCAATATATAATCTACGCAGTTCATCATTAGTCTCTAACTTATCAACAAAACGCTCTTCTAAGCGCGACCTAAATGCATCCACCGCAGATTCAACAAAACCGCCCTCATCTTCAGTATCATGATGGTGCGCTTCACAATCTCGGCCAATCATTTGATTAAAGTGACATTCAAGCTTATCGGCCAGTGACGACAAGCTCTCTTTAGCGTCATCTATCGAGTCTTCTATTTTGTCATTTAGTTCTTCAAACCATTCACGGCTAAACCAGTGAACCGGTCTGGCTGACTCTTGCGTCTTAGCGGTGTCTTCATCTTCCAGGGCATCAAGCAAGTCATCCATCTCAGTTAGCCAATGACGGATCCAGCTAAAGGCTGCCTTGACGACTTTCCAAAGCGTTAATACTTCAGTGCTATCTCCTGGGATCCCGCTGCGCTCTGGAAACTGAATTGGCCAACTGTCTGATTCACCACCAACATCCTCTTGCAACACAATAAAATTATGTGGTTTAAAGGCATCTAAGAAAGTAGCTAGCGGGGTACCAGCGGGCCTATCGAGTTCTTCATAAGCCTTACGCATCAAATTAAAGGCATTTTGGTAAAAACCAAACCAGATATGCAGTCCATGCTCTTCGATACGTTGACCTTTTTCAGCATTACGTCCACTGGCGCCTTTACCACCAATTCGCCAACCCATCTGATAAACATCAATTTCATAGCGGTTCTGCCAACCAGGCTGCTCGGTTAAGCACGCCGCAGCGGTCATTGCCGCCACACCGCCACCTAAAATAGCGATTTTTTCTTTTTTTATGGTTGAGTTATCAACTAACACTTCACCTTGGGGAACTTCAAAGTCAAAGTTAACGTGGTAAGGCAGCAATACATTTTGTTCACCCAGTTCAACGCCTAACGACTCTTTAAATGAAAAAGAGGCATTATCAAACACAGTCGCTAGCAAATCATTTTCTAGTAACGAAATAGAGTGCACTTTATTGACTTTAGCCGGCGCTGCTGTAATTGCTTGGTAAACGGCTTTATCGCCAGCACTGTCAGGTAGTTGCTTTAAAAATACTTGGTCAATAGCGGGTTTAAATAACAAACTAAATAACTGCTGCTCGCCCAATTTATCGAGTTCTGGAATAAAGTCAGTTTGCGCTTTAAATAGATCCCAAGTCTGTCCTATTGCCTCTAAAGCTGAGAGCTGATGTTCTTCAGCGGCTTCGCAGTCAACACTTAATAACGGATGCATTGCCAATTCACTATCTTGTGAGAAATGCTTAAAACTTTTAGCAGAAAGGCTGAGCTTAGTTAGCGGTTCTCCAACTTCAGGCATCTCGTATTCACACATGTACTTAGGGTAACCGAACAACTCACGTCCATTAATGAGTGCCATCGCGTCATTAACGAATATGTGCAGCGGATGAAAATAGACATGGCTGATATCATCACTGTCACTGCTATTTTGGCGGCCCACCATGACCCAAGTAACAATGTCTGTTTCTTGGATCCAGCCCTTGTCTCTATCTTCTGGGTATTCAGAGTAGGCTTTATCAACCCGAGTAAAACTGGTTAACACATAAGGCGAAAGTACTTTAAAGTACATCGTACTGCCTGCCACTTGATTAAGGCACTTATCAATAGAGCACTGTAGGTTGGCCATTTTTCCTTTCATAAAAAAGCCGTACATATCTGCTTTACTTAAAATGAGTGGCGAGTGCATTAACATTGAGCCGGGGGGATAGATGAAGTTGGGGCGTTGAGCGTCCATTGCCTAGATCCTTGCTGGTAAAGAGTAGTGATTTCGCCCGTACTTTGCTGCTCGGGCTTTTTAGAAAACAAACTTCCCAGTAAGCTAATTTATTTACCAATAAATAACAACGTTGAATGCTTGTCAGTATCTCCTTAACGCATTGAACTTAAGTAAAGAACACTAGGTTCGCACTTTTAAGCGCCATATTAGCGAGGCAGCAATCATTAATCACAATTGCCGCCTCATCTATATAGTTAAAACAGTTTAGCTGCTTAAGGCTAGTGATACTGCATTAGTTTTTCGTCTGCTTGCTTAATGGCTGCAAATGCTTCTTTTTCTAGCTGACGTATTCTTTCAGCTGACACGGCATAAGTCTCAGATAACTCTGTAAGAGTGCTTTTTTTATTGGCAAGCCAGCGAGAATGAACAATATTACGACTGCGTTCATTCAGCGTTGTAAGCGTGCGCATCAGCTTAGACTTATTATGTTGTTGCCATTGCGCTTGTTCAATACTCTCAGCAAGATCTGACGATTCATCGACGACAAAAGATTTTTGAGCACCCTCTTCTCCATCTTCGTTAAGTGTTGCATCAAAGCTATCATCACGCGCCGCCATTCTCGCCTCCATCTCTTCAACGGTGTCGACTGGTATGTCTAGCTTTTCAGCAAGTGCGAGAGCCTCTTGCTTACTAAACCAACCCTGATGGGTTTTGTGACTTCGAAGATTAAAAAATAGCTTGCGCTGATCTTTAGTAGTAGCAACTTTGACTAGTCGCCAATTCTTCAATACATACTCACAGATCTCAGCTTTTATCCAATGCACAGAAAACGTCGATAAACGGACACCTGCGCGGTAGTCGAATTTTTTTACCGCTTTTAGTAACCCTATATTTCCCTCTTGGATCAGATCTTCAAAAGGTAAACCATAGCCTTTAAATCCTTTTGCTATATGAAGCACAAAGCCGAGCAGTGAAGTACTCAACTTATCCAAGTAATACTTGCCTCCGGTTTCACTATAGCGTCTTGCGAGTTCACGCTCTGCTTCAGCGTCTAAACGCGGAATACTTCGAGCAAATTGAATGTAACTATCTACGCTTGATGAATTCGAAGCTGACATATTAAAACCTTCCATATATAAATTTGTAGCCGCATCACGCTCTGTTCAGCACATATGGCAGATACAAGGAACATGAATAGAGAGCAAAAGTAATGAGCAAGCCAATGATGATTTAGCCCTGCCCCGTTGAATATGGTGAAGAAGTTTAAACCGCTTACGAATCAATAAATAAATGAAACATAATCAATAGCTAAAACAGTAACAACAATAAATCAAGTTATTGATATTTAATAAATTAAATTCATAAAAAACAAATATGGAATGAGCGATTCTTTTTTGGAAAGGAGGATAAAAGTGAAAGTAAACCGATAAAATGGAGAGGAAATTAACTAGCTGATACATTGTTGACGACTAACGGTTTGCATTAAATGTAAAAGCAATACTAGTAAACACCAGTACTGCTTTTGCCTATACCAAAGGTGTCATCAATGTATAAATCTAACAGCCTCATGTAGAGAAGAAGCTCGTTATCTTAGTTAATGACTCCTAAAATCATAAGATAATTAGAAGCGACCTACGATGCTCGCTGATAAGTTAACTCCGTCTACATCAGAATCGATGAGTCTAGAAGCATCAAATGTAGCTGAGAAGGTATCGGAGATCTGCCACCAATAGCCGGTACTAATAGAATAATCGCTTGATCTAGTATCAAAATAGTTTGCCCCGACATACCAGGAGTCATTAATATACCAATCAGCACCGACATTAAATGTATCGTCAAAATCTGTATGCGACCAGTTAGCACTAAGCTCAATTCCAGCAGTTGACTCTAAAGCCATAAAGCTGCGAACAGCCAATCCATATTCCTCAGCGGTATCATTATCGCTATCTGAATAAAATGCAGATACTGCAGAAGATGAATTGAAATAGTAACCAACTTCAGCTAAGTATGAATCGGTATCAAAGCTGTCGAAATTTGTTCTACCGTATGCAGCTGAAATAAACCAGTTTGAATCAAATACAAATTTACCATCGATGTTGATTGAATCTACATCAAAATTTTCTATATCATAATACTGGTAATTTACGCCGACATTTGATTTTTGAGCCAAAAAGCCATTGAGCGCATATGGACCATTACTTTGGTCTACTGCTTCAAAATAGTATCGATAAGCGGCACTCCATACACCGTCGCTAACTTCTTCAGAATTAGTGCCGTAGTTGATTCTAGCTTCATGATGAAATTCATTTTCTGCGGCAAATGCAGAGGACGTGGCGGTAGCGAATAATAAAGCTAATGCAATTGGTGTTTTTTTCATTGTTTATTCCCTTAAATGATTAATAACACTAAGAGAAGAGCGTTAACTTACTATCTTAAGCAGATCTGAAGCTTCTCCAAGCTTTTACAGGCATCCACTTCAAGTGAACGCTTTGCTCTCCTAGCGAAAAGCAATATATTACATCTAACAGTAGAATGTAATGCAACAGTTACATTTAATAACACTTTACTCTGCGACACTATTTATATCGACATCACGATAAAGAAAAAATGCAGTTTATCGAGCAGTGTGTTCTTCGTTAAACTCTAAAGCATACCGTTTACAATTTGCATTCATTAAACCTGTAGCGGTAGCACAATTTAAGTACATACACTAAACGCAAATTCTAGATATAAAAAACGCAGCTCAATGGCTGCGTTTTATATTTAAACTAATGGATTTAACTTAGTCACCGAAATCATCAAGTAGAATATTTTCAGGCTCAACACCTAAGCTTTCTAGCAAGTTAATCACTGACGAGTTCATGATAGGAGGGCCACACATATAGAACTCACAATCTTCCGGCGCTTTGTGGTCACGCAAGTAGTTTTCAAACAATACATTGTGAATAAAGCCGGTGTAACCGGTCCAGTTATCTTCAGGTAACGGATCAGATAGCGCGACATGCCAGACAAAGTTTTCATTCTCAGCAGCTAACATGTCGAAATCTTCTTGATAGAACACTTCACGTGTTGAACGAGCACCGTACCAAAAACTCATCTTGCGTTGCGTCTTTTTGCTCTTAAGCTGATCGAAGATATGTGAACGCATGGGTGCCATACCCGCACCACCACCAACAAAAATCATTTCGGCATCGGTCTCTTTAACGAAGAACTCACCAAATGGACCTGAGATAGTCACCTTATCACCGGCCTTTAGGTTAAAGATGTACGATGACATTTTACCCGGAGCCACTTTATCATTAGGTGGCGTCGCAATACGCACATTAAGCATGATACGCCCCTTTTCATCAGGGTAGTTAGCCATCGAATAAGCACGTAAAACATCCTCATCGACTTTTGAGACTAGCTTAAACAGTTCGTACTTCTCCCAATCATCACGATACTCAGCGGGAATATCAAAGTCTGCATAATTGACAGTATGCGCAGGTGCTTCAATTTGAATATAACCACCCGCTTTGAAAAGAACGTCTTCGCCTTCTGGTAGTTTCAGCAATAACTCTTTAATGAAAGTCGCTGTGTTATTGTTAGAAATAACTTCACATTGCCACTTCTTAACGCCAAAGATCTCCTCTTCAACCTCAAGCTCCATATCCGTTTTAACTGAGACCTGACAGGCTAAACGGCAGCCCTCTTTTGCCTCTTTTTTACTGATATGGTCACGTTCTGTCGGCAAAATATCGCCACCGCCAGATTTTACAGTCACCCGACATTGGCCACATGTACCACCTCCGCCACAAGCTGACGGAATGAAAATGTTTTTGCCCGCTAACGCGCCGAGCAGTTTGTCGCCCGCTGCTGTTGAAATACTTTTTTCAGCATCATCATTAATACGGATATTAACATCACCCGTAGAAACCAATTTACTTTTGGCGAATAAAATCACCATGACCAACATGCTTACCACTGCGGTGAACATGCCGATACCAATTGCCATTTCCATCGAATTTACCTTTTGTTTAATTCGTTTTCATTAAGCTGCTTAACTAAACAGGCTTAAATAGAAATACCAGAGAAAGCCATAAAGCCTAGTGCCATCAAACCGGTGGTAATAAACACAATACCTATGCCCTGTAGGCCTTCAGGTATTGCATGGAATTTCATCCGCTCACGTAATCCAGCAAGCATCACTATCGCCATTGCCCAGCCAAAGCCTGAACCTGCGGCGAATACCACTGACTCACCCAGTGAGTAATCACGGTTAGCCATAAAGATAACACCTGCAAAAATCGCACAGTTTACCGTTAGCAATGGCAAGAAAATACCAAGAGAGTCATACAATGCTGGAATGTATTTATCTAAAAACATCTCTAAGATCTGTACCAAGGCTGCAATCACCCCAATAAAGGTAATTAACTGCAAATAGCTTAAATCTAATGCAGGGTAACCTGCCCAAGCTAGCGCACCAGGCGCTAAGACATTGGCGTAAATTATTTGGTTAAGTGGCACAGCTAAAGTCATTACCACGATAACCGCTATCCCCAAACCAAAGGAGGTCGACACTTTCTTAGACACGGCTAAAAAAGTACACATTCCCATGAAGAATGACAGTGCCATGTTGTCGATAAACGCAGCCTGAATAAACAGGTTTATATAATGTTCCATATCGCCTACTACCCTCGCTTACGCTGAATGACGTTAATTGACCAGATCATCAAACCAATTAAGAAGAACGCACTTGGTGGTAGCTTGAACATCTCATTAGCTAAATACCAACCGCCGTTTTCAACGGTTTGTAAAATTTCATGGCCAAACAAGGTACCACTACCAAGTAGTTCACGAACAAACGCCACACCCAATAAGATCACGCCGTATCCCATTGCATTACCAACAGCATCAACCACAGCGAGATGTGGTGGATTTTTCATAGCAAATGCTTCAGCACGCCCCATGATGATACAGTTGGTGATAATCAAACCAACGAATACTGACAGCTGACGTGATAATTCATACGCTATATCTTGTAATACCATGTCGACAATAATCACTAATGAAGCAATGACCGTCATTTGCGCAATAATACGTACACTATTAGGTATAAGAGAACGTATGCTGGAGATAATTAAATTTGAGAATACCAGTACAAATGTCACGGCGATTGTCATTACTAATGCGGTTTGCATTGAGTTACTAACAGCTAGCGCAGAACATACCCCAAGCACTTGCATCGCTACGGGGTTATTGCTGAAAATAGGACTGGTTAAAATGTCACGAGTTGATGCAGTTTGAGTACTCATCACTTAGCCTCCGACGCTTTTAGCTTATTTAGGAACGTTTCAAACCCTTCAGAGCCAAACCAAAACTGCACAGCTCGTTGGACTCCTCGACCTGTCATTGTTGCTCCACTGACAGCATCAACACCATGAACATCTCCAGCTTTAGCACCGCCTTTAACAACTTTGAAAGAGACTTTTCCCTTCTCATTAAATAGCTGCTTACCATGCCATTTGTCGGTCCACTCTGAGTCATTTAGGAAATCACCAATACCCGGAGTTTCACCATGCTCATAAAACACGACATTTTCAACGGTATTAAAGTCAGGTTGCAACGCCACATAACCATAAACCATCGACCATAAGCCTTTGCCGTAAATAGGCAATACTACAGCCTCTAGCTGGTTATTATCGTCAAAGACTTTAAAGACTCGTACTTGGTTAGCACGGGTTTTGATTTTGGCTTTATCTTGCTTTTTCTCAAGCTTTACTGAGGTTTCTGGGTTAATTGCCGCCATTTTGTCATCAAAATCTAGCACGTTAATTTCAGAACCAGTAGCAACATCGCCAGTCTCGAGCGTCACTAATAAAGGCTTAACGTCTTTGTCGAATATCGCTCTAAAGTCTTTATCCGCTATATCGACGTCTGCAGCTATTAATACATTGCGTTTAAGCTCGTCACGTTTCTTGACCAGCTTGCGCTCTTTTAGCAGCTCTGCTGTACCTGTGATCATAAATGAACACAATAGGCAGAGGGTCACGGTGAAAATCATCGTGCCCAAAAATGAATCTTTCTTAAATGCCATTACGCTTTATTCCCCGTATTGACCTGCTTTGCACTTTTAGGCATACGATAGAGTAGGTACTCAAATATCGCTTCCCAGAGTTTGGCTAATAACATCGCTGGCATCGCCACAGCAATAGAATTGGCTTTTTGATGAGCTTTAAAGACCATTACGTTTCAGTCTCCGTTTAATGTTGGCTTTCGCGACGAGGTAATCAAAGATTGGCGCCCATAAGTTGGCGAACAATATCGCGAGCATGACACCTTCAGGCATCTTTGGATTAACAACTCGAATGAGCACGGTCATAAAACCAATTAACAGTCCATAGGCCACCTTACCTTTACGGGTATAAGATGTAGTCACCGGATCTGTTGCCATAAACATCATTGCAATCGCAAAACCACCGGTTACTAAATGCCAAGTCCACGGCATAGCAAACAGTTCATTTTTAGATGAACCAATAATGTTAAATAGTGTGGCTGTCGCTATCATGCCTGCGAGTACACCCGCTACGATACGCCAGTCAGCAAGACGGGTAAGGATTAGGAACCCACCACCGATGAGTAATGCCAGAGTGCTAGTTTCACCAATTGCACCCACAGTAAAACCAAAGAAAGCATTCCACCAGTTAGGATCGGTAAACGCTTCATACCATGCATAATCAGCAAAGCTCATTTTGCCAGCTGCTGTTTGCATTAACGTTGTCGCACCAGAGAATCCATCTACGGCAACGAGTTGAGTAACAGCAGTAACCTGCGATGGATAGGCGAAGTAGATAAACGCCAGACCTGCTAGTGCGGGATTAAGGAAGTTATATCCCATACCACCGAACACCTCTTTTGCCATTATGACACCAAAGGTGATCCCCATTGCCACTAGCCAAAGCGGCGTAGAAACAGGCAAGATCAAAGTAAATAGCAAAGCAGTCACAAAGAAGCCTTCGTGTAGTTCTTGACCGCGTACCTTAGCAAATACCATTTCCCAAAACAGACTCACTAACAGCGCTGTAATGTAGATAGGTGCATACAAGCTTATGCCGTAAATAACTAAACCAATAAAGCCTGTTTGCTCCGTCATGCCACCAAAAATGGCATTAAAAGGAATAAGCTGCCACACGCTAGAAGCTTCTAAACCCGATGCTACTGCAATCTGTGCTTGTAGACCGATGTTGTATATACCAAACAAGATGGCTGGCAATAAACACAACCCCACAATTGTCATGGTTCTTTTTACATCGATGGCATCTCGAACATGTACCTTGCCTTTAGTACTTCGACCATGAGCCACAAGTAAAGAGTGCAGATAACCCTTTACTGAGTTGCCCGGTGCATAATAATCCTCTTGGATATCGGGCTTTTTATCTTGTTGACTCATCAACCTTCCCTCTCAATAATTTCTAAACAAGCGCGCAGCTCTTTACCAAAATCGTACTTGCCGGGACACACAAAGGTACATAATGCTAAATCTTCTTCATCAAGTTCCAATGCCCCTAAAGCTTGCGCTTCATCAGTATCTCTAACAACGAGATCGCGTACTAACAGCGTTGGCAAAACATCAAGCGGCATCACTCGGTCTAATTGACCAAAAGCCATCATTGCACGAGCTGAGCCGCCTGTATGGGTGGTTAAGTTAAATAGTTTCTTAGCGCCTTTAAGACGTGAGGTAACCGCACGAGTGATGGAGAATTTTTCAGAACCACCTCTTACCCATGGTAATAGATGGTGTTGTGAATCTTCTTGAAGCACACTGACTTGATTATGAAAACGCCCGAGGAAATCATGGACGCCAAAAGCAGTATGACCCGACAAAACAGAACCTGAAACCACACGAGAGTTACCCTCTTGCAGTTCACCAGCGACCACTTCTGATAAACAAGCACCGGTTTGAACGCGAACTAATCGCGGCTTGATAACATCCGGCCCAGCAAGAGCAACAACACGGTCAGTGTAAATCTCGCCAGTTAAAAACAGTTTGCCGTAAGCAATCACATCTTGATAACCCAAATGCCAAACAGGACGTTCAAGGCTAGCGGGCAACACAAAATGAATATGGGTGCCAACTAAACCCGCAGGATGTACGCCTTCAAAATAGTGATTGATGACATGAGGCAATTCGCTACCAGGTAGCTTCTCGCCTGGCGCTTGACCCAAATGAACTTTTCCGTCGGTAAGTTGACCTAAAACAGCAAGCCCTGCAGCAAATGCATCGGCTTGCTCTGCAATAACAATCAAAGGGTCAGCTGCCAATGGGTTACTGTCCATCGCGCTGACAAAAATGCCTGCTGGCGTAGAGTCTATATTGGGAACGCGGGAGAAAGGTCGAGTGCGTAAAGCCGTCCACAAACCACTATCGACCAGCTTTGCTTGCACTTGGCTGCGACTTAATGCTTGGATATCTTCATCTATACCAAAATGAATTGAATCACCTTGATTGCATTCAATGACGATAGACTGAAAAAGCCTTCGCTCGCCACGGTTGATAGCAATGATTTTGCCGCTAGCGGGTGCTGTGAACTTAACGCCAATATTCTTTTTATCTTCAAAAAGAACTTGACCCTTTTGCACCACATCGCCGATTTCTACTAACATCGTTGGTTTTAAACCAACATATTCCTCTCCCAAAAGTGCAACATGGGAGCAAGATTTGCTAGCATCAACAACCTGCTTAGGCTCGCCAGCAATTGGCACGTCGAGGCCTTTTTTCACTGTTATAACTGGGTTTGAATAACCTGTCATCACAAACATCAACCGTTAAATAATTGGATGACTAATAGTAGTTGTTTGTTAACTAATATTCCACGTTTGACATCACACTTCGTGGCGGATTTTGTAAGTTACATACAAAAAAGCGCTTAGCTAAGCAAGTACAGAGAAATTGTTTCATATTTGGTTAACTCAAACAGGCATTAATGTAATTTTACAACAAAAACGAGGGAGATTTTCAAAGATAAAATACAGGCCCTAGCTAGCAAAAATGGTGAAAAACTTGAAGTGCAGCATGACCTCTCACGCTAACTTACTTTCACAAGCCTGAGGCAGAACTAACTGTCACTATAATAGCTATAACCAGTGTATTTCACTGTATGACTGAACAAGGTACATTTAACAACATCTAACAAAGCTACATCGATTTGACCGTTTAGCCATCAGTAATACTTAACAACTTTATGACAAAAAAGCCCGGTAACGCTAAACCAGATAATTAACGTTTTACTCGAGTAACGTACCAATATAGATACTATTATTGCGTTATAGCCGCCAGCCAAAATCCGCTAGCCTTAAATATCACTGCTATTTATTGTAACGAGCATACACTGTAGATCGTAAATCCAACTCAGAAGCGAGGCGCTAGATTAGAATTAATAAAGTAAACACAGAGGAGTCATTCAATTTGACTCCCCTTCCGTTTAGAGCAGTTTGAAACAACGCAGATTTAATCCCTTTGCAAAGCAACAATAGGGTCGAGTTTGGCGGCCTTTTTAGCTGGATATAAACCAAAACCGACACCGATTGTCATACAAACTCCCAGCGCAAGTACAATAGCGAAAGGAGACCAAGCTACAGGCCAACCGGCTGCAGAAGAGATAACCAACGCCAACAATAATCCAACACCAATACCGATAATGCCCCCAGTTGCAGAGATTGCGATACTCTCGATAAGAAATTGCCGCGCAATATCCTTTCGTTTAGCGCCTAACGCTCTTAAGAGCCCAATCTCACCAGTTCTTTCTAGAATGGTCGCCAACATAATATTCATAATGCCAATGCCGCCCACAAGTAAGGAGATCCCAGCAACACAAGCCATAACGATATTAAATATCTGCTGCGTCTTCTGATGCTGAGCCAGTAAATCGGCTGGTACAACAACATCAAAATCTTTTTCTCCACCATGGCGACGATTCAGAAGGTGCTGCAAGCTTTTAGAGGCTAACGTTGGATCGACGCCATCAACTAGCGCCAATTTAAAGGAATCCAATTCATCCTCCAAATGCTTAAACTGCATCTTTTTCAGCGCTGTGCTCAGTGGGATAAAAACCTGATTTCGCTCGCCACCTAACTTAACGCCTTGAATCGTTGACTTAGTGCCCTCTTTTTCAGATAGCACGCCAACAACCGTAAACCATTGGTGATTAACTTTAACTAAACTGCCAATGGCATTGCCTTGTGGAAAAAGGCTTTGTGCTGCTTCAGGACCCAGAACAGTCACCTGTTGAAAGTGTGACTCGTCTGCTTGGTTTAGCCTTCGCCCCTCACCTAAATCTAAAGCACTCAAATCGAAATAACTTGGTGTGACACCTAAGACCTTTGCGTCGCTGCGCCCTTTTAAACTAAACAGGCTAAAGACTTTAACGTTCTTTTCCGCACTCCAATTTTCAACAAAAGGCAATGTATCGGTTGCGCTATCAATATCTCTAAGGCTTAAGCCGACACTATGTTCACGCACTGACTTGAGTGCTTCCCCTTCTGTCGCTCGAGCATTAACAACAAGATTATTTACTCCCATTGATTCAATCATTTTCAGCGCTTCGCGTTCGGCGCCTTCGCCGACACTAAGCATAGCAATCACCGCGCCGACACCAAAAATCATTCCTAGAAGAGTCAGTAGTGTGCGCAATTTATGATGACGCATCTCATCGAATGCTTGCTTTATACCGTCTAAGTATATCGATAGGCTTACTGTAGGTGCCGTTGGTCTATTACCCGTCATACTCGATTCCTTTTCGGCGGTGTTGTTAAGGCGATAGTGTCACCTTTTGTGAGCCCATCTTTAATAACTGTACGATTTAAGCTGCGATTACCAGGCTGTACCTTCTGCTTAATGAAACCAGCAGATGTCTTTAGATAGACCCAGTACTCACCGGATTTTTGGAATAACGCTTGATTAGGTACAGTAATAACATTTTGAAGATCAAGAGCATGTACACTGGCGTTAACTTGCCTTCCTGGTTGCATCACCTTAACGATGGTTTTATCTATGCTAACGGTTAATTCAAAGTAGTTTACAGGGCTGTCTTTCTCTTTCGATTTTGACAACGCATCTAATTGCGAGACTTCTCCTAAAATTGGCATATCTGGATAAGCATCAAGATACAGAGTCACCGGTTTACCTATTGCTAAACCCAATGCTTCAGATTCCAATACGTACAACTTCGCTTGCATTTTCGATGTATCAGGTAGCGTGCCGATGGTCATTCCAGACCACATCATGTCACCAGCAACTGGCGGCACGCCATTCCAACCTTCCTGTGCAACAAAGACTCCATCGTGAGGAGCTATGATCTGCATTTGATTGAGGTTATTGGAGTAACGCGACATTTTAGCTTGATGACCCTTTTGCTTAAGCTTAATAAGCTCTTGCTCTGCATCCGCCTGAGAACCATGTTGGCCAAGCCCCCAGTTATAGAAGGTCATTTTCGCTTCTAAGTAATCTTGATTACGCATCTGATCAATAATGTCTATTTTAGTATAAACACGCTCATCCTCACTAAAGAAGCGATCTGCTAGCTCACGCTCCTCCCCCGTCAGCTTAGTGTCCGTTGTTAGCGTCTTATCTATGGTTTTATCTTTCTCTGTTTGGATCTGACTGTCTAAGCTTAAGCGGTCAAAATCGAGCTTTTCCATTTCCAATCGGTAGCTTTCTCTTGTTGAATCCATAGTAGCAACCACATCACCAGCTTTTACATTGCTAAAATTATCCATGATCCAAGCTAAAGATTGTGGTCCCCTGAGGCCAGACGGCACAGTCACTGTCGTCGAGTTAGCCGCTTCAAGTTCTCCAGAGGCTGGAATATCAACTTTAAAATCAGCGGCTACGATTTCAAGTGTCAGTACGCCATCACTCTTTTGCTGACTGCAACCCGTTGTCATTATCAATAGGAAACCGCTAACCGCAGCAGCTATCAGTGTGCGCTTGTTTATTACTGAATTAATCATGGTAGCAACACCTCATCGCCTTCATTTAAACCTGATGTTATTACCACCTGTTCTTTGCCCATAGCACCCAGCGACACGAACTGTTTACTGTTACTCAATAAGCCTGGAGTGTAGACGTATGCATTACCTCGTTCATAATGCACTGCATCAAGCGATACCAGTAATTGCTCGGTATTATTAGCGATATCAATACTGATTTTTGCCGTCATACCAGGCCTCATCAACTCGGTATCCGCCTCTTGAATACTGGCTACAGCATCAAAGATCACTAAAGGCACATCTTGGTTTTTGACTCTAAATACGGCGCCAAGCTCTTTTATTTCACCATTGAAACTTCTTTCGGGATTGGCATCTAAACGAATTTTAAGTTTTTGACCAACTTTAACTCTACCGGCTTCAACTTCAGGAATAGTCATATTGACTTGCATATGCTTAAGATCTGGAATACTCAATAAGGTATCGCCATTAAACACATTTTGTCCTTCGGCAACTTTATTGCCTTGTTGATCATTGCCGTATACCACCATGCCACCTCGAGGCGCGATAAGGGTAAGCGATTGAATACCTTTTTTAAGTGCTGCGACTTCCAGTTCAAACTTCTGCTTGTCTCCTTCAAGCATCTTGACTCTTTGCTCTGCACTCAAACTCTCTAATTCTATCTTCTTATGGATCAAGCCCACTCTATCGGTAGCAATAATGGCGTCTCGTTGATACTTTTTCTTGTCGATGACGGAAACCGTTTCGTCAGAGATCTCAACTTTAAGCCGGCTTTTCTCTTGATTCATTTTAGCTTCGGCAAGTTCAAGCTTTAACTCTTCCAACTTCTTCGCGTTACGCAACTTTGAAGTTTCAAGATCTTGCAGTGTCGTTTCTAAATTGGCACTTTTAACCGAAAGTCGCTGCGCAAGTTCAGAGGTATCAAGCTGAGCAACGCGATCGCCTTCGCTTACATCACTGCCTTCTGGTGCTAACATTTTTATTTGATATTGCCAGACCCGCCGAATAGCTGGCGGTTTTAAATTGACAGTATTAGACGATACCAGCTCTCCTGTGACTTCGATCTGCTGGCTCAGCACCCCCGATTCAATTTGGGTGACAGCGGAGTCTGAGCAGCCGACTAATAACGCACTCATCAATGAGATCCTTACTAAAGTTCCCTTCATGTAGTACTCCTAATAGGCTCGACTAATACGCTCATTCCTGGAATGATCTTCACTCTTTCATCGCTAGTAAATGTAATTTCAACTCTAAACCAATTGCTGCTACCCCAAGCTGTTTGCTTTGTTGCTTGACGGCTAATGCCCTCAATAGCACCACTAAGGGAGGTGCTTGGTTGCGAGTCCAGCCTCAGACTTACGGCATCACCAATTTTCAATCTATCAACATCAACTTCATTGACCCAAGCAATCACTTCAAGCTCTTTCATCGCTGGAATTGTGGCCACCTGTCGACCAATTTGCACCGAATCTCCGACTGCAAATTTTTTATCAGACCAAGGATCTCTTCCATATAAAATGGGGCCATTAATTGTGGAGGTGATCTCTAACTGCTCTAACCCTTTAAGCGATTGCTCTAACTCTCTAAGTGCTCGCGTCTTATCAATATGCAACTGAGCGATTGATGCCGCTCTTTTATCTGTTATCTCTTTTAAAGACTGGACCTTTTTTGACAGTTCAGAATTCGCCTTAAGTTTATTAAATTGATTGTCCGCGTAATCTTTTGCCGCAATATATTTGGCTGGGATCCCAGCATCCAATTCTGCTTTCTCAAGTTCTAGTCTCGCTTGCTTTAAATCAAATTCAGCTTGTAAAATCTGTGCATCAAGCTCTATCGACTGACTTTGCTCTTGAGCGGTTACTCTTAATAAACTCGCCTCCAACTGCTCAATTTTATTAGCGATGGCGCTCTTATCAAAAATAACCACCACTTCACCTGTTTTAGCAATACTGCCTTCAGGTAGCATCCACTGGATTTGATACCGCCAAGCATCCCCTGCTTTTGGCACCATAATGGGTTGCGAAACAACCGACGAAACCTTGCCCGTTAACAGTAATGGGGATAACGCGGGATCTAACGTAAGCGGAGCATCACTTGGTAATACTTGAGCTGCTGATGACAATTCATTGGCGACGACAATACTTGGCGTATAGGCCAGCAATAAATAGAGTGCTGACAAACTTATAATGGCTTTAAGCTGCATTGGTTGCCCTCTCTTCAATCTCAACAATATCGCCATCTCTCATGCGGATAATCCGCTGAGCATAAGCTGCTACTTCCTCTTCATGGGTGACCAAAATGATGGTTTGTCCCGCTTTATGTAATTCGGTAAAAAGCGCCATAATCTCGACTGAAGTTTTACTGTCAAGTGCACCAGTGGGTTCATCTGCCAACAGTATTGCGGGCTTGTTAACTAAAGAGCGAGCGATTGCGACGCGTTGTCTTTGTCCACCAGAGAGCTGATTAGGTCGATGATCATGGCGAGTACCAAGTCCGACTCGCGATAGAAGCTCGTGAGCATAACTTGAATCTTGTTGGGGGTTTGCTGAGAACCTCAGCGGCAATAACACATTCTGTAAGGCCGATAAGCGTGGCAGTAAATGAAAACTTTGAAACACAAAACCAATCTCTTTATTTCTAACTGCTGACAGAGCGTCATCATCGAGATCTTCGACTTCCTGATTATTTAGGCTATAACCACCTGATGTAGGCTTATCGAGACAACCGATAATGTTCATTAAGGTCGACTTACCTGAGCCTGATGGCCCCATAATGGCAACGAATTCATTTTTAGCAATACTAAAACTCACTCCATTGAGTGCTTTTACACATGTATCACCCATGGGATATTCTTTTTTTAATTCATGAACTTCTATCATAACAGTGCTCTTTATTTAGCAAATAACCCAGCCTGACTAACGGCCTATAATACAACTAAAGGCACAATAAAATAGCCAAAACTTTGACAAAAATTTGTAAGTTAACGTGATATTTTCAATCTATCAAACGGTAGGATAAAACTTGGATATTGAAGGTGAGAGCTGCTGAAAAAGGGGTAACAAAGATAAGCTTGTTTTAATCACTATTGGCATGGTTCATCCTGATTTCGTGGTTTCAATCCATTTGAAACATTTTTTATTATGCTAATAACCTACTGTTCTTGAATTGAAAAAACAAGGTATCTGTGGATTAAAACAATGCAAATAATTCATCTTTTCTAGCTTAAGGGCATTTTGGGCGCCTTTGTTCTGCTTCCCGCTAAGTTTTGCACTAGGTCAAAATCGCACCGATTATTGTCAATATTGAAATACTCAGAAAGAATATCCATTGAAACAGATATTTAAATGGCCTTTCAACTTCACTCATAAACGCAATATACATCTGCCAAATCGCAAATAAACCAAAGTTAAGTGCTATAAAAACCAACATGCCAAAGCTATGCATCTGCGACACAGCTTCAAAAGCACAAGCTAAAAGTATCAAAGTCGATAACAGCAGGAAGATTGAAATATAGTGAAACACACAATACATGGTGGTTTTAGCTACGGGATCAAAATCCGCTTGCAGCATAGGTGCTAGAAAATGGCGTTTACCGTATGTTAAGTGTCCGACACTGGTCAATGCCGCGAGCACCCCTGCAAACAAAAAGTAGAAATTCATCGCACGTCCCAATCCTATTTAGTATGTAAAAGACTCTGCTAGTAAAGATAGTTTACTATTTGGCACAAGTCTTAGTGTATAAGACAGGGAGTATCGCGCTAATCTTACAAAAAAAGAGAGCTTCCGCTCTCTTTTTTATTACATGGTTGCCATCGTCCAATAATCGAGCCGCTGATCAGGCTGACTAATCACCACTTTGCATTTTTCTTTATATTTCCCCATCAATGGCCCTAAGCTTTTTGAGTTAGGCATTGATGCTTTATGTTGCTTCGTTGCGACAAGAACGGCCTCATTAACGTACTCTTCGGTTTGGTACTTGTTCGCAATTTCAACCGCTTGTTCACCAGAAGCTTTTAATCTATCACCCACAGCTTGCATCTGTGGGGCATTCATTGCAGCTATCGCATTTGAAGCTATCTGATAATATGCAGCACATTCAGTTAACTCTTTAGTAAGCGCATCTTCGGCATCTCCTGCTGCGGCGTTAAAAGCGAGCAGCCCAATGGACAGTGCCAGTATTTTTGGCAAAATTGTTCCAGACATTAAAATAATCCTTTTTTATAATCGTTCGATTTAACTATTTCTACTTTAGCTTTCATTTAATATCAAGAGCAACAGTAAAAAACATGCCACTTAATTATTGGAGGGTTGAGATAAAGCGCTATATTATCAATAGTCTAAGACTGTACGTTCACCTGAAGTTTGGCGCGTAATCCTTTTTTAACGTCACTCCATTCTGAATCGATAATTGAATAGACTACTGTATCCCTTATGGTGCCATTAGCTAATATCTGATGATTTCGCAAAATGCCATCTTGGTTAGCACCTAAGCGGCAAATAGCCTGACGTGACACTTCATTGTGTACATGTGTACGAAATTCAACAGCTATAACATCCAATGTTTCAAACGCATAGCTCAATAACAACAGTTTGCACTCAGTATTGACCGCTGTACGTTGAACACTTTTAGCATACCATGTATGGCCTATTTCTAAGCGACGATGACTTTGTTGCCAGTGGCATATCCTGGTACAACCTACAATCTCTCCGGAATGACGATCTCGAACAGCAAAGGCAAGCGACTCTCCTTTTTGTTCGTCCGATAACGCTTGCTTGATGTAGTCATTCATGTCTTCGGGATTCGGTACCTTGGTATACCAAAGCTGCCACAAATCACCATCACAAACCGCAATGCTCAATGCGGGGGAATGCGCTAACGTTAAAGGCTCTAAAACAACATGTTCACCCACTAGCGCGTTGTTTCTCACTTCTTGTGCGTTCACCTCAACCTCCTTTGTTTTTTTAATTAACCTAGCATGATTAGTCAAGCAAGATAAATACAATTTACGGGTCTACATTTCCCCTTTCTTTACCCGTTAGAGTATTACTGATTATCTCTTTGCATAGCGATTTGCTAAATATACCGCGCAAAGTTTAATCCTGCTTTTGTCGGCTTTATATTTGCTTTTAGTGCCGCGGTACCTAGATAAAGAAATCCAACAATCTGATCAGTTTCATCAAGGCTCAAGGATTGATGCACGTTTCTATCGAAGGCTAACGCACCTGTGCGCCAAATGGCGCCAAGCCCTTGCGCAAATGCAGCCTGCTGCATTGCCATTGCTGCGCAACCGGCAGCAAGATGTTGTTCAAATTCAGGTACCTTGGGGTGTTGTTTTACTTTAGCAACCACGGTGATGACCATAGGTGCTCTTAATGGCATATTCTTGGTCTTAGCGATAAACTCTTCCTCTGCACCTTTTAATTGAGAGGCTTTGGCAAAAATAGTTCCAAGGCGTTCAAGTCCGTCACCAGTAGCAATAATAAATTCCCAAGGTGTTAAACCAGCATGATCAGGAACCCGTGCTCCTGCGTCCATAATATTCTTAAGCTGCTCATCAGTAGGAGCTGGAGCGATAAGGCGTGGGGTGGATTGTCTCGTCAATAAAAGCGTTAATGCGTCCAACAGATTGTCCTTAAAACTGTGAAAAATAGGTAACTACGTTGAGAGTAGCAAGCCCATAAAAAAAATCCCACCTATTTGGTGGGATTTAATAAAAGGTTCAGTTTCAGTTATTAAACAATCTGGTTTTTCTTTGCAATATAATAATCAAGGCTTGTATAGCGGCCTCCTCCCATAAAGATCAGCGCCATCAACATAAACAGATACGTGACCGCAAATTCAATACCGTTGTTTAATACAACAATATTGCCTGAGCTGGTTAACCATTCATAATTGCCGTTTTGTTGCAAAATCTCCTTTGCTTTGTCTAGCTTCTCAGCAGACGCCAATACACTTTCATTCGCGAGCCAAGAGCTGGCATCTGCAATCGCTAACCAACCATTGTCCCAATGCACAGCAAAAGCGGCAACTAACATGGTAAAAGACAACGGAATAGCAATTAGGCGTGTCGCTAACCCTAATATTAGTAGCCCCCCACCGACAAATTCGGTACCCGCTGCCAATACAACCATTAACTCAGGAAAAGGCAAACCGAGACCCCAGTCAGGATTACCAAACCATGCAGCCGTATCGCTAAAGTGGGATAATTTATTATAACCAGCCTGCATGAGTACTGGTGCCAAATATAACCTCAATGCAAGTGGTGCAATCCCTTCAGCGTAGCGTATGGTGTTCAAAAACTTTTGATATAGTTGTGCAAGTTGCATGTCAATCCCTCGTATATTCTATTACTTCAATAGACCCTAACAACAATAACAATCTTTCATCAGTCATCGATTAAGCTAAACCATATCGATAATATGAGCGCTAATCTTCTTGGCTAATTTCAGTAATCTCTGTAATGAGTGTATTCAATTTTTTATTAAACCGCTGTTTTTGTTTTGTACTGGCGAGTGCTTCGAGCTTGATTATAAGCTCGCCAAACATTTTTGAATTGTTATCAAGCACCGCTTTGTAAGCTTTGGATTTTACGGTTTCAGGTTGAGTCATTAATAAGGTTAGGCTATGGGAAAGCGCGACTTGGTTACGGCGATTTTTTAAAGCTTGAGAAAATAGGCGGATCCAGTCGTGACGATACTCTAGCCACATGTCTAATGTGTCGCTGCGGGCAGTATTGTATTCATGTATCGCTGATTTTTGAGTCGGAGTGAGCTTGCCCATCCACTTCTTAATTCGTTTCTCAATGCGCTCGTCTGCCATCTGTACGAGCGCAGCTTGGTCCTTACCTAAGTACTTTTTATTAAGCTCTTTTTCTTCAACTCTTAATTGAGCGATAATTTGTTCGACTTGTTCATCAGACAATGAACTGATAATAGGTACTATGGATGGCTCAACAAAATCAAACACTCTAGTCCAGTGTGATTTTGCAGAAACAACGTGGTCATTCCACGATTGTAGGGTAAAACTCTGGTGATTAAATTCAGCTAATAGCTGAGACAGTTGAGCTTGATAACGGCGGAGTTCTTGAGCGCGATGCCAAACTAAAAACTCATCTAATGCGACTTCAAACAGCTGCTGTTGCTCATCATTTAACGTGACATACTCTTCTAGTTTCCACTCGATAGCCCAGTCGAGAAAATAGTAGCCAACCTTAGTGGAACAGCCAGCAAACATAATAAGAATAAACAGCCATAAACCGAGTTTTTTCACCAATGACCCCATTAAGATGCTTTCATCTAGCATAGAACATGGTTTGGTTTGTGGTCTAGTAACAAAATGTATAACCGTTGTAGACTCCATCAATCATGGCTAAGTAACGATTAGATAGAACCGATGCAGCTCAAAATAGTTAAGAGCAGCTACCAATCAATGTCTGATATTGACGAGCACAACCTAAATAGCTCTCAGCCTGTTTGATTTTATCTGTGTCAGCATTGAGTTTTCCATCGATAGTCATGCTATCAAAAGCCATTTGCAGTGCCCAACAAACGGCAAAGACCCAATAGAGATCCACCGCTGCTGGTATCGCCTTTTGCGCATGATGGTTAAGATTTGATTGATTATTTAAATAACGTTCAATTAACCATTGTCGCTGCTTTGATGACAGCGAGTGGCTTGAAATAACAGATGCTAGATCGCATAACGGATGTGAGCTACAAGCATATTCAAAGTCGATACAGTTAAGTTTGTCTTGCACAACCAGAATATTAAATGGATTTAAATCCCGGTGGCTAAATTGGTTATTAATTAAACACCGTTCATGCAAAAAAAGCATCTCTGAAACGGCATCGGTTTGTGCAAGTAACAGGTCAAACTGGTGTAACCAAGCAGCTAATGATGGAGAAGAGTCACACTGCAGAAGGAGCAATTGCTGTTGCATTTGGCTCAAGCGTGAATAATAGATCTGCCACTGTTGTTCTACTGTGATAACATTTTTAGGTATTGGTAGCTCTTTCAAACCATTCAGTAGTTGCAGCAGTAGCTGTTCAGCTTTGGGCCAACTTTCCGCGACATTTGATATAGGGTGCGAGCCATTGGCACTATTCAGATCACTCCAGCTACGATTTTCATTTTGTGCAACAAACTGACTCAAATAGAATTCTTTCTCTGGGCTTATATACACAATATTAGGCGCAAAACCTGCTTCACTGGCATCGCGCCATGCAGCGACCTCACTGCGTCGGTCACAGATCTGCGTACTTGCCCAACTATTAAGCCTTAATACCCATTCAGACTCACTGTCTTTGCTAGAGTGTATCCCTCGAACATAATAGTTACGGTTACTCAGTCCTTGAGTTAGCGACGCTATCACGCTTACCTGACTTAGCCCAACTACAGTGAGGTAGTGTGCCAACTCTTGCTTAAGCGATTCACTCACTAGGCAATTCCTGGTGACATTGCAACATTGCCTTGTTGAGCGTTCATTTTTCTTCGCCACATAAAGTAACCAAACACCACCATAACCACATAAAAGACGAACAGTGCAGCAGTCAACATCAAGCCTTTACTGACATACAGATAAATAGAAACGGCATCAATCACAAACCAGTAGATCCAGTTCTCTAGCACCTTTTTTGCCACTAAGAATGTACTCATGACGGCAAAGCATGTGGTTGCTGCGTCTAAATAAGGGAAAGAGGCTTGAGTCTGATTAGCCATAAAGTAGCCAATAACAACTGACATTAAGCTTGTTCCAGCAATAAGCTTTAGATGAGTCGACAAGCTCCAGGAGACAATATTAACCCCTTCATGAGCCTTGCCACCTTTAGTCCACATCCAATAACCATAGACCGCCATTGCCATATAATAAACGTTTAATACCGACTCCATCAGCAAAGAGACTTTCCAAAATAGCACAGTATAAATTGCCGTGCTGGTCAATGCTGCTGGCCAACACCAAACGCTGCCCTTCATGGCAAAAATAAGATAAGCCAATGCTAGTAATACCGCGATAGCTTCCCAGCCAGTAAGTGCTTGAGCATCATTAAACACGCCTGCAAAGCCTTCATTTATCAATAGCCAAAAATCTGCCATGAAACCATATCTCTCTATTAAAAAATTTTTAAAGCAAAAAATAAAAAGCCACAAAGCATAATGAATACTCTGTGGCTTGTTCTATTTAACACATTTGGTTATTCACTATGGCTCAGATCTAACTCACCACCAATAAACTTACACACAAATACGGCTTTGCCCCACTTCTCGTGAGCGGCTTCCATCTCGGTTGCCAACATTGCCATGACTTCAGCATATTCACCACACACTTGAGTCGCCATTGCGTTAGTCACGCGATGGATATTGTCGTAGCTATCGACTCGGCCAATAAACCACTTTATTGGGTCCAAATAGTTGTCTTGTAATGGATAACAACTTATCTCTGCTGTTAACTTCATATTGATGACCTTAATATTGATAACGTGTAACAAGATTTAAACTTAATACTCAGTAATTACATAAACTTAACGTTTACTGTCAGTCCTAGCTGACGCGGATCACCATAGCGTATATATTGCTTATCTGCCCAGCCTAAATCAGGCTCATTGCCGAAATAGAACCCACGAACACCATACTTTTCATCAAATAGATTACGTCCCCAAAGGTACGCTGACCACATATCTGCTTCATAGCCTATTTTGGCATTAAAAATTTGATAGGTATCTGATTTTGATTCATTACTATCTGAATAGTAGAAATCGCTTTTTCCACTAGCATTTACGTTAGCAAACCAGCCAGAGTCAGTACGATAAGTTCCGCCAACACTGAAGGTAAAGTTTGGCGAATGGGCTAACTCTCTACCAGATAGATCGACCGTAGTATCTTCGTCAACGTAATATTCATAGTCACCGTAAGCAGTTTCTAGCCAACCTATGCTGCCGTAGATGCTTAAATTATCGGTTGCATACCAAGTACCGTCTAGCTCTGCACCATAGTTATGAGAACTACCTGCGTTTTCCGTATATAAATAGAATCGCTGTTGATTCTCTGAATCCTGTTGCGAAGCAGCGACTTGCTGGTCTTGTCTATCCATGTAGAAGACAGCTAAATTTGTATTTGCTAGTCCATTAAACCACGTCGATTTCAATCCTAATTCGTAGTTATATAGAATTTCTGTATCGTATTCCGTTTTATCTGCTAACTGATCTGGTAAAGCCATATTAAAACCGCCAGCTTTATAACCACGAGCCACTCGAATGTATGATTCATGATTGGCAGACAAAGCCTTACTTAACGCAATATGACCGCCCCACATAGTCTCATTTGGGGTATATCTAGCATTTTTAAACTCATCATCAATCAAACGAGTTTCGTTATACTCTACATCTCGTTCTTCGACTCGCAAACCAACAGATAGAAAATAATCATTTCCAAGCTGGCTATCTAATTGTCCAAACACAGCATAATTAGTTGCTTCATAGTCAGAATCAACAGACTCATCAGGGAATCCGTTGTAAAAAGATTCTAGCGCATTTTTTTCATCTAAATTCATGGCATAAACGCCAATCAACCAGTCGGTAGTATCTGAAAAAATCCTGCCAGACTCATTGGAGCTAAACCTAAATTCTTGAGTGAAAGTTGTTCTATCGCCTTCTTTATCCCAAGTGTAATCATATACACATGGTGCACTGCCAATCTCATTCCAATCATCGTCATATTCTGCACATGTTTTACTTGCCCAGTAATCAGGATTAGCCCAATCGCCATCGTAGTTATGGCGAGTATCAGAGCTGGCAAACGACGTTAAAGAGGTGATCTCAAATTTTTCAGTGCCTGTGTAGGTAAATTTTAAAGAACTACCAGTGGTCTTTTGCTTATCAACACCAGGAGCATCAGTTAATGTATCGAAACCATTATTATCTAATGTCCATGCATCATAACCATTATTATAGTTTGCGTGTAAAAAGGTTAGATCAATCTCTAAATCTTCAGTGGCGTACCAGCGCAATTTTGCTCGCCCGGTAAACTCATCGCGTTTATTAGTATCACTCACGCCAAGATAGAGGTTATCTCTATAGCCATCTTGCTGGTGTTGTTGTAGTGACACTCGATAGAGTAGATTTCCAGAATCTGTCAGTGGACCAGAGCTAAAGCCGCTAAAAGTTTGCAAGTTATCATCGCCAAGTGAAACCTCGGCGCCGTTTTCAAACACATCAGTTGGATCATTACTCTTAAGGTAGATAAGACCGGCTAACGCGTTGGCACCATACTGCGTCCCCTGAGGGCCTCGCAGCACTTCTACCTGCTGCAGGTCGTACATGCTCGAAACCATGCCCAAACCTGATAGGTCGATATCATCTACAATAAAGCCTACAGAGGAGTTAGGTGCACCTTGGTACTCTTCTTGTTCACCGACACCGCGTATTTGGAAATACTTAGGACGTGAGCTGCCACCAGACCAGTTAAAATTGGCAATTGAATTTAAAACATCTTCAAAGTGCTGCGCACCTTCATCTTCAATTTGCTGTTGATCGATGACGGTAACACTCGATGGCATTTTATCTAAGCTAGTACCACGAAAATCGGAAGTAACAACCATCACTTCCATTTCGTCGTGAGGCGTATCGGTGCTGGTTTCAGACAGTGCAGGTTGTGAAATAAGCGCTGACATAACAGCTAGCGCAACAGGAGAATAAACTTTTGGATATAACATAGGACCTCAAATTTTAATTTTGAGATCCGGCAACATAAAGAAGCGATCGGGAAATGAATTGTGGCCCATTCCTACGCCGGTATTAGCCGGATCAGGTTCAAAGGGTTTGTTTTTCAACATCTCAGTTAAGCCTATAAAATTACAACTTTCGCTCTATAGACTTTAACACCCCTTGGCGCGACTGATTATACATGAATTTTACAAAACCATGACACCCTTCTTGCGTTACTTGAACGTTTCGCATAAAAAAACGCCAGATCTACTGACGTTTTATTAACATATGTGAACCTGAGCGGTTAACGCTTAATTTGAAAATGCTTTTCTTACGTACAATTCAAAACGACTAGCATTAGCATTTGGTGCAACGGCTGAGACTTGTAGTTGTTGCTTACCGTGAAGCTTTACCGATTTCCAACTGACACCTTCATCATCGATTGTCATACCGCTAGTATCGAACCAAGTAAATTTATACTGTAGGCGTAAATCTGTAGAGACTTTGCTGATAATCGTTCCACTGCCTTGTAGAAAGCCTCCCTCAGGACGAGCCATTACGCTTTGAACTTCGACCTCTTTACCAAAGGTACTGTTATCTATTCGGACTTCGCCTTTTGAACCAGCCATCAAGCCTGCAGTATGTGGCGCACAAGCCGTTACAAGTAAGGCGGTAAACAAGCCTAGGATCAGTTTTTTCATATTAGTCCCCTGAAATATACTCTTTGATTGTTAATACAAGAATAAGCTAGTTTAATCGATTAAGAAATGTGCTCTTGCGGTTGCGATTAAATGCTTACGGTTAGTCTGCCAACAATTAATACTCACATTTGCCACTCGTCGACCTTGGCGGGTTATTTTACACTCTGCAAAGCTATCTTTATGATAACCAGCCCTTAAATAATCAATTGAAAAATCGACAACTTTAGGCACTTTACTGGTTTGCATAAATACCATTAATTGAACGATTGCGGACATCTCCATGAAGCCCGCAATAACACCACCATGAAGTGCCGGCAATACAGGGTTACCAATATTGTCATCGTTTGCGGGTAGTTTAAAAATTAACTCGTCACCAAACCGATCGACTTCCATGCCAATGAATTTTGCATAGGGGACATGTTCAAGTAGATGGCCAAAATCATTGAGCTCTGTGGCTTTACGAATAATACTTTTTACATCGAGCTTGGCTTGTTCACACTCATCAGCGCTTGGGTTAGTCATTACGTGGTTCCCCCATTAAAGCCTGTCTAAACTCTTCACCGACCATTTCGGGGCTAATACGCATAAATGAACCCACCGCATGGGCAATCGGATCATCTATAGAGTCTTGATAAGCAATCGCTCGAGTAAAAGCAACGCTAGATGACAATTTATAGCACTGGGCGAAGCCGTATACTGGTTTAAAAGGCTCTGCAGGTTTCATGTAATCAACTCTAAGATCGAGCGTTGGTGAAATTTCTAACGAGCGAAACTTATCAAAAATAGAGCAAACAACGGCGCAACCACTAGCAGTATCCATTAAGGTTGTGATAACACCGCCATGAATGACGCCAGTATCTGGATAACCGATAAGTTGAGTGTCATAGGGAAGCTCCATCAGGACATGTTTGCTACTGCCTTCCAGCACTTTCAGTTTTAACTTTTGGCATTGTGTGAGCTGCGCTACAAATCGACTTGCCATCTCCGTTAACGGGAAAACATCGGCAGTTTCTTTCATCGGTTTTTACTCAACATAGGGCCTAATGAGTGGCCTCCAACTAGGTGCATATGAATATGAAACACCTCTTGTCCAGCGTGTTCATTGCAGTTCATGATCAATCGATAACCATCTTCAGCAATTCCCTCTTCTTGCGCTAACTTAGCCGCTACAGACATCATTCTTCCAAGCGCCTTTTCATCAGATGCTTTTATATCGTTTGCTGTAGGGATAAGGTGGTTAGGAATGATTAGAATATGGGTAGGAGCTTGAGCACTAATGTCTCTAAACGCAGTTACCAGCTCATCTTGGAATAGAATATCTGCAGGGATCTCACGTCGAATAATTTTACTGAATATGGTTTCTTCGGCCACTTTGCTGTCCTCATTAACATAAGTTATGTACTAGTATACTCGAAAAAGCGCATCAAGCGATTGACGAATTTTAGCGTACAAACAGCAAACTAAGTATGGATAAGAGCAATTGTGTAGTGATAAAGGCTAAAATAAATAAACTTAATGTCGCCATACATAAAAGCGACAAAATCTAAGATCAATGTATCGGTGTTGCGCTTAGGTAAGCGCTAATGAAATCAGCTTAAATGATGCTAATTACAACACCACTTCATGCATGTTCGTTTGCGCCCATGCGATCGCTTGACCACGGCTCGATACACCTATTTTTCTAAAGGCTCTATAGAGATGAGTTTTAATGGTACTTTCACTTACAAATAATTGATTTGCAATATCAATATTAGTACTGCCAGATCGCAATACCTGCAATACCTCTCGCTCTCGCATTGTTAACGTATCAGACTCTTCATCTTCTTCAACATTATTTAAATGCGCACGATTAAACTCATCAGGGATTGCAGTTTGTCCTTGCACAATTTTAGACATTCCAATACCTATGCTGTCCAAGGTTGCATCAGAGTAGAACACACCTGCGGTGATATTATGCTGTACTAAAAAACGTGCATCGACTTGCTGAGGGTAATGTATAAACACCACCCTTACGCCACTGCGCTCTTTATCTAATTTTTTCTGGATTTGATATGCCTTTTGAATATCTACACTTGAAAGATCGATTAGCACTAGACCAACACGGTTCTCAGTAAAATTATCAATAATATTATCTGGTGCAACATTATGAATTTTGACTAAAAACTGTTGGGGCCAACGAGAATTAAGCAGATCAACTAATATTTGTGAGCGGGTAACCATAACCCAGTGCATAACCTTAAACATCCTACTCTCCATGTTTTTCGTATAACAATCCTTGTGTGTATAAGTGTAATACACATTAAAGATAATAAACGAACGAAAAGAATTAAATATTGAAATATTCTAATGTTTAAGCTGCTAACACTGCGTCAGTCTCCAATGCCTATATATGTAGCTAATACAACTATATAGCTAGCACTAATGACTGACTCGCTACAATGAATAACATTAAAGTGAAATTATATATTTACAGAAATAGACCTAGAACACTTAACGATACCTATCAGGTAAACTTAATACCGATAGTATGAAAGAGCAGCTCTCACATATAACAACCACTAAACCACTGATTTATAGATATTTATAGTATAAGATCAAAAAGCAGAGATAGTTTATATAAAATAATGTAACTCAAAATTTTTTAATATCTCTCTTGTAAAAAAGCATTACAATTAACAGGGTATACTACTTAAAAACAAGAAAATAATTCATGTTTTAATTTTCAGCCTCATAAATTCAGCCCCCCATGCCATTAGAACAAATAGTTATTAATTACAATATAATGACAGAATACTTGCTATCACTTTATCAACTAAAACAACTCTACTTACTCGTTTTTGAATAAAACGCTATGAGATATGAAAATAGAGTTTTTAATTTAAAAACTCTATTTCAGATTAAAGCTTGGCGTTAATACGAGCAACCGTTAACGTGACTTTAGCCATGCTAGCTTAGCTTGATAACGCTGTTGGTTCTCGGGTAACTCCGTATAATCGAGTGCTTTGCGGAGTGCTTTTTTGGCCAGCTCTGGTTCATCAAGTTTAAAATGAACCTTTGCTAAATCAAAATACGCTTTATGAAAGTAATATGTGTTATCGATAAATTTGTTGAGGTACACTTTTGCACTTAAATAGTCTGCAGCAGCTATCGAATCTTGTGCCACTAAATACCATTTATACGGGCTGGTATCATCTAATACAAGCAATTGGTTCTTCACTGCTAAGGCTTCAACTATGCGACCTTGGCGAACCAGCAAATAATGATAATTACTCAACAAAGTTACTTTATCTTCTGAAACCTCTAATCCATATCGATACAAGCTCTCAGCGGTTTCTACATCGCCTAATCGGCGTAAAACAACTGCCAACATATTAATAGATGGCGCATATGCCTTGCTAAAAGATAAGCTTTTCTTAAGTAATAAATAGGCTAGTGGTAAGTCATCACTGAACAATGCATCCGCAGCTAAATTTCGATACAGCATCGCGAAGAACTCATCGGTATCAACCATTTTTCCACCTCTGTCATAACGACTGGGAAAGTAGTCTATTACAACGCTTTTGTTAGCAGAAAATAACGTGTTGCTTTCATCATTACTGCTCTCATAAAGAAATGTTCTAACATGATCTGACGTTACAGAGTATCGGTCTGTTACATCAAGTAAAACAGGCATGGTATGTAGCTGTTGAAATGATATATCGACTTGAAACTCGCTAGCGATGGCATAGGTTAAAAGAGCCAAGGACATACAGTTACCTTGGTTCAGTTCTAGCGCCTCTGCAGCACTGTAGTTTTTGCCTTCATAGTTAAAGTTGACCAAGCGTTTTTCAAGAAAATGTTTGACCTGTTGAAACGGGAGTAATGTGTCGACATCACTCTGTAATTGAAAGCGCTTAAACTCTGCAACTTGCTCAGTAGTTAAAGAAAATAAGCTTTCAGGCTCAGGTATTTCATAATCACTGGCATCTACTTCATACGCTAATATCGGCATCTGAGCAGGCTGTTTAGTCGGAGCAGACATTGTCTGGCAACCGCTCACAATAAAGCATACTAACAACAAGTACTTCATAAGTTCCATTTACATTGTGATCTCCATATATTCAAAGATATACCAAGCAGATGCTAACTACAACAGTACGGTAAGCAAGCTCAGAATAGCGCAAGTAGCACCACAGCTAACCCCAGCAACAGGCTCAATGAACGCCAGAATAGCAGCGGGTTACGCTCTATTAATGCAGGTTTACCCACTGAACGTTGCCATGTCTTTACCGGCTCAGTCATTTCAAAGAGCCATTCACTGCAGTCCGCTTGACGTTGTTCAGGTGTCAAACTCAGCGCCTTTTTAAGAGCATCATCCATCCAGATGGGGATCAAAGGGTTAATCTCATAACTTGGAATATACTCAAGCCTTACAAAATCTAATTTGGATTTGCAGGCCTGCTGCTTACCATTAAAAGGTAACTGACCCGTTAGCATTTCAAAAGCGATGACGGCAATAGAGTAGAGGTCAGTGCTTTGGGTCACTTGATAACCAAGAATACTTTCCGGCGCAGAGTAATCAGCTGTTCCAAGTATTCTGTCTCGCTCAAGAGGACTGGAGATCTCAGCAATGCCTTTAATATAACATGAACCAAAATCAATGATTTTAAGCTGGCCATTTTTGGTCAATACTAAGTTGTCAGGTTTTAGATCTTGATGTAATGTTTCTTTACGATGAAACGCTCTCACTCCCATTTCTAATTGCTTTAACAGAGCCAACACCTCTTGTATATCTGGCGTCGGGTTATGCTTTATCCATTGGCTTAATAACTGTCCATCGAGGTATTCAGTTAAGTAGTAAAGCGCAGATTTCCGTTTATCACGCTCTATAATTGAAACCACATGGGGACTATTAATTCGTTTTCCTATCCAGCTTTCTAATAGAAACCGTTCTATATAAGCTGCATCATCTAGATAGTTAACTGAAGGCGTTTTCATACACAATAAATCACCTTGCTGATTTTTGACGAGATAGACTTGGCTTCTTTGGCTTTGATGCAAAACATCTACCACGATATAGCCGTCGAGCTTCATTCCAACACTTAGTGGTGGTGGGAAAGGCAACCTAGAAAGATGCTGATACACTTCATCAATGGATTGCTCTGGTAAAGTGCCAATTCCTAGTAACTGACAACTAACATTGTCTTGGGAGCCGGTTTTGAGGGCTGTATTTACCAATTCATGGCAAAATCTATCACACTTTTCATCAGTGAAATGTTTGCTAAAACGACTGCTTTGTTGAGTTTGATGAACTCGCGCTAATTTCTTCTCTATTTCAAAGTCTGTTACAACATCATGCAAACCGTCAGTCGTTAACAGGTATAAGTCTCCCTCCTCTAGCGCTAACATGCGATAGTCCACCTCAACATTAACATCTAGCCCCAACGCTCGGGCAAGGTAACACTGATTATTGCCCACTATGCTGGTGTGGTCGTGGCTTAGCCTTTCCAATTTACCATCACGGTAGCGGTAAACTCTTGAATCTCCTACATGAAAAAGGTGCAAATGACGAGATTTAAAAACCAATGCACTAAAGGTACAGACATAGCCTCTGCGTGCATCTCGATAATCTTGTCCCAATCCATAAAGCCAGCGATTCAACGCTGTTAATACTTGCGTACTTGATTTTTTTACTGACCAAAGATCAGGTGTTGAGTAATAGTCAGCGAGAAAATTACTCACGCTAATAGCAGATGCTGCCGCGCCGCCCTCGGCGGTACTCACACCGTCACTGATAGCTGCAACAACCCCTTTTGTCGTTAACATTAGGCCACTAGGAATACGGATCCCAATGGCATCTTCATTGGCTGTTTTAACGCCTTTATCAGAATACTGACCAGCCTTAATGACTAAACAGTGCTTTTGCTTGTGGCGTGCAATATCATGACTCGTGGCCAATGAGGCCATTGTGTCATTGAGATCATTAGCAACCATAACTTTCGCAACCATACTCATTGAGCCCCTTCTAATTAACACTTATTAGGGTTACTTCTCCCTTTTCATTCACTTCAGCAATGTGGCCTTTTGGCTCCGTCATTAAGAACACGGTTAAAAACCCAACTAGCGCACTCACAGCAATGACATAGAAAAAGGTTTGTGTAGATACCATAGAGTAAACAGTTAAGAAAAATACAGCACCAACATTACCGTAAGCCCCAGTCATGCCTGCGATCTGTCCCGTTAAACGACGTTTAATAAGCGGCACAGCAGCAAATACAGCGCCCTCTCCTCCTTGCACAAAGAAAGAACATGCCATCACCATAATGACGGCTAAGGGTAATGCCCAATCAACATCAATCTGCGCAACGCCTAAGTAGCCTAGCGCTAAGCCTGCAGTTAATATTAACAATGTGGATTTGCGGCCAAAACGATCACTAAGCCATCCGCCACCTGGACGCGACATCAAGTTCATAAATGCATAAGAGGATGCAACTAATCCCGCCTGCGCTAGGCCTAAGTTAAACGTTTCAGCGAAGAACAGAGGCAACATTGACACGACTGCCAGTTCAGATCCAAATGTAGAGAAATACAACACGTTGAGTACCGCAACCTGTTTAAATTCATAGCGCTCAAATTCAGGAACTGTGCCGGTAAACACTTGCTTATTGACTTGATAGGTTTGATAAATATCGACGATTAAAACTAAGCAAAGTAACGCATAGATCCCATAAACAACTTGATGACTAAACATGCTCACTCCCGCAGGAGATAGCTTCCAACCCAACAGTGCGAGTGTGGCGTACATGGGTAATTTCATCACCAGTAAAAGTACAAAGTCGCCTTTACTGGTAACTTCAAGTGCACCTGCTTTTTTGGGTTTGAAATAAGTGGAACCTTTAGGTGTATCAGTCACATTGAAATAGTAAATAAATGCAAAAGCTAAACTCAACAGTCCCGTTAAAGCAATAGCGTAGCGCCATCCGTCAGCACCACCAAATGCAAGTGCAATCGCTGGCAGAGTAAAAGCGGCGGCGGCAGAACCAAAGTTACCCCAACCACCATATATCCCCTCGGCGGTGCCTAGCTCTTTTGCAGGAAACCATTCACTAACAATGCGGATCCCCACCACAAAACCCGCACCGATAAACCCGAGTAGGAAACGCGCGAGTGCCAACTGCTCAAACGTTGTCCCGAGTGCAAACATAAAACAGGGAATGGAGCAAAACCCCAACAACAATGAGTAAACCAGTCTTGGCCCATACTTATCGGTTACCATGCCTATCAGCACTCGGGCAGGGATAGTTAAAGCAACATTAAGAATAAGCAGTGTTTTTATCTGTGATTTGCTAAGGCCAATGCTATCTGCAATAACGCTCAGCAAAGGAGCAGCATTAAACCAAACCATAAAAGTGATAAAAAACGCCATCCAGCTCAAGTGCATCACTTTCATTTTTCCTGAAAATGAAAAAAGATTAAATCCAGTCTCAGCAATATTTTTGCTATTCATACTTCCCCCTCATCCTTAAGCGAGTAATCGCGCTAATATCTTGCCTGATTGACGTTTGATTTCATAAATATCAACGCTCAGCGTTTCATTTTCTAGACAACGACCAGTCGTTAGGCTGTAGTGTTGCTTATGTAGCGGTGAAGCAACAAATAACTCATTATCTAATTCACACAGCAGACCGCGTGATAGCACGCTCACACCCGTCGCTGGGTCGACATTATCAATCGCATAAATTCCCGCATCTCCAAGGTGGAAAACCGCCACAGGCTTACCTGCAACCCACGCAGCGACACCTCTTTTGGCCGGTAAAGCCTGCTCATCACAAATAGTTACCCAATTCATACCAACACCTCCTCTTCATCCAACTGCGTGATAGCAATATCACCTGCTGTTGATTGCTTATGATTAACCGCGCTGAACGTTTGCACCTCAGAACTGATAGGGAATTTTTGATCTCGCTGATATTGATACTGTTTTGTATCAATTAGAGGGTCATCATTAGGATTGATAAACTCGCTAAAACGCTGCAGAAAAGCATCATCTTGTAAGCTGGTTTTCCATTCACACTGATAATTGGCAACCACTTTGTGCATCTGACTTTCTAATTCATCCGCCAAGCCCAAAGCATCTTTAATCACCACAGATTGCAAATACTCAAGCCCGCCAGCTATCGACTCAAGCCACACCGACGTACGCTGTAATCGCGCAGCTGTCTTGCTATAAAACATGAGTATTCTGTCGATATAACTAACAAGTTGTTCAGTTGATAGATCGGTTGCAAAGAGGTCGCCATGTCTAGGCCGCATTCCTCCGTTACCGCAGACAAATAGATTCCAGCCCTTTTCTGTGGCGATAACACCGATATCTTTACTCTGCGCTTCAGCACATTCTCGAGTACAGCCAGAAACGGCAAACTTTATTTTGTGAGGTGCACGAAGGCCTTTGTATCGATTTTCTAGCGCAATCGCTAACCCTACAGAGTCTTGAACGCCGTAACGGCACCAGCTATTGCCTACACAAGATTTAACGGTGCGTAGTGATTTACCATAGGCGTGTCCTGTCTCAAAACCCACGGCAATTAGCTCTGACCAAATGGCTGGCAAGTCAGACAGTGCGGCACCAAACATGTCTATACGTTGGCCGCCGGTGATCTTGGTATAAAGATCATATCGTTTGGCAATCTGCCCCATAGCAATCAGTTTATCTGGGGTGATCTCGCCACCAGCAACTCTCGGCACCACTGAGTAACTACCATCTTTTTGTAGGTTACCCAGATATGCATCATTACTATCTTGAAGGGCTACGTGCTTTTCATTAAGCACATATTCATTTTCCAAGGTGGCAAAAATGGAAGCGGCAACGGGTTTACAAATATCACAGCCTAGTGCTAACTGAGAGGCGTCGTCTTTGGCATGAAGCTGATAAAGTTGCTCAAAATCACTGATATTTTCTACTTGGCATAGGTGAAATAAAGCTTGTCGATCGTAATCAAAGTGGCAACAGATCCCGGACTCTGTTTCTAAACCTTGTGCCAGCATGGTTTCATCAATTATCTGCTGCACCACAGCAGCGCAACCTCCACAACCAGACGCTGCTTTGGTGCAACTTTTTATCTCCGCGAGCTGATGCTTACCGGCAACAACTTGCTCAACAATGTCGGCTTTAGTCACTTGGTGACATGAACAAACAATCGCGTTGTCTTTTAGCGCTAGAGGCGCTGAATCATCAGCCATGAGTAATGTGACGGCGGGATCTTCTAATGCTTCTCCCGACAAGTATTGGCTAAGTAGATGACTGTACTCATCAACATTGCCTACCAATACTGCCCCTCGTAGATACTCCCCAGTCTCATCAA
This sequence comes from Shewanella sp. c952, assembly GCF_019654975.1. Classification (GTDB taxonomy): domain Bacteria; phylum Pseudomonadota; class Gammaproteobacteria; order Enterobacterales; family Shewanellaceae; genus Shewanella. Next base: position 67,594 of record NZ_BPEW01000012.1, read on the forward strand.
GCCAAAGCTTTTTATAAACCCCAGCTTGTATATCACTGAGTTCAACATATTGCGCATTCTCAAATCCACGGCTCTCGCCGATAGATGCCACATCAACCCCGAGCAGCTTTAACTTAGTGCTCATGTCTGCACCAGTGAACGTTATCTGCTCAGTTGTTGACGAGACTAATGAGTTATCAAGTAAATGCTTGGCTATTTGAGACACGGCAACTTTTGCCATTTGATAACCTGGAGCCACTAAGCCAAAGATCTGTTGTTGCCATAAGGCGCACTCTCCGATGGCGTACACATCCTTGGCGGAGGTAAGACAGCAGTCATCTATAACAATACCACCGCGGTCACCAATGCTGATGCCACTCTCTCTGGCTAATGCATCTTGAGGACGGATCCCTGCGGAAAATACAATCATATCGGTTTCTAAAAAACTGCCATCACTGAAATTAAGTCGATGCTGCGCTCGCTCACCATCAACTATCTCTTGTGTCGCCTTGCTTAAATGCACTCCAAGCCCTAGCGCTTCAATTTTTTGCTTTAAAAGTTCGCTACCTCTGTCGTTCAATTGCACTGACATCAACTGCGGCGCAAACTCAACCACATGAGTATCGAGTCCTAAAGCATTGAGAGCATTTGCCGCTTCAAGCCCCAATAAGCCGCCGCCGATGACTACGCCAGATTTAGCCGTGATTGCGGCCTGTTCAATCGCTTTTAAGTCATCAATAGTGCGGTAAACTAAACAATCGCGACGCTCATTGCCCTTTATCGGCGGGACAAAAGGAAATGAGCCCGTTGCCAATACAAGCTTGTCGTAAGAAACCGTCGTGCCATTCGCTAGTAACTGCTTATTCTGTTGGTCGATATTGCTTACCTGTTGACCTAAGTGTAAAGACACACCTTGCGCTGCATAGTCAGCTTGTGTCGCTAACATAAGGCTGTCAGCGCTACTGGTTTCGAAATACTTTGACAGTTGAACTCTATCGTACGCAGGTAAACTCTCTGCGCCATAAACCGTGACGTCATAATGCCGGTTTAGCTGTTGCTCACATAGCTGCTCTACAAAATGGTGACCAACCATGCCATTGCCCACTATCACTAACTTGGGTTTATCTATTCTCATGCTTTGCCCCTTTGTGTCTTAAATTATTTTTCCAACAAAAAGGCGCCAATCTCCCTGTAGGAGATGGCGCCTTTGCCAAAAAACTTCAAATTTTTAATTTCTAGTAAAAACTGATCAAAACAGCTGCTTAATTACTTATCTAAGGAGAAGCGAAGACTGTGCCAGAATTTCCCACCATTAAAAATAGCTGTCATCGTGTTGAATATATTGATTTTATTAGCGCTTTAACATTCAGCGTTACTTTCCTTTTAATTCACGTAGATGTCGTTTGCACCATTTTGGCTTGGGAGTGTTTATTTATGTGCAAACTAACGCAGCTGATTTTTACAAAGGCTTGCAGCACTGTCAGGTAGGCTTATTCTTTTCTCCATAGCTACTTGCTGGATAACTCTGTGGGCCGCTTGTTCAGACAGACCCGATTGTTGCAGCTCATGCTTGGCCAGCTGAATCCGTTTATCGTCCGCTAGAGAGTGTTCAAGTTCCACGACTTTATTGTGTAACAGATTAGCCGATTCAAAACGAATTTGTGCCAGTTGCACAACTTTTGCGAGGCGGGAAAAATCAAACTGCTGCGGTACGAAGGTAACTCGGCCACACTGCAACAGCGCAGATAATTGCCGCTCAGCAGCATTTGTGGCTGTTACGATTAAAGGCGCAGGTGCGAATGTCATCAGCCGCTCAACAAACTGCAAGTGCGAGGCCGTAATAGTGTCAACAACCATAAGCACAATATCAGTGGCATTGTTAAGTTCGAACCGCTCAAATTCAGATATTGATTTCAAACTAACTAAATTAAAATCATGACTCGCAGCATAATGTGTTAACCCGCTCGTTTCAGTAACCTCGACCAAACTTACTATGCGCATGCTTTGCCTCCTGAACCGATAGAGTCGGCATTTGGTTGACTGCGACCTTGTGTATTTAGCTGAGTAACACGCTTTATTGAAACGCTCTGGTGTCGCTGTTGCCAAAATGTCGTAGCCATTTTTTTAGCCACATCAATTTGAATACTGGAATCCAGCAACATCAGTATAGCCATCACATTTGTGATAACAGCAGCCTGTGCTCGTTCAGCCTCTGGGGAATCAAGGGCGTGACCGCCATTGTTATTGCTTGGAAAGGATAGTTTCAGCCAAAGCAGAGATAACCACGGAGGAGACAATTCTGAAGCATTTGCTTTACTGCCAATTAAGCCATCAAGCTGAGTCGGCAGATTGATTTGACGCTGGCCACTTAGCTGAAAAATATTAATCACCGCAGAGGTTCTAGGACTCAGTTCACACTCACCTTGGTAACCTTTAAATATGGCAACCTTGGATTGACGCAGTTGTGAATCACTTTCGGCCATTAAGCGGGCGACATTGAAGTGAATATCACCTAGCCCCGAGTGAAAATAACTTCTCAGACTAAGTGCTGCATTTGACGGGTTGATACAGCGAATAGCACTTTGAAACAGACTTCTAAGTCCGAGCTCTTTATGAATATCGCTGAATGATATAACAAGCCTAGACAGCTTATCGGCATTTACGTAACAGATCCCCGCAGACTTTAAAGCAGCATCAGCTTCTTCGGCAGTTGAAACAGAGTTAATTCCTAATATATTAACAAATTTTGCAATATGTTGCCGATGGGGTAATGCACTATCATCCCCATGCAATAAAATCCGATACCCCTGAAGCGCTAATAACTTGGCACTGAGTAACAGGTAAGGCAGTTGATCTCGCTTTGCGCCATAACAGGGCCAATCAATATCAACATCAAGCTGTTGCCAACCACCATCGACTGTCGTTCTTAGTGCCATTGCAGCGCCAGCGATCTCTTCAGCACTCTCCCCCTTAACCCGCATAAGCATTAGGGCGACACTTAACTGAGTAACACTAGCGTAATTATCATAAAAGCCACGAATAAGCTGGTAACTTTCAAGGAATGTCAATGAACGAGCGCTCTTCTTTCCCCGAGCAAGTGTTCTAATTAACTGCTTATACTCATTAGGCTCAGTGATATTAATGAAAGGCGTTTTACTACAATGACTATCCATATGCACACTCAAGTGGCAAGTTGTTAACCATTTGTCCAAGGTCAAGCTCACTCATGCAGTTAGCAAGTTGTTGTCCAATAGCGACAACCTCACCGACAATTAACAATGTAGGGCCATCAACCTTTATCGAATCTGCAACTTCAACCATCTCTTTAACTGTTGCTGTAGTTACCTGTTGATCCGTACGTCCACCATTAGAGATAAAAGCGACCGGCAATGACAGCTTCGCACCGGCCTTTAATAAACCGTGGGCGATAAATGCGGCTCTTTCCTTCCCCATATAAAACACCAAGGTACTTTTTGATGCCAGTAAACCGCTCCATTCAACAGCAGAGTCATCACAATTATGTCCAGTTACAAAAGTCACTGAACGAGACACTTTTCGGTGTGTCAACGGGATCCCTGCGCTCGCGGCGCAGCCTAAAGCAGCAGTGACTCCAGCGATAAATTCACTTTTAATGCCATGTTGAGCGAGAAAAAGCGCCTCTTCGGCCCCACGACCAAATACATTTGGATCGCCACCTTTAAGACGAATAACCACCTTACCTTGTTGGTTCAATTGAAGCAGTTTTAGGTTTATCTGTTCCTGAGTAGCACTAGGCTCACCAAAGCGTTTCCCCATATAATGCATTTCACAATCATCAGCGGCTAATTGTAAAATATCTTTACTAACCAAATTGTCATAAACGATTGCCTGAGCACTAATAATCGTCTGCGCCGCTTTAATAGTCAGCATATCAATCTCACCACAACCAGCTCCGACAATCGCAACCGAATTAGCGTCAGTCTCATCAACACTTCGCTTGTTTATACGACTCATGAGTGCAAAGAGTAAGCTGTGAGTCGGCATTTTGCTCTGGTAAGCCTTGTTATCCCTTGGCTCGAATTTATTGATGGCATTGAATTTCATTAAGCGACCTCCCTGTTTTGTCTCTGCTTTTGCGCGATCACAATATCGGCAATACCCTTAACTTGATTTAGGCAACTACCACATACCGCACTGCAGCGTAATTTTTGCTGCACTTTGTCAATCAGCGATAACGCATTATCAGCACCGGTTGCAAAATCTATATTCATCTGCAATTCAATATCATTTTGGGTCACCCCCGTGCAGGCGCACACAATTTGACTACGACCTGCGCGAAGTATTTGGTGCAATTTTTTAGTTGATCCCGCACTAAATGATTCATTTATCAGTGACTGAATGGCATTGCTATCAATATCTAACGGCTCAATGGCTGTGATTACGAGCGTTTTAAGACGCCCTTTGTTCACCATGCAAGTAATCAGTTTATGTTGATATTTCCACTGCATCACATGCCCATTCGTACTTAACTTTGATGGTGGGAACTGTGTGTTTTCAACCTCTGTCAGCGACAGACTAAAAGCTATATTTGCCGCGACGTGACGGCAAACCCCACCTTGAAGCTGCTGCTTTACATCCCAGCAAAGCAATTCGGGATCAACGACAGATTGTCCCCACTCCGTTCCCTGTTCCACCACTTGTACCGGTTTGATTTCTACCCATTGATTCTTAAATCCAGGTTGTTTTGAGTGGGGATCTACCGCTACTGAAAGCACATTATTAACGCCGCCACTCTTGCTGAATTGTGATGACCAATGCATAGATAAAAAAGCACTATCACTAAGCAATGACGGCTCAACGGCGGCCCTAGCAATCAAGGGATTAGCTTGGTTCCCAGTGACAATTGCAACTAACTCTCCCTCTAGCAAACCGTGTTTAGTCAGTGTTGATTGATCAAGCTTTAATTCAGGCTGGTATTCTGCAGCAGCCAACTTGGCTATATGGCCAGTCTTGGTCATCGTATGCCACTGATCTCGACTACGACCACTGTTTAGTCGAACTTTATTTATATTTGACGCTGTATTATCAAGCAGGTGTGATGTAATAACTGCAGTAAATGGCGTTGCAACAAACTGCGCCTTACCTGTTGTAGTCGCAAATAGCCCATCACTAAAGAGACGTAAATTCTTTTGCCCCATTGCTTCAACATCATTGATTGGCCATTGAGTTGGCACGAGGCGTTCATATTGTTGCGCTGTTAAATCCGCTAACCCAGCAATTGAGAACTGCTTATGCGGAAAACTTTGCTTTACCCTTGCACTTAACTGCGCGTATTCCTTAAACACATCGGCGCTGCTTTTAAAGTCAAATTCCTTGCTAAAACCCAGCGCATTGGCAACTTCACACAATGCCCACCAATCAGCCTTAGAATCACCTTGAGGTTGAACAAAACGTCGTTGACGACTAATCGTGCGTTCACTATTGGTAACAGTGCCCGATTTCTCTGACCAACCCTGGGCTGGCAACAGGATATCAGCGTACTGAGCAGTATCGGTATCAGCAGTAATGTCAGATACCACAACAAATTCACACTCAGTGAGTGCTTGCTTGACTAATGCCGTATCTGGTAGAGAAACGACGGGATTAGTACCTAAAATCCACACAGCTTTTATCTCACCGCTTGCCATCGCTGCGAAGATCTCCGTCGCGGTTTTTCCTTTTGACTTTGGCAATCTATCAGTGTGCCAATAGTTAGCGACTAACTGGCGCTCCTGCTTAGAAAAACCGAGGTGACACGCAAGTTGGGTAGCAAGGCCTCCGACTTCACGCCCTCCCATAGCATTTGGTTGACCAGTTAGAGATAGTGGTCCACTGCCAGCTTGCCCAATATCCCCTAATGCCAAATGGCAATTAATAATCGCATTACTGGTATTGGTGCCTAAAATAGACTGATTGACGCCTTGGCTACTGGCGGTAACCACTCTATTACTTTGCTGATACAAGGCGTAAAATTCAGCGATTGTTTCCGGATGAAGCCCTGTATGAAGGGCTATATCGATAACGCTACCAGCGCTTTCTTGCGCCATTTTTAGTGCTTGCTCAAACCCTTCTGTACTTTGCTCTATGTATTTATCGTTACAGTTTTTATCACTTGCGATGGCACAAAATAATCCATTGAATAGTTGTAGATCTGAGCCTGGAATGAGCTGAAGATGAAGATCGGCCTGGGAAGCTGTCGCCGTAACACGCGGGTCGATAACCACCAGCTTAGTGCCATGTTCAACTCTTGCTGCCAATATTTTTTTAAACAGAACCGGATGTGTCCAAGCAGTATTTGCACCGACTAGAACAACAACATCTGCAAGCTGAAGATCTTCATAGCAACCAGGAACGACGTCTTCACCAAAGGCTCGCATATGGGCGCTCACTGCGGAAGACATGCATAACCTAGAATTAGTATCCACATTTGCACTACCAATAAAGCCTTTAGCTAATTTATTAGCAACATAATAATCTTCCGTAAGCAGCTGGCCAGATAGGTAAAATGCAACAGAATCTGGTCCATGCTTATCAATTGTACTTTTAAATTTATTCGCGACTTCTGATATCGCCTTAGACCAGCTTATATCTTCATATTCACCGACCGCTTTTTTCATACGTGGGTATAGCAGTTTATTGGGAAGGTTTAAGCTATCTAATAGTGCCAAGCCTTTCCCACACAGATCACCACTGTTTGCAGAGTGATCCATGTCCCCAGCAAGAGTCAGAAAATCGCGGTCTGAAGCATGAAAGGCTTGATCATTGAACCTGTTCTCAACCTTAATCCCGCAACCAACACCACAATATGCACAGGTTGTTTTACAGCTTGGCATGACTAGCTTCCCTTTAATTTGCTCTGCTTGTGATATCGCAAATCTCATGCCACAAATTAAAACACTGTTTTTAATGCATATTTTTAAAATTATAGCTTTTTGTCTTGTGAGCATGTGCTACAACGGGGCAAAGGTACGCACCGAAATCACGCAAGCCATTGATAAATATAAAGGAGAGTACCTACAAGGAGGTATTTGGCGGATGCTAAAAATGAGCCATTTAGTCGCTAATAGTCATAAGGAGCAAAATTCAGGCACAAAAAAACCAGCTATTAGCTGGTTTTTATCGGTAACAGATTAAGTTACTTAAGTACTGACTCTGCAGTACGACCGTCGTCATGACAGCTGTCACAAGTTGGCTTATCACCGACGTTCATTTCATGTGGTGCGTGACAATCTGCACACATTAGCATGCCATCGTGTGGTTGATGCACTGCGTCCATCTCTTCTAGCGTACCGTGACAAGATTGGCACTGCTCAAATTCGTATTCGCCATCTGCAGATGGAGAACCGTCAGCGTGACACGCTTCACAACCATCCATTTCTGCATGCATTTCAGCCAACTCTTGGCCTTCAGCAAAAACAGAAGGAGATAACGCTAATGCTGCGATTGCCGCACCAAAAATTGCACTTAGTAGTTTTTTGCTCACAATTGTATCCTCATTTGATGTTCGCATAGTGGAAACTTTATAAGTAAGTTTCGTTTCCATCTTGCGATCAATATTATTAGCACGACTAAGCTTAATTTAGCTAAGCATTAGCTAATTCGCAACTAATTTAGTTTGAAGATCATAACATTGTGATTATTAGCAAAACGTGCGCTCCATCAAACTATGCCACTCAGTCGAGGCATAGAATGTAATATGGCGGCATTTATCACCTTGATTTAGACTAATAAAAACACAATCCGTATCAGCTAGACCCGCACTGTGTTTTATTAGTTAGCGCTGAATTAACTCGCGCGAAGTGCTGCGATACGCTTCTCAAGTGGCGGATGGCTCATCATCAATTCGGCCATTGATTTTTTACCGTTAATACCAAGAGCTGACATCGATGCCGGCATAGCGCCTGTTTCAGGGCCCTGCTTTAATCTATCAAGCGCTGCAATCATCTTATCTTTGCCCGCTAAGCGTGCACCACCTTCATCTGCTTTAAACTCACGAATACGAGAGAAGTAGGCAACGATCATTGAAGCAAGAATACCGAAAAGCATATCAAGTACGAAGACAACTGCCATATAAGCAAACATGCCTAGACCTTCGCCCTCTTCATCGTTACTTGCAACAAAGTTATTGATGATGCCAGCAACGACGCGAGCTGCAAATATAACAAAGGTATTCACGACACCTTGGATAAGCGTCAACGTAACCATATCGCCGTTAGCCACATGGCTAACTTCATGGGCAAGTACCGCTTCGATTTCATCATGGTTCATGCCATAAAGCAGACCGCTACTCACTGCTACTAAGGAGTTATTTTTACTCGGTCCTGTAGCAAAAGCATTGAACTCTTGCGATTGGTAGATAGCAACTTCTGGCATTTTGATACCAGCTTGCTCAGCTTGACGTGCAACGGTTTCAACTAACCAACGCTCAGTGTTGTCGCGAGGGGTAGTGATAACTTCACAGCCCATGGTCTTTTTTGCCATCCACTTAGAGATAGCCAAACTGATAAATGCACCACCAAAACCGAATATTGCAGCAAAAACTAACAAGCCACTCATGGTTGATGTGTTAACACCTAAAATAGACATCACGATTGATGCCACTAGTAAGATCGCCATATTAGTAGCAATCAGTAAAAATATACGCTTCATTTAAGCTCCTGTAGGATCGAAATAATCCTGATAAACATTCTTAAAGACATAATATGTCCCAAATTGTTTTTTTCAAGGGGGAACTGAGTAAAAAACAATACGACCGCTTTAATTCTAGCCCAGTCGCTTTCTTTATCAGGTTGGGTGATTTTATGCAGTTTTCATTAATCTAATCTTAATTCGAGTCGAAATTGACATAGATACAGATTAATCTTTTTTAACAGGAAGATAGCCCTAACAAAAGTGGGTGAATTTACCTCATTTGTTAGGGTTACTGATATGAAGGTTGTTAAGGGTTAAGACAGTAGTGCTACATCAAGATGTTTAGCAGCGTTGTTTGCAGTAGCATTTTCAAGATGAGGGATATGGCCAAGAAACGGTGCAGAGATCATCTGTTGCAGTGATGCTAAGTTTTGTTGCTGATTTTTCATTGTTGAATCGATTTGATTGCTTACCCAGCCAGCGATAACAAGACCATCTAGCTCAATTGCTTCTACCGTTAATAAAGCATGGTTGAGACAACCCAACTTCATACCTACTACCAAAATAACCGGCAAATTCATAGCTTGAACGACTTCAGACATATAATGCCCATCACCTAACGGTAAACGCCAGCCACCCGCACCTTCAACAACAACAAAATCTGCACCTAAATGCTGCGCCATATTGAGTTGTGCTTGGATGCGTGTAGGAGTCAAAGTCACATTTTGTTCGGCTGCTGCGATATGCGGTGCAATAGCAGGCGCAAATGCAAAAGGATTGATGTCATCATAAGGCAGCTTAATGCTAGATGCAGCCATCAATGCAAGAGCATCACCATTCCTTAATCCCTGCTCCGTTCTCTCACAACCGGAGGCCACAGGCTTAAACCCTACCGTTTCACCAGCTACTGCGGTTAATAACGCTGATGACACTAATGTTTTGCCGCAATCAGTGTCGGTACCAGTCACAAAATAAGTCATGCATACTCCAAGGTTTCAGCCTTTATTAACGCGTCTTTGTCGCTTTGATAAAACTGATATGATAAGTCAAAGGCAGCCCCTCAGGGGCGCGGCTTAACTCTGCCTTATTAACTAATTTTTGCCAATCACCTCGCCCTCTCAGTGTGACGTGGCGTTGATTTAGCTGATGTTTAGGATCAACAGTTGATGCCCCTACTCCTTTAATCGACAGCAATAGCGACTTGAAATTAGCAAAGTAAACTGTGATTGCACGAGTCTCAATATGGACATCGTGCCATAGCTTTAGATCAAAACAGCGCTTGATAACTTGTTCACTGTTAAAACTGTTAACGTTTAAGCCTAAATCGGCCAATTGACACAGGCTGTTCTCGCTAACAATACTGGCATTAAACTCACCACCAACTTTCAGTACCCGATTAGCTTCGCTTATTGCGCCACCCAAGTTACTGCACCATTGCAACGCAATATTAGAATAAATGGTATCAATAGAGTCACAAAGCAAAGGCAGATTGTGCGCGTCACCGCATAGGGCATGATGCGCAGGAAAGTCCGTTGTAAAGGTATTGAGCATCCCCTGAGCGATATCAACGCCGATAACTTCATTTACAGTTTCAAATTGACTAAAAGATGTCCCAGGACCACAACCAAGGTCGAGTAATCGAGCAGATGGTGACATCTGTTCTAATAGCTGCTTAGCGGTAATACGCTGTAAAACATCATGAGAATGGTATGACGATGCCGCTGCAGAAAATCGATTTGCAACATTAGTCGTTAATTGCTCTTCCCCGGTATTCACGTTATGGGATCCTATACGCTATGGGAGTTTATAATCATGCGGTTAAACAAGACCACTACTGGTCTTGTAAAATACCTGCAAGTACGGCAACAAACGCGTGGATATCCTCTTCACAATGCTCTGCTGTTAACGTCACTCTTAATCTTGCACTTCCTTGAGCAACTGTCGGAGGTCTAATTGCACCAACCCAAAAACCGTGTTCTTTTAGCCTTTTAGCAATGGCCAGTGTCCTAGCACTATCACCGATAATAATAGGTTGTATTGCTGTGGTTGAACCGGTTAAAACAATATTTGCAGCCTCACAGCTAGCAATAAAAGTGACTACGTTAGCCTGCAACTTTTGATTCAGTTGCGGCGTAGTCATAATGGTATTGATAGATGCCGTCACTGCGGCGGCGTTTGCCGGTGAAAGTGCTGTCGAATAGATATACTGGCGCGCATTTGCCACTAGGTAGTTAATCAAATCCCGGCTGCCAAGTATCGCTGCGCCCTGTCCGCCTAAAGCTTTCCCAAATGTAACCACTTGCGCATCGATATGAATGCCCTCGGCCACTGCGGAGGCGCCCATGCCATTATCTCCGATAACGCCAAAGCCGTGGGCATCATCAACGATGAACCAAGCTCCTTGTTGTTGACACAATGCCGATAGTTCTGCCAGCGGTGCTACATCACCGTCCATACTAAAAACACTTTCAGTGATCACAGCGCATGGAGCGTGGCGTTCAACATTTTGAGTGGCTGAGGCAACATCATTATGGATAAATCGTTTTAGTGTCGCACCACTATCTTGCAAGCCATCAATCACAGATGCGTGCACCAACTTGTCAGTGAGCACCCTATCGGAGTCATTAAACAAGGTTTTCATCAAGGCATGATTTGCTGTAAAGCCAGAACAAAAAAGCAGTGCTGCTTCATGACCTGTCGCGTTACACAATGCCTGTTCAAGCTGCTGGTGTGCCTGATTATATCCAATGACTAAAGGCGAAGAAGCACCACCAGCACCAAAATCTTTTGCACCGCTATACAGGGCTTCAATTACATTTGGATCTCTAGACAGTCCTAAATAATCGTTACTGCTAAAGTTAATATAGGGTAAGTCATCGACTTCAAAACAGCTGGCGTGTTCAGGGTCAAGCATAACTTTAACCCGTTTTCTTAACAGCCCTTTGTCTGCCAAAGACCGATTAGCCTCTACCACCCTATCGTGAAGCGGCTGTAATTTTTTCGTGGCGACATCAGACATAACATTACTCAATATGAGAGCGAGACTTAATTACCGTTAGCAGCCATCGCTGTTAACGGTATATTTCTGTTAAAGCAGTTTCTAAACTAATTCGCTTAGGTATTTACAATGCACCAGCATCATAAAAAGCGGAAGCTTTCTTATCTTGCTGCGCGGCCGCTTTAGCAAGCATAGCTTCATCTTGCTCTTTGGTCGCAGCAATACCCTGCTCAGGGTGTAATCCTAGACGTCTAAACAAACTCATGTCGTCGTTTTCTTCTGGGTTAGGTGTGGTTAACAGTTTGCAACCATAAAAGATTGAATTAGCCCCGGCAAAGAAACACATCGCTTGCAATTCATCGGTCATATTCTCACGACCTGCCGACAACCGTACTCGCGATTTAGGCATGATAATCCGCGCAACGGCAATCGTTCTTACAAACTCAAGCGGATCTAAATCATCAATCTTTTCAAATGGTGTGCCTTCCACTTTAACCAGCATGTTAATCGGTACTGAATCCGGGTGTTTCTCAAGGTTGGCTAACTGTTGCAGTAGACCCGCTCTATCCGTTGCTTGCTCGCCCATACCCACAATACCACCTGAACAAACTTTCATGCCTGAAGCACGAACGTTAGACAAAGTATCGAGTCGGTTTTGATAGGTACGTGTTGTAATTACATCACCATAATACTCTGGTGAAGTATCTAAGTTATGGTTGTAATAATCGAGTCCTGCATCAGCGAGTTCGCTAGCTTGATCGGCAGAGAGCATACCTAAAGTCATGCACGTTTCCATGCCCAGAGATTTAACCTCTTCGACCATGGTTTTTAGGTATGGCATGTCACGCTCTTTAGGGTTACGCCATGCGGCCCCCATACAAAAGCGCGAAGCGCCAGCGGCCTTTGCACTACGGGCTTCAGTTAACACGGTTTCCATTGCTAACAAGCGTTCTTTTTCAAGGCCCGTATCATAACGGGCACTTTGCGGGCAGTATTTGCAATCTTCAGGGCAAGCGCCAGTTTTAATCGAGAGTAAGCGACTGATCTGCACTTCGTTAGGATCGAACTCTTGGCGATGTACGCTGTGGGCTTGAAACAACAGATCATTCATCGGTAACGCAAATAAGGCTTCAATCTCATCGCGGTTCCAGTTATTTCTCACTTGTACATCTGACATCTCTTTTTCCTTTTCTAGCTCACACTAGTTGCAAAATCATGCTTTTTAATCGACGCGTGCATTTTGTTAACGAAAACGGAGTAGATAAAGCTATTACTGACTGTTTACGCTTATAAAATAAACCTTTATAAACAGCCTGTTAACGTATTTACATTGCGTGATTTAATTAATATTTATCTTGCCTAGGATACCTGTAAGCCTTAACCTGTCAATGCCAATCAGCTCAGAAGGTTTACTAGCGGTTATTTTATGAACACACAAAAGCAAATCAGTAATCAGTTTATCGATTTAGATTTCGATGCAAAACATCTATGGCACCCTTACACCTCGATGAATAATGCATTGCCCACCTATGGTGTAGTGAGCGCTGAAGGTGTTGAGTTAACATTAAACAGTGGCGCCAAACTGATTGATGGCACCAGCTCCTGGTGGGCATGTGTTCATGGTTACAGCCACCCTAAAATTGTCACTGCGATGCAGCAACAAACAGCACAACTTAGCCATGTGATGTTTGGTGGGATCACTCATCGACCTGCTGTCGAGCTAGCAAGAATGCTTGTCGACATGACAAGTGAGCGCCTAACCAAAGTGTTTCTCGCTGATTCAGGTTCCATTGCTGTCGAAGTCGCGATGAAGATGGCGTTGCAATATTGGCAAGGGCGAGATAAACCCAACAAACAAAAGATCCTGACGGTGAAAAGCGGTTATCACGGCGATACATTTGCCGCCATGAGCGTGTGCGATCCCGAGGGAGGCATGCACACTATGTTTGGTGAACTCGTCACAGAGCAACTGTTTGCGCCAGAGCCAAAGACGCGTTTTGTCGAAAACTTCGATGCAGAAGAGCTTCTTACTATTAGCAGCATGTTTGAAGATAACCATCAACATATTGCCGCAGTGCTTATTGAACCTATTATGCAGGGTGCAGGCGGAATGCGCTTTTACCACCCAGAGTATTTGAGCGCACTGCGAAAATTATGTGACAAATATGATGTGTTATTGATTCTAGATGAGATTGCAACTGGCTTTGGCCGTACCGGCAAGCTCTTTGGTTATGAGCATGCTAACGTCGAAGCGGATATATTATGCTTAGGTAAAGCACTTACTGGTGGTTATATCTCACTGGCAGCAACGATGTGTAGTGATGAAGTAGCAAAAGGTGTGAGTGATTCTCCAGCAGGTGTTTTCATGCATGGACCAACATTCATGGGTAACCCACTAGCCTGCACAGCAGCCATTGCGAGCCTTGAGCTTATTAACGAACAACACTGGCAAACACAAGTTGCCAATATTGAATCTCAAATGAAAGTAGAGCTTGCAGATGCCGTTAACTACACCAATGTTGTTGATGTTAGGGTACTTGGCGCTGTTGGCGTATTAGAGATGAGTTCGACCTTAAACACCGCAGAGCTTCAACAACAGTTTGTTGATCTCGGAGTATGGATAAGACCCTTCTCAAACCTTATCTATATTATGCCCCCCTACACTATATCAAGTGAACAATTGACCCGATTAACCCGTGCCATGAAAACCGTTGCAAGCCAAATATCACTGCCGGAAAATGACACCAGCTTTATCAGCCACGGTTAGAAAAGCAGACGCTATAACTCGGTAATCGCAAAGGTATTCACATCTTGGCGGCTAAGGTATTACAGCGTAATGATGTACGATAGCGTCTAGTTGCTCAGTGGTTATCTTAGGAAAATCAGTACGCTTGGCGTATTTAACATATGTAGAATAAAAAATGTTTGTCCCAGCGATTTTATCAAACTGTTGCGTCAGTCCACTTCCACTGCTGTTTGCCGTTATGCAGCACTGGCTATACTGAGCAACGACTTGGGACAAACTACTTCCCCTTTGAAGCAATAAAGCGTCGACTTCAGCAAAATAAGCGGCACCAGACCAATAAACCCGCATGTAAGCGTGTTTTCGCCACATATCATTAGAGACCATGCTCAACTTACCGGGTTGAGAAATAGTATTAAGCCTCCCCCTTTCTAATCCCGCTTGTAGTTTATTAACAAAGGTTGCCTTGTCTATGACTTGGCTTTGTAACATAACAATATTTTGCATGTACGTTGCAAACCCTTCGTTTAACCAAAATGAAGGGTAATCTAAGTAGGGAATATAAAGATGTGACAACTCATGATAAAGCGTCCAGTCATCAACAAAGTCTTGCAAAGGCCAGTCTGTATTGATCTGTAACCTGACTTTGTTCGTCCTCCCCCTAATCACTTGTGCAAAAGGCACGGGTTCGTTGGCAAAAGACTGAGTAACGAGTTCAATGTCAATGTTTCGTCCTGGCATTGTGCCCAGAGATAACTCAACCGCTTGTATCCCTCCCGTTATCCATTGCTGCATCTTTTTGTGTTCATTGAGAGGCGAGTTTCCCATATCAATTTCAACTTCAGCGCCAAAGGCCACGCCGAAACAGCTGACGAGTACAGTGCTAAATAGCAATGTTCGAGAGAAGTGTTTGCTCTGTCGGGCTTTGTTTGACGTCTTTAGCATGTCCACTCCCTCACCTGCCTGTAGGACTGTTATCGGCTAATGGCTAACTTAAACCACAAAACACCTTGGAGCCTGTTTTTAAAATTACGTTAAGCACCAGCCAGCAGATCACCTTAGTTGGTTCTGTAGATGCTAGTGCAGTTCGTGGCAAGCCTGTAGTATCCTCTGTAACAATCGATGACAGGACCCATGATAAATGTCTTGTATTGCTGGAATTCCGGCCATTTTATCAATTAAATTGTTACAATCTAAACCCCGAAATTTGCAAGGCTAACCGTTGCGAGTCTTTCGCTAAAGTCTTACCAATAGATGACGCTTCTTTAGCAGCGATTAAAGCTAAATCAGCGCCTTGTTTAATGGCATCGGTGCGGGTATCCATCGAAGCTGACACCTCTCGTTGGGCAACAACAGTTTGAGTTATCTGCCCACTAATAACGACAATATCCTCAACATTGCTTGCCAAAGTCGCAATACTTTCGCTAACCAAGCTAGCCTGCACGACCCCTTCGTTGGCCTGCATTGAACCTGACTCCATTGCTTTAACAGCTTGTTTTGCCCCTTTTTGGACCAGCTCTATCATGGCTTCAATCTCTTTCGTTGAAGACTGAGTGCGACTCGCCAACGTTCTCACTTCATCAGCAACGACTGCAAATCCCCGTCCTTGCTCTCCCGCTCTTGCCGCTTCAATCGCTGCATTCAACGCCAGTAAGTTGGTTTGCTCAGCAATCGAGCGGATAACATTCACCACCGCACCAATATCACTGCTGTGCAATGCCAGCTGGTTAATGACTTCGGCACCTGTTGCAACCTCTGCGGCAATTTTATTAATCCCATTCACTGTACCAGTAATGACCTCTTTGCCATTTTGCACGGAATGAAGCGCATCGGAGGTCACTTGATTCGCATCATGAGTACAGCGTTCAACGCTGTCTGCAGAATCAACCATATCGGTAATGGCCTCAGCAACGCTGTGAGTCTGCGCTTGCTGCTTTGTCAACGTTGACTCTACATCTGAGGTTACCAATTGCATTTTTTCGCTGGCATTAACTACATCTAGGCTGACTTGCTTTACTTCTGTTATAAGCAACCTCACACTGGTCAACATATGATTAAAAGCCTCGGCGATTTTTGATAATTCATCATTTCCAGCAACCTCTAGATCCGCCGTAAAGTCGCCTTTCGCCACCCGAGATGTCAATGCCTCGATAGCCACCACTTTCTCGATAATCGCTTTATAAATAACCAGCAGGATCAGCACACTGGTAATCACCACCATTAGCGCTCCAATAATGAGCCAGAACATGTGTGATAGCTCTCTATCAAGGCGAGACTGGATCTGCAACTCAAGTTCTTGGGAAGTTGTGTCGCCTAGCAATTTCAAAGCTGCGGCCACTGTATTTGATTGAGTGTTAAACCCAGCTAAGTCGACGCTCAACTCATCGGGTGAAATAATATCTTTATCGATTGTATTAACAAAATCACCAACTAACTCTGCGGACTCAGCTAGTGCGTTTTTCAGTGGCAACATCTCTGTATCTGCTACTGTTGCAATTAGTCGGCTTGTGCTTTTTTTCAGTAAAACTTGTTGTTCTTCCAACCTTTTATTAAGTGCAACAATCTGAGTATAAGACTGGGGAGTAAAGCCACCTTGCTGCAATATGTTCGACGTTAAAGCTGTCACTAACGAATAATATTCAGTAATTTGAGCAATGCGATTAATGTATAGTTCAGCAAGATAAAAGCCACTGGGTTCACCGTCAAGCGCAACTCCTGACAAAGCCGATATATCTTCTTTTGCACTCGCTATACTAGCTGCCAATAGCGTTGCGGTGTCTTTATCATTTCTGTCGAATTCAAGTGACAGTTGTCGTAAAACACTGACGGAATTGGGCTGCAGGTTTACTGTCGTTTGCAGTTGCTTAATGCTCACTAAAGCAAGTTCTTTAACCCCATTGTAATTTTGCCAATCATTTGCGCGACTATGCCGATAATCGTGTTCAACACGACTCAACTCAGTTAAAACCGACAACCCCGCAATCTCATCATTGAGTAAATTTAGCGCGTCTTTTTGCTGCATAACAATGATGCCAGCACCGAAAATGAGAGGCAAAAGAGTAACAATGGCTAGAAGAGTGAACTTCTTCTTAAAGCTCAATCGGTTGGCTATATGCATTCCTGCAGAAATAAAGGCGTTCATTCAATATTGAGTCCGTTCTGTTACTAGTTGGTAACATATGACCCGTCGTCATCAGATTTTATTTCATTTTGCTTTCTATTAACCCAGCAAATTAGTTCTAAACTTAATGTTGGTCAATTTTTGCAATATCGCTTTTCGCTGACAATGGACAACGACCAGCAGTACAATATTAATTCTCTGTCCCCCTAAAAAAGACAATTATCTGCAACATTATGGATAAATTAGCAGCCAGTAAGAGCTAGAGGACAATTAGCAAACGATGATTTTGGGCTCAAAATGTGATTATTTCATGATATTTAGCTTAAATTAGCGCTGAATGATAAAAATCGATAAAAAAAATGGAAAAGTATTGCTATACTTGCGCGGAATTTTAGAACGTAACTCCAATAGAGTAGAAAAATGACTGATTTATCAAAGTACAGAAACATTGGTATCTTTGCTCACGTTGACGCGGGTAAAACCACCACAACTGAGCGTATCCTTAAGCTTACCGGTAAAATCCATAAGATAGGTGAAGTTCATGACGGCGAGTCAACAACTGACTTCATGGAACAGGAAGCTGAGCGTGGTATTACCATTCAGTCTGCTGCTGTTAGTTGTTTTTGGAACGACCACCGTTTCAACGTTATTGACACCCCTGGCCACGTTGACTTCACAGTAGAAGTTTATCGTTCTCTTAAAGTTCTTGATGGCGGTGTTGGCGTATTCTGTGGTTCTGGTGGTGTTGAGCCACAATCAGAAACTAACTGGCGTTATGCGAACGAATCAGAAGTTGCGCGTATCATCTTCGTAAACAAGTTAGACCGTATGGGTGCTGACTTCTTACGTGTTGTTAAGCAAACTAAAGACGTACTAGCTGCTAACCCACTAGTTATGGTTCTTCCTATCGGTATCGAAGATGAGTTCAGTGGTGTTGTTGACCTACTATCTCGTAAGGCTTGGATATGGGACGAAACTGGCGAAGCTGAGAACTACAAGATTGAAGAAGTTCCTGCTGACATGGTTGAGCTTGTTGAAGAATACCGTGAGATGCTAATCGAAACTGCTCTTGAGCAAGACGATGACCTATTAGAAGCTTACATGGAAGGCGAAGAGCCATCTATGGAAGACATTCAGCGTTGTATCCGTCAAGGTACTCGTACAATGGACTTCTTCCCTACATACTGTGGTTCTGCATTTAAGAACAAAGGTATGCAGCTTCTTCTTGACGCTGTTGTTGATTACCTTCCAAACCCAGTTGAAGTTGATCCACAGCCACTTACAGATGAAGAAGGCGAACCTACGGGTGAAGTTGCTTTAGTTTCTGTAGATGAGCCATTTAAAGCACTAGCATTCAAAATCATGGATGACCGTTTTGGTGCCCTAACCTTCGTACGTATCTACTCAGGTAAGATCAACAAAGGTGACACCATCCTTAACTCGTTCACAGGTAAAACTGAGCGTGTTGGTCGTATGGTTGAAATGCAAGCTGATGAACGTAACGAACTTGATTCAGCACAAGCTGGTGACATTATCGCTATCGTTGGTATGAAGAACGTGCAAACTGGTCACACTTTGTGTGATATCAAGCACCCTTGTACTCTTGAAGCTATGGTATTCCCAGAGCCAGTTATCTCTATCGCTGTTGCGCCGAAAGACAAAGGCGGATCAGAGAAAATGGGTATCGCTATCGGTAAAATGATTGCAGAAGATCCATCTTTCCGCGTAGAGACTGACGAAGACTCAGGTGAAACTATTCTTAAAGGTATGGGTGAGCTTCACCTAGACATTAAGGTAGATATCCTTAGACGTACATACGGCGTTGACCTAGTAGTAGGTGAGCCTCAAGTTGCTTACCGTGAAACTATCACTAAAGAAATTGAAGATAGCTACACGCATAAGAAACAGTCTGGTGGTTCTGGTCAGTTTGGTAAAATTGACTATGTTATCCGTCCAGGTGAGCAAAACACTGGCTTCACTTTCAGCTCTAAAGTTGTTGGTGGTAACGTACCGAAGGAATTCTGGCCTGCAGTAGAAAAAGGTTTCGCATCTTTGATGGATACTGGTACTGTCGCTGGCTTCCCTGTATTGGACGTTGAATTAGAACTTCTTGATGGTGCTTTCCACGCAGTTGATTCGTCAGCTATCGCGTTCGAAATCGCTGCTAAAGGTGCTTTCCGTCAGTCTATGCCTAAAGCCGGTGCACAACTTCTTGAGCCTATCATGAACGTTGACGTATTCAGCCCAGATGACAACGTTGGTGATGTTATTGGTGACCTTAACCGTCGTCGTGGCATGATCAAAGACCAAATGGCTGGTGTTACTGGCGTTCGTATTAAAGCTGACGTACCGTTATCAGAAATGTTCGGTTACATCGGTTCACTACGTACAATGACATCTGGTCGTGGCCAATTCTCTATGGAATTCGCTCACTACTCACCATGTCCAAACAGTGTTTCTGAAAAAGTTATCGCTGAAGTTAAAGCACGCGAAGCTGCTGCTAAGAAGTAACTATTAATTTAGTTATGACTCTTAACGAGTTTTAAGCTTTAACAAAGGCCTATAGATGCAAATCTATAGGCCTTTTTTTGTTTATCACTTTGCATCAATATTTCCACTCAATGTAAATAAATGAGCACTTACCTCATCCTGCTAGCTTCAATTAATCTTAATTTTGCTATCTTTCTCTCACATTTCTCATAGCCATTTGCGTTGATAGAACAAATCGTTAAAGTACAGCGTCGCTTTCTAAACACAATATTATGACACCTCAACTTCACAAGATTATCGCGCTGTTATTCATGTTACTCAATGCTTCACCCGCCATCGCTAACAGTGAACTAGACACTACCGTACAACAAATAACGCCCAAGCATTGGAGTGGATTACCGCGACTTGCCGACAAAGCACTAGAACGAGGTTATGAGCTGCCAATACCCATTGGGATAACCCTGTTTTACAATGATATTGACGCTGACTACATCGCTACAGATGATTTCAAAGTACAGGTCGATGGCGGCTTACTTGGCCTAAGAGGGCCTAATGATTATCTTGTGCCTGCAGAAGACGTCACCATCACTGGCAGAGATAAAAGCGTTCAATTAAAGCTGGATGCGTGGATTTTGCCTTTTTGGAATGTCTACGGGATCTTCGGTTACACCGAAGGCCATAAAGATATTAGAGCCAAACTGGATAATGTTGAAGGCTTACCCTGTGGAGACAGTTGCAACGGTGTGGTCCTTCCTATTCCGATAAATTATACCGCTAAAAATTATGGCATTGGCACTGTGTTCGCTGGCAATATCGATCCCATTATCGGCGACACTCCCTTCACGATTATGGCGATTGGCGCGATCATCAAAGCAAAGACAGATACGACAGATAGCCTCATTAAAACCGAGCTGGCTTCAGTGCGTATTGGCCAGCGTTTTGATGTTGCGGGCGATAAGCTCGCTTGGTTTCTAGCATTTAGCCATCAAAGCGTAAAACAGAATGTGACAGGGGATTATTCTTTTCAAGGGACTGAGCTCGCCCCCTTGATGGAAAATGTAAAATTCGATATCGATCTTGCTAAGCAAGAAACTAAAAACATCTCATTTAGCTTAAACTATGATTTTGGGCCTCGCAATGAATGGAACCTCTATGCTGAATACGGGTTTCTAAACTGGAAGCATCTAATTATTGGAATGGGACGCCGTTTTTAATTGATCAACTAAATAGATTCAAACATCGACGCCATACGTTTGATACTTTGCAATGGCACACCATGGCTATTTCGTTTTGCACAAAGCTGTTGATGTTTTACCGAGGCAGGATCGCCTATTTGCTCAATACGTACTTGGTAACCCAAAGCCTTTGCTGCTGCGCTATAAGCTTTAAACTCCCAATAAGCTATGTTGGTATTATCACAAATAACCAACGGCAATCCGTCGGCCATGCCTTGGATAAACGCGGTTAAGTTTAACTGGTGATATTTTGGCAGCAGCTTAGGGTTAAACTGGTACACTCCCTCGTTATAAAAGAAACTGTCGGTTGAAAATATAACGTATTGCTTTTCAGCCTCAATCAAACTGTCGCTATGCTGATAAGTAGCAACAAACTCTCTTGCCCAATAGCTTTTTCCGCTACCTGGAAGCCCGCGCATAATAATCGCAAGCTTAGCCTCAGTATGTTTACCAAGCATATTGATTAACCAGCCTGCAATTGATCATTAACCACTTTACCTTGCAGAATTTGCTCGACCAATTTAGGTAATACTTCGCTCGCCTTTCCCTGCAAGTGGTACTGGAACTGGCTATGCCGATCTGCTGGCATTAGATTAATATCGACAGTTTGTGCTCCATGATGGTTTGCAGTGTCAACAAACCCTGCAGCAGGATATACAGTGCCAGATGTACCAATAGCAATAAAAAGATCACAGCTGTCTAATGCATGTTGAATACGATCTAAACCGATAGGCATCTCACCAAAC
Organism: Shewanella sp. c952; assembly: GCF_019654975.1. Lineage (GTDB taxonomy): Bacteria > Pseudomonadota > Gammaproteobacteria > Enterobacterales > Shewanellaceae > Shewanella. The sequence goes on from NZ_BPEW01000012.1 coordinate 89,555, forward strand.
CAAACGACATGAGGACGAAGTCTTTGCGCTGGAATACAACAAGTGCAAGTATGCTCAGGGCCGAATGGCTCTCTCAGTAAAAAGGTTTGCCTAGAACGTGGACACCGCCCTTTCGACAATTCACCATGCATATGTAACAAGCGCTTTGAACCTGCCCTTTCATGAAGATCATCGATATTCTGGGTGACAACGAGTAACTTACCTTCAAATTCACGTTCCAGTTTAGCAAGAGCATCATGGCCGGCATTGGGCTCAATGCAACCATTATGAAACTGTTGCCAGCGCTCATTATAGAATTGTTCCACCAATTGCGGGTTTTTCTCATAACCTTCAGGGGTCGCCACCTCTTCTATCTTATGCTCCTCCCACAAACCATCTTGATCTCGAAAGGTGCGTAATCCAGATTCTGCCGAGATCCCGGCGCCAGTTAGTATTACTATCTGCTGGTACATCTACAGTCCTATTTCTTAGTATTGTTATTCCCATTTTGCCAAGGAAATAACGATTTTTACATTAGGCGTTAGTATAAACGCTAATAACAATACAAAAAGTATGCTTAAATTGCTTGTTTTATATCAGCTTTATCGCTTTTATTTACATTAGATGGCTTATTACTATATCAAAGGTTTAAGTTTTCTAATTGTGCACATATAATGGATTGAATACCCACATATGAACTGGCTCGAGTTGACAGGCCGTTCTGCAATCAAGAGAACAATAATGACAGATGGAAATCAAGCGCTAAAGAAAGCGGGTTTGAAAGTAACCTTACCACGAGTCAAAATTTTAGAATTGATGCAAGGACCAGAGAATCAGCATATCAGTGCTGAAGATCTCTATAAAAAGCTACTGGATTTGGGTGAAGAGATCGGCTTAGCGACGGTTTATCGAGTACTTAACCAGTTTGATGATGCAGGCATTGTGACTCGTCATCATTTCGAAAGCGGCAAAGCGGTTTTCGAACTTGCAACACAACACCACCATGATCACCTTGTATGTTTATCATGTGGCAAAGTCTTCGAATTCTCTGACGATATGATTGAACAACGTCAAGATGAAATTGCCATGAAGCACAACATTAAACTGACAAACCACAGTCTTTACCTTTACGGTGTATGCACCAATGACAACTGTGAGCATGGTGAGTCTTAAAGTTTATTGAAATAAAAAACCAGCTTCAAGCTGGTTTTTTTGTGGGTGATGGTTAACTAAATAACGCTTGGCTAAAGATATTTGTGGAAAACATTGACCTTATGTCCCATAAACTTATCCCTACCACGCTCTTGCATACCCAACTTTTTTGCCACACCTTCAGAGCCTTTATTGCCAATGAGGATTAAAGCGATAGCTTCTTGTATATCATAATCAATAAATTTAGATAAAGCGGCAGATCCCGCTTCAAAGCCAATACCTTTGCCCCAATAGGCAGGAAGGTAACGGTACCCGAGCTCCACTTCATCAAACTCTTCAATATACTTTGGGCCACAAAAACCAATAACTTTAGCATCAGCTTTGTGTTCTACCGCCCAACGCCCGTAACCAAATTGCTCATAGTTACTTAAGATCATATTCTCCAAGATCTCTTCAGCCTGAGAAATATTAGTCATAGGTGCACCAGGGATATAGGTGAGGATCTCCGGGATACTGTTGAGCAAAAAAATAGCTTTAGTATCTTTTGACTCAAATCGCCGTATTATCAGCCTCTCGGTTTCAGCTATTATCACTTTAAACTCCTTGGTATTGCGCTTTCCATATGACTGCAACATACAAATTGTTGAACATAGTATGCTTATCTGTATTCACGACTTCTTGACTATAATCGATACTAATATAACTAATTTCTGTTTAAATTAGAAAGTATTAAAACAAGATTGCCTAATCGGCAAAAATGCCTTTCAATAAGACAAACCGCTATCAGGTGCTTAATAGTAAGGAATACTTATGACCATCATGCAAAAATTCTTGTGGATTATCGCTTCTTTGGGAAACTTAGTTGCCATAAACCTCGCCATTAGCCAAACAAGTCTTGGCAGCGTTTTTTTACTCTTATTGACTATCAGTTACAGCGCTATTGGCTACTTCGATATGTATCATAGTAAACATACACTCAATCGACTCTATCCTGTTGTCGCACATATTCGCTACTTTCTGGAATCTTATAGAGTTGAGATTCAGCAGTATTTTATTGCTAATGATACCGAGGAAAAGCCGTTTAACCGTGAACAACGCTCTTTAGTTTACCAACGAGCCAAAAATGTCAGAGATACCATCGCTTTTGGTACACAGCGTGATCTGCTTGAGGATAACTATTTAAGCCTTTGGCAATCGCTGCACCCTAGAGAAGTCGTCGCGGATGCTAAACGAGTACGCTTTGGTGGCCCTGATTGCTTACAACCTTATGATGCTTCCTACCTCAACATATCCGCTATGAGCTTTGGTTCATTGAGCTCAAACGCAATTGAAGCGCTAAATTTAGGTGCGCTAAAAGCCGGCTGTTATCACAACACAGGCGAAGGTGGTGCTAGTCCTTACCACTTAAAGCACCATGGAGATGTAGTTTGGCAAATTGGCTCAGGTTTATTTGGCTGTCGTGATAATGAAGGTAACTTTAACCCCGAAACGTTCGCAGCTATGGCGACTCGTCCGCAAATAAAGATGATTGAAATTAAGCTCTCTCAAGGAGCCAAGCCTGGCCACGGTGGAGTATTACCTGCGGCAAAGATTACTGATGAAATTGCGGCGATTAGGCACATATCCAAAGATAGAGATTGCGTATCACCGGCAGTAAATCCAGAATGCACCACCCCAAAAGACCTACTTAATTTTGTCGTCAAACTGAGAACGTTAAGTGAAGGAAAGCCCATTGGGTTTAAACTTTGTATAGGAAATCCAGTCGAGTTTTTAGGCTTGTGTAAAGCAATGTTAGAAACCGGGATAACACCCGACTTCATTACTGTGGATGGTGCAGAGGGAGGCACGGGTGCAGCGCCAGTCGAGTTTTCTAACCGTTTAGGCATGATGTGCTTAGAGGGTGTCTATTTTACTCACAACGCGCTTATAGGCGCAGGATTGCGAGATAAAATAAAAATTATCGCTTCAGGTAAAACAGCATCAAGTTTCGACCTTTTGGCCAAAATAGCAATGGGAGCCGACACCGTTAATGCAGCCCGCACCATGATGATGTCACTTGGATGCATTCAATCCCGCCACTGCAATACCAATATGTGCCCTACAGGTATTGCCACTCAAGACCCCGCTCGAAGCAAAGCCGTAAATGTTATTGAGAAAAGTGAGCGAGTAAAAAACTACCACCACAATACCATCGAAAGTTTTTTTGAACTGGTTGGCAGTATGGGCTTGGACAATCCCGCTAAGTTAATGCCTCATATGCTAAAAAAGCGCACTCCATACGGGCTATTGATGTCAGTTGGCAGCCTCATCGAGCCATTAAAGGAGAACGAATTGTTGCAAGAGAAACACATTGAGGGACCTTGGAGTGACTGGTGGCGTATGGCAAGAAGTGATGATTTCTATAGTGAAGACACCTATATCCTATCGCCGGCTGAGTTCTCTCGCGCCAGACATGCTAGTAGTAAACTAAACCCTACACAACCCTAGGTAAATGTTGCGTTAATCATAATAAAACCGATAACCAAAAGCCCATCGTAAACACACACAGTACTGTGGAAAGCACCACAGTACTGGCGATTACAGCCTGTTGAGCTTGAACTTGCATGGCAACAAGATAAGCATTAATGCCAAGCGGTGAAGCACTGAGCAATACCAGTACAGCTAATAAATTAGCTTCTAGCCTGAACATCGAACCTAGGGCGTAGACTAGAGCTGGCAGAAAGATCAATTTGACCATTGAGGCGATTAAAGCCAGTTTCCAATCTTTAGCTATTTTATAAAAGCTCAGATTAGCGCCTAATACAAACAGCGCACATGCTAATGCCGGTTGGCTGAGTAAATGGATACCATTGGCTAAGTTATCAGCTAAGGGGAGCTGTAATAAATTGAATGTTAGTCCTAAAGAGATACTCATCACAATGGGGTTAAACACAATCCCTTTTATAAATGGCCCTGCTTTAAACTCTGCTTTGCTTCTGCTTAAAGCCAAAATAAAAGTCAGTGAAAAAAGCAATGCACTATGAAAGGTAATTATAATAAACACATTGCCCATCATCTCCTGTCCTAACGCGCCAACGATAATCGGCAACCCCACCAGAATAGTGTTTGAATAACTACAACCTAGACCGTAAGCAGCACTATTACTTATCCGTTGCTCTTGCCCGCTTCGTACAAAATAGAAGATGAGAAAACCTATGCCGTAAGCAACTAATACTGGCAAATAGAAGCTAGCTAATGCACTAATATCAAAGCTTTTATTTAGGTCAGCCTGATACATATTGATGAATAAAAAAGCAGGAATACTGAGATAGAAAGTGAATAAGCTTATCCCACCGATCTGCTCTTTTGAAAAAACGGATCTAATGGTGAGTATATAACCTAATACGGCCATAAAGATAAGGGGAAAAACAATTGAAATAATGGCCATTAGAGGGTTAATTTATCCTAGAAAAGGTAACAGGAATTACCTTTTCTAATCCCTGTATAAGATCAACAATCATATCAAATAAATCAGGAGGATTAGCCAAGTTAAAAGATTCTTTTTACAGACATTATATGATACATCATCGGTATTGAGGTAACTGGCAAGGCTAGTAAACAAGCATCCGCTGCTACAAAAAGCCTAAATTTGAAAAGTAAACAAGCACACTTGGTGGAACACTAATTACTAGAAATATTCAAAGGGATGACATTGCAAAATATCTCTTTCTCAAACTGCTGCTCTAACTTCTCTCTCCATGATTGTTTATTGATCGGCACCAAATAAAAATTCTCTCTCGATGTGTCCGTAACAAAAGCCAAATCATGACGCATTAGCTCAAAATGAATGTCATTAACAAAATCGGCTGAGAAATTCTGCCGCCCTGTTAGCTGATTAATATCCTTACGCGATAAAGATACCCCTTCATTGAGGCCTTCGAACCTTAACCTTAACCAATCTGAAAACTCTTTTGCGCTGACCATAGACATAAAATCTACCTACAAGTTCCTCTATAGATAAATTAGGTATAACAGATCAGTGTTATATCGCCATATTTTCAGCTAAAACCTTCACTTATATCACCAGATATTCTAGCTAGACACTTATATGCAATATTTTACTCTAAAAAAAATCCTCCGATTTAGAAAAAACACGCTAAGGTACTGCCGCTATTTCGGAAACTTTATAATGTAACCTCCAGTTCACAGAGCTCTACAGGTTCCCATTAAAACATTTACCCATAAAAAAGCCGCTCTAAAGAGCGGCTTTTAATCAGACTAGGTTATTACCAACCAGTCTTAGTACGTAGAGCTTTACCAATGTCAGCAAGAGAACGCACAGTGGTAACGCCTGCAGCTTCTAGAGCAGCAAACTTATCTTCTGCTGTACCTTTACCGCCAGCGATAATTGCGCCAGCATGACCCATACGCTTGCCTTCCGGTGCAGTAACACCAGCAATGTATGAAACAACTGGCTTAGTTACGTTAGCTTTGATGAATTCAGCCGCTTCTTCTTCAGCAGTACCACCAATCTCACCAATCATCACGATTGCTTCAGTTTGTGGATCGTTTTGGAACATTTCCAATACGTCGATGAAGTTAGTACCAGGAATAGGGTCACCACCAATACCTACACAAGTAGATTGGCCAAAACCTTCATCAGTCGTTTGCTTAACCGCTTCGTACGTTAATGTACCAGAGCGTGAAACAATACCGACTTTACCAGGCTTGTGGATATGACCAGGCATAATACCAATCTTACACTCACCAGGAGTGATAACACCTGGACAGTTAGGACCAATCATACGAACGCCAGTCTCTTCAAGTTTAACTTTAACTTGAAGCATATCTAACGTTGGGATCCCTTCAGTAATACAAACGATTAGCTCAATGCCACCGTCGATTGCTTCTAGGATTGCATCTTTACAGAAAGGTGCAGGAACGTAGATAACAGTAGCAGTAGCGCCAGTTGCAGCAACAGCATCTTTAACAGTATTAAATACTGGAAGATCTAAATGAACCTGACCGCCTTTTCCTGGAGATACACCACCAACCATCTGAGTACCGTAAGCGATAGCTTGCTCAGAGTGGAAAGTACCTTGACCGCCAGTGAAACCCTGACAGATTACTTTAGTATCTTTATTAATTAATACAGACATTATTTGCTCTCCGCAGCTTTAACGACTTGCTCAGCTGCATCAGTAAGACTTGTAGCAGCAATGATGTCTAGATCAGAGTTAGCAAGAACTTCACGACCAAGATCAGCGTTAGTACCTTCAAGACGAACAACAACAGGAACTTCAACGCCAACTTCTTTAACAGCGCCAATGATGCCTTCAGCAATCATGTCACAACGAACGATACCGCCGAAGATGTTCACAAGAACAGCTTTAACGTTAGAGTCAGACAAGATGATCTTGAATGCTTCAGCAACACGTTCTTTTGTCGCTCCGCCGCCAACGTCTAGGAAGTTAGCTGGCTTGCCACCGTGCAGGTTTACGATATCCATCGTACCCATTGCAAGGCCTGCGCCGTTAACCATGCAGCCAACGTTTCCGTCTAGTGCTACGTAGTTAAGCTCGAACTTAGCCGCGTGAGCTTCACGAGCATCATCTTGTGATGGATCGTGCATTTCACGGATTTTAGGCTGACGGAATAAAGCGTTACCGTCGATACCAATCTTGCCATCAAGACAGTGAATGTTGCCTTCGTCTGTGATTACAAGCGGGTTAATTTCAAGCAGCGCGAAATCATGATCTTCAAACATTTTCGCTAAGCCCATAAAGACTTTAGTGAACTGCTTCATTTGAGTTGGAGTTAGACCCAACTTAAAGCCAAGATCACGAGCCTGGTATGGCTGAGGACCTGTTATAGGGTCAATGATCGCTTTGTGAATTAGCTCTGGCGTTTCTTCTGCCACAGTTTCAATTTCAACGCCGCCTTCAGTTGATGCCATGAACACAACACGTTGTGTAGCACGGTCAACAACAGCACCTAAGTACAATTCATTTGCAATGTCAGTACAGCTTTCTACTAAGATTTTAGCAACTGGCTGACCCTTCTCATCAGTTTGGTAAGTCACTAAGTTCTTACCTAACCAATTTTCAGCAAATGCTCTTATCTCTTCTTTATCGCCAGTGACTTTAACGCCACCTGCTTTACCACGGCCGCCTGCGTGTACTTGACACTTAACAACCCACATATCACCGCCAATATGGCCTGCAGCTTCTACAGCTTCTTGAGCTGTATCACATGCAAAACCTTCTGACACTGGTAAACCATATTCGGCAAATAAAGATTTTGCCTGATACTCATGCAAATTCATGATGATCTATCCATTATACTTCTTGTCAATTTTTCAACAGGCCCTATTGGGCCTGCAACGAGGGTATTGTCTGCCTTAACCTTAAAGGTCAAGTAACAGACGAGTTGGGTCTTCTAGGAAGTCTTTAATGGCAACCAAATAACCAACCGACTCACGACCATCTACGATACGGTGGTCGTAAGAAAGTGCGAGGTACATCATAGGCAGGATTTCAACCTGACCATTTACTGCCATAGGACGATCTTTGATGGCATGCATGCCTAAAATCGCGCTTTGTGGCAGGTTCAAAATTGGGGTAGACATCAATGAACCGAATACACCACCGTTAGTCACTGTGAAGTTACCACCAGTCATGTCAGCAACGGTTAATTTACCGTCACGTCCCTTAAGTGCAAGCTCACGAACATTACGTTCGATATCAGCAAGGCTCATCTTATCGGTATCACGCAAAACAGGAGTCACAAGGCCACGAGGCGTTGAAACAGCAATGCTGATATCGAAGTAGTTGTGATAAACAATTTCATCACCGTCAATTGAAGCGTTAACTTCAGGGAAGCGTTTAAGTGCTTCGGTCACTGCTTTAACGTAGAAAGACATAAAGCCCAAACGGATACCATGACGCTTCTCAAAAATCTCTTGATACTGCTTACGGATATCCATAATTGGTTTCATGTTAACTTCGTTAAACGTTGTTAGCATGGCAGTCGAGTTTTTAGCTTCTAACAGACGATTAGCAATCGTCTTACGAAGACGTGTCATTGGTACACGTTTCTCGCTACGATCAGCAAGCGGTGCAGCCACTGCAGCCGGAGCGCTTGCTGGCGCTGGAGCTGCTTTAGCATTCTTAACGAAGGCTTCTACGTCTTCTTTAGTGATACGTCCGCCAACACCGCTGCCTTTAACGGCTGCTGCATCAACGTTATGTTCAGCAATTAAACGACGAACTGAAGGACTTAGTGCATCACTTGTCTCTTCAGTTTCTGCCGGGCTTGCTGCTTCTGCTTCTGCTTTAGTCACTTCTTGACCGGCAACTGCGCCGGCAACAAAGTTAGCGATAACAGCTTCGCCTAAGACAGTTTCGCCCTCTTCCGCTAGGAATTCAGCAATTTGACCATCTTCAGGTGCGACAACTTCAAGTACGACTTTATCAGTTTCAATATCAACAAGGATTTGATCACGAGAAACTTGCTCGCCAGCTTGAACATGCCAAGTAGCAATAGTTGCATCAGCAACAGATTCTGGCAGAACGGGTACCTTAATTTCGATACTCATGGATAACGATCCTTTTTATATAATGTCTATTACTACAGCTTTAATGCGCTGCTAATTAACGATTCTTGTTGCTGAGCGTGCAATGCAGGGTAGCCACATGCTGGCGCAGCTGAAGCTTCACGACCGGCATAACTCAATTGAGCTCCTGCAGGTATAACGCTCCAGAAGTGATGCTGGCTACAATACCAAGCACCTTGGTTTTGAGGTTCTTCTTGGCACCAAACGAAATCTTTAACGTGAGCATAGTCAGCAAGCGCTGCGGCAGCTTCTTCATGTGGGAACGGATAAAGCTGTTCAACACGAATAAGTGCGACGTTATCTTGACCTTCTTTGCGACGACGCTCTAGTAGCTCAAAGTAAACTTTACCGCTACAGAATACGACTCTGTCGACCTTACTCGCGTCAAGTTCATCGATTTCGCCGATAACATTCTGGAATGTACCTTCAGCAAGCTCTTCCATACTCGAAACGGCTAATGGATGACGAAGCAATGACTTCGGTGACATAACAACAAGTGGACGACGCATTGGACGTACGACTTGACGACGCAACATGTGGTAAACCTGCGCCGGTGTAGATGGCACACAAACCTGCATATTGTGGTTAGCACAAAGCTGTAAGAAACGCTCTAGACGCGCACTTGAGTGCTCAGGCCCCTGACCTTCATAACCATGAGGCAGCAACATAGTAAGGCCACATAAACGGCCCCATTTTTGTTCTCCAGATGATAAGAACTGGTCAATGACCACTTGTGCACAGTTAGCAAAATCACCAAACTGAGCTTCCCAAAGTGTTAGTCCACCAGGTTCTGCAGTGGCATAACCATATTCAAATGCAAGCACTGATGCTTCTGATAAAACAGAATCAGTCAGGTCGATTGGACCTTGCACGTCAGCAATATTACGCAGTGGCATGTACGCCGTTGCGTCATTTTGATTATGCAGCACAGCATGACGATGGAAGAAAGTACCACGGCCTGAATCTTGGCCGGTAATGCGGATACGTTTCTTATCTTCAAGAATTGACGCGTAAGCTAATGTCTCAGCAAAGCCCCAATCTAGCAGCTTCTCACCTGACGCCATCAATAAACGATCTTTATAGATTTTGGCAACACGAGATTGAAGCTTGTGGCTTTCAGGAACATAACTAATTTTGTCAGCTAGGTTCTTGATTCTATCCATCGACATATGCGCGTCGTAGTCATCATTCCATTCAGCGCCAATATACGGTGTCCAATCAACTGAGTGTAACGTCATTGGACGCCACTCTTTAACGACACAATCACCGTCATCTAACGCATCACGGTAAGCATTCACCATAGAAGTTACGTCATCCGCACCCATTGCGTTTTCTGCAATGAGTTTGTCGGCGTAAATCTTTCTTGGTGTTGGATGCTTCTTAATTTTGGCATACATCAGTGGCTGAGTTGCACTCGGCTCATCGGCTTCGTTATGGCCATGACGGCGGTAACAAACCAGATCAATAACCACGTCACGCTTAAATTCGTTACGGTAATCAACAGCAAGTTGTGACACGAAAGCAACCGCTTCAGGGTCGTCAGCATTCACGTGGAAGATTGGCGCCTGTACCATCTTAGCGATATCGGTACAGTACTCAGTTGAACGAACATCTTCAGTCAGGTTAGTGGTAAAACCGACTTGATTGTTGACAACAATACGGATTGAACCGCCAACCTTGAAGCCGCGAGTTTGCGACATGTTAAAGGTTTCTTGAACAATACCCTGACCAGTTATCGCAGAATCACCGTGAATGGTAATTGGCATCACTTGCAGGCCAGTATCACACTCGCGTCTATCTAAACGTGCACGTACTGAACCAATAACCACTGGATTGACGATCTCTAAGTGAGATGGGTTAAAGGCGAGTGCAAGGTGGACGTTTCCGCCAGGCGTTTCAAAGTCTGATGAAAAACCTTGGTGATACTTAACATCACCACTACCGTTAAGCTCATCGCTGTGCTTACCAGCAAATTCGTCAAACAACTCTGACGGTTTTTTACCAAGCACATTAACAAGAACGTTCAAACGACCGCGGTGAGCCATACCAATAACCACTTCTTTGGTACCAGCATCACCCGCACGATAAATGATCTCACGCATCATAGGAACAAGCGCATCGCCACCTTCGAGTGAGAAACGTTTTGCACCTGGGAACTTAGCACCTAGGTATTTTTCGATACCTTCTGCAGCATTAAGTCCTTCAAGAATTCGAGTTTTATCGGCTTTTGAGTAGTTTGCAGCACCTAATGATGGCTCAAGACGTTGTTGGATCCAACGCTTTTCATCGGTATCGGTAATGTGCATGTACTCTGCGCCAATCGAGCCACAGTATGTCGCTTTCAAGGCTTTTACCAATTCAACGAGCTTCATGGTTTCACCACCATGAGCAAACGAACCGGTATTGAATTCACGCTGCATATCATCGCTATCTAGACCATGGAAAGCCGGGTCTAATTCAGAAACGGTATCACGTTTCCAAATGTCTAGCGGATCTAGATTCGCGTTCTGGTGACCACGAAAACGGTGCGCGTTAATCATCTGTAGGACTTTAACTTGTTTTGCATCGACTTCATGATCGGTCACCTTAGGTGAACCTTTCTGACGTCCGTCTAATGCAAGACTACGAAAATAGTCACGTACTTTAGAGTGGGCAGCTTCAGGCACTTCACTAGAGGTACCATTCACTAGAGGGAGGTTATCAAACACGACACGCCAGTCTTCGGTTATTGACTGAGGGTCTTCTTGATAGGCTTCATACATCTCTTCTACATAGGTCGAATTCGCGCCATTTAGATGAGACGATTCAAGCCAGGCTTTCATGATGCCTTGGTGCATTTCTATTCCTTTCAAACTGTATACACGTGCTTAGCCAAAGTCATAAATACAGATAGTTTGAGCAAACTCAAATTGTCTGTAATCTCTGTAGCCCCGAGAGTTCCAGATTATCTTTATATTTGTCTTCCATGACACAAAAAGAGTCACTTCCAATAAAGAAAGTGACTCTCATAGAGCTATATCAATATCGGCTCTTTAAACTGCATTAAATGGCTCTCTTCAAAAGCATAGACTTAATGTGTCCAATTGCTTTCGTCGGATTAAGCCCTTTAGGACAAACGTCAACACAGTTCATGATGCCATGACAGCGGAATACACTGTACGCATCATCAAGCTCTGATAGACGTTCTTCAGTCGCGGTATCGCGGCTGTCGATCAAGAAGCGGTATGCGTGCAGCAAGCCACTTGGACCGATGAACTTATCAGGGTTCCACCAGAATGATGGACAAGCCGTAGAACAACATGCACACATAATACACTCATAGAGTCCATCTAAATGCTCACGTTCTTCAGGTGATTGCAGATGCTCACGCGCAGGCGTTTTTTCATCGTTAATCAAGTACGGCTTAATCTTTTCATACTGAGTGTAGAACTGAGTTAAGTCGACGATTAAGTCGCGCACTACAGGCATACCTGGTAGTGGGCGGATCTCAATCTTCTTGTTCTTGAAGGTAGAAACTGGCGTGATACACGCAAGTCCATTTTTACCATTCATATTTACACCGTCACTACCACACACACCTTCACGGCATGAACGTCTAAATGACAATGTTGAATCTAACTCTTTTAGCTTTATCAGTGCATCCAGTACCATCATATCGGTACCTTCATCCACTTCTAAAGTGTAATCCTTCATGTATGGCTTAGTATCTACATCAGGATTGTAGCGATAAACTGCAAATTCCAATTTCATCGGGGCTTCTCCTTAGTAAGTACGTTTGATAGGCGGGAATGCGGCACGAAGCTTAGGCTCCATGTTCACATCACGCTTAGTCATTAGCTCGGTAACTGGGTCAAATACACTGTGGCATAACCAGTTTTCATCATCACGGTCTAAGAAATCTTCACGTGAATGCGCACCACGACTTTCCGTACGGAAGTTAGCTGCGGTTGCAGTTGCAATCGCTGTCGCCATCAAATTATCAAGCTCTAAACATTCGATACGTTGAGTATTAAACTCAGATGAATTGTCAGACAGCTTGGCATTCTCTAAACGGGTACGAATCGCTTTAAGCTCTTTAAGGCCTTCAGCCATTGCGTCGCCACTTCTAAATACAGAGAAGTTAAGCTGCATACAAAGTTGTAGATCTTTACGGATAACCGCAGGATCTTCACCGTCTTTGTTGCTTTCCCAACGATTCAAGCGAGCTAGCGATGATTCGATATCAGCATCTGAAGCATCTTTAGGATTAGGTGTTGCATCAAGTGCTTTACCTAAGTGTTGACCCGCAGCTCGCCCAAATACCACTAAATCGAGTAGTGAGTTACCACCTAGACGGTTAGCGCCGTGTACTGATACACAAGCAATCTCACCCACAGCGAATAAACCAACGATATCTTCTTCAGTGCCGTCGTCATTTTGACGAAGAACCTGACCACTTACTTTAGCTGGCAAGCCACCCATCATATAGTGACAAGTCGGTAATACTGGAATTGGACCATCTGCAGGATCGATATGTGCGAATGTACGAGACAATTCACAAACACCAGGAAGGCGCGCTTCAAGGGTTTCTTTACCTAAGTGATCAAGTTTTAGTAAACAGTGCGGACCTAAAGGACCGTCAAGACCACGACCTTCGCGGATTTCAGTCATCATAGAACGTGCAACCACGTCACGAGATGCCAAATCTTTAGCGTTTGGAGCATAACGCTCCATGAAGCGCTCGCCGTCTTTGTTCAGCAGGTATCCGCCTTCACCACGACAACCTTCAGTCACAAGAACACCTGCGCCAGCAATACCCGTTGGGTGGAACTGCCACATTTCCATGTCTTGCATTTGAACGCCAGCGCGCATCGCCATGCCCACACCGTCACCAGTGTTAATGTGCGCGTTAGTGGTAGATGCGTAAATACGCCCTGCTCCACCAGTCGCTAGAATGGTTGCTTTTGCTTTAAAGTAAACGATTTCGCCAGTTTCAATTTCGATTGCAGTACAACCGACAATGACACCGTCTTCGTTTTTAACTAAATCGAGTGCGTACCACTCTGAGAAAACTTCAGTCTTATGTTTAACATTTTGCTGGTATAAGCAATGAAGAAGCGCGTGACCGGTACGGTCAGCCGCTGCTGCGGTACGTGCAGCTTGCTCGCCACCAAAGTTTTTAGACTGGCCGCCGAATGGGCGTTGGTAAATAGTACCGTTTTCAAATCGAGAGAAAGGTAGACCCATTTGCTCAAGTTCGATGACCGCTTCCGGTCCGGTTTTACACATAAATTCGATAGCTTCTTGGTCACCGATAAAATCAGAACCTTTCACAGTATCGTACATGTGCTGTTCCCAGTGATCTTCATGGGCATTACCCAGCGCTACGGTAATACCACCCTGCGCAGATACTGTATGAGAACGAGTAGGGAAAACTTTAGATAACAGCGCGCAGCTCTTACCTTCTTTAGAAATTTGTAGTGCCGCGCGCATACCTGCGCCACCAGCGCCGATAACAACCGCGTCAAATTCGCGAACTGGAATACCCACTTAAACACCCCACACTATCAAAATGCCTGCTGCCAAATAAGAGAAGGCTGCTACGACAAAAACAAACTGAAGTACACCACGTAGAGACACACACTTAACGTAATCGGTAAGTACCTGCCAAATACCAATCCATGAATGGACTAGAATCGCAACCAGTGCGAGAAGTGTGAAGACTTTCATTGGCAGAGCACTGAACAACCCGTGCCATGCATCATAAGTCAGTGGAGAGCTACATGCGATAAAACCAACCATAAAAATAGTGTAACAGGCTAGAATTACTGCACTTGCACGTATAAGAATAAAGTCATGGACACCGCTGCGACCAAGACTTGCTGCATTTGTTACCATACCCAAATCCCCGCAATGATTGAAAACACTACTGACAATGCAATAGCGACTTTAGCTGAAGTTAATCCTGAAGAGAGTTCTTCCCAGTAACCGGCATCCATCACTAAGTGGCGCAAACCCACTATCAAGTGATAACCCAGTGCAGTAAGAATTCCCCAAACGATAAACTTAACGATAAAGCTATCAAAAAGAGATTGGACGCCAGCAAAACTTTCCGCGGATGCTAATGATTCATTAAGCAACCAGATAAGGATACCGACAGCAAACAACATAATAACGCCCGATACACGATGTAGGATGGACGCGATGGCCGTTGCAGGAAACTTTACAGTCTGCAGATCTAAATGGACAGGTCTTTGCTTTTTCACGTTCTGCTCACTCTGCTCAATTGAGCTAATTTTTGTTATACGAACCGCTTTTGCTTGGATCTTCATCCGTGAACTAAGTCACAGTTTGCGCCCTTCACAAAAGAAAACTTTAAACAAACATTTAACAGTTTAGCGAGCACTAATTAAGTATGTAAAAAAGTGATAACTATTCGCTAATGTCTGCAGCTCATCTGAGCCGCAGCAAGTATACGTGGGTGAAATGTCAAATACAAACATCACATTATGGAAATATAGTTTTTTTGGTAAAAAAATCTGCCAAGTGGCTGTTGCAACAAGTGGTTACACTTGAATAAGACCATGGTCTAAGAAATTTAAACGCTTATTTAAATTGAAATGTGACCCAGATCCACTGTAAAGTATTGGCGTTTGATAAGCCGCACTCAATAAGAATGAAGTAAGGAGAATGGGGTATGGCTGAAAATATAGCCAAGTTAGAACTACCAGGGAATGATTCAATCGATCTGCCGATCAAAAAAGGAACGGCAGGATTTGATGTAATTGACATCAGTAAACTAGGTAGCAAAGGGCACTTTACCTTCGATCCAGGATTTCTCGCAACAGCCTCCTGTGAATCAGCAATCACTTATATCGACGGCGCACAAGGGATCTTGCTTCACCGCGGTTACCCAATTGGCGAGCTGGCCGTAGATTCTGATTATTTAGATCTATGCTATTTGTTGCTTTACGGAGAGCTTCCGAATAAAGCACAGTACGAATCTTTCGTGCATATGGTTAAAAACCACACCATGGTGAATGAGCAACTTGCAAGCTTCTTTAGAGGTTTCAGACGTGATGCTCACCCAATGGCGATGCTATGTGGTGTTACAGGTGCCCTATCGGCATTCTACCAAGACTCTTTGGACGTGAATGACGAACGTCACCGTGAAATTGCTGCTTTCCGTTTGGTATCTAAGATGCCTACAATTGCGGCGATGTGCTACAAGTACTCTATCGGTCAACCGTTTGTATACCCACGTAACGACCTAAGCTACGCAGGTAACTTCCTAAGCATGATGTTTGCTGTGCCATGTGAAGAGTACAAGGTTAACCCAATCGTTGAACGTGCAATGGATCGTATCTTCATACTACATGCCGATCACGAGCAGAATGCATCAACTTCAACTGTACGTTTAGCAGGTTCATCTGGGGCTAACCCATTTGCTTGTATCGCTGCGGGTATCGCGTCTCTTTGGGGACCGGCTCATGGTGGTGCAAACGAAGCTTGCCTAAACATGCTTGAAGAGATTGGTAGTGTTGATCGTATTCCTGAGTTCATTGCACGTGCCAAGGATAAAGAAGATCCTTTCCGTCTAATGGGCTTCGGACACCGTGTTTACAAGAACTTCGACCCTCGCGCAAAAGTAATGCGTGAAACCTGTCATGAAGTTCTGGCTGAACTTAACGTTAATGATCCATTGCTAGATGTTGCAATGGAACTTGAACGTATCGCACTAGAAGACGAGTATTTCGTCTCTAAAAAGCTATATCCAAATGTTGATTTCTACTCAGGGATCATCATGAAGGCTATTGGTATTCCAACGAGCATGTTCACTGTACTGTTCGCCCTAGCGCGCACAGTGGGTTGGATTGCACATTGGAAAGAGATGCTAGACCAGCCTGGTCACAAGATCAGCCGTCCACGTCAGTTATACACTGGTGATGCAGAACGTAGCTTTGTTGCTAAAGACAAACGCGGTTAATTGCACTTAATTAAGTAATTAACACTAAAAGGCACTCATTGAGTGTCTTTTTTATTGCCAGACATAGCATGTTCACCCAGTTATAGTTCGCCCTTGCGCGCACAGTAGGTTGGATTGCACATTGGAAAGAGATGCTAGATCAGCCTGGTCACAAGATCAGCCGTCCGCGTCAGTTATACACTGGTGATGCAGAACGTCTTTTCATCATGGAAAGTGTTGCTAAAGACAAACGCGGTTAATTACACTTAATTAAGTAATTAACACTAAAAGGCACTCATTGAGTGCCTTTTTTATTGGCTGACATAGCACGTTTACCTTTTGCTATCTGTCTAGCAACTCACCCTGAAGCAGAGCCGAGTGTTCACCCATTTAGCATCAGTGGTTTCGATAAACTGCGGTGCTGCTGAACAGGATATTTGCATGTATTGACGCATAGAAGTGAACGAATGACCGCATGTGCAGACGCGACTATCTCTCAGGACTCAGGACTCAGCACTCAGCACTAACTATAAACGTTAACTCTGAACATTTATTCTTGATGGTAGAGCGCATATTTCAGAATATAAATCTGCTCAACAACTCGGTTTTCGATACTAAGAATAACCGAGTAGTCGGACATGCTGCAGTATTTCTAGCTTTTAAGATATACAATCTCGTGTAAACTGCTTTCGTTATAAACCTTGGTTTTATTATTCCGAGTAACAGTTAACACCTCTTCACCAATATAACGATATACATCTTCACCCGGTAGCAACTTGCCCTCTTCTATCATCACAATATCAGCAAGCTTAACGTTCAAGGTGAAGCTTACATCTTCCTTTGTCCCAGATAAGGTGAACTCTTTTGCAAATGTATAACCCATCGTTTCATCAGTCATTGTTACGTTTACTTCGCCATCAAAACTAACAGGGTTGTCTCCATCTCTTGCATCTGTAGGAGTCATTAACAAGCTATCTTCGGTGGTCACTAAAGCAATGGGCATTCCGACAGTATCATCGTCATTCATAAACATCGCATAGTCGATAGATATGTCAGGAGTATGAACTTTACCCCAGTACCAGTTTTTGAAAGTACCCGCTAGATTTTTATCCCCCCAATTATGATCGTGGTAACCTACACCTTTAACCATAGTAGTTTGACCATCTTTGTAGATCTCCCCTTCGATATCGCCAGAAGGCACTGCAACCGTCCAAGGTAACGGGAATGGGACACCCTCGGTAGTAAATGGATGATTCTTTTTGCTTAGGCGAAGCTTTGCTCCATATCCCTCAATCAAAGTATAGATTTCATAATAGTCACCACAGTCACGGCAATACTCCTCGCCAAAGGTAACATCACATTTGTCGTAACTAGTTGTCACTTCACTTTCAGGATAGATCGTCATTTTCCAAATATCGGGCTTACCTTGAGGGTATATGTTCAACCTTACTGAAGGCGCTCGAGGCTTAAGTCTTGTATCATTAAGAGAGTACATCACCACGATGTGGTCACCATTATCAAGATGCGCATCGAAATACCACCACTCAAAATGTTCTTCCCGGTTCGAAATTGGAAAGTCGATATGTGTTGCATCAGCTTTAACATAATTATTCATTTTTATGCCTCTTATAGTTAAAAAGTAGATAAATATACAATTTGCAAAAGTCCGAATACGCTTGAGGGATAGGCTTCATTCACAGGAATAAATCACTGTTAAGGTTATCTTCCAGGCCTAAACACGGTGTTCAAGAATATAAACTTCGATGTCATTTCAATTTAATCAAATCTCTCCTGTTATTTGATAGTCAATCTTTCCGTATTTACCGCTACGAAAGTCCTCGTAGGCCTGACCAATTTCTTCAACGGTGTTCATAACAAAGGGCCCGTGGGATACTATTTTCTCTTCATAAGGTTCACCACCAAATAACAGAATCTCTAGTTCTTTATTTGCCTTATTGGAAATAGTAATACCTGTATCATTGCTATCAAAAACGACTAATTCTCTTGCACTAATCTCAATATCGTTGAAGAGTGCATTTCCATTAGGTAAGTAACCGCCATACTCTAATCCTTCGAGAGTCTTCAATTCTATCGATGCTTTACCAGACAACTTTATGTGCCAAATGAATTGCTGAGTAAAAGCTGGTATGGGAGAAGATTTACCGCCATATTCCCCTAACAGAACTTTTAACGTGGCTTGTCCATCAGCTAGCTGAATAAGTGGTAATTCTTCAGCTTGAACTGGCATGTAATCAGGTGCTTGCTCTTTAATTTCAGCCGGAAGGTTCACCCAAAACTGAAAGCCGTAGAATGCCCCTCCACTAACACGAAATTCTTCAGGTATAACTTCATCATGGATAACACCGTTTCCCGCATTCATCCACTGCACACCACCCGCCTTAACTCGGCCATAGCCGCCATTACTATCGAAATGAATTAGCTCCCCTTTCAGTAAGTAGGTAAAAGTAGCAATGCCACGATGAGGATGTGCAAAAGAGCCATTTGGCGCTGAAAACTCACCTGGTAATAAGTTTTTCTCAAGAATATGATCTAAGAATATAATTGGCCCGACTCTAGGAGTTAAATCGCTAGGTAAAGCTCTCACGATATCAATAGGTCCCACTTTGTCCGCTATAGCCTTCTCTTTAGTAATAATTGGTTTCATAGTTCCACCTATAAATGCTTACAACAGGTATATCTTCTGTCTTGCTAAAATGACCAATAACCCAATTAGGACACTAATTTTGCTTTAACTGCAGAGCGGTTGAGCCAAGCCAGAATTCCACATAGCATTAAAAGAATGATGCCTGGCAACGCCGCTTTTTCAGGATCAAGCACTAAGTGATATGCGATTGCACCAACCATTATTCCTGAAAGCCCTAAAGCTGCTAAAAATCGAAATTTGGGAACAAAAAGCCCAATCGCACCAGCTATTTCTAACACACCAACAACTTTAGCCATTGCAAGCATATTCATATGAACAAATGGGAGCAGAACTTGCTCTACGCCCACTAACTTAGCCCCACCAGCAGCGACAAAAACCAATCCGAGGAGCCCCGTTAGTAGCCAATGTGTAATAGACTTCTTAGTAATCTGAGCCATGCAATATTTCCTTAAATTTAAATGTTGTAAAAAGATTAGCGTAGAGCGAGTAAAATACATATTTATACTTTATTATTAAAAATATAACTTTTACTTAAGTTGATCGAGATTACAGATGAAATTAGAACAGTTAAAAGTCATGCAAGCTTTAATAAAAACAGGTTCGGTCAAATCTGCCTCTGAACTACTACACAAAACACAACCCGCAATTAGTCAGGCTTTAAAGGCATTAGAGTTTGAAAGTGGGGCTAAGCTATTCGACCGTTCAGGTTATAGATTAGAGCTAACCTCAATAGGACGGCGGTTTTATCAGCAATCTTTGAGGGTGCTAGAAGAAGCTGATGATTTGTCACAACTATTACTTCACTTTAATAAAAAGAACGAAGAAAAAATATGCATAGCGCTAGATGCAAATACGGATTTAAATGCTTTAGCGCCTATGCTTAAGCTGTTGCAGAATGAGTATCCTGAAACACAAATTAAATTAAAAACAGAAGTTCTCTCAGGAACAATTCAAATGATAAAGGACGGTAATGCTGATATTGGTATCGCTCCCATTATGCCATTCTTATTAGAAGAAGAAGGGTTTGACTATCTTCCACTCTATCAATCACAGCTACGAAATGTCGCCACTCCAGCGCTTGTTGAGCAGATGAAAAGTGCAAAAAAAGTGTCTGACTTAAGGCGGTTTCAACAAGTCATTATGAATGATTCAGGCAAAGCGGAAGGAGTATTTAATCGAAACTTTGGCGTTCAGATGGGCCAAAGGCGATGGTTGGTCAGTGATTTAGCAACCAAAAAGCAATTACTCGTTACAGGGTTGGGCTGGGGGCGGTTACCCGCGCACTTAGTTGATGATGAAATAAATAAAGGATTACTATCAGAAATTAAGCTTGAAGATACCCACTTGGCATTGGATATTAACTTCTTTGCTTTTAGAAGGAACTCTCCCGCCATTAATGGCCCTGTGGCCTCAACTATTTGGGAGGTTTTAAAGAATTAGATATTCCATGGTTTTTTGTGAGCCATTATGTAACTTTGCGATTAGACATAATAGATTTATACATTCACTCCTTTAGTACAACGTGACTCAAGCGTTAACGACTCATACAGCGCAAACATGTCAGCTTTGCCAATTATAATGTTTTAAATGCCAACATCTAACAGTAACAAGAGTCGTCATCGTGAGCTTTACACTAGTGAGGCAGCACGTAGCTTTATTGCTAATGACTCAACTAATCGCTCTAAGTTAAGTAATTAGCACTAAAAGTTCACTCTTAGCTGCATTTTTATTGGCTCGCCAGCATGTTCAGCGTTTGCTATCTGCCTAGTAACTCACTTTTGGACAAAACCTTGTTAGAGTTAAAGCGCTTGGGGTGTTGAGTTTCTTTAGGGAAAGTATGGCAAACGGATATGCGGTAACGCCTCGTTAAGAGGCAAATAATGGTTGGCTAAAATAGCGAGGAACGAGCAAAAGCAAACTGTTTTTTGTCCGTTTAAGCAACTTTTTAAGTTTGCTATTTCAATAACTGAACTACTTCTAACACATCTTCTTCAGGTATTTTATCAAGGCTAAATACTTGATAAAAGTTATGCCCTAAATTTGTTGCATAAAGCCAAGCGGGGATTAATGAACCTAGACCCCAAGTTGTTCGTAATTCTTGTTTATGATCACCTTGATATATAAGATTGAGATCCTTTATATCTTGTACCTCTTGCAAGATACTCCAAAGCTCACCAGTAACATTTTTACCTGTTAAATCATGATCCCTTGTTGGGTTACCAATTCGACAAAAAAGATTCATTAAACAAAGTTGTCTATACGTCAATTTTTCAAAGACTTGTAAAAAGTAACTAGCTCTATTTATATCGATATCATCTCGAAAAGAAATATTTGAAAAGAATTTTCCACCATATTGTACCTTTCGTTCTTCATAAGAGGTTTTACACTTAAGAAGAGTGCCTTCTAAAATATCTTCAGCATCACTTCTCTTTGCGCTATTTTCATTAAAAAAGCCATCATCTCTGATTTTTTCACCTGAATTTAGCCTATCACTTATGTCAGCAAGAGCTATGGCTACACCTGCGCCAATTCGCATTTCTTCTTTTGGTGAGATGTAACTATCATGGATATCGGAACCAATAGAAGTTATTGCTTTTCCTAAGGCAGTCCCTGCAGCAGCTCCTGCTGCTAGTCCAATTGGCCCTGAAGCCAGAAAACCTAATGCTGCGCCAATTGCACTGCCAGCTAATTCTCCACCATGGTTTATTAGGCTTTTTGTTTTATCACTTTTCTGATTCATAAGCACCTATAGTCGAAAGCAAATTTAACGCCACATTAAGCGGCAAATAAATAGTTGGCTAAAATAAGCGAGGCACGAGCAAAAAGCCAACTGTTTTTTGTCCGTTTGAATGCCTTGTTAGCTTGCGGTTACAACTTTATCTGGGTGCTTTACTACATAATTCATTGCTGCAGATGTACCATAAGAAAACAATAAAGATAGAACTGCTACAAAACTATTGAGAACACTAAACCACTCTGATATTTCCTCTGCTAATGTTAGCCAAAAAACTAGTGCAGCACAGCTCATGAAAAGTGCCATAAAACATAATTGAAATACTAATAACCCAGCGACAGGAAGCTTACCTTGAGCAGACGATGCTCCTTTAAGTAAACTAAACATTGCTATTCCTGCAATGATCATTGCCGCCATAGGCAATTCAGGACTTAACAAAAAGCTTTGAAAAGAACTATTTAATAAGTGCGCGATTGAATATAAAAGAAAAGGGAATAAGACAAATGCTATTTCCACTCCTGCTTCACGATAAGCCCAAACTTTATCATTAGATCTGTCTTTAACATTACCAAATAGCATTGCATAAACCATAGGTAATAACATGAAGAGTAAAACATTGCATGCCCAAAAAAATGGGGAATCAAAAGGTAGTGAAGGTAACAACTTATTCTCCTTAGAAAGCTAACGCCTCATTAAGAGACAAATAATTGTTGGCTAAAATAGGCGACGAAGGAGCCAATAGCCAACTGCTATTTGTCCTGCTTTAATGACTTGTTATAACGGCTATTTAGCCGCACTTGGTTTTTATTGTTAAGCCATCTTTATACGCAAAATATTCGGTGCAACTTTTACCGTTAATTTTAACGATTCTTTCACCTGAAGATGAAACATAATCAGCTTCGCTAAAGCTAATAAAGCCACTTTTATCAAGATCCATTTCAGTAAACAAATATCTGGAATCTAAGATGTTCGTTATGTAGAAAGCAAGTGAAGCAAGTGAAGCAAGCACAATTAGACTTAAGAAACCCATTAGATATTTCATAAAAACTCCAACCACACTCGAAACTCTTTAGCGTTATAACGCCCTAATAATGGGCAAAAAATTGTTGGCTAAAATGTTGAGGAACGAAAACAGCCAACTGTTTTTTGTCCTTATTTATTAGCTTGTTAGGTGTACGATTACACCATTATTATATTATTAATCTTATCTACTGCCACAGCACTTAAAGTTGGTGGACCACCACCATGCAAGTGGCTTTGAGGGTAAGATAAAAGCCAAAAACGACCGTCTATGAGATCGGTGAAAAATATATCCCAACCACATTCAGATGAACCAACCTTTTTCAAGTGATGATTAACGAGCCATTCAATACGCTTACACACAGGATCAGCTATTACACTTTTACCCGACTCCAACCAACGACCAGTTAATAAAGACTCAGATGGTTGCAGTAAATCCATTTAGTACACCTAACAGCTTATTCATTAGTCGCTCGATAACGTTCTTAGCAACTCGTTAATTTTTTAACAAGTTATCACTGCTAAGGCATTGCTGTAAATAGATAATTTCTAAGTTCAAGCTACATAAACTGCCTTGTTGAGTGAGGAGAAAGAGAGCCTAGGGTGTTCAATGGGTCCGTGTATCACTTTTTTATATTTTACATCAGTCTGATTTTTATAGGTTTTGTGAAATGTTACAAAATTATCGATGCCTAGCAGGACAGCTTTTGGCATCTTTATTTGCGCGATAATGGGTCTTTTTAGTCACTTTTAGTTATACCTGTATAAATATCC
>NZ_BPEW01000013.1 GCF_019654975.1 Shewanella sp. c952
AAGCAATACGTTAAAGCATGAGACTAAAAATGTTTACAGTTTGATAGTAAATAATTGATTTACAGGTCGTTGTATCAATCAAAAGGTCAATAAGTGGACCTTCACGACTAAATCAAAACGTAAACCCAACTTACAACTGGTTTCTCTGCTCTAAACGCCCCAATTTCGAAGAATAATTTTAACTCGTCGTCAGACGCTACCATTTCGAATTGGCATTACTGGAAAGTATTTTAAGAATTTATGGGGTTGGTTGACGTTTTTACAACGAATTCCTTGTTTTTGTAAACATTAAAAAATAAGCCATAAATAGGATGCGACACGCAGAGAATGCGTCTAACAGCAAATGCGCACCTTGCCTAGAGACTGACCGTGAGGTCCTGTTTTTTAATCCTAGGCCCGTAATGCAGTGAAATAAGTATCGTTTGATGACCTTTATAAAGAAGAATTAAGTCATCATGAAACGGATGTTAATCAATGCAACTCAATCTGAAGAGTTGCGCGTAGCCCTTGTTGATGGGCAACAATTATACGATCTAGATATTGAAAGCCCAGGTCACGAACAAAAGAAAGCAAATATCTATAAAGGGACGATCACTCGAGTTGAGCCGTCTTTAGAAGCTGCTTTTGTTGACTATGGCGCTGATCGCCATGGCTTCCTACCGCTTAAAGAGATCGCTCGCGAATATTTCCCAAAAGGTTACTCTTTCCAAGGCCGTCCTAACATTAAGGAAGTGGTTAAAGAAGGCCAAGAAGTAATCATTCAAATTGATAAAGAAGAGCGTGGCAATAAAGGTGCTGCACTAACGACCTTTATTAGTCTTGCTGGGTCTTACTTAGTCTTAATGCCAAATAACCCACGTGCAGGCGGAATTTCTCGTCGTATCGAAGGTGATGAGCGTACAGAACTAAAAGCGGCATTATCTGAGCTTGATATTCCACAAGGTATGGGTCTTATCGTTCGTACCGCAGGTGTTGGTAAAGACCCTGCAGAGCTAAAGTGGGACTTAAAAGTTCTACAACATCACTGGGCAGCAATTAAAGAAGCTGCTGAAAGTGCACCAGCTCCGTTCTTAATCCACCAAGAAAGTAACGTGATTGTTCGTGCTATTCGCGACTATTTGCGTCGTGATGTTGGTGAGATCCTAATTGATCACCCTCGTATATATGAGCAAGCCAAAGAGCACGTTTCATTAGTACGTCCAGACTTTGTTGAACGTATTAAGCGTTATGATGCTGAAGTCCCGCTATTTACTCACTTCCAAATTGAAACGCAGATTGAATCAGCGTTCCAACGTGAAGTGCGTTTACCTTCTGGCGGTTCGATTGTTATCGACCCAACAGAAGCGTTAACCTCTATCGATATTAACTCTGCCCGAGCCACTAAAGGCGGAGATATTGAAGAAACAGCACTAAACACTAACTTAGAAGCTGCTGACGAGATTGCACGTCAATTACGTCTGCGCGATTTAGGGGGTTTAGTCGTTATCGATTTCATCGACATGACACCCGTTCGCCATCAACGTGAAGTTGAGAAGCGTATGCAAGATGCCGTACATCACGACAGAGCTCGCGTCCAATTAGGCCGTATCTCACGCTTTGGTTTGATGGAGATGTCACGTCAGCGCCTACGCCCTTCTTTAGAAGAGTCTGCCGCTCACCTATGTCCGCGTTGTCACGGCCAAGGTACTATTCGTGGTACTGAGTCACTTGCACTTTCTATCTTACGCTTGATGGAAGAGGAAGCGATTAAAGAGAACACATCGCAAATTGAAGCGATTGTACCTGTTGATGTAGCAGCCTTCCTATTGAACGAAAAGCGTAAAGCGATTCGCATCACTGAAGAGCGCCACAATGTTGAAGTGTACGTGATCCCAGATCCGAACATGACAACACCAGATTATCGCGTTGTTCGTCATCGTAAAGATGATCAGATCAGCGAGTCTAGCTACAAGCTGCTCGAACAAGAAGAGGCTAAGCTATACGAACCTCGTAAGCTTGAGCGCGCTGCACCGCCGCAACCTGCTCTAAAAGGTTTCTCTTCGCCTAAAAAAATCGCACCCGTTGAAGTCGAAGCAAAACCTGCACCAGCTAAACCTGCCGAGCCAGGTCTATTTGCTAAGATTGCAGCAGCAATCAGTTCGCTATTTTCGAGCAACGAAGAACCTAAAGTTGAGCCTAAACAGCAAGACAAAGGAAACCGTAACGGTCAGTCTCGTAACAATAACCGTCGTAACAATAATCGTCGTAATGACCCTCGTCGCAATCGCAATGAAGGCCGCAACGAAAATCGTAATGACAGCGAGCAAAATAAAGACAAGCGTAATAAGAGCAATCGTAATGACGCTAATGACAACCGTTCAAAAGCTCAAGAAGAGAATAAGCGCCCACAACGCAATGAGAAACCTCGTAAGCCAGTAGAAGCTGTTAGCAACGAAAATGCTGAGCCTAAGCAAGAAGCTGCACGAGAGCGTCGTCAACGCCGCAACATGCGTCGTAAAGTGCGTGTAAGTAATGAGCAAGAAGAAGTAAAAGAAGTTGTCGCGAATACTGAAGCGCCAGTACAAGTAAAAGCTGACGATAAGCCAGCTCGCCCTAAGCGTCAGCCTCGTAAGCCTAGAGCTAAAGTTGAAGCGGTTGAAACTACTGAAGTGACGGCTGAGGTTTCAGCTAATGTAGAGGCTGCCGTAAGTGAAAAAGTGGCTAATACAGAAGCAAGTACTGTAAAACAAGCAGCGCCAAAAGCAGAGTCAGTATCGACGCCAGTCGAAGCAACTGAGTCAGCTGACGTTGAAGCGTCTGCCGATGATAAATCACGTGAGCCTCGCGAAGGTCAACGTAGAAGTCGTCGTAGCCCTCGTCACCTTCGTGCTGCTGGTCAACGTCGCCGTCGTGATGAAGATACTCAACAAGGTGATGAAAATGGCTCTGAAGCTGTATTTACACCAAACGAAGACATTGAATCTATGCAAGCGATAGAAACTCATGTTGAAGCGCCAGTGACACCAGTCGTTGAAGTTGAAGCTAAAGTTGAAGCGCCAGTATCTCCAATCGTTGAAGCTAAAGTTGAAGCAACTGCAACTTCAGAAGTTGTTAAAGCTGATAGCGTAGAAGCTGTTGTTGAAGCTAAAGTAGAAAAAGTACAGCCAGCAAAAACAAGCTCTGTTGCGAGTTCATCTGCGATGAACACTTCGCCAGCTTTCAAGCCAACAGCTAACGTTGAGCCTAAGCCAGAGGTTAAAGCTGTTGAGGCTGCTGTAGTGTCTGAACCTGTGCCAGCACCTGCTGTTGAGGTTGTCGTTGAGACACCAGTAACCGCTGAGCCAGTTAAAGCTGAAGCAGTGAAGCCTGAGCCTGTGGCTGAAATCAAAGCGCCAGTTGAAGCCAAGCCTGTAGAAACAGTTGCTAGCTCAAAAACTGTATCAGCACCGATGGCAAAACCAGCTGCGATTAAGCCTGCCGAAGCAAAAGTTGTCGAAAAGGTTGTTGCTGAGCCCGCTGCGGAAACAAAACCAGCAGCTAAAGCTAAGCCAGCGAGTCGATTCGGCTCTATGGTGATGTCAGAAATGACTAAACCAGTTGTTGAAGTCAGAGAAAATATTGAAACCCCAACAGGTCGTCAATATGAAGCATCTGAAAAAAATGACGACGTGAAACCACGTGTTGCAAATAGCGCCAACTCAGATATGTCTCGTACCTAATCTAGAGTAAAGCGGTATCGAAAAAGCCATGCTGAAGAGCATGGCTTTTTTTATGTTAAAATAAGCTTAATTTTGTTAGTATTCGCGCCTTATACCAATCTGTATAAAGATTTGCTCGCTCAGCGAGAGTTTGACGATTCTGAACCACTGCAACGAGTGAGGAACATAGTTATTCTACGTTCAAATTCGTTAACACAGCGGCAGAATCAGTAAAGCTCGCCTTGAGGAGTGTTTTTTGCTGCCTACTTCTACGTTGAAGGATCACATAAGGGAATAACCATTATGTCGTCCATTCGCCTTGAATTAGTTTGCCAAAAACACTCTGATTAGAGCAACGTCTTATCGTGATTGGTATTCTTCCCATTCAACAAATAATTAACAGAGGCTAAATGTTCGATCTCATTCGTCACAAAACCGCCAGTTCAAGAGCTGACTTACTTTCAGGCTTAACCGTCGCCCTAGCTTTAGTTCCCGAAGCTGTTGCATTTGCATTCGTTGCAGGTGTTGAGCCTATGGTCGGCTTATATGCCGCCTTTATCATGGGGTTAATCACCGCACTCATTGGTGGTCGTCCAGGTATGATTTCTGGCGCTACTGGCGCGATGGCAGTGGTGATGGTCGCCCTAGTTGCTGAGCATGGCGTACAGTATCTTTTTGCTGCCGTAGTGTTAGCGGGGCTTATACAAGTCTCAGCTGGTGTACTAAAGCTCGGTAAATTTATCCGAATCGTGCCCTACCCGGTAATGATAGGCTTTGTTAACGGTTTAGCTATTGTCATCTTCTTAGCC
The DNA here is from genome assembly GCF_019654975.1 of Shewanella sp. c952. Classification (GTDB taxonomy): domain Bacteria; phylum Pseudomonadota; class Gammaproteobacteria; order Enterobacterales; family Shewanellaceae; genus Shewanella. Next base: position 4,487 of record NZ_BPEW01000013.1, read on the forward strand.
CAGTTAGGACAGTTTCAAACTCCTGATGCAAACGGAGTTATGAACTGGCTACCACAAGATCAGTTATTACTGATGTTAGGGCTTGTTGCACTGACGATGGCGATTATTCAGTTCTTGCCAAAAATCACCACGGCAATTCCGTCATCTTTAGCGGCTATTTTAACAGTAACCTTATTAGTCACATTCTTGAATTTGGATACGCGTACCGTATTAGATTTCTTAAAATCAATGAGTGGTGATGAGCACGCAACGATTGCTGGTAGCTTACCAACATTCTCAATTCCAGCTGTTGAGTTTAGCCTAGCGACACTTTACATCATCTTACCTTACTCACTTATTCTTGCTGCTGTAGGTCTTATTGAGTCCTTGCTTACGTTGACTGTTATCGATGAAATGACCGGTACTCGCGGCCGTGGTAACAAAGAGTGTATTGGTCAAGGCGTTGGTAACATCACGAGTGGCTTCTTTGGCGCTATGGGTGGTTGTGCGATGATTGGTCAGTCTATGATTAACATTAACTCTGGTGGACGTGGCCGTTTATCGGGGATAACAGCCGCTGTTGCACTGCTGGCATTTATTTTATTTGGTTCGTCCCTGATAGAAATGATCCCACTTGCAGCGCTTGTTGGCGTAATGTTTATGGTGGTATTGGGTACGTTTGAATGGGCTAGCTTTAAAGTGATGCGCAAAGTACCTAAGCACGATGCATTTGTGATTATCCTAGTGACAATCGTAACCGTATTTACTGATCTTGCGTTCGCGGTATTTGTTGGTGTCATCGTTTCGGCACTCGTGTTCGCATGGGAACATGCAAAACATATCAACGTAGAGATCAGTGAAGATAAAAATGGCTGGAAGGTATATAAACTTAATGGTCCACTATTCTTCGGTTCAGTGGCTGAGTTTTTAGAGCTGTTTCACGCAAAGACTGATCCTGAAGATGTGATTGTTGATTTCCAAAACTCACGTGTATGTGATCACTCAGCACTTGATGCTATTGATACCCTTGCAGAACGTTATGTGAGCGCAGGTAAAAAGCTGCACCTTCGTCATCTAAGTAATGACTGTAAAGAGTTGCTGCATAAAGCAGGTGATTTGGTTGAAGTAAACTTAATCGAAGATCCGCACTACAAAGTCGCTGACGATAAGCTCGATTCATAGACATCAGCCATATTAGCCATACAAAAAAGACGAGCTTAACGCTCGTCTTTTTTTAATTGGAGTAACTAATTACTTTTAAGCAACTCAGCAAACAATGCTTTTACTTTATCCACTTTAGGTTTTACCACTATCTGGCAGTAAGGCTGCTCACCGTTAAGTTCAAAATAGTCATTGTGATAATCTTCTGCAGGATAAAAACCATCAAAAGCTGAGACTTCAGTGACAATGGGATCTTGCCAGACACCAGCTTTAGTTAATGTATTAATCATCCCATTGACACATTCGGCTTGTTTATCGCTATGGATAAAAACCACCGAGCGATACTGTGGTCCGCTGTCGTTACCCTGTCTGTTTAAGGTGGTAGGATCATGACTTTGCCAAAATACCTGCAGTAGACTTTCATAACTAATGACATCGGGGTCAAATTCAATATGCACAACCTCAGCATGACTTGTCATACCGCTGCACACCGCACGGTAATTAGCGTCAGCGGCACTCCCGCCCGCATAACCAGAAACGACACTTTTTACACCTTCTAAAGCGCTAAAAACGGCTTCAGTACACCAAAAACATCCGCCACCGAATGTTGCTAGCTCAGTCTTTTTAACCGCAGCAACGACCTCTGAAGCTGACTTAAAAACCATCGATACCGAGTTAACACAGTGTCTTACGTTTTTAGGGGTAAGAAACTCACCTTCAAACACGTGACCCAAGTGCCCTTCACACTCAGCACACACTATTTCTACACGACGGCCATCGGCATCAATATTACGCTTTACAGCACCGCTAATCTCATCATCAAACGCAGGCCAACCACAGTGAGCATTAAACTTACTCTCAGAGCGGTATAAAGGAGCATCACATTTTTTACAGCAGTAGACCCCTTGTGCATCATGCTGATAAAACTCACCGCTATAAGGCCTTTCAGTAGCCTTTTGTTCTATTACCTGTTTTTCAAAATCTGTCAGTTTACGCATGGTAACTACTCTATTTAAACCGAATAACTTGATCATATAGACCTTAGATCAAACCAATTACATTCATCTATCACTAAATTAGTTTATTTACCCGAACATTTTTCAGCAACATAGATAACACAAAGATGAACTATTTCGGTCGATAATGCTAAAAACTATGTGATTACTATTCATCTATTAAAAAATATAAAATTATTTAGCAGTATAATATTAGGGCCATGTTAACAGCTAAGGCATTAATATTTATTGCAATAACCCCCTCTAACTGAACACTTTTCACCGAGTAAAACAATCGCAAGTGTGATCTAGCTCACTGATGATTGCGTCGATATAACTGCGCCGCTAAACTTGCCTCGGGTCAACTAAAAATAAGAATAGAGAATATGAAACTAGAGACAATTGATTACAGAGCAGCAGACAGTGCTGAAAAATTTGTAAAATCGCTACGAGACACGGGATTCGGCGTGTTAAGCAACCACCCTATCGATAAACAACTGGTTGAAGATATCTATAGTGAATGGCAAGCCTTCTTTAATACTGAAGAGAAAAGAGCTTTTCTATTTAAGCCAGAAACTCAAGATGGTTTCTTCCCTGCTGAAATATCAGAAACAGCCAAAGGTCACACGGTCAAGGATATTAAAGAGTACTATCATGTCTACCCATGGGGCCGTATTCCAGAACAGCTAAAAAGCAATATATTGAAGTACTACGACAGTGCTAATAATCTCGCCGCAGAACTGCTTGATTGGGTTGAGCAGCACTCGCCACAAGAGGTGAAAGACAAGTTTTCGATGGCATTGCCAAAGATGATAGCAGACAGTCAGAAAACACTGTTACGTGTTCTGCATTATCCGCCAATGTCTGGCGACGAAGAAGTTGGTGCTATTCGCGCTGCAGCGCATGAAGATATTAACTTGCTTACGGTCTTACCAGCGGCAAATGAACCTGGCTTACAAGTACAGTTAAAAGATGACTCTTGGATAGATGTTCCTAGCGACTTTGGTAATATCATCATCAACATCGGTGATATGTTACAAGAAGCCTCTGGCGGATACTTCCCGTCAACCAGCCATCGAGTGATAAACCCTGAAGGCAGCGATATGACAAAAGCACGCGTCTCTTTACCGCTGTTTTTACATCCTAAACCTGAAGTTAAACTATCGGAAAACTACACTGCCGATAGTTATTTGATGGAACGTCTGCGTGAATTAGGTGTTATTTAACGCTTAAACGGCTAATAAAGCGCTTTCGGGCGCTTTTTATTTGTTAAAATTAACTGCAACAAGGTAAAATCACCTCCATATCGTTATTCGAACAAAGAGCAAGCAGATGGCAATTCAGTGGTATCCCGGGCACATGCATAAGGCACAAAAAGAGATCGCAGAGGTTATGCCTCAAGTCGATCTCGTCATTGAGGTGCTAGATGCTCGTATTCCATACAGCAGCGAAAATCCCATGGTGTCCTCACTACGTGGTGATAAACCATGTATTAAACTACTGAATAAATCTGACTTAGCGGATCCTGTTGTCACCCAACAATGGATTGAATACCTTGAGCAAGAGCAAGGGGTAAAGGCCATGGCAATTACCACGTTGCAAGCCGCACAGGTCAAGAAGATCCCTGATCTTTGTCGCAAGTTTGTTCCTAGCCGCGACAAAATTGAAAAAGATATCCGCACCATGATCATGGGGATCCCCAACGTTGGGAAATCAACCATCATTAATACCTTAGCAGGTCGTACAATCGCAAAAACCGGTAATGAGCCAGCGGTTACAAAGGTCCAGCAACGCATTAACTTGCGTAACGGTATCGTGCTATCTGATACCCCTGGTATTTTATGGCCAAAAGTCGACAACGATAAAAGCAGTTACCGCCTCGCGGTTACCGGTGCTATCAAAGATACTGCGATGGATTATGAAGATGTTGCTATGTTTGCGGCTGAATACTTCTTAGCTGCATACCCGGAAGCGATTAAAGAGCGTTATAAATTAAAAGAGTTACCTGATAGCGATATCGAGCTGCTTGAAGCGATTGGTCGTCAACGCGGTGCAATGCGCCCCGGCGGCCGTATCGATCTGCACAAGGCATCAGAGTTAGTATTACATGAGTTCCGTTCAGGAAAAATGGGGTTACTATCACTTGAAACCCCGGCGATGGCAGAAATTGAGAAAGTCGAAGTCGCTAAAATCATGGCTGAAAAAGATGCCAAAAAGAAAGCGCGTAAAGAGAATGAAGCGCTTAAGCGTGCAGGTAAACGCCACAAGTAATTGGTTTCTCAGTATTAATAAAAAAGCGCTGAATTCAGCGCTTTTTTATTAGCTATTATTTAGCACCGCAGTACCAACCACAGCCCTTCCCTAGGCAAAGGTAAGCGATATCGACTTGCTGCGTATGTAATTAAACTTGCGCGATGTTTACCAAGCTATTGATGTATATCAATTTGTATAGCCTGAATGTGGTGTAGATTGCTGCAATCTTTCTAAGTCCATCATATAAAGGATTATTATGATTATGCGCTTTATAACTTTGTCTATACTGACAGTTTTCTTAAGCCTTCCTGCACAAGCCCATGAGCTTCATTCTACTGGCGGTTTTATCTCTGGGTTTAATCATCCAGTTCTCGGATTTGATCACATGTTAGCGATGGTATGTGTTGGAATTCTGAGTACTAAACTTGGTGGCAGAGCTATCTGGACCGTACCTGCTGTATTTGTTCTATTCATGCTTTTTGGCGGGATAGTAGGGCTGCTTGCCCTTCCTATCCCATTTGTCGAGTTTGGAATTGCTGCTTCTGTTTTACTCTTAGGCCTCGCCTTAGCGATCGATAGGAAGTTACCTCAGTGGTTAGTCATGGCCTTTATCGCTACTTTCGCCATATTTCATGGCCATGCACACGGCGTAGAAATGCCACAACTTGCAGAGCCCGCTCTCTATGTTCTTGGGTTTATCTGTGGTACATCAGCAATACATATTGTGGGAGTGATACTGGGTATTGCGATGCAAGATAAGGACCCTAGAAACCGTTTAGTTCGTTCATCAGGCGGCGTGATAGCACTTGTTGGTGGATACCTTCTACTCAGTGTTTAAAGCGTCATTGAGTCAATGACCTGCGAACTAAAACAGGTTATTTCACTTATGACGATATTGATCCTCTTTGGTGTGTTGATGCTCAGCGCCCTCATCAACACTGTCAGGCGTTAACAACACACCGTCATATATGCCACTCAAGCTAATGGTTTTTGGGGCGGTTGGTTCAGATTCATTAGCAGCGGTAACCAATGCATCGTGATGATGAATGTGCGGTACTGACCAATCAACATGGTTGCCACATGACCAAGCAAAGCAACTAATAAAAAGTGTGCCTACTAGGCAGATTATCTGTTTCATAAATTAAACCTTATACCAATCAGTAAGAGACCTTGATCAACTCAGAGTGTTTTTTACAACCCAATTCAAGGCGAATAAATGACAAAATGGGGTTCCATTATCAGCTTATTCAACACTGAAATAGGCAGTCAAAACTCTCATTGAGCGATTAATTCTTTATACAGCTTGCTACGATAAGCATGCCACTTGTAAAAAGTGGCATGCTTGGCTCATAGATCAACGTACAGTAATTTTTGGATTTTCTGCTGGCTTATCAAACAAGTCAAAGAACTCAGCTACCGCTTTAGCATCACCCTCTAACTTGATATAACCTCCTTTTACGGCATTAGTGAAATCAACTTTTCCAACCAACAAACCAAGAAATACTGGTTTGGTCAGTTTCACAGTCGCTTTGGCTGCATTGTCATAGTTTTTATGGAACTGCGCCACACTGCGTCTAACTTCAATTGCATGGGTTTCGTCAGTATCAGCAAACTCAAACGCTACGGTAAAATGCTGGTCCTGACTACGTTCGGCATTTAAGCCGAAACGAAGTGCATTAACCAATTGAGCGGGTTCAAACTCAGCCATCAAATCTGGCGCTTGAAGGTTAATCTTCTTTGAATAATCAATAGTACCGTCAAGTTCTTGTGCAGAAGTCAGGTACCAGTTACGCCAGTTGTTGTTCGTTTCGCGGTAACCTAACTCACGTAGCGCCTTGGCTTTAAGTAATCTTGGCTCCATGTCATTGAGATCAACACGTATTGCGTGGGTAGCAAGCTCTGCACACCACTGAAAATCGTCATTGTTGCAGGCATCCATAGCAAACTTCATCATTTGCTCTTTACCACCAACCATAGCAATATAGCGCTCAGAAGCCGCGACTGAGTATGTCGGATTCAGCGTTGTTGGGTCACCGTCAAACCAGCCCATCTCACCAACAAAAATTTGCTTCGCAGCATGACGTATAGAGCCATAAAAATCTCCCAACCAAGGATGATTTTCAAGATGCTTTGGCAGCTTTATCTCTCGAATAAGGTCTTCTTGAGTTGAACCATTGTTGATGGCTTTGATTGACTGATCATAGGTAAACTGAATCGCATCACGGTATGCGGTTAGCGTATCATCGACATATGCTCCGCCAACAACTGGACGCCCATGTGAGAGCATCATGGCTTCAGCTTTATATTCACGTAGCGTATCAACACCAGGGAACCAAATACTTGGATCACGGTATTTAGTTCCACGAATTGTATGCAAGTTAGGGAAACTCTCACCCTGAATGACTTCAGAACCAAATAACAAGTCAAACTCAGGGAAATAGGCGGTGATCTCATCAGAAGCTTCTGAAGGCACATGCTTGAATTCAATCTTAACGCCAGCGATCTCAGCTTGCAGTATTCCGTTCGTCCCTTTAACTAAAACATTAGGAGCAATTAGACTGTGTTCTCGTATTTCAAAATCGGGTCCGAGGCCACCATTAATTCGGCCAGCTTCTTCTACATTGAGTAAGGTACCTAGCGAGTAATCAACTCGGAAACCTAGCGCAGGCCCAGTGCCACCCATTGAACCTTTTACAACATTAGCCATAAAGGTTTCATGAGCAATAATCTTTGCGTTTTCAGCGCCTTCAATACCACGTACACCAGCATAATGATCTGGATGCCAGTGTGAATACATCACTGCCGCGACAGGTTTGTTGTTACCGGTAACTTTGCGGAAATCCTCCATGACAGATTTCATTTTGTCCACTGATTCTACCGGATCAAAAATGAGTAACCCCTCATCGCCGTCTACTATCATCGGTGACGTTAAACCATAACCGTAAACCTGGAAGAACTTGTCTTTATAAGCAAAGACACCTTTTTCCATTTTTTTTGAATGTGCTGTTAATTGCGGATGAACCTTGTTTGACTTGGCGTCAAAAGCGTCGTTGCCCCCCGTAGCGTTCCACAGCATGTCTTTATCTGAGCCATGCCAAAAATGAGTCGCACCAGAGCCTTCGCCAAGATAGTAGTCATGGGATAATGTAGGAATGGTCACTTCGACATTATCAAATCGATTGGCTTCATTATCATGTGCTATCGCAAGCCCAGATAAAGACATAGCCCCAGCTATAGATAGAGTAAGGAGAGTTTTATTCATCATAACCACGCTTAGTATGTTTAATTAACGACTTTAAGTTGGCAATAGAATAATTAAAAAGGTTATAAGATGGCTGATACTTGATATAAGATATCTAATATCAAGAGCGAACAATGACAAGAGGCATAAGTAAATGAAACACTCAGATTACAGTCTAATTCCAACTTTTGTTGCTATTTTCGAAGAAAAGAACTTCACTAAAGCGGCTAAACGGCTGGGGATCACCCAGTCTGCGGTCAGTCAGAGTGTGAATAGATTAAGAGATATTTTTGAAGATTCCCTATTTATTCGTGGCAGCCATGGCATCACCCCAACTCCTTTTGCAATAGATGTATATCCGACGCTGGCAAGCTCAGTAGAGAGCATTGCCCACATGCTACCCGAGCATAAAAACTTCATCGCTGCGGAATGTGAGCGGCGGTTTGGGATCAGTGCATTAAGTGTATTTGGTTTTACACTATTACCAGAGCTAAGCACCTTGATGAGTATAGAAGCTCCGCTCGCCAGCGTAAAAGTTGAGCCATTACTCGGGCGAGATATGACCAACGAACTTAGAGCACAACAATGCGATCTGGTCATTGAAGTTGTCGCAAACCAGCATTCAAACCTACGCTCTAAAGTGATCATGCAAGACTCCTTGCAACTACTGTGTCGAGCAGATCACCCTCGACTCACCGGCAGCAGTATCTCCGTCGAGCAATTCTTAAATGAAAAACACGTTACTCACTCCAAGTTTGATAAAGATGATGGCTACCTAATTGGGCGAGGCTTGCAGAGTGAAGGTTTATTAGGCCAACGCAACGTCGCTTGGCAAGCAAGTAGCATTATGGAAATGTTACCAGTGATCATGCGCACCGATTATATAGGGCTATTACCCAAAACAGCAGTTCAACAATACATTCAAATCCATAATTTAAAACAGCTCAACACTCCGTTTCTAACTGAATCGATTGAAGTTGCGATGTTTTGGCATTCATCACGCACTAACGACCCCAGCCATAGATGGCTTAGGGGTTTATGCTTAAAAGCTGCTGAGCTTTATAACAAGTAACTTTAAGCCTTGTTATGGCGGATAAATGTCATACATTTCGGCGCTATAACCAAAGGATTAACACCAGCATATCTAAGTGATCATTGGGTGAACTTATCTGAGTAAAATCGACTGAACAGTTTTATCGCCTAGCCATTAAACAACACTATGAATAGCAAGATACTCCGGAAAATTCACATCTATTTGTCACTGATCTGTTTCTCATTTCTGTTCTTTTTTTGTTTCACCGCCATTACGTTAAACCACCCTAGCCTGCTAACGAAAAAACCGAGTGTACATCAGCGGCAACTCTCCATCTCTGAACCAACGGCACAATTTTATAATGATGCATTAGCGCGCAATGGTATTGTGCTGTCTCAATCTCAACAGACTCTGTTAATCGCCAGTAGCGAGCTCACCATCGCCAATCCTGGGCAACGAATCGATCTCTATATCGATAATCAAAACAATATCATAGAAATTGTTGATACCAATTTTGGCTGGATTGCAACTCTCAATGAGTTACACCAAAACCGACATACCCCCGCATTATGGACTGTAATATCAGACGTTATAGCCGGTATCCTCATGCTTATATGTATCAGTGGCACTTGGTTAAGTTTAAAACACAAAGCGCACCGGAAACGTTATTTATATCTGCTTACCGCTAGCTCTATTGCTCTTCTTACTATGGTCTAAACATTATGCATATCTCGCTTCGAAAAATAATCTGTACTCTCACCTTACTCACGCTGCCGCTGGCAGCAACTGCCAACAATAGTGTGTCAAATAACGACTCAAACAGCATGGCAACTAGTCTTTCGATAGAAGTTGGCCTCAAACAATTCAATACGCTAACAGAGAAACCTTACCTTGCGCTTTGGTATAGCTTACCCAACAGCCAATACACCCCCTTAAAAGTACTTCGCTCTGACAGTAAATGGTTAAGAGATTTAAAATCATTTTGGCGCTACATTGCACGCTATCACAGAGAAAAACTCGATGGTATTACCGCCGCAACCGTGAAGCCTGGCCAACATGAGTTTAAATTTTCTCTCCCCAATAAAGCGACCACTGAAGCGCATAAATATTGGCTAGAGGTCGTTAGAGAAAATGGTGAAAGAGAACTTATTAGCATTAATATGCCCGCTCAAAAACAAAATAAAATTTGCGTAAAAGGTACTAAAGAGATCAGCCTTTTCTGTGTTGAATACAAATAGTGCTGAGGCATAGCCTACAGAATTAAAGAACAACTCAGTGATATTTGGTTCACGACTGCAATCATAGAATTGAGGCAGTTAATCACTCTATGGAATTAAAATGAAAAAGATACTCGTTACAGCTCTAATGATTGCAGGTACTACTGTTGCGGCAAATGCCCATGAAGTTTGGATAAACAGTGGTAGTTTTGAAATCAACTCTGACGAACAAAACGTATATAGTTTAGATGTAGCACGTTCTGCTGAAGCATTTATCGCAGAAGCTAATCATCAAGTAAAATACCTTAATGTACTGTCGCCCTCAGGTGCTTCAACTCAACTCAACGCTGCATTTAGTGGCCAAAATAAGGAAGTATTCGAACAAAACTTTACTGAACAGGGAACCTATTATTTTAGAAGCCCGATGACGCAGGTGTTTCTGACATTTTATCGTGATGCCAACGGAAAAAAACACAAAGTTAGGATGCCTAAAAGTCGTTACAGCGAACTACCTGACAATATTGAAATTGAAAAAACAGTAGAAAAACAGATGATAACCGAGACTTATATCAGTTATAACGGTTTTTCAGAACCTAAAGAGGTGCAGCAAGAGGGGATCTCATTAACCAGCTTCCTACACCCGAATACGTATACTGTTGGTGGTAAAATTAGCTTTACTGTGTCAATGGATAACAAACCAATATCCAATGCTGAAGTTTCAGTAAAGAGTATGAATAGCATTTATGATAGTGAGTTTGAACAGTCAGAGCTTTTCTCTGATGAAAATGGAAAAGTTGCATTCACTCCAAAGACAACAGGCCGCTATATCATTGCTGTTGAGCACTCTATTAACCTTAAAAACGGCCAAGACGCAGACCAGCGCTCGATAGAACTGTTTAGAAGCTTCGATGTCGTGCAGTAACAATTAGAATTCAATGTGAAAGCAATAGCTTTGAATATAAAAATCATTGATATGCAGCAATAAAACGCTCCCATCTATTCTAAGGCGCCAACTTCCCGTGGCGCCCTATTTTTCCGCCCTTAAAGATATAAATACTTAGTTTTTCCACCTTACAAAGGACTATTTTAAGAAATATAGAATCCAATAATCATTTTTTATATATAGGTGAGCTTTGGTTCACAGTTACAACACTATACTCACGCCCAAATTAACATGATAACAATTATCATTTGCATTAAACGGGAGTGTAACAATAGTGAAACCATTAAGAGTAACTTACATCGCCAGCTGTATTGCTTTTGCAATTAGCAGCCATGGCGCCCAAGCAGAAGCCAGCGATGAAAATTCAGAAACAATATACCGCCTTGATAATATTACCGTTACCAGTCAAGTTGAAGAGCAGCAAGATCCGTTAACAATGACCCAATCGGTGAACGCCATATCAAGAGAGACAATACAAAATTTAAGTCCTACAAATGTCCCTAATGCACTGCAAATTATTCCAAATGTCGATGTGCAAGGTGGCCCCTCATCAAGTAACCAAAACATTACCATACGTGGTTTACCACAATCACATGCATATGTGGTTATTGACGGGATTTACCAAAGTAACTACGCGACAAAGCGAGGTAGTTGGTACCTTAATCCGAATTTGGTTAATAACATAAGAGTCACTGCAGGTCCGAGCTCAGGCGCGGCAGCAGGTAAAATCAGTATCAATACCATCTCAGCACTGGATCTACTTGGTGTGGATGAAAGCTTTGGTGCCAAAATAGATCTTGGTTACCGCAGTAACAATGCCCAGCAAGATTCAGGCTTGACGCTTTTCGGTAAAACAGGCGCGACTGATTACCTTGTCTCTGGCAACTATATGGATAAAGATCCTTATGAAGTTGGAGGCGGAGGTAGCTACTATAAAACCGCTGGCCGCCAAAAAAGTGGTTTGTTTAAGTTAGGACATCAATTCTCAACAGATCAACGATTACAATTTACACTCAATCTTGATGATACACACGGACATCAAGTTCGAAATGACATCGGCTATCGAAATGAGCAATATACTGGCGCTTCATTGGTTTGGGAAGATAACGGCTCAAATAACCCATACTTGAATTTAAACACCTCTGTTTACTTCAATGGGGTTAACTCTTATAGCGCAGAGCAAGGACGGTCAAGCGAAGGAATACAGGATATCAAAGATAACAGTGTTGGTTTTGTCGTCAGTAATGACAGCATATTTAGCTTTGCCGCAGTCGACACACTATTACATTTTGGTGTCTCAGGCCATTTCACCGATCATGATGGACTTATCTATGAAAAAGACGATGAAACTGGCGACATCACCGATGATAGTGCAACTGATGAAGCCACCACAAGTAGTCGAAAACTCGCTGGCTGGGTCAATTATCAGCTCCCTATAACAGAGTCACTAGAGCTGATCCCGGGATTACGTTACGACCAATTTTATATTGAGTCGGCCAATGCCATTGATGCCGATGGGCAGCCGCTATTACGTGATGGGCGCACCGAAAGTCGATTATCTAAATCCATAAACCTCAACTACTATTTAAGCGATGATATCACCCTGTTTGCCTCATATGCAGAAGCACTTAACGCACCTCAAAATGGTGAATTGTTTACTTCAGGAAGAGGTTTTAAACCAAACCCTTATCTAAAATCTGAGCGAGCAGATAACAAAGAAGTAGGTGTGGTTTGGGATACTCAAGACCTTTTTAGTGAGCAAGACAGTCTCACGACTCGCGTCAATATATTCCGCAATGATATCAAAGACTATATCGGTACCGCATATACCGATAACGACAACTACCCTGACGGGGTAAAAGTTAATATTGGTGAAGCAAGATTAGAAGGCTTTGAGTTTGTTTCAAGCTATAGCCTAAATGACTGGAATATGAGCTTAAGCTACGGACAAACACGCGGCACAGATATGACAACGGGCTGGTATTTAGCAGACATACCTTCTGATAAGTTTAACCTCAACCTTGACACCAAAATCAACGACAGTGTGCTAATTGGTGCTAGGGCTGTTTACGCATTAACCCATGATAAAGTGCCAACCAAGCAACTTGGTGAAAACGGCATTATCGAGGATATTCCCGCAGCAGGTTTTGATGCTTGGTTCACCATGGATCTCTACGCAAGTTATAGCCCAGATAGCATTAACGGTCTAACGACTAAACTATCGATCACAAACCTATTCGATGAGTCTTATGCCCACAAAATGGACTTTGATCGTGATGGCACAGAAACGCCTGCCAATGAATACTATGAAGAAGGTCGTTCTATAAACCTACAACTAAGCTACCAATTCTAACGTATTTTTATTCATTATTAACCAAGAATGGACCACTGCCCGCAGCTTCTCTAAGTGACGGGTAGTCTAATACAAATCAATATCATTCTCGTTGACATTTCATTGACACCCCAACTGCTATCTTCACATTCAATGCAAAGCATTAATCGTAAAGTTAGCAGTACTTCAATCATGCTTAGCAACAATCAATATCTATGGGAACAGCAATTATGTTTGAAAAAACGCAAGTATTACTGGTTGAGGATAATAATGAACTTGCAGGCTCTGTTTCCGATTACCTAACCGCACTAGGCTATGGTGTTGACTTTGCCTTTAACGGAGCCGCAGGACTTCAGCTACTAGAAAGTAACCCTTATGACATTGTCATTTTTGATATCGCCATGCCCAAGATGACAGGATTAGAGCTTTGTCACAAACTAAGACGTGAACTCTTTAGCCCTATCCCAGTTATCTTTTTAACCGCAAGAGACACACTAGAAGATAAAAAAGCAGGATTTCAAGCTGGGGCTGACGATTACCTTGTAAAACCCTTTGCGCTTGAGGAGCTCCATTTACGTCTTCAAGCATTGCTTTCTCGAGGACCAAGACGCGATGTAGGTATCCAAAAGATAGCCGGTTTAACCATCGATCATAACCAATCTTTGGTTTGCTATAAGGATAAACAGGTGCGCTTGTTAAGCTTACAAATGCATATTTTAACTGTGCTGCTAAAACACTACCCAAACGTAGTTTCAAGACAAATACTTGAGCAAGCCATTTGGGATGGTACCCCCCCAGATAGTGATCCGCTTCGTACTCATATCTACCGTTTAAGAGCAACCTTGGAAGTTGCATTTGAAAAAACTGTTATCCGTACTGTTTATGCTAAAGGCTATCAAATTGTTTAAAGTCAACAAGTTTAACCATGTATTGACGGCAACGTTCTTGGTTTATACCAGTATATTGTGCACTGTTTACGCCTATTTACTTTTTTATGCGGTACATGAAATAGAAAATCAAGCTGCACAGATCTATCTACAAAATGCTCAGGCTGAAGTAATTAAAGAGCTCAACAACATCGAGATGCTTTACCAGCTAGATACAACTGAATTGGTAGCAAATCCTCAAGCGAAAGGACTCCTAAACAATTCTACCGACGTAAACCAAATCAGCTTGCTCATTAATCGGTTTAAAGACAAACGTCCTTTATTAGATATATACAGCTCAGTAACGGGAAACATTCCAGCGTATCTTGTAGCACTCAAACCAGGACTTCATGAAAACCAAACTGCAAATATTCAAATTCTAGTATCCAGATTATCAGAGCGAAATATCACTCTCTATTTGGTTTATGAAGAAACCAATGCATCTAAATTAGATGAAAACACCCCAGATCTCATCGCCGGACTGAGCACCATCGCGATATTCATATGTTTATTAGGATTATTGGTATCCATTGTCTTAGGCAAAAAAATAGCTGAACCATTGAAGCTATTAACGCAAGAAGTGAGTCAAGATGAACCACCTCTGCCGTTAAGTGGTCATCATCGTACAGACGAGATAGGCACCCTAAGCCGCAGCTTCAGCGCCTCGATAGAAAGAGCTAAACAGTTTCTTTACCGCGAAAAGCAGTTTTCACGCCATGTTAGCCATGAGCTCCGAACACCGTTAACGATAATGACCAATAGTGTAAGCCTACTCAAACTAGATGATGCAAATGCAGAAGCTAAAATGACTGCATTATCACGCATAGATAGAGCCGCTAATAATATGGTGCAATTGATTGAAACCTTCCTTTTACTCGGAAGAGAACATCAAATTGACAGCCTTAGTGAGATCAATTTACGCCAAGTCATCTTTAACGAGCTGGATAAAATAGACTCTTCGCTAATAAATAACGCTACCTTTCCCAAGGTTCTCATCTGCCATGATGGTACCGTCCAATCTGATGAAGCGTTACTGGGGATATTACTCAATAACTTGCTGCGCAACGCCCTTGCCTATTCTAATCATTTGGTGCGGTTCACTCTCAGTGATAATCAGTTATTGATTGATAATGACCTAGTTAAAGGTCAAAGCGCTGCAGTAGCGGGCTTTGGTTATGGTACAGAGATAATCAACCGAATAGCTGAGTGTTTAAACTGTCAGATAACCATAGATAAAAGCGAGCAGAGGTACAGAGTCATTATCACTTTCAAATACCACCCCACTAACTTCCACAACACGATTAATACCCAAAATATAAATAAGGACACACTGTGAACATTCCTGATTGGCTCATGCAAGGTGGTTGGTGCCTATGGTTACTTATAGCACTTTCGGTGATCTCATTAAGTCTCATTTTTTATAAACTTATTAGTTTCTCTAAGCTTGGTATCAATTTGCATAGCGAATACCAGTTTTGGTTA
This sequence comes from Shewanella sp. c952, assembly GCF_019654975.1. Taxonomy (GTDB): domain Bacteria; phylum Pseudomonadota; class Gammaproteobacteria; order Enterobacterales; family Shewanellaceae; genus Shewanella. Next base: position 20,049 of record NZ_BPEW01000013.1, read on the forward strand.
GATACCCTGCCAACCGTCGACAAAATCAGTTTTAGCGACAGACATATTCGCAGCAATCACCCAGCCACAAGACTAATGAGGTTCTGTGTACAAATTTTGCCGAGTGTAATTGATAAGCAAATATTAGAAGACAAAGTGACACTTAAAGCTGAGCAAGAAGTCGTGCAACTCAAACAAGGCATGCGAGCACTTGAAGTTATCTCGGCATTAGCGCCGCTAATCGGATTACTTGGCACTGTATTAGGGATGATAGATGCATTTCATAACCTGCAACAAGCGGGAACAAAAGTTGACCCAGCAATCTTATCTGGTGGTATATCTCAGGCATTGCTTACCACAGCAGCTGGGTTAATTGTTGCCATCCCTACCACTGCGGCTTGGCATTTTTTCGACAACCTCATTACCCAGCACTCTGCGGCTATGGAGCGTCTATTAACCGATTATCTATCTCTCCCATCTACCCGTTTGGCATTCTAATGAAATTAAAGACAACAAACCTAACTCGGCCGCAAATAAGTTTAACGCCGTTAATTGACGTAGTTTTTATATTACTCATCTTCTTTATGTTAGTTACCAAAATGGAGACATATCAGTCACTCGCGCTTATTTTGTCCCCGGCAGAAGGCGAAAAGAGCACTAACAAGATAGAAAATGAAATTCAAATAATCTTGACCACAAGTGGGGAGATTATTTATCAAAAGCAACGCTACCCCGTAAGTCAATTTATCCAATTAGTGCCTGCAAATACGATAGAAAAATTAAACATTAACATTGAGTTCGCCGTAACTGCACAGCAGTTTGTTTCGTTGAAAGAGACATTATCGAGCCGTGGCTATACCAATATTGAAGAGTGGATAATCCCAAGTGAAATTGAACAGTGAAGCTAGCACTCGGCCAGTAATTGAACCTATGTTGTCACTCATTAATGTGGTTTTCTTATTGCTCATTTTCTTTCTAGTGGTTGGCCACATCACAGCAGAGCAGCAAATAGAAGTACAAATGCTAACAACTGAAAATAGACAGCTAGAGCTGAATGAGTCCAATGAAGACTGGCTTTACATTAGCTCTTCTGGCAGTTGTTATTATCATGAACAGCGACTAGACACTGGCCAATTAGATACTGTATTTCCAGTGGAAAAAACCTTATATGTCGCTGTTGACGGAGCACTGCCGATGGGAAAACTACAACCTATTATTACCGCGCTTAAACAGCTAGCTATCGCTGATATTTCCTTGATTACTCGCTTAGAAGAATAATACTAGCAATGAAACTTTCTTTGACAACCGCCGCAGCAATCACGCTAGCATTAACCATTCACGGCTTGGCATTCATTTATTTTTCCTGCCAACCAACTATTACCGATGTTGGTCACCAACCTAATGCTTATTTAGTGACAAAAATGTCAATTAGCCACCGAGCAAACAAACCCTCAAACCCTCTAAGTAACCAGCAAGCTAACGAAAAAAATAGTAACAAAAAGGCTGATATAACGCCGTCCAAGAAAGTCGCTGCTCGCCCGGTAATAAAAAAACAGCCAACTAAAGCCAACATAGAAGAAACACACAAGAAGAATCCTACTGCGATAACCAAAAAGACGGTAAAAACAGCCCCAGTAAAGTCCCAGATTGCTGCAATACCAAAAGCCAGCAACCATAAACCGTCGTCGCCAATACAAGCTAGCGGTTCATCACCCTCGACTGTTAAACCCGCCAACAATGCATCAGCTAATGTCGACAATGCCAAAAGTGCTGCAATAATGCTTACGGAACATCAAACTAATGAATATATCAATTTTGTTAGAACTCAAATTTTGCAGCATAAGCGCTACCCTAAACAGGCAAAAATGAGACGTCATGAAGGGAATATTACCGCCGTGTTTACCTTAACAGCTAACGGAGGGATTAAAGATATAGTGTTACTACACAAATCATCGAGTAAATATCTCAACAAGAGTGTAAAAAAACTTCTACGGCGCATCAACCTACCTAGCCCAACACCACAAATTAAGCACGCTTTTCCAAAGCGACTGACCTTAACCTTTGAATTCTCATTGCAGCAACTAAATAGCTAATCGGGAGTCATTCTAAGGATAATTATTAGCTAGATTAAGCTGCAGAATCGACAGCTATCATCAATTGACATTCCATTCACACACTTTTGGTTAGTTTAGCCACCATGCAATGAAATAGCTCCATTCACCACTCATTACGCCATATCAATTTAGGGTAACCAATGACTGCTACAAACAATAAAAACAAACTTGAACAGCTTTTCTCTTCAAAGCAATTTAATCAATACCTGCCGGTGTGCTTAATATTAATCGCTGTTTTGGTTGCTTATGTTTTACAAGTTACTGCCCCAAGTGCAGCGGTTAAACCTGAAAGTGAACAGATAATTAATGTCAATGTTATTGATGTCGAACCTCAGCCATTCACTCCGACTTATCGGGCTTATGGCAGAGTAATAGTCAAAAATAAACTCACATTAACAGCCCAAGTTGAAGGCAGGCTTGATCACCTAGCACAAAATGTTATTGAAGGTGGTGTGATCGAAATCGGTGATCATGTTTTTCAACAAGATAGCAGTGAATTATCAGCCTTAGTAGCCCAACGCCAAGCAGAGGTAAAAATTGCCACCGCTCAGCTTTCTTTAGAATTAGGCCAGCAACGTATTGCAGAAAAAGACTATCAGATGATGCAAAAAGACTTTAACGAAGCCGAATGGCAATTAGACTTAGCGCTATTGCTACGAAAACCACAGCTTATTCAAGCCAAAGCTCAGCTCAACATTGCCCACAGTGCACTAAAAATTGCCAACCGAGATCTCAATCAAAGTCAGTGGCACAGTGACAAACATTATATCGTTGAGTCAAAACAAGTCTCCACAGGCGATTACTTAACTAAGGGCAATGAGATAGCGAGGCTTATTGATACAGATGAATTAAGGGTTCCTATCTACCTTCCTAGAGAGCTTGCGGCTAAAACTCATATTGGTCAGTCAGTCTCTCTCTATCAACCAGAAACACAGCTGAGAGTAACAGCTAAAATCAGCCATATATTGCCTATGCTTGAGGAAAAAGTGCAGTTGCAGAAGGTGTTTGCTGAGTATCGTCCTGCGGCAGATGAATCTAACCGACTGATCATAGGCGACTTTGTAGAAGCAACATTACAATATACGCCGATACCAAATACCTTAAGCGTACCGCTTGCAGCCATAGACAATAACCAACTTTGGCTGGTGACAGCTAACAGTACACTTAAGGCGCTGCCAGTTACCGTTATAGAGCAAGATGATACTCATGCAGTTATAATCAATAGCCTCAGCAAGAGCGAGCAAATCATTAGCAACAAAATTCACCTGCCACAGCCTAACTTAACGGTTAACATTGTGGAGGTTCTCTAATGGATAAGCAGAGCACCTCTAACCCTTTTGCAACAAACGGCAACCTAAGCTCTCGACTCCATCAGTTTATTGCTTGGATGATTGATAACCCAGTCGCAGTTAATCTATTAACCATTGCCATTCTTGCATTTGGGATCTACCGATATGGCGATATTACGCAAGAAACTTCGCCTTCGTTTAAGGTTGATGAAATAGAGATTAGCGCCAGTTTCCCTGGGGCAACGCCTAGAGAGATTGAGCAGAGTATCGTGCAACCTATCGAGCATAGCCTAACTGAAAACACTCAGATTGATCGACTCTCAGCTGTGGCCAAGGAGGGAGAGGCCAGAATTCAATTAACACTCAACGAGGGTGTCGATGCAAACAGTCTAATTGCAGAGGTGAAAAACGACTTAGACGCTATCAATAGCTTCCCAGCCAGTATGGAACCGTTGCAAATATCTTTAGTTGAGGAACTGGAACCACTGGTAGAGTATGGGATCTATGGCAGCCTTTCTGAGATTGAGTTGCGTCAACAAGGGATCGCTCTGAAAACAGCTCTACTAGAGCAATTTGATATCGCAAAAATAGCGTTAAAGGGCGTTAGAGAAGCTGAGGTAATCATTGAAATAAGCCAAGATAAACTGGCTCAATACCAACTCAACCTTGCGCAAATAAATCAAAAAATTGCCGCGGAAGTTAGCGATGTATCAGCAGGCAGTATCACCACCAATGCTGGTGATATTTTGATCCGCACCTTGGGCCGTAAAGAGCAATTAAGTCAATTTAAACAGATTGTTGTTAAATCCACAATTGATGGCGCCGAGGTAAAACTAGGTCAAATTGCTGATGTCAGTTTCGGTTATGCTCAGCAACAAGCTCCTTTTCTTGTCAATAATGAGCAGGCAGTCATGCTTGTTGTTTACCAAAGTAAACACGCAAAGCCAATAGCACTAAGCGCAGACATACAAAGTTTCATCGATGAGTATCAACAAACGCTGCCGAAACATAGCAAAATTGTCGTCCTTGACGATCAAGCAGAGTCATTTAAAACCCGCATAGACCTGCTATTAAACAATGGTCTAATGGGTATGATATTAGTCATTATCGCCCTGTCTCTCTTTCTTGATTTACGCCTAGCATTCTGGGTTTGCATGGGGATCCCCATCGCTATCATTGGCTCACTGGCTTTTATGCCTAGCCTCAATATTCCGTTAAATATGGTCACCTTATTTGCGTTCATCATTACCTTGGGCATATTAGTCGATGACGCAGTCATTGTGGCGGAGAATATCTACCAGAAGCGACAGCAAGGACTCGAGATGAACGCTGCACTCAAGCAAGGTGCTACCGAGATGTGTTTACCCGTTTGCTTCTCGGTTGCCACTAATATTATTGCTTTTTTACCACTGCTGTTTGTTCCTGGAGAGTTAGGGGTAATGTACCAGCCTATGACCCTACTCATATTCGCCATTTTCATCGTTTCACTTATCGAAGCCTTGTTTATTCTTCCATATCATCTGAGAAAGCTAAACAAACCACATAAATTCAACCAGCTAGCTAGAATTCAACAAAAAAGTTTCGCCGCGTTTGAACGCCTTAGAGATCATCATTTTAAATCGTTGCTGCGGGCAAGCCTGCGCCAACCCGTTACCGTATTGGCTATTTTTATGTCAGCTGCCATTGTCATTTTCAGCTGGGTTAATTCAGGTCGAGTCGATACCGGCTTTGTCCCTAAAGTAGAATCGCAGCGGATTGATGCTGAAGTCGAGTTTCCAGCTGGTTCACCGCTAGCAGACAAGCAACGCACTATGGCACTGATCCAAGCCGCTGGCCTTCGGGCTTTTGATAAGTTAGCTGCGCCAAATAGCTATAAGCATATTATGGTTTCAATTGGAACCAGTTCTGCAGCCACTACTTTTCAAATCGTTGAGGATAGTCAACGAAACTATAGCGCCAGAGAATTTGTCGATATATGGCGTAAAGAAATAGGTCAACTTGCTGGGGTGAAGTCACTATTTTTTGACTTCGAAGTCGGCCCAGGCGGTGGCAAAGAGCTCTCCATCGAATTAGCATCTACTGACGGAAATGCCTTAAACCAAGCTACATTTGAACTAATGTCGCAACTGAAAAATATAGCAGGGGTCGCTGATATCGATAGTGGATTGGTTGACGCGCAACGTGAATATACACTGAGTATAAATGCCCGTGGCACTATGCTGGGGTTTGATAGTGAGAGTTTAGGCGCATTGGTACGTAATAGTTTTTATGGCAATGAAGTTAAACGGCAGATCTTAAACAGTGAAGAGCTTAAAATAAGAGTCATGCGCCAACGCAATGAACAGTATAAAGCCAGCCAACTCGGTGAACTCCTTATCGTATCACCAACAGGTGAGCAGGTTTTACTTAAGCAGGTAGCGGATATTATCCCTTCTCTCTCAGCTACACAGATAGAAAGAGTCGACGGAGTAGAGCAAGTTGAAGTGGGTGCGAGCTTTATTAGAAGTATCGCCAATGTTGCACTAATCAATGCTCAAATATCCGATTCCATACTACCGCAGCTAGAACAAAAGTATCCTAGTGTCAGTATTGAACTCGCCGGCAGCACTCGTACTGAAAGAAAAGTTAACTCACAGCTTTTGACTGGCATTATTTTAGCACTCTTTATTGTGTTTTCGTTTTTGGCTATCTACTTTAAGAATGTCATCGACGCGGTGCTAATTATGAGCGTGATCCCACTGTGTCTTGCTGCTGCGATGCTCGGACATATTCTATTAGCCCAGAGTTTTAGTGTTATGAGCTTGTTTGGCATGATAGCCCTATCAGGTCTCGTCATTAACGGCTCATTTGTACTACTACTAGAGGTTAAACAGCAGTTACGTCAAGGCTTCGACATTGAATCAGCGGTGATGAATGCAAGCTTAGGTCGCTTTAGGCCTGTCGTTATTACCGCTATGACAACGACACTGGGGTTAGCACCAATGCTATTTGAAACTTCCACTCAGGCTTTATACCTCATTCCAATGGTGATTAGTCTTAGCTTTGGTACTTTTTTCTCTATGGCTACCATTTTAGTATTTGCTCCTGCTGTATTTCTACTGAGCGAGCGCTGGCATAGGCAAGTGCCTAAGAAAAGCATATTAATACCGCTTTCAGCATAGAAGGGACAAAATAACTGCGCCCTATTCCACTAGGTTAAGGCGCAGTAAGCAAGTCAGGTTTAGCTGATTTTTCCCCACCTATTCTTACGCCTTGGTAGACATACCAAGCACGAAAGGCTGACATACCATCTTGCAAACAAACCTCTCTTAAAATTTCATCGGCACGCTCTCTCGCTGATTGCGGCAGTACTTCCTCACGCATTAACTGATATAGCGCGTCATGAATGAGTGAACCTTGCATAAAATTCTTACTGTCAATTGCTGGGCTACTGGGGCCATCCCAAGCATAGCCGGGCTTTATGGTGAGTAGACCGCTCTCATCTATCTCAATAAAACGGTTTGCTACGGGTTCATCAACTGATAATCCCGTGGCATAGGTCAGTACTGAGTGCAGGTTATATTTGTACTTTCTTCGCCGTTTATAGTTAATCAATTTATCTCCAAACACATCGGTAAGCCAAAAAAGAATTGCGTTATCCTACAGTTATACCCTACGTAATTGGAATTATTCTGCTTCCATATTGAAATAACATCAACAAACTTTGGCCCTTCCCCTAGATGGGATCACGCACGCGCAGGAAGCTAGCGAACCTTGGTGTCCCTTTCTGGGTTTTACCAAAGAATTTATAAGTGATCACACTGCCTATTTGAGGAGGATTGCGCCGTTCGCTATCAGTAAAACCGGTGCCAATACGAAACTGAACGCCTTGCTCATTTTCCACTAGCAGTGCCCCCATCATGCCAGTGTATTTACCTTTTCCCTGTTTATGGGCAAGTACTGTTGCTTCAGCATCATAGAAGGGTTTTAACTTAACGATATCGTGACTGCGGCCAACTCGGTAAAATGCACCTTTTCTGTGTAACATCAACCCTTCACCATTGTTTTCAACAATAGCGGCTAGTTGGTTATCTAACGCTGATTTATCGTTAACTGAAAACTGTGGGATCACCTCAATGTAGCGACTGATATTAGCTAATTCAGCTAACGCCTTCTTATACCGGGTGACAAAGGGGCTACTTTCGCCAGGTAGGTCGAATACCATAAATCGAACTTGTCGCCATTGGGCATCGCTAGCATGGTGTTTTCGAACAATTGCTGAAACCTGCTCAAACTTGTTGCTACTTATCCAGAGTTCGCCATCAATAGGATAAGCAGGAAACCCTTTAGTAAACCACTTGGGCAAGTTAATCCTCCGCCCCGAACGAGAAAACATAATACTGCCGTTCCAATAGCCCCTTACGCCATCGAGTTTTTCACTGACTAAATAGTCATCTAACTGAATCGAACTCTCAGCTTGAAATTCGGTAGCAAGTTGCAAGGAGGGCTTAGATATTTCGCTAGCATTTAATTCAACAGATATAGAGGCAAAGCTGATGAACAGTAAAAACGGCCAACTGAAAAACCATAAATGGTCCCTCTTTGAACTTCGTTTACTAATTTTTGTCATATATGGCTCCAAGATAGTGACGATAAATAGTGAAAGACTATTGTTCGTTTTGAAGCCTAGTTCTGAGCTTGAAGTTCGCCATCAACTAAATGACTGACTTATTGAAATAATGCCCTTAGTCATTTGTAGTTGAACCACTAAGTAACGAAAGCGTGATATGTAATAAGATTGTTGTTTAACTTGCCTTCAATTGACTACATATTTAGTAATATTACGATTATACTAGGTCGCTATTTTGGGGAAGAACCGCAGTAAAACAATAATCAATTATAAGATGGGAATATATGAAACCTGCTAATAACCACGGTATTAAACGCGTCATTAGAGCGACTGGCTTTTCAATGCAAGGGCTTAAGCTTGCTTGGAAACATGAAGCTGCATTCAGACAAGAGCTAATTCTTGCTGCGATTATGTTACCCATTGCCTTACTTGTGGATGTCACCACGGTTGAACGTATTCTGTTAATCTTGGGGCTTTTTGTTGTCCTTATTGTCGAGTTACTAAATTCTGCTATTGAAGCTGTTGTCGATCGGATCAGTGATGAAATTCACCCTCTTAGCGGCCAAGCTAAGGATATTGCATCCGCAGCGGTATTTATGAGCCTATTCTTTTGCGGCTTAACATGGTTACTTATACTGTTACCTAAATTTATTTAATCTAAGTAGCGCACAAACATCCTATTACCGCCTCATCTGAACTTGTCGCTCTGATCCATAGATGACGACAAGTTCCGATGCTCAGTGAGCGTTTATGCTCATATAAGCATATTCACTACACTTCAAACATTTAGAATAATAACTCGCTTTGCTATCCTTTTGGAGCTAGCACAACTCTCTTATCTATACCGCTGGATCAACTACAAATCCCATCAAAAGCAGCGAAAAATACAGTTTGTATGCATTAGATCAAACAATTCAGACATTTTTTGAAACATATCGTTCACATTTCCACATATACTGTTATGCTGTTTTCGATGTCCATAGACTGTTGACTCGATTCAACAGCTACAAAATAAAAATTATAAGAGATTGCGGAGTTACTTTTAATGTTTAAAAGTTCCACATTTATCACTGCCACGTTATTGGCCCTGATGACTAGCTATAGCGCCTATGCCACGAATGATACTATCATTCGTGTCGGTGGCTTTTACGCTAATACAGATTCAACTATAGATGTAAACGACCCTCTGCTTGGTAATGATTTCTCATTAGACTTCGAGCAAGACTTAAAGCTTGAAGACTCTCAGTTTTTGCCTTTCTTTGAATTTATTCACCGCTTTAACGATAGACATAATATTTATATCGATTGGAAACAGCTACATCGCAGCGCCCTTAATCAATCTGTTGAAAAGCCATTCCAGTTTACTTGGGACGACACGACTTATGATGTCAAAGCAGGTGTTGCGCTTGATACTACCCTCAACATCGATATTGCTCGCATTGGTTACGGCTATGATATTTTTCAAGGTGATCATTATGAGGTCGGTCTGTCAGTAGGCCTGCATGCCATGTTTATCAAAACAGCATTCAAAGGCGATATTGGCATCTGTGAAGTCGAAATTGAAACACGCTGCCCTGACACCATTACCATTCCTAAAGTTGTTGATGAGAAGCTAACTGCACCCTTACCCGATATCGGAGTATATGGCAGTTATGAGCTTTATCCAGGCTTTATGTTTAGCGGCCATGCACAATACTTTTATATCAAACTAGATGATTTAAAAGGTGGTTTAGTTGATATTAGATTAGGTGTTCAGGCCGCAATTACTGAAAACTGGCATATGACAGCTGCGTTTAATTACTATGAAGTTGATGTTGAATACACTACCAACATCAAAGATACTGATATAAAGCTTGCTGACTTTAGTATGTACTACAGTTTTACAGGTCCGATGCTATCGGTAAGCTACCAATTCTAAGCGTTGGAAGTGCAGCATTAGGTTTAATTTAAAACTCATTACTTATGTTAAAGAACTAAATTTAAGTACTTCATCAACGTTTCGAATTGAATAAAAAAGACACCTAAGGGTGTCTTTTTTAATGTCAGCTATATGACTTAGCGTCCATCTTGCGCTCGACGGTTTTTAAAATCTGACTCTTCTAACCATTTAGGCCAATCTTCATTATTTGCCAACGTAGCCAAAATGTCAGAGATAAGGCTGATATCCTGCTTTACCCCTCCTAAACTCCAGCTTGGATCATAATCGTCAGCTTCTTTGTGATATTTATGGGCAATATAGTCTGGGTCAGTATCGCCCAAACTCATGAATAACAGTCCAGGCACGCCCTCTTGTGCTAAAGCGAAGTGATCAGAGCGAAACATAAGGCCATTTTGCGGCAATGGATCACCTTTGACATAACGTTGCTGGTACTTAGCAGCATTATTAAGGTAATACTCCATCTCCGATACGCCCTCTCCATAACGCAATATGTAATCAACACTGTCGTTAACGTTCATACCGTCGATATTTAAAAAGGAAACAATCTGTTTAGTTGGTATCGGTGGTTGCTTAGCGAAATGCTGGGCGCCAATTAGCCCCGTTTCTTCAGCCGTAAATGAGGTGAACAGAATAGAACGTTTAAATGGCTTTTGTTTAGCACGCAAACTAAACATACGCGCAAGTTCTAGCACTCCAGCGACACCGCTAGCATTATCGACTGCACCATTGTATATGTGCTTCACGCCTTTCTCGTCAACTCGTGTTCCAAGATGATCCCAATGTGCGTGCATCACCACCATTTCATCGGCTCTGTCACTGCCTGGTAGTAACGCCATAATATTGTAAGATTCTGCGCGTTCGATACTGTTGTTAATCTCTAAGGTTGCCGATGTTTTTAGTGATACAGGCTTAAAGCTAGACTTAGCCGCCTTTAGCTTTTGCTTTTCATAATCAAGACCCGCAGCAGCGAAAACCTGCTTAGCGTTTTCATGCTGGATCCAACCCATCACGCCCACTTGATTTTGATTGTTATTGTCATCAACTAAAGTAAATTTGCTACCTGTATTAGAATTTTGCACCACGCCCCAGCCATAAGCTGCTGGCGCAGTTTCGTGCACAATAAAAACCGCCTTTGCTCCCTGCCTTGCGGCCTCTTCGTATTTGTAGGTCCAACGGCCATAATAAGTCATGGCGTTACCTTTAAACACCGTAGGATCTTGTGTCGTAAATCCAGGATCATTCACCAACACAATAACGGTCTTACCCTTTACATCAACCCCTTGGTAATCATTCCAGTTATATTCTGGCGCGTTAATACCGTAACCAACAAATACAACTTCGCTGTTCTCAAGTTTAACGTTATTGCTAATTCTTTGGGTTCGGGCAGTAAACTCGCTGCCGTTAGTCAAATTTAATGCGCCAATCTTAAGCAACATATTTTGATCGGCTGTGACTTTAGCTAGCGGCACTGGCTGTAGGTACTTATCGCCAAAACCTGGCTTAAGTCCAATCTTCTTAAATTCAGCCTCTATATAGTCCAAGGTCAGTGCTTCGCCTGCTGACAAAGGCGCACGCCCACCATATTCATCACTAGCCAAGGTTTTTACATGGCTACGATACTTTTCAAGATCAATGCTGATATCGCTTTTATCTGAGTGAGCAAATGCGGGTAAGGCTAATGCCAACAACACGCTTGCGAGTATTAGTTTATTCACTGCTTGTCCTTTATTGTTATTATTTCGTTCTTTATAGTATTTATTCGACAACTTTGTCACTGATTTTCATTAAACAGATGTATTCACAAAGGCAAATCATAATAGAATGGCGTAGTGAAATGTACAATGATGCCACCACTCATTTGCATAAAAATTACAAAGTGGCTCAATTGATAAAACCAAGGCTGATAAATGTCGAATGAAGTGCTCAGGGAAGCTGCCGCTAAATTGAAAAAAGCGGTGCCTTTAATGCTAAAACACCAGATACCAACCACTCCTACCAATTATGCTTTATGGTATGCCTATGTGGGTCAAAGCAGCCCAGAGCTTAATAAACAGTTGGATGAAGTGGTGAACCAGTACAGTACTTGCCCCCCCAGCCAGGGCGAGCGACTCTACCAAGAGTATCTGTCAGATCCCATTGAGTTAGACGTAATTGAACTGCGACAAAATCTTGATGCTATGGTGACTGACCTATCCCAGTCTTTAAAAGATACCAATGTTGATGCTAACCAATTTCAAAGCAAAATAAACAACAACGTTGAGCGCTTAAACAAGATTGAGAATGAAGGCTTCTCCATTGACGAAGTATTGTCACTGGTAAAAAGTCTCGCCGGCGATGCTACCGATATAAAAAACAGCACATTACATTTTACCGAACAGCTCGCTCATGCGCAGTCAGAGATTAACCAGCTAAAAATACAACTGAAAAAATCTGAACATGACATGCATTATGATGCGTTAACCGGTGCATTAAACCGCAGAGCATTTAATAAAGATATCAAAGGGCTAGCAGAACAAAATCCACAAGGTCTTTGTTTAATCATCACCGATATTGATCACTTTAAGCTGTTTAACGATACCTATGGCCACCAGCTTGGTGACCAAGTATTAAAAGCCGTTGCCAGAAGACTCGGTGAGAGCTGTCATGAGGGCTGTAAACTGTATCGTTTTGGCGGTGAGGAGTTTGCATTACTGTTGCCAAAGAGCCAATTGGGTAGAGCGAGGCAACTTGCAGAATCGATGCGACGTAGCCTTGAAAAACTGGTATTAAAAGATAAACGTAAAGATCAGCGAGTCGACAATATCAGAGCATCATTTGGCGTGGCGCAATACCAAGATAAAGACAGCGATTCAACATTAATAGAGCGTGCCGACAAGCAACTGTACGAAGCAAAAAGATTGGGCCGTAACCGAGTAATGCCAATCACCTAACCCACAATATAAAAGTAAAGAGCTGTTAGAGCGCTATCTAACTGTTGCAAGATCAATAATGGCAGAACAGTAACGCGGCACTGTTCTTGCCCTATTTTTATTAAATCGCTTCTATTTTGTCTATCGGTACTGCAGTGACAATATATCGTAGCGCCCCGCCCGCAACGGCACTATTAAACGGGTAACAGGTCACCAAAGTTAACTGCTTGTCACCAACATCACTCATCACCGAAGTATCACTTTCATGCACTACTTGCGTGTTAACCACTTTATATAGCATCTCCAGCCCTTGAGCGTTTTGCAGCGTTAATAGTTGGCCAACTTTCACTCCTTTTAATAGTGAAAAATGGGTGTCTCTGTGGCCTGCAATTACAGTGTTCCCCGGACCATTGACCGCGGCAGACGACAATACTTGCGCTGGCCCAAACGCTAAGTTTCGACCCGAAGCCCCGGCCAATACATATAAACTGCTGGCATCATTAACTTTGCCCTCTTTCTCAACATTGATAAATTGAAGCTTGGCTACAGGATGGGTATCCGCCCATGACCAAGGCTTGTGCTGCTGCTGATCATCTAAAGTTTTCTGCCACGCCTGTTGTATTAAAAATTGTGCAAAATATGCCTTAGCCTGCATATACCCTCCTTGAACCACAAAAGACAATCCAACAATGAACAATAAGGCCGAAAATAGTAGGTGAATGCGCCGATGAGCAAACAACCTCGTACTCTTTCCTTCGGCAGAAGCCGCTCCGTTTATTAAGCAAAGAGGGTTCATAGTGCTGCCCGGTTATCTCTGCGGCCAACGCGACCAAATGAGCCCCAATACAGTAGTGATAATAGCAATAACATGCCGCCAAAAATCAGCATGGCATAGCTACTAGTCGCAGTTTGCGGTAAACGCTGCCAACCTTTAGGCGTATGCGGTAACACCCGGCCATTAACAGATTTATCTCCAATAGGCCTAGCAGGAGTTTTATCTATCGCTACCAAGCTGGTGTATGCACTCATCACATGATAATTGAGTGAAATGGCGGTGACTTGCTTCTCAATACGGTCACGATTTGCAGGCTCTTTCGATAACTCCAGCGCAGCAATCTGTTTTCTGGCCCATATAAGATCTAAGCCTTTAGCTTCAGCGCTATTTTCAACCGCTAGCGATTGCTGCCAATACTGTCCAGCTAGTTGTCCGCTCACTACCAGTTCTTTGTCGGTAAAGCTTGGCAGTTTCATCGCCACCATTATTGGCTCATGGGCATAAAGATCTGGAATACTCGCAGGCCAGTAATCAGGAACACTGCCATCGGCAAAGTGAACCTCGACGTCGGTTACTGTGGGCTTTTCTAGCTTATCTAGCATCGCTACCATTTTAGTTTTAACTTCAGATTGCTTACCAATATAGGTATAGGTACCGCGGCCAAGTTCAGCAGCCCTTTGCATAAAGTGCGCGTTAGGTGCGGCGCCAATGCCAATGGTAAATAGCCTACTTTGTTGCAGTTGATTACGTATTTGAGCAAATAGCTGTGGCTCATTACCTACCGCACCATCGGTGATAAATAGCACCTGACGTAACCGCTCACTAGTCGCATCCTGCTGAGACAGCGCTTTATCGAGAGCCAGTGACATTTCAGTGCCACCGTTTGCTTGCAAGCGCTGCACATAAGCTTGCGCTCTGCCTATGTTTATCGCACTGGCGTTTAATGGTGTGTCCGACAATGCATAAACGTTGGAATTAAATTGCAAAATATTAAAACTGTCCTGCGCTGACAGACCAGCTAATGCGTAAATGATGGATGATTTTGCCTGCTCAATGGCTTCTCCAGACATAGAACCTGAGGTGTCAATCACCAAAATAAGCTCTCTTGGTGCAACTGCTGATAAACGCATTTTGTCTTGTGGTGGCAACAACATCACTAATGAGTATTGCGGCTGAGCGGCACTGTTTTCCTCAAGGTTTTCTTGTACGTGGGTTTTACCTTGTTGGCTAAAAATAGCTGCCTTCGGCGCACTGCCAACAATCGGTCGCCAATTGAGGACGAAGTCACTATTAGCCTTTGCAGCTGTTAACAGGATCTGCGCTTGAGTATCCTCCTTACTGCTAACCTCTATCTGATGATAAGGACTGCTTATTTCGCCAATAGGCATGCCAGCATCGAGCATCACCTCAATGTCGACTAAATTAACGCGCTTGGTTGCAGAACCTTGCTGGTAACCCAAAGTAGAGGCTACATAACTATTAACCTCTGTAGCCATATCAGACAGCGCTGACTTTTCACCACCAGGCTTGTATCGCGGGGCGACCACCATTGGGAATCGCAAGCTAAACTCACCTTTATCATAGTGCACCAGCTCTTGATAACTAAGCTCAACAATAAGGGTTTCGCCGGGGGCCAAATTGGCCACTTCGGCACTAAATATATTGGGCCTTTTCTGTTGCAGTAAACTCGCTTTTTTACCCTGTTTCTTCGCTTCATTAAATAGCGCTTTGGCTTTTGCTTTCGGTTTTATCTCCCCCTCTATGACCCGCTCACCGATAAACATTCTCAGGCCGTCAACCGCCACTTCATTCGGCAGCGGAAACACATATTCGCCATTAACCCAGACAAGTTGCTCATTACTAAATTCATGACGCAGTGAAACTCTATTCACCCAGCCTGAAACGTGCATACTCACAGTGGTTTTCATCGGCAAAGACAAACTTGCCTTGCCAGCGGCATCGTAAGTAATCAAACTGCCTTGCTCTATGGCATTAACCATTTCAACTCGACTCTCTACACTTTTAGTTGCTGATGCTGGCACTGCGGCGGTTGCACTGGTATACATCGGCAAGAACGCTGTGCTCAACAGCAGCAAAGCGTTATAGCAATGCCGAACGAAACCTTTGGCTGCATCTTGTTGGCTAACCATCTTTATCTCCTTATAAACACCTTGCAGCCTGATAGCTACAAGGTTGAGTCTTATCTGCTATCGATGGATTAATGAGCTGGATTTGCAGCAAGTGCGCTATCGTGAGATTGAAGTTTTAAGGTCACGCGGCGATCAAAGAAGTCATTTTCAAAATTTTGCTCTGCCGTTAGCGGCGAGCTTGCACCATAAGCCTGATAGTTTAATCGCTCACTAGCAACGCCCTGCTCTACTAAGTAACTAGTCACTTCAGCTACCCGTTGCTCAGATAATGCTTGGTTGTAATCGCCATTGCCGCGTCTGTCGGCGTAACCGGTCAAGTCCAACGTTAACTCAGGAGAGAGCGACATCGCATAGGCCACATCGTCAAGCTGCTGCTGAAAGTGAGGCTCAATGGTCGATGATCCCGTTTTAAACTGAACGTTTAAGCCAAGTGCGAGCTCTGTGAGCTTCTGCTCTTGCGCCATTTTCAGACTGTTTAGTTGCTGCTGTGCATCTTCATACTGACTAGACAATGCTATGAGAGACTGATTTTCTTCATTCAGAGACGCTAGCTGCTCCTGTTTACTTTCCAGCATCACCTGCTGCGTTTTAATCTCATCATCATCGCCAACAGATTTACCTAATAAGCTACCTGCAAATGCCCCAATGATAGCGCCAACAGGGCCACCAACGACGGCACCAACCACAATGCCTGAGCTTAAACCAATTAACTCTTCATTGTGGCTACGTTCGGTGTTCTCCACATTTTCAGCAGCGCTCACATTTGAAGAAAGAGTGATAGATGCGATAACCAGTGACGCGATAAGATGCTTTTTCATAATATTTCCCTTTATGTACTCATTTAAATTAAGTCTCAGCTTGAGCCTTAGATTCAGTTGCCGAAGTGCGGCGTCATTTCAATAACGCTATTAAACCTCAGCCAAATGGCTGTAAAAGGGAGCAAACGTGGCAATTTAAATATCAAATGTGGCAACAAAATGGCAATCGCTGTCAGCGCCTTTAAACACAGGTAAAATCCTGTATAGTCACAATCAATTACCGAGATAACGCTAAAATTAGTCAGCCATGAAACGAATCGCGATAGTAGAAGATGAAGCCGCCATTAGAGAAAATTACAAAGACGTTTTGCAGCAGCAAGGTTATAGCGTGCAGGCTTATGCAAATCGACCGGAGGCGATGCGCGCTTTCAATACTCGTTTGCCGGATCTAGCGATTATCGATATCGGTTTAGAAAATGAGATCGACGGCGGTTTTACGCTGTGTCAATCACTTAGAGCTATGTCCAGCACCCTACCCATCATCTTTTTAACCGCCAGAGACAGTGATTTTGATACGGTTTGTGGCCTGCGTTTAGGTGCCGATGACTACCTGAGTAAAGAGGTGAGTTTCCCCCACCTTATTGCTCGATTAGCAGCGTTATTTAGACGCTCAGAGCTCAAAGATGCCAGCAGCGATAACAGTCCGTTAATTGACCATGGATTACTTTCTATTGATATTAATCGGATGCAGGTTTACTGGAACAAACATCATATCGAACTGACCGTGACGGAGTTTTGGATGGTGCACGCACTCGCCAGGCGCCCTGGACACGTGCGTCAGCGCCAAGAACTGATGCAAGAGGCGAAGATATTCGTTGATGACTCGACTATTACCTCCCACGTTAAGCGGATCAGGAAGAAGTTTCTCGCCCAAGATCCACAGTTTGATTGTATTGATACCGTTTACGGCATGGGCTACCGCTGGGATGCTCAGAGTTAATGTTTAATCTTCCAATTGGCCTACGCGCAAAAGTCGCTGTTTTATCGCTGTTTTTACTCTGCCTGCCTTGGCTTGGGTATCAATATGTGTGGGAGATGGAAAAGTACCTCAGGCTGGGGCAAGAAAAAACCCTCGAAGGCACCACCCAAGCATTAGCGACGGCGCTGCACGAACGACCAAGATTATTCGATAGCCAAGCCAGCTTTTTAACCCAAGTTGAGCAAGGTCGTGACCTTTATGCTTATCCTCTTGCGGGCCCCATTCAACTCGATGGCAAGTTAGGCGACTGGCAGCCCTACCGCCATCGTGCGCTGCACTATGGTGAAGATTATCAGATCTATAAACGCGACCAAGCAGCCGCTCTAGCTATCGACTTTACCCACATGGTGGGAAAATACGCCGGTTACCTGTACGGCTTTTTTGAGGTCACCGATCCACAAGTGATCTACCGCGGCAAAAACAGCTTAAGCATCGATCGTAACGACCATATCGCTATTGCAACACTGGCGCCCGACGGCCAGTTTCGCCGCTATATCGTCGCCACCACAAAAGACGGTTGGATAAGTGCTTTTGAACTGCCTGAAGATCCAGCGCTCACCACTCCGGTTACCCCCGAAGTAAAAATCCAAGGTAAATGGCTGAAAACCGCTAAAGGCTATAATGTCGAGCTGCGGATCCCGCTCAGCATGGTGGGCAGCAAACTGGGTTTTGCCATCTACGATGTCAACGATCAGAACGCCCGACAGTTAGATGCCATTGTCGGCACATCGGCGATTGATGATGTTAACAAGCTCGGAACGGTACTGGTGCCATCACCAGAAATCGAAAGTATTATCAAAGGCATGGCTCACAATAGTTCGCGCATTTGGGTAGTCGATAAACATGGTCGTGTACTGGCAAAATCGGGAGATATACGATCCGATAATAGCGTGTGGGCGCGTTCTACCATTGAAAAAGAGGGCAAAAGCAGTTGGGATAGATTTAAGCAGCAATACCTGCACCCGCTCTACTATAAAATACTAACCACGCCGCCAAAAGATTTTGTCGACTCCTTACAAGACTCCACGGTGTTGCAAGGGAGTCATATCAGTAAAGCATTGCAGGGCAAACAAGGCTCGACCTGGCGACTGACTCCCGACAGTAAAGCCGTCGTGTTGGCCGCAGCTAGCCCAATTTGGATCGACGATAAAGTGATGGGGGTGGTGATTGCAGAAGAGACCACACACGGGATCCGTACGCTACGCAATAAAGCTTTAGAGAAACTGTTTAATGTGATCCTTACCATCATGAGTATGGGCACATTAGCGCTATTCTTTTTTGCCTCTAATATCTCCAGCAGAATACGTAAACTACGTGATGAAGCTGAAGAAGCGATTGATAACCAAGGACGAATTAAAAAGTCGATCCAAGGCTCAAAAGTGCGCGATGAAATTGGCGATCTCTCCCGCAGCTTTGCCAGTATTGTAAGTCGACTCGGGCAATACACTCATTACTTAGAGAACATGTCGTCGCGCCTGTCCCATGAACTGCGCACTCCAGTCGCTGTAGTGCGCTCTTCACTGGAGCACTTAAGCCTGCAAACCCTTAACCCTGATAGTCGCAAATATGTTGACCGGGCACAGGAAGGCGTTAACCGTCTGAATATGATCCTCAGCAATATGAGCGAAGCCACTCGTCTAGAAGAGAGCCTAACCCATGCAGAAAAATCGCTGTTTCCGTTAGATAAAGTGGTGAGTGGCTGTATGCAAGGCTACCAGATGACCTACCCAAATCAGCGGTTCAATACCGATATTGAGCCGCAAACAATCCTGGTTGAAGGTGTACCTGAGTATATAGCCCAACTGATGGATAAGCTGATTGCTAACGCACTGGAGTTTAGCCACCCAGACAGTGCGATAGAGGTGAGTTTAGTCGTGCAAAGCAAATCAGCGCTGTTGACCGTAGCCAACTATGGCACACCGTTACCGGATAATATGTCAGAGCAAATATTTGAATCTATGGTTTCTGTGCGAGCTCAAAAGGCGCAAGATAAACCGCACTTGGGGCTCGGGCTTTATATCGCTCGGCTAATTAGTCTGTTTCATAAAGGCAAAATTAGTGCACAGAACAGAGTCAATGATCAAGGTGCTGTTTCTGGCGTTGAAATTGTCATCCAGCTGCCTATTAGTAAAGAAAAGTCCGTTTAAGACAACCTTGAATATATTGACGCTTCACTTTAGCCGTTTAGATGTTAAGATGGCTAAAACCAAAAGATGCCTAATTGTGGAATAATAGCCCTATGAAAAAAGAAACGCAGATAATTAGTCTTGGCCGTGATAAAAAATGGACTCAAGGAGTGATCAATCCACCGGTTTACCGGGCATCCACCATGGTGTTCGATACCATGGAAGATCTGCGTTTTGCTGCAAAAAACAAAGCCAATGGCGAGATGTTTTATGGTCGTCGTGGCGGCCCTACTCACTTTGCCTTTCAAGCCGCTATTGCTGAACTAGAAGGCGGTGTAGGCACTGCACTTTACCCATCTGGTAGCGCGGCTATTAGCAACAGCTTACTGTCATTTTTAAAAGCTGGCGATCATCTATTAATGGTCGACAGCGCCTATGAGCCTACTCGTGACCTGTGTAATAAGTTACTGGCTGGATACGGCATCGAAACCACCTATTACGACCCAATGGTTGGTGAAGGTATACGTGAATTGATTCGCCCCAACACTAAGGTGCTGTTTTTAGAATCTCCAGGCTCTATCACCATGGAAATTCAAGATGTGCCAACATTAAGCCGTATCGCCCATGAACATGATGTTGTTGTGATGCTAGATAATACTTGGGCGTCGCCAATCAATTCACGTCCGTTTGAAATGGGCGTCGATATCTCGATTCAAGCCGCAACTAAGTACATTGTCGGCCACTCAGACGTCATGATGGGCACCGCTACCGCCAATGAGAAACATTGGCAACAGCTTCGAGAAAATAGCTATCTGCTAGGTCAGTGCACCTCACCAGACGATGTTTACCTTGCCAGCCGAGGGCTGCGTACACTGGGTATTCGTTTAGCCCAGCACGAACAAAACGCCCTAAAAGTCGCTAACTGGCTCGATAGCCGCCCAGAGGTTGATCATCTCCGTCACCCAGCCTTTGAAACTTGTCCTGGGCATGAATTCTTTAAGCGCGACTTTAGTGCATCGAATGGCTTGTTCTCGTTTGTACTAAAACAAGGCGATCAAAAAGCGGTCACCGCTTTTGTGGAAAACATGCAGCACTTTAAAATGGGCTTCTCTTGGGGTGGTTTTGAAAGTCTAATCTTAGGCGTGTTCGGCATTGATAAGCTGCGCACCGCCACTAAATGGGATAGCAGCAAGCCGCTGATCAGACTGCATATTGGCCTTGAAAACGTCGACGATCTGATTGCTGATCTTGATGCCGCCTTTGATCGCTTTAACGCAGAACTAAGTAAGTAGCTATTGTCTTGTAGATTATTCGCTAGCGTATAAAGCCAGTCATATAAAAATCCGAGCTTAGGGTCTGTTGATCTTTCGAGCTTAGTTTTTGTTCGATTATTTACCGTAAGGAATAATGCTTCTAGTGCAAGGCTTGAGCGCTTCTAGTCATAAAAGAATAGAAGCAATGAAACGAATCCAAAGGACAGCATTTCTTGGCCATTTTTTCTGCGTTAAAGGCTATTTGTGGAGAATGACTACACTACATAGTCTCTGCCTTGCCAAAATGGCCAATAAATTGCTGCAAAAACAACCATGAAAGATCAACAGCCCCTAGTAATAGGCTCGGATTTTTAGTATCAGCGGGTGCTTAAAGTCGCTGCAGAATTAATCAAACAGCTGATCAGCAACAAACGGGTTCTGTGCGCGTTCTTCACCAAAGGTCGACAACGGGCCATGACCCGGAATGAACTGTACCTCATTACCCAAAGGCCACAGCTTTTTAGTGATAGAGTCGATGAGATCTTGATGGTTAGACTGCGGGAAATCAGTACGGCCAATAGAGCCCCTAAAGAGCACATCGCCTACCCAAGCAATCGCGGCTTGTTTAGCAAAAAACACCACGTGTCCCGGAGTATGTCCAGGGCAGTGCAATACTGATAGCACCTGCTCACCCACCGTCACTTCATCACCCTCTTGTAAAAAACGGCTTGGAGTAAACGGATCACAATGTACAAAACCAAAATGTTGGCTCTGCTTAGGTAAGCTTTCTAACCAGAAACTATCCGCTAAGTGAGGTCCCACAATAGGAACATTTAGCTGCTCAGCAAGAGTTTGCGCCGCACCGACATGGTCAATATGGCCATGGGTTAATAACACCTGTTCAATGTGGACATTGTTTTTAGCGGCTTCTTCCAAAATTCGCTCAAGGTTTCCACCAGGATCAACCACAGCCCCTTTCAAGCTTTGCTCACACCAAATTAAACTACAATTTTGCTGAAATGGCGTGACCGGTATTAACTGATACTTCATCGAAACTCACCTAACAATTATTTAGCAGTGCAATGGTTAAAGATTACGCCAACTTGAGCATTTCCTCTATAAATAATTGGTAGAACATGAACTAACGCTCACAAAAGCGGCATATTAAAAGCAGCTAATAGAAAGATGAGCCCTTGTTCTGTTAACCAGTCGCAATTTTTAAATGGGATCCGCAGTTAAAGATGGAAATAGTTTAAAGGCAATTGCTAGCGGAAAGACAAGCAAAGTGGCAATTGCCGTCCCGACATAAAAGAGATGCTATTTATAATTTCAATGCTAAAGATAGCTACTTGGTAGTAACAGAATAAGATTGATAATAGATGGATAAAAACAGATACAGCCATTTATTAAAACAGATTAGCTAGCACGTAAAGCAAGCAGAGAACTGAATAAACACCCAGTTCTCTGCGAGTTTTATCTGTGACTAACAACCTTTTGGAAATATCCAAACTTCAACAGCACCATTTTTACTGCCAAAGTCATCACCAGATGCGCCAGGCGTTGAAGGTGCAGTCTCTTTAGTCGGAGCGCTATTACAGGTAGTCGTTGGGATAATCGACCAGCTTCCGCCACCAGCTCCTGCTCCATCATCGCCAGCACCACCGCCACCATAGCCACCACCACCGCCGCCACCGCCAGCACCGCTAAAGCTATCATCGGCATTACCGCCTCTGCCGTTCGAGCCAACCCCTGGGTCGCCATTAACCCATTCGCTGTTAAGCCCTAAAAAACCTTGCCCGCCTTGACCACCAATGCCATCTTTACCG
The DNA here is from genome assembly GCF_019654975.1 of Shewanella sp. c952. Classification (GTDB taxonomy): domain Bacteria; phylum Pseudomonadota; class Gammaproteobacteria; order Enterobacterales; family Shewanellaceae; genus Shewanella. Next base: position 42,815 of record NZ_BPEW01000013.1, read on the forward strand.
CCACCAGCGCCACTTCCTCCATCTCCCCATTCATCTGTGCTGCCACCATCGGCTCCACTGTCAAAGCCTTGTCCGACACCAATCGTTCCTTGACCTATGATTGATGAGGCCGCAACGCCACCATTGGCGCCATCTGTACCGTCGTTAATCCAACCAGATGAGTCACCGCCACCGCCACCGCCAGCAATAAGTATCACATCGTCTTCAAGTGAAGCTGGGCTGCTATCGGCAATCATGACCAGTGTCGAAGAGCCTCCGTCACCATAGATATTGCTTAGTGTGCCATTTTCACCGAGGAAGAAATTGAATGAAGTTTGCCCATAACTGTCTAGGAAGTGAGATAGTGTAGTGACGGTTGATGCAAAACCTGCTTCTCCGCCATCGCCACCAGAGGTCCAAAGCCCGCCATTAGAACCTATACCACCTTCTCCACCCCAAGCTAAAATCGCCATCGGAGTGTCATTGTCCAGTGTGGTATCAAAAGATGAGCTAACTTGACTGAAGATATCGACAAGATTGACCGAGGTAACCAGCTCTGAAGTATCAATGGCTTCGCAGCTTGTTATTGGTGTGCCGCCATCAACACCAGCATACTCGGTGGTACAAACTTCCTTATCAACCGCTGGCAATAAACATTTATAAACGGTGCTACCATCATCGGTAACATCTTGCTTAACAGAATCGCACGGGTCGGACTCGGCAACGGCTGTTGAATTACAAAATCCAACAGAGGTGATATCGCAAATGCCTCCGTCAGTCCAGGTCGCACCAACAAGATTGGCGTTATCAAAATCTGTATCCGTGATCGTCGCATTATGAAGGTCAGCTGGGGATAATTGCGCGCTTGAAAAATAAGCTCCACTTAGGTTGGCATCACTGAGATCAGCATACGTCATTTCCGACCCACGAAAGTCACCCTTGCTCATATCGGCGCCACTAAAGTTGGTTCCTGTGAGCGTTGATTCGAAAAGATCAACATTGGTTAATATGGCATCAGTTAAATCAGCGCCAGAAAGATCAGCAAATGTGAGTGTTGCATTATCCAAATTTGCATCTGATAAATCGCAATTTTTACAGGCGTTAGTAGAAATAAGCGTGGTCACATTATCATCTGTAGTCTCAGCATGAGCAGAGCTTATCAACAGATTACCTATGTGACTCATTAGTCTGGAAACAATAGAATAGTTGGTACTCTTTATTTCAGACAAGGAACCACTATTAGGCTGCGTCACTAAGAAGGTTAGATCTGTACTTTCAACATGTTCACCGTGGATCAGTACCAGCTGAAATTCCCCAGCTGGCACTATTGCCGATACGCACTCGTCATTGGCTGACATGCTAAGCACTTCTTCGCCATTGCTATTGTTAAGTACCATAGAGTGATTTGAATCGCTGTTACCATCTTCATAGCAAAATGTATGATTGAGGCTACGCGAATATTGGTAAGGTATGAGATCAGTACCTGATTCATCATTGGAGTCATCCGCTGTAGTTGTCGTGGCTGGCTCAAGGAATAAGGCCACGACCCCCTGTTCAGGGTTGGCACGCAAGCGACTATTATTCGCAAAGTCTTTTTCGAGTAAGAAATCTGATTGTATTTCCGTATCATCGTTGCTATTGCAAGCTGTGACGAAAATGAGTGAAAATATTAACGCCAACAGCACGTTAAAGTTGCTGCGGTATTGATTGATAGTCTGCACGTTATTTTCCTTATAATGAAACAGATTTTGCTGAAGTTATTAACGGCCTTTCATTCCATACTTTCTAATTCCGTACCGATTAATTAGATGGCAGCCATTATTAATCAATAGCATAGCGATCCTCATGTTTATTAACAACCACGAGAACTAACCAAAGCAGGAACTTGAGCTATATTCAGCAAAGGATAACGGATAAACACAGGGTATTAAGCAAAGACACAGTCAGACTAAGAGCGATAGAGCCCGGTCAGTTGGCAAGTAAATGTTACTCGAATGAGTCAGTAATATTGTTTAACGAATGAGAGCTTTGCTCAAGTGCAAATCATCAGGGCGATAACCAAAAGCTGTTTAGGCTGCAAGCAAAACGCCGAAAAGTTCGTAATACCCTTTAAGCCACGGGCACAACTTGGGAAATCTAAATGCGCTCAGCGGATTTTAGAGCAGTAACAAGTTAACTTCAGCCCAAAGTGGTTTCTATGCACTTCCGTCAGCGTATCTGCCGATATGACTGAAACTCGCCGCTTTTCAATTTCAGTACATCAAATTTACAACTTGCCATTAATAATACGCCTATTTAGCGAATATTAGCCTTCCCGTATATAACGAGTAGGGCTTTCGTAGTAGAAATAATTTTCATTGTGAGCACTTAATAGAAACGATACTGCTTTACGAACATGCTGATTATCAACGCTTTTAGTCACATATACTTTCAACTCGCTAGTATATTTTTTCAATAAAGTAGAACCTTCATTGGTATGCATCCCAACAACAAATGCGATGTTAATTAAGACTGTAAACAGAAAAGTTAACCGAAAACTTTGCTTCTTACTTTTATGTCGAAGTTTTTGCTGTGCAACTATAGCGCCTGGCCAACCAAAACATAATGAATATATATGGAGTGTACTTTCAGAAACTCGCCATTCATTTTTCTGAGCAGCCCTTTTATCTTTTGCATAGATTAAATATGTTAATAAGCTCGCTATAATGAATATTATGGAGACGATTGGAGGCAAATAACCTAGGTAAAATGATACACATAATGTAATTGATAAAGCATAAATGGGTAAATAGTGAAATTTCATAGTCAATCTCTAACAGCTAACAGCTTATTCAACAGCAGTACGATAACTAACAAGGCAGTCTAATTATTCAAGTCACTCTATCACCGACAAATAATTGCTGCAAAAGGATTTTTTAAAAACCTCATGCTGCGTACAATTAGCTCTTTGCTAGAAATTTACAGCACGCTTGCCCGATTTCGGTATACAATCTCCAGCCTCATTGCCCCTATAATAGTTAACAACAAATAAGGCGAACAACATGATCCCACAACTCACCTTTGCAGGCATGGTTGCCCATAAACATACTTTCACCCTGCCCCTTGATTATCAGCAGCCTAATGGTAAAAGTATTAATGTTTTTGCCCGTGAACTGGTTAGCCCTGTAAACAAAGATAAGCAGTTGCCTTTTATAGTGTTTTTTCAAGGTGGTCCCGGCTTTGGTGCGGTCAGACCCGCCGCTACTGGAGGCTGGATAAAACGAGCACTGCAAGAATTTAGAGTGTTGCTGCTCGATCAGCGTGGTACCGGGCTATCGACACCTGTAAGCTCTGCAAGCCTGTCGCACTTGAATTCAGCGCAGCAAAGCCAATACTTGAGCCACTTTCGCGCCGACAATATTATCCGCGATGCCGAGTCTATTCGTCAGCAATTGGTTGGCGATGATAAGTGGTCGATTCTAGGGCAAAGCTTTGGTGGGTTTTGTGTTTTAAAATACCTTAATGATGCGCCTAATGGCGTTGAAGAAGCTTATATTACTGGCGGTATTCCGTCGCTAAACCGCAGTGCAGATGAAGTCTACCAAGCCACATACCAGCGAGTTATCGCTAAGAATAATGACTTTTTCAACCGTTTTACTGATGCGCAGGAGTTGGTTAAAGCACTAGCACAACATATTAGCAATAACGAGGTAAAACTGGCCACTGGCGAGCAACTTACCGTTGAGATGTTACAACTGCTCGGCATAAACATAGGCATGGAGCAAGGTCCAGAGAGCGTCTATTATCTGTTGGAACATGCGCTAATCACCACGGCTAGCGGTACCATAGTAAACCCGCTATTTTTGGCACATTTCTGCCAGTTACTCGATTACAACACCAACCCCATTTTTGCCTTACTGCATGAGTCTATTTATTGCCAGCAAAGCGCGTCAAACTGGTCAGCTCATCGAGTAAGACAGCAGTATCCGCAATTTAACTACAGCGCCGATAAGCCATTTCTATTCACCGGAGAGATGATCTACCCGTGGATGTTTGAGCAGTTCAATAACCTTAAGCCGTTAAAAGAGGCTGCGGCAATGCTAGCTGAAAAAAGCGATTGGCCGATGCTATATCAACCAACAAAATTAGCAGAGAACAAGGTGCCTGTTGCCGCAGCGATATATAGCGAAGATATGTTTGTTGAGATGCGTTATAGCTTAGAAACCGCAGCGAAAGTGGGCAACTTAAAATACTGGTTAACCTCTGAATATGAGCACAACGGTATTCGTATGGATGGCGAGCATATTTTGGACAGATTAATTACAATTAATCGTGGGGAAAACTTACGTTAATTAAGAAACACTTAAGCTTACCTCGACATAATGTAATCTGTTCCTCACCTGTATCACCTTTGGCAAGCCTCATTTAGGCTTGCTTTTTTTTGCCTCGAAAACCATATTTAAAGCCTCTCTCATATTGAGGTTAACTCTGATGGACATCACTCATCTGGAACAGCTTAGCTCTGCAACATTGCTTGGGATCGTTAACGAAAAACTCAGATTGACCTGCAACGACCAAGCCGCGCTTTTTTATGAGATGGATATTGATAAGCAATTGCTAGACTCTAAGCTTGCCGATATCGGTTACCACTATGACCCGCTCAGTAATCAATATAAAAACCTAAAATAGACGATAAAGGCTTAGCCTTTATCGTCTCTATCATTAACAAAATTGCTGCTTGCTACAGCTTAACTCGTTGTAGAACTCTGTTTACGGCTAAAGCGATAAACCAATGAGTAAAGCACTGGCAAAATCACTAACGTCAGTAGTGTCGACGAGATAATACCGCCTATCACGACTGTGGCCAGCGGTCGCTGTACTTCTGCACCGGTTCCGACATTGAGCGCCATCGGCACAAAGCCAAGACTTGCCACTAATGCCGTCATCATCACAGGGCGTAAACGTTGGCTTGCCCCCTGTTTAATCGCCTCAATAAGCTCTAGCCCCTGCAGTTTAAGCTCTTTAATAAAGCTCAGCATCACCACGCCATTTAGCACCGCAATGCCTGATAGTGCAATAAAGCCAATCGCCGCTGAGATCGACAATGGCATATCGCGCAATACCAAAGCCAATACACCGCCTGTAAGCGCTAAAGGTACGCCACTAAAGATGATGAGCGAGTCACGCACTGAGCCAAAGGCGCTATATAACAGACCAAAAATAAGCAGAAGCGTTAACGGCACTAAAATCATTAAGCGATTCGATGCTGATTCTAGCTGCTCAAAAGTGCCGCCATATTCACTCCAGTAACCACTGGGAAGCGCGAGCTCTTCCGCCATCACATTTTTAGTGTCTTGTATAAACGAGCCTAAATCGCGTCCATCAACGTTGGCTGTTACCACGACATGGCGTTTACCACTTTGACGGTTGATTTGATTAGGGCCGACTTTAAAGTGCAACTCAGCCACTTCGCCCAAAGGCACATAGCTGAGATCGGGGTTAAGCTCGCTTGACAGTGCTATAGGAATATTGGCCAGTTTATCGAGATCTTGACTGATATCATCCGCCATTCTCACTACCAGCTTAAAACGTCTATCACCTTCATAGATGAGCCCTACAGGTATGCCCGAGACTGCTGTTTGTAGCGCTTGTTGCACGTCAACAATCGTCAGCCCCAACAACGCTAAATGATCGCGGTTAGGCTCGACCGATAACATTGGCAGACCAGACATCTGCTCAACGCGCACATCGGTTGCGCCGTCTATACCTTGGAACAACCCAACAGCGCGGTCACCAGCCTCTTTTAAGGTATCGAGGTCATCGCCATAGATCCTTAATGCCACATCGGCGCGCACACCCGCGATTAACTCGTTAAAACGCATTTCAATCGGCTGGGTAAACTCATAGTTATTACCCGGCACTTGCTCAACATGCTCACGAAGTTCATCAACAAACTGCGCTTTGGTCTTAGTCGGATCAGCCCACTGCGACCGTGGTTTGATGATTAAGATGGTATCGGCAACACTCGGTGGCATAGGGTCGGTTGCCACTTCAGGTGTTCCCACCTTTGAAAATACCCGCTCAACTTCATCAAGCTCACTAATCACCACTTCGAGCTTTTTCTGCATCTCAATCGATTGCTCAAGCCCAGTGCCGGTGATCCGCATGGCATGCATCGCGATATCCCCTTCATCGAGTTTTGGCAAAAATTCAGAACCTAAACGACTCAGCTGAACACTGGTCACCACCATCAGCACGATAGCACCTGCAATGATAATAAAAGGACGTTTAAGCGAGAAAAACAGCACTGGCTCATAGGCTTTACGTGCACCAGCCATCAGCCAGTTTTCTTTCTCGTTCACTTTGCCTTTTACAAACAGCGCTATGGCTGCTGGCACAAACGTTACCGAAAACAGCAATGCACCAATAAGTGCTGCCACCACGGTAAAGGCCATCGGGTGGAACATTTTGCCTTCGACACCGCTTAGGGCAAATATCGGCAGATACACTAACATAATGATAAGTACACCAAACACCGCCGGACGAAACACCTCTTTGGTCGCATCAGCAACCACTTTAATGCGCTCTTCAAGCACCAGTAAGCGACCGTATTGATGTTGCGCCATGCCTAAGCGACGCAGGGCATTTTCAACAATAATCACTGCGCCATCGACAATAATACCGAAATCAATTGCACCAAGGCTCATCAAGTTGCCTGATACGCGGTTAGCGGTCATCCCAGTAATGGCAAATAACATACTCAAAGGGATAACTAGCGCCGCAATCAGTGCCGCGCGGAAATTACCCAATAGTGCAAATAGCACCACGATAACCAGTACAGCGCCTTCAAATAGGTTTTTCTGTACCGTTTCAATTGCTTTGTCGACCAAGGTTGTGCGGTCGTACACCGCTTCTGCCACTATGCCCTCAGGCAAACTTGCATTGACGAGCTGGAGTTTTTCTCCGACCTCTTTAGCCACTACGCGGCTATTCTCACCCAGTAACATAAACGCGGTACCCAGCACGGTCTCTTCGCCGTTTTGACTGGCGGCGCCGGTACGTAACTGCTTACCGTAAAACACGTCGGCAACATCGCCGATTCGCACAGGTGCGTCATCACGTTTAGTGACCACGACTTGGCGAATTGACTCAAGGTCTTTCAGCTGCCCTGGAGAGCGGACTAACCATTGCTCGCCGCTGCGCTCGATATAACCGGCACCTGCATTGCGGTTATTGAGTTCAAGTGCACTAATGACATCATCAACAGTCACCTTAAATGCCAATAACTTTGCTGGCACTGGCGCGACTTGATATTCGCGCTCATAACCACCCAAGCTATTAATTTCTGTAACGCCTTTCACTTTTACCAGTTGCGGGCGGATGATCCAGTCTTGAATCGTACGCAGATCTTCAGCGTTATAAGGCGTGCCATCTTCTTTTACCGCACCATCAAGGGCGCGAATGGAGTAAGTAAATACTTCGCCTAAACCACTACTAACAGGGCCAAGCGCAGGTTCGGCTTCTGCAGGTAGCTCACTGCGAACGCCTTGTAAGCGTTCACTTATCTGCTGACGCGCCCAGTAGATATCAGTGCCCTCTTCGAAAATGACGGTCACTTGTGACAAGCCATAACGCGAGATTGAGCGGGTGTAATCGAGGCTTGGGATCCCAGCCATAGCATTTTCAATCACATAGGTCAGCCTTTGCTCTGACTCAAGCGGTGAATAGCCGGCAATCGCAGTGTTGATCTGTACTTGCACATTGGTAATGTCTGGCACGGCATCAATAGGCAGTTTTAGAGTGTTATAAACCCCTAATAGCGCGATGAGCAGTGTAATTGCTAGTACCAGTAATCGCCTTTTAAGGGCGAATGAGATAATAGTATCCATATCGTTTCGTCCTTAGTGTACGTGCTTAGCAGCATTTTTCATGATGTCAGCTTTAAGCAAGTAGCTGTTTTCAGTCACGTACTCTGCGTTTGACTCAAGCCCTTCTAGCACTTCAACAAACTCACCATCTGATTCGCCTAGTGTTAGCATACGCGCCTCAAAGATATTACCGTGTTTTACAAAAACGGTAGGCTTGTCATTAAAGGTTTGTAGTGCATCCGCACGAACAGCGAGAGCAACCTTTTTCGAACGCGTTTCGATATTAGCTTGCACATGCATACCTGGACGCCAGTGGCCGTCAGGGTTTGCGATAACGGCGCGTACTCGGGCAATATGACCGCCGGTCATGACAGGCGCAATGTAGCTGATAGTGCTAATGGCTTTACCTTCGCTGTGGGTTTCATCGCTATTGCCGTGCTCATCATCACCAATAGTCACCTTTTGACCGAGCGACACTCGGGCTAAGTTTTTTGGAAACGCTGACATATCAATCCACACTTTTGACAGGTCGCTGACTTGCAGCAGCGCTTGGTTAAAGGTGCTATCACCTACCGACAGCATCTGTTCTGTCACCTGACCTTTTGCTGGGCTTTTCACGGTATAACGCTGCAAGGTTGATGAGTTTCTTACCGTGGCGATCACTTGGCCTTTCTCTACACTGTCACCGACAGTCACATTCAGCTGCTCGATAACCCCAGTATAAGGCGCTGACACACTAAACTGCTTGTCGGTTATGGTGCTAACAACGCCGAATAATCTGTCAACAAAATGCAACTCTTGTGAGCCGCTTTTAGCGGTTTCAACACCCGATAATGCCAGTAAGCGATCATTAATCGTTACTCGGCCGGTGTGGTTTTCATAGTGCCAATCATAATCATGAGCTTTAAATGCGGCATGAACCTCTACGTCAAATGAGTGTGGTTCACGTACACTGGTTTGACTAACCAGATATTGCTCCTCAGCGGCAAAACTAACCTTATCGATAGCACCGCCTAAGCGGGCTAAAGTCACTGATAGCTCGACTTCATTAGGATTGACTGGCTCACCTTTATAAAAAGCGTATATACGCATCTCTGGTGGGATCCCAGATTCTGCCATGGTGATCTCTAGTGAGAAATCTTCATGCTCCAACAGTCGGCCGCCGTGTGGCCCTTCCTCTTGGTGCTCCTCCTCTTCCTCGTGACCATGTCCGTGATCGCCACTGGCATTTGCCACACTAACAGGCGCTAACGTGCCTGCAGTCAATAAAGCGAAAGATAAAATAGTGGCTGCCAGTTGTGCAGGTAAAAAATTAAAATTAAGTTTCATTATCGATTTTCCATTGCCACAACAGGCTTTATGTTGGTGTTAGCGACAGTCATTGACTGCCCAGTAATGCGCTCAATGGCAAGCAATGCCATATATACTGCCGTTTTGGCTTCAATCAATTCGCGTTCAACGCTGAAAAGTTCTGATTGTGCATCGGCAAGTTGCAGCACATTAGCTTGACCTGTTTGGTAAGCAGATTGAGTGTGTTGTTGTAGCTGCTTAGCTAGCGGTAACACTTGTACTTTTAACAACTGCGCTTGTTTAGCATTGTTGAGCATTGATTGGTGCAGCTCTAACAAGGTCAGCTTCAGTTGCTCACGGGCAAAGCGTTGTTGCTCGTGGGCTCTATCTTCTTGAGCCTTAGCGGCAAGAATATTGCCTTGATTTGGATTAGAAAATTGCAGTGGCATTGAAAAGTTAAACATCAATGCACCGTCATCAAAGCCTTCATAGCTTTTCACGCCAACCCCTAGGGTAATGTCGGCCTTGGCTTTAGACTCTTCCATTCGACGCTTGGCAATCAGCATACGCTCAACGCTGAGTAGTTGTAGATACTGCGGCGCAGTTTCAATCGCATTGAGCACACTTGCAGCTGTTGGCAACACTAAAAGCGGTGTTAGCTCATCGTTAGCTGCCGTAAACTTAACTTCACTTGACCACATGGCTGCCAGCTTTTGTTTAGCAACATTAAAGTCGCCATCAATACGCTGCTTTAACACCTTTGAGCGAATGAGACGTAGCTGCATTTTACTGACATCGGCTTGGATCACCGCACCTGCGCTTGCACGGGTTTTAATCGCGGCTAACGAGGCTTGTTCCAGCTCGATACGTCTGTCGATCCAAGTTTGCATAGCTTGTAAACGTAACAGCTGATAATAGCGCTCAGTGGTTTGCGCTAGCACCTGTAAGCGGATGGACTCATAATCGCTTAACTGCTGTTTTTGGCCTGCTTGGGCGTAATCAATGCGGTGCTGACGTTTATCGCCCAGTTCAATCAATTGGCTCAGCACCAATTTGATTTCAGCGTTATCAACCCCCTGCATATCTCCGGTACCGAGAATGTTTTCCACACTAACCGATAGCTCAGGGTTAGGAGTAATACCAGCTTGCAAAGTTAATGCTTCACTTGCGCGTAGCGAATAAGGAAATGATTTAAGCGCAATATTGTTAAGTAATGCTTGCTCTAATGCCCAAGGTAAGTTGATGCCAACATCCGCTGTTGATGCTAAATCTTGCGGCTGTGATGATGCTAATTGTGTTTGCTCTGCGGCAATACTCTTGGCGCAATACAACGCTGCCATGCAGATAACCGCGGTGAACAATGCCCGTTGGCATGCCACCAAGAAGATATTTTTATCTCTTATCACGAGATGAAACTCCTGTTAGTTAAGCCTTTGCTTGTTTAAATCGCAGTAAATACTGCCTTATAAACAATGCATTGACTCATTGATTCGAGCTTAAACTTTGCATGTGAATAGGATCGTAAATCGGCAATACATTCAATAACTGGCAATAACTGACAGTAACTAACCGTAACGGATGTAGAAATGCCTAAGATCCAGCATATTCGCTAGTCTAATCACTCAAAAATAATTCAATTAAACGAAACAGGGATTAACAATATGGAGGGGGAATAGGTGGAGCATAGCTGCGGTTTTGATAGCTAATCGCAAACAGAGTACGATCTTCTACACCTGTCGATTTAGCCACTGTGCCTAATTCGACTGGCGGATGACAAGCGGTATGGAAATCATCGCTATGCTCATCTTGCTCGCTGACATCAACCATGTGGCTGCACGCATGCACAGCGCTATCGCAACAGTCTTGTTGCAGCTCAGCTGGCAAACTGTTTTCAAAGTGATGGATCTGGCTCATGTTCTGTTCAACATTATGAATGTCTGCTGCCACACAGGTTGGAAAAATTTGCGACACAAAAACCACCAGCAATAACGCCAGTGTCAAATTAGATTGGAACATCTGCATTGATTTTCGTGAATTAAACAACAACTTTCCTAAAAGCGTAAACTGGCACCAGCCAAACTATTGCAAATGATAACCGCTTTTATCGCGGCGAAATAGCCCTACATGCAAAATGATTTGTGAAACATGATAGAGATCGACAAGCAAGCCAAGCTTTACAAGTTATTAGTTATCATTAAATTCTAATCGCTAACTTTTAACTGCCCTTGGCTTCCGAGCAGGTTTCTTTGCGGTTGATTGCCCTTTGCTCCCTTTACGTGCATAAGACTTTTTCTTAAACGGAGCAGGACTTTTCACTCCTTGCAAAGCGGTGGGTAACACGGAGCCCGCTTGGGTAATTAGCTCATCAAGTTTGCTGATCAGTGGCTGCATAAAAGCTTGATATTGGGTTTCTTTTCGGCTCATCGAGTCCAAATTATTTTCCCAAAGCGCTGTCATATCGGGAGTTGTGGCGCTATGGGGTAAACTGTTAATCAGTCCTTTACCCACGTCGGTGGCTACAATTGTTTTACCCTGCCTGATAAGAAAACTGCGTTTAAACAATAATTCAATAATCCCTGCACGAGTCGCTTCAGTGCCGAGTCCATCGGTATCTTTAAGGATTTTGCGGATCTCTGGGTCGGTAACAAAGCGGCTAATGCCTGTCATCGCGCTTAAAAGCGTCGCATCAGTAAAATGCTTAGGCGGCTGAGTCTGTTTCTCTAATAACTCGCCTCGGTCACAAGAAAGGATTTGGCCTTTTGTTAATGGTGGAATGGTTGCTAACTCTTCCTCATCTTGCCCATTAGCCTCCACATTGCTGTTAGCTTTACTCTGCTTTAGCAGTTGCTTCCAACCTTTAGCGGTCTCCTGCTTGGCCTTAGTCTTAAATAATCCACCAGCAATAATGATTTCCACCACCGTTTCTTTGTACTGGTAAGCATCATAGAACTGCATCAAGTATTGACGGGCGACCTGCAGGTATATTTGCTTCTCTGCGGGGCTTAGGCTGCTTAAGTTCGCCACTTTTTCAGTGGGAATAATCGCATGGTGAGCATCGACTTTTTTGTCATTCCAAGCTTTTGACTTAAGTTTGGCATTAGGCGCATCAATGCCTTGTGTCAGTTCCGGGGCGCCCTTGTTAACTGTGCTGATGACACTTGGCGCCATAGCATGCTGCTCTTGTGGCAAATATCGGCTATCAGAACGCGGGTAAGTGATAAGCTTGTGCCGTTCATATAGTGACTGACAGGTATCTAACACTGTTTTTGCACTCATGCCGAAGCGTTTGGCGGCATCAATTTGCAAATTTGATAAGTTGTAGGGCAATGGAGCATTCTGTTTCTTGTCTTGCGCGGCAATTTTTTCAACTGTCGCTTGCTGGCCACTAATACGCCCCACTACGTTCTGTGCCAGCCCTTTCGACAATACCCGCCCATCTTCGTCCATATAGGGCTGACAGGCTTCACTAGGCTGCCATTTGGCGGTGAATGTTTGCTGTGGCTCCGCAGTTAAATGCGCCAATACCTCGAAAAAAGGCTTAGAGACAAAATTAGCGATCTCTTCATCTCTGCGCACCACTAATCCGAGTATAGGGGTTTGCACTCGGCCTACTGACAGCACCCCTTGATAACCGACTTTTCGGCCTTGTATGGTATAAGCACGAGTCATGTTCATGCCATAAAGCCAGTCAGCGCGTGAGCGTGCTAATGCGGAAGTTGATAGTGGAATAAATTCTCGGTTAAGTCGCAATTGTCCCAAAGCGCGCTTTACCGCTTGAGGATTTAAATCACTTATTAGCAATCTTTTAGCCTGTGCTAACTTGGCGCCTTTAACGCCTAAGTGAGCAATAATCTCATCAACTAACAACTGCCCTTCTCTATCGGGATCGCCCGCGTTGACCAGTTGTGTCGCTTCTTTAACTAAGCCTCTAAGCACAGAGATCTGCCCTCGCATCTTATACTTGGGTTTCATCTTCCACACATCAGGCACGATTGGCAGGTGCTCAAACTTCCATGATTTATATTCTGGCGCGTATGCATCGGGCTCAGCTTGCTCTAATAGGTGCCCCACACACCAAGAAACACAATCGCCATTAGCTGCACGTATAAAACCTTCACCCTTTTTGAGTGGTTTGGGCAATACGTCGGCAATGGCTCTACCTAAACTGGGTTTCTCGGCAATATATAAGATCATCGATGCAGATTCTTTATTACTGTATAAATTAACAGTAACTGTAACCTGAGGTGACATACAGCGCAATCAAAAGGCGTTTAACTGCTCAAAGATTGTAAATTTTGTTGAGAACAATTCTCATTTAATGGTTAAGTTAGCCATCGTTAAAGGAGGACTTTAGTACCGTTAAAGGAGAACCACTATGCTAACCACAATGACAAACCCTGGCGTCAGGCTCGATAGGTTATTACTGTTCCACTTCTTACTTATCACGGCATGGGTCATTCTAGCCTCGCCGTTGTTGTCACAGAGCCGTACAATAGAACCGTTGATCCTTGCCAGTCTTACTATTACCCTCAGTTGCGTTAGCACCTTAATAGGTTTGAAGTTAGGACATGGTTTTACGCGAGTGGCCTATACACTGTTGTTCGCCAGTTGGATGGCTGTATGGGCACAACAGCTATTTAGTCTTTAGACTTTATAGCCACAAAAAAGCCGAGTATTCACTCGGCTTTTTTGCACTTTATACTAAATCTACGGATGACAAACGTTATGCATCTCTAGATTAGTACCAATATCTTTGCTGCGATTAGCTTTAGCATCATCATTACGCAGTTGGGTAATGTGGTCTAAATACGCTTGATCAACATCATTAGTCACGTACTTGCCGTCAAATACTGATGTTTCAAAACGCTTAATCGATGGATTTTCTTTACGTACGGCTTCAATAAGATCTGGCAGTGATTGGAAAATCATCCCATCGGCACCAATAAGCTTAGTGATCTCTTCAACGTCACGACCATGAGCAATAAGCTCGTTTGTCGTCGGCATATCGATACCGTAAACATTCGGGAAACGAATTTCCGGAGCCGCTGAAGCAAAGTACACTTTCTTAGCGCCAGCATCACGTGCCATTTCGATGATCTGTTCTGAAGTTGTACCACGAACAATCGAGTCATCAACCAACAAGACATTCTTACCTTTAAACTCAGCACCAATCGCATTGAGCTTACGACGTACTGATTTCTTACGCTCTTGTTGACCAGGCATAATAAAGGTACGACCAATATAACGGTTTTTCACGAAACCTTGACGGTATGGCAAGTCCATATGACGAGCAATTTCAAGGGCGATATCACACGAAGTTTCAGGAATAGGAATAACCACATCGATATCGTGATCTTCCCATTCTTTCTTAATCTTCTCACCTAACATCGTCCCCATGTTTACGCGGCTGCTATAAACAGAGACATTGTCGATAGTCGAGTCTGGGCGAGCAAAATAAACGAATTCGAAGATACATGGCGCGTAGCTTGGAGTATGAGCACATTGGCGAGTGAATAGCTCACCTTCTAAGGTGATATAAACGGCTTCACCCGGCGCGACATCGCGCATAAACTCAAAACCAACAGCATCAAGTGCAACACTTTCTGAGGCTACCATGTACTCTGTACCGGTTTCAGTTTCGTGCTTACCGATAACTAACGGACGAATACCAAATGGATCTCTAAATGCCATTAAGCCATGGCCGATGACCATCGCCGCAACCGCATAAGCACCGCGAGCGATCTCATGTACTTTGCTGATAGCTTTGAACACATCATCAGAAGATAGGTGTTGAGTGGTAGTATGTTGCAGCTCATCAGCCAGTAAGTTTAACAATACTTCAGAGTCAGAGGTCGTGCTAACGTGACGACGCTGCTTGTGCAAGCGCTCATGCAAATCAACCGTGTTGGTTAGGTTGCCGTTATGCGCTAATGAGATCCCAAAAGGTGAGTTAACATAAAACGGCTGAGCTTCAGAAGCACTTGAACTTCCGGCCGTTGGGTAACGCACGTGACCAATACCTGAATTACCTTGCAGGCGTTGCATATGCTTTGGTTCAAAAACGTCTTTTACTAAGCCATTGGCTTTACGTAATCTAAACGCATATCCGTCTACGGTCACAATGCCAGCAGCATCCTGTCCACGATGCTGAAGCACAGTCAATGCATCATAAATGGTTTGATTAACCGATGACTGACCAACTATTCCGACAATACCACACATGGGTAAGCTTCCTCATTGTAAGATGTTCTATTGTTTAAATATTTTTGCTTCAGCCAAGTTAATTCTTGGCCGAAGTCCAAATAATGCTTTAGTGCATTTTATATTTTGGGTACAAAGCTTGAGGTGTTTTCCAAGTAGTCAAAGAACCACTGAATAACAACTCCAAATTCGGGCACGAGTGTTGAACTCTGCCACCAATCTGTATTGGGCGCTCCAGTAAAAGCGTCCAAGAAAAATAGTATTGCGCTTACGATTAGTGCGCCTCTTAGCGCACCGAAACATAAGCCGAGCACTCTGTCGGTGCCAGACAATCCGGTTTTAGAAACCAGTTGGCCAATTATATAGTTAACCAACGCGCCTAAAATAAGCGTAGAGATAAAGAGAATAGCGACGGCTACGCCGTTACGAACCATTTCATCTTGCATCTGGGTAAGATGAGTGGCGAGTTTGAGGTAAAACTGACTGGCGATGAAAAATGCGGCGAACCACACGACAAGTGACATCGCTTCTTTAACAAAGCCTCGTACCAAACTTATCAGTGTCGATAGTCCAATAACGATGATGATGGCGTAATCAATCCAAACCATTGAAGAGTATATCCGGCATAGGGTTTAAGACGGCGCGATTCTATCAGAGACAGGGTTATTTCACACGCTTTGTAGACGAAATAACGATTTCTCAGAATAGGACAATCACACCTTGTTATTTTTCGACGGGGTTGTATGCCACAATGCGGCCTTTCAACTTCTCCAACTTTTCAATATCTGACTGCATAGCGGTCAATTTATCTTTGGAGATGTTTGGCCCGACAAACACTTTCGTCAGCTGACCATCAACAGGCCGTGTTGGTAACGTGTAAGCGCTAAAGCCTTTAGCTCTTAACCGTTTCACTAACGCTTGTACATTTGCAGCATTTTTAAAGCTACCAAGCTGAATAGTCCATGCTTTTGAGTTGGCTACGGCCGGCTTTTTGTTAGCGGCAACCACGCTACTTTGCGTTTTTACGGCAACATCTTTCACCTTAGGCTCAGTGTTAACCACTGCTGCGGTTTTGCCTTGTTCGCTGGCAGGCTCTATTTCCCAGCTATCATCACCGACAGTGGTGGTTGACGCTTCAGTGTCTAGCTCTAGCGTTTCAATCGCTTGCTGCGGTAATTGTGCTTGCTCTACTTCCGGTCTCAGCGGGATCTCGGCAAACTGCTCCTCTTGACGCTGCTTTTTACCATCAAGAATATCGGGCAAAAAAATCACTCCTAGTGCGACAATAACAATCACACCGACTAGACGATTTTGAAAATGACTAGACAAAACTTTCTCCCTTAAGCAACGCTTTAAATCCTGCGACGGTATAAAATGAGCCAAAAACGATGATCACATCGTCGGCATTTGCTTGCTGTTGTACAGCGTTCCAAGCAGATCCAATGTTGTCGAAACAACTCGCAATGCTCTGTGACGGCAATAACGCCTTTAACGAGGCCGCACTCGCTCCCCTTGGTACATCTAAATCAGTAAGATACCAATGTGTTACGTCGATTGACAGCTCTGCTAGCACTGCAGCAGCATCTTTATCTTTTAACATGCCACAAATCGCAAATAGGCGTGCTTTGTTAAGCTTACTTAAGCGAGATTTAAAATAACGAGCAGCGTGAGGATTGTGAGCAACATCGACCATGACACAAGGTTCAGCTGCCAATTGTTCTAAACGCCCTGCAAGTTGGGTTTCACCGACTACATTAATAAACAAACTCTTATCGATGTCGGGACATAAGTGCTCTAATACCGCGATAGCCGTTGCTGCGTTGGGCTGGGGTAATTTAGGTAGAGGCAATGCGTCTAAATCAAAATATTGCCCGCTATAATTCCAGCTTGTATCGCCGCAGGTATAGTTAAACTCTTGCCCTACTCGATATAAGTTGGCGCCAATACTGTGCGCGTAATCAATAAGTGGTTGTGGGCAGTCAGGTTCGCCAACAATCGCTGGGCGTCCCGCTCTGAAAATGCCCGCTTTTTCAGCTGCCACTAACTCGCGGGTATCACCTAAATACTCTTGATGATCCAGATCGATTGAGGTGACAACACTGATATCGGCGTCAATAATATTGGTAGCATCAAGACGACCACCGAGACCCACTTCGAGTAAGATAACATCGAGTTGCTCACGCTTAAATAGCACTAAGCCTGCCAATGTCGCATACTCAAAAAAACTTAACGATATCTCTGCTCTAGCAGCTTCTATGGTTTCAAATGCGCTAACTAACGCTACATCAGTAGCATCAACACCGTTAATCCGTACCCGTTCATTATAGTTAAGCAGATGAGGAGAACTATAAACGCCAACCGATTTACCTGTAAGTTTGAGCGCTGCTTCTATCATGGCGCAGGTGGTCCCTTTGCCATTAGTGCCAGCAACAGTAACCACTTTGGTCTCGCCCAGTGCGGTTAGCGATAAGCGTTTGGCGACCTCAGAGACTCGCGTTAGCCCCATATCGATTTCTGTTGGGTGAATAGCCAACAAATAGTCGAGCCAAATGCTCAAAGGAGAGTTCGTTGCAGGCGCAATATGCTTCATCGATTCCATCACTGGATTAATCCAACATAAACAGTGGGCCTAAAGCGAGCTTAGGCAACTGAAAATGCTCAGGGTAAGTAACATCAACCAAGTACAAACCATTTGGCTGTGCCGTAGCGGCTGCTTTTGATCTGTCTTTAAGCGCTAATAATGTATTAACCCATTCCTTTGGCTGATTGCCCTTGCCGATTTCAAGTAAGGTACCAACGATGTTGCGCACCATATGATGTAGAAAAGCATTGGCTTTTATATCAACGCAGATATACATACCCTGGCGCGTGACATTGACTTCATGTATTTCACGAAAAGGGGTTTTAGACTGGCATTGCAATGCTCTGAAGCTGGTAAAGTCGTGCTCTCCGACAAATAGTTGTGCAGCTTGGTGCATTTTATTTTCATCAATATCACCGCGATAATGGCTCACACCACTGCGCAAAATACCCGGGCGTAATTGATGGTTATAGATCATATAGCGGTAACGTCTCGCGGTCGCTGAAAAACGAGCATGAAACTCATCATCGACCACTTTCACCCAACGTACGGCAATATCATCGGGCAAATTGACATTGACGCCAAGTGTCCAAGCGGTGTCCTTACGAATCGCATTCGTATCGAAGTGAACCACCTGTCCAGTGCCATGCACTCCAGTATCGGTTCTGCCAGCACATTGCACAGTGATCGGCTCATTAGCAACTTTAGAGAGGGCTTTTTCTAACTGCCCTTGCACAGAGTCGACATCGAGCTGGCGCTGCCAACCATAATAGCGACTTCCATCGTACTCTATACCTAACGCAACCCGCATCACACACCTCTTAACTCTGTACAAACATGTTTGTCACCGCGGCGTATGGTTAAAACGCCGCTATCGACAATCAATAATATTTAATAGCCGGCGATTCTAGCATATTCATACCGAACGATACGCATAAAAAAGGCGCCTTGGGCGCCGTTTTTAACTGAATATTTTACACTAACTCTTTTATCAAACCTGACGCTTCTTCTTGCTGTCGCTCATTGCCGTCAAGTTCCACCTCTTTGAGTAAGGCTCGAGCGCTGTCATTGTCATCAATTTCAATATACGCACGCGCTAAATCAAGTTTGGCATTGATTGAATTTTCAGCATCATCAACATCGACCATCGATGTATTGCCCATTAAAGAATCGAGCTCACCCATATCAACATCTAGCTCTTGATAAAGATCAGTCTCTACGGTCTCTTCATCGGCTTCATTCAATAGTCGATCTATATCGATAAAACCATTATCTTTTTGGAAAGTGGTTAAATCGTGCTCCGGAATAGCGCTTGCCTGCTCATCACCTTGCTTAGCGTCGAGTGCTGCTAATGCTTGATCAACCGTCAACTTACTATCGTCCTCGATAATAAATGCGTCGAGATCCTCGTCCGCAGCGACACTCGAACCGCCGCTAGCTGCTAGCTCGCTAAGCAGTTCATCATCAGAAAGGGTTGCCGTGTTCATGTCAGTGGCAACTGCATCCCAATCTAGCGCTGTGGGTTCAGGTTTTTTTGCCCCTTTTAAATCATCAAAGAATCCGCTGTCTTTGTCAGCTTTAGCACTTGCCTCGATTGGCTCGGAGCTAAACTCAAGCATATTTTCATCAGCACGTTTAGTTTCAACGTCGACACTTTCTGCGACTGGATCTAACTCAATACTGACATCTTCACTCATTTCATCTGACGCAATTTCAGTGTCGCTGAGATCGAAATCTAAGCTAAAGTCACTATCAGTAGCTTCCGCTGTTTCAGCGTTAAGCTCTTCGCTAACGTTGAGCTCACTCAGCACTTCGTCTGCGGGGGTATCTGACAAATTGAATTCAGCTAATAAACTATCTAATTCACCCTCTTCTACCACTTCTTTTGGTAGTTCAGTTTCTAGCTCTGCTGCAATATCATCAATGAGTGCAATTGACTCTTGGGGGAATTTTGTAGCATTTTCATCGACGGGGGCTTCAAGATCGGCTAGCAAAGTGTCTAACTCATGATCGAGTTCAGCCTCATCGGTACTTACATCTTCAACGTTAAGATCTAACTCTGCTGCAATTTCTAGCGGCAACTCTAACTCTGCAGCGACCTCATCTGAGAGCGCATCAATATCACTATCATCTGCTTGTAATTCCGTTTCATCAGCCTGAATATCAAACTCAGCGAGTAGTGAGTCAAGTTCATCACTATCAGCAACAACGTCTTCGGAGACTGAAGCATTTGCATCTAAAAGTGCATCTAAATCATCTTCCGCTAACGTGCTATCAGTTACAGCTGTTTCATTTGTTTCATCAAAACCTGATAGTAGAGCATCTAAGTCGTCTTCCTCAGATGCTTTTTCAGCTTCTGGTGCTTCATCAAAACCTGATAACAGTGCATCTAAATCATCATCTGCAGTAGCTTTATTGGTTTCAGGTGCTTCATCAAAACCTGACAACAGTGCATCTAAGTCATCACCTGCTGTAGCTTTATTGGTTTCAGGTGCTTCATCAAAACCTGACAACAGTGCATCTAAGTCATCATCTGCTGTAGCTTTATTGGTTTCAGGTTCTTCATCAAAACCTGACAACAGTGCATCTAAGTCATCATCTGCTGTAGCTTTATTGGTTTCAGGTTCTTCATCGAATCCGGTTAATAACGCGTCAAGATCATCATCTTCAGCTGCAAATGATGTTAAATCATCGGTCGCCTCTATTTCACCATCTTGCTCGCCCATCGCTTCAGCCCACAAATCATCTAAAGATTGTCCCTCATCTGCGGCTTCTTCAACCACAAGGTCAACATCTTCCGACTCTTGAGCGTTAATAACATTAATGCTACCAGCGTCATCAGCTTGATCAGTATCTAAATGCACTGCAAGGCTAAGATCCTCTTCATCTCTATTTTCAGCAGCGGTCGCTTTTTCATCATCAACGGTAGCGACCGGTGAGTCGTTTGCTTGTTTGTCATCAATGGATTCAGCTGACGCTTCACTTTCGTTGCGACGTCGGATAAACAGCCAGAATAAAACAAGAGCCAGTAATGCAGGAACGACTGCACCAAGAACAAGTAATAATGGATTGTCCATTAAGGAGCGCCAGATTGTCGAAGTCGGCTCCTCTTTTGGTTGGTTTAATTGGTCTATCACTTTCTGTTTGGCTGCAACATCACTTTTAAGTGCTTCATTTTCTACAGCACGATCTTGCAGCGCTTGTTTTAACAGCGCATTTTCTGCTTTTAGTTCTGCAATTTCTTCTTGAAAAGATTCAGTATCAGTTGAACCTATGGTGATTTCATCACTCGCACGCGCTAACTCATCTGTTAGTGACAGATTTAACGCTTCTGCTTGTTCAAGCTTTTCGGTAAGAGATTCGATTTCAGCAGATGACGCTTTGGAAACCACCTCAGGCTGTACTGTTGGTTTAGCTGCTAATTTAGCTTTGGGCTTGACTATTTGCTGGGTTGTTTGAATCGGCGCGACTGTTTGCGCTGAATTAGTCCAGCCGCGATCGTTATTTTCAGCACGTTTTTTAGCATTGCTTTTGGAAACTTGTTGCATGACGTCTTTTGACGGCACTAACAAGATCATTCCTCGCTCTAAGCTATTATAATTCTTGCCGCTGAAGGCATGAGGGTTAGCATCATACAAGGCTGACATCACTTGATAAACGGTAACACTATTATCAGGTTTAACCGCTTGGGCGATACTCCAGAAGGTATCGGATGATGTTGTTGGGCCATATTGTCGCTTAACTGTTTTAGTTTGACCTTCAGGACCAGTAATTTTTAATGGTTCTGCAGTCGCAAGGTTAATCGAAGGAGCAACAGCAAAAACAGTTAAAGCAGCGGCAAAGATGCCAGCAAAATGCGAAGTGCGAAAGTTCATCAATCCTTCCCTTTGAAGCGTAGAAGTCACTCTTTAGCGACCAGCTTTAGGCAATTGTATTTATTGAGATTACTATAAACTAGATTAAGTTGCCCTGCTACTGTTCACAACTCTAAAACATAAAAAGCCCGCATTGTGCGGGCTTTTTAAGCAATTAATCGAGTACTAAATCAGTTTAGTAATAATCTCGGATTAACACTTCAGCTATCTGTACGCTATTTAATGCAGCGCCTTTGCGGATATTATCTGAAACGACCCAAAGGTTTATACCGTTGTCATGGGAGATATCTTTACGAACACGCCCCACGTATACAGGATCAGTTCCGGCACCATCATCAACTGCGGTAGGGTACTCTTCATCAGACTCAAACAGTTCAACGCCTGGCGCACCGCGCAACACAGCTTTAACATCTTCAGCGTCGACAGGTTGCAGAGTTTCAAGATGAATCGCTTCTGAATGGCCGTAGAACACAGGTACACGTACTGCGGTAGGATTCACAACGATATTTTCATCACCGAAGATTTTCTGTGTTTCCCACACCATCTTCATCTCTTCTTTGGTGTAACCATTGTCCATAAACTTATCAATTTGCGGTAACACGTTAAACGCAATTTGCTTTGAGTAAGTTTTTGGTTCAACGGGTAGACCTTGAAGCAACTTAGAGCACTGTGTGGCTAACTCTTCAACTGACTTTTTACCAGAACCAGACACAGACTGGTATGTCGCAACATTAATTCGCGAAATCCCGTAAGCATCATGGATAGGCTTCAACGCCACCAACATTTGGATTGTTGAGCAGTTAGGATTAGCAATAATATTACGATTTCTAAAATCAGCAATTGCTTCTGGGTTCACTTCTGGCACCACTAAAGGTACGTCAATGTCATATCTGAAATGCGAGGTGTTATCAATAACAACACAACCTTGCTCAGCGGCAATCGGAGCCCACTTCTCAGAAACATCCCCACCTGCAGAAAAGAAACCAATTTGAGCTTGTGACCAGTCAAAGGTATCTACGTCTAAAATCTCGACCTGTTTACCATGGAAGCTTACCGTATTACCGGCGCTACGACTGCTGGCTAAAGGATACAAATTTGCAATCGGAAAATTACGCTCTTCGAGGATCTCAATCATTGTTTGACCCACTGCGCCCGATGCACCTAATACGACAACATTATATTCCTGCGACATAATTACAGCTCGACTCCTGAAAACCCTAAATTGGATAACCAATTTACATTAGTTTGGCCTATATTGCCTACCTTTAATGCACTAAATTCACGCCTATGCTTGTGATTTTTTCTCATATGATCAAACCCATGGTTATTAAGAAAGTTATTTCTGAATAACTCGTCATCATCGCGCAGATCATAAACAAATCGAGCCAGCTGTAATAATGCTCTTTCATCTGCTATTTCGCTAACAGAAACTTGTTCACTCCATAGCGGCGGCAATAGCGATTCCATCTGCTTATCGCCTTTTATTGCTAGTACTTTAGCCAGTTGCTGATACAGCATAAAAGTGCCACGTGCCTTACCTTCTAACGAATACCCAGCAATATGCGGCGTACAAAATTCAATATATGGTACCAGTTCAGGCATAGGGTTGGGTTCACCTTCCCATACATCAAGTACCACCTTGACGTCATCACGTTGCTGCTTAAACGTAATCAAAGCACGGTTATCAATGACTTCACCACGACAACAATTCAGTAGCCAAGTGTTTTTACGTAAGCTGTTTAAGCGTGCTTCATCGAATAGATACCAGGTTTTATGCTCGCCTGCTTTTGTAATGGGCACATGTAAACTAACCACATCGCATTTTTCAATAAGGGTACTTAAGGAAACAAAGCTTCTTGGGTCACCCTTTTCCGCTAGCACTGGGTCGCAAAGTAGCACTTCAATGCCATAAGCCTTTAAACACTTTGCAACTGCGGTACCTGTATTGCCAGCACCAACAATTCCTACGACTTTGCCTTTTAAAGGGCTTTTAAAACGCTGCGCAAGCTCAAGCATGGCGATAAAAGCAAACTCACCAACAGCTGTGGCATTGCAACCTGGCGCATTAGAAAAAGGAATATTGCGACTGGCAAGGTAGTCTAAATCAATATGGTCGGTACCTATAGTTGCACTGCCGACAAACTTAAGTTTGTCATTGCTTGCTAGTAATGCTTGGTTCACCTTCGTCACGGAGCGCACTAACAGCACATCAGCGTCTTTAACTTGCTCTGCGGTTAACTCTCTGCCATTTACCGTTTCTATTGTGCCTAAATCACCAAATAACTGTTGCACGTAGGGCATGTTCTCATCGGCTAGGATTTTCATTTTGGTTTCCAAAAAAGTGAGCTGAAGGCATATAACAGGCATTCTAGCAAGATGGTGATGGCTTGAGAATCAAGCTGCAGTAATTTTCAATCTTGAGCCTTAAAATAGCAGAGCATATAAACCTAAACTCGAAGCAGTTAACAATTGTTAACTAACAACAATGAGTTAACAGTGCTATTTTGCTTTTAGCAGGCAATATGACGAACAACGGAGCGCTAATGCTAACTAGCAGCAAACTGGCCAAATAATGAACAGACTCATTTCAGCGATAGCCGCCGCCTTTTTCTCGTTCATTCTATGGATCATCTATCAAGCGAGCAGCGGAAACCAAAACCTACTTTTTGAGATGGTTGGTAACATTCCATTTGGTGACAAGTTGGGTCATTTAGTGCTGTTTGGTGCGCTGACATTTATAGTGGTGGTTGCGAGTCAATTTAGGTCTTTCTCGCTTGGCCGCTTTAATTGCTACTATGGCGCACTGGCGGTCACGCTATTTGTGATTATAGAAGAGTTAAGCCAAGCCTTTATCCCTGCGCGAACTTTTGATCTCGGCGATCTATTGGCGGATACGCTAGGCATTGTGTTGGCGACCAAGACAGCACAGCTTTTGAACCGTCGATCAGTATAAACGGATTAAATGAAGGCAAACACCTGCAGAGCAGATCTTAAAATTCAGCCACAAAAAAGGAAGCCAAGGCTTCCTTTTTAGATAACAAACTTTAATTTACTTGTACTTGCGCATCACCAAAGTTGCGTTTGTACCACCGAAACCAAAGCTGTTGCTCATTACAGTCGTAAGCTCTTGCTCTTTCATTTCGGTCACAATCGGCATGCCTGCCGCTTTTTCATCTACGGTATCGATATTGATGCTTGGCGCAATAAAGCTGTTTTCCATCATAATCAAACTATAGATGGCTTCATGAGCACCTGCAGCACCTAATGCATGACCAGTTAGCGATTTAGTTGATGCGATTGCTGGTAGGTCATCACCGAAGGTTTCACGTAAAGCTTCTAGCTCACGCATATCACCAACAGGCGTTGAAGTACCATGGGTGTTGATATAATCAATTGGAGTATCAACATCTGCCAAAGCCATCTGCATACAACGTACAGCGCCTTCTCCTGATGGAGCAACCATGTCGTAGCCATCAGATGATGCGCCGTAACCAATCACTTCCGCGTAAATTTTAGCGCCACGAGCCAATGCATGCTCGAGCTCTTCAACCACAACGATTCCGCCACCGCCTGAGATTACAAAACCATCACGGTCAGCATCATAAGTACGTGATGCTTTTTCTGGTGTGTCATTGTACTTGGTAGACAATGCGCCCATGGCATCGAAGCCCATAGTTAGGGTCCAATCGACCTCTTCAGAGCCACCCGCAAACACCATGTCTTGCTTACCCATTTGGATAAGTTCAGCCGCATGGCCGATACAGTGTGCACTTGTTGCACAAGCTGAACTGATTGAGTAGTTCATGCCTTTAATTTTAAATGGTGTGGCTAGACAAGCACTGGCTGTGCTCGACATGATACGTGGCACAATATATGGCCCAACGCGCTTCACACCTTTTTCTCGCAACGTATCAGCAGCTTGTACTTGGTTAGCAGAAGATGCTCCACCGGTACCCGCAATAATACCGACCCGTGGATCTGAATATTGTTCTTCGGTTAGTCCTGCATCTTCAATCGCTTCAGCCATTGCTATGTAAGCGTATGCTGCAGCATTACCCATAAAGCGTAATGCTTTACGATCAATGTGCTCTTTAGGATCTAACTTGATATCGCCCCAAACATGGCTGCGCAGCTTCATTTCTTCAAACTGATCAGAGTGGGTAATACCACTACGACCCGCTCTCAATGATTCAGTGACTTCTTGCTTGTTGTTACCGATACTTGAGACAACGCCCAAACCGGTGATCACGACTCTTTTCATTATTAACTATCCATTCTATACAGGTAGTACCCATTTTGCTGCGCTAATGGTATCGCTTTTAATCCATTTAAGTGGTCAGCTTTCCATAAAGAACACAAAAATAGTGCCTAAATTGAGACATAGCGTAAAAACCTCACCTAAATTGCAGCATAAAAATGTACAATTTAGCTCAAGTTATAAAAATCCTACCCTGTTTTTGTGAGGGTTTAATTTAACATTAAAGACATAACCATGACAGTCAGTAACAACATTAGATCAATCATAGCGACTAACAACAGCGAACATCTCTGCATAGCGATGCTCGGATTAGGATCTGTAAGCCAGATTTTTGAGCTGATAAAACTGCATTCAACTTTGAACGGTCCGCTAACATTAAAGATCTTTTGTGTCCTTGATGAACATATTGAACAACTTTTTGCCTCTCAGCAGTTTAAGGCCATGTCACAGGCTGGAGCAGAAACTCACCTCGTCGCAATTGCCGGCTGCCAGCGGGTAAAGTTGAACCATGGTAGGCTCGTTATTGATTTCCACTTAGGAGATTATGAGCAACAATTACGTAAACAGCCACTCAGCAACCATTTAATATCTCATTGGCTGTGCACTGCTAGATTTGAAGCACAATCGATTTCGCAAGCGTTATTCTGGCAAATGTCCAAACACAGCCAAGATAACTGTCACTGCCTAATATCAGCTGAACTGCCTATTGAGAATCGACAAGCGCTGCTAACACTAAGTGATATGGTTGGGTTTATCGCTGAAAACTCTATGAGCAGTTCAGATCCAATTAATATAGATAATGTTCTGCTAATGGAGCGACAAGCTCTTCGAGCTCAGCAATTTGGGCAACAAGCGCCCTATCCAATTCAAGCTGCAGAAAGTGCCACAGAGATTGCCGTAATCGGTGGTGGAATTGCGAGTGCAAGTTTAGTTTTATCGCTGGCAGAGCGACATAAAAAAATCAGTGTATTTTGTGAAGATAGCGAGCTGGCTCAAGCGGCATCGGGTAACAAACAGGGCGCTATCTACCCACTGCTCACGCCTGACAACAATAGCTTAAGTCAGTACTTCCAGCAGGCCTACCTCTTTAGCCTGCATCGCCTAAACACACTTGCTGCTAACAAGTACCCGATAGATTTTGACCTCTGCGGCGTACTGCATACCGGCCATGATGAACGCAGCCGAAAGCGAGTACAGAAGATAATTAATGGTCATCCGTGGAACACTGATATCGCTCATGCCGTTGACGAAAAGCAATCAAGCGAAATTGCTGGTGTAGAGATTAATGAAGCTGGGATTTTTTACCCTTTAGGTGGCTGGGTCGCACCGCAAGATCTCACCAAAGCATCATTTGCACGGGCGCAGCAGTTATCTGATGTTAGCGTGCAATTAAACACTCAGATAACGGCACTTGAAAAGTCTAATGGTGGCTGGTATTTAATCAATAATCAACAACGCCTTGGTCCATACAAAACGGTGGTGGTTGCCAACGGTAAGTCTCTTACTCGCTTTGAGCAGACTAAGCATCTACAAGTCACAGGTTTTAGAGGTCAAGTTAGCCATGCACCAACAAGATCTAAGCTATCTAAGCTCAGTACCGTATTATGTGCACATGGTTACATGACCCCGGTGAATAATGCCCTACATTGTTTGGGCGCAAGTTATGTAAAAGATGCCGACAACTTGGCTTATAGCCCACAAGAGCAAGTCGATAACCTACACAAGATCCAACATAGCTATTTAGATAAAGATTGGAACCGCGACATAGATATATCCAAACACAGTGCCCGAGTCGGTGTGCGCATGGTAACTCGCGATCATGCTCCTATGATGGGACCCGCTCCTGACCTAGATGCAATCATGTCGCTCTACAATAATCACCAACTCACTCCTGCAAGTAGGAAGTTTTGGCAAAACACGCCAGCGCCAGTGCACAAAGGTTTATATATTCTAGGTGGACTAGGTTCTCGAGGCTTAAGCTCAGGCCTGCTAGCCGCTGAAGCATTAGCCGCTCAGATCTGTGGTGAAGCCATGCCACTCAGCACGGAATTTGTCGCGCTTTTAAATCCGAACAGAATGTGGATGCGAAAGCTGCTTAAAGGTAAGGCGTTAGAGGTTAGTTAGTTAGTTAGTTAGTTAGTTAGTTAGTTAGTTCGTTAGTTAGTTAGTTAGTTGCCAAATAACTTACAGTCAGACGCCCATCAAGGCGTCTGACTGTTTAAACTACT
Source organism: Shewanella sp. c952 (assembly GCF_019654975.1). Classification (GTDB taxonomy): domain Bacteria; phylum Pseudomonadota; class Gammaproteobacteria; order Enterobacterales; family Shewanellaceae; genus Shewanella. The sequence goes on from NZ_BPEW01000013.1 coordinate 71,074, forward strand.
CAGCACCCGCCATCATTAGGGCATTCTTAAAGTCATTAACCCAACGACGATAGACGGTTTTAACGTCACCCCAATTGAAGACTTGAGTATTTTGCTGCCATTGGTCAAATCCTTCTCCACGATCGGCAGCTTTTGCTAGCACTTCTCCACTCTGGCCATCCTTCACGACAGCAAGCAACATCATTGAACCGGAGTTTTGTGTGTAAGTTTTTCCCATTGAGCTGTAACTGCGCCGAGAGCTCTCTACTGGAGCGCTTAATCGAATATCAGTGACTGCGACTTCAATAACCAAAGTGCTAGGCCCAGCTTTATCGACAAGCTCAAAAGGCTGATCTTCATTAAACACGCTAGCGACAATCACACCAAACTCAGTCGCCATCCTATTTAACGCTTTTTCGGGGAGATCATAGGTGGCATTCAGTCCATCAGCTCTTCGATCAATTCGTGGTGGTTTATAATCTGCAGGGTGGTCATTGGTAACGGTAGCGGCTTTGAAATAGAGTTTTGTATACTTACCCCAATCAACATTGGGTTTTGCAAAAGAAAGGTCCAATACTGAGTTGTCGATTTTAACTAAACCGTCTTTGGTCACTTGAGCATCAGGTCCAGTCTCTAATGTGGGTGTTTTTGTCGCACAACCAGCTGTGGATATGATAAATAGTATCAAACACCCCTTTAAAAATAGCTTCATTTAATCAGTCCTTTAGTAAAAGAGATTCAAATTAAATATGGTAGCTAATTTCAACTAGGTCAATGTTGCAATGAAAACAAGTAAGCAATTAGTACAGTAAATTAAACCGACAAAAAAGCCACAGTCTTAGCTGTGGCTCAATTAGGTTTAAAACTCTCTGGACTAGCGTTTTACTCTAACTCGATTATTAGTATCACGGCTAGTACGGATCAACTCATCACCAGTGACGGTAGTTGCTGATTTAGCCAGCCTGTCATAAAGTAAAACGTTAACCGATGCAGCTAAGTTCATACAACCCACTGTCGGCACATATACAACAGCATCGGCGCGATTAATCACTTGTTGACTGATAGTGCCGTCTTCTGGACCAAAGATGTATATCGCTTTGTCTGGGTGCACAAATTCAGGTAGTGGGATGGCCCCCTCTACCAAATCAACACAAACAACAGTCACATCTGCTGCAACGGCATCAACAAGAGATTCTACTCCAGTCAGTGGGATCTGCTCGCTCGCCGCTTTAGTATCGGTATTATACTGTGCGTTACCATTACTCGCGGCTAATGGATAACGTCTGCCGGTATAGAAAACCGCATCAGCGCGGTAACAACCCGCTGCGCGCATTATGCCGCCGACATTGGTAGGGCTTTTAGGGTTTAATAACCCTATTGCGCTATATCGCTGAATACTCATAAACTTAATAACTCAGACATGATTGGCTTAAGCAGCTAACTTACTGCTTAGCTGTAACCAAGCATCATTAACAAGTGCGTAGTCATTATCATCAAGCTCTTCTCGAGCAAGTGCTAAACACTCAACCATCTGCAATGCTAGCGCTTGAGTGCCTTGCTCGCTTTCATTCTCTAGTTTTGATAGCACTACCGCAAAGTGCCCTTGTAGGTATCCGCTGGCAAATAGGGCATCATCGTCACCTTCTGCAACAATGCTTTCTATCCAATCTTGAAGGGTTTGCTCATACTTCTCTATCATTGAGTGCTCCACAATCTCAAACTATTGGGCTTATTCCAATAGGTAATAATTAACGATATTCGACGCAATTCATGCAGTCGTGTTAGCTAGGCTAAATCGGGGTTGGCCACTTGATACATCACATAATCGTGATAGCCAGTCACCACTTTATAATAACCTGTTAGCTCTTTATCTAGTTTAGGGTCGCCACTATCCACAATTAGTGGCCGTCCTTCAAGTGCTTTTAGCTTTGTTTTTGTCGCTAAAATAACAATATTGTTTTTGCCTACTCGTCTTATTAGTTGTGGTGATAACTGTTGATTACCTCGACCTAATATATGACCTTGTCCACCAATAAGGGTTATGAATAGCTTAACCGACTGGTTTTCGGTGAGTTTAAGTAACTCTTCAGCTGACAGATCACTGGCAAGAAGTTGCTGTTGTTGAATGAGATCGACACCGAGTAGAGTATTGTCTAGACCAAGCTCCTCCATGACTGCAGCAACCGTGCTACCAGAGCCTATTACAACGAGCTCATCTTCCATTAACTCAATAGCCTCAGCAGCAATATCTGCAAGTACTAACTCATCGGTTTCCTTGCCGCCCATTTTCACCGCTTGCACATAGCGCGGCTCTGCAGGAACCAGCATTTCGCCAAAGCACTTAGCTTTAACGACTCCCGTTCTAAATGCGGCTTCGTCGATATCCATCACGTCAGCGCTCATCAAACTCACTAACTCACCTTCTAGCAGCATTTTCAGCACCACGCCTGATGCGTGAGGGGTAATGCCATAAACACCTGAATGGATCTTCACCCCAGCCGGCACACCAAGTACTGGTATGTTATCGTCAGCAATCGCGTAAATATCTCGTGCTGTACCATCACCACCCGCAAACAATAATAGATCTAATGTTTCGTTGAGCAGTTCAGTCACAACAGCCTGAGTATCTTGCGCTGCGGTGTCAGTCGGTGCCTGATAAACGACGCGAACATTAAAGCCCATATTTCGCGCCAGCGTTTCTCCCATATCACCTGAAGCCGTTATCACCTCTATTCGGTCTTGATAAGGTAAAACAACGTTTAAAGCTTGCTCCATTCGCAGATGAGATTTGGGCTCAGCCCCTTTCGCTAACGCTATTTCGGCAACGCCATCACTGCCTTTTAAGCCGACACTACCACCTAATCCCGCAAGTGGATTTATAATCAAACCAAGACGAAACTTACTCACTTTGACAAACTCCATTTAAAGTCAAACTAACCGTCATTAAACACATACTAGGCAGTGCTCGCTTCACGATTAATCTCAGGTTTCGATGAGGGGATAAACAATACTGCAATCATTGACAGAACAGCACAAAACGCAGCAAAGACCCAAGTCGTCACGGCGCCAGAGCCATCTCCCCAAATAATACCGCATAACCAAGTACCTAATGCCCCGCCAACACCAAAACTTAAGCTGGCATAAAGCGCTTGCCCTTGGCTACGTCGGCTTATATCAAAATGCTTATGTACAAACTGAATCGACGCTGCGTGTGTTAGCCCGAAGGTGAAAGCATGCAAAACTTGGCTCAAACTTAACCACAATAAACTGTCTACCCCAAAAGCAAGTAACAACCAACGCACGGCAGTCAGTGCAATACTAATAAACAGTAGAAACTTTACTCCAAAACGGCCAAGTAGCTTGGGGGCATACATAAACATGATGATTTCTGCAACCACACCCAAAGCGACAAATATCCCCGCAACGGCTTCGGTATAACCCGCCTGTTTTAGGTATAAAACAAAGAAACCATAAAAAGGACCTGCACTCATTTGCAGCAACATGGCTGAAATAAGAAACCAAATAACCGCTTTATTAAATGCGAGAGGTTGCCGTTTAACTTCTTTCTCTATCTTTGCTCTATTTGCCGGCAGCGGCAATGCGCTGGCTAACATACCGATAAACAGTGCCATACCGATATAAGGGAGAATTTGTGGCCCCCAATGGCCAATAGCAAAGCCACCGCCAACCACTAAAACGATATAACCAACACTGCCCCAACTACGAATAGCGCCATAGCGTGTCGCGTTTTCGCCAAGGGTTTCTAAGGTGATAACCTCTAGTTGCGCCAAAATAGCGTTCCAAAAGAAGGTATAAACAGCAAGACTGATTGCGAGATAGGTCAAGCTGCCATCGTAGAAAAAGCTTAGATAAGAGACAGCTGCAGCGCCGGCGCCGATTTTAATAAGTTCTGAACGCATGCCCGTTCTATCAGCAACAATTGCCCATAGATTAGGCGCAATGATGCGAGTGCCCATTAAAATGGCAAGCAGAAAACCGATCTCTTGCGCATTAAAGCCACGGCTATCAAAAAATACGCCTAAGTAAGGCACCATGACGCCAAGAATAGAAAAAAAGAAGAAATAACAAGCACAGAGCCAGCGTAATTGCTGCTCTGTGTTTTTGGGCTGAAACATTAACGCATTCCGATAACTGGTGTACTGCTATTCACATCCATATTTTGTGCACGGTGACGTAGTAAATGATCCATTAATACTATCGCTAACATTGCTTCTGCAATGGGTACAGCACGAATGCCTACGCATGGGTCGTGTCTGCCTTTGGTGATCACTTCGGCTGAGTCGCCTTGTGCCGTCATACTTTCGCCAGGCACGCTAATGCTTGACGTTGGTTTCATTGCTATGTGGGCAACAATTGGTTGGCCTGATGAGATCCCACCGAGTATGCCGCCAGCATGATTGGAAGCAAAACCTTCTGGTGACATCAAATCACGATGCTCAGAACCTTTTTGATTGACCACTTCAAAACCATCACCAATTTCAACGCCTTTTACCGCATTAATACCCATTAAAGCATGGGCAACTTCTGCATCTAATCGATCAAAAACCGGCTCACCTAAGCCAACAGGCACGCCCGTTGCGACCACGGTTACTTTAGCGCCAATGGAGTCACCACTTTTCTTAAGATCACGCATATATTCATCTAAAGCATCAAGCTTTGATGCATCAGGGAAGAAAAATGCATTTTTTTCTATTTCAGCAAAATCAACAGTTTCTGCTTTGATTGGTCCAAGCTGTGATAGGTAAGCATTAATCTCAACACCATGAACTTGCTTTAAATACTTTTTAGCAACTGCACCAGCAGCCACTCTCATGGCGGTTTCACGCGCCGATGAACGGCCACCACCACGATAATCTCTCACGCCATACTTTTGCTGATAGGTGTAGTCAGCGTGACCAGGACGGAATAGATCTTTAATGTTTGAGTAGTCTTTGCTGCGTTGGTCGGTATTTTCAATCAAAAGCCCGATTGAAGTACCTGTTGTTTGCCCTTCAAACACGCCAGATAAGATGCGCACTTCATCAGCTTCACGACGAGCGGTAGTATATCGAGAGGTTCCAGGTCGGCGCCGGTCTAGGTCGTGTTGCATATCAACTTCACTTAACTCAACACCTGGAGGGCAACCATCAATAATACAACCTAAGGCGACTCCATGGCTCTCGCCAAATGTTGTGACGACAAAATTTTGCCCAATACTGTTTCCCGACATTGGTTTTCTACACCTCAATTTTCATAATTAGATTAGTACCCACTGCACAAAACGAAGTAGGTACTCACATATAGCAGCCACATTAAGCTAGATGGCTAACCGCTATTATTCACTATCTTTGTAGATAACGAATAGTGATTCATTCTCAACTAGCTGATCACGTGTGAGGATAAACACCCCATCACCACCATTTTCAAAGCTTGCCCAAGTGAATGGCACGTCAGGGAATTGCTCAATGATATGCACCATAGAGTTACCCACTTCAACCACCAACAAGCCATCTTCTGTTAGGTAATCCGCAGCATTAGCCAAAATACGCTTAGTTAAATCTAAACCATCACGACCTGATGCTAAACCGATTTCAGGCTCATGATGATACTCATCAGGCATATCACCGATATCTTCGGCGTCGACATATGGAGGGTTTGATACAATCAAGTCATACTGCGGACCTTTTGGAATCGCAGAAAACAGATCCGACTCCATTGGGAAGACCCTATCCATGACACCCAGTGTCTCGATATTAATCTGCGCCACTTCTAAAGCATCATCACTAATATCCAATGCATCGACTTCCGCATCTTCAAACTCATAAGCACAAGCGATTGCGATACATCCGCTGCCAGTACAAAGATCCATCACACGATTAACTTGCTTATTATATAGCCAAGGGCTAAAGCGGTTAGCGATCAGTTCAGCGATTGGTGAACGAGGAACCAGCACTCTTTCATCAACATAAAACTCTAAACCGGCAAACATCGCTTTATTAGTAAGATATGGAACCGGTAAACGCTCTCTCACTCGACGAATGATTAACTCGACGATTTTGTGTTTTTCACTGATCGTCAGGTTAGAGTGAATGACTTGTTGGCCAAGCTGTTCTGGCAGGTGTAATGCATGAAATACCAATGCAATTGCTTCATCCCAAGCATTGTCAGTACCATGCCCATAGTAAATATTAGCATCATTAAAACGACTGACGCCCCAGCGCAACATATCACCGATAGTTCTTAATTCATTAACGGCTTCATCAACAAAAATCTTATCCAAAATTCACTCCAACGTTTTTATTCCGACTCATTGTAACTGAACTCTATTCATATGGCATCGGATTCAATAAAATACCCTTATGAATAAAAAAACAGATAAAGATGAATTGGCACTATTTGCCGAGCTGACAAAGGGAATGAAACCTTTGGAGCAAAACAAACGCCACTTCAAATCAGCGCCTAAAGATCGCAAAGTGATTGAAGAAAAAGAGCAACAGCTACACGCTGACAGCTTCTTTTCAGATACTTATCAACCTTTGCTGCCAGAAAATGGTCCAATGAAGTGGGCAAGAGACGATGTTGATAGCTTTGAGGTTAAGCGTCTGCGACGTGGCGATTACGCTCCAGATCTTTTATTAGATCTGCATGGTATGCGGCAATCCGAAGCAAAGCTAGAGCTTGCAGCACTGATCCAAGCCTGTGTAAAACAGCAAAGTCACTGTTGCTGCATTATGCATGGTCATGGAACAGGGATTTTAAAGCAGAACATTCCGATGTGGTTAGCACAGCATCCCCATGTAAAAGCATTCCACCAAGCCACTAAAGAATGGGGCGGTGATGCGGCTCTACTGGTGCTAATCGATATTGGTGACCTTCCCTATCGTCGCTGAGAAAATGATTTTAATGCCATAAAAAATGAGTCCATTCGGACTCATTTTTTAGCAATAAATTAAAGCAATTTTAACCAATCATATGCGGTGCATACTGCCACTCTAATGACGTATTCCCCGCAGTATTAGTGATCAGTGTCGTACCTGAAGTCGCAAACAGTGGTGGCTCAATACCTGGGACCAATTCACTCACTAAATACCCCAATAACGGCATATGCGCTAAAACCAGTACATTGTCTGCCTCATAGTGTTCAGCATAGGCAACAATGGTATCGGCAACAGTCGCTGGATCGCCCGCAGGAACAAGTTCATCAAGGGTTAGCCATTTTCTAGGCTTTGGAAAGTGCTTCTGCACCTCTTGCCAACTTTGTTGTGCGCGCAAATATGGACTTACCAATACTAAATCAAACTCAGTCACGCTCTGACCTAACCAATTGCTCATCATGCCTGTGTGCTGGCGGCCTAAGTCAGTTAATGTGCGTTCTCTATCTGAGTGGGCATTAAAGCCCGCTTCACCATGTCGCATTAAAAATAGCTGCATACTTCGTGGCTACTCCCAATTTTTATTGTTATTAGCTAATTGTAGTCTGAATATTGACAGCAACATACCGTTTTTTGTTATTAATTAGTCGAATAGCACATAGTCACGCTTTAGGATAAATAACACCGTTATCCCTCGTAGCAGCCATCAAGCTAAAATTGCACCATATTTAGCCAAACAGAAAGGTTTATTTGCTGTTTAGCCAGCTTGTGTTTGAAGATAAGTAAAAATGATGGCAAGTTAAGTTATTACAGTAAACTTGAGCACCTCCTACACGTGCTTAGGCACCAAGAACTGATGCAGCTACTTGATGGGAATTAGGTTTTACCCGTGCTTTATCTGTAAGAGATTACTAAAGTAAGTATCTAGATTTGTGCTGTTCGATCAATTGGAGCAATGCTTTTGCCAACAAATAAAAAAGTTATCACCAGTCCAAATGACCACCGCAAGTACCGTAGTTTAACCCTAGACAATGGGTTGGCGGTACTGCTAGTCGAAGATAGTCAGTCAACCGAAGCCGCTGCATCGATGGCAGTAGCTGTAGGTCATTTCGACGATCCAGTTGCTCGACCTGGTATGGCTCACTTTCTTGAACATATGCTGTTTTTGGGGACAGAGAAGTTTCCTGAAGCTGGCGAGTACTCTGCCTTTATCAATCAGCATGGCGGCAGTAATAACGCATGGACAGGCACTGAGCACACTAACTTTTTTTATAGCATTAACGCTGCACAATTTGAGGAATCACTGGACAGGTTTAGTCAGTTTTTCGTCGCGCCTTTATTCGATGTCGCGCTTGTAGAACGAGAGCGGCACGCCATTGAATCCGAATTTAGCATGAAGTTAAAGGACGATATTCGTCGTGTCTATCAAGTACAAAAAGAAACCGTCAATCCTGCTCACCCATTTTCAAAGTTCTCTGTCGGCAATTTAGAAACATTAGCAGGAGATGAATCAGATTTAAGAGCGGAGTTAATCGCTTTTTATAAAGAGAAGTACAGCGCGAACAAAATGACGTTGTGCATTGTCGCGCCAAATAAATTAGATGAATTAGTCAAACTAGCTAAGCTTTATTTTGGGCAAATAGAACATCGAGAACTAGCAGTGCAATACCCCGACACGCCTATTTATTTAGCCAAGCAGCTACAATCAAAAATCAATATCGTCCCGCTAAAAGAGCAAAGACGAATTGCGATTACATTTGCTCTACCTGCCCTTGAAGCTTTCTACAAACACAAACCATTGACCTTTATTAGCCACCTTCTCGGATATGAAGGAAAAGGCAGTTTACTCTCTTATTTAAAGGAACAAGGCCTCGCTAATAACCTTTCTGCTGGGGGCGGTGTTAATGGCTATAACTTCAAAGATTACAATATCAGCATTCAACTGACAGACAGAGGTTTAAACAATCTCAAGCTCGTTATTGACTGTGCTTTTGAATATATTGCCTTGATTAAAGAACATGGACTTGAAGATTGGCGATACGGTGAAAGAGCTGCGTTACTCAAGGTCGCGTTTCAATACCAAGAGCAAGTAAAAGCATTAGATTTAGCAAGCCATTTAAGCATAAACATGCACCACTACGATATTGAAGATGTTGTATACGGCGATTATCGAATGGATGGTCTCAACGTTGCTGAAACAGAGCAGCTTTTGGCATTGATGACACCAACTAATATGCGGTTACAGCTTATTGCTCCTGAACTTGATACTGATAAACAAGCCGCTTGGTACCACTCTCCTTATCAAATACGACCAATTCCCTTGGATGATTTAACACGTTGGTCAACGCCTAATATACGCCCCGAATTAACGCTACCAGCAGCAAACCCATTCATTATTGATCATTGCGTTGCCAGAGCAGAGAAAAGCAATGGCGCAGTGCCCCTAGTCGTTGCTCAAGAGGATGGCTATCGTATTTGGCACAGAAAAGATGATGAGTTTAATGTCCCTAAAGGGCATCTGTATCTGTCATTAGACTCAGCACAAGCCGCTGCTTCGCCAAAACATGCTGCACTAACAAGACTATACGTTGAGATGCTGCTCGATTACCTGACCGAGTTCACCTATCAAGCTGAAGTGGCGGGTCTTAGCTACAATATCTACCCACACCAAGGCGGGATCACGCTTCACTTAACCGGTTTCACCGGCAAGCAACAAGCACTCTTGTCTCTTGTGATAGAAAAAGCACGTGAACGAAACTTTACCCAAAGTCGCTTTGAATTAATCAAAAGACAAATTTTACGCAGCTGGTATAACCATACTCAGGCAAAGCCAATATCCCAGCTCTTTACCAGCTTGACTGTCACGTTGCAAAAACGCAGCTTTGAACCTAGCCGTATGGCTGAATTGCTTGAAGACATAACCCTTGAAGATCTGCACGCGCATGTTAAAAGCTTTTATGAAAAGGTACATCTAGAGGGACTAGTTTACGGAGACTGGTTGGAGAGTGAAGCAAAATCTCTTGGCATAAAACTTGATAAAATTCTCTCGCTGGTAACCTCTCCAAGTGCAGAGTCATCGAGGGAGTTAATTGATCTAACCAATAAAGGTACCTTATTAAGAGAGATCCCAGTCGCTCACCAAGACAGTAGTATTATTGTCTATTACCAATCTGATACCGCGACTCCTGATAATATGGCAGTGTTAAGCCTGTTGAATCACACTATGTCTTCAACTTTTTTCCATGAGTTAAGAACCCAAAGACAGCTAGGTTATATGGTAGGAACAGGCTACCTACCTCTTAATCGCTACCCTGGTATCATTTTCTATATCCAATCACCTAGCACTGGCCCACAGATTTTGCTTGAGGCCATTGACGAGTTTATTGCTGATTTTACCTACGCCATATTACAAATAACTAATGAGCAATGGGAGGCGACTAAAACAGGTCTGATAAACCAAGTTATGGAGCACGACTCAAACCTTAAGACCCGCAGTCAACGCTATTGGTCAAGCATAGGTAATAAAGACTTTCAATTTAATCAACGCGAACAAGTTGTAGCGCAAATTGAAACATTAACACGTTCTGATTTAATCAAATTCATTATGAATAAAATGCGCACTAAGCACTGTGACAGACTCGTGCTGTTTAGCACCGGAGAATCTCATCAAGAGCAAACTCCACTAGAGTCCAACAATATGATTCTAGACCTTAGAGCGTTCAAGCTTAAAGCTGAACAATTTGATTACTAACGACTATAATTTCAGTGATAATTAGAGCGCGGATAGAATCCGCCCCACATTTTTTATCGAGAGGTAAAGGAATCAAAAAGGAAGAAAAACAAGCTAAATGGACAGATATCATACTGAAAAGGACACAGATAATGATAATTAGCTACAAAATACACGAAGGTTTTTGACAATGACTTCACTTTCTGAAAAGGTGAGTATTAACCCCTGTTGCCTTATGACATTGACTAAAAATAAAATTAAAAATATGCCTAAGACATTACTAAAAATTGTACTTTTTTTACTCATCTCTTTTGTCCCTATACAGTCCTCTATAGCTTTTACGCTAAACTCGGTCGCTTTAGGTGTTCCCGAGGGGCTCTCGCAGAGTAACTTAACCTCAATAGTTGAAGATGCTGATGGTTATGTTTGGATTGGAACCCTTAATGGCCTGAATCGCTACGACGGTAAACACTTTCGACATTACTTCCCATCTGAAAGAAACGAGTTAGCAAGTGCATTTATCAGAAGTCTGTATATCAGTCAATCGGGCTCTATGTATGTTGGTACAGATAAAGGTTTATCAATATATGATTCGTCTCTAGATAAACTAATCTCATCAAAAAATTTGGGCTTTGAGATAAATGATGCTATATGGACGATCAACGAATATGACAATAATATATTTATTGGGACTGAAAATGCTATATACATTTTGAGTGAACTGAATAACAAGAAATTATCACTTAAAAACAAATACTCTGGTGACTTTGGCACGGTAAAAAACATAATAATGTTTGAAAACACGATGTTCATTAGAAACTATTCTGGTGTCATATATTCAATTTCCGATAGTGTTGACTTAGTAACAAACGATGCCAACTCCATAAAAATAATTAATGGAAAAATAATTATTTTCAAAGAAAGTGGAGTATTCGAATATATCAATGAAAAGTTGACTCAAATTTCTACAACTAAACTCATTAGTGTTACAGAACAGTCTGGTCTAAATTTTGGTTTAAACAAAAATTCAGTATTCATGATAGACAATGTCGAACAACCAGTTTTTATTGGAAAATTAAATGTATCAGAAAAATCTTTAGAGCACCCACAAATAATTAGAGGTCGTACGAAAACATTTATTCTGAACCAAAATAATGGTTTTTTCATGATTGATGACAATAGCAACCTAATAAAAAATAAAATAGTAAATAGTGGCAATGTTTGGTCGATTTCTCCGAATAGTACAAATAATTTACTGGTCGCTTCTGATGATCAATTTATTCGTCTATATGATAAAGACCTAAACATCATTGAACTATATAATTCTAAAATCAAAGGTCCTAAATCTGCGGTTAAAATTGGAAAGCTAATTTATGTCGCTAGCTCAAAAGGTTTTTTCTCTATAAATACAACAGACGGAATTATAAATAACATTGTTGATGGTAGCTTTTTTATTGCCAAATCTAAAAAAGATGGTGGAAGCATATATGTCGGTTCTACTTCAGGAAGTATTCTACAATACTATATTGATACTGGATTTATACAGGAATATATAATCGACAAAGATAACCCAGTCTTTGATATAAAAGAAAACAACAACTCATTATTCGTCGCAACACAAGGTGGATTATTTGAACTTGCAAATGATTTGGTCACTCCAATTTATACAAAGCAAATGGTGCTCAGCATTGACATTTTCAATGAGCAAATATTGTTTGGAACCAGTTCAGGGTTAGAATATCTATCCACAAAAAATGGAAGTGTGGAATTGATATATAGTAAGAACAACCCAATATTTTCAATAACACAAAACAACAACTTTATTTTAGCCTCTTCTGTAAATGAAATAATCTTAAAGAACAAAAAAGATGGAAGTTTATACACTTTAACAAAAGAATTGGGTGTTCAGGAAGAGTATAATACTCATGCTATTTTAAAAGGAAATGAAGGGATATATATAGGCGGAATTTCTGGAGTTAGTTTTGTTTCAATAAAAAAATTGATTACATATTTATCATCAAGAGAAAAACTGGATGTAACGCTCGATGAACTATTGATATTTAACATTCCTGAAACACCTAGTGGAGGAGTGTTAAATAACAAGTTAAGTAAAACCGAAAAACTTAGACTAAAGTATTCAGACTATCCATTTACATTATCTTTTCATAGCCCTAAAAGTCCACTACAAGATATCAATTATATTTACCAGATGCGTGGTCTTTCAGAGTCGTTAATTAATTCAGAAGGTATTAATTCTGCTACTTATACAAATCTATCTCCTGGCGATTATGAATTTGTAGTTTATGCGATAGATCCTGTGACAAGCCAACCAGGAACAGAGAGAAGATTAAACATAGAAATAACCCCTCCATGGTGGTTATCAACTCCAGCTAAAGCGTTATATTTTATAGTAGTGCTTTTAATATCCATTGCGACGATAAAAATTGCGATGAGAAGAAGAGTTGTTCAAAGGCAGATCGCAAAAAGTGAAGAGCGCTTAAAGTTGTCATTGTGGGGTAGCGGTGATGAGATGTGGGATTGGGACATTGAAACAGGCCAAATTTATCGTTCCAATATTTGGGGATCGTTAGAATTTCCCAGAGATGGTCAGCGTTCAGGTCAAGAGGGCGAAGAAAGTAATATCCACCCTATGGACCAAATTCGAGTACGTGATGCCTTGAATAAGCATTTTTATGGCGAAACTGATCATTTTGAAGCCGCCTACAGAGTAAAAGGCAAGTCTGACGATTGGGTGTGGATTTTAGATCGTGCAAAAATTGTAGAGCGTGACGAGAATGACAATGCACTGCGTATGACAGGCACAATCAAAAATATTAGTAACTTTAAGCAAGCCGAAGAACAACTGAGACTTTTTGAGCGTGCAATTCAGAATATTTCTGAAGGTATGTTTATTTTGGATAACGAGTTCTGTTTTGTAGAGGTCAATGAGGCCTGTTGTGATCTTTCAATGCTAAGTAAAAAGGACTTTATTGGCACACTGTTTAATTTTGACCTATATCCTGATAGTTACTCCGAACAGATCCGCTCCATACTAAAGCAACAAGGTCGATGGAGTAATGAAGTCGAATCAGCAAGAGGCAACGGTACTAGCTTTTTAATGGAATTAACTATCGATGCCATTTACGATGACCAAGGTGAATTGTCTCACTATGTTGGTATTTTCTCTGATGTCAGTCGACGTAAACAGCAGGAAGAAGAGCTAAGAAAGCTCACTAATAACGACTTACTGACTAACCTCCCCAACCGTTCTAACCTTATGGTAACGCTGGGTAACTTGGTTAAAAGAGATTCTCACCATACCTTAATGGTTTTAGATCTCGATAATTTTAAGAAAATTAACGATTCTCTGGGTCACCAAGTCGGTGATGAGTTACTTATTTTAGTCTCTGAACGAATTCAAGCCGCCGTGCCACATCACACCAGCATTTATCGTTTAGGTGGAGATGAGTTTGCTATTTTAATAGACAAAAATCCTGATATTGGTGTCAGTGCCGTTATAGCAAAAACCGTTATCCATGCCTTTGAAACTGCATTTCAACTGTCTGCTGAAAATGTTGTGGTTGGCGTAAGTATCGGTATTGTGTTGTATCCTGAAGACGATCAAAACGAGCAAGCACTGCTGCGTAAAGCGGATATTGCGATGTACCATGCTAAATCTGGAGGCGGTAATCGCTATCAATTCTATTCAGAATCACTCAATAAGAATGCGATTAGGCAGTTAGAGGTGGAAAACCTAATACGTGAAGGTATTAAAGATGATCTGTTTGAAGTGTACTACCAACCAAAAATCGATTTAAAAACAGGTAATATGGCGGGTATGGAAGCACTGGTTCGCTTAAATCATCCAGAACATGGCTTAATTCCGCCTAACAGCTTTATCCCGCTAGCCGAAGAGAACGGACTCATTGTTGAAATTGGCGATATTGTGCTAAGAAAAGCATGCTTTGCTGCGCAGAAATGGCGCTCTCAAGGTTTATTTAATGGTCGTGTGGCTGTCAATTTGTCCTCAAAACAGTTTGCTCTACCCGATCTTCAACAGCGTATTGAATCTGTATTACGCCTAACTCAGCTGCCTGCAGCAAACTTAGAGCTTGAAATAACCGAAGGAACAGTAATACGTGAGCCGGAGAAAGCGATAAAAGTAATGCAGCAACTCTCAAAAATGGGCGTGAGTTTAGCCCTCGACGACTTTGGTACGGGTTATTCTTCGTTGTCATATTTAAAGCGCTTTCCAATCCATACACTTAAAATTGATAAAGCTTTCGTTGATGATATCGATAAATCAGATCGCGACTTGAAAATGGTCGACTCGATTATCACTATCGCTCACAATATGGGGCTTTCAGTGGTAGGTGAAGGTGTGGAAGAAACGTCTCAACTAAGTATTTTACGAGCACTTAAATGTGAAGAGATCCAAGGCTATATATATAGCAAAGCAGTAACCGAACATGAGTTCACTAATCTTCTGCACAATGATACAAATGCTAAGCCATTAAAAGCAGTCTCACTAAATAAAGCGCAATAACCCAACGATGTAAACATTGGCACAACATCTGCAACAACCTTCTCAATAGTCAAAAAAATGATACTTTGAGAAGGTTAAGATGAAAAAGATAATTAATGGATTAGTTGCTTCAGTTGCATTTGCATGTTCACTCCCTGCTATGGCTTCTAGCCACACGTCAATAGAGAGCTTCAATAGCAATCATCTGATGATTGACCTACAAGCTGCTTATCACACTGATATAACGTACTCCAAAGTAAAACCATTACTTACTGCTGGGGTTCCTCACATCAAAGTGAAGCCACTGCAAACCGCTGGCGTACCGCACATCAAGGTGAAGCCATTACTTACTGCTGGTGTACCGCACATCAAAGTTAAACCATTACTTACTGCTGGGGTTCCGCACATCAAAGTGAAGCCACTGCAAACCACTGGCGTACCGCACATCAAGGTGAAGCCATTACTTACTGCTGGCGTACCGCACATCAAAGTTAAACCATTACTTACTGCTGGCGTACCGCACATCAAAGTAAAACCATTGCTTACTGCTGGCGTACCGCACATCAAGGTGAAGCCACAGCAAACTGCTGGCGTACCACACATCAAAGTAAAACCATTACTTACTGCTGGCGTACCGCACATCAAAGTTAAACCATTACTTACAGCTGGCGTACCCCACATCAAAGTAAAACCATTGCTTACAGCTGGCGTACCGCACATCAAAGTAAAACCATTACTTACTGCTGGGGTACCCCACATCAAAGTTAAACCATTACTTACTGCTGGCGTACCACACATCAAAGTGAAGCCACAGCAAACTGCTGGCGTACCACACATCAAAGTAAAACCATTACTTACTGCTGGCGTACCGCACATCAAAGTAAAACCATTGCTTACTGCAGGCGTACCGCACATCAAAGTTAAACCATTACTTACAGCTGGCGTACCGCACATCAAAGTTAAACCATTCCTTACAGCTGGCGTACCGCACATCAAAGTAAAACCATTGCTTACAGCTGGCGTACCGCACATCAAAGTGAAGCCATTACTTACAGTTGGCGTACCACACATCAAAGTAAAACCATTACTTACAGCTGGCGTACCGCACATCAAAGTAAAACCATTACTTACCGCTGGCGTACCACACATCAAAGTTGTTAACCAAGCTGCGGCATAGAGGAGAATAAATTATGTTTGATTCAATAATGCAAATACTCGGTCTCGCTAAACCAGCTCGTAAGAAAGTTAAGCTACCTGAAGGGCTAAATCATCTAGAAGTGATCCCGGCCAAAGGTTGGTGGAACTAAGTATCAGCTGAGAGATATGACGGGTGATATAAACAAAAAAAGGAGCTTAGCTCCTTTTTTTGTTTATATCCATTGCTGCAGTTTACATGTTTATCGAAGCGCCCTGCTTACCCATCGCTTTACGATAAGCCAGTTGCTTATGCGAATTAAGCAGCGGATAAGCCGCAGGGCCAAACAGTGCACCAGCCATCGCCCACCGTTTTACAGGTAAGCCGGCATTAAAAGCAGCCTGTCCAAGTAAAAAACTGGATAAAACTAAAAATAAAATAATTGGGAATACCACTTACCTACACCTCACATCAAATAAGTCAGCGTCCATACCTTAAAATCTTCAAGCTGGGCATTATATCCTCTCTGACACCTAAAAGAGAGTGTTTTTTAGTCAATTAATTGCCGCAAGCATAAAAAAATGCGGCTAAATGTAGCCGCATTGTTAATTTTTTGACGCTTTTGAGATTATTTAAGCATTACTTGAAGAAGTAGCTCTGCTCATTAGCCATCTGTTTTAGCAATTCTGCAGGTGCAAAGCGGTCACCAAACTGAGATTGATATCCACTTAAGATCTCCACCAACTTAGCAGGACCAAGCGTGTCAATGTAATGGAATGGCCCTCCTAAGAAAGGCGGGAAGCCAATCCCAAATATCGCACCAATATCACCATCTCGAGCCGAGGCAATAATACCCTCTTCCAAACATCTTACCGCTTCATTGAGCATTTGCACTACACAGCGTTGAGCAAGCTCACTTGCATCACTATTTTGACCCGGAGTTAACCCGAGTACAGTGTATACACTGCTGTCGACTTCTTTTGCCTTCTTCTTACTACCGTATTGATAGAAGCCCTTGCCGTTTTTACGTCCTTTACGGTCATCGGCTAACAACTTATCGAATGCCGATGGAGCCTTAAATCGCTCTCCAAGTTCAGCTTCTAAAATAGGTGAAATTTTGGCACCAACATCTATACCAACTTCATCAAGCAGTGTCATTGGTCCGACTGGGAAACCAAATTTCACCAAGGCTTTATCTAAATGCTCAACACTCTGCCCTTCTAACAACAGTTGTGCAGCTTCATTCATATAAAGAGCCAGAATACGGTTTACGTAAAAACCTGCGCCATCTTGAACCACAATAGGTGTCTTGCCTTGCTTGCGTGCGAATGCAACAGTTGTTGCGATCGTCTCGGCAGAGGTTTTTTCATGGGCAATGACCTCGACTAAAGGCATTTTTTCTACCGGTGAGAAATAATGCAAGCCGATGACATTTTCTGGGCGAGTTGCTGCCTCAGCAATTTGTGATATTGGTAGCGACGAGGTATTTGAAGCGAAAATGGTGTTTTCACCACATTCTCGTTCTACATCTTTGACCATTTGATGTTTAAGCGACAGATCTTCAAAAACTGCCTCAACGACGATATCGGCATCTTTAATCCCTTTATATTCTGTCGTTGTCGTCATCAACGCCATTAAGTTGTCACGCACAGCAGGCGTCATATGGCGGCGCTTAACGCCTTTATCGAGCAACTTGTATGCGTAAGATAGCGCATTACTTAAACCAGTCTCACTAATGTCTTTCACCCGAGCCGGAATTTTTGCTTTAGTGGTCGTTACAGAAGCAATACCACCGCCCATCAAGCCGCCACCTAAGATCATCGCTTTTTTGACTTTACGAGGTTCTACATCACCAGCGCCAGTCTCTTTTTTCATTTCAGTCGTAGCAAAGAAAATACTTCTCAAAGCTTCAGACTCTTTCGACATAACGAGATCAGAGAAGTGACTTGCTTCCACTTCTAAACCTTTAATCAAGCCCTTAGTCATACCTTGACGAACACAATCGATGATCTTGGCTGGAGCAGGATAATTGCCCTGGGTTTTCTTAGCGACTTGTTTACCAGCTTGATCAAAAATAATATTTCGGCCTGCACTGGTGCCTTCAAGCATTTTGTTGATAAATGACTGCTTTTTCTTTTTAGCTGTGCGTTTACCAGCCAACGCCATCTCAATCGCGGTGCGCATTAATATCGACTCAGGTACCGCATCATCGACTAAGCCCATTTTTATGGCTTGCTTAGGTCTAATCTGCTTACCCGTTAGCATCATATCTAATGCCGTTGTAATGCCGACCAAACGCGGTAAACGCTGAGTACCGCCACCGCCAGGCAGTAAACCCAATTGTACTTCAGGTACGCCCATCATTGTCTTGCTATTTAAGCTACAAACTCGTTGATGACATGCCAATGCTAACTCTAAACCACCGCCTAAACACGCACCGTTAATTGCAGCAACGACAGGGATAGATAAGTTTTCTAACTCATTAAAAACCACATGCCCTTGTTGAGAAAGTAACTTAGCATCCATTGCTGTTTCGCATGCATCTAACATTGAAATGTCAGCACCGGCAACAAAAGAATCCTTCTTACCAGAAACTAACACCAAGCCCTTTATGCTGCTGTCTTGCTTTATTTCAGCAAGTATCTCACTGATCTCGGGACCAAATTCGCTACGCAGCGTATTCATGGTCTCACCTGGAACGTCCATGGTTAATATGGCAATACCATCTTCTCGGCGAGCTAAATTAAATGTCTTTTCCATTTCGATTACTCCACTTCAACTATCATTGCTGCGCCTAAACCACCAGCTGCACATGCAGTCGCAAGACCCGTTCCGCCACCACGACGTTTAAGCTCATGACAAACCTGAGTGATCAGTCGTGTACCGGTTGCTGCAAAAGGATGCCCATAAGCTAGTGAACCGCCTAATACATTGAATTTGCTCATATCGATTTCACCAATCGCACGATTACGGCCTAGTTTCTCTTCGGCAAACTTCTTTGAACCAAACATCTGCATGTTAGCTAAAGTTTGTGCTGCAAATGCTTCATGCATCTCAATAAGCGTCAGATCTTCTAACTCCATACCCGCGCGCTTAAGCGCCATTGGCGTAGCATAAGATGGCCCCATCAGCATATCTTGCCACACATCAATGGCAGTAAATGCATAACTCTTGATGTAACCAATCGGCGTATAACCTAATGCTTTAGCTCTACCCTCACTCATTAGCAATACCGCAGATGCACCGTCAGTTAACGGTGTACTGTTTGCCGCTGTAACCGAGCCATGTTTACGGTCAAACGCTGGACGAAGTTTTGCGTAAGATTCAAGCTTAGAGTTCTCACGGATATTGTTATCACGGTCGATAAAAGTTTTATACGGTGGTACATGAGCGGCCATCACTTCTTCAGCTAACTTGCCAGCATTCCATGTTTCAGTCGCTAACGTGTGAGATCGATGGGCCAGTGCATCTTGATCAGCACGGCTAATGTTGTAAGTTTTTGCCATCTGCTCAGCTGTTTGTCCCATTGACAATCCAGTTGAATACTCAGCAACAGCTGGCGGCACAGGCAATAGATCTTTTAAACCTAAACGGCGGAAAATTGATAATTTCTGGCCAAAGCTACGTGCTTTATTGAGATCAACAAGCGCATGTGCGAGTTTTTTAGATACGCCAATTGGTAATACTGAAGATGAATCTGAACCACCAGCAATACCTATTTCCATATTGCCGGTCAAGATTGACTCTGCAACGTTCACCGTTGATTGGAAGCTAGTTGCACAGGCTCGAGTGACACTATAGGCATCGGTACTGATATCCATGCCAGTACCCAAAACAATCTCACGCGCGATATTTGGCGCTGCAGGCATTTGCACAACTTGACCATACACAAGCTGTTCGATGAGTTTAGGGTCTAGTTCTGAACGTGAAATTAGTTCATTCACGACCATTTTGCCCATATCTAACGCAGATACACCATGAAATGCGGTCGCTTGTTTAGCAAATGGCGTTCTTAATCCCGATACAATCGCGATTCGTTCGCCTCTAGCGTTAGTTAATTGCTGTCTATCACTCATTTTTCACCCTCTTGTTCTGCGTCGCTAACCCTTGAAGTTGCTCGCTTTTTTATATCCCTGAGAAACCTGCAAAATAACCAACAAACAGGTCTGACCATTAAAGTGTGATCTGATTCTAACTTTTAAATGAAAAATTTTAAACACTTGTTTGTTTTTTAACACTAGCCAAAACCCGATTGAATTATTTACCATAGAGATTGTCCATAGTCTCTATACATAATAAATTGAGTACCATCATGCCTTTGAGTCGATTTCATGCACTACGCGAATACTTAAATACCGTTATTCTCGGACAGCCGACATTAACTGAAAATTTACTCATCGCGCTTATCGCCGATGGACACTTACTTGTAGAAGGGCCTCCAGGCCTTGCTAAGACTCGTGCAGTTAAAGCTTTGTGCGATGGTGTCGAAGGCGACTTTCACCGAATTCAATTTACTCCTGACCTATTACCCGCTGACCTAACGGGCACAGATATCTATCGCGCTCAAACTGCCACATTCGAATTTGAAGCAGGTCCAATATTTCATAACCTAATACTGGCTGACGAAATTAATCGTGCTCCAGCAAAGGTTCAGTCGGCATTACTTGAAGCCATGGCAGAAAACCAAGTGACTGTCGGCAAGAATAGCTACCCACTGCCAGAGTTATTTTTGGTAATGGCAACGCAGAACCCACTTGAGAATGAAGGGACTTACCCGCTTCCAGAAGCACAGTTAGATCGCTTTTTGATGCACCTTAATCTTGACTACCCGAGTGCAGAAACAGAATTTGAAATTTTACGTTTGTCGCGTAACGAAGCATTAAAGCAAGAAATCCCGACTATGACGCCGATAATTCAAGGGGATATTTTTGCCGCGAGAGAGCAAGCATTACAGATCTACCTCGCTGAGCCACTTGAAAAATATATCGTCGACATTGTAATGGCAACGCGTCAGCCCGCTGCCTATAGCACCGAGCTTGCAAGTTGGCTTGAATATGGTGTCAGCCCACGTGCAACCATTTCTCTTGAGCGCTGCGCTAGAGCTCGTGCCTACTTATATGAGCGCGATTTTGTGTCGCCAGAGGATATCCAAGCAGTTGCACCCAATGTATTACGTCATAGGTTACTGCTTAGTTATCAAGCACAAGCGGACGGTGTATCGGCAGATGATGTGATTAACCATATTCTTTCTCAGGTTGCGGTACCTTAAATGCTCAAATCAGATCTGCCACTTTTTGCTGATGGCATCAACATCACTGAAAAAGAGCTACTTGCTTGCCAAAACATAGCACGAGCCTTGCCTGAGAAAAGGGCTAAGGCTAAAGCTAATTTGGCCGGACATCGCTCTAGTGCAATCAAAGGCCGTGGTATGGAGTTTGCCGAGGTTCGGCATTACCAAAGTGGTGATGACGTGCGCACGATAGATTGGCGCGTAACGGCTAGAACAGGCAAAGCCCACACCAAGCTGTTTGTCGAGGAACGTGAACGGCCAATCATTATCTTGCTAGATCTGAGCCATAGCTTGTACTTTGGCTCCAGCTTATTGCTACAAGCGGTGCAAGCCGCTCATGTTGCGACCACTCTGGGCTGGAACGCGATATTACATGGCGACAGGCTCGGCGCTATCATCGCCACTGAACAAGAACATATTGAGCTAAAACCTCGCAGTCGTCAGCAGGGAATATTGCAATTAGTTTCTGCGATTAAGCAGTTACATCAACGTCAACTTAAGGCTATCTCAGAGCAAGAGGCAGACCCCGAGCACATGCTAAATGCCTGTAAGCGTTTAAGGCGTATTGCCAAGCCAGGATCATTAATTTGGATAGTTTCCGATGGTTGTCACTTTAGCCCCGCGTGTTTAGCCATGTTGTCAGATCTAAAACGCCACTGTGATATGGGCGCTTTTTTGATTACCGACCCGTTGCGGGAAGGTAATCTTGCGTTGCCAAAACACTTTAAACTACCGGTTAAAGACGGCGGAAAAGAGCGCATTATCGACAGGCACAGTTATGAGCATTGGTTACAAAGCCAACAAAAAATTAAAGCGGAATTCACCAATATGATGCAAAAAATAAATGTTGAAACTCGCTTTATTGATGCAGGTAAACGCCTCAACCAGCAGCTCGGAGCATTTAGATAGATGGCGCTACAAACACCAGCAGCAAATCCTGCATTAGCATCACTGCAAGATATCCAAACTCCTGTTGAAATTGGTTTATGGCCAATTGCCTATGGCTATTGGATCCTCATAGCCATCGCGCTTATGTCATCGATTGCGATGTTTGTCTACTTGAGTAAACGCCGAAAGCACAACGCTGCAAAACGAGCGGCGATAGTCGAGCTCGCTGAGCTCGACCTTAAAGCCGCTAATTATATTGCTAACGTCAGTGCTGTGTTAAAACGCGCGGCAATGAGCTACTGCGAACGGGACTTGGTTGCGAGTTTATCTGGCAGCGCGTGGCATAAATGGCTTAGCCAACAAGTTAAACAACCGCCGACTGAATTATGTGAATTACTCAGTCTCAGCTACCAGCGAGAACCATTAACCGAGTCACAAGCTATCGCTTTGAAGCTGTACGCTGAGCAGTGGTTGAAAAATGCATTACCTCTGCCAACCTCTAAAGCAACTTCAATTGGGCTGTCGCAAATGGAGGCCAAATAATGTTGACCTTAGCACTGCCTTGGTTACTACTGCTGTTACCTCTGCCACTCTTATTAAGAAAAAAACAACAGTTGCAACAAGCGAAATTAGGTGGACATCTCTATCTTCCAGGTAGCGATGTCGAAGCACAGAGTTTACCGAGCAAAACAGAAACGACATCGACGAAAGGCTATTGGCTGGTGTGGGTTTTAATAGTGTTTGCCGTTGCAAGGCCATTATGGATGGGTGAGCCGATAGAGTTGCCTAGCAAGGGAAGAGATCTAATGCTATCGGTAGATTTATCTGGCAGCATGCAGATTGAAGATATGGTCATTGACGGTAAAGTCACCGACAGGTTTACCCTTATTCAGCATGTGATAAGCCAATTTATCGAGCGCCGCAAAGGCGATCGCATTGGCCTTATCCTATTTGCTGATCATGCTTATTTACAATCTCCTCTCACCCAAGACCGACGTACCGTTGCTCAATACTTAAACGAGGCCGAGATAGGTTTGGTAGGCCGGCAAACCGCAATAGGCGAAGCAATCGCGCTGGGGGTTAAGCGCTTTGACCAAGTAGAAAACAGCAATAGAGTGCTTATTTTGCTTACCGATGGCTCTAACAATGCGGGCGCAATATCGCCAGAGCAGGCAACCGATATCGCAGCTAAAAGAGGGATCACCATTTACACTGTCGGTGTTGGCGCCGAAGTCATGGAACGTCGTACCCTTTTTGGCAAAGAACGAGTTAATCCTTCAATGGATTTAGATGAGACCCAGCTTAAACAGATAGCAGAGAAAACGGGTGGCAGCTATTTCCGCGCTCGCAATACTGAAGAGCTCGAGCGCATCTATCAAGAGATCGATAAACTAGAACCGATTAGCCGAGAGCAACTCAGTTATCGACCACAATCAGAACTGTTTTATTGGCCACTTGGCTTGGCATTATTGCTCACCATATTAAAAAGCCTTGGGCAGCTATCTGTATTCAGCAATAAACCCAAACAGCCATCGAGAGGTCGTTAAGCATGCATTTTATACGTCCAGAATGGCTATTAGCGCTCATCCCGCTGGCTATGGTGTTAATGTTTATTAAAAAGAATCACGGGGCTAGTTCCAGCTGGGATCAATATATAGCCCCTCACCTCGCGAACATATTACTTAGTCGCACTGATAAAAAACGTAGCCACAATATTGCATACCTTGCAATGGCATGGTGTATTGCTGTTGTTGCTCTTTCTGGTCCCGCGATTGATAAAACGCCGCTGCCAGTTTACGAGTCAGCACAAGGACGAGTCATTGTGATGGATATGTCTCTGTCTATGTATGCCAATGACCTTGTACCAAACCGGTTGACCCAATCAAAGTATCGAGCAACAGATCTGCTTGGATCGATTGCTGAAGGTGAAACAGGTCTTATCGCTTACGCTGGCGATGCATTTACGATTAGCCCGTTAACTCGAGATAACGCCACGCTATTAAACCTACTGCCTACATTAACGCCAAGTATCATGCCAACAAAAGGCTCTAATATAGAAGCCGCACTTGAACATGCTAAATCACTGTTAAGTCAGAGCGGACATATTAGTGGTGACGTCATTTTATTTACCGATGGGATTTCCCCCTCGCAGCTCAGTGCCGCTCAATCGGTGTTAAAAGGCAGTGGCTATCGGTTAGGAATTCTAGCATTTGGTAGTGAACAAGGCGCTCCAATTAAGCTGCCTGACGGCCAACTATTGCGTGACAATGCTAACCAGGTGGTTGTCGCAAAGACTGATTTTGGATTACTGAATTCATTAGCTGCTGCGAGTAATGGTACCGTCATCGCAACACGTGCAGACGGTCAAGATATTACGCAACTGGTCGATTGGCTAGCCACCACTAAAGATACAAAAGAGAGTGATAGGCAAGGCGAAGTTTGGCAAGATCTGGGCGGTTATATCGCACTGTTACTGCTGCTGCCAGCCCTTCTCAGTTTCAGGCATGGATTGCTTGGTGCAATCGCTTTGCTGATAGTTTTACAACCAACACAACCCGTTTACGCTAACAGCTGGGATGATTTGTGGCAGACTCAAGATCAACAAGCTGCTAAAGACTACCAAGCCGCGCAGTATGAAACCGCTGCGCAAAAGTTCGAGCAAGCTCAGTGGCAGGCTAGTTCTCATTATAAAGCGGGACAATATGATCAAGCACTAACAGGGTTTGAGCAAGACAACTCTGCCAATGGTCTCTATAACCAAGGCAATGCACTGATGCAGCTTGGTCAATATGATAAAGCCGAAAAACGCTATCAAGATGCACTTGAGATGGCACCAGATATGGATAGCGCACAGCAAAACCTTGCATTGGCGAAAGAATTACAACAGCAACAGCAACAAGACTCCCAGGGCGACGGCGACAACCAGAAAAATTCAGATGAAAAACAAAACTCAGAGGATCAACAAAAGAGTGATGAGCAACAATCTGATGACGGTCAGCAAAGTGATAAAGAATCCGATGATAGCAGTTCAGACTCAGACAGTGGTCAGGGAGAACAAAAGCAACAACCGTCAGATGACACAAACTCCGGCGAAGATGCTGCTGATGAATCGCAGCAGAGTGGCGCGAGTGATCCTGCACAAGATAAGCCTAATAGTAACGAAGCGCCCATGGAAGCAAAAGGGTCTGATGACAAAACCCCAGAAGATAAGCCACAGGAAAATCCACAACCAGCGAATGCTCAACAAACTAATGAATCTGAAGACTCACAACAGGGTGATGAACCAGCCTCTATGGCACCTGCTACAGCCTCTGATGAGCCGCTGCCACCAGAAATGGAAAGAGCTTTAAGAGCGATTGCTGACGATCCGCAAGTATTACTGCGCAATAAAATGCAGCTTGAATATCAAAAACGACGCCGCCAAGGCATTAACACCAAGGAAAACCAACAGTGGTAATTCGACATATACTGCTACTCTTTATACTCGCCATTGCGACCACTACGCCCGCCTATGCGATTACGAGCTTACAAGCATCTGTTGACCGAAACCCGGTCATAGAAGGTGAATCGCTCGTATTGACTGTGGTTGCTGATGATGATGTTAATAGTGGCGAGCTCAACACTTCTGCACTGCTTAAAGATTTCATTGTTGGCCGAACGAGTATCAGCCGCAGTAAGCAAATAATGAATTTTGATGCTCGAAACGAAACCCGCTGGCAAGTGCTGCTTTCACCAAAAACGCGTGGCAATGTGACTATTCCGGCCTTTCAGATACAAGGAGTTAGCTCGAGTCCGATCACGCTTTCAGTGGTAGACAGAAGCAGCCAACCGCAGCAGAAAAAAGATATCTTTATGCGTGTAAGCTTATCGTCTGAAGAGGCTTACGTCGGTCAAATGCTAACCTACCGAGTTAAGCTTTATCTTGCCCTTGAGCTTCAACGTGGCGTGCTTAGTGCCCCCGTGTTACAAGGCGCTCAAATAAAACAACTTGGTGAAGATAAAGACAGCAATGAGATAATCAATGGCAAACGCTACCGAGTCATAGAACGTGCCTATGCCATTATTGCTGACCAACCGGGAGAGCTGACCATTAATGGTGCAAGCTTCTCCGGCGATGTACTGGTGCAAGCCAAGCGCAATGGTGGCATGTTTTCATTCAATGAAAGTAGGCCAACACAAACACAAGCGCCTAAATCAGTGGTACTCATCAACCCTGAGCCAGTCGAATATCAAGGTCAGTGGTTAGTGTCTGACTTAGTGGTAATAAAAGAGGATTGGCCTGAGTCGCCAGTCGAATATAAAGTCGGCGATCCCATTACCCGCACTATCACCTTGTTGGCATCAAATACAGATGAAACTAGCTTGCCTGAATTACAACTTTCGGTACCTTCTGCACTAAAATCATACCCAGAGAAGCCGCAGAGAAAGTCGTTTGTTCGAGATAAACAAATGGTGTCACAACTGACGCAAACTACCGCCATAGTCGCCACAAAAGCGGGAACTTATACTTTACCTAAAATTAAAGTGCCGTGGTGGAATCCGCACCTTAAGCAACAGCAATACGCAACGTTACCAGCGCGCACTATTGTTGTAACAGGTGGCGCAGCAGAAATAGCAACCAATCCTCCAACCACCAGTACTACAGCCAATACAGACGCAGGATATTGGCCTTGGATAAGCGCAATACTCGCCATCTTATGGTTAGTGACATTAATGCTGTGGTTAAATGCTAGAAAGCAACAGCCGCAAAATACACAACCGATACCAATCGAAAAAATAACGCCGCCAACAAACAGCCGTAAGGCACTTCAGAGCAGCTGCGCAGCGAAAGACCCAACCGCGGTTATAAATGCACTAAGAGCCTATTTTGCAGATGTAAATGCAAAGCCAATGACCTTGCAAGATATTGCTAAGCAATCAACAGAGCTATCAAGCATGGTAAAGGCTTTGCAACAATCGGCCTATAGCGAGCAGAGCACTAACATTGATTATCAGCGACTGTTAAAACTGGCGTTATCAACAAAAGCAACCAATAAGCAGCAACACACTTCTGCTCTTAGCGCTTTAAACCCAAAATCCTAACGGTTCGGAATTATCTACTGCAAATCATAACAAGACGCTCCTTTGGGAGCGTTTTTTATATAAATGGCTTCTTTATCAGCTAATTTAGACTTTATTTACCTGCAATTGGTATTCGAAGTTGAACAAGGTTAAGCTGTGAAATATTGATCCAGTTAGAAAAAAGTAAAAATGTTTGATAGTTGGCGAAATAAAAGGTCTAGCTCCACGGTCTCTTCAGACATGGTTAGCAAACAAAGACGATACGATAGCCTTGTCAGGGCACTTCATACCGATATATACCGTTATGCCTATTGGTTATGCGGCGATAAACATATCGCTGAAGATATCACTCAAGAAACCTTTCTACGCGCTTGGCGCTCGCTTGATTCATTGAAAGATGAAAAAGCTGCAAAAGCATGGCTGATCACTATCCTTCGTCGTGAGAATGCTCGCCGTTTTGAACGTAAGCAATTTAATTATTCAGATGTTGAACAAGAATTTATCGAAGATACGTTCTCCGGAAGCACTGAAGACCATGCAGAACAACACTTATTGCAGAGACAGATTTCAAAGTTGGAACTTGAATATCGTGAACCACTATTACTACAAGTGATAGGCGGTTTCAGTGGTGAAGAGATAGCTAAAATATTAGATCTCAATAGAAACACCGTAATGACACGTTTATTTAGAGCTAGAAACCAGCTTAAAGATGTACTCGAACAACCGACTATCAGAGGTCAATCCAATGGATGAACTTAAATTTCGCCGCCAAGCTTATGGTGAGCCAAATAACCAAGATCCCGAGTTCCTTCAAGCTGCAATGGAATCGGCTGAAAGAGAAGCTTTTTTAAATGATTTAAAAGGCTTAGATAACAAAATCGAAAATGCGCTTAAAATTGATGTGCCAGACGATCTCGCAGCCAAATTACTGCTGCGACAGCAGTTGCAGCATCATCATTCACAGCGCCGTAAAACAGGCTTTGCATTTGCAATGGTCGCCTCGGTAGCATTTTTAGCTGGTATTACTTTTACCCTATTAAGAATGGGACCCGTCGATTTAGGGCAGCATGCATTAGCGCATGTTTATCATGAAGATAAAGCGTTACATGTTGACCAAAATGTGCAATATCAAGATGTTAACTTTCAGCTCGCCTCTTTAAATGGCAGCAGCGACATGAAGTTTACCCAGCAGCCAGGCAAAGTGTTTTATAGCACCTACTGTGATTTTCAGGGCGTCCAGAGCCTGCACTTGGTAATGCAAGGTGAATCAGGAAAAGTCACGCTGTTTATCGTGCCTCTAGAAGATAGAATGGTGCTTGACGAAGCTTTTGCTGATAATAAGTATAAAGGAATGGGCTTTGAAACAGACAACGCCTACATGTTGCTTGTTGGTGAAGGAGCAGAAGATCTTAATCACGTGAAAAACGAGATTAAGCAAACATTCATCTAAAGCGTTCACAACCAGTAGCGCTATCTTTGCGCTACTGGTTAGATCTCAATCACACTCCCATCAATTATTGAGCTACAGCTCAAATATCTGCTAGCATAGCGCCACAACTAAAAATGATAAAAGCGTAAATATCTCATGACCATAGAATTACCCATTTTAATTACCTTCATTGGCTACTTAGCTTTAATGATGGGGATCGGCCTTTGGGCTTACAAAGCAACAGACTCAGTAGACGATTATATTTTGGGTGGTCGTGGTATGGGACCTGGCGTAACAGCGTTAAGTGTCGGTGCTTCAGATATGTCTGGCTGGTTGCTTCTCGGATTACCTGGCGCTGTTTACTTAGGCGGTTTGGGTGAAGCTTGGATCGGCTTTGGACTGGTTTTTGGTGCTTGGCTAAACTGGCTGTTTGTCGCTAAAAGATTGCGCATTTATACCGAGTTTACTGATAACGCCCTTACCCTACCTGATTTCTTTGAAAAACGATTTGAAGACAGCAAAGGCATACTCAAGTTAGTTTCAGCGGTCACTATTTTAGTCTTTTTCACCTTTTATGCATCATCTGGCATGGTCGGTGGCGCTATCTTATTTGAAAAGGTTTTCGGCCTTGATTACACCCTAGCACTGATCATTGGCTCTACCATTATTGTGGCTTACACTTTCGTTGGTGGTTTCTTTGCCGTTAGCTGGACGGACTTTTTCCAAGGTTGCTTGATGTTAGTGGCTCTATTAATCGTGCCGATTGCTATCTTCAGTCAGCCCGAAACGCAGCAAGGTTTTGAAGCTTTAGATCCTGCTATGCTGTCGTTGTTTAGTGAAAATACTACCGTTATCGGTTTAGTCTCTCTGCTCGCTTGGGGACTAGGTTATTTCGGTCAACCACATATTTTATCGCGTTTCATGGCCATTGGTTCTGCCAACGATATTACCGTATCACGCCGTATTGCAATGAGCTGGATGGTCGTCGCACTATTTGGCGCCTTAGCTACCGGCCTTGCTGGTACACTCTATTTTGCAGCAGAACCATTAGAAAACCCAGAAACGGTATTTATTCACTTAGCCCACGCTGCCTTTAACCCTTGGATTGGCGGATTACTGATAGCAGCAATTCTGTCAGCAATTATGAGCACAATTGATTCACAGTTGTTGGTGTGTTCAAGCGTGATTACAGAAGACTTTTACAAAAAATGGTTACGTCCTCAAGCGGAAAGTAAAGAGCTTATGCTTGTGGGTCGTATTGGCGTGCTCGCCATTGCCGTCATCGCAGGAGTTGTTGCCCTGAACCCAGAAAGCAGCGTGCTTGGTCTGGTAAGTTATGCTTGGGCAGGTTTTGGCGCCGCATTTGGTCCTGTGGTATTGATGTCGCTTTTCTGGCGTGATTACAGTCGCAATGGCGCAGTCGCCACTATTGTTGTCGGTGCGGTCACAGTGGTAGTTTGGAAACAACTTAGCGGCGGATTATTTGACCTTTATGAAATCCTCCCAGGCTTCCTATTTGCTACCATCGCAGGTGTGCTTATCAGTAAGTTACAGGCACCATCTGATAAAGTGAAAGCACAATTTAGCGAGTTCGAAGCTAAGCTGTAATCGAGTAAATTAACATTAGTTCTAAAAAGCGTACATCTGTACGCTTTTTTTTATCCCTTAATTCACATCGAAAAAAAAGTCGGCGTTACATACTCTTAACCATAAGTTAAACCTTAAGCATTCCCCAAGCCTTTATGCTGTATAGCTTCTTTAATCATATTCAATCGAAAGAATGATTTTCTAAACATCTAAGCGCCTCAATTAACTAATAATTAACAATTTTTTATCTCTGGTCGGAGTTGTTAGCTTGCCCTTACCTACCTAAGATGCACTGGTCTAACAAGTGGATCTTGCAGTTAATTTCAAATTAGCACCTATATAAGCAAGACCAACAATAATAGAGATGATAATAATGAAGTATTTCAACAAGACTCTTATCGCTGTATCAGTTGCTCTAGTGAGCACTCAATCAATGGCTGCTGGTTTCCAACTTAACAGCCAATCAGCAACCGGTATCGGCCGTGCTTTTGCCGGTGATGCTGTCATCGCAGATAACGCATCAGTGCTATCGCGTAACCCTGCTGCTATGGCGTTGTTTGATGAAAAGCAATTATCAATGGGTTTAACTTATGCTGACGTAGAAGTAGAAGTTAGCGACGTATATATCAATTCGAACATAGGTGAGATCCACTACGGTAGCGTGCCTGATGCAGCCGAAGCGAAAATTATTCCTAACTTTTACTATGTAAGCCCAGTCAATGACAAGCTCGCCTATGGCGTTGCTATGTTCAGCAACTTTGGTACAGGCACTGATACGGGCGACTTATCAAAGCCTAAATCAATACTAGGCGGTGCAGCGCAAATTCCTGCACCTGTAGACCTTCTAGGTAAAACTGAAGTGACTACCATTAACTTTAACCTAAGTGCCTCTTACCGCATTAATGACCACTTTAGTGTTGGTGCTGGTTTAGACGTTATTTATGGACAAGGAACACTGACTCGTTCGGGTGAGCTTCCATTAGGCCCTGACGGTGCTTATGTCCCAGTCGATTTGGTCGATGTTGACGCTGATGGCGTCGCTTTCGGTGGGATTGTAGGCGCTGTTTATGAAATCAATGCCAATCACCGACTTGGCGTAAGTTACCGTTTCAGCCCAGAGTTTACCGCTGAAGGCGATGTTAAATTTGGTGGTGTGGATTTTCAAGAGATTAATATCCCTATCCCTGACATCTTCCAGGTTGCTGGTTTCCACCAGCTAACAGAGAAGTTTGCCCTGCACTACACTGCGCAAATGACTACTTGGGGTGATTTCCATGAGATCACAGTCAACGATCCAGGTGAAGCGCAACTAAAGAAATACGCATGGGATGATTCTTGGTTATTCAGTGTTGGTGGAACTTACACTCTTAATGATAGCTGGACACTACGTGCAGGTTACATGTTTGACCAAGGCGTAGTCGGTGAAGTGAGCTCTATCTCTATCCCTGATTCAGACCGTCAGTGGTACACGATGGGTGCTACTTACAACCTATCTAAGCACACCAGCCTAGATTTCGGTATCGCCTTTATTAGAGGCGAAGAAACTCAGTTAACTGAACACAGCTCTGTTCTTGACCTTGTTGGCCAACAAATGCCAACATTAGGCAACGACCTAGGTACAGTTCATGCCACTACGCTTTCAAATGCAACATACTACTCTATGCAGTACAACTACAGATTCTAAGTTGATCATTGTATAAGCCGAAAGCCGCATTTTATGCGGCTTTTTTATTGCCTCGATAAACTTCTTTTAATTTTACCAATTCTATAATCCTTGCTAACGTTAAGCTTCTTCACACTCATCTCGCCAAAATTCGCAGCATGAGTATATTTATATAGATGGAACTATCTGTTATGACTAAAAACAACGCTGTTTCAGCCTTTATTCTTGGTGGCTTACTCTGCTTAGGCATGGTGTTACTTGGCAATACCATCGGCGATAAGCTAATTAAAATGAAATCAATGGAGCGTACCGTTACCGTTAAAGGCTTAGCTGAAAAAGAGGTGCGAGCCAATATTGCCATCTGGCCAATCAGGTTTACCGAAGTCGATAACGATCTCGATAGCCTCTATCAAAATGTACAAACCAAAACGGAGATAGTTGCTGCCTTTTTAAAACAGCAAGGTTTTGATGATTCAGAGATAACTATCTCCCTTCCGGCCATTGATGACCGCTTAGCCCAAGGGTATTCAGACCCTAATGTGAAATATCGTTATTCAGCTCGAGTCTCATTATCACTCTATACCGATAAGATTGATCTTTTACTGTCCGCCCGCACTCAAATGCTGTCGCTTGCCAAAGAAGGTATCGCTATCTCTGATCAAGACTACAACAGTAAAGCGCAGTTCCTGTTTACCAAGCTTAATGATGTTAAACCTGAGATGATCCAATCTGCGACACAGAATGCGCGTCAAGTTGCAGAGAAATTCGCTAAAGATTCAGACTCCAAATTAGGCAAGATTAAAAGAGCAGCGCAAGGGCAATTTAGTATCAACGACCGTGATAGCAATACCCCCTACATAAAGAAGGTACGTATCGTGTCAACCTTGACCTACTACCTCAATGATTAACTAGGGGCAGTTGATCTTTCGAGCTTAGTTGCTGTTCAATTCTTTACCGTAAGCAATAATGCTTTTGGGAAAGGCTTGAGCAGTGATGCTTAGTGAACAGCACCTTACGCAGTGATAAAAACATTGAAACGAACCCAAAGGGCCGTGCTTCTTGGCTATTTTTACTGCGTTGTAGGTTACAACGTGGAGAATGACTAAGCCGTATAACCTCTGCCTCGTTAAAGTAGCCAATACACTGCGGCAAGACCAACCATAAAAGAGCAACAGTCCCTAATACCAAGCAGTATAAAAACCAGCAGCCCTAGCAAAGCACTATCATTTGATTGTGCTTTTTTGTTACAACCACCTATCCATCGTATTTTTCTAATGAATAAATATTGCACCAACAGCGAACATCCATTAGAATAATCTCATGGATGTTTTTACGGTTTATTGAATTATGACGGCTTACTTTTCTCCTTCACTCGCATTACTGCTTTTATCATTGCTACCAAATCTGCCATTTTCAGCTTTGGCTGGTGAAGCACCTGCGGTCAGTAATCACTCAACGGTAACGGTTAGCTACCAGCCATATCCCAATTGGGTTGCATTGGATGCCGTTATAGAGCCGACAAAAGCGGCTACAGTCTCTGCGCAAACATCTGGACGGATCTTAAAACTCAATTACGATGTCAATGATATCGTCGCCGAAAATGCAGCTCTGCTAGAGATAACCAGTAAAGAGCAAGGTGCGCAGCTAGCCAGCGCTGAAGCAGAGTATGCCAAAGCCAATGCCCAAAATATTGAAGCTCAAGCACAATTAAAGCGCTATAAAACACTCTTTCCTCAAGGTGCGATATCTGAAGGTTCAATGGATGAAGCCGAGGCAAATGCCAAGTCAACGCAGCAAGCAGTAAGCGCCGCTAAAGCAGGGATAATTCAAGCAACCGAATCGTTAAAGTACACAGCTGTCAGCGCGCCTTTTGCTGGTGTCGTTACCAAAAGACACGTCGAGCAAGGTGAGACTGTTAGTCCTGGGCAAGCGCTCTACTCTGGTTACTCTTTAAAACAGATGCGCGCTGTCACTCAAGTACCCCAACGCTATATCAGTGCTTTGAAATCACATCCTCAATTCAAACTGATTTTGGCAGACGGTACAGAAGTGACAAGTGACAAACTTAATCTGTTTAGTTTTGTAGACCAAGTCAGTCATAGCTATAAGGTACGCATCGAACTACCAAGTAACATCGACGGTCTTATTCCTGGTAGCTTGATAAAAGCACAATTTGTGAGTGGTCAACGCCAAACTATGTTTATTCCGGAATCTGCGCTGATCACTATTAACGATCTGACTGGCGTCTATTTGCAGCAAAATGACAAATGGGTGCTCAATCAAGTCAGGTTGGGTCAACAAGATGGTGATAACTTTGAAGTCTTAGCAGGCCTGTCCAACGGTGATGTTATTGCAAGAGATGCTTATCAAACCTTATTGCGCTTACAAAAGCAGTATAAGCCATAGGGAGCTAAGAAGATGACAGACAAAAATAATTTAGGGATTTCAGGCAGAATTGCAGCGGCTTTTCAGCTCAGTGCTATTACCCCCTTACTGGCTTTACTGGGTTTACTGCTTGGCCTCTTTGCCGTGCTCGTCACTCCTAAAGAGGAAGAACCACAAATTGATGTTACTTTCGCTGACGTTTATATTCCTTTTACTGGCGCATCACCTGCCGAAGTTGAAAGTTTAGTCACCCTACCAACCGAGCAAATAATTTCAGAGCTCAAAGGCATTGATACCTTATATTCATTCTCGCAGCCAGATGGGGCGATGTTTATCGTCATCTTTGAGGTGGGCGTTGCCAGAAACGACGCTATCGTTAAACTGTACAATCAGATTTACGCCAACTTGGACAAGTTGCCTTTAGATGCAGGCGTTGGTGAGCCACTGATAAAACCTCGCGGCATAGATGATGTCCCTATTGTCAGCTTAACGTTATGGTCAAAAGACACGGCGATATCAGCTGAGCAACTCACCCATGTCGCCAACGGTTTAGAAACCGAGCTTAAAAGGATCCCCGGAACACGAGAGATAAACACAGTCGGTTCGCAACAGCTAACCGTCAATGTCCGTATTGATCCGATTAAAATGAACTACTACGGCGTCTCATATGATGAAATCAATAATCGATTAAGCAGCAATAACCATGTCTCTATGCCAGCTTCTCTGGTACAACAAAATCAACAGATTAAAGTGCAAACAGGCCAATTCATCAACAGTATTGATGATGTAAAGCAATTGGTGATTGCTGTTCGCAAAGACAGTGATAATCAAGCTGCGCCTATATTTCTCGCTGACATCGCTGACATCACTTTAAAAGCAGATATCCCCAGCCAAACTGCCTGGCATGGCGATAAAGCCAATATCTACCCTGCCGTCACCATTGCCATTGGCAAGCAACCTGGCGTTAACGCCGTTGATATCGCCGATGCCATTGTTGATCGCGTCGATAAAGTCGATAATATCTTGCTCCCTGACGCCGTCAATATATCAGTATCTCGCAACTACGGCGAAACCGCTGGCAATAAAGCTAATACACTTATTTTAAAGCTGATTTTTGCAACCTCTGCAGTGGTCATCTTGGTGCTACTCACCATGGGCTTTCGAGAAGCATTAGTGGTGGGCATCGCCATTGTCATTACGCTTGCGCTGACGCTATTTGCCTCTTGGGCTTGGGGGTTTACCTTAAATCGGATCT
This sequence comes from Shewanella sp. c952, assembly GCF_019654975.1. Taxonomy (GTDB): domain Bacteria; phylum Pseudomonadota; class Gammaproteobacteria; order Enterobacterales; family Shewanellaceae; genus Shewanella. The sequence continues at coordinate 106,873 of NZ_BPEW01000013.1, forward strand.
CCCTGTTCGCGCTTATCTTTTCGATAGGCATTTTGGTGGATGACGCAATTGTTGTGGTTGAGAATATTCACCGCCATATGGCGATGGGTAAAAGAAGCTTTAGCGAGCTCATCCCCATTGCTGTTGATGAAGTCGGCGGACCAACTATTCTGGCAACCTTTACCGTTATTGCAGCATTGCTACCAATGGCGTTTGTATCTGGGCTTATGGGTCCATATATGAGCCCTATTCCTATAAACGCCAGCATGGGGATGCTCATATCTCTTGCGGTCGCCTTTATGGTCACCCCTTGGCTCAGCCGTAAACTGTTAAAACACGATGGAAATCAGCCTGACAATAAGGGGACGAACCAAGAAACTGGTCATGATGGCTTGATGGTACGCACCTTTAATCGGTTAATTGGACCGTTTGTCACGGGCAGAAGTGCTAGAAAAGCGCGCTTTGGTTTAGCCGCGGGGATCTTCGTTCTTATCGCTATTGCCGTTGCACTGCCTATCGGTAAATTAGTGGTACTGAAAATGCTGCCTTTTGACAACAAGTCAGAATTTCAGATCATGGTCGATCTGCCAGAAGGTACTCCAGTAGAACAAACCCAAAGAACTTTAAAAGCACTCGCGCAGCACCTTAACACCGTTGAGGAGGTTGATAACTATCAACTCTATGCAGGTACCAGCGCACCAATGAATTTCAATGGCTTAGTACGTCACTACTTTTTGCGTCAAACACAGGAGCTTGGAGATATTCAAGTCAACCTTGTCGATAAACAGCATAGAGACAGAGACAGCCACAGCATTGCTCTCGCTGTTAGAGGGCCACTGCAGCAGATAGCTAAGCAATATAATGCTAATGTCAAAGTGGTTGAAGTTCCACCTGGACCACCCGTTTGGTCACCAATCCTTGCTGAAGTTTATGGCCCCAGTGAAGCGATTAGAGAGAAAGCAGCCAATCAATTACAAGATTTATTTCATCAAACAACCGATGTTGTGGATATCGATATCTACCTACCTGCCGAACAAGCTAAATGGCAAGTTAATATAGATAGGAGCAAAGCGAGCTTGCTTGGCGTTGAATATAGCCAGGTGGTCGATCTCGTGGCCACCAGCATAGGGGGCAAAGATATTAGCTACATGCATATGCCCAAGCAAAAATACCCTGTGCCTATTCGTATACAGCTGAAAGAATCAGATAAGTTCAACTTAGAGCAAGTAATGAACCTGACGATTAAAAACAGTGAAGGTCAAGCCGTTGCAATGTCTGAGTTGCTGCATATTCAACAAGGTACAATTGATGCGCCAATAATCCATAAGAACATGATCCCGATGATCATGGTGGTCGCCGACATGGCCGGACCGCTCGATAGTCCCCTATACGGTATGTTTGATATGGTCGGCAAAATAAATGGCGCTGATGGCCTTGGATTTGAGCAACACTATATTAGTCAACCCACTGGGCTCGATAGTGTCGCGGTGCTGTGGGATGGCGAATGGAAAATCACCTATGAAACATTTAGGGATATGGGAATCGCCTACGCTGTCGGTATGATTGCAATATACTTGTTGGTCGTCGCACAGTTTAAGTCCTATACCGTGCCACTCATCATCATGGCGCCGATCCCTCTTACGGTTATTGGAGTTATGCCAGGTCATGCTTTACTCGGTGCACAGTTCACTGCAACGTCGATGATAGGAATGATTGCGCTTGCCGGAATAATTGTTCGAAATTCAATCTTATTAGTCGATTTTATCCACCAAGAAACCGCTGCAGGCGTGCCGTTTGAACAAGCCGTTATTCACTCCGGCGCTGTTCGAGCAAAGCCCATTATGCTAACGGGAATGGCAGCCATGATCGGCGCACTTTTCATTCTCGACGATCCTATTTTTAATGGCTTAGCGATCAGTCTTATTTTTGGCATATTAGTATCGACGCTGCTGACGTTAGTTGTAATCCCAGTGCTTTACTATGCGGTGATGAAAAAGCGCTATCAATAAAAAGTTGTCATACCGCGTGCCGACAGTCGGCACGTATTTAATTAAAGTAACTTTAACACTGTGAGAGGTAACACTATGTCTTTAGAACGCGCCATAATGGCTTTTGCCGGAATGATGATCTTGCTTTCACTAGCCTTAACGTTATGGGTTAATCACAACTTCGTTTGGCTAACCGTATTTGTCGGGGCAAACTTAACTCAAAGTGCCTATACTGGGTTTTGTCCTGCTGCTATGGTATTGAAGAAACTCGGCTTTAAAACTGAGGCTCAATTAGCAACGGATGGTTAGTGGAGATAGATGCTTTAACATTGATTAATATGTAAAAAAGCAAGAGCTGTTAGTCAGTTCTCGATATCATACCAATCAATATAAAGATTTGATCGCTCAGCAGAGTTTAGCGGTTTTTAGATGAGTGGAGGCCATAGTGAAACTAGGTTCAAGCTCATTAACGCTGAATCATAATCGCTAAAACTCGCTTGTCAGGGGTGTTGTTAGTTGCTACTTCTGCGTTGGATAAACTCATAAGGGCACGACAATTATGAGTTTGTCCACCTTGAATTAGCTCGCAAAAAGCACTCTGAGTAGATAAACTTCTTATACTGATTGGTATAATACTCTATCAACCAGTTCTAAATTATTATAAAAAGGAAAATTGATGAGTAAGATGCTTAGATTACAGTCTCTAAAATCAAATGCCATTATTTTTGTGGTAATAGCTGCTTTGCTATTTATGTTTAGCAAACTCGCACTTGCGGCGGTTCAAAATGTTGAGCAAGCTTGGCAAAAAATTGATGCTGGCGCCTTAGTTGTCGATGTACGAACCGCAGAAGAGTTTGAACAGGGTCATCTACCCAACGCTATCAATATTCCTTTTGAGCAGATAACGACCGTATTTGCAGATAGAAAAATGGCTAAAGACAAATCAGTGGTGGTTTACTGCCGCAGTGGTCGTCGTAGCGGTATTGCTAATGAAGCATTGATCAGTGCCGGTTACACTAACACCTATAATGGTGGCGGTTACCAATCGCTAAACCAACAACAAAAATAGTGCGATGACATAGGCAAACTAAGTCAGCTTGCTGTATAGCCACTTCAAAGGCCACTTTTTGTGGCCTTTGCTTTAAATAAACGCATCTAACTCTCTACGTCAAAGGCAGATAAAGCCTATAACACTGCAATTAAAGCTTAACACCCAGATAAACAGATCTTTACGCTATAACATACGAAATAATCAGCACATAACCCCATAAAACTATCCAATAAAGACTGCAAAACCCTCACCGTTAATTCCAAATTAATATAAGTTATTACCAAAGTTAAATTCTGACTTATAGCTCAAAACATCAATAACTTACTTATACATTTCTATGTAAAAATAAAAATGAATACTAAATACAATAAAAATAAAACAGTCAAACAAAAGCAT